>NZ_JAGPYN010000020.1 GCF_018069805.1 Pseudoalteromonas ostreae
ACGTCTGCAGAAAAGTGATAAACGGACAAGTCATACACACTTAATCAAAACCCATCACGTCGGTTGGGCGAATCGACTCCCGACGCTAAAGTCACAACAAAACCCATCAATATCCCATTCGACCAATACAGCAGCATTTGCTATATGGCTCTCTTGTGGGCACTGCCATTTTTTAATCTTGAGAAACTAGCGCCCTTTAAAATAGATTGCTACCTAGAAATGCATTTCTAAAACAATCCATATTCTGCTGTTTCCTCAGCATGTTGATGCATTAAGTGATCGGGTCTAAAGATTGCACTGGGATCTATGAGTACGCTATGTTTATGCTCAAGTTTTATTAATCCTCGCATCATATTTTTGGTCTGCGGATCAATGTCAAAACCTACATCTGTTAGCTTATCTAAAGGCTTGATATCTTCTTTTTTATAACTGATATTATCCTCGACTTTATCAACAAGTAGTCCTATATGTGGGTTTCTACCATCTTTAGTTGTGAAAATGATGATTGGTTTATAATCTAAAATAATTTGTTCTTTGGCTGATTCGAATAGTCTAATTAATTGCATAAAATTGCTGTTTCGCTCAATATTTAGGTCAATAAGAGCTTGTTTTGGATTGCCTTTTTTTACTAGTTCAATTAGCTTATTCGCGCGACTATACAAGCGCGCATGTGGGATCTTAAATCGTTCTATAATCGCTTTAAGATCTTCATTTTCGGTTTTAAAGCTGCTGTACCATTTTGCAAAATTAGATTGTTGAATGTCAGTGTTGTGATTAAAGGACTGATTTTGGCTAATACTATTTTCAAGTGCGAAAAACCATTCGTGTTGTTTTTGTTCCCACTCACTAAATAAATTCACTAATGATAAGTTGGTATCTTGAGTTGATTGTTTGTTGAGAATAATACCTAAATCAAATATTGGAGTGGGAGTTTCCATATAGTCTTTAACACCAATAAAACTTTTATTGTCGTTAGGTAATGAGGTTAAATTATCTTCAAAGCGTTCAGTTAAAAGTATGTCGAGAATTTTTAATGAAATCGTTTTCTGGCCTACCCTAAAATTAATTAAGTCCATAGTGTCCTCACCTCCTAAATATATAGCCTAATAATAGAACATTATTTAGAAAGCGCAGCTATTTTGTTAAAACACAGAGCGATAGACTATAGGTTTATTTTTATCGGCCTTATTGACGAATAACGCGTTTATTTGTTTATCTTCACTGAAAATAGTGTTTAGTCGCTGCATTAAACAATTATGTTGCAGTGGTTGCGGGCAGCGTTGTGCTGCGGCACTAAACACCATAGCATTGAGGTAGCCTTCAAAGTGCAGGCGATTAGGTTTGCTAATTTTTGCTACAGCCATATCTTTTAAGAATTGAGTGCACCAATAGGCGTCACACTTATGTGGGTTAGGGACTACTTCGGTCGCCAGAAGTTTGCTGGGGTACTTAAGGCGAGAAAATAAGTCATGGCTTGATGCAAAAGATATACTGGTATAATCAGGCGTAAACTTTTGTTCATAGGCGGTATTTATAAACTCAGCCAATGGTTTATAAGTGCCGACTAAGCAAATGGCAGTAGCACCGCTGGCTTTTAGTGCTTTGAGGGCACCCTTAATATCATTACTGTTTCGTTGATAGCGCGCTACTTTTACGGGCTTTAGATTGTGTTTGGCGAGCGATTCCCGCAATCCAGACTCCACTACAAGACCAAATTCATCAGCTTGAATCAAAAAACCAATACGTGTGTGATTGTTTTCTTCCACTAGATATTTTATTTGCTCATCAGCTTCATCATCGTAACTAGCTCGTATGTTGAATATATTAATTGTTGGCTGATGATGCAAAAATTTAGCACCGCTATAAGGCATTAGATATGGAATTTGCAGTTGCTCAAGAATCGGCAAAACAGCAAAGCTCGTTGGAGTTCCCATTGCACCGAACAGCGCATCTACTTTGTCTTGATAAATAAAGCGACGAGTATTGCTTACTGCGCGTTTTGGCTCATAACCATCGTCGACGACAATTAACTCTACGTGAGCACCATTGATACCTCCGTTTTTATTTAATTTGTTAAAATAGATATTACTACCCAGATAGAGTTGCTCACCAATTTGTTTAGCCGGTCCTGTTAGCGCGCTAGACATGCCTAATTTTATTGCAGGCTTGTTCTCGGCATGGGCGAAATTGCTTTGTATAAATGCAAGAAAGAAAAGAACGCTAAGGTAATTTTTTAAGTAAGTATTGTTCATACCAATTTGTAACAGCCTGTTTGAATAGTTTATCGAGTGATTTTTTACCACGGATCTGTAAAACTATTTGTACTTTTTGTGATGACCAGTTTTGTAATATTAGTCTAATAAAAAGACATTTGGTATTTTCATCACAGGTTAACAGGCTGTGAGGTGTGCACCAAAGTGTCCGCCATAGTAAAGGTTTTATGGCGTGCAATTGATAATTCGTTGTTAATAAAGATTTTAATCGTTTATCTAAGTGGCGATCTAGGTGTTGTGGTATAAAAGCTGTAAGTATTTGTTCGACTAATTGCTGCTCTAATTGATTGAAATGATCGAGTAATTGCAATGCAAAATCAGACTGAAATTCGCTTTTTAGTTGATTGTTTATGGGGCTGTCTTGATTTAAGCTTTTTAGTACCAGTGCCGCATGCTCTGCGGTTGCTTTATCTTGTTTGAATCCAAGTTTGACTAAATTAAACCCCGCCGCTTGCCAAAATTTGAGTAAGTTGGCATTTGCGCCAAAACTGGCTCCAAACCAATGGCAACTTGCTGTTAATTGTTGCTCGCAATGTGCAAGTAACTTTGAACCAATCTTGTTGTTATGGTGTGATGGCGCAACAGCAATACGCACAACACGAGCGCAGTTTAAGGTGAGTATGTTTGGCTCAACGGCTAGCTGTGCTAAGGTTTGCGCCATTAAATGCCCTTGTGGTCGGCGTTGACCGCTGGCAATCTGTTTACTGATTTTTGTATTTAAACCGCCTTCAACAGTAATTAAACATACCCCAAGAAGCGCATCGCGTTGTTGGCAGACAAAAATACGTTGTTTTGTGCCATCCAGCAGGTGGCGTAAATCATTCACGCTAGTTTGATAGTGCGCTAACGACAACAATCCCATGACTTGGCGAAGTAGTGCTTCATCGCTGGCTAATTCAGTCGCTTTGAGCTCAGTAAACTGAAGTGCTGCATTATTAAACTCAGTGCTTTTATAGTCTGCATCTAGGGCTAAGAGTCTACAAATATGCTGTTCGAGTGGATCGGCTGTGGCAAAACGTATTGGTAGCTCTAAATTAACACTACGCATATTTTTAAAGTGCTGTTCTAAATAGCGTTTAAAGCGCAAAGTATAACCGCGACCATTACCTTCATAGCCAATCATAGTGCTAGCAAATACTACTCGTGGGTAATGAGTAAGTATTTTGATCAGCATGGGCACAGGGATTGCTGCGGCTTCATCAACCAGCAGCACATCGCACTGAGGTAGCTCACTTAATAATTGATCGGGTGCAATGTAGCGTAAATTAGCGAGCTGTTTTTGTTGTTCTTGATAATGACAGCCTTGCTCAGCAGCAAAATGTTTAAAGCAGCTATGTAGAGCTGTAAATTGTTGTGAGCAGAGAATAATGGTTTTGTCGCTAAGCTTTGCAGCTGCAAGGCCTAATGCCGCAGATTTTCCTCGACCGCGATCAGCAC
Source organism: Pseudoalteromonas ostreae (assembly GCF_018069805.1). Classification (GTDB taxonomy): domain Bacteria; phylum Pseudomonadota; class Gammaproteobacteria; order Enterobacterales; family Alteromonadaceae; genus Pseudoalteromonas; species Pseudoalteromonas ostreae. The sequence continues at coordinate 3,711 of NZ_JAGPYN010000020.1, forward strand.
TGATCAATAATGGGCGGTTCGCTCTTCCCGTTGCTGTTTTAATTATTTGCTCAACACAATACTGTTGCTCTGTAAGTGAAAGTACACCAGCTTCAGCACTTACTTTAGGAGGCAGCTGCCAACCTTCAGTTTGGCTAAAATGCAGTAGTGAGTTATCGGTGAGCAAACCAGCTAAACGTTGATTAAAGTAACTGTGCTGACGTTGTTGCGCAAATGATTGAAAGGTCTCCAAGGCTGGATCGCACCAATGTTGTAAATCAGCCAGCTCTGGTAATAATAAAATAAATAACCCGCCAGCCTGAACAGTGCCACTAAGAGCGGCAAATTTGTCTGGTACTAAGCCACTAAAACCGTCATAAATGACATGCTGAAATTCTTGGCCAAGAATTTGATGAATATGTTCAGGCCAGCTACTGTCAGTGAGCTCGTCACTAGTTGATAACACCTTAACAAATGGATGATTCAGTTGCTTGAGTAACTCATTAGCTTGTTGATAACACCAATTTTGTTCGCCAGCAATGAGTAGCAGTTGCCTATGTTTTGCATAGGCAAGTTGCGGCAGGATATTGCTTATTAACGAGCTAAATGGCTTGTAGTCGTGCATAAACAGTTACTAACCACTTACTACCAAAATCATCAAAATTCACTTGTACGCGAGATTGAGCGCCACTTCCTTCATAATTAATAACTGTTCCCATACCAAATTTTGCATGTAATACGTGTTGTCCTAAGCTAAAGCCACTTTCTTCAAATACGGCATGACTAACTGATGAGCTAAATCGTCCTGCTGATGGGGGGCGCGATACTTGGGTTTTAATACGAATTTCTTCAATACAATCTTCAGGCATTTCACGTAAAAAGCGTGATGGACTGTGGTACTTTTCTTGACCATAAAGACGGCGGCTCTCGGCATGGCTAATATAGAGTTTTTCCATGGCGCGAGTCATGCCGACATAGCAAAGACGACGCTCTTCTTCTAACCGTCCTGATTCTTCATTACTTTGTTGAGATGGGAACATGCCTTCTTCAACACCAACCATAAATACGAGTGGAAACTCTAAGCCTTTGGCTGAGTGCAACGTCATCATTTGCACGGCATCTTCATGTTCTTCAGCTTGGCCATCACCCGATTCCAGTGAAGTATAAGCCAAGAATCCTTGCAGTGGAGAGCTAAACTCTTCATCTTCCGGTGGTTCGTATTGGCCACAGGCGCTGATCAGCTCTTCTAAGTTTTCTACCCGAGCGCGGCCCTTTTCGCCTTTTTCTGCTTGATACATCGCCATTAAACCAGATGTTTGAATAGCGTATTTCGCTTGCTCTTCTAAAGTGAGATCACCAATTTTATCTTCAATATGTTCGACCAGTTCAACAAATTTAGTAACAACCGTCGCCGCACGTCCTGATAAATGTTGTTGTTCTACGATGGCTTTGGCGGCGTACCATAATGGCAATGATTCACTACGCGCACAATCGCGAATATGGCTTAAGGTTTTATCGCCAATGCCACGAGCAGGAGTGTTAATCACTCGCTCAAATGCAGCATCATCCTGACGATTACCTACGAGCCGTAAATATGCCAGTGCATCTTTAATTTCCTGACGTTCAAAGAAACGCATACCGCCGTAAATGCGGTACTTCAAACCTTCTTGTAGCATGGCTTCTTCAAGTACCCGTGATTGTGCGTTACTACGATATAAAATCGCCGCGTCTTGTAGGGCATTACCAGCGTTTAACCAGCTGCGTAATTTGCTGCTTACAAAACGCGCTTCGTCTAATTCGTTAAAAGCGGCATAAACAGAAATAGGTTCACCATCATTGCCATCAGTCCAGAGGCTTTTACCCATTCGGTCTGAGTTATTTTGAATAAGTGCATTAGATGCTTTTAGAATTGTGGCAGTAGAGCGATAGTTTTGTTCAAGGCGAATAGTTTCGGCTTTAAAATCGGTCAAAAAGCGCTTGATGTTTTCGATTTTAGCACCACGCCAACCGTAAATACTTTGGTCATCATCACCTACGATCATGATGCTGTTGGTATCGCCGGCTAATAATTTAAGCCATGCGTATTGAATGGTGTTGGTATCTTGAAACTCGTCTACTAGCATATGGGCAAAACGTTGCTGGTAGTGACGTAGTAAGGTTGGATTATTTTTTAGTACTTCAAAACTACGTAATAAGATTTCGGCAAAATCAACTAATCCTGCTCGATCACATGCTTCTTGATAAGCGGTGTAAACTTTAAGCATCATTTGTTCGTTGATGTCGTAAGCTTGGATATCTTTGGGGCGCAGACCTTCATCTTTCTTGGCGCTGATATACCAGCCAAACTGTCTTGCAGGCCATTTTTTGTCATCAATATTCATGGCTTTTAATAAGCGTTTGATCATTCTAAGTTGATCATCAGAGTCTAAAATTTGAAACGCTTCTGGTAAGTTTGCTTCGCGATGGTGGGCGCGCAATATACGGTGTGATAAGCCATGGAAAGTACCAATCCACATACCACCTACTGGTGCTTGAAGGGCTTGTTCAACGCGCGTGCGCATTTCTTTAGCTGCTTTATTGGTAAAGGTTACTGCAAAAATACTATAAGCGGAGGCTTGCTCAACCTGCATTAACCATGCGATACGATGAACGAGTACTCGAGTTTTCCCAGAGCCTGCGCCAGCAAGCACCAGCATATTTTGGAGTGGGGCTGCAACTGCATCCCGTTGTTTATCATTTAAACCGTCGAGTAATTCTGAAACGTCCATCATCACGCCTTTTCAATCAATATTAAAAGCAGTATAACAGGTGTTTTTGTTAGGCTAAATAAAATACTGTTTTTATAACCAGTTAATTTAATACATAGTCTAAAGGCTTTAAAAACTTAATGATTCATTTATAGTCATTTTTTAGCTAAGCTAGATCAATGGTGTGAAGTGATATCGCCAATTTGACTTATATTTAGTAAAAATCACGATTTTAGCTAGTTCTTTGTATTACTGTTGATTTTAAAATATTGATTTTTAATAACTAAATAATTGGCATGAAGAATGTAAGTAGATAAGAATAAAATTAAATTAATAATTGAGGTTAACATGGCAGAGCAAGGTTCAGGCGGTAATGTTATCGCAGCGATTTGTAATATATTTTTCCCAGGTTTAGGGCAGTTAGTTCAAGGCCGGATCATGGCGGCAATTGGTTTCTTCCTAGCGTGGGTTATTAGTGGCGCGCTTATTTATGTTGCGATTGGTTTTATATTACTGCCGATCGTCTATATTTGGGCAATCATTGATGCCGCGCGGTTTAGATCTTATCGGTAGCTGTATCACTTCAAAGAATAGCGCTTTTTAGCGCTATTTTTGTCACTGGCTTTATTTATTCAGCACTGACTAGGGTATAATCCCGATCATTAGTTGTATTTAGGTAAAGTTATGGAATACCAATTTATACGCGATCCAATAAGTGGCCTGCGGATTAAAATTAGCAGTGAACATGCGGTTATTGGCCGTTGGTTAAATGAAGAGATTGGCAAAGACAAAATTGCTATGGTACAGGCTTTAATAGCCTCAGTATCAAGTAGTTTTGAGCCGTTAACGCTACAGGGCCAAGAAATTGATTTGATCTTAAATAAAGATGAAGCCATTTTTGAAGCCCATGCCTTGCACCAAGACTCTGAAGATTTATTTGCTTATCAAGATGATGAGCTTATGCTCGAGGAAAATGGTTTAAGTAGTGGCTGTGGTTTTGAAGATTTTGTTGATCTGATTAATTCATGGCAAGAATTTACCACAGGCAGGTAAGCAGAGGGTTAAAGCCCCCTGCTAATTACGCTATTGCTCAGATACAGATTTTACTGCAGCCAATAGTAAGCTTTCGGTTAAGCGAACTTTATAATTAGGGTTCGCATATTGAAAATGCACTAAACCTTGTTTATCAATAACAAAGACTGCCGGTACAGGTAGGGCTACCTTCGCTTTACCTTCAAGAGAAACAAAATTTACCCCTAGTTTATTACGATAAATAGTCGCGGTTTTATCATCAAGGTAAAATGCTAAACCAAGCGCTTGGCTAAGCAATAGGCTATCGTCAGAAAGTAACTGATAATTAGGTGAATCAATTTTAGTTTCAGCTAATTTTTCTGGGCTATCGGGTGAAACCGCGATAATTTGCGCACCTAAATCAGCTAGTTCTGCTTCAATTTTTTGTACGTTTGCGAGTTGCTTAGAGCAATATGGGCACCAACCACCACGGTATACGATAAGCACCGTGGTTTTTTCAGCAAAACGTTCAGCTAAAACAACATTTTTACCGGTTTTATCTTTCAGTGTGATTGCTGGCACTGTTAAGCCGGGCAACAACGGACTAACTTTTTCAGCTTGATCTGCAATATTTATGGCTGTTGCAGCAGTCACTGATGCAGTAACTGCGATTGAACAAGCGAGTATGATTGCTTTTAACATGTAAGTCTCTAATAATTTTTAAACGCGTTACATATAAGATAGGCTAACTGGAGAAATAATTTCATTAGATCTCACTTACCTGTATTATTACAGCAATTAAAATAGTAACTGGAAGAGATATGTCTGCCAATTTAAATAAACTAGTGGTGATGCTAGAAATGCAAAATGCCATGAACACCAAAGTTCATGATCAATGGTTTAGCCAAGGCTTTGAATGGTATCGCGCTATTTGGGTTGAATGCGCTGAAATGCTTGATCATTACGGTTGGAAATGGTGGAAAAAGCAAACTCCAGATACCGAGCAAGTTATTTTAGAATTGGTTGATATTTTTCACTTCGGTTTATCGTTACGCATTGATGGAGAGACCAGTTATTTAGATCTTGCTAAGCAGTTGGAACAACAGTTAAGTGCACCGCAACAAGCTGATGATTTCAAACAAACGTTAGAAATGCTCGCCGCGTCAGCCGTCGCTGAGAAAACCTTTAACGCCGCAGCCTTCGCTGGTTGTATGGCGCAAATAGGTATGGATATTGATGATTTATATCGAGGCTATGTAGGTAAAAACACGCTTAATTTTTTCCGCCAAGATCATGGTTATAAAGATGGTAGCTACATTAAAGAATGGCATGGCAAAGAAGATAACGAGCATTTAGTTGAGGTAGTTAAAAGCCTTGATACTGAACATGCCGATTTCGCAAAGCTTGTATATCAAGGCTTAGAGGCTCGTTACCCGAAAAACTAAGGGAGGAGAGTACGAAAATCAGTGACGCTCAAATAGTCACTGATTTCATTGTGCGGTTGTTTACTATCTGGGTTTGCAACCGCCAATAAATGGCCAATACCATATTCTTTTGCGGCGTTTAGTACCGCTAAACTGTCGTCAACGAACAGCGTACGCTGCTTATCAAAACCTAAATCGAGTTGTACTTGCTGCCACAAGCTTTGCTGCTCTTTACTCACACCATATTGATGAGTCGACACCACACCATCTAAATAGTTATCAATATCAGTTTTTTCAAACTTGAGCATGACACTTTCCGGATGTGCGTTGGTAAGTAAAATCAACTCTTTATCCGCTTTTCGCAGCGACGTTAAAAATGCTGGTACATCCTCACGCATTTTAATGAGGTGCTGATGCTGATATTTTAGCTCCATAATAGGTAAATTAAGTTGTTGTTCCCAGTAATCTAAGCAATACCATTGGATTTGACCGCTAACGGCTTGATAGCGTTTTAATATATCCGCTTGGGCTTGTGCCAAACTAATATTCTTTGCGATAGCGAGTTGCTCAGGGATCACTGTCAGCCAAAAGTGAGTATCAAAGTGGAGATCGAGCAAAGTACCATCCATATCTAGCAGCACAGTATCGATTTTTGACCAATTTAACATAGGAATTTCATCTTATAGGGTTTATTATTGAACTAACTGCCATGATAGCAAATTAATGCCAATGACACAGAAAAAGCACCCAACACCACCACAAATTCTTCGCACCGAAGTTGTTGCTAAAAGCCGATTATTTACGGTGGAATCACTTGAATTAAAGTTTTCAAATGACGAGCAGCGTCAATACGAACGGATCCGTGGCGGTGGCCGAGGGGCTGTAATGATAGTGCCATTAACAGCTGATAATGAATTACTGTTAGTGCGAGAATATTGTGCTGGCACTAATGATTATCAACTAGGCTTCCCAAAGGGCTTAATTGATCCTGGTGAAACACCAGAGCAAGCAGCAAACCGAGAATTAAAAGAAGAAGTTGGCTTTGGTGCTGAGCAACTTCAGCCACTTAAAGTGGTTTCAATGGCACCCAGTTACTTTAATGCGACTATGCACATATTGTTTGCGCAACAACTTTATCCGCAAACTTTAGTTGGGGACGAGCCAGAACCATTAGTGGTTGTTAAGTGGCCATTAACCGATTGGCAGTCATTATTACAACAATCAGACTTCACTGAAGCACGAAGCGTTGCAGCTTTGCTATTATTAACTAAGCATTTAGAATCAGGAGCTGCGAATGATTGAATTACTTGAGCCATGTATTGAGCTTGCGCAAAGCGCTGGTGCTGCGATTATGGCTATTTACAAGAAAGATGATATTGGCCAGCAAGAAAAGTCAGATCACACACCTGTCACTAAAGCCGATTTAGCCGCTAACGATGTGTTAGTTGCTGGATTAACAGCACTAGCGCCAGATATTCCTATTATGTCAGAAGAAACACCAATCCCTGCTTTAGCAGATAGGCAAGATTGGCAGCGCTATTGGTTACTCGATCCAATGGACGGTACCGGTGAGTTTATTTTAGAAAGCGGCGACTTTGCGGTAAATATCGCTTTGATTGAAAACAATCGCCCAGTGCTTGGGGTGATTTATTGGCCAGCGAAAGAGACAACTTATTTTGCCAGTTATCAAAATGGTGCATTTAAGCGTGTCGATGGCGTAGAGCAGCAGATCAATGTTGCCACTCCAGATAACTTAACTTTGGCTGTTAGTCGTCGTCAAAAAATTGAAGCTGTTAGTCAATACTTGAACGCGCAGTTTACAACAGTTGCTGTAGGTTCATGCTCTTTAAAAGCATGTATTGTTGCAGAGGGTAAAGCTGACTGTTTTTTACGGATAGGGCCAACAGGTGAGTGGGATACGGGAGCATCGCAAATAATTGTTGAAGAAGCAGGTGGCTGTATTACTGATGCTGAATTTAATCCATTAACCTACAATCAGCGTGAGAGTACAGAGAACCCTGACTTTATAGTGATGGGTCACCCTGATTGGGAGTGGCAAAAAATGATCAGTCCACACCAAAGAGCGCTTTAATTACTCTGTTTGTTTGCTTTTTGTTCGGTTGAACAGCTTTAAGCAGTTTAACTGTTGCATTATAATATGATTCCTATACTATAGCGCTCTCTTCGAAACAGGCTCGCAAATAACGCGAAACAGTTGAAAAAGAAATTACAGGCGCGGGATGGAGCAGCCTGGTAGCTCGTCGGGCTCATAACCCGAAGGTCGTCGGTTCAAATCCGGCTCCCGCAACCAATTCTTTTAAAGAAGCGGTTACTGTAAACTCTTGGTGAGAGTTAAAAATCACTAGTCGATAGACTTAAAATATACAGGCGCGGGATGGAGCAGCCTGGTAGCTCGTCGGGCTCATAACCCGAAGGTCGTCGGTTCAAATCCGGCTCCCGCAACCAATTCTTTAGTGAGTTGGCTGACTTCTTTAATTAAGTAAGAAGTAAAATAACACTTAATATTTCAGGCGCGGGATGGAGCAGCCTGGTAGCTCGTCGGGCTCATAACCCGAAGGTCGTCGGTTCAAATCCGGCTCCCGCAACCAACTGAAATTACAATGTAGAATATTAAACAGACACGCCTAAAGCGTGTTTTTTTATGCCTGAAACTCAGTGAAATAAATAGCTCGTCGGTCTCAGCTCTACATGAGCCAGCAAAGGCCATCTATTTAAATCCGGCTCCCGCAACCACTGAAATAAAAAATAGTAAGATTAAACAGACATGCCTAAAGCGTGTTTTTTTATGCCTGAAACTCAGTGAAATAAATAGCTCGTCGGTCTCAGCTCTACATTAGCCAGCAAAGGCCATCTATTTAAATCCGGCTCCCGCAACCACTGAAATAAAGTAAGACAAATTAAATAGGTATTGTTGATGAGTGCTTTTTCATGGCAGTATTTTGATAGAACATAGAACATAGAACATAGAACATAGAACATAGAACATAGAACATAGAACATAGAACATAGAACATAGAACATAGAACATAGAACATAGAACATAGAACATAGAACATAGAACATAGAACATAGAACCTTGGCTATTTCCAAAGATCAGGATCTTCTTCTGGACGGGAATCTTTTCTGTCTAATACCTGCGAAAAGCGATTAGCAAAGATACCTAAGTAGCCCCAAGCGGCGAAGAATAGTGCGATGGCTAAAATTACTAAGCCGATGATTTGTAAGCTGTAGTGACTATAATAGCCGAGGGTGATTAATATCACGGCTAGCACAAACAGTGCTAGGCCGCGTAGAAAGCGCTTTAAGCTGAGCTTAGGCTCTGAACCTAAGCGATATATCAGCGGCTTTAGCATGACTGCCTACTATTAATAGTAAGAATGATCGCCAGCTTTGTGATCAGTAATATCAGCAACACCGGTGATTTCATCGAACTTAGCAATCATTTCTTTTTCAATGCCTTCTTTTAGTGTGACATCGATCATAGAACAACCATTACAGCCACCGCCAAATTGAAGAACAGCAATACCTTCAGCAGTTACTTCTACAAGGCTTACTTGGCCGCCATGGTTAGCAAGCTGAGGGTTAACCTCTGTTTCTAACATGTGTTGAATACGTTCGTTAAGTCCTGCGTCATCACCGATTTTACGGGCTTTAGCATTAGGGGCTTTAAGTGTTAACTGGGTGCCCATTTTATCGGTAACGAAATCGATTTCAGCTTCTTCTAAAAATGGCGCGCTTTCTGTGTCAACTACAGCATCAAAGCCGTTAAAAGGAAGACGAATATCGGTGGCTTCTACTGCATCTTCAGGGCAGTAAGATACACCACATTCCGCTTGTGATGTGCCAGGGTTAACAACAAATACGCGAATATTTGTTTTTTCAGCTTGGTCAGCTAATAATTTTGCAAAATGCGATTGTGCGGTTTCGGAAATAGAAATCATAAAAACAACTATACTGTATAGAGCGTGCTGGCCTTTCGAGATTGCCTTTGCAGCAGTGTGTTTGGTTTTTAGGCAAGGCGGAACACGTTTAGTGTAGTTCACTACGTAAATCGTGTGATAACGCAGTTTAAAAGCCAAACACGCGCTGCCCGAAGGGTTCGGCCTAGGAATGCCTTACTCTTTGTTGCTCGGACTTTACATAGAAAAACTATGCTACAGTCCTCGCGCTTCGATTAAGACACATCTAGGTTGAACAAATCCAATCCTGAAAGGTCAACACGCTCTTCATTACTCGGATACTGGTTATCATACTCCGCTCATCGCGTTGTCGCCAGTGTTGAGCGTAAAAATTTGGCATCTATTTTAAGCAATGGTAGCGTGCAAACATTGATCATTTACTGAGTGTTTTCTATGCGTTTGATAATAACAATATTTACACTATTGCTAAGTTTTTCTTGTTTAGCACAACCGCTTTCATATTATTTCAATGATGATGTGAAATTTGATCCAACTATTCCCACTCCTGAGCAGGTTTTAGGCTATGAAGTCGGGCAGTGGCACGTACGTCATGATCAACTCGTTCGTTATATGGAAATATTGGCACAAAAAAGTGACCGTATTAATTTTGAAGTGATTGGTCGTACCCATGAGCAGCGCCCGCTCGTTATGCTAACTATCACCGCAGCTGATAAGTTGGCGAATGTGGAGCAAACACGTAAGGCGCACTTGGCTCGTTTAGCCGATCCAGAAAAAGCCAAAGAAACCGATCAGCCAGCGGTCGTTTGGATGGGTTATAGCGTTCATGGCAATGAATCTTCTGGTAGTAATTCAGCCTTGCTGGTGGCGTATTATTTAGCTGCGGCGCAAGGTAAAGAAATTGATACGTTATTAAATAACACGGTTATTTTACTCGATCCTTCATTAAACCCCGATGGTTTAGCACGCTTTGCGAATTGGGCGAATAGTAATCGCGGTATGAACTTATCGTCTGATCCACAAACTCGGGAGCATATTGAAAGCTGGCCAAGTAGCCGTACTAACCATTACTGGTTTGATTTAAATCGTGATTGGTTGCTGCTACAACACCCTGAATCACGTGCTCGTATTGCTAAGTTTCATTACTGGAAACCCAATATCCTTACTGATTTCCATGAAATGGGTCCCAACAGCACTTTTTTCTTTCAGCCAGGTATTCCATCACGTAAGCACCCGATCACCCCTGATGAAAATGTTAGCCTTACTAAGGCAATAGGTAACTATCATGCCAAAACATTGGATGAACACAACGCGTTATATTTTACCGAAGAAAGCTTTGATGATTTTTACTATGGCAAAGGTTCAACTTATCCAGATGTAAATGGTGGTGTGGGTATTTTATTTGAGCAAGCAAGTTCTCGTGGTCATCTGCAAGAAACCATAAATGGACCGCTGAGTTTTGCATTTACGATTAAAAACCAGCTGCTTACGAGCCTATCTACATTTCAGGCTGCGATAGATAATCGCCAAGCATTACTCGATTACCAAGCTAGTTTTTACAATAATGCTATAGAGCTTGCTAATGATGAAGATTATAAAGGTTATGTAGTGCAAGGCGGTGCAGATACAACACGTAGCGCACTTTTTTTAGATTTATTGAAACAGCATCAGATCAAAGCTTATCCACTTAATAAAGCAGTAAAAGCGGATGGTAAGAATTTTTCTGCGAAAAGTTATTTTGTGCCATTAGCCCAGCCGCAATATCGCTTAGTTAAAGCCATTTTTAGTGAGCAAAAGCGTTTTGTTGATAACACTTTTTATGATGTATCCGGCTGGACGTTAGCCCATGCTTTTAACTTGGAGTTTGCAGCAATCAAAAGTGGCTGGGGCTTAGACGTTAGTAAGAATGCATGGCAACAACCTGAAAAACCACAATTTGCTGAGTTAGATGCACAGTATGCGTTTGGCTTTAAATGGGATAATTATTTAGCTCCGAAAATGCTTAATAAATTATTACAGCAAGGTGTGCAAGCTCGTGTGGCGCTCAGCCCGTTATCAGCTAAATCGCTTGCAAGTACACAGGAATTTGCTGCGGGTAGTATTATTATTCCTGCAGGGATTCAAAAAAATCCGCAATGGGTGTCGTTATTAAATAGTGCACAAAATGAGTTTGGTATTGCGATTACGCCTATTACTTCTGGCTTAACGGCAAAGGGTGTCGATTTAGGCTCGCGGACGTTAGCGGTAGTTAAAGCGCCGAAAGTATTACTCGTTGGTGGCCAAGGGACTAGTCAATATGAAGTAGGTGAAGTGTGGTATTACTTAGACCGTTTTGTTGGTGTGGCACCTACCATTGTGGAAATGGAACGTTTTGGTAATTTAGAGCTTAGCAATTACAGCCACATTGTTTTGGCTCATGGAAATTACAATAAGCTTTCAGATGCTGACAAAATAGCAATTAAAACTTGGGTACGTAAAGGTGGAGTTATTTGGGGCCATAAAGGTGGGGCTAAGTTTTTAGTCGATCAACAACTATTAAAAACCAGTTATTTATCACGGCGAGATGTTGCCAGCGCCTTCAAAACGGATGGCTTAAACTATGGTGATAAAGATCATTTAGCTGGGCGTCAACGTATTGCTGGAGCGATATTTAATACTAAAGCCGATTTAACGCACCCACTTACTTTTTCATTACAGCGTGACACCTTACCAGTATTTAAAAATAGTACTTGGTTACTTGAAATGTCAGCTGCACCATTTGTAAATGTGTTGCAGTATACGCAAAAGCCATTACTAGCGGGCTTTACCGATGATGTGAATGTTGAGCAAGTAGCGGGAGCGGCTGGTTTAGTGGCACATTCGTATGGTCGTGGCAGTGTGATTGGTATGACAGATGATCCGGTATTTAGGGGCTATTGGTACGGCACCAGTCGTTTATTGAGCAATGCATTGTTTTTTGGTCACACATTTAGAGCGAATGCCGATTAATTAGCTTAAGTATCAATGTCCTAATGGTGTTAAGCAGGTTACAAATGCCCAAACTTGCTTAGCACCAGCCTTTTTAAGGGCGACGGTCGCTGCATTAAGAGTTGCTCCTGTTGTCATCACATCATCAATGATAGCAACTGTTTTTCCGCTCATATCGGTATTACATATAAATGCGCCATGTAAGTTTTTTACTCGTTTAGCTTTGCTAAGTGATGACTGTGCTTGGGTCTTCTTTGTACGCTGTAAGCTCTGAGAATCAATATTTTCATTTACTAAACATGGCAACCAGCATTGTGATACTTGGTTAAAGCCTCGCTTTAAAAAACGCTGCTGATGTAGAGGTAAAATAATAAATAAATCTGGCCATATTTCGCTATTTTTTTTACTAACAGTTAGTTGTTGGCTAATAATTAACGACAATGCGTTTTTATAATGAATTTGGTTACTAAATTTAAGTTGTGTGAGCCAACCATCGAAAGGTGGACGATACCACGCGCAAGCGAACAGATGATCGAATTGGCAATCAGGAAATAACTCAACCACATCTGGGCGATACAGTAAATTAGCATGTGTGGTTATATCTAATAGCGGCAAATCAGCTAAACAGTGTTCGCATAAACTATGTTTGGTACGGATAATACTTTGGCATTGCACACAAAAAGAAGGAAAAAACCAATCGCCCAGCTGTTGAAAACATTGATGAAAAGCAGTCATTGCATTCATTCCCTCAAACGCTATTATGAGCGCTAAGTTTGGAGCAAGGTTATAAAAAATGCAAAATGAGCTGGTGTTATTACATGGTTGGGGGATGAATCAAGGCGTATGGCAGTTGATCTTGCCGGAGCTTCAATTTATGCATAACGATACAGTACGCAGTGTTGATTTACCCGGTTACGGTAATAATCAAACATCGCCAAAGCCGTATACATTGCATGCCGCTGCATTACAATTAAGCAATCAATTACAGCCAAACACTACCTTAATGGGCTGGTCTTTAGGTGGTTTATTTGCTCTTTATATTGCAAAGCACTGGCCTGAAAAAGTCGCGAAAGTGATATTAGTTGCTGCAACTCCATTGTTTGCTGAAGGCGATGATTGGCCAGGAATTAAAGCAAGTGTATTAGCTGCATTTAAAGAGCAGTTAGTCACTCATCGTGAGAAAACCATCGATCGCTTTTTGGCAATACAAGCAATGGGCAGTGAAAATGCCCGAGATGATATTAAGCAACTTAAACAGTTACTCAATGAATTTCCGGCTCCACAAGAGTGCGCATTAACTGCTGGTTTAGATATTTTAAAGCAAGATGACTTACGCGATGCTTTTGCCTGTTGTCCAGTGCCGATCCGTGCTGTATTTGGCCGTTTAGATGCATTAGTACCGTATCGGGCAGTAACCAAAATGAAAGCTTTAAAACACGATTTTGAGTATGAAGTGATCGATAAAGCGTCACACGCACCTTTTATATCCCATAAAAAAGAGTTTTTATCTACCGTCAAATCAATGCTTTGAAAAGTAACTTCACGGTGGTTTGAAAAACTCTACAATAAAACTTTATTTTGACTATTTTATGAGCGATAATTAACCAATATATCATTGGTGGAGGTGTTGTATGCCAATCGGATCTGTGTTTAATAACGGTGTTGAAGGTTTTAATCGTGCCAGTCAGGGGATCGAGAAAGCCAGCGCAGAAATAAATCGCGCCAGCATCGAGCAACAAGACGACGCCCAGCTTGCCCAACAGCGCCAGCTGCAAGCAGCTCGTCCGGAAGAAGCGGTAACCGCTCCTGTGTCGCAACCCCCACGTATTGATGAAGCCTTGGTTAACTTAAAGGTCGAAGAGTTTAATGCTAAAGCCAATACGCAATCGATTCAAACCGCAGACGAAGTGCTGGGGACTTTGATTGATATTCGTGTTTAATTTGCCATGAACATTGTCACGCCATTTCCAAACATTAACATAAACACCGCAAATGTTTATACGGAAACCGCTCGGCGTGACAACCAGCTTCGGGAAGTTATCCCGCCACCTGCAGCTGCAAAACCGACTAATGCTGAAAACAAAGCGCTCGGTGATAATGAAAAAACCAAACAACCCGGCACAAATGATACCGGTACTTACGATGTCAAGGGTAAACTTGCCGACGAAAAAGTAATTCAAGAGCGTCAGCAGGGAGATGCAGAGAAAAACCCAGAACAAAATGAACAACAAGATACAGAGAAAGAAGCAAAGCAAAAAGAGCAAGTAGCTCAGCAAGAGCAACAAGACGCTGAGCAAGTCAAAGAGTTAAAAGCGCGTGACACTGAAGTTCGTGTTCACGAGCAAGCACACGCTTCGGTGGGTGGGCAATATGCTGGTTCACCTAGTTATGAGTACCAAAGAGGGCCTGATGGTCAAAAATATGCGGTAGGTGGCGAAGTACAAATTGATGTTGCTGAAATAGAAGGCGACCCTGAAGCCACCATCGAAAAAATGCAAACAGTACGAGCAGCAGCGCTTGCTCCTGCTGAGCCTTCTGGTGCTGACAGAGCTATTGCTGCAGATGCCACACAAAAACTCGCAGCAGCACAAGCTGAGTTAAGCTCTCCTGAAAGTGAGCAAGACAGCGACGAAGCTAGCAGTGCAACTTTTAAGGTAGATGACGACACTGCACAAGCTGTATCTTCTTCAAATCCTGAAACCGCAACAGCTAAGCGTGACGCCGATGTTGACGCACGAGCAGGGCGTATTGCTCAATTCTACCAAGCGGCTACATCTCCTTATGGGCAAGCAGGCTTTTCGGCTACTATTTAATATAAGCAGTAAATTTCTTTTGCCTATTAAATAAGACTCTCAATTAAAATAACTTCACGTTTGTTTACACTATATTGCATTATTGCATTTAATGTTGTTAAGAACATTTCAAATTGTTATTTTCCCTGCGATTTTTATTAAGGAAAACAATTAAATGAAATATGCAGTATTAGCAGGGGCCTTATCACTCTTCTCAATTACCGCCGGAGCTAATCAAACATCACTTTTAAGCTACGATTATGTTGAAGTTGGCTATACAAAAACTGACATTAAAAGTAATGATAAAACAGACCCTGACAGCCCAATGTATTCTGGCTACGACGGGTACATTATTAATCTTAGCAAACAACTTTCTGAAAATTGGTACGTTACAGGCTCGTATTCTCAAAGTCGTGTTGATTATTCTAGCACTACTAGGTTTTCCCCTCTACCAGATGGCACTCATCCGTCTAATATGACAGATTCTTATCATGAAACAACAGATATGAGTTTAACTCGTTATAATGTTGGATTTGGATACATTCAACATTTTTCAAGAGAAACTTCTGTTGACTATGCCCTGAAATATGGGAAAAGTAAGATTAAGACTGAGGAAACACTTGTACATAGACTTGAATCTGATGGTAGTGTTTTTGATGTTTTAAAAACAAACTATGAAAGATCAGAAACAGCTGACTCCTATGAAGTAACTGCACAAATTCGACATTTATTGACCGAACAATTTGAAGTAAATGCAGGCGTTGGTTATGAGCGTTTACATGGTGTAGGAGCTGGTTATGTACGTTTGCATGATGCTGAAAGTGAAAATAACCTCCTATTAAAAGCGGGTATAAATTACGCAGTCACTGATAAAATAACGTTTGCTGTTTCTTACAGTTACGCAGATAAATACGCTGACATCGCAGCTGCAGCATTTCGTTATTATTTTTAAAGAAAATTTAAATAGTAGAATAGCAAACACCACAAACTAGGCTTTGTGGTGTTTGTGTTTACGTGTTACTTTTTCACTTTTGCATTTGCGAAGGCATCTGCAAATGCATTGCCCATCATGGCATTACCCGTATCGCGTTTTGGTTTTGCAGCGCGAGGTTGCTGAGCATTGTTACGATTATTGGTTTGTGGCTTTTGACTGATTGATGGAGCAGGTTTATTGCTAGTGTCAATGTCATCATCTAAGCGCATGGTAAAACTAATACGTTTACGGGCAGCGTCAACTTCAACCACTTTTACTTTAACAATATCGCCGGCCTTAACAACTTCACGCGGATCAGAAATAAACTTATTAGTAATTGCTGAAATGTGTACTAGGCCATCTTGGTGTACACCCACATCAACAAAAGCACCAAAGTTAGCAACGTTTGAAACCACGCCTTCTAAAATCATCCCTGGCTTTAAGTCACTGATTTTTTCAACACCGGCTTTAAATTCAGCAGTTTTAAATTCAGGGCGTGGATCTCGGCCTGGTTTATCAAGCTCACTAATAATATCGGTGACAGTTGGTAGGCCGAATTTGTCATCAATATAATCATTTGCAACTAGCTTATTGAGTACTTCAGAATTACCAATAAGGCTGCTTATATCTAGATTACTTTGCTCACTAATTCGCTTCACAACAGGATAGGCCTCTGGGTGAACCGATGATTTATCAAGTGGGTCGCTACCGTTGCTAATTTTTAAGAAACCAGCAGCTTGCTCGAATGCTTTTGGTCCCAAGCGCTCTACTTTTTTAAGTTCAGAGCGTTTAGTGAATGAGCCATTGCTATCGCGGTAATTGACAATATTTTGCGCTAAAGTTTTGTTTAAACCTGAAACACGGGTTAGCAAAGGAACTGACGCCATATTTAAATCAACACCGACCGTGTTTACACAGTCTTCAACTACGGCCGTTAGCGTTTGACCTAATTGACTTTGTGAAACATCGTGTTGATATTGGCCAACACCAATTGATTTAGGCTCTATTTTTACCAGCTCTGCCAGAGGGTCTTGTAAACGACGCGCGATAGACACGGCGCCACGAATAGACACATCGAGATCAGGGAATTCATTCGCCGCAAATTCAGAGGCTGAATAAACTGATGCCCCAGCTTCGCTCACCATGATCTTATTCAGCTTGAGCTCGGTGTTTGCTTTTATTAACTCGCCAACAAGCTTGTCTGATTCGCGAGATGCTGTACCGTTGCCAATGGCGATTAGCTCAACCTTATGTTGACGACATAATTGCTCAAGTGTTCGTAATGACTTATCCCAGTGGTTTTGTGGTGCATGTGGGAAGATAGTTTGTGTGGCTAATAACTTACCAGTGCTATCAACAACGGCAATTTTACAGCCAGTGCGCAGACCTGGATCGAGGCCCAATGTTATGCGAGGCCCAGCAGGGGCAGCCATAAGTAAGTCTTTTAAGTTTTTAGCGAACACATCGATAGCGCCTGTTTCGGCTTTTTCACGCATGGCTGCTAAAAATTCGTTTTCTAAATGCAAGCCTAGTTTAATTTTCCAGGCCCACTGCACGACAGTGAGTAACCACTGGCTGGCTACTTGGTTGTTAATATCAAGGCGGTAATGATCGGCAATCATCACGGCACACATATGGGCCGGGTTTTCTGAACTTGGCTCAGGGTTGATTGTTAACTGTAGAATACCCTCGTTGCGCGCGCGCAACATAGCTAAAGCGCGGTGCGAAGGCACTTTTTTAAGCGCTTCTTGATGCTCAAAATAATCGCGGTATTTAGCGCCAGCTTGTTCTTGGCCTTTGATTAAGCTTGCTTCGATTTGACCATGCTGACTGATATGACTACGAAATTTGGCGAGCAGCTTGGCATCTTCAGCAAAGCGTTCCATTAAAATAAATTTAGCGCCATCCAGAACTGCTTTTTCATCAGCAAAGCCTGCTTCTACATTTAGGTAGCCAGCAGCTTGTTGCTCAGGATCTAAAGAAGCATCATTAAATAAAGCATTCGCTAACGGCTCAAGACCAGCTTCAATAGCAATTTGCCCCTTAGTGCGGCGCTTAGCTTTGTAAGGTAAATATAAATCTTCAAGTTCAGTCTTGCTGTCCGCATTATTAATATCGGCAGCTAAGCTGGAGGTGAGTTTATCTTGCGCTTTAATCGTCGAAAGAATGAAGGCTCTACGTTCTTCCAGCTCTCTTAAATACGATAAACGCTGCTCTAACAATCGTAATTGGGTATCGTCTAAACCACCCGTTACTTCTTTACGATAGCGGGCAATAAAAGGCACAGTTGAACCTTCATCGAGTAATTTTGTAGCAGCTATAACTTGTTGCTCTTGAGCATTCAGCTCAGTGGCTAAACGTGCAGAGATATTGCTCATGCAAAAACCTTATTAAACAATTTGAAGACCAGAACGATAGTTTTGGCAGAATTAATTGCTTGAATAATATCACAGCAGGGCTTAATAAAAAGGCCTTAAAGTATGCTATTTATATACTTTAAGGCCTTTTAAATAGATGGTTCAATTAAACATGTATCAGTGCTTAATGAGGGTGTTCAATATGTTGCATTACTTCACTAAAACTGTGCGCGATAGGAGTGATATGTAACGGAATTTGTAATGTTTTAGCAATTTCTCGAGCTGAAATTAAACCACAAATTTCATTATGCGCGGTAGTAACCAGTAAAAACATAATACCGTTTTGTTCCATTGTTTGTAGTGCATCACCAATACAAGCATAACTTAAGCTTTGCATGCTTACGCCAGTTAAGTGGCTAAGAGGTGTCATTACATGAAGTAAGTTAACTTCATTGCGAGATACATTTAAACGCTGCGCTAAAATCATAATTTTTGAGCTTTGTAGATCAGCACTAGATGCTATACCAAGTAATTTCTCTTTATCATCTAGTACTAAAATAAAGTCTGTATGTTGGCTAGTGATCTGTTTTAATGCATCAACAACGCTGGTTTCGAAATGAGCACGTAGCGGATCTTTTTGAGTAAAATTATTGACCATTTTCAAAGCAGGAGACGTTAAATCAATTAACGGCTGAGTGTCACGGTAAGTGTGGGATAAAACGCCTTTAGAAATATCTTGAGTACGAAGTTCTTTAAAGTTAGCCATAGTAACCACCAATTGTGTTATTAAATCTAATCAAGTTTTAAGCGATAAATTAAATGAAATAAGTCGGTGGTCCACGCTGGTACGCATAGCTAAAAGGTTGTACGAAAGTGGTACTCACATAAAGTGATAAAATGTTTTCAGGGAGTGGTTGAAGCGCCCTGATAGAGATCCCGTTAACGTGTGTGTCTAAGTCAACGTCAAAATTAGCTTGGTCAGGAATGTCACAAGCAATATAGTTTATGGTTGGGGATAAATGATCGTGGTCGTCAAAACCTTGAGCAAGTACAGTCAAACTCACACTCATTAAGAGTGTAAATAACATGGCATGACTTACTATGCGATGTATTACGTTTGACATAATTACTACCTTCTAATATTCAACTCAAGCGCGAAATGCTTTACTGGAGTACTTTTATTTATAGTCTACAAATTCACTTTAGACAATCAATAATTAACCTTATCTGAATAATGAGAAGCGAGGATCTATCGTTTTACTGAGGATTTATCAAGCACCAGGGTAACTAATACTGTTAACGTACCACTCTTTTTTGCCCTGCGGAGTTGTAACATAAAACTCATCATCCACTTGTTTTTTCAATAGTGCGCGCGCCATCGGTGAATCAATCGAGATATAATCTTTGCGGTCATAAATCTCATCAGGGCCTACAATGCGAAACTTCAGCACTTCACCTTGTTCATTTTCTATTTCGACCCATGCACCAAAAAACACTTTACCTGCTTGCTGCGGCGAGTAATCAATTATTTTTAGATCCGGCATGCGTTTGCGCAAATACCGCACGCGACGATCTATTTGTCTTAACAAGCGTTTATTGTACTGATAATCAGCATTTTCTGAACGGTCACCAAGGCTAGCAGCCCAGCTCACTATTTTGGTGACTTCAGGGCGTTTAACATTCCATAAGTGGTCGTGTTCTTGTTGCAGCTGTAAATACCCTTCGCGGGTGATTAAATTAGTTTTCACGTTTAAATTATTACCTTGAGAAACACCTAGGCAAGGTATAAAAATCTTGTTGGCTTGTCGAGCTGATTTTTGTTCTCGCCAGCATTTTTGTGGGCTTGAAATGTTCAGTAACAATCTAGTGGCCTAATTAGTTTTTTATTATCATGTTTTTCATTTATATTAATCACAACAGTACAGAAAAATAAGAATGAAAGTAATGGGACATGAAACCACAAAAGTATTAGTCGTTGATGATGATATGCGTTTACGCAGCTTGTTAGAGCGCTACTTGGTAGAACAAGGATTTATTGTGCGTACAGCTGCTAATTCGGAACAAATGGATCGGCTGTTAGAACGTGAAAACTTTCACTTGATGGTACTTGATTTAATGTTACCCGGTGAAGATGGCTTATCTATCTGTCAGCGGTTGCGCCAAAAAGAAAATGAAATTCCAATTGTCATGTTAACGGCTAAAGGTGATGAGGTTGATCGTATTATCGGTTTAGAGCTTGGTGCTGATGATTACATCCCCAAACCATTTAACCCGCGTGAATTATTAGCGCGTATTAAAGCTATTTTGCGTCGTCGTTCAAAAGAAGTGCCTGGTGCGCCCGCAGCAGAAGAAAACGAAATCAAATTTGGTGAGTTTTCACTTAATTTAGCCACCCGTGAAATGAGCCAAGGCGACAAAACCATGTCGTTGACCAGTGGTGAGTTTGCGGTATTGAAAGCGCTTGTTACACATCCACGAGAGCCGCTTAGCCGTGATAAGTTAATGAACTTAGCGCGTGGTCGAGATTACAGTGCATTAGAGCGTAGTATCGATGTACAAGTCTCACGTTTGCGGCGCATGATCGAAGTCGATGCCGCTAATCCACGTTATATTCAAACTGTATGGGGCTTAGGTTATGTATTTGTTCCAGATGGTGAAAAATAGCCATAATGAGTATGTTTCCCAAAAGTGCATTTGGACAAACGGTGTTTTTAGTGGCGGCACTGTTGTTGATCAACCAAGTAGTGTCTTACATCACGGTTAGCCTTTACGTCGTTAAGCCTACTATTGAGCAAGTTAACCTTATTCTTGCAAAACAAATCAAAACTGTGTTTATAGATTGGGAAGATGGCGTTGAAATAAGCGATGATGTATCTGAAAAGTTTTTTGAAATAACCGGTATCGAAGTCATGACCCAGCGCCAAGCGATGAGCGAAGGTTTGGCGCAAACTCGTGAATATTCGATGTTGTCGCGAAGTATGTCTGAGCAACTAAATGGTTCAGCCCGAGTGCGTATTAGCCAAACAGATCCGCTTGTTTATTGGGTAGAAGCGCCGCAAGCACCGGGTTACTGGGTTAAAGTACCGCTCACTGGTTTTAAAGAAAACAATCTCGAATTTCTAACCTTCTATTTATCTAGTATCGGCTTTTTAAGTGTACTCGGTGGTTGGTTGTTCGCACGTCATTTGAATCGACCTTTAAAAGCGCTACAACAAGCGGCGGTAAAAGTAGGGGTCGGAGATTTTTCTACAAAATTAGAGGAGCACGGCTCAACTGAAGTCATCGAAGTAACTCGTGCGTTTAATCAAATGTCACGGGGTATTGCAGCGCTTGAGAATGACCGCCGTTTACTTATGGCTGGGGTGTCTCATGATTTACGTACGCCGCTAACGCGGATTCGCCTTGCTACCGAAATGATGTCGGATGAAGAAGATTATCTGCGTGAAGGGATCATCTACGATATTGAAGACATGAATGCCATTATTGATCAGTTTATTGAGTATTTGCGTCATCACAAACGTGAGGAGTTAGCGCTTGAAGATCTCAACGCGATAGTGTCAGAAGTGGTGCATTCAGAACAAAAACATCAACGCACTATCACTTTTAGCGAAAATCCTAGTATTAGTAATATTCCTTTAAGTATGGTGGCAATCAAGCGAGTTATTACCAACATGATTGAAAATGCGATCCGTTATTCGGATGGTGATATTGCTGTTGAAACTGCGCTAAGTCGTGATAAAAAATACGCTATGGTGATTGTAAAAGATCATGGTCCAGGTATTCCTGAAAGTGAACTTGAAACGGTATTTGAACCTTTTAAACAAGGCGATGCTGCGCGAGGCAGTGAAGGTAGTGGGTTAGGGCTTGCGATCATTAAGCGCATAGTTGATATGCATGGTGGTAAAGTAAAACTGGTTAATCGCCCTGAAGGCGGTTTAAATGCAGAGGTTTATTTACCAGTCAAAGTTAGTTAGCTGTATATACTTTTATACTACTATACTACTATACTACTCGGCTGCTGTCTGCGCTGCCAAAAAGGGCTGTTTGACCAGCGTTGCTCTTGAGCGTAAAAATAGCGTTTGTGATCTAAATAACGATGCCAAATCTGTTCTATTTGTTGCTGATATAGTTTTTTAAATTGTAGCTGGCTATCGTGTTCTATTTTATTGACTATATCGAGTTTTTTCATCAGATCGGCAAGTTGCATGGCACTTGCCATCGCATTAAAAATTCCTTGTGATGAGATTGGGTCAAAGCTTAGTGCTGCATCACCTAGAGCTGCCCATTGTTGGCCTGCAAAACATTCCAAGCGAGTGGAGTTAGCGCTGACGATACCATGTAGTGTTATTGGCTGTTGGCATACATCGAGAATCTTTGCTTGATTGGCATAACATTGCGCATGTTGAGTAAATAACTTTGCATCACGATGTAAGTCTTTGGTGAGTAAATCCGGATCAGTTTGAAATGCTAAAACACGACGTTGGTTTGGTAATGGTGCACTGTACCACCAGCCGTTTTGCGTGGCACAAATGCTGCCTAGTTGATTTTCAATAGTATTAGCCACGGTTGCCCAGCAAGATATTAGACGGTCATGTTGTTTGCGAGCGGTGTATTTTTTTGCAAAATGAGCCTCTCGGCCAGTGGCATCAATTACAAACTGACTCGCAATGTTGGTTGTTTGCTCGTGTTGCAATTGTGCTAGTGTTATTTGCCAGTGCTGTCCTTGATATTCACTGTGTACTAATTTGGCAGGCCAAATACAGTGTATACCCCGTTGCAGCGCTTTTTCGCGTAAAAAAATCTCAAATACTTGGCGATCCAAACGCCAACCAAAACCATCCGGGTTATTGAGATTATCAGTAACATAGGGTGTTGATTGGCCCCAACTTATCTGCAATCCTGTGTTATGTAAATGCAGCGGGATTGGTGTGCTGGTTGCGAGTTGGTGTTCAAATTCAGTTAACAAATCTAACTGTTGTAAAATACGCCGTGCGGCAGGTGCTAAGCATTCACCAATTCGCTCTTCGGGCATCTCAGACTTATCAATCAAAGTAACTTGATATGAATCACATAAAGCAAGTGCAGCGATACAACCTGCCACACCTGCACCAATGATCACAACATCCGTTTGTAATTCGGTCTCTTTAAGCATTGCTTTAGCGTCCTTTGTTGCGATGAAAACGGCTCGCTTTTTCAGTAACACCTAAGTTGGTTTGACTACGATGTGCAGTATGCTCAGCTGAGAGAGTCGCTTTTGTATGCTGTATCGCTTTGCTTGCTAAGTTAACTTGTGCCTCACCTTGTGGATTGTTGGGCAATATACCAACCTGCATAGCGCTAGGAAATTGTGCATCGCCTATTACGCCTATATGAGGTTGTACAATCGCAAGTTCAGCAAAGTTGTCTATCATACTGTTGATTTGGTTTGTATAAGTGGCAGGGTTACCGTGCAGAGGTAAATCATCAAGCCAATCAGTACGATAAGCAAAAGCCTGTTGACGGGTGCTGTCAGACAATGAGATATCAAGAACTTGCTGATAGCGGAACTGATTCATTATTTGATTTGGCACTCGAGCTGGCCAAAATGTCGGTAAAAATGGATCGTACTCAGAGCTGTAGCCATCTCTACAGCTCGCGGTATCAGTTTGCCAAGGAATAGCCATCCAGCGTGTTACCCCACCAGCTACTTGCCCACCAAATAAAGGTCCTTGCGCGAGGGTATAAACGTCGCTATTCATCACCGGGCCATAATAGTAACGGTCACTTTGTAAGTCCGCTTGGGCGTGTTTGAGTCGAAATGCCGACATATACATGCCTGCAGTTCGCATTGGCCAAGTCATTTCACAGCCCGGGTGAAATGCATCAGCAAGGCAAAACTCCATCGCGCCGCGAGTAAGTAGTTCTGGCTGCTCAGCAATTGGATAATCATCTAACGCGGTTACATTTGCATGTGCCGGACAAGCTGATTGAGGGGTGTAATCATTAATAAAATCACCTTTCACCCATTGCTCTAAAAAGCTCAACTGCAAATTTGATAGCGTTGCATGCTGGCGCACTGAGCCCGTGGGAGGAATGCTAATTGCATCGCCATACAGCCAAGGCCATAGTTGTGGAGCTTGCGCACCGGGAACATCAAAACGACGAAAGTTATTAGACAGTGTGCGGCGTAACTCCTGATAGGCAGGAGAGGGATCGCTAAGCTTTTCTAGCCATTCATTGGTGGTGTAATTAAACTGACCACCCCAGCCAAATGCGCCAGCAAATCCGTCATTAACCCATTGTAAATCCGTCATTCGGGCAAATATGGGTAGAATGTCGTTACTAAAGGAAGGTCGCTGTGGTCTTGCCAGCATACCAGCATCTACAGCAACGTCGCGCATTAAATCCCACATAGTGCGTACTGATTTTTGCATTGGTGCATAATCCGGTGGCGCGCAAATAACCCAAGCGGGCTCTACTCTTAGCGATACCCCCTGATATACAACCTCTGCGGTAATTGGGCCATCTGAAGTGTCGTCATACCAACCTTCATTATTTGCAAAGGTAATGGCTATATCGCCGTTTACGTTGCATGATACGCCATGACCACCGAGCATTAGTAAGCGACCATGTTGATCACTGCGCATTTCGCCTAAGTACACATCTTGATCCATAAATTGACCAATAAACTCATGCTTAGATTTTACGTTTTTGCCGCTTATACTGTGTTTGCCTCCTTTGATTAACAGCTTGCTACGATCAGCTACATTGTTATTACGCAGTAACGATGGCGGCGCATCTGCGGCTTCTGGAATATCTAACGCAATTTGAAATTCGTACCAAGAGGCTTTTTGATTTGCTAATTCAGCATGCCAAGTAATGCTTGCATTATCGAGGGTTAGTTCTTTTATCGCTTTACCAGCGGCATTAAACCCGTAAATTCTAAACTCAGCTGCTTGGCGCTTTAATGCACCTGTTTTATCTCGGTAACTGTATTCATCAGTATGAGCTATGGGCTGCGGTTGTTGCGGGCCAATAAAGTAGCCTTTTTTACTATTACCCACGCGCATTACACCAATAGGCGGATAAATACCGGCATAAACAATACACTCAGAGTCAGTATCTTGATCTTGCTGTGGCTTAAATTCACTTAACTGTTTAGGCTCTTGTAGCTGCTGACCGTTGGCTGTATGTCGGGCGTGAGCACTGGCCGCATAGGCTGACTTTCGAGCTAATGCAATACTGCCTAGAGGCTCATGGGCGGCTAAAGTACGCCAAATATTAAACGCTAAGTTATTACCAAGCTCAGCTTGACCAATCGCGGTAATATTTTGTTGTGCTAAATGCAGCCGCGCAATACATACATAGGGGCTTTTTTCACAGCTCCACACGGCTTGCGCATCATCAAGTGGCATTGTTTTGGGGTTTGTTCTTAATTGTACTTCAAAGCGAAATGTTGCACTGCTTTGACGTAAACGTCGCTGCAAATCCAAAGCGAGGTAATTATTATCGACACTTGGTGCACCAAGTTCAATTTTTTCAGGTACTAAACGATATTTTACAACTTGTTGTTCGCCTAATTTGAACGGTAATATTGCCCAATAATTGGCGCTTAAACAGCTAGCTTCAACTTTTTGCATTGCTTGTAAAATATCAGATGTTTGTTTGTTTTTTGGGTTATTTAAATAGGCATCATAGTTTTTATCGATCACACCTGCTGTGGTGAATTGGCACATCTGTTGCGCATTTTTGGTGAAAAATCGATCCATATTTTGAAAAATAAAATCTGCGGTATCACCTTCGCCAATCAGCTTTGGCCCATCCACTCCAAAGAGCTTTACTGCTAACCCTAATGTACTGTGTAAATCTGGTGATGATGGCAACGTATCACTTGAAAAGCGCACTGCACATTCGTATTCTTTGCCTGCAAAAATGCCAATTTTAAATTGTGGGTCTATATCTGGATTGATAATAAAGTGGCCGTAAGCGATGCCATGTTGCTTTCTAAATACAGCTCGTTGTGCTGGCTGTTGACCTTTGTCTATACGCGGCACTTGACCAAGGCCAACAAACATTTCAGTTAACCGCTGGCAGGCTAATTCAACATCTTTGTCATTTGACCAACACGGCACATTGTTAGCAGTTGCTGGCGTTTTAATATTGTGATTTTTGGGTTTCTTAGCCATTATTATATTCCTTATAGTATTGAGGCGACTCTAGAGGTATTAACTCTAAAAGTCCTTTTACGCAAGTTCACCTTTATTGAGCCAACTGCACATTGAGTTGTTTATTAGTGCTGCGTAATTTTTCAAAATTATTAAATATATGGCTTACAGCCATGGTTGATTTACCCGCAGTTATGCCGTGGCACGCAAAGCAATTGTTAATTGAATAATTAGCTGTTTGATTCGGATCGCCATAGGTTTGGGTGTAGGTTTCCATCGTTATATTGGCTAGAGCCAGCGAACCACGAAGTTTATCGTTAGCATTAGGCGGGACAATATTGCCGCTAATGCCATTACTAAATTGATAATCTAGAGTGCTTAACCAAACGCTACCTGCGTAGAAATAGTGTTGCCATGGGGATGTTTGTGCAGCTAAAGCTTGTTGTACGCTGTGATTGAGTTGCTGAATGTTATTAAAATTTTCTGCATCTTGGTTTTGCTGTGTGGCAGTGGCGACTGTTGTATAAGGTGCGCCATTGGGTACGCCATATTGATAAAGTCTAAATGTATTAGTGGTTGTTTCACCATGTGGGTAGCTTAGGCTAGCGTCGCCAGCAGTGGTGTTTTTTCTATAAAAAATAAAGTTATCGCTATCGCTTACCACTTTATTTACATCGTATGCTGTAGTGACTTTTTTAAACGTACTCATTGAACCGTAATAATCAGGTGTTGATGCTTGATGTTCAAAGGTGGCCCAAATAAATTCAGGGTGATTTTCTACTACCCCAACAACATGCATACCGATTAATGCGACCTTACTGCTACGGATGGTTTTATTATCTGCTTTGATCAGTGCTTGACGAGTATAAAACTGCGCGTCTATTTCTTGTTCAGAATATAGTGCGCGTAGCTGGTCTGTTGCCAACCAGGCTGCTTTTATTTCAACTGAACCTACGGAAAATTGATCACTGCTGGTAATGGGGGTTTTAGCTGCCGATTTGATAAATTCACGGTTTATATGAATTGAATAGTAAGCAGGCTGATTACCGTATTTTGTAAATAACTCACCATGGCTGCCAGCTTGGGTGGTGTCATCTAAAATCAGGTTCGGGCTTAATTTAAAACCTGCGGGGTTGAGTAAATCATTCCAAGGCTCAAGATAAGGCATCATTTCATTGTTTACCTGCAAGTAGTCATCGCCAAACATCACTAGTTGATTGGTGTTTTTATCTATTTGCGTTAAATACAGAAACTTTTGCCAAGACCATTGATGAAAGTCACAGTTAGTTGATGGGTCTTGATCTTTTATAAATGCAAATGGGCTATCTTTACCTTCTTTCGGCGGTTTAACTGGAGATTTAAACCAATCGCTTTGAGCGCTACAGTTAGTTGATGATGCATATTGAGCTGTTGATTTTTCTGCTGCGTGAGTCGTGATTGAGCTTAAACCTATTAATATTAAAGCGACGGTTGCGACAGATTTAAAACGTTCCATGATAATGTTCCTACTGTTACTAATTAACTAACGATTTTTAATCTATAAAAGTAGAGCAATAATGGAAATAAAACTATTACACGGTATTTCACCTGCTATTTATAGGATTGATACAACAGAGCCATTAGTAGTAAGCATAGTTGTTTTTGGTAGTAGGAATGGTGATGCCAACAGCTTGATTAAATTAATAAACTATAGCATTGAACAATTATTTCAAGGGCTAACTCACCCGTTAACTGTATTAATTGAAGGCTCTTTATTTGCCGGTTGTTTGTTAAAAATAAGACGCGAGAGAAACTCGCGCCTCCTATTTGCTCTATTGACTTCGCGCTATTATAAAGCTTTAAATCTAATTGCTGTGCCGCCGCTGGTGGCAAGTTTAAGTGTTAATTTATCAGCAGCTGTGACAGTGCGCTTTTCGATTTTTAAATCGTATGGGTTGTTTTTCCACTGCGCCTTATCACCATCACGATAAATTTGTGCTTCAAAATTTTTACCTTGCTCTAAGAAGTCGAGTTTAATCTCTATGCTTCGAGCTTGCTCATCGGTTACCGCTCCTAAAAACCAGTCGTTACCAGAGTAATTATCACGCTTACGCTCTTTGCGAGCAAATACCACGTAATCGCCAACCTCACCCGCTAGTGCGATACTTTGTTGCCAATCTGTTGGTACGTCTTGAATAAACTTAAATGCGTCCGGTTTGGCTAAATAGTTACGCGGAAGATCAGCGGCCATTTGGATTGGGCTATACATTACGACATATAACGCGAGTTGTTTCGCAAGTGTGGTTTGTGGACGATTAGTATCACCACCTAATCCATTAAAACTCATATCAAAAATGCCCGGAGTAAAGTCCATTGGCCCAGCTAACATACGGGTAAATGCGAGCATTGTAATATGCTCTGGTGGATTTGGCGGTGTGCCCCATGCATTAAACTCTTGGCCGCGAGCACCTTCGCGGGCTATCCAGTTTGGATAGGTACGGCGCAGACCAGTGTCTTTTACCGGTTCATGGGTGTTAATACTGATTTTATGTTTTGCAGCCAGTTGCACGCTGTGTAGGTATTCATTAACCATAAATTGGCCATCGTGCCACTCATGGCGAGCAATGCCGTTTTCATCAATGCGTTTGATGTTGCCGCCATCTGCTACGTAACCTGTTTTTACTTGGCTGACGTTAGATTTTTCGTACAGTGTGTAGGCGTCTTCCATTTGGTTGCGGTAGTTGGTTACGTTGCCAGACGTTTCGTGGTGGCCAATCAGCTGTACGCCTTTTTCTTTGCCATAGCGAGTTAGCTCAGCAATATCAAAGTCAGCGTAAGGTTTGGTAAAACTAAAAACATCACCATTGAAGAACCAGTCGCCATCCCAGCCAATATTCCAGCCCTCAACTAGCACGCCATCAAAACCGTATTTGGCTGCAAAATCCATATAGTACTTAGTGTTTTTTGTAGTCGCACCGTGTTTTTCACCGCTGCCCCAAGTATTCTCATTAATATGCATGCCCCACCAAATACCCACGTATTTACCGGGTTTAACCCACGATACATCACCGAGTTTATTTGGTTCGTTGAGGTTTAAAATAATATCTGAGTTGATCAAATCGACCGCTTGCTCGCCAATTTGAATAGTACGCCATGGGGTATTAAATGCGCCTTGTTTTTTCACTGCAATGCCGTCAGACCAAGGCGTTAAATCGGCTTGTAATGTTCCTGGGCGACGTTGATTAAGCACCATGCCTGCATAATCAACTAATGCAGCTTCGTGAATACTAACGTGAACGCCATCAGTGTTTTTAAAGGTAAATGGCGTATGCACAAGAGCAGCTTGCTGTAGTGGTGTGGTGTTATAAACATATTCATAACGGTTCCAACCACGTGCTGGGATCCACCATGCGGTGGCTTTATCCGCACCACTAATTGCAAATTCGGTTAACTCTTTAGTGATTTCAATGTTTTCAAATCCAGCTTGGTTAGGTACTTCATAACGAAAACCTACGCCGCTATCGAAAGCTCTAAAGCGAACTGTGTAAGTACCGCCTTGTGGCGCAGGCTTACTAAAAGTAACGGCCACTTCATTGTGTTGATCAGTAACTGTTTGGCGCTCGCCCCAAGGTTGCTGCCATTGGCTGTTATGTTGGGAGTTGTTAACGTCGGTGATTGTAAAACCTTCAGCAAAGGCGGCTTGTTGTTTAAATTCGAAGCCGAGTGATGACTCCTCGATGACGTTTTTATTATTAAAGCTAATAGCGTAATGAGGAGCTGAATTTTGATCTGAAATGGTTATTTTAATTTTTTTATTAGGGGATTCTAAAGTTGCTTGTTTTGCAAAACAACTCCCTGAAAGTATAACGAGCAGAAGTAAAGGTAATCGCATTGTGTGTCCTTTATGGCTAACTAGGTTAATGGCTTAGCATAAAGGGCAAGTGGTTTTTTTACGAGGTGACTGCATACGTATTCAACCGTTAACCTAGTCTGAATAATTTTAAATAGCTTATCAATAAAGTAACAGAAAAAGTCTATACTTAACAAAACCACACAATATGATTTCAAAGATGAAGATTTTATTCGCTATGGTACTTTTGTGCATAGTATTGGAAAATAATGCAGCGGTCATAACCATTAATGACCAGAGTCAGCAGGGGCAAGCGAATGCTGTTGTTTGGTTAACACCAAATACTAGGTTAGATGCTACCTCTGACGAGCAAACATTTACCATGGCGCAAAAGGATCGACAGTTCACTCCTCATATTCTAGTTGTTGAGCAAAACTCACAGGTTGAATTTCCTAACGCAGATTCGATTATGCATCATGTATATTCGTTTTCTAAAAGTAAATCTTTTGAATTAAAGCTTTATCGCGAGCAACCACAAGCGCCTATTACTTTTGATAAAACTGGGGTGGTTGAGCTTGGTTGTAATATTCACGATTGGATGCTTGGTTATATTGTGGTTGTGGATAGCCCCTTTTATGGCATTACTAACGATCAAGGCCAGTTATCATTAGATGTTCCACAAGGAGATTACACGCTTAATGTATGGCATGAAGGATTTAGTGATATTAGTTCTACTGAATCGCAAGCACTGGTGATTGCTAATAACGATGTCAGCTATCAATTAAAACAAAAAGTAACCCCTCGAATTGCTATCGCTGTTGATGAGTTTGATGAATATGAATAATTTGATACGGTTAGTCACTTTTTTTTGCCTGACTGCTGCGATAAATAGCTATGCTCAAGTAAAAGGACTTATACAGGTTAGTGCTGTAAAAGGAGATTCACAGCCTAGTTGGCAAGAAGGTGGTCTAGGCCTATATCGGTATGACAGTAATAATGACGGAATTGTGCTTTCGCAAGGGGTGCTTGATTTTAGCATTGATCTAAATAGTGCTTGGTCGGCCCATGGGGTAGTCAATGTTTATCAAGATCCGCAGCTGACCTTAGGTTTTAGTCAAGCGTATTTTCAATATAAGCCACTTAGTAGCAGTAAATACAAATGGCATATTCGAGCGGGGGGGTTTTACCCCTTGTTATCTCTTGAGAACCCAGATAAAGGCTGGCTATCTCCTTATAATTATACTAATTCTGCGATAAATTCATGGGTGGGTGAAGAAATTCGTACACTGGGTGTAGAAGCGACTATTAAGCGGCCAGGCCGTCGTTTTAATAGTGCCCACAGTTTTTCATTTGTGGGTGCAACATTTAAAGGCAATGATCCTGCAGGGACCTTATTAGCATGGCGTGGTTTTGCAATGCACGACAGGCAAACAACATTTAATGAGAGTATCGCATTTGCACCCGTTACATCTTTAAATACACCTCAACTGCAATTTCAAGCGAATCAAGTGTTACCTTTTGAAGAAGTAGATGGCCGATTTGGCTACTATGCGGGTGTGCATTGGGATTATTTAAAAAAATCACAATTTCGTTTTTATTATTACGATAACAATGGCGACCCTGCAGCACTAAATAAAAGTACTGGACAATATGCATGGGATACTCGTTTTAGCAGTGCAGCGTGGCTATATAAATTTACCGCGAATACGCGCTTCATAACACAAATGATGTCGGGAAGTACCGCGATGGGCACTAAACGTGGTGTTAACAATCGCTTTTATAGCCACTTTGTTTTAGTGAGTCATAAAATGGCAAAGCATCGTATCTCCATACGTTATGATTATTTTGAGGTAACCGATCATGATGATTGGCTATTTGATCCTAATGCCAGCGAAGGTGAAGGTATAACCGCGACGTTGCGTTATCAATTAACGCCGCAGTGGCAACTAGGGATTGAAGGCTCGGCATTGCACAGTCAAGCAGATAATCGCGCAGCGATAAATAGCCCCAAAAATATATCCCAGCAACAAATTAGTTTAAATGTTCAGTGGCGCTATTAATGCTGCACTTTTTAGGTCGAAGTGAAAAATAAAGTTACAGTGTATTTGAGTCAAAAGCTCGCGGTCAATTGTGTTATTTGGAATGGAAATAATAAAGGGTTCAATAGAACCCTTTATTGGTCTTTGCTATTTACTTTTTCTCGAAAGCGCGTTTCATATAGTTTGGTGTTGCCAGTGCGCCATGGTGAATACCGTTGTTGTAATATTCAGTAGTTTGCGCAAGATCTGCTGCAGCGCCTTCTCTAAAACCGGCGAATTCTTCACCTTTTCGAGCAAGTGTTACTGACCATAAACCACTTGGGTAAATAGGTTGTGGAAATGGCAATGTTTGTAAGTCGTTAAAGCCTACATCTGTCATCGCATCGCGCATTTCAAGCAGTAATGGCATATGCATAAGCGGTGATTCACTTTGTTGTACCATAATACCGCCAGGGCGTAGTGCATTTAAGCAGCTCGTGTAAAAGGCATGGTTAAACAAACCTTCACCTGGACCGACTGGATCAGTGCCATCAACAATCACGATATCGATTGATTCTGCTGCTGCTTCACGCATGTATTTAATACCGTCGTCAAACATCACTGTCGCGCGCGGATCTTGATTTGCTTCGCATAGCTCAGGGAAGTATTTAAGTGACATTTGCGTCACTACTTCATCAATATCGATTTGTGTAACAGACTCAACGCCTGGGTGCTTGAGTACTTCACGTAAAGTACCGCAGTCACCACCACCAATAATAACTACATTTTTTGGATTCGGGTGTGCAAGTAGTGCAGGGTGGCTGATCATTTCATGGTAAAAAAAGTTTTCACGGCTAGTCACCATAGTACAACCGTCAATAATCATTAGATTACCGAAGTCTGTTGTTTCGTACATTTCGACTTTTTGAAAAGGCGATTGCTGTTCTTCTAGCTTTTTATTGATGCGCATAGAAAACGCACTGCCATCACGTTCACTGATTTCGGTAAACCATTTACTTTGCTCTAAATTTGCCATGTTGCTAGTTACACTTTTGAGTTGAGTATGAAAAAGGGGCAATTCTGCCAGTGCTTGGCGCTTTGCTCAATGAAATTTTTATCAGTATAGCGAATATTTTATACTAGCTTTGGCTTAAAGGTTATTTTTTGTTAGCTTAGGGCGTTATGACGTATTAAAATAACCGATTCCGCTAAATAGTTAACTAAAGAAGAAATTGCCATGACTTGGGGTTTAGATACAGCACGCTCTACGTATAACGTCGCACATTGGAGCGATGGTTACTTTGATATCAATAGCCAAGGTGAGCTGGTTGCTTTCCCTGATGGCGATCAAACTAAAGCCGCTATTTCATTAGCCGAGTTAACTGAGCAATTCAAAAAACAAGGGCTAACGCTGCCTGTATTAGTACGTTTTACTGATATTTTGCAAAATCGTGTTGATACCATGACCAGTGCATTTAGTGGTGCTCGCAATGCCCGATCTTATCAAGGTCAATATACTTGCGTATATCCAATTAAAGTAAATCAGCAACGTTCAGTAGTAAGTAAGTTATTGGCGCACCCAAGCGGCTTAGTCGGTTTAGAAGCTGGTTCAAAACCGGAGTTAATGGCGATTTTAGGTGTGGCAAAACAACCTATCACTATCGTTTGTAATGGTTATAAAGACAGTGAGTTTTTACGTTTAGCGTGTATTGGCCAAGCGATGGGCCACAAAGTTAAAATTGTAGTTGAAAAGCTATCGGAGTTAATAACCTTATTAGCTGAGATTGAAGATCTAGGTATCGAGCCTGCAATTGGTATTCGCATTCGTTTAAACTCAGTGGGTAAAGGAAAATGGCAAAATACCGGTGGCGAAAAAGGTAAATTTGGCTTAACAGCAGGGCAAGTATTAACTGCCGTCGAAGTACTCAAAAAACACAATAAATTGCACTTAATGCAAATGGTGCATTTTCATATTGGCTCACAAATAGCCAATATTCGTGATATTCACCGTGCTTTACGTGAGTGTTCACGCCATTTTGCAGAATTAAGCCAATTAGGTGTGCCATTAAATACCGTCGATGTAGGTGGTGGTTTGGGCGTTGATTACGAAGGTTCTGGCTCGCGCAGTGCCTGTTCAATGAACTACACAGTAGAAGAATATGCGCGTAATGTAGTGAATGCGTTTGCTGAAGTGTGTGAACAGCATGACTTATCGCATCCAGCTATTATTACTGAGTCAGGCCGTGCGTTAACTGCTCACCACGCAGTACTGATCACCGATGTGATTGATGTTGAGCAAGCACCAAATCACAGCAACCCAAGTGCACCTGAGCCAAATAGTGCGTTAGTGTTAGATGATATGTGGCAATGTTTACAGCGTTTAAATCCGCGTATGGCGCTAGAAATTTACCACGATGCAATGCACTTATTCAGCGAAGCACACGATCAGTACGTACACGGTCTAGTGAGCATGCTAGAGTGGGCGAAAATAGAGCAGCTTTACTTTACAATATTACACCGTGTGCGAGCGTCATTGAGCAATGCGCGTGCTCACCGTGAGGTACTGGATGATTTAAACGAAAAATTAGCCGACAAATTATTTGTGAATTTTTCATTGTTTCAGTCATTACCAGATGTCTGGGGGATCCAGCAATTATTCCCGGTAATGCCGATTGAAAACCTCGATAAGCCGTTAACTCAGCGCGCGATCATTCAAGATATTACCTGTGATTCTGACGGTCAAATTAAAGAGTATGTTGAAGGTGCGGGTATTGAAACAAGTTTACCTATTCCACAATATGTACCTGGACAACAATACCACATTGCGATGTTTATGGTGGGAGCTTACCAAGAGATTTTAGGTGATCTACATAACTTATTTGGTGATACAGATTCAGTCCATGTAGAGCTCACCGAACAAGGTTATCAACTAACCAATGCGATCAAGGGTGATAGCGTTAAGGATGTATTAAAGTTTGTTGACTATGATAGCGATATTTTCTTGGATAACTTTGCTACCACAGTACAACAACTCGACATTAGTGACTCTATTAAGCAGCAGTATTTAGCTGAACTAAATGCGGGTCTTGAAGGGTATACATATTTTGAAGATTAATTGCGATACTCTTGTCTATAAATTGCCGAACAGTTTTAATGAAAGGAATTAAGTAGTAATGTCTTGGATCCGTCGTATTTTTAGTATTTTCTTTTACACCATAAATACACTAATTTGGTTTGTTCCCATTTTTATTTGTGGCCTAATTAAACTTATCCCTATCAAACCGTTACAAAAGTTCATGAGTTGGGTGGCTAAGCAGTGCGCCTCTATTTGGGTGACGTTTAATACGTTAAATCAAAAGTTATTAACACCCACTAAGCTAAGTGTTACTGGCCTTGAAGAGCTCAAACTAAAAGACTGGTATTTAGTGATTGCTAATCATCAGAGTTGGGTGGATATTTTAGTGTTGCAGCGTGTGCTTAACCGCAAAATTCCATTTTTAAACTTTTTTCTGAAAAAAGAATTAATATATGTTCCTATTTTGGGACTTTGCTGGTGGGCACTCGACTTCCCATTCATGACACGTACTAGCAAAAGCCAATTAAAAAAGAATCCTAAATTACGTGGTAAAGATTTAGAAACAACCCGTAAAGCCTGTGAAAAGTTCAAAGAAATGCCTGTTAGCATTGTAAACTTTGTTGAAGGGACTCGTTTTACGTTGCCAAAACATACGCGTCAAAATAGTCCCTTCCCACACCTCCTAAAGCCTAAAGCCGGGGGGGTGGCATTTGTGATGCATGCAATGGGTGAACAAATTTCAAAAGTGGTGAATATCACTATTCACTACCCTGAGGGTATCCCTACATTTATGGATTTTGCCAGCGGGCGAGTAAAGCAAATTAATGTTCATATAGCAGTGATGCCAGTAAGCGAAGAGTTGATTGGTGATTATACGGAAGATTCTGAATTTAGAGTACGTTTTCAATCAGAATTAAACCGTTTATGGCAAGAGAAGGAGCAGCAGCTTAGCGAGTTTGAGCAAAAACGTAAATTATAATCGTGTTAAAAGCAGCGGCCAAAATCAGTTTTGTAAAGCTAGTATTAGTTTTGGATTTGCTACAATATTAAGCAACAAAGGCTGTTATTAAGCCTTTGCAGCAAGGAATTACTATGACGACTCCAACTCATTTACAGCAATTGGTACAGCCTTGGTTTCAGGGTATGCCTGACACAGTGTTATTTAGCTCTCTTACAGCCATTGCGATTGGCGTGTTTTCGCTGCTAATAGTGTATTTATTTACTCGCCGTTTAATGCTACCAGGCATTCAAAAGGTGGTGACTAAACTCTCTCCTGAGCGTATTGGTGCACTGGCACCTATGCTAACAAAACTTAACCGTCGTTTTGCCGGGATGTTGTGCTGTGTATTATTTTTAGCAACGTTTGATAGTGTTTATCCAGTTACTGAATTTGTTGCCGAAGTGCTGAAGACGATTGGCCAAACTTTATTAATTATTCATGTTGGCTTTATCATCAGCAGCATAGTGAGTATTGCGGGTGGCATTTATAACCAACTAGAGTTTGCTCGCGAAGTGCCAATTCAAGGGTTGATCCAAGTCGTAAAACTTATTACTTTTATGATTTGTGTGATTTTGATTGTCAGTATCGTACTAGAAAAATCGCCAACCTATATTCTTTCGGGCTTCGGGGCAATTGCTGCGGTGACCTTGTTAGTATTCAAAGACACTATATTAGGGTTTGTAGCCAGTATTCAAATTGCAGCAAATCGTTTAGTAACCTACGGTGATTGGATCCAGGTAGATAATTACGGCGCAGATGGTGAGGTGATTGATTTAGGCTTAAACACCGTAAAAGTACGTAACTGGGATAACACCATTACGACTATTCCGACTTATATGCTGGTGGCAGGTTCATTTAAAAACTGGCGTGGTATGCAAGAGTCGGGCGGACGTCGGATCAAGCGCTCACTCAATATAGATATGAACAGTATTCGTTTAGCTGACGATGAGCTTACTAAAACCATTGGTCAAACTATCGCATTGAAAGAATATATTAAGATGAATACTTTACCTGATCCTGTATCAAATTTAGGGTTATTTCGTCGTTATGCTGAAGGCTATTTAAAGCAGCATAGTAAAATTAATACTTCGCTGACATTGATGGTACGAGAGCTGCAACCGCTAAATCATGGCTTGCCGATAGAGTTTTATTGTTTTAGTGAAGATAAGCGCTGGATATCGTACGAGCATCTGCAAGCAGAGATCATGGATCATCTACTTGCGGTATTACCTATTTTTGACCTACGCGCTTATCAAAGTGTCTCGGGGCAATTTAGCCCTACAGCAATAACCCCAACCGTTAGCAAGCCTACCATCAAAGTGGTAAATAATACTGAAGCAAGCCAAGATTAACAAATATGATTAATAGCCACCAAATCGGTGGTTTTGCTAACCTTAGCCATGCGAAAGCTGCAACAACAACCACAATATGCCAAATGTTGTGAACTGCGGATGTCCAAATTGGTGAATACAATGCAGCCGCTAAAAAACCCACCACAGCCGCATTAAGCGCGGCAATACTGCTGGCAAAGCGGGGGCGTTCAGCTAATTGTAGCCAGCTTTTTTGAAATGCTAACATTAATAAAAAACCAGGAGTAAAAATCAGTAAGGTTGCAATCACCGCGCCAGCAAGCGGCTGTTCGCTATTAAGTTCGGCACCTAAATAACTAGCAATGGTGAACATTGGTCCAGGCACCGCTTGTGCGCTGGCGTAAGCTGATAAAAATTGCTCAGTGTTTAAACTTGGTAAGCCAGCTTGAAGTATCGGCAATACGACATGACCGCCGCCAAAGACCATAGCACCAGCTTGATAAAAGGGTGCAAAATCTGCAAATTGAGAACCAAGTGGTACAAAGCTCACGAGTAATAATAGTGTAAATAGAATGAGTGAAGGCCAGTTAACTGTGCGCTGCTTAGTTGCTGCTTGATTACTTTGAGCTAGATTAAGCAATGGCCATATTGCGCCAATAGCAGCAGCTGCTAATAGAACCAATATTTGACTGCTCAGGCTCGGTAATAAGATCAGCACTAAGGTACTCAACACAGCAAGTGCTTTGAGTACCCAGCTAGTGCAAAAGCTTTTTGCCATACTCAGCGTAGCATCGGCCACAATTACTACGGCAAATAGTTTTAAACCAGCAACTATTGCAAAGTAAATAGCATCAAATTGGTGGGCGCTAATCGCTAATAAAGCCATGATCAAAAAGGAAGGTAAGGTGAAGCCAACAAAAGCAGCAATACCGCCTAATACGCCTGCTCGCTCCACACCAATAGCAAAGCCCACTTGGCTAGACCCAGGCCCCGGCAGAGCCTGACTAAGACTGATTAGTTGTGCATAACGTTGAGCATTGAGCCATTGCAAGTTATCAACAAAATGACGTTTAAAATAACCTAAATGTGCAGCTGGTCCGCCAAAGCTCATGCAACCAAGTAAAAAAAACTGCTTAAAAATAGCTAGTAACATGAATTTTCTCGTTTCTTATTTTCTTAACAGCTAAGTATGACAAAATTTCGTGACAATTTTATGGTTTTTAATCTTTGTACCTGTCTACAATGTAAAAAAGGCTTTGTTAAAGTTAAGTAGTTATGCGATTTGTTGTTTATATTTTTATAGTTTTTGCCTTTGGAAACTGCGCCTATGCTGCAACTGTACCTAATGCGGCTGTGAAAAAAATATCGTTAGCCGTGGATCATGCTCCACCGTATAGCCAAATTAATCAAAATGGTGAAGTGTCAGGCGCGATTGTTGATATTTTTCGGGAGATGAAAAAGCAACTTCCTTTTAAGTTAGAGCTGGTTGGTTGCCCATTTTCACGCTGTGTAAGAATGTTAGAGCAAGGCGAAGTTAATGCGATGGGAGGTTTGATCCTCACTCCGATGCGCCAGCAAGTAATGCAGTTTGTAGCGCCACCTTATATGGTTTTAACTTCGTCATTTGTATTTTATGCGCGCCAAGAGAGCCAATTACAAATCAAAAAATACGACGATTTATATGGTAAAAAAATTGCGGTTATGCGAGGTGCTGTGCATTTTAAACGTTTTGATGAAGATGATGAACTGACTAAAATTCCTGTTTTAACAGAAAGCACGGCTATTAATCTATTATTGAAAGGACGTGCAGATTTAGTTATCGCCGTTGAAGACACCGCAGATCATGCTATGGGTGTACTGAATCAGCCAGCCAATAAACTAGTTAAAATGCAGTATCGTTTTAATGATACAATCTATGGTTATCTCGCTTTAAGTAAGCAGTTTTCAGCAACTTCATTAGCGCAGCAGGTTGATGCGCTAATGAAAACAATGGCTGCCACTGGTCAGTTAAATACATTAATAGCTCCCTATGAACTTCCTCCGCTTAACGAGCAAGCGCTGAGTTTTTAACATCTTCTTCATATTTTGTTCATTACAATGTTTGCATACTGGCTGCTAATGAAAGAATTAATAACCAAGGAAATACCATGACTTTAACCAAACCATTACTAACAGCGACTATTGTTGGATTATTATTAACGGGTTGTGAGACCACCAACACAGGTATGGGAGCTGGCATTGGTGCAGCTACAGGTGCAGTACTTGGTAAGGCAACGGGAGATCATGATGATAAACGTATCTTGATTGGTGCCGCTATAGGTGCGCTTGCCGGCGCTGCGGTTGGTGACTATATGGATAAACAAGAAGCGGCTTTTCGTGATGAGCTCGCCGGCTCAGGTGTTGAGGTTGTGCGTGAAGGCGATAACTTACGTTTAGTGATGCCATCTAATATCACTTTTGCTACCGATCAATCGTATATTTCATCTGGCTTTCATAATACCCTTGATGCCATTGCTAAAGTGATGAGTAAGTACGAAAAAACTTATTTAAGTATTGAAGGCCATACCGATAGTACAGGTAAAGATAGCTACAACATGACGTTATCACAGCAGCGTGCGCAGAGCGTGAAAGGTTACTTAGTGAATCAGCAAATACTAGCTGGGCGTATTAGCACGCGTGGTTATGGCGAAAATCGCCCAATTGCCAGCAATGACAGCGCCAACGGTCGAGCGCAAAACCGCCGCGTGGAAATTCAAATTGTACCAAATACTAAAGGTTAATGTTTTATCTCAATCATTTGCTACCTAAGTAAATGATTGAGATTATTTACCGCTTCAATCCCTATTAAACTGCAGCTCACATAATTTTTGATAAAGTGGATTACTCGCTAGCAATTGTTGATGAGTACCTGTTGCTATTATCTCTCCGTGCTCCATTACCACTATCATATCAGCATGTTTTACTGTGGCGAGGCGATGGGCAATGATAAGCGTAGTACGGTTTTGCATTAAATGTTCAAGCGCGGCTTGTACATGATGCTCACTTTGCGCATCTAAAGCGCTGGTAGCTTCATCGAGTAACAGTATTTCAGGGTCTTTTAATATCGCTCTTGCTAATACAATTCGTTGTTTTTGGCCGCCTGATAAGCGCACCCCTTGCTCGCCTAAAAAGCTCTCGTAGCCGTTAGGTAATTGTGCAATAAATTCATCCGCGTGAGCATGCTTAGCGACAGCATATACTTGTTCGTCGCTTGCATCTGGGTTGCCATAACGAATGTTGTGCATTACATCTGAGCTAAATAAAATCGGGTTTTGTGCCACCATGCCCATGCTGTTTCTGAGCGTATTAAGGGATAGATCTTTGATATTAATATCATGAAACTTAATGTCGCCACCGGCAGGGTCATAAAAGCGTTGTAGTAATTCAAATAACGTGGTTTTACCAGCACCTGACGGACCAACGATTGCTACTGTTTGGCCTTGTTCAATCGTTAATGAAATAGTTTTTAAGGCGCTCACATCAGGACGCGATGGATAATTAAAAGTTACTTTATCAAGACTAATGGCTGGAGCATTAGAGTTGTTATGTAATAAGTGATCTTGTGGTGCTGTAGGGTTCGTGATCTCACTTTTAACCGCGAGCAGTTCAAGTAACCGCGCGGCAGCGCCCGCTGCACGTTGTAGCTCGCCATATACCTCAGCAACGGTTGCTACCGACATTGCTACCATAATGGCGTAAAACACAAATGCACCTAACTCACCGCCAGTCATCGTGCCCGCCAGTACATCACTACCACCGACCCACAGCATCACGCTAATTGCGCTAAAGGTCAAAAATATTACTGCAGCAATTAAAAATGAGCGCTGTTTAATACGGCTTTTAGCCACACTAAAGGCTTTTTCGGTCTCTAGTGCAAAAGCGTGTTGTTCGCGTTGTTCGTGGCTATAGCTTTGCACTACTTTAATATTTTGAATTATTTCTCCCGCATAAGTGCTGATATCGGCAATCGCATCTTGGCTGGAGCTGGCAAGTTTGCGTACTTTTTTACCAAAAATCATCATGGGTACTAACACTAGTGGCACACAGGCAACTACAACTAAAGTGAGTTTTAAGTTAGTAAATAACAACATGGCTAAACCACCG
The DNA here is from genome assembly GCF_018069805.1 of Pseudoalteromonas ostreae. Classification (GTDB taxonomy): domain Bacteria; phylum Pseudomonadota; class Gammaproteobacteria; order Enterobacterales; family Alteromonadaceae; genus Pseudoalteromonas; species Pseudoalteromonas ostreae. The sequence continues at coordinate 45,419 of NZ_JAGPYN010000020.1, forward strand.
ACTAGCATCAGAGCGCTGCGCAGTGCCATTGAAAATGACGAGCCAATGATTGATTGCAACAAAGTGGTGTCGGTTGTTAAGCGCGACATTAATTCGCCACTGCGGTTTTCTTCAAAGTAACTCGGGTGCAGGGTGACTATGCGATCAAATACCGCTTTACGAATATCATTACTGACGCGCTCACCAATCCATGACATTAAATAAAAACGGCTGAATGTTCCTATGGCTAATAAGCTGATCAAGCCAATTAGCACGATTATGGCTTGTTTTAATTGTTCTTGAGAGCCCGCAATAAAGCCGTGATCAATAACAAATTTAACGCCTTGGCCCAATGATAAATTAACCCCGGCAGTAACAAGTAATGCTACAAGGGCTGCAAAAACCACCCATTTATACGGCTTAATAAACTGAAAAATAGGAATTAAACTACTAAAAGCAGCTTTGTCTTTTTGCTCGGTTTTACTATTGCTCATAGTGGATTCTTTTGGATTAATAGGGTATAGATATGGTTACTTAAATCATAATTTCAATAACCAGCTTAACAACAGCTAAGGGACTAACCATGGCAACTGAAAAAGTAACGGGCGAATTTAACGTTAAACTCAATCCTGTTGAAGGTTATGCAAAGGGTATTGATGGCGTAAACTTAGGTCGAATGTCGATTGATAAAACGTTTACAGGTGGGCTTGATGCAACCAGCACTGGCGAAATGCTCAGTGCCATGACCGCTACCCAAGGCAGTGCCGGTTATGTGGCAATTGAACAAGTAGTTGGCACACTTGCAGGTCTTCAAGGCAGCTTTGTGCTGCAACATTTTGGCACTATGGATAAAGGCCAAGATTCATTAATTTTAAACGTGGTGCCAGATTCTGGCAGTAATGAACTTGTAGGCCTTAGCGGAAAAATGGCAATTCGCATCGAAGCAGGTATACACTTTTATGATTTTGAGTATCAACTATAAATGACGCTATCACTGTGGCTAAGCTTAGTCGCCATTTGTATGATGGGTGCAATGTCTCCTGGGCCAAGTTTGGCTGTGGTGTTAAAACACAGCATTCATGGCAGTATGAAGAACGGCATGTTGGCCGCGCTGAGTCATGGTGTTGGCGTCGGTTTTTATGCTGCAGCATCGTTACTTGGCCTCGGTGCACTAATGTTGCAATTTCCTACTGTGTATCAAGTGTTAGTTTACTTAGGTGCAGCGTACTTGGCATATTTAGGGGTTAAAATCTTATTAGCTAAACCAAGTAATAGTGGGTTAAAAGTGGCTCAGCAAAGTGGCAGTGCGAAACAAGCCTTGCAAGACGGCTTTGCTATTGCGTTTCTAAACCCTAAATTAGCGGTATTCTTTTTAGCCCTGTTTTCACAGTTTATAGATCCTGCCAATCTCAGTTTTAAGATCGGTTTAATTATGTGCTTAACGGTTTTTACTATTGATACTGGTTGGTATTTGATTGTTGCAGCATTGACAGAGCTTTCAAAGAAGCGCTTTGCTTTTACTAAATCATCCCCATGGTTTGATAAAGTATTAGCGGTGATTTTTATTGGTCTAGCAATAAGGGTGGTGCTAATGGTGTAGTTTATTAAATTTCACCAATCCTTACAATTTATCTTGAAAGCTGCTTTTAGTAATTCTTCATCCCCATATGTAATCGTGACTTATGACAGAGTTATTCCGTTAGCTAATCGACTTATTTCACGTTATCGACATGATTGCAGCACTTAGAAACTAATTTCTTCGCCTTGCTGGCTATTGCCTTTGCTGCTGCACACGTATTGTCACACTTGTTTTACTTTTTAGTTACCCTTTATTGGTTTTATTTTATCCACAATTTCAAAACAAACAGCACACAATTATACAATATGTACAGCGACCGAGCCTCAGAGGGAAGGATGCCACTGAGCAAACGCTTTCACATACAGTACCAACCGCTGCTGGCTTGAATTACATCCAATACTTAAAACAGCACCGATAGCAGTATATCTGTAGTGAGTTTTACTGTCAGTGAAACCGTCGGTGCGAATATAAAACTGGCCATTGCAGAGCAAAGCAACTACACCTTTGCTGTGATTGGGTCTGACCGCAACAACGTCAAGGTACTAATTAGTAAAAATTAATCAGTCTTAGTTGTAAATTCAAAAGTCGAGCACCCTGGGTGCTCGGCTTTTTTATATGTCAATTGCAGTGGTCAATAACTTAGCGTATCTTCAATTTATAATTACAAAAAGGAAGTAACTACGATGTCAGAGTCTGTTTTAAAAACCGCTGCATTTGATCCCAAAATAAAGCCTTATTGGTTAATTTTTGCAGTATGTGCAAGCACCTTAGGAGTTGTGACTATTCCGCTTATCCCGGTAATCGTAGTTATTGTTTGGATTGTAAGCGGCAGTATATTAGCCGCTATGTCGGCTCAATTACTTGAGCGTAAACTGGTAGTAAAGCGCGGTGTATTTTTTAAAGAAGAAAAGTCCATCCCACTTGAAAAAATAACCGACGTCGGGTTAAGCCAAGGCCCGTTGATGCGCTTGTTTGGTTTGTACCGCTTGAGTTTTGAAACCGCAGGTCAGTCTGGTCATGGCGCATTAGTATCGTTACTAGGGGTAGTTGATGCCAGTGAGTTTCGCGAGGCAATCTTAACTCAAAAAGATAATCTAACCGCACAGCAACCAACAAAAGCGAACAGTGATGAACCACAAAGCCAAGTTGAGCTAATACGCGCACTCACCTACAGTGTGAAAAACATCGAGCAAATGTTAGTGGCGTTATTGGATGAGCGGAAATAGTTAAATATGAGTAATCTTATTTTGTTTTAAGATTCATTGTTTTATTCACGGTGCTAAAGATTATGGTGTGTACGAGCATGTAGTTGGCAATTGGTATATGGCAATGTGCGAGTATCCACGAAATTAATACAGTGCGTCTTACCAGATCAACTCAAATTATTTCTAAACCCCTTGCTTTGTACCTTTTAAGGGTTTAAGTTAAAGCGGTTTTATCTGAACAGGATGCAGTTTTATTAGGGTTCAAAGTAGTTGATTTCTAATGGGGCTCTAATTTTGTAGCATATATTTGTGCTACACAAACACATGGAGAGAAGTTAAATGGCTACTAAAGAGTCAACCGCAGTGATTTGGATGTTGTCAGATTCATTTATCTTAAGTGTGATGTTACTAATTGGTGGTTTTTTAGGTAAAGCTATCAGCCCATTCCAAGTTGTCTTTTTGGTTAATGTAATTGCAGCTTGTGCGGCCATTACATTATTCTCGAAAGGTAAATGGGAAAATATCAAACCCCAAAAAATGAAGCTACATATTTTCAGAGGACTGCTTGGTGTTAGTTCAACAATATGTTTGTTTTATGCGCTGCAATATTTAAGTTTAGCGGAAGTGACCGCGATTAATTTTTTTGTGCCACTTATAACGTCTATTCTGTCGGTGTTTATCTTTAGAGAAAAACCAAAAGCCTATGTCTATATCGCTATTATTTTGAATTTAGCTGGAGTGATGATGCTGCTTTCTCCAAAACTAATGGCGAGCCAAGTAACGCAGCAAAACCTCTATCTAGGATTGCTCTTTGCACTGTCAGCGGTAGCTATTTTAGTTATTTATAATATTAATTTAAAGAAAATAGGCAATGCAGAGAAAGTTGTGCCTCAAATGGTTTTTGCTCCCCTCTATTCGGCGATTATCTTATTACCTGTCGCTATTTTTGTGTGGAAACCTTTAGATACAAATAGCACTCTATTAATTATGCTATATGGTGGGCTCCTTATTACTAAACTTGCAGCACGTTTTTTTGCTTTTAATAAAAGTGATTTATCTAAGCTAATGCCGCTTGAATATGCACAAATTCTATTTTCTAGTATTTTGGGCTATATTTTTCTTCAACAAACTCAAACTTTATTGGGTATCGCAGGTATTGTATTGATCGTGCTATCAAGTATCGCTCATGTTTTATTCATGCACTTTGAAAGGAATAGTCATACTAAGAATATGAAAGAAATTACCAATGATTAAAGTCGTAACGCAAAAATTCCGGCGATCGAGTGATCGCCGGGCTGTTTTAATCTTTCATCTAAACATTTTTCCTAGCACCTAGAATCTTTACCCTTGTATTACTGGCTGACCTGCTAGCATACGCAGTTCTTTACTGCGCTCGGTTTGCATTTCGTATGAAGCGGTTTTAATGCTGCTCACGTAATTCCACTTAGCGGTGGCTTGCTCTGGGGTAAAGGTCACGGTTAAGTAACCTCTATCGACTAAGTTGTTATAGATAAGATCATTGACTAATAGTGCAATAACTTGCTCCATTTGTGCCGTAACTTCAGGTCCTTGCGTATTCAGCGCTAGGTATTCTTCAAGACCAGGCGAAGACACCGAAGAGGTAGCAAATTCTACACCGGCATTTTGTAACGCTGCAATTGGGTTTGCAGCATCAGTAACTAATTGCCCAGCCCAACCGTTATGAGTATCACCCGCTAAAACCACTAAGTTCTTTTGTGCGGCAATTGCAGTACCAAGCAGCACTTCACGTTCGTAGGCGTAACCATCCCAGGCATCTAAATTGTATGGTGCAGTAGTATCAACTCGAGCGCGTTCGGCATCAGTAACACTTGGATCGCCTGCAAGCACGCGGCCTTTGATTTGTGCAAGTTCAGCAAATAATGCCGATGCTTGTGCTAATAATGCATTTGTGTCGCCGCCATTTGCTTGACTTATTTGTAAGCTCACTAGTAGTTGCAGTACTTCAAACGGCAAATGCATTTTGGTCATCAGTACTTGTTGGCCAAGTACCTGCCATTTTGAGTTTGATGTTGTCATGCCATCAGTGAGCCATGTTAGCTGCTCATTGCCAAGTAATGCGCGCGATGGTGAGCTTAGTGCGTTTGCAAAATCACTTTGTCCTTGTGCACTGGTTAGGTCAAAATCAGCATAGCTTAGCTGTTCATCACGGGCGAGTACACGCGTGTCTAGCATGTATAAAGAGACTAAATTACCAAACTCAAAGCGACGGTAAATTCGTTCTTTATCTGCTACATTACGAATTGGCATCCATTCAAAATAGGCCTGTAGGGCATGTAGCTTACGTTCGCTAAATTCACCTTCGCCTTCATTATGGTTTTCTGCGCCATTTCGCCATGTGTCATTGGTAATTTCGTGGTCATCCCACACAGTAATAAATGCACAGTTACTATGCGCAGCTTGTAAGTTTGAATCAGTACGATAGTGGGCATAGCGGTTACGGTAATCAGCTAAGCTAATTATTTCGTCACTGTTATCTTCTGGCAGTAAACGGCCTAAAATACCAGCATCTTCAGTAGCGTAGCCATCATTGCCGTATTCATAGATGTAATCACCTAAATGCAATACAGCGTCTATGTCTGTTTGCTTGGCTATTTCACCATACACATGGAAAAAGCCTGCGGGGTAGTTGGCACACGATATAACAGCAAATTTCACTTTATCAATACTGCCTGTTGGTAGTGTTTTACCTACACCAATAGGTGAGGTTTTGCCATTCGATTTAAAGCGATAATAGTAAGTGGTGTTGGCATTTAAGCCTTGTAAGTCGACTTTTAGGGTGAAGTCTGTAGCTGCACTTATATGTGTTTCACCATTGTGGCTGATATTAGCAAAGTTAGGGTCGGTTGCTGCTTGCCATTGTACTTTAATGCTGGTGGTTGTTGGATCTAGAGGGGTTACACGAGTCCACAGAATTAGGCTGTCAGCTAATGGATCACCACTGGCAACACCATGAGCAAAGCTCACGTCAAGAATGTCGTCATCGTCAAACCGGCAGGCTGTTAATCCTAATGATAAAACGGCGACACCAAATCCTGCCGCCGAGGCTTTTAAAAAATTTCTTCGTGTAAACGTCATTGCCCTGTACCGCTAAATTTAAAAGAAAGATCTTATCCGACCAGTATGACTTTTATGTGAAGCTGTTATGCCAATTGCATTAAAGTACTTGGCAAACCTGTTCTGCATTACAGGTAATAACGGTGACGTTTTCATAACCAACGCGGGTAAGTGCTTCAGCGCTTAATGTTGCGCGTGCGCCACTGGCGCAGTGTAAGTAAATTGGCCGAGCTGGGTCTTTTTCTATCTCCATTAACTTCATCTCAAGTAAACCTCGGGGAATATTAATTGCGCCGATCGCTGCTTTTACCGCATGTTCGGCGGGTTCACGTACGTCAATTAATAGTCCTTTGTTGTCAGCAATTTCTTGCTTGGCCTGTGTAGCACCAATACGGCGTTGATTTGGCGTAATTATTTTCATTAGATCTGGGATTGAAGTAAGCATTAGTCTGTAAGTCCTTGTTTGCGCAAAAAATTTATAAGTGGGCACCATTTAGTAAACGCTGTTTTGATCATGTTTACTCCTACAAATAATGTTATTTATATTAGATTTAGCTAATGTAAAAGTCTATACTTTGCTTAGACCGTTTTAGTGGATTAATGATGAATATTGAGCAATTAGCGAATAATGCACAGCAGGCCGAACAGTTTTTAAAACTGATGGCCAATAAAAACCGCTTGATGATTTTATGTAGCTTACTAAGCGGTGAGTTAAGCGTGGGTGAGCTAAACGAGCGTGTGCCGTTAGCGCAATCTGCTCTGTCGCAGCATTTAGCGGGTTTACGTAAAGCCGAGATGGTGGCTACACGCCGTGATGGGCAAACAATCTATTATTATTTGACCGACCCAAAAGTAGAGTCGATCATAACAATACTTTATCAATGGTTTTGCAAAGCGGAAGAGGCTAAATAAACGTAGCAACTTCATCGAGTGATTTTTTCACCAAGGCATGATTAGGCACAGTAGCATCATCGCTTGGGTAACCGGCAATTAACAGCATATAGGGGCGTTCGTTGTCTTTATCGCGGCCACAAATATCAGTTAAAAAGCTCATTGGTTTTGGTGTGTGAGTCAGTGTTGCAAGCCCTGCGCGATGTAATGCTTGAATTAAAAAACCGGTGGCAATGCCGACTGACTCATGCACATAGTAGTTGGTATTTTTATCATCTGTGCTTATACCCCCTTTTTTTTGACTGAATATGGCAATTAGCCAAGGCGCATGCTCTAAATAAGGTTTGCTGGCATCAGTGCCTAGTGGTTTTAACGCATCTAGCCATTCTGCTCCTGCGCGGCCTTCATAAAATGAATGCTCTAACTTTTCAGCCGCTTCACGAATTTGCTTTTTAATATCACTGCTATTAATTGCCACAAAATGCCATGGTTGGTGATTTGCCCCACTTGGCGCTGTAGCTGCGGCTTTAATACAAGTTTGGATAATTTCTTTTGGTACAGGGCGGTCGCTAAAACTACGAATGGTATGACGACGCTGACTCGTCGTTAAAAACTCATTAGCGCGTTCTATCATCTGTTCATGTGAGTATTCAATGAAGTCTGTAAGTGGTTGATGATCATGTTGCTGCATGGCTTTTTGCTTCTTATTAAATGTTGGTAACTATTTTTATACCTAGTAGCGAGATCAGGTGCAAGTAATATTTTGCTTACGTTTTTCTGTTTTCAGATAACAATATTACTTTGTCGGTTTTCATTACCATGGCTAATTTGTGGGTAAAAAAGACAGTGGAAGAGTAAAAATTAAATTATTTTTTGAGGAATCGTCACTTTCATTCGGTGTATTGCTTAGTTGATACGTAACGAAAAGAAAGGAAGTCGACATGAAATATTTACCTAAACCTAAATTACTCACCTTATTGCTCAGTGCCCACCTTGGGATTATTAGTTTGGCAGCGCCAGGGCTGTCATATGCGGCTAAGCCTCATATTCATACTTTTAATATTCCCGCAGGCAAGCTTGATGATAGTTTAAATCAGCTGGCGATTACCGCAGGTATAGAGTTTCATTTAGATGCTAGTTTGTCGCAAAAAACCCAAAGCCCTTCATTACAAGGTCGTTATAGTCCTGAGCAGGCTATGAATATTCTACTCTCTAATAGTGGGCTTTATAGTGTGGTTCAAACAGATGGCTCGTATCGAATTTTAGCTAAAGCTAGCGAAAATAGAATGATATTAGATACCATCAATGTGGCTACTGGAGATAATTATGGTGTCACTCGTGATGAAGCTGGTAAGCATGCAATTTATGATGACGATATATCAACGGTATATACATCAATAGATGAAATAGAGCGATATAAGGGTAAAGATGCTGCTGATTTGTTTAAAGGTATGCTCAATATTTACAGCGGTGATGCACGAAATGGTGGGGGTGTTGACCCGAGTATTCGCGGGGTACAAGGACCAGGGCGAGTGCCATTATCAATAGACGGTACTGAGCAAGCAATTACAGTGTGGCGCGGCTATCGCGGCGTTTCAAATCGTAATTATGTTGATTCAAATTTAATTGGCAGTATTAAAGCAATAAAAGGCCCTTCACTAACTCCAAATGCACATACTTCAGTTGGTGGGGGGGTACAAGTTAGCACTATTAGTGCTAGCGACGTACTGCTTGAAGGGGAAACCAGCGGTGGGGGTCTTGTAATGGAAAGTAGTAATAATGCCGTTGCTCCTAAGCTGCCGACTTTATTGACTGGGCAGGATTACAGGGAGGTGGAAGGTTTCCCGCAAATGACACCTAATTTTGCTTACGGCGACCCTTCTTTATGGAAAGAGATGAGTGGTGATAAAGAAAATAACCCCTTGTCTGGTGAAGACTATGCTTATCGTTTAGCGCTAGCTACGCGCCAAGATAACTATGAATTACTCGCCGCCTATGCATATCGTAATAAGGGCAACTATTTTAGTGGCACCAAAAAATCAGAGTTTTACAATCAGCCTAATGACCAAGAGTTTAATATTACTAAAATGAATCCGCGTTCTTTAGCGCACCGTCAACGACCAGGTTATGAAGTGCCAAATACATCCAGCGAGTTGGAATCATTTTTACTCAAAGGTGAATTTAATATTAGTGAAAACCAGCAATTAAACCTCGGTGCACGTATCACTAATGCGCAATACGGTGAAATTATGGCAAGTCGAGCTGGTGACATAGGTGAAAATGGTGAAATGGCACAATGGCCTCTTAGTAAAGTTGAAGCACAAGCCTATAACATAAAATATCAGTGGAACCCGAAAAGTAAGTTTATTAACGTCACTTCAAACCTCTGGAGCACTCATACCATTAGCAATACTAACTCTGCCGGTGGGTTCCCAAATTACGCTAATGCAATATGGGAGTTAGCGGATCCAGATGCAAGCCCAATAATACGTAATACAGCAGTTGCCAATAACCGTGAGAACCGTTTTGGTTTTGATGTAAGTAACCAAATGATGTTATCAGATGATCTGGAGCTAACTATGTCGGCGCGTTATCAATATCATAAAATTCGCTCAGAAGATGAATATCGCGGTACAGTCGATGGTTGGAAGCACTGGCCACGTGAGGGCAGACGAGAAGAGCTCGAAGGGCAGTTTAATTTTAAATGGATGCCAACAGATTCGTTAATTTTTACTGCCGGTGCGAGTTATAAAAGTTATTGGGCGATTGATGACTTTTTATCAAGCCGAATTGCGGCTGAGGATGAGCGCTTTACGAAAGAGCACTCTGCCGCTGAAGGGGTATATTTAGAGTATAAAACAGCTTACACAGAAGCGGAACATCAAGAAATAAGGGAGCAAGAGAGAGAACAGTATAGCGATCTTTTCTTAGGCGATGCTGCAGGCCTTGAAGACTTTTTAAGCTACCTTGAAGATGTCCGAAAAATGAAAAATAAAGTCAATTTAGAGCCTTGGTCACATAATGGTGAGGGTAAATACCGCAGAGCAAATAATATATGTGTTAACGGTGAATTGAATAACGTAGCTAATTATATAGAAGGCAGTTGTCGCCAAACGGGTGGGCCTGTTAATGAGTACGATAAGCAAATTGAGGGCGGTAAAAAAAAGGGCAGCCAATGGGCTCCAGCATTTGCTGCAACCTATTTACTTAATGAACATAGTCGAGTGTACATACGTTATACCGAGGGTATCCGCTTCCCGAGTATGTTCGAAAGTACTTTAGGCTTCTCGGCTAATAACAACCCTTACACAGATATTAAACCAGAGCATACCTATAATTATGAAACTGCGTTTGTACATAACTTTGAACAAGGGGACATTAAATTAACCTACTTTCATCATAAAACAAAAGATGTCATAGAACGCTCAGGTAATTTACTTCGCTTTTATAATATTGATAAGCAAACGCTGCAAGGATTTGAGTTTCAAGGCCGCTATGACAATGGTTCTTTTTTTGCTGATTTAAGTTTATCTCATATGACTAAGAATGAAGTCTGTGATGAAAGCCTTGCAATTACTCAGGACCCTGTCGAGGGCTTAGTTCCAAATTGTGTGCATGCTGGTTTTGCTGGTGGCTATTTAAGTGATCAAGCTATTCCTAATGACTCTGTTAACTTGAGCCTTGGTGGTCGTTATTTCGAAAATTCCTTAGAAACCGGATTACGAAGTGTTTATCTATCAGCCAGTAAAAGTGAAGAGGATCTTGAGCGAGATAAAGCGCTAACTTTTGACGCATACGCAAAGTATATTTGGAGTGATCGCCTTAACGTTGAGTTAGTAGCCACTAATTTGACCGATCTTTATTATATTGACCCACTGGTTCGTTCGAGCGTTCCAGCTCCTGGTAGAACTGTGAAGTTAAAACTACAAATGAATTTTTAATTTATTGAATTAACGTAGTTAATTAGCTTAAAAAATAAACCCACAAACTAAATAGTGATTATTTTTTTTGCGGGTTTTTGTTTTTCGTTCGGTGTAGTTAATGAAAGCACCTTAGTTGTGCTTTTTATTTCATTGATTTTTTATTTAAAAGGAACTGAAAAATGAACAAGTTATTCGCAACACTCGTAGTACTTACAACCACTTTTAGCTTTGCTGCTCAAGCAAACTACGCAGGTACTCAAAATGACAATACCAATATTGAAGTAGGAGAGTCTACGGTTAATGGTGGTCCTCATGTAGCAGGGCGAGCTGGTATTGGCATTGCGGCAATGGGCTCTACTCAACAGAAGATCGATTTTCAGGCGTTATCAGCTTATGCCCAACCAACTAACGGTATTCACTCTTTAAGCATGGGTCATGGTGGTACTGGCACATTTAATTTTGCAAAAGTGGGTACTAGCGATGTCTGGTTTGGAGAATGGTCACAAGATTTTAACGGTAATGGCAACGACCGCGCAGTATATTATGTTGGTAATAATACCAACACGACAGTACCAGTAAGTGGTATAGCTAGTTATGCAGTTAAAGGAGTAAATAAGTTCAGTGGTAATAATCAACTTACAGGCGGTTTTACGGCTGATTTTGGTGCGCAGAAGTTAACAGGTAGTCTAGCTAATTCATCTCTTTCATTAACAGTGAATGCGAACATAACATCATCCACAGCTGCATTTAATGGTACCTCGCTAGCAAATGGTACTTCTCGCGGTGTAGCTACAGGCCATTTCTTTGGTGCTGATGCTGCGTCACTTGCAGGTATTGCTACTTTTGCAAACCGTCAATTAGATACTGCGTTTGGTGGAACTAAAAAGTAATCGCAATTATTTAGTTGGGGCTAATATTTAGCCCCTTTAATTGAAGCTTTTGAGTATTATTATGAGCCATCAAAATAAAAGTCATTATTACCGTAATACAGTGCAATTATGGGTAGTAATGTTAGTGTTGAACTCCCCTCTCTTATCTGCATCAACTGAAACGCGATTTCATTTACAGCAACGTATAGAGCAAAATATCAAGCAAAATGAGCATTCAATCGTTGCCGATGCGGCGCATGATTCAGCTAAATCTTCCTCTTTTACAATCAATGGGCAACAAATCCAAGTTAATAACAATGTTCATGAATTAGGCCAAGCAGTCTATTTTTTAATTCAACATAAGCAATGGCCTGCAGCACAAAATTTGTTATCTCGCTATGTGGCACTAAAAAATTACGATGTAATGCTAGCTCATTATGCGCAAGGTGCGATTGCTCGATCTGCTGGACGTTTAAACGAAGCTGAGCAGCAACACTTGGCTGTTTTGGCTCAGCAACAAGACTTTTTACCTAGTCAATTAGAGTTGGCGCGGGTGTTGTTTGATAACAATAAAAATACTGATGCGCTTATATTGTTTGAGCATATTGCTGAGCAGTTACCAAATGACAATTCTAAGGTTGACGGTGTGCGTCACACTGTAAATAGTTTTATTGATGCGCTTAATTATCGTCAAGCTTGGCGGGGGTCTTTTGCGTTAGGGCCAAGTTTTAGCGATAACTTAAATCAGTCATCACACAGTTATACGTGTTTGCTTTGGCTGCCGAGCGAAGAATGTTTAATTGAGCGTAAAACTCCGCAGGCTATATCGGGAGAAGGCATTGACTTTGATGCAAATATTAGTAAGCGATTTGCTTTTTCTGGTCACCATGGGTTAAGTTTTCGAGGCCTCGCTTATGGCAGTAATTATCTAAGTAACAGTGAGTATAATGAGCACACTGTGATTGCTAACTTAGGTTATAGCTATCAAACGGCTTATGAGCAATTTTCAGCATCAGGGCAATTTAAATACAATGCATTAGGTAATAGTACGCTTTACAACGCTGCCGGTATTAAGCTTGATTGGCTAAAAAACCTTTCAAAAAAACTAAATGTAAAACTTGAGCTTGAGATTGAACAGCAATCTTATCAACCTCAGCACTACAGTTACCAATCTGGTTCACAAGTAGCAATTTACAATACCCTTTGGTATCAGCTTAACGAGCAATGGCTGCTGTTTGGTGGATTAGATTACAGTAAAAAAAATAACAGTGAACAGGTACATGCTTACCAATTATTTTCGAGTAGATTTGGTGTCAATAAGCGCTGGGGTAACGGGGTAGAGACAACTTTATTTGCATCGCTCAGAGCGCGTAAATATGAACAGTATAGTGCTTTATTAGCGCAAAAGCGTAAAGACCTGGAGCAAAATTACACACTGATTGTAAGCATACCAAATCTAGCCGTATTTAGCATGACACCAATTTTTACCTTAAATCATACAACGGTTAATAGTAATGTAGATTGGTTATATAGCTATGATAAAAACAGTGTCAGTTTGAAGTTTGAGAAAAAGTTCTAAAAATACTCTTTATTCACAGGTTAATGTAAAGTCAAACAGAGGTTTGGCTTGAAATGGTGTTAATTGATATGTATTATCATTCGCATTGGCTTTTGTCGGAGTGATACAGAGTGATAAGTAATCCTGTCAATATAGCGTGTATTGATGATATGTATAAAAAGCACAGTAATTGGCTGTCTATGTATATTCAACGCCGCTTAGGTTGTCCTGAAGCCACAGCAGATCTAGTGCAAGATACTTATTTGCGCATGTTAGCAAAAACAACATTACCAAGCATGCGAGACTCTCGGCGTTATTTAACGCATATAGCTAAAGGGTTGGTGATAGATTTGTATCGTAAGCGCAATGTAGAAACTGCGTACTTAGAATTAATTGCAAATGATCCTATTGCTTCGTCAGCATCTGCTGAGTCTCAGCTACTAATGATTGAAGCACTGACGGAAATAGATAATCTTTTGCAGCGGTTACCCGAAAAAGTTCGCCAAGCATTATTGATGCGTCAGCTTGAAAACATGAGTTACAAACAAATAGCAAAGCAATTAAATGTTTCTGTGTCGTCGGTAGAAAAGTACATAGCCAGAGCATTACAAAGTTGCTTAATGGTCAATCTAGACATGTTGTTTTAATTATGGCGAAAATATCGCCAGATACAATACAGCAAGCTGCGGTTTGGATGGCCAGGTTATGGGCTGATGACGTTAATCAACAAGATAAACGTGCTTTTCAAGCTTGGTATGATGCAGAGCCTGAACATGCGATAGCATGGCAACAGTTAGAACGATTGCAGGAGGCGTTTCACAAGGCACCGCAATCTGAACTTAGTCGTGCAGTATTAACACACAAGAAAAAGGGATTATCACGGCGGCAATTACTTGTGTTGGGGCTTTTTAGCCTAACGAATCTGGGTTTGATTTTTGCGGGACGAGCAAGCCAGCCTCGTGGACGTGAATATATTACTGCCGTTGGCGAATTAAAAACCGTTACCCTTAGTGATGGTACGATAATGACTATGAATACAGATACTCGCGTTTATGTTGACTTCGATCAGTCAGTACGAAGATTACACTTATTACAAGGCGAAATATCTGTCTCCAGCGCACGTCATACTGCCTCTTTATATGTGACTACGCGAGATGGTAAAGCAGTGCCAATTGGTACACGCTTTACTGTCAAGCAACAAGAGCACCACACGTTAGTTGCCGTCTATGAAGGGGTTGTGGAGCTGCGACCTGAACAGAGCGTACAGTTACTTAGATTAAAAGCGACGCAGCAAGCCGCTTTTAATCCAAACAGTATTATGCCAATACAGCATTTGTTTACAACTAAGCCATTATGGCTTGAGCATAAAATACAAGCAAATGGCAGTAAACTAACCGATTTCATTGCCGATCTTGCTCGTTACCGACGTGGTGTGATAAGTGTTGAACCGCAGCTTGCTAAATATAAAGTTACAGGGACATTTTCAACATCTGACACAGATAAAACGCTACAGCATTTGAGTGAAATATTGCCTATAGAGATCCACTACCGCTTGCCTTTTTGGCTATCAATTAAAGAACGAGGTTAAAGTGATACGGTTCTATAAATTGAGTTATTCATAACGTAATGCATCAATAGGGTTGAGTCTTGCTGCTTTTATCGCAGGAGCTAAGCCAAACACAATGCCAATTAATGATGTAAAACCAAATGACAACATTACTGCCCAGCCAGGTATATATGCATCTGGCATACTCGGCACAGAAAGTGAAATAAGTGTCGCAGCCGCATAACCAATAGCAAGCCCGATTAACCCTCCAAAGAGTGATAAAACCACAGCTTCAACTAAAAATTGCAGCATAATAAAGCCTGGTGTTGCACCTAATGCTTTAAGGGTGCCTATGACTCTGGTGCGCTCAGTAACAGATACCAACATAATATTCATTACTCCAATACCACCAACTACTAGGCTGATACCGACGATCCCAGCTGTGATTGCAGTAGCGCTACCTGTAAATTTATCAACATTAGCACGGGCTTTTTCAGCTGTTTCAAACTCAAAGTCATTTTCTTCACTATCTTTGAGTTTGTGTAATTGACGTAGGATCCGAGTGATTTTGGCAATAACAAGCTCTTCGTTGCTATCATCTTTGAGCCTAAACATCACTTGTACATTACTGGTACTATTTGCACCTTCTAGCGCACTCATGGTACTGATCGGTATATTTATATAATCGTCTTGATCGAAACCAAGCAGGCTTCCTTGTTTTTCGGCTACGCCAATGATCCTAAACCATTCACCACCGAGTTTAATATATTCTCCTACTGGATTATCAGGCAAATTAAGCTTTTCAATAATTGACGGGCCTATAAAAGCAACTCGACGGCGTTTTTCATCATCTTCTGCGCGAATAAAGCGTCCAAGCTCAGGGAAGGTGCGATAGGCTTTTTGGTAATCTTGCTCTGTGCCCATTACGCGTGATGAATGGCTTTTATTACCGTATTCAGCTCCCCCAGAGAAACGCCAAGTAAACATTAATGCAGTGAGTGTTTCGGCTTCTTTTATGCGGGCTTTTAGGGTTAAAAAATCCGTATAGGTTAATTTAGCATTTTTACCTACCATCTCTTGTTCTAGACTGGTAAAAGCTTTGATCGAAGTAACATCAGGCGCCATATCTGCCAGTTGGTCATTTATTTGTTTGGTAAACCCTTGCATAACTGCAACCACAGTAATAACCGCCGCAACCCCAATGATGATCCCTAAGCAGGTTAAAGCGCTGCGCATTGCATTGGCCTTAATGGCCATTAGTGCTGCTTTTGTGCCTTCCATAATCGCAATGGCAGATTTAAACATGCTGCTTGTCTCCTTCACTTTTACGCACATCGCTGACCACTTTGCCATCAACCAAACGAATAACGCGCTGGCAGTGATCGGCAATTTCTTGTTCATGGGTGACTAAAATAATCGTGTGACCTTCACCATGTAACTCATCAAATAAGGCCATAATCTCGGTCGTGGTTTTACTATCAAGGTTACCGGTTGGCTCATCACCAAGGAGAATGTGTGGTTTGGTAACTAGAGCACGAGCAATGGCGACCCGTTGGCGCTGACCGCCTGAGAGTTGACTTGATAGGTGATCGACCTTATCAGCTAAGCCAACACGTTTTAGCGCTTCGAGTGCTTTTTGTTTACGCTGCTTTGCTGGAATAAAACGATACACTAATGGCTGCATCACATTTTCAAGTGCCGAGGCGCGTGGCAGTAAGTTAAAGCTTTGAAAAATAAAACCCACACTCTCATTACGTTGATGAGCAAGCTCGGTTTCGGTCATGCTTTTTACCAGTTTATTTTTTAAAAAGTAATCGCCGCTGGTGGGTGTATCTAAACAGCCTAGTAAATTCATTAAAGTGGACTTACCCGAACCAGAAGGACCAATGATGGCAACGTATTCGTTCTCATTGATCACGACATTTACGTCATCAAGGGCTTTAAATATCTGTTCACCCATTTTGTATTGCTTGTTGATATGCTCAAGTTTGATCACCGCCGACATTATTGTTCGCCCTTAGTGCTCTTAGAGTTTGCAATTGGCTCTTTTACTATAACATTATCTTTTTCTTTCAATTTACTGAGCGGTCTCGCTGGTCCAATCACAATGCGCTCACCTTTACTTAACCCTTTTGTTATTGCTTGTTCTATGTCTGAAGATAGACCCACTTCAACAATGACTTTGGTGACTGTATTATCGTCATTTAAACGCCACACAAAATAGTTATCATCTTCTTTTTGAATTGCTTCAATAGGAAGTTTTAAGCCGTTAACAGCGATGCTTGTGGCTATTTCAGCTCGGCAGCTCATGCCTGCGTATAGCTGACGCTCAGTAGTATCGAGTAGCACTTTTACTCGAAACGATAGTCCCTGCGAACCCGCTTGGTTTTTAGCTGAAGTGCCAATGTTGATCACTTTTCCGGTAAATGGCTGATTTGGGTAAGCTGCAGCATAAATATCTGCATGTTGATCAAGCTTTATACCTGCTATATCGGTTTCATCTACTCTTAACTCGGCTAGTATAGCGCTAGGATCGGCAACGAGCATTAAATCTGAACCAACAATATTTGTGGTGCCAGCAATGACTGTTTCACCTTCTTTAATATTTACCGAGGCAAGTAAACCACTCATGGGAGCACGAAATACGCTTTTGCTTAATCTATCTTCTGCAATCGAAAGTGATGCTTGGGCTTGGTTATATGCCTCAACTTTGGCTTCAATATCGATTTTGGCAAGATCGCGGGCATTTTCTAAATTCTCGTAAGCTTCTTGTCCAGCAAGGCCAGCATCATACAGTTCTTTTTGACGTTTTAATTGTCGTTCTATATTAACTAAACGCGTTTTACTATGCTTTATCTCTATTTCACTGGCGCGCAGTACTGCTTTATTACGAGTTACTTCGGATTCAAATGCGGTCGTATCAAGGCGCATTAAAATATCACCTTGCTCTACACTTTGTCCTTCCTCAACAAACACTTTTTCTACTCGGCCTGTGACTTCTGAGCGTAACTGTACTTGCGTATTAAAGACTAAGTTTCCTGACGCCATAATAGAGTCTGCAATACTGCCTTGCTCGACTTTGGCAATATTTACTTCTGGTGCCTTGTCGCTACCAGTGATTTGCTTTGACACAATTAAAGCAATAAATGCGGCAATGGCTAAGGTGATGATGATCGCTTTTTTCATTTTTACTTCCATATAGAATTGAGAGGGTAAAAATACTCACTCTCTCATTTTTTAAACAATAGCAATCACAGTCCAAATACCGTAAATGATAATGCTAGGAAGGGCTGCAAATAAGATCGCTTTATTTAAGCTAAAGTTGGTCCAACATTTAAGCCCAATAGCTGCCAGTGCGATGCCCCAAATACTGAAAATATTTAAACTTTCCATCATGGTATAAAATGGGTGACCGAGCTCTAATCCCAATATTAACTGGTTGATAGAGGCATAATTTAATAAGCTCATGGAAAGTTCATTGGTGCTTGCGGTTAATACCAATGCGATGACACCTAAGCTAGAAATAACCATGGGCATCATGGTCCAAAAACCCAAACCATACCAGGCGCCATAGCTATAATTTGCATCAGGATCTTGTTTTGATACAAGCAAATAATAGCCCGCAATTAATGCGTTAATTAATATAATGCCAAAAACACCACCGCCCATAGCAAACCATATTTGGTTATCGATGCCTTGCTCCATGCTTTGGCGAATCATTTTTTTCTCACCAATAGTGGCATCAACAGTTGCAGCCGCAACTTGCTCTTCTAAAATAAATTGTGAGTCAGCATTACTGTAAAAAATATAGGTGCTGGCGATTAACATAATAGTGATAAGCGCGAACGCTAGCCAAGACCAGCCTTTCGCTTCTTTTAGACCATTGAAAGTTTTACTCGGACTGATAAAAATATCAATAGATGCAGATAAAGCATTTGCAGATTTCATTGTTCTAATTCCTTTTTTAATTTTAAAGGTACAAACCTTATTACTATTAATACCTTAATAAGTAGGTAGAATGAAGAATAAATTAATTCTCGACTCGATTTAATTGTTACGGCTTATTAATGTAGGCTTAACTGACTTATTGTAAGAGTTAAAGTAGGAAAAAAATGAGTAATTTAGACCGTAAAATAGATGAGTTAGTATTGGGGTTTTGGCGATTATTAGATTGGCAAATTTCACCACAACAGTGTTTAACTTTTCTCGAGCAAGCAATTGAAGCAGGCGTAAGGCACACCGATCACGCTGACATTTATGGTGGATATGGTTGTGAGGCAGAGTTTGGTAAAGCTTTAGCTTTAAAGCCAAGTATTCGTGATGAGATCAAAATTATTACTAAGTGTGGTATCAAACCTGCTTTTGCAAGCTTAGGTTTAGCAGGCCAAGCTAATCATTACGATTCGAGTGCCGCACATATTATTAGCTCAGCACAGCAATCGTTAAAGCATTTTAATACCGATAGATTAGATGCATTACTTATTCATCGCCCTGATTATTTGATGAATGCAGACGAAGTAGCTGAGGCATTCACTACTCTTAAGCAAAATGGTGATGTACTCGAATTTGGTGTATCAAACTTTACGCCATCACAACTAAGTTTATTGCAGTCGCGTCTTGATTTTGAATTGGTGACCAATCAAATTGAATTTTCACCGTATGAAATGCAAGCACTTGATGATGGTAGTTTAGACCAATGTCAGTTACTTGATATAAAACCTATGTGTTGGTCACCTTTGGCTGGCGGTCGCATTTTTGCAGAAAATGATGAAAAAGCGATTCGCCTGCGTCAAGTACTTGAGCAAGTCGGCAGCGAAATTGGTGCAAGTTCTATTGATCAAGTGGTTTACGCGTGGTTATTAATGCACCCAAGCAACCCATCAGTGGTACTGGGCACAGGTAATATTGCACGAGTTGAATCAGCTGTTGCCGCTAAGCAGTTAAAACTCAGTCGTGAACAATGGTATCGTATTTGGCAAGGTTCAACAGGGCACAGTGTGCCATAGGAGTTGTAAGTTTTAAGCTATAAGCAGCCTGAGTTTGGGGTAAGTCTTGACATAAAATCTGAACTTAGTCGTTTTTACCACTTACCAAGATCGAGAAAGGGCCTTACGGCCCTTAGTGTTGCAGCAAGTAACACATTCTTTTATAGGCTAAAGTCCATTGCAAAAGCAACGTAAGCCTTAATATCACTGTCATCCATATCGGTATCTGATAGACCAAAAGTGAAACCATCTTTAGAGATAGAGACACCGTAATCGATGATATCGTCATCACCAATAAAATCACCAGAGTAGTGACCTAAGTGTAAGGCCATTTCAGTGCCATTCGTACCAACTGCGAAACCGTAATCTGCAGTCAGGTATAACGAATCACCAAAGTCTGTGCCATCACCGCTTGCGGCTGAAGTTGCAAGAACTGATGCGCCAAAGCTAAAGCCACCCATACTGATGCTACCGTAAATTTCAGAAAAATCAGCGTCTGCGCCAGAAGCTGCATCAGGGTAAGCGTAATAGATGTAGCCAACGTCATAGCTCATATTTTCATTAATATCGCCACCAAAACCAGCATAGAGATCAAGCTCGTAGGTCATTTCATCGGCCCAGCTTGCATTTGAAGCCCAAGTACCAGCATAAAAACCTGATTCGTTGGCATAATCAATACCACCTGAAATTGCAGCATCACCACCGGTTTGTTGTTGACCACGCCATAAGTAGTTTGAAGTTGCTGCGACATTGGCTGTTACTTCTGCATATGCAGCTGTAGATGTTGCACCCATGAGTATAAGTGTGCTGATCGCAATTGCTGATTTTAGTTTTAACATGCTTGGTATCCTGTTGTTATGCTGATTTTTTGGCTCGCAATTATTAATTAGATTGCAGTCTATAATTGCGGATCCTATTTTTAGTTGTCTGTTAGGATAATTGCACTGCTTGTGCCAAGTTAAATGAAAAGCAATAATTTATATTTAAATTACTTTATAAACAAAGGTATAAATATTTATAGTGAAAGGAGGAGATTGTTTTTTACGAAGCTTGCGCACTTTATTGGTGCGTAAAAAAACCCGCATGCACAACTCAGTTGCAGCGGGTTTTTGTATTTTTTACTGTGGTTTAACCAAAAATAGTACGCATTAGGCTGATTGTTTCGTTCACGCCACGGCCTTTTTGTACTTCGCTGATAATTGAATCACGCTTTGCGCGAATATGCTCAGGCATATCGTCAGCAGCAAGTGCGCGATCAACAAGTATTTCAGCAGACTCTTTACCACGACGCACTTTTCTAGTGCCAGTGGTTGTTGTACGCTTTGGCTTGCTCAATAACTTGATGTAGTTAGAGTTTTCAGGCGTGTTTTTGTCCGCGTGATAGAAAAAGCACGGAATTAACGCTTTGATTGAAACAAGTTGTTGATCCAGCTCGCTGTCACCACTTGCCATTTTAAACCAAGACATACCATGAACTGCTTGGACAATATCCTGCCAATAACGCTCAAAGTCACGATTATTTAATTTAGTAATAGCCAATGCTGAACAAAGTGCATCTAAACGGGTGTTATTAATTGGTGTAAAAACATCTGGGCGGCGCATTGCTAATAGACGCGTTGCTGGTGCAAGCGTTGGCTTTTCATTGCTATCCGTAAAAGCTTTTAAATATTTGACCACAAATTCTTGGTAATCAGCTTCGGTTACTTCACCTTCTAAAGGTATATGCGCTAATGCTTCATCAAATAATGCAGGCAGGTCGGCAAGCATTTGATGAAAAGCTTTGGCGCTTTTAGTAGAGCTAAACCATTCAACATCAAAGTTATAACTACTTGGATCTAGCGCAGAGGTATGTTTACCACTAAATGCTAATAAGTCTTCAGGGATCATCTCTTTCAGTGATTGCTCGCGAATACCAGCTATATAGTTGGCAAGACGTAACTGTTCATCAAGGGCTAACACATCTTTATGTTGCTCTATAAATACACTAACTACAGGCCAAGGCGCTACGCGTAATGTTTTCAATTGTAAGAAGCTAATTGCTGAAACTAATAAGTCATTAAGCTTTTTTAAAATTGGTAATTGATTGGTTTCGAGTAAGTCATGATTAATACGGTCACGGCTAGCATTAAGTAGTTCATAGCACCAACCTAAGAAGTCTTCAGGATGATTTTCTATTTTCACCGCCATCAGGTTTAAGCTGATTTCAGAAGCCTGCTTTAGAATATTTTGATAAATATGGCCTTCTTGTTCGCCTAATGCCATTTGTGAAGGTGAAATGAGCAGTTTTTTCATGCCTGATGGTACTCCGATTAGATACATTTTTCAGTTGTTTAATTTTAGCGCAAAACGCCTTAAAACAACAGGGCTGTGCATCATACCGAAGAATGCAGGGGATGTAATCAAGATAACTCTGAAAATTCCAAGATTGCATTTAAAGGGTTTAATCACCATCGTCAAGCGTAAAAAGATGCTCAACAGAGGTGTTAAACCGCTGCGCTATCTTCAACGCAATAATCACAGAAGGTGTGAATCGACTCGTTTCGACCGTGCTGATTGTTTTGCGTGAAACGGCGATAGCATCGGCTAGCTCTTGTTGCGAAAGCCCAGCGGCTTTGCGAAATTCTGCTATATGATTTTGCACATTATCTCCTAATCACGGCTTTGCCATAGTAGTGAAGCGCCATATACCAAGAGCATGATTCCTAGGTAGAATACTGCCATAGCTGCATGCGAAACCTCGCTAGGTATTGCATCGCTTTTATAAAAAACACCAAGAAGGCAAAGTCCAAATGCAATACTTGTATGTTTATATGCATTAGTGTCAATGGTGTTTAGAAACTCATCTTTATAAGCGTATTTAAAATACATTTTTAACGGAAAGCCCGCTTTAATGAGGTAAATAATCACTATAACCATATAAAATAAAACGCTCATTCCAACAATTAAAATCTCCTCTATATCATGCTTTATTAATGAGTAAACACTGAGAAGTAAAAAAACCATGCCTGCGCTTATACTAAGCCATATATTCTGACTCATAAATTTTTCTTCGGTTTTAATATCTTGTTGTTTCATAAAGTCCATCCTGTGAAAGTGTTAATTTATATTTTTGTAACCTACAGGTATCAATGTAACCTTGGGGTATCATTTGGTCAAGTTGTTTTTGTAACCTAAAGGTATCAAAATGTTTCAGTCACAATTCATATATTCAATGTAGAATGCAGGGAATAGCATTTTTCTTCGTTGGACAATGATTTTAATGTTAACTCCCGCTATGATAAGAACATTATTTGCACATTTGAAAGGACCATCATGAAGACCTTATTTAAAGTTATTGGTGTCATATTATTATTGCTTGTTGCTTTAATTATTGCTGCACCGTTTTTAATTCCAACTGATGCCATTTTTAATAAAGTCTCTGAGCAGGTTGAGCAAACCACTGGGCGTACTTTAACTATAAAAGGCGATAAAACATTATCCGTTTTTCCTTCTTTGAAGCTTGAACTTGAAGATGTTCATTTCGCCAATATGAAAACTGGCTCACGTGCAGATATGGCAAGCATGCAGCAACTTGCAGTTCATATTCCTTGGTTTTCGCTATTTGGTGGTGAACTTAAACTAGAAAAGTTTGTGATCAATGAACCAAATATTCTGCTTGAAACAGATAAAAGCGGCAAAGCTAACTGGCAGTTATTTGATGCAGTAGCTAAGAAACCTGAGCAGCAAACTCAATCAGGTGAGGCAGTCAAACTACCTGAAAACTTTGATATTCAGTTAGGTGAAGTGGCTATATATGGTGGGTCGTTTACTTATTTAGACGGTCAAACGGGAGCTAAACAGAAAATTAGCGATTTAGAATTAGCCATCTTACTGCCTTCACTGCATAAATCACTCGAAGTCAAAGGTGGGATCACTTATATGCAAGAGCGCTTTGAGCTTGATGTAACAGTTGATAACCCAGCTAAAGCAATAGAAGGTGATACATTTAATGTGACAACTGATGTCACTTCAAAGTTAGTTGATGTTGAGTTTAAAGGCTTAATAGCCGGTCAAGGTAAAGATATTCAAGGTCAATTAGCGCTCAGTGGTGATTCAGTCAAAGAGATAGCTAAATGGCAGGGAGTCGAGCTGAATGCTAAAGAAAGCGCCTTTAATGCATTTAGTGTTAGCGGCAAAATGCGTATGCAAGGTGATAAATTTAACTTAGCTGAATTAGTCGCCACTCTTGATGCATTAGAGATCAAAGGAAAAAGCGAGCTTAATTTAGGCAAGCGTTTAGCCGTTAATGCTGACATCGATTTAGGCATGCTTGATTTAAATACATACTTACCAGAAGCGGTTGCACAAGCCGAAGCGCCAGAGCCTGCAAAGGATGCTCCCGCGCAGCCAATTGTATGGGATGACACAAAAATAGATTTAAGTGGCTTAAATGCCTTAGATGCGAATGTGGTGATCCGTTCAAGTGGCTTAAAAGCAAATGAAATCAAACTTGGTGCTAATCAATTTACTGTAAACCTAAACAAAAGCGTAGCAATAATCAGCCTAGATAAGTTTGCCGCCTACGAAGGGAATGGTAAAGGCACAATAACGGTTAATGCGAAACAAGCTCCTTACAAAATCAGCACCAACTTCTCGTTAGATAAAATAGATGCACAACCATTGCTAACAGATGCCGCAGGCTTTGATAAGCTAATGGGCAAAGGCTCACTCAATTGGGACCTAGCAACATCAGGTCAGAGCCAAAAAGACTTTATGAGTGCCCTACAGGGTAAACTAGCATTTGAATTTGCCGATGGTGCAGTAAAAGGCGCCAACATTGCTGAAATGGTTCGCAAAGGCAAAGAGCTAATTAAGGGTAACTTTGGTGCAATATCCGAAGGGCTAAATACTGGCTTTGATAATTCCCAGCAAACCGACTTCTCTGCGCTAACGGGTAGCTTTAACTTTACCAATGGTGTAGGTAAAAACACAGATCTGAGTTTGTTAAGTCCATTAGTGCGTATTAGTGGTGAAGGGGATGTTAATCTACCTGCAACGACAGTTAACTACCGCCTAGTGACAGGAATAGTCGATTCACTTGAAGGGCAGGGGACCAAAGATGACAGCACCGGCTTTAAAATTCCAGTACGAATTAAAGGACCATTTCATGATGTTGGCATCAGCTTAGATGTAAGCAAAGCGGCAGAAGATGAAGTAAAAGAAAAAGCGAAAGATAAAATTAAAGATAAGTTGAAAGGTTTGTTTGGCAAATAATGCCGATTTTATTCGGTGATAAAACAATCAGGGCATAAAATTGCCCTGATTGTTTTATAATCAATGCTAAAATAGCAAAATATGTTTCATCGACAAAACAACTATCCTCGTCATTCTAAATTAATTAAAAAATAACCTACCACTACACCCGCAATGCTGATACAATTGCCCGCCCTTGGGAGACAACTAGATTGTTTTTTGAGTGGTTTTTAACCTAAATGTCTTGATTTTAAACAAATTTAAGACAGTTGTAATAACTACACCGGAGGTCATTAACATGATCCAAATGCAAACTCAGCTGGAAGTTGCTGATAACAGCGGCGCTCGCAAAGTGCAGTGTATTAAAGTCTTAGGCGGTTCGCACCGTCGTTATGCAGCGATTGGTGACATCATTAAAGTTTCTGTTAAAGAAGCGATTCCTCGCGGTAAAGTGAAGAAAGGTGATGTTAAAAACGCGGTAGTTGTGCGTACTAAGAAAGGCGTTCGTCGTCCAGATGGTTCTTTGATCCGTTTTGACAGCAATGCGGCTGTTATCTTAAATGATAACTTGCAGCCAATTGGTACACGTATTTTCGGCCCTGTGACTCGCGAACTTCGTAATGATAAGTTCATGAAAATCGTTTCACTAGCCCCAGAAGTACTGTAAGGAGTCAATCATGGCAGCAAAAATCCGTCGTGATGACGAAGTAATCGTTCTAGCAGGTAAAGACAAAGGTAAGCGCGGCAAAGTGCTTTCAGTTGTTACCGAGTCTGGTCGAGTATTTGTCGAAGGCATTAACTTAATCAAGAAGCACCAAAAGCCGGTTCCACAATTGAACCAGCCAGGTGGTATTGTTGAGAAAGAAGCGTCTATTGACGTATCAAACGTTGCGATCTACAACTCGGAAACGAGTAAAGCAGATCGTGTAGGTTTCAAGATTGAAGATGGTAAGAAATTACGTATCTTTAAATCTACTGGTAAAACTATCTAATAGTTGGAGTAGAATGATGGCGAAACTGCATGAAGTATATAAAGACAAAGTAGTTGCTGAACTTCAAGAGAAGTTTGGTTTCAGCTCTGTCATGCAAGTCCCTCAGATCGAAAAGATCACATTGAATATGGGTGTGGGCGAAGCCCTAGCTGACAAGAAAATTTTAGATAACGCTGTTGCGGATCTAGAAGCAATTGCTGGTCAGAAGCCACTTATCACTAAAGCACGCAAATCTGTTGCTGGCTTTAAAGTACGTGAAGGCTACCCAATTGGCTGTAAAGTAACCTTACGCGGCGAGCGTATGTGGGACTTTTTTGAGCGTTTGGTTTCAATCGCTATCCCACGTATCCGTGACTTCCGTGGTGTGAGTGCTAAGTCTTTTGATGGACGTGGTAATTACAGCATGGGCGTACGTGAACAAATCATCTTCCCAGAAATTGATTATGATAAAGTAGACCGCGTACGCGGTATGGATATCACAATCACTACATCTGCGAAAACAGATGAGGAAGGCCGTGCGTTGTTAGAAGCGTTTAACTTCCCATTCAAGAAATAAGGGTAGGGTTATGGCAAAGAATTCTATGAAAGCGCGCGAAGCAAAGCGCACGAAATTAGTTGCTCAGTTCGCTGAAAAGCGCGCAGCACTAAAAGCTATCATCAGTGATGTGAAAACATCTGACGATGATCGTTGGGACGCGGTACTTAAGCTACAAGCTTTACCACGTGATTCTAGCCCTGCACGTCAACGTAATCGTTGTAACATTACGGGCCGCCCACATGGTTACCTTCGCAAATTCGGCATGAGCCGTATTAAAGTTCGCGAAGCAGCTATGCGCGGTGAAATTCCTGGCCTTAAAAAGGCTAGCTGGTAATAGAATCACGGGAGTAAGACTATGAGCTTGCAAGATCCTATCGCGGATTTGTTCACACGTATCCGTAACGGTCAGTCAGCGAAGAAAGTATCTGTAACGATGCCTAATTCAAAACTGAAAGTAGCATTAGCTAAAGTATTAAAAGATGAAGGTTACATCACTGATTTCGCAGTAAGCGGCGATGTTAAACCTGAGCTTTCTATCGAGTTGAAATACTTCGAAGGCAAAGCTGTTATTGAAAATATCCAGCGTGTTAGCCGCCCTGGTTTACGTATCTATAAGAGACGTGACGAATTACCGAAGGTAATGGGTGGTCTAGGTATCGCTATCGTATCAACTTCTAAAGGCCTAATGACAGACCGCGCCGCACGTAGTGCTGGTGTTGGTGGTGAAATCATTGGTTTTGTAGCTTAATCGGAGGGGAACTATGTCTCGCATAGCAAAGGCACCAATTAATGTTCCTGCCGGTGTAGAAGTTACATTAAAAGGCCAGGACATCACAGTTAAAGGCAAAAACGGCGAATTAACGCGTACTATCAACTCAGCTGTTGAAGTACAACTTAACGACAACGTTATTACAACTTTACCTCGTGAAGGCGTAGCCAATGCATGGGCACAAGCAGGTACTGCTCGCGCTCTAATCAACAACATGGTTGTTGGTACGCATGAAGGTTACGAGAAGAAACTTCAGTTAGTAGGCGTTGGTTACCGTGCTGCAGCTAAGGGTAAAACATTAGATTTAACTCTTGGTTTCTCACACCCAGTTAATTTCGCAGTTCCTGAAGGAATTACGATTGAAACTCCAAGCCAAACAGAAGTTCTAGTTAAGGGCGTAGATAAGCAGTTAGTTGGTCAAACAGCTGCTAACATTCGTGCATACCGTAAACCTGAGCCTTATAAAGGTAAGGGTGTTCGTTATTCAGATGAGAATGTACGCCGTAAAGAGGCTAAGAAGAAGTAAGGTAAGACGATGGATAAAAAAACAGCTCGTCTACGTCGTGCTAAACGCACTCGTAGAAATTATATTGAACAAGGCACAACGCGTCTTGTTATCCACCGCACGCCACGTCACATTTACGCTCAAGTTGTAAACGCTGAGGGTAATGTACTGGCTGCTGCTTCTACTGTTGAAAAAGCTATTAGCGAAACAGTTAAAGGCACAGGCAACGTTGCAGCTGCACAAGCAGTTGGCAAAGCGGTTGCTGAACGTGCGGCTGACAAAGGCATCGAAAAGATTGCTTTTGATCGCAGTGGCTTTAAATATCACGGCCGTGTGAAGGCGCTAGCAGATGCTGCGCGTGAAGCCGGTTTGCAATTCTAGGAGTAGACAATGGCTAACGTAGAAGCAAAGCAACAACAGCCTGATCTAGCTGAAAAGCTAATCGCGGTAAACCGTGTGTCTAAAGTAGTTAAAGGTGGTCGTATCTTTAGCTTCACTGCACTAACTGTAGTTGGTGACGGCGCAGGTAAAGTAGGTTTCGGTTATGGTAAAGCACGTGAAGTTCCAGCTGCTATTCAAAAAGCAATGGAAAAAGCACGTCGTAACATGATCAACGTAGACCTAAATGGCAACACATTACAGCATCCTGTTAAAGGACGTCATGCTGGCTCTCTTGTGTTTATGAAACCAGCCTCTGAAGGTACTGGTATCATCGCAGGTGGTGCTATGCGTGCAGTACTAGAAGTTACTGGTGTGCAGAACGTACTTTCTAAATGTTACGGTTCTACTAACCCGATCAACGTTGTACGTGCAACGATCTCAGCTCTTGAGAATATGAATTCTCCTCAGTCGATCGCTGCAAAACGTGGTCTTCGAGTAGACGAGATTCTGGGGTAAACCATGGCTAATAAAACTGTAAAAGTAACACAAGTAAAGAGCTCTATCGGTCGTTTACCGAAACATAAAGCTACATTACGCGGTCTTGGTTTACGTCGTATCAATCACACTGTTGAGTTGGAAGACACAGCATGTGTACGTGGTATGATCAACCAAGTTTCATACATGGTTAAGGTTGAGGGGTAATTCGAATGCATTTGAATACACTTTCTCCTGCTGCAGGTTCTAAATCTGCTCCAAAACGTGTTGGTCGTGGTATCGGTTCTGGTCTTGGTAAGACTGGTGGCCGTGGTCACAAAGGTCAAAAATCACGTTCTGGCGGTAAAGTACGCGTTGGTTTTGAAGGCGGTCAAATGCCTATGCAACGTCGTCTACCTAAGTTTGGTTTCACTTCTCGCAAATCTTTAGTATCTGCAGAAATTAACCTATACGAAATCGCTAAAGTTGAAGGCGATGTGGTAGACCTAAGTACGTTACAAGCAGCTGGTCTAGTTAAAAAGAACGTTCTGTTCGTTAAAGTTGTTAAATCTGGCGAAGTTTCACGCGCTGTTACCGTTAAAGGCCTTAAGGCTTCTAAAGGTGCTCGCGAAGCTATCGAAGCCGCCGGAGGCAAGGTAGAAGACTAAGGAAGTACTAATGGCTAAACCAGGTCAAGATACACAAAGTGCACAAAGTGGGCTTTCGGAATTGAAACGTCGATTACTGTTCGTATTAGGCGCTATCATTATTTACCGTCTAGGTTCATTTGTGCCAATCCCTGGGATTGACGCCGCTGTACTTGCCGATTTCTTCGAGCAACAAAAGGGCACCATTGTTGAAATGTTTAACATGTTCAGCGGTGGTGCGCTTGAGCGCGCTTCGGTGTTAGCACTGGGTATAATGCCTTACATCACAGCTTCAATTATTACGCAACTATTAACGCATATGTATCCTCCGTTTATAGAGCTTAAGAAAGAAGGTGAACAAGGTCGTAAGAAAATTAGCCAGTACACACGCTACGGCACGCTCTTGCTTGCTACTATTCAATCAATCGGTATTGCCACAAGCTTACCGGGTATGATGGACGGGTTAGTTGTTAATCCAGGTCTCGGTTTCTATTTCACCGCAGTGGTGAGTTTAGTAACGGGTACTATGTTCCTGATGTGGTTGGGCGAGCAAATAACTGAACGTGGTATCGGTAACGGTATCTCAGTTCTGATATTTGTTGGTATTGTAGCTAACCTGCCGTCTGCTATTGGTTCGACAGCCGAAATGGCGCGCCAAGGTGATTTACATGTTTTAGCACTGTTATTGATTGCGGTAATCGTATTCGCTGTTACTTATCTTGTAGTGTTCTTTGAACGTGGGCAACGTCGTATCGTCGTTAACTACGCAAAACGCCAACAAGGTCGTCAAGTATTTGCTGCCCAAAGCACGCATTTACCACTAAAAGTAAACATGGCGGGTGTTATTCCACCAATCTTTGCTAGCAGTATAATTCTGTTCCCTGGTACAATTGCCAGCTGGTTCGGCCAGGGTGAAGGTCCGGTCGCTGATGTATTACAAGCTGTCGCAACTACGTTGACTCCAGGTCAGCCGTTGTATTCGCTTGTATTAGCTGCGGCTATTATCTTCTTCTGCTTTTTCTACACAGCGTTGGTGTTTAACCCACGTGAAACAGCAGATAACCTGAAAAAATCTGGCGCATTTATCCCAGGTATTCGTCCAGGCGAGCAGACATCGAAATACATTGATAAAGTGATGACACGCCTGACATTGGCAGGTGCTTTGTATATAACCTTTATCTGTCTGGTGCCCGAATTCATGACGATGGCATGGCAAACGCCATTCTACTTCGGCGGTACATCAATTTTGATTATCGTTGTTGTCATCATGGACTTTATGGCACAAGTACAGACTCATATGATGTCTCATCAATATGATTCTGTGCTGAAAAAAGCGAACCTTAAAGGCTACGGTCGATAAGGTCAGTTTACGGAGTTGAGCAATGAAAGTACGTGCTTCCGTTAAGAAAATATGCCGTAACTGTAAAGTTATTAAACGTGCCGGTGTTGTACGTGTAATTTGCAGTGAGCCTAAGCATAAGCAAAGGCAAGGTTAATTAATAAGTCGTGCAGGCTGAGGTTTCTCGGCCTGTGTTTTCAATTGTGATTTGGTCTTCGTTTGAGTATCCTTACGGGCTCTTCAAACAGATGATAACCAAATTCAAATATAGGAGATGTGTTAGTGGCCCGTATCGCTGGCATTAACGTCCCTGATCATAAACATGCAGTTATTGGTTTAACAGCTATTTATGGCATAGGTAAGACTCGCTCTAAGGCTATCTTAGTAGCGACTGGTATCGCCGAAACCACAAAAATCGGTGAACTTTCAGACGAAACACTTGACGTATTGCGTGAAGCAGTTGGCAAGTACACTGTAGAAGGTGATCTTCGTCGTGAAGTTACTTTGAATATCAAGCGCCTTATGGACCTTGGTTGTTACCGTGGCCTACGTCACCGTCGCTCTTTACCACTACGTGGTCAAAGAACAAAGACTAACGCGCGTACCCGTAAGGGTCCTCGTAAGCCTATTAAGCGATAAGGGGATAGTATTATGGCTAAGACACCAATTCGTCGTAAAAAGGTTAAAAAGCAAGTTGCTGATGGTATGGCTCATGTTCATGCTTCTTTCAACAACACTATTGTTACAATTACCGACCGTCAAGGTAATGCACTATCATGGGCTACTGCCGGTGGTTCAGGTTTCCGTGGTTCACGTAAATCTACACCATTCGCTGCTCAGGTTGCTGCAGAGCGTGCAGGTACTGCTGCTCAAGAATACGGTTTAAAAAATCTAGAAGTGTTCATCAAAGGTCCAGGTCCAGGTCGTGAATCTGCTGTACGTGCTTTGAATGCTGCTGGTTACCGTATCACCAACATCACTGACGTGACGCCAATACCACACAATGGTTGTCGTCCACCGAAGAAACGTCGCGTTTAACAATAGGTTAGGAGAAATAACATGGCAAGATATTTGGGCCCTAAGCTCAAGCTGAGTCGTCGTGAAGGTACTGACCTGTTCCTTAAGAGCGGCGTAAGAGCTATCGACTCTAAGTGTAAACTTGAGACTGCACCTGGTCAGCACGGCGCTCGTAAAGGTCGCTTATCTGATTACGGTCTACAATTACGTGAAAAGCAAAAAGTACGTCGTATCTACGGTGTATTAGAAAAGCAATTCCGTAACTACTACAAAGAAGCTGCTCGCCTTAAGGGCAACACAGGTGAAAACTTGTTACAGCTTTTAGAGCAACGTTTAGACAATGTTGTATACCGCATGGGTTTTGCAAGCACACGTGCTGAAGCACGTCAGTTAGTAAGCCACAAAGCGGTTTTAGTTAATGGTCGTGTAGTGAACATTCCTTCATTCGTAATTACTCCAGAAGATGTAGTAGTTATCCGTG
The DNA here is from genome assembly GCF_018069805.1 of Pseudoalteromonas ostreae. Classification (GTDB taxonomy): domain Bacteria; phylum Pseudomonadota; class Gammaproteobacteria; order Enterobacterales; family Alteromonadaceae; genus Pseudoalteromonas; species Pseudoalteromonas ostreae. The sequence goes on from NZ_JAGPYN010000020.1 coordinate 77,425, forward strand.
AAAAGTCTAAGACACAAGCTCGTATCATCGCTGCTCTAGAACTAGCCGAGCAACGTGAAAAACCGACTTGGGTTGAAGTTGACGGTAAGAAAATGGAAGGTAATTTCAAACGCCTACCAGAGCGTTCAGATCTGTCTGCGGACATCAATGAACAACTAATCGTCGAACTTTACTCTAAGTAAAGTTAAGAGTTAAGAGAGGATAAAATGCAGGGTTCTGTTACAGAATTTCTAAAACCAAGGTTAGTCGATATCGACGCTATTAACCCAACTCGTTCTAAAGTAGTTTTAGAGCCATTAGAGCGTGGCTTCGGTCATACTCTTGGGAATGCCTTACGCCGTATACTTCTTTCGTCAATGCCAGGATGTGCAGTAACTGAAGTTGAAATCGACGGTGTGTTGCACGAATACAGCGCGAAAGAAGGCGTACAAGAAGACATCATTGAAATTCTGTTAAATCTTAAAGGTCTAGCAGTTACTTTGGAAGGTAAAGATGAAGTTTTTCTTACCCTGACTAAGTCTGGTGTAGGCCCTGTGACTGCGGCTGATATTCAGCACGACGGCGATGTAACCATTGCCAACCCAGATCATGTTATTTGTCATTTAACGGCAGATAATAGTGCGATCAGCATGCGAATCCGTGTTGAGCGTGGTCGTGGGTATGTGCCGGCATCTAGCCGTTTATCCTCTGATGACGATGAGCGTCCAATTGGTAGATTGTTGCTTGATGCATCATTTAGCCCAGTTGAACGTATTGCGTACTCGGTTGAATCAGCACGTGTTGAACAACGTACAGACTTAGACAAGTTAATCATTGATATGGAAACAAACGGCACTATTGATCCAGAAGAAGCGATCCGCCGTGCGTCGACTATCTTAGCTGAGCAGCTAGAAGCATTCGTAGACTTACGTGATGTTACAGAGCCAGAAGAGAAAGAAGAGAAGCCAGAATTCGATCCTATTCTACTTCGTCCAGTTGATGATCTTGAACTAACAGTGCGTTCAGCAAACTGTTTGAAAGCCGAGCAAATTCAATATATCGGTGATTTAGTTCAGCGCACAGAAGTCGAGCTTCTTAAAACGCCTAACTTAGGCAAGAAGTCTCTGACTGAAATTAAAGACGTGCTAGCTTCACGTGGTCTATCTCTAGGTATGCGCCTAGAAAATTGGCCACCTGCAAGCCTAGCTGAATAATCTAAATCACTATATTAGTTTAGTTAGAAGGATAGGGTCATGCGCCATCGTAAGAGTGGTCGTCAATTAAACCGTAACAGCAGCCATCGCAAAGCGATGTTCAGCAATATGGCAGGTTCTTTGGTGAAACATGAAATCATCAAAACTACTTTGCCAAAAGCGAAAGAGTTACGTCGTGTAATTGAACCTTTAATCACACTGGCTAAGACTGACAGTGTAGCAAATCGCCGTTTAGCGTTTGCTCGCACGCGTGATAAAGAAGTAGTTGGTAAGTTGTTCAGTGAAATCGGTCCTCGCAACACAGACCGTCCAGGTGGTTACACTCGTATTATCAAGTGTGGCTTCCGTGCTGGTGACAATGCACCAATGGCTTATATTGAACTAGTAGGTCGCACATCTGCGAACGAAGAAGTTCAAGAAGACGCGCAGTCTGCTGAGTAAGTCTTAAAGACACCAAAAAGCCGAGCTTAATGCTCGGCTTTTTAATGCCTAATATTCCAATAACTAAAGCAATTATCTTCGTTCTACTTTATAAGCCCCACGATATTTCAAAACATATCTAAATGATAAAGCGATCTGTTCTACTTACTTTATGTAATGATCGAGTGATTGATCCTTAATAATGATCATTTTCTTAAAATTATTTAAAGGATCTTACATTTTAGTAGAGTAAAGAGCTTGAGATAGGTATCTTTAGTATTGTTTTTGGGCGTTTAGTCTAAATATCCAGCGAACAGTCATTTATTTCAAGTTTTCTGCAAAAAAGGGTTGATCTGTTTTCGGATCTCCCTATAATGCGACCCCACTGAGACGGCAGACAGCAACGCTTAGCGAGGCACGAGTCACTTAGTTAGTCGAGTAAAACTTAGCTTTTAAATCTTTTAAAAGAAACTAAAAATTAAGTGTTGACAAAAAAATAGGAAAGCGTAAGATGCGCAGCCCTAGCGAA
>NZ_JAGPYN010000021.1 GCF_018069805.1 Pseudoalteromonas ostreae
GCCAGAAGTCCAAATGGTTAACAGACTGATTATTAACATATTTAAAGTTATACATAGATCCAATTTATGAAAAATTAATAACTAAAGCCATAACAGAAGTAATAGCTATAAAGTTATCTATGATTAACTTTCTACTATATTATTTTCGTACACTGGCATACAACTCCTGCATTACAAGCTGTAAACCTTGCTGCATCTTCTCGCTCGATTGTCCTGCAAAACCAAGCCGAGCATAGCTATAGTTTATGGGTTTTAAACTAGGTACTGAGTTGCTAAAGTAAAACTCGGCTTGGGTTTGTAAATATATACCTTGCTTTGCTAACTGCGCTTTTAAGTGCTGAGTGTCTTTATTAAAGTTGACCCACATCGCCATGCCGCCGTCGGGCTTTTTATATTCTATAGGATGCCCAAGTGCTTGTAGCTCTATTAAATAGGCATCCATCGCTTCATAGCGCTGTTTATACAGTTTGGTCATACGCTTTAAATGGCGTTCAAAGCCACCTTCTTTCATCCAGTGCGCCACAGCTAATTGCATGATCACATCGTTCTTATGGTTCATCAGCTGCTTCCACGCGGTTAATTGCGCTAATACTTCAGGCGCTGCGCAGATATAACCGATTCGAGCGGCTGAGAACATTATCTTTGAAAACGTCGATAGGTAAATTACAATGCCTGCGGGGTCATCGGCGGCCATGGGTTGTAATGGCTGACAGCGATAATGAAATTCATGGTCGTAGTCATCTTCGATGATCATCACGTTATGGGCATAACACAGTTGATAAATTTGCAAGCGCCGCGTTGGCGATAAGGTCACGGTAGTTGGGTATTGGTGCAGCGGCGTTAAGTACAACATTTTAATTGGATAACATTCCAGCTGGGCTTTTAAATCATCAACACATAAGCCATCTTCATCCTGCTTAATATCGATAAGCTGCGCGCCACACGCTGCAAATGCTTGCCTTGCTGGCGGATAACCTAACGTTTCTACTGCGACAAAATCATCTTTTTTTATAAACGCTTTTGCGATTAAGAACAGTGCTTCTTGCGAGCCATTGCAGATCAATACGTCGCTTACGTTTAAATTACGCGCTTTGTATAAGTAATCACAAATATGAGCTTTTAATTGCTCGTTTCCACTGACCTGCCCATAATGCAATTGATTGATATCTAAATGATTACACACATGGCTGACGGAGCGTTTAAATTCTTTTTGTGGGAAACTGGCAAGATCAGGCAAGCCTCCAGCAAAGTTATATCTATACGCAGTTAAATCCATTCCAGCAGCAGGCACAGCCAATGTTTTAGCAAATTGATAAGGTTTTGCTTTCAGTATTGGAGTACTTGAAGTAATAACACTACTTTGAATGGGCAATGACTTGGTGATCCGATAACCTGAGCGCTGCTGAGATTCAAGCCAGCCTTCCGCTACTAATAATTGCAATGCATTCATCACTGTATGGCGATTGAGTTGATAAGTGTTTGCCATGACACGCGCTGAGCTGAGTTTTACCCCTGGCGCAAGCTTGCCTTGCATTATGGCATTGCGTATCGCGCTGGCCAGTTGCAAATATTTGGCAGGCTCTGACTCATCAAATTCAATAACTAACGGCTGCATTACGACTCCAAAAACACTCTAAACTGGTCTAGTTAAAAAGCTAAAACTGGTTGTTTATTACTGACCAAAGTAGCGTACCTTTGTTATTCATAAATAGCAAAATATGGGGCTTATCATGTTTACAAAACACATTCATCAAACCAATAAGCTGGCTTTAGAGCCACTGACACAAAACCACCTAGAGGGGCTGTATCAAGCAGGCCAAGATCCACAAATATGGCGCTGGGTTTTAATGAATTATACCCAAACCCGTGCAACTCTCGATGATTGGTTTATCAATACAGCGCAGTTTAATGCCGAACAACAAATAGTCTACGCCATAGTTGATAAAGTAAGTAAACAGGTGCTTGGTACTACACGTTTATTTAGGTTAGATAAACAAAATCGCAGCGCCGAGATTGGCCACACATTTATTGCTAAAAAGTGGCAACGTAGTTTTGTAAATACCCACGCTAAATACTTGCTACTGCAATATGCGTTCGAAGAATTAGGCTTAGTGCGTATTGCTTTTAATACCCATGAACAAAACCAAAAATCGCGTAATGCTATAGCACGCCTTGGCGCCCGCTTTGAAGGCATTAGTTATAAAGACAGGTTACTTGCCGATGGCTCATACCGAAACACCGCTCAGTTCAGTATTATAGACGAGCAATGGCCGACAATAAAATCTCAGTTAGAAGGAAAACTATAATGTACCCAGCGGCCCATTTTCAACAACATGATAGTAAGCAATTACAACAGTTAGTAAATAGCTATCCACTGGCGACCATTTTAATGCCTAATACACAAAACCAACTCAATGATATATGCCGCGTGCCATTATTATATGACCCAGCTCGCGAGTTTTTTATCGGCCATGTGGCCAAATATAACCCCCTGTCATCATTTGATGGTCAATCAGTGAAGCTATTATTTAGTGGCGATGATTGCTATTTATCGCCCGCTTACGCACACAATAAAACCCTACCTAGTTGGCTTTATTCGAGTGTTTATGTGACAGCTAAAGTGCGTATTATTAAAGACCAACAGCACAAAGAACAGATCATGCAACGACTAACTGATCACTTTGAGCAACACTTTACCCAACCTGATACAACTAAATGGCAACTTGATGAAGTACCTGTAAAGCATCGCTATGCAATGTACCAACAATTAAGCTTTATTGAATTTATTCCTAGTCACTGGCGTGGCAATTTTAAACTTAGTCAAAACAAGCCTGCTGAAATACGTGCAGCCATAAAGCAAAGTTTAATGTTATCAGGGAAACTCAGTATTGCTGAGTTAATCAATTAGCGGTGCTATAAAAATGAAAAAAGGCTCCTCGGAGATCTTAGAGCCTTTGGTTAACTTTGAAATAAACTCGGTTTAGTAATTAGTTAAAAGCAAACAGATGCGGGGCAATATTTTGGTAATCAACTGCCATGGCGATACTCAGTGCAGTGATATTCACAATTGAAAACGCAAATACTTGGCGTGCCCAACCACTAATATCAATATTACGACGATAACCTCGCAGCGCCATTAATAACCACCAAAAACTAGTAGTGCAAGCAACAGCTAAAAAAGCCATACCGGTATAACCGCCAATGGTTAATAACATCACCACTAACGCATATACCGCGATATACAACACAATATGATGTTTAGCTTTATCAATACCTTGCGCTACCGGTAATACCGGAATACGCGCAGCTTGATAGTCTTTATAACGAAAAATAGCAATCGCATAAGAGTGCGGCATTTGCCACAAACTAAACATTACTAATAAGATCAACGCGCCAACATCAAAATGTGCTGAAACAGCGCAGTACCCTACCACTGGTGGTACTGCTCCTGATAAACTACCGATAAACGTGCCATACACTGAGCGACGCTTCATATATAAGCTGTAAACACCCACGTAAATGACATAACCAAACACAGCAAAAAATACCGCAATCCAGTTAGTAAAAACCATTAGTAAAGCAAAGCCTAGTAAGCCAAGTACTGTGCCATGCAGCAAAGCCGTGGTTGCAGACATTTCACCGGTTACGGTTACCCGTGTTCGCGTGCGCGCCATGCGAATATCAATATCACGGTCGATCACATTATTGATTACGCAACCTGAGGCTACCACCAGCGATAAGCCAACTAATGTAGCAAGCATTAGCCAGCCATCAATATCACCACGCGAGGCGAGTAAAAACCCACCCGCAACCGAGATCAAATTGCCCATGATAATGCCGGGCTTAGTGACCTTTAAATAACGACGAAACATCTGCAGTTCCCCTATTCTTTGCTTTACGAAAACGTACTAGCTGGGGCTAGTACATCATCATGGCGTTCGATTCGTAGATGATCCATACAGACAGGCCAACCACCATAATGATGATCAGCGCACTGAAGATGAACGATAACGAACTGGCTTTACCGTCTTCGGTTTTAAAGTTCAGGTGCAAGAAGTATTTTAAATGCACCCAAATTTGTACAATGGCCATTACAACAATGCAGGCAAATGTGGTTGGTTTTGACAACGTACCGCTCATTACCGCCCAAAATGGGATCGCGGTCAGTACAATTGATAAAACAAAACCTATTAAATAGTCTTTAACGCTGCCATGTGAATTATCACTATGGCTTTGTGTATGTAGATCATTTAATACATGTGATTCACTGTGGCTCATTACATCACTCCCATTAAGTAAACAACGGTAAATACGCAGATCCATACCACATCTAAAAAGTGCCAAAACAAACTTAAGCAACTTAAACGTGTAACGGTTGCTGGGTTTAAACCACGGCGTGATACTTCGATCATCATCGTCGCCATCCAGATCAGACCTGCGGTTACGTGCATACCGTGCAAGCCAACTAAAGAGAAGAACGAGGTTAAAAATGCGCTGCGCTGCGGGCCATTACCATGGGCAATTAAATGATGAAATTCATAAATTTCCATACCGATAAACACAGCACCAAAAGTAAAAGTAATTGCCAGCCACGTTAATGTAGCTGCCTTCTTTTGCGCATGAGCTGAGATCATCGCAAAACCAAAAGTGATACTACTTAGTAATAGCGCAGCAGTTTCAACCGCGACAAAGTCCAGTTCAAAAATATCTTTGCCAGATACACCACCCGCTGTGTTCATATACAACACTGCATAGGTTGCAAAGAAAGAAGCAAACAATAAGCAGTCAGTCATTAAGTAAAGCCAAAAACCAAATACCGTATCGCCACCAGTATCATGATGCTCGTGAGCATGGGCATCATGATTTATGATATTTATATCTGCAGAGGTAGCACTCATGCGCTGAACTCCTTACCTTGGTTAAATGTTGTTGCACTTTTATTATGTGCACTTTCAATTTCAAGAATTTCTTCTGGTTTCACGTAGTAATCAACATCACTGGTGTAACAGCGCTTAAAGAATACCGTGATGCCAGCAATAACACCGACAATAGCCAACCACCAAATATGCCAAATCATGGCAAAACAAAAAGTTGTAAAGCAAGCACTCATCATCACCCCTGCCGAAGTATTTTTTGGCATATGAATAGGCGCATAGCTTGCTTGTTGTTGATACGCTTGGCCTTTTTCTTTCATATCAGTCCAAGTATCAATATCGTGTACATGTGGTATAGTAGCGAAGTTATAGTATTGTGGTGGTGACGATGTTGACCACTCAAGTGTGTGACCATTCCACGGATCGCCAGTTGTATCTTTTAATGCTTCGCGATTTTTAAAGCTCACAATAAGCTGTACAACTTGGAACAAAATACCAAACATAATGATCACCGCACCGACAAAGGCAATGTACAACCAGATATTCCAATCTGGGTTATTGGTGTGGTTTAAGCGACGCGTCATACCTAAAAAGCCAAGTACGTATAACGGCATAAATGCAACAAAGAAACCAATTAACCAACACCAGAAAGACGCCTTGCCCCAACCTTCGTGAAGTTTAAAGCCCATTGCTTTCGGGAACCAAAATGCAAAACCAGCTAAGTAACCAAATACCGCACCACCGATGATAGTGTTATGGAAATGTGCAATTAGGAATAGGCTGTTGTGTAATACATAATCAGCACCGGGGATTGCTAGGAGTACCCCAGTCATCCCGCCGATGGTAAAGGTGACCATAAAGCCTAGTGTCCAAAGCACAGGAACTGTGATGCGTAAACGACCACGATAAATAGTAAATAGCCAGTTAAACAGTTTCACTCCGGTGGGCACCGCAATAACCATGGTCATTACGCCAAAGAAGGCATTAACATTAGCACTGGACCCCATAGTGAAGAAGTGGTGTAACCAAACAATAAAACCTAAGATAGAAATTGCACCGCTGGCATAAACCATAGATTTATAACCAAATAAACGTTTACCGGTAAAGGTCGAGATAACTTCAGAGAAAATACCAAACGCAGGTAAAATTAATATATACACTTCTGGATGACCCCAAGCCCAGAACAGGTTGATGTACATCATGGCGTTGCCGCCAGCTTCATTAGTAAAGAAGTGGAAGCCTAAATAACGGTCTAGCGTTAACATAGTCAACAAAGCAGTTAAAATTGGGAATGACGCCGCAATTAATATATTTGCCCATGTACAGGTCCAGGTAAAAATTGGCATTTGCATTAAGCGCATGCCCGGCGCACGCATTTTGAACACAGTCACTAAAAAGTTTACTGCCGTTAAGAGAGTACCAATACCGGATATTTGCAGTGCCCAGATATAATAATCGACCCCAACGCCAGGGCTAAAGGACATCTCCGATAACGGCGGATAGGCCACCCAACCGGTTTTTGCAAATTCGCCACAGAACAATGAAATATTAATTAATATTGCACCTCCGGCTGTAAGCCAAAAACTTAAATTATTTAAAAACGGAAATGCTACATCGCGCGCACCAATTTGCAATGGCAATACAATGTTCATCAGGCCAATCATAAATGGCATCGCCATAAAGATGATCATGATCACCCCATGCGCGGTGAAGATTTGGTCATAATGCTCTGGCGGCAAATAACCCGTTGCGCCACCTGTAGCAAGCGCCAATTGTGCCCGCATCATAATGGCATCAGAGAAACCACGAAATAGCATGATCAACGCAAGAATAATATACATCACGCCTAAGCGTTTGTGATCGATTGAGGTGATCCAGTCGTGCCAGAGCACACCCCATTTCTTATATTTTGTGACTAAAGCTGCAATCAACGCACCTGCAATCATTACTACCGCCATTGTCACCATCAAAATAGGTTCATGGAACGGAATGGCATCTAACGATAATTTTCCAAATAACGACATAATTATTCCTCGCCCTCGCTGTGCATTGTGTGATATTCATGACCGCTGTGCTCAGGCATTGCACTGTGCATTTTGTTCATATCACCATGTGCTTGCATATATTTCATAATGATGGTGTGGAACAAGCCATCATCAACATCAGCAAAATAAGTCACCTGGTTGTTTTCACTCGGTAATGCCAGTGCATCATAATTCGCTTTTGTGAGCGTATTAGCTTGGCTTTTTACCTTGTTTACCCACGTATCAAAGTCAGCTTGCGTTGGCGTAGCTATGGCATTAAATTTCATACCAGTAAAACCTGCGCCGCTGTAGTTAGCAGAAAAGCCTTTAAACGTACCCGGTTCATTAGCAATCAAATGCAGTTTGGTTTCCATGCCCGCCATCGAGTAGATTTGGCTACCTAGTTGTGGGATGAAAAATGAGTTCATGGTACTTTCTGAGGTGATTTTATATTCCACCGGTACATTGGCTGGAAATACCAATTCATTAACAGTAGCAATACCTTGCTCAGGATAAATAAACAGCCATTTCCAATTCAGTGATACCACTTCAACTGTTAGGTGTTTACCTTTACCTTCAAGCGGTTTATAAGGGTCAAGCTGTTGCGTTGATTGCCAAGTAATGACACCCAGTACAATCACTATCACAATAGGAATAGCCCAGACTGCGGCTTCAATTTTTCCTGAGTGTGCCCATTTTGGCGCATAAATTTGCTGTTCTTGGCCATCGCGATATTTCCACGCGAAGTACAAGGTCATCACAATCACAGGAATAACCACAATTAACATCAGCACAGTGGCAATGATGATCAGATTTTTTTCATCTATTCCAATTTGCCCTTTTGGATCAAGCACACCGCCTTTACAGCCAGTCAGTGCGAGCACAGTTGTGCCCAGAGCAATATTACAGAGGTTTCGAATTAACAAAGGACTATCCTACAACCTAAATTTGATATGTGCTGCCCCTACAACTCTAAATAAAAGCGTAAAAACAACGGTTTGAATATTCCTCAGGTAACTTTTTTAGCGCCATAAAAAATACTAAGCATCAAAAAAGCAATAAAGGAATTTGAAGGTGTTAGTTGAATCGCAGGTACACTGCGGCTAAGCGTTATTACAGCAGACAGAATCAGCAGATTAGTTAATTGCTAAAGCCAAACTATCTATAACGAGTAGCGTTCAACCATTAACAAGAGGTGGAGCACGACAACCATGAGCGCTGTGTACTACTAAAGATGTTTTTGTTTGACGAAAAGCAAAGGCTGCTTTGCGTAAAATAACCCCAGCGCGTCGTGCTGGGAAAAAGTGAAAAATCAACCAACATAAACCAATGAGTAACTGGCACGACACGACAGGGTATGCCAAAAAGCCCAATACATTAATTAAAGATGACTCATACACAGTCCCTTCAGTTAATAAGCTTTTTAGTTCCGTCGCGTCTTCAATACTACCATTTAGCAGCATGACTGAATTAATTAATAAAATAACTATTACAGAAAGCAGCTCTCGTCCGGCAAAAAGTGCACGCGCACGCAACTGCCATCTACTAAGCGTAGAGTGCGTTTTTGCTGACGGACAATTTTGCGAATTCAAACGTATATGGCCTTATTGGTTATATATTACGAAGTAAAGCGACTGGCTTTACGCTATTTTTTACTTCGTTGTTATGATCTTCATCAATGAAATTTCAGTAATTACTGAAATTTCGGGAGGATTATAGCAAAGTCAACACAAGCTACAAGTATAAAACAACATAGCAGGCTGACTTTTTACTAATATGTTGAATTACAGCTATAAAAAAAGCGCCATACTGGCGCTTTAAAAGTAACTCAAATGATAATTGACTGCTTTGAAAAAATAAAAAGCAACTCAAGCTAGGTTATCCCTAACTTGAGTCGTCTTTTGACAACATCTTCACACACAATTATAAAGATTTTTTTGTAGCGCATTGGTTCATTGCGCTCCGATAAGATTAAATTTAGAGTAATAACTCAGAGCTGACAACTGATAAAAATAAATCTGATAGATGAAAAAAATTAATCCATGGGCTTTAGCCTACATTTAAACCAATACACATCATTAAAAATCAAGAGTATGCAATCATAATAATTTTTATCTATACACACGAAACTGTAATAAGGCACAAAAAAACGCCAGTTAATAACTGACGCTTTTATGTTTATTAATTTGCTAAAATGAGCTTATAAAATTTGGTTTTCTTTCCAAACTTGCTCTTTTTCCATACGCTTTTTGCGTTTGTCGCATGGATCATCGCAATCACAGGCTTTATCAATACCTACAGAGCCTAAACCACCACAGCTGCTGGCCATAGATTTCTTTTGTACCATCATGCCTACAGCCATCGCTGCGACTATTAAAAGCAATAAACCAAATGTAAGAAGAAAAAGTGACATTGCTTAGCCCCTATTGATCAGCAATAAAATAATACTTGGTGATAATCACCAAGCTGTGTGTATTATAAACGGCTTTGCGCGCTGCTACAAATAGGGTTTGAATGCTGGGCTCGAATAAGTCACTAAACCATCCGTTGATTTACCTATTAAGTAAACTGGTATGTCATGTTTTTCTGCATAGGCTTTGGCTTTCTCCATACCCATTACCGTTAGTGCTGTTGCAAGGCCATCCGCTGTCATTGCTGATGGGTGAAGCACTGTAACCGATACTAAATCATGGCGGCTCGGCATACCGGTTACCGGGTCAATTAAATGGCTATAGGTAATACCGTCCATCTCATAGAAAATGCGATAATCACCCGATGTTGCAATGCCGTTATTACCCGGCGCTAATACACGGTGCACTTTGCGCACACCAGGCTCAGCATCCGGTTGCTCAATAGCGATACGCCAATCTTGGTCATTCGGTTTTTTGCCTGATACACGTAACTCACCACCAATTTCAACCATATAATCAGTTAAGTCATGGCTTTCTAATAATTCAGCTACTTTATCTATACCATAACCCTTTGCTGTAGCAGAAAATGATAATTCCAAACCCGCGACTGTTTTCGCTAGGCCTTGCTCCGTCAGTATTAGTTTATCAACGCCAATTTGTGCAACCATGGCTGCGAGCTCTTCATCCGTTGGACGTTTTGTTGGTTTTTTATCAGGACCAAAGCCCCATAAGTCAATCAGTGGTCCCATTGTTACATCAAGAGTCTTAGTAGACTCTCCTAAGCGGATGGACTCGCTTACAACTGCTCTAAAATCACGACTAATAGCCATAACTTGACCCGCGGGAAGACGATTAAAAGTGTTGATTTCAGAATCATCAATATAAGTCGACATTGATTGATTTATATCTTTGAGCAACAGAGTCACTTCTGGTAATAAATTTAATGAATCAAGCTTTTGCTGCTTGGCGAAAACTTTAATATGGTAAGTAGTACCCATAGTTTTACCTTCAAGGTATAACTCTTGAGGCTCATCGCTCTGGCCACAGCCACTAATGAGTAAAGTGAGGGAAAGAAAGAATAAGGCAATAAAGCCTTGTCGGTGAAAAATTCTATTCATAGCAGCCTACTTAAGTAATGGAAATAAAAAAGCCCCGTAACATATATTGCTACGAGGCTGATATTCTAACCAAAACTAAACTGTTTTGATACGGGTGTTAGCCACCGAAATCATCTAGTAAGATATTTTCGTCTTCAACACCTAAGTCTTTCAACATAGTGATAACAGCTGCGTTCATCATTGGAGGACCACACATGTAGAACTCACAATCTTCTGGCGCTTCGTGATCTTTAAGATAGTTCTCAAATAACACGTTATGGATAAAGCCAGTATAGCCTTCCCAGTTATCTTCTGGTTGTGGATCTGAAAGCGCGGTATGCCATACGAAGTTATCATTTTCAGCCGCTAGGCCGTCAAAATCTTCAACATAGAACATTTCACGCTTAGAACGTGCACCATACCAGAAACTCATCTTACGCTTAGAGTTCAAACGCTTAAGTTGGTCAAAGATGTGTGAACGCATAGGTGCCATACCAGCACCACCACCTACAAATACCATTTCAGCATCAGTATCTTTTGCAAAGAACTCACCAAATGGACCAGAGATAGTTACTTTATCACCTTCTTTAAGTGACCAAATGTACGATGACATTTTACCACAAGGTAAGCTTAAATCTCTTGGCGGCGGCGCAGCGATACGCACGTTCAGCATGATGATGCCTTCTTCTTCTGGGTAGTTAGCCATTGAGTAAGCACGAATTGTTTCTTCGTCTACTTTAGACTCCAGCTTGAAGAAACCAAAATGGTTCCAGTCGCCACGATACTCTTCTGGTACATCGAAATCAGCATATTTAACGTGATGCGCAGGGGCTTCAATCTGAATATAACCACCGGCACGAAACGGTACTGACTCGCCATCAGGGATCTGTAGTTTAAGCTCTTTAATAAAGGTTGCTTTGTTATCGTTAGAGATAACTTCACAATCCCATTTTTTAACACCGAAAATTGACTCTTCAAGTTCAATTTCCATGTCATTTTTAACATTTACCTGACACGCTAAACGACAGCCTTCACGGGCTTCACCTTTAGAGATGTGATCAAGTTCAGTTGGTAAGATATCGCCGCCACCTTCTTTAATGTGAACACGACACTGACCACAAGAGCCACCGCCACCACATGCAGATGATACGAAAATACCTGACTCAGATAACGCGCCTAAAAGCTTACTACCTGCTGATGTTGTAATGGCTTTATCTGGATCGCCATTTACGCCGATGATGATGTCACCGCTTGCAACTAGCTTAGATTTAGCACCAATGATAACTAAAACTAGCAGTACAACGATAGCGATGAAAACACCAACGCCTAAGAAAATCTCACTACTCATGATTTATCCTCGCTACCTATTAAAGTGAAATACCAGAGAATGACATAAAGCCAAGACCCATTAAACCAACAGTGATGAAGGTAATACCTAAACCACGCAGGCCATCTGGCACATCTGAATATTTCATTTTCTCACGAATACCAGCAAGTAAAGTAATTGCCAGCGCCCAACCAACACCAGAGCCGATACCATACACCACTGATTCAGTGAAGTTATAGTTACGCTCTACCATGAAAGATACCGCACCAAAGATCGCACAGTTAACTGTGATCAATGGAAGGAAGATACCTAACGCGTTATAAAGTGCTGGGAAGAACTTATCTAATGCCATTTCAAGAATTTGTACCAATGCTGCAATAACACCGATAAACGTCAAGAAACGTAAGAAGCTAAGATCCGCGTCAGGGTAACCAAGCCACTCTAGTGCACCAGGAGCAAGAACCGCATGATAAACCAAGTTGTTAACTGGCACTGAAATACCCAATACCACGATAACTGCTACACCTAGGCCTATAGACGTTGTTACTTTCTTTGATACTGCAAGGAAAGTACACATACCTAGGAAAAAGGCTAACGCTAAGTTTTCAATGAAAACCGCTTTTACGAATAAACTAATATAATGTTCCATTGTCTGCCCCTTACCCTTTCGCTTCTACTTGGTCTTTCTTATAAGTACGTAGTACCCATATGAATAAGCCAATTATGAAGAATGCACTAGGTGGTAAAATCAATAGGCCCATAGGTTGATACCAACCACCGTCTTGTACAAGAGGGATGATTTCAGCACCAAATAATGACCCTTTACCAAATAGTTCACGAATAAAGCCAACAGTTAGTAACACTACTGAGTAACCTAAGCCATTACCTATACCGTCAAGGAATGACATAACTGGCGGTGACTTCATTGCGTATGCTTCTGCACGACCCATTACGATACAGTTAGTAATGATTAGGCCAACGAATACAGACAACTCTTTTGCCGTAGCGTAAGAGAAAGCTTGTAATACTTGGTCAACAACGATTACTAATGATGCAATAATGGTCATTTGCACGATAATACGAACAGATGACGGGATCTGGTTACGAATAATTGAGATAAAGAAGCTTGAGAACGCTGTTACCAAAGTCAATGCGATTGACATGATTAAAGCATTTTTTAAGCTCGACGTTACCGCAAGCGCAGAACAAATACCAAGTACTTGTAATGCGATTGGGTTATTTGCCAGTACCGGGCCAAATAGGACCGACTTCATTTCTTTAGTATCAGCCATTATTTCAACGCTCCTTCACGTACTCTCGCAAGGAAAGGACCAAAGCCGTTTTCGCCAGTCCAAAAGTCAACTGTGTGATCAACACCATTTGAAGTTAAAGTTGCACCTGATAAACCATCAATTTGATGATCATTTTTAGCACCACTCTTTACAACATCGACTGGTAACTCTTTGCCACCCCATTTAGCAGTCCATTGTGGATTTTGAATTTCCCCACCTAGACCTGGTGTTTCCTTATGCTTGTAGAAGTTAATATCTTTAACAGTTTCGCCATCGCTTTCAAGCGCTAAGAAACCATACATAATACCCCAAAGGCCATAACCTTGGATTGGTAAAATGATAGCATCTGTAGAACCGTCTGCTTTTTTCGAGATATATACAGGGGACTCATGAGTCATACGCTGAATACCAGCGATATCCTTAATGCCCTCTGCTTTTAATGCAAAGCTAACTTTTTGATCAAACTTACTTTTTTCAAAGTCGAAAGCGGCAATTTTAGCTTGGACTGCTTCGCCAGTTTGAGACTCACCGGTTTCCATATTAACTAAGCGAGTTTCGATCTTAGCTTTAAAAGTTTCTGATACAGAACCAGATACATCAATGCCCGCAGCTGCCAAGATATTTTTTTGAATATCTTGCGTTTTGTTAGCTTGCTGTAAAGGGCGAAGCTGAACTGAAGCAAACGATACGATGATTGCACACACTAAACATAGTGCCACAACAACGCTTAGCGTTTTGCCGATTGATTCGTTATTACTAGACATTACGTGCCAACCTCCGCTTGATATTAGCTTGCACTACGAAGTGATCGAATAATGGTGCAAATAAGTTAGCAAATAAGATTGCTAACATCATACCCTCAGGGAAAGCAGGGTTAATTACACGGATCATTACAACCATCACACCAATTAGCGCGCCATATGCGAATTTTGCTTTATCAGTAAATGCCGCCGACACAGGGTCTGTCGCCATAAAGAACATACCAAAAGCAAATCCACCGAGTACTAAGTGCCAATGCCAAGGCATTGCAAATACTGGGTTAGTATCAGAGCCAACTGCATTCAATAAGAATGCTGTTGCCACCATGCCCAAAAACACACCTAGCACGATACGCCATGAAGCAATGCGTACATAAATTAGGAACAAACCACCCACTAACAGCGCAAATGTCGATGTTTCACCTACTGAACCTTGAATGAAACCGTAGAATGCATCCCACCAAAGCGCCATGTTGCTGTAATCAAGTGAACCTACAAACGCTTGACCTAGCATAGTTGCACCAGAGAATGAATCTACTGCTGTCCATACTGTGTCACCTGAAATTTGTGCTGGGTATGCGAAGAATAAAAACGCACGGCCCGCTAATGCAGGGTTTAAGAAGTTACGACCAGTACCACCAAAGATTTCTTTAGCGATTACAACACCGAATGTAATACCTAGTGCAACTTGCCATAAAGGAATGGTTGCAGGTAGGATAAGCGCGAATAACACCGACGTTACGAAGAAACCTTCGTTAACTTCATGCTTACGCACTGAGGCAAATAATACTTCCCAGAAACCACCTACAGCAAATGTAACTGCGTAAATAGGTAGGAAGAAACATGCGCCATAAAACATTTTAGCGCCCCAGCCTGAGTCAGCAGTTAATTCACCACCAAAGATCTGGAACAGGCCAACTTGCCAAGAATTTGCTAGTTCAAAACCTTGTGCTAATGCACCTGCAGCCTGATGGCCGATATTGAACATACCAAAAAACATTGCAGGGAACGTCGCCATCCACACTAAAATCATCATACGTTTTAGGTCGATGTTATCGCGTACGTGTGTCGCGCCTTTATTTACGTGACCAGGGGTATAAAAAATAGTTGCGGCTGCTTCATACAGTGCATACCACTTTTCATGTTTACCACCGGCTTCAAAATGTGGCTCGATATCTTCTAGAAATTTCTTTAAACCCATCTCTCTAGCCTTCCTTCTCGATCGTAGTCAAGCAATCGCGTAGGATTGAACCATACTCGTATTTACCTGGACAAACGAAGGTACATAACGCTAAATCTTCTTCATCAAGTTCAAGCGCCCCTAATGAAATTGCACCATCTAAATCACGGGCAATTAAGTCACGTAATAATAGTGTTGGTAAAATATCTAAAGGCATCACGCGCTCATAGTTACCAATTGGTACCATTGCACGCTTTGAACCACCTGTTGACGTTGTCATTTTAAATAAACGACTCGGTGTTAGGTGCGATAAGAAAGTACGTGTTACAGAGAATTTATCGCTACCTGGACGGATCCAACCAAATAATTCTTTCTCGCGACCTTCAAGTAAAACAGATACTTGAACATGGTAACGACCTAAGAACGCTTGAGGACCTTGTGAAATAGCACCTGCTAAAACAGAACCAGAGATAACACGGTTATCGCCATCTTCTAATTCGCCAGCAACTAAATCATCTAAAGCAGCACCTAGTTGAGTTTTCACTAAACGAGGGTTCTTAACACGAGGACCTGCAAGAGAAATAACTCGATCTGTTGAGATTTCACCAGTTAGAAATAAGTGACCAAAGGCGATAACGTCTTGGTAACCAATATGCCAAACTTGCTTGCTTGCAGACACGGGGTCTAAGTGATGGATATGTGTGCCAACAAGGCCAGCCGGATGTACGCCACCAAACTCATGTACTTCCACTTGAGGAATTGATGAGCTAGGTACTTGGCTGCCAGCTTGTTTACAAACAAATACTTTGCCATCAGTCAAACGAGAAACCACAGCTAATCCCGCTTCAAATGCGTGTACATTTTCAGCAATAACCACTGCAGGATCTGCAGCAAGTGGATTAGTGTCGATAGCCGTCACAAAGATAGAACTAGGATTCGCATCCACAGCCGCTACTTTACTGAATGGGCGAGCACGAAGTGCCGTCCATTGACCTGACTGGATAAGCACTTCTTTGGCTTTTTCACGCTCTAAGCTCGAAAGCTGCTCAGCTGAGAAAGCGTCAAAGGTGATTTGCTCACTGGCGTTTACTTCAATTACGACAGATTGCAGCACACGTTTTGCACCACGATTAATTTCTTTTACTGTACCAGCAGCTGGGGCAGTAAATAATACGCCAGGGTTCTTTTTATCTTCAAAAAGTACCTGGCCTTTTTTGACTTGGTCATCCACACGAACATGCATGGTTGGACGCATACCAATAAACTCTTCACCTAGCACAGCTACACGTTTGACGGTAGAACCATCATGAATAACTTGCTGAGGCGCGCCCTCTATGGGTAAGTCCAGACCTTTTTTTATGTTGATCATACGCACTTGCACTACATTAACGGAAAGAAACTGAAAAATCGTACCAACCACGTCGCTATTTCGATGATCTAAGTTAAATTCAAGATATCAAAGAACTACCTGCTTTAATCTCAAAACAAGCAACGCAGTTAAACTCCTCACATATATTGCACGAATTTTAACATTAATCGTGACTACTATGCGAGTGTAAATATGAAATTAATACGACAAGTGTGGTTATTTAACTCAATCGCCGCATTTGAATAAAATTCAATATAGACCAAAGTGCTATTACTCGCGAGTAAGGATGGAAATTAAACAAAAATAGCGGCAGAAAAGTGGCGAACCATAAAAAAAGTCGCCGCAGCGACTTTTAAAATAAACAATGCTGAATTAGTCAATCATGTTTGCAATAGGCGCGATTGCATCAACGTCTTGATCGTAATCTACACTGTCGATACCAAAACCAAATAAGCGTAAAAACTCATTATGGTAACCCACGTAATCGGTTAATTCGTCAATTGTTGCTGTGGTTACACTGTCCCACACAGTTTGAATACGCGCTTGTACGTCATCTTCCAGCTCTTTGTAGTTTTGGAATAAATGGCCGCCATCGTCAAAACGCGGTGAATCACCGTATAGGTTTTCAGTAAATAAAGCATGAATTTGCTCAATAGTGCCTTCATATGTGCCATCAGCTTTCATTACTTTGAATAAAGCAGAAATATAAAGTGGCATAATAGGAATTGCAGAGCTGGCTTGTGTTACAACCGCATTTAGTGACGACACATACGCTTCACCATTTAATGCATTGGTCGACTCTTTAATAGCCACAGTTGCACGGTCTAAATCTTCTTTTGCTTTACCAATTGTTGCATGACCATAGATCGGCCATGTTAACTCTTTACCAATATAGGTATAAGCAGTCGTTTTAAAGTTATCAGCAAGTACATCGGCTGCTTTAAGCGCATCAATCCACATTTCCCAATCTTCACCGCCCATTACTTTAATAGTATTGTCGATGTCTTCTTGGCTTGCAGCTTCCACGGTAATGTCGTCAATTTCACGCTTTGTGGTGTTTAAGTTTTTGGTTGTAACAGCTTCACCAATTGGCTTAAGTGTTGATGAGTAAACTTCGCCGGTATTTGGATCAGTACGACGAGGCGATGCCAAGCTGTAAATAATTAAATCTACTTTGCCTAAATCCGCTTTAATTGTATCAATCGCTTTTTGTTTGATTTCGTTAGAAAACGCATCACCATTGATATTTTTAGACCATAAACCTTCAGCATCTGCGGCTGCTTGAAATGCTGCAGTGTTATACCAACCCGCAGAACCTGTTTTACGCTCTGTGCCTTCTTTTTCGAAGAAGATACCCAACGTTTTAGCGCCACCGCCAAATGCAGCTGTAATACGTGATGCAAGGCCATAGCCAGTTGAAGCACCTATAACGAGTACATTTTTAGGCGCGCTTTTTAATCTACCTTGCTGTTTTACATAGTTAATTTGTTCTTGCACATGTGCTGCACAGCCAACTGGGTGGGCGTTAGTACAGATGAAACCGCGAATTTTAGGCTTAATGACCATTGATCATCCTATATCTATCTCAATAAAAATTAGCGCTAGTTTAAAGGCTAATTGTAAAAATACAGGTCTGATGAGTATTGTGCTCAACCAAACCTGGCCGTTAATCTAATTTTGAACCGCCTAAACAGCTTGGTGAGTCTGCGACTTGACCGCTTTGCTCACTAAATTCTTCTGGAGTAAAAGTATGAATTGCTAATGCATGAATATAATTAGCTAACTCATCTTTTAAAATTTCATTTATTTGACGATGGCGTTGTAATAAGCGCTTTCCGCTGAATTCTTCACTGACGACAATCACCTTAAAGTGCGAATCAGTTCCACGACTATGCATATGGCTTTCGTTCACCACATTAAGATGCTTACAAGCTAGGCCATCGGCTAATTTGCTTTCTATTTGTTGTTGCATTGACATAAATGCTCACTTTAAAACTGATTAATTAGCCTACTATAACAAGTAAGTTTGTAAGTTGGCTAGCTGGGTTTTGGTAAAATATACCTAAACGTCAAACTGATACGTGGGTGAGCTAACGTGGTTTGCTTGGCAATCGCGTGTTGATAATCCCGCTGGCTGTCAGCATACATCACTAAACAACTACCACTTTGGAGCAATAAGTCGGTTACTTTATTACTGGCCTTATGTTTGAGTTTTAACACCCGCTCTGCGCCTAAAGAGATGCACACAATAGTTGGCTGTATACCAAGCTCAATTTCATCATCGCTGTGCCAGCCCATGGTATCGTGACCATCGCGATAATAATTTACCAATAAAGAATTAAAAGGCTGCTGTAAATGCCTCTCTAAACGTTTTCGCATCGCCAATAGAACTGACGACCAAGGCTCAACTATTAATTTGCTCTGCGAATAACCGTATTCAATATCATTATCGCTAATAAAGCTTTGTAATCGAGGTATGGGAGCTGTTCGACCATAAACAGTGGTTGCAGGTTGCTGCCAGTTTAAATTTTGTTGCAAATAATAAAATAAATCGAGGCTTTTTTGTGCACTCAGCGCCCTTCTTTGATAAGAAAAGCCATTTGGTAACTGTTGGGGGTTGGTCTTTTGCCGTTGCATGTTAGAATTTACCTATCATTTGATTACTGATCACTAATATTATGACCACGCAAGCACAGCTCGGCGATACTCCCTTTACTCTTGAACGTTTTCCGCTCGATCAAAAAAACCGTAGCTTACAAGCTTGGGATTCAGCAGACGAGTACTTAATCGACTATGTTACTGAACATTATCCTGATTGTCGCTCTTTGCTAATCTTAAATGATAGCTTTGGTGGCTTGTCTTGTTATTTTAGCAAACGTCAGTTAACGGTTTGTTCAGTCAATGATTCTTATATTAGCCATCAAGCAGCCGCTTATAACTTAGCTGAGAATAAAATACCAACTACGGCATTTAGCCAGCTAGATAGCTTATCGGCTTTACCTGAGCAGGTTGATTTAGTGATTTTAAAAGTGCCGCGCACATTAGCTTTTTTACAATATCAATTGTCTGAGCTCAGCGAAGTACTTGCACCTGGCACGCCGGTTATTGGCGCAGCAAAAACCAAAGATGTACACAACTCAACTATTAAAGCGTTTGAGCAATTTATTGGCGAAACAAAAACCAGTTTAGCGGTGAAAAAATCGCGCCTTATTATTAGCCACGCCGCAGGTGGTTATAAAGCCGCTGATTTCCCGGTAAGCTGGCCGCTTGAAGGCACTGACTTTACCATTAGCAATCATGCCAATGTATTCTCGCGTGATTCACTTGATATTGGTGCGCGGTTCTTTTTTGACTATTTACCACAAACCAATAAAGCAAAAAGTATTGTTGATTTAGGCTGTGGTAATGGCGTAGTTGGGCTAATGACTCTGTCACGCTGCCCTAACGCTGAAGTTACCTTTGTGGACGAATCATATATGGCGGTTGAATCAGCACGATTAACTGTTGAGCTCAATATGGAAGATAAGTTTGAGCAATGCCGCTTTATTGAAAATGATTGCTTAACTGGCTTTGAGCGTGAAAGTGTCGATATAGTGTTATGTAATCCGCCTTTTCACCAAGCGCAAGCGGTTACTGATCACATTGCATGGCAAATGTTTAAGCAAGCCAAAGACACCTTAAAAAATGGTGGCGAATTGCGTATTATCGGTAATCGTCATCTAGACTACCATGACAAACTAAAACGTATGTTTGGCAATTGTGAGTTACTTGGTTCAAATAAAAAGTTTGTAGTCTTAAGTGCGACTAAAAATAATGGAATGCTATAACCATGATGAAATACATTTTACTTTGCTGTACTTTTTTATCAGTGTCTGCTTGTAGTAGCCAGCCTAATCAACTGATCCTAAACCCGGTTTATAAAAGTGGCAAGTTAAGCGCTATTAATCAAAATTTAAGTACCAGTGTGATTGATTTACGTGGAGACCCTGCTACATTAAAATTGATCACCTCAGATAAAACTCAAACCATTGCCAGCCAAGGGCTCACAGAGTCGATTAAAAGTGCGCTTGATAGCGCGCTGAGCCGCAACGGCGCTAGCATTTCAAATTTGGCAACGACTCGCTTTGAAGTGGATATTCGTACTTTACAAGCAGTGGTGACTGAAAAAATGGTCTCTCATACCAGCGATGCAAAAATTGAACTCGGTGTACGGGTTATTCGTAGCAGCAGTAATTTTAGTAAAATTTACCGTGGTAATGCGAGCCTTGAAGGACCGCTTGGTCATGACCGAGCCAAAATTGAAGGTCAACTCAATAAGTTGACTGAGCAGCTAATTACCCGCATGGTATCAGATCCTGAATTACTCGCATTTTTAGAAGGTTAATCATGAAACCTGTATTTTTATTGGCTGCTTTATTACTGCTGAGCCAACCACTTTTAGCGGCAACTGAAGGACGCTTTGTTCAGAAAAACAATATGTTCCCTCGTGTAGAGATCACCACCACTATGGGCAAGATAGTGATAGAAATGGATCGCTCAAAAGCCCCTATTACCGTCAATAACTTTTTAACTTACGTAATGGATGGCAGTTACAAAGGCACTGTTTTTCATCGTGTGGAACGTGATGTAGAAAACGAGCGAGACTTTGTTATTCAAGGCGGTGGCTACGATAAAGAATATGACGGCGTTTATGAAGGTGAGGCTATCTTTAATGAAAGTGGCAATGGTTCAAAAAATGATATGTACAGCATAGCTATGGCCTATCAAGACCGCCAACCACATTCTGGTACTCGTCAATTTTTCTTTAACATGGATGATAACGACCATCTAAACCCCGGTAAAGATTGGGGTTTTGCCGTGTTCGGTATGGTAATGGAAGGCTATGAAACACTTGATAAAATCATGCAAGTTGAAACGGGGTTTAACGAAAAAATTGGTTATGACTTTGTGCCAAAAACCCCTGTTATTATTTTAAATATGGCTGTATTAGAGCCAACTCCATTATAACTATAATAAAGAGAGCCTAACTCTCTTTGCCATTGAAGGCGTTATGACTAAAAATTTGTCGATAGTAGAATATTTTTCTTACTTTAAAGATAAACGCCTCATTAATGTGTTTATCTTTGGCATGAGTAGTGGCTTTCCTTGGGTGCTGATTGGCTCTGTAATGTCAGCCTGGCTCAAAGACGAAGGCCTCAGTCGCAGTATGATTGGCTTATTTGGCATTGTATTTGGCGCGTACAGCATTAATTTTTTATGGTCACCTTTGGTTGACCGAATCAAACTGCCCATTCTTTATCGCTGGCTTGGCCAGCGCCGCAGCTGGATACTGCTTTGCCAGAGCTTTATTTTACTCGGTGTTATTTTATTAGCCGGGCTCGATATTACTGCCCATTTAGGTGTCGCTGCAGCTTTATGCTTACTCATCGCAGTCGCCTCTGCCACTCAAGATATCGCTATTGATGCATTTCGTATCGATACCCTCAGTGAAAACGAAAGCCATAAAGCCACCGCAGCGGCTGCTATGGCGACTTCAGGTTGGTGGAGCGGTTATGCACTGCTTGGTGCCATCCCGTTTTATATGGCTGATATGCCAAACATTGACTGGCCACAAGTGTATTACTTTTTAGCTATTTTGATGTTACTGCTAATGAGTTGTGTATTTTGGGCCAAAGAACCAGAATCAAATCGTGAGGCAGTGCATGCTGAGTTAGAACGTATTTACCAACAAAAGCTGGCATTGGGTAAGCAGACTCAATTAACTAAAGTGACGGCATGGCTGGCTGTTACTGTACTTGATCCTTTTAAAACCTTCTTCGCGCGAAATGGTGTAAAAACAGCACTCGCGCTGCTGGCTTTTATCTTTTTATTCAAAATTGGTGAAGCATTTTTAGCCCGTATGTCGATTGTATTTTACAAAGAAGTCGGCTTTTCTAACACTCAAATAGCAAACTATTCAAAGCTGGGAACAGGTTTAATCACCATCGTTTTTGCATTTTTAGGCAGTATTTTTAATCACAAGTACGGTATTGTTAAAGGTTTGTTTATTAGCGGTGTGGCAATGGCTGCTTCTAACTTAATGTTTTCTTGGATCGCTCTTGCAGGCCCGCAAGAACATTTATACGCAATGGCAATTGTCGTAGATGGCTTTACTCAAGCATGGTCGTTAGTGGCTATGGTGGCATTTATATCTATGCTATGTGATCGCGCTTTTAGTGCAACACATTACGCTTTACTAGCCTCACTAGGGAACTTAGGGCGAACCTTGCTTTCAAGTTACAGTGGTGTGGTGATTGATGATTGGTTAGGTGGAAATTGGTCGTTATTCTTTATTTTGACTGCCTTGATGGTGATACCATCATTAATATTCTTGTACTTGATCCGGAATAAATTATATGAGTTAGAGAATAGTTATCACGGTAAAAATTAACAGGGGAAGAAATCATTTTACATCAATGAGAGCGCTTCCCTGCGCTTACAAAAAAACTAAATATTAGCCTTCTTTTAATAAGCCTAAACCCTCATACGGATCGACCTCTAATGCATCACAATAACGTAAAAATTCAATTACGTCTAAACGACGCTCTTGGTTTTCAATTTTGCCAATGAATGAATGCGGCGTACCAAGTACTTGAGCAAGGCTACGCATTGTGTGACCTTTCTCATGTCGTTTAGTTTTAAGCCACTTGGTTAGTTTCGAGTTTTCTTCCGAAGAAACTGTTTTACCCATCATAAAAACATCTCCTACTAGATGATTTAAAGTTTAATTAATTAAGAGTGAAATTTTGCCCGTCTCACTCTTGGATACATTATATACTATTCAGGCCCATGTGAATAACTAATTTCAGTCGTTCACCCCATTTTTAGGAACAAACTATTGTAGTTAAATAACTTTATTGTTAAATGCACAATAAAATACACATTCTATAAACAGTTCCTTTTTAATGTAACAAATAATTAATTTAAATAAACCTTTTTTATGATTAATTATTTTTGACTTGCAAATTAAATAGTTACATTATTAACTATCGTTTTAATTGTTAGGAGCAAGAATTTATGTTCAGGTTATTGTTTTTACTGCCCGTTATTCTCAGCTTAGGCTGGTATTTTTTCCTTAAAGCAAATGACGTGCCGATCAAACAAGGGAAGAAAGGCTTTATATACATTTTAGCGTTTTCTGCAATAGTGTTGGTTTTTTTTATTTTAATGATCCAAGTCACTCACGTCGATTGAGTGGTCAAAAATAAACCAACACTATGCCTTGCGGCGTTCGCGTAACATTAATAAGCAAGGTGTCAGCACTAAAGTTAGTATGGTGGCAAAAGTTAAACCACCTGCAACAGCGGTCGCTAATTGCACCCACCATTGCGTTGACGGTGCACCAAAATCAATTGTTCGATTAAATAAATCAATATTGATCTGTAGCACCATCGGCATTAGACCTAAAATAGTTGTCACTGTTGTTAATAATACTGGGCGTAATCGTTGTGCGCCGGTTCTTAAAATGGCATCTTTTGCAGCAAGCCCTTGCGCTCTTAATACATTGTAAGTATCAATTAGTACAATATTATTATTAACCACAATACCAGCCAACGAAATAACCCCTATTCCTGACATAACAATACCAAACGGTTGCTGTAACACTAATAACCCTAAGAACACGCCAACAGTCGAAAACACTACCGCGCTTAAAATCAAAAAAGCCTGATAAAAACTATTAAACTGTGTAACTAAAATAATTCCCATCACAAATAGTGCGACTAAAAAGGCATTTTTTAAGAACGTTTCGGATTCATCTTGGTCTTCTGTTTCGCCACGAACTTTAATTTTAACACGAGGGTCTAAACCTTGCTCTTTAAGCTGCGCTTGTAAGCGAGGTAAAGCTTTAGCCAACTGCTCACCTACTCTCATGTCAGCGTTAATGGTCACTACTCGATGAGCATCAACACGGCGAATGGTATCCACTTTTGACGCAGCATGACGTTCAACAAAATAACTAATCGGCACTTGGCCATGCAGCGTTTTAATACGCAAAGTTTCAAGGCGGCTTAAATCTCGCTTGTCGTGCGGAAAACGTACTCGTATGTCTATCTCGTCGTCAACATCATCAGGGCGATACTCCCCTAACTTTAAGCCATTGGTAATTAGCTGTACATTAGCACCTAACATGGCAGCGTCTGCGCCGTACCTTGCTGCGTCAGCTCGGTTGAGTTTTAACTGCCATTCAATCCCCGGTTTTGAAGCGGTGTCATCAACATTTCTAAATGCGCCATCTTTTTCAATTGCTTGACGAATCAGCTTAGCCTGCTGGTTCAGTACCTCTGGAAATTTTGAGCTCAGCTCAATACTCAGAGCTTTACCACCACCAGGGCCGTTTTCATCCTTACGCATTTCAATCTCAACACCTGCAAAGCCTGCTGTAATTTCATTCACTTGGGTAATGATATCTTCAGCAGGCGGGCGTTCATGCCAATCCTTTAAGTTTAATCGAAATGAGCCGATTTGATCTTGCCCACCGGTTCGCGCATACAAGGTTTTTATACCTTCAACAGCTAAAATACGAGTTTCGATTTCTTTCATGATCACATCTTTTTCATAAATAGACAGATCACTATACGAGCGTACTTTAATATTTACCCCATTTGGCTCAACATCTGGGAAAAACTCAACCCCTAGCTTTGATACCATAAAGCCTACAAAGACTAAAATTGAGAACACTATGGCAGCTAACAGCGTCCACCATGGTTTATCAAGTGCTTGATTTAATACTCGTACATAACGCCCTAAAAAACCTTGTAGCTGAGTTAAATCACCTGACTCTGCAGTCACTAAATCTTGCTTTTGTCGTGGTGTTAACGGTCTAATTTTTCCAATCAATCCCCCGATCGTTGGCACAAAAACCAGTGCCATCAGTAATGATGCAGATAACGTCGCAATTAAAGTGATTGGTAAGTATTTCATAAACTCACCCATCATTCCCGGCCAAAATATTAGCGGGGCAAACGCTGCAAGCGTCGTTGCTGTTGATGCAATAATAGGCCATGCCATCCTCTCTGCAGCAATTTTATAAGCTTGCTTACGTGTTTTTCCTTCGCTCATTGCTCTATCGGCAAATTCAGTAACAACAATCGCGCCATCCACCAGCATACCAACCGCCATGATCAGCGCAAATAACACCACGATATTAACGGTTAGGCCAAATAAGGAAATCACTAATATACCGGTTAAAAATGAACCGGGTATCGCCACTCCCACTAAAAATGCGGTCCGTACTCCCAGCACGGCAACAATAACAATGACTACCAGTAATACTGCTGATAACACGTTGTTTTGTAAGTCTGAAAGCATCATTTCCACGTCTTTCGACATATCACCGGTGTAATCAACAAGGATATGCTCAGGCCAGATTTTTTGTGCTTGGCTAACGACCTCTTTGACTTGCGCTACTGTATCTATAATATTTTCACCAGCACGCTTTTTTACTTCAAGGGATACCGCTTGGCGGCCATTGATACGAGCGATTGAGCTTGGATCTTTATAAGCACGACGTATTTTAGCTACATCCATAAAGCGAACCACACGATCGCCTACCACTTTTACAGGTTGTTCCATCACATCTTGGATAGTTTCAAATACCGAAGGAATTTTTACAGCAAACCGCCCTTTGCCGGTATCCAAGGTGCCTGCAGCGACTAAACGATTATTGTTAGAGAGTAATTGAATTATATCACTTGGCTCAAGCCCATATGAAATCATCGCCAGTGGATCCACTTCAATTTCAACCATGTCTTCGCGGTCACCACCGACATCAACTTCCAATACGCTAGAGATACTTTCAAGTTCGTCTTTTAAATTACGCGCAAGGGTCAATAACCCCCGCTCTGGTGAGTCACCTGAGAGTGTTAAAGTGATGGTTGGTTGCTGATCTTCCATGAGAATTTCATGTACTTCAGGCTCTTCAGATTCTGACGGTAATTTAGCTTTAGCAAGACTGACTCTGTCACGTACATCAGCGAGCGCTTCTTTTGGATCCATGCCCGCCATAAACTCAAGTGTCACTGAGGCGTGACCCTCACTGGCCACCGCCGTCATTTCTTTTACTCCTTCAATGGAGCGTAATTCAATCTCCATCGGCCGCACCAGCAGCCGCTCGGCATCTTCTGGAGAAATACCATCATGAATGATTGATACATAAATAAACGGGATGGTGACATCGGGGTTCGCTTCCTTGGGAATATTTTGGTACGTCACCCAGCCAGATACTAATAATAGAATGAAAATCAGCAGTACGGTACGCGTGTGATTAAGCGAGGCTTCAATTAAGTTTTTCATGCCTTACTCACCCGCTGTCGTATCAGCTTTAACAAACACTGGCTCAACAATATCGCCAACTCTGACAAAACCTTGCCCTAACGTGATCACATTTGCTGTTTCACCCAATCCCCACAGCCACACCCCCTCGGCAGTTGATTTAGCCAAACTAACATTTATAAATTCTACGCGATTCTCTGCGTTAATCACCTTGACACCGATATTGCCTTCGCTATCAAGTGCCATGTAGGCAGGACTTAATAGCATGGCGGGCGCTGAGTCTAGCGAGATATCAAGCTGAGTAGAATAACCTGCTTTGTATTTCATTTCAGGGTTAGCAAAGGCCGCTTCAATACGAAACGTATTGGTACTGTCATCTGCAACAGAGGCAATATAACGCACTTTTCCTGAGTATGTTTTATCATTTAAAACATGAGCATGAACAGCTTGACCCACATGAAAACCGGTGATTTCTTTTTGCGTTGCATCTGCACGAACGATTAGAGGGTCTAAATCAACCAATTCCAAAATTGGATCACCTATTGCCACATAGTCACCAAGCTGCACTACTCGTTTATTAATAATGCCGCTAAACGGCGCACGTATCTCGGTGCGCTCTAATTGTAATTCCAGCCCAGCTAGATGCGCTTTTCCTTGCGCTAGTACAGCCTCACTACGCATAGTTTGTACACGGTCTTGCAGGCCTTGATCTCGAAGTGAAAGTGCACCTTCGTACTCAGCCGTATATTGCTTTAATAATGCCGTCGCGGAATCTAGCTGCGCAACTAAATCAGATTTATCTAACTCGAGTATCAATGTACCTTGCTCAACAAATTGCCCCTCTTTGACATAGATTTTGTTTACTTCACCCGCTTGGCGTGCACTAACTCGCGCTAATTTGTCAGGCTCTGATTTACCATAAAATGACAAGGTGTTTTTTATGTCTTGAGCGACTAACCTTACCACTTGCACTTTAGCTATTTTCTCATGATTACTTTGTGACTGCTCATCACTAGCATAGCTTGATCTTGCTCCTGACCCCATCCAGATACTAATTGCTACAGCAAGAATTATCGCGAGAATATAAGGTTTTTCTTCTAATTGTTGGGCAAGCTTTTTCAAAAGCAAAGTTTCCTTTTAGCTATCAATAATAGGAGCGCAAGATAATTGTATAAATAGTAGAGTAGGTAGTAGTTTTAAGGCAATAACATTAAAAGTGTTATCTTAGTATTTAAATTGTAGCTAATAAAAAAGCCGCACCTGCGGCTTTAATCAATAACTCTATACGCTGAAACTAGCGCCGCACCCGCAAGTCGTGGTTGCATTCGGATTAGAAACAAAAAAGCGTGCGCCTTCAAGCCCCTCGGTGTAATCCACCTCTCCATCAACTAAATATTGAATACTCATCGGGTCAACCACTAAGGTTACACCATTTTTTACAATTTCTAAATCGCCTGGGTTTGCTTTTTCATCAAAAGTAAAGCCATATTGAAAACCAGAGCATCCACCGCCTGTGACATAAACACGCAGTTTTAGTTCTGGATTTTCTTCTTCGTCGATTAACTGTTTAACACGAACAGCAGCTGCATCGCTGAACTTAATGGGTAATTCTTCAGACATACCATAACCCTCTATACCTACATTGTTTTGATTATCTAATACCCGAGTATTTTAATCAAGTATAGCCTTGGCTTATATTAATAGTTGAATTGCCTAATTCTTCTCAGTTCTAGATTCATGCATCACATCAAACAATGCCTCATTCATACGTTTTATAAAGTCATCTTTATATGAATACCTAGCTTCGCGACTAAAGCCAATATGCGCGGTTCTATGGCTAATTTCATCTCGCTCTATAACAGTAATAGCAGCATATTGTGGGTTGGCTTTCTTCACATTATCTAATTCATATTGTGTGGCTTTTCTATCGTTGGCGTAACAATCGATCTTATTAGTAAGTAATTTTATTATATTAGCTGCTGTACTTTTATTTTCCCATAGCAGGATCCGCCCTTGCCTAATTGCTTTTTTGTAACGTTCATCGAGTATTAAATAACCGGCATTCATCCCCAAGTGAATAGGTTTCTGAATAGGTGAGTTCGTATTTAATGCTTTTTCTAAATCAATGTTTTCGCGACAGTAAGTAACAACAAACTCGGTACCTAATGCCACTGAATATGATGAAATATAAGGCCTTGAATCATAATGAATGTATGGAGGTACAATGCCAAGAACGCTACCTTTTTTGATAGTAAGTAAAGCTCTTTTCCAAGGCATTGGTATTATTTCAACGTCATAATCTGGCTTCAGTTTAGTTCTTGCATGTTTCAATAAATCTATGTAAAGCCCCTTTAACTCACCATCTTCGAAATAACTATAAGGCGGATAATCATCATCCGCCAATATAGTAATAACAGCTTTACTATTGCATGTTAATGAGAACATCAATATTGACAAGCCACATACAAGTGCAAAAGGTTTTTTATAAATAGACACCATTTTATTGTTAGTAACCCCACTCTTGCGAGTAGTCATAACGAAACCCGACTGATAATGAACTAAAATCAGCTAGATAATTAAAATTTCGATACAGGTATTCAACATGTAAGCGTAGATTTTCAGCAGGAAGCCATTCTAAGGTCAGGTTAGTGCCATTAAATTTTTGAGACTGCTCAGCCTGATGACCATCATCAAAGTCAAAGTACCCCAGTTTCACTTTATAACTTTCACTAAGCGGGTAAGCCATTGATAAATCAAATGTATGCCCGTCTCTATCAGCATTGAAATCTCTATTATATTCTTTAAACTGGTAACCTAGAGCAAAGTATAAACCACTATCAAAAGAGTACGCAAAAGAGCTACCTATAATATTATCGTCACCCAATTCCTGTTCATTCTCGTAAATGCCTTGATTCGTATAAGTCAAAGCAAGATGTAAATTATCTTTGTCATAACTGACCCCTCCATTTACAAGATCGCTATTATTGTCACCTGACGAACCATCAAATTGGCTCACTAACATCCACGTAAAATCCCCTTGTGCCACCTGATAAGTAAGCAAGTTATTAACAAAAAAGAGGCTTTCTGGGTCATATGCAAACGGGCTATTACCATGGTTAAAAATATCTACATATTCAGCAATAAATAGATATTGAGCTGGTCGTTGCTTGCCGATACCTACTTTCCCATAGGGACTATCCAACGCAACATATACTTGTCGCGCCTTACCAAAGTCCCCATTATTTGATAAGTCTACGCCCCACTCACCATGTAAAGTCGCTTGCCAATAGTCATCAAACGCAGCGGTTGATTTTATGCCTACATGAGAAAGCGCATCTCTCACATCCCATTGTGATTCACTGTTTTCATCGACATAACCAAATGTTGGTCTTATTGTTGCATATATTTTTATATCTTTTTTAAATTTATCAGAAAGTAACTCCTCTGGTTTTAAGTCAGGTGCTGAATTAGCAACTGCTAATGTCGATGCAATTGGTGAGGGATGATTTTTATTTTCAAGTATTTCTATTCTTTTACTTATACTCTCAAACTTAACTGTTAAAGATTCTAAGGTAGCTAATTGTGTGCTAATTTTACCTAGCTGTAACTTTAAGTTTTGTAGCTCTTCTTGTTCATCTTGTGCACAAACAGCAGCCGCATAAGAGGTAGTTAACAAAAAGCAAATAATTTTTTTTTGCATGAATACGCCCTAACATTTAAACTTTTTTTAAGTGTAGACTATCTTTATTTATACATAACAAAAAAAACTCGTCTTATTCGTCTTAATTCAGCTAAAAAGTGAAAACATATGAAAATTAGAACTAAATTCTCCATAGCTTCAGGCATAGTGGTATTCATCGTTATTTCACTGCTTGCAACAACGACGTATTTACTTGTACAACAAACGCTAAAAAAATCCACAGCAGCGTATATACAAGATAACGCATCACTGCTGTCACAAAGCATTAGTAACTGGCTTGTTAGTAAGTCTGCACAAGTTAATGTTTTGAAAAAACAAATTGAATCCGATTTTTCTAAGCAAAACTTTCAGACTGGTTTAGAAAACCCCGCTTTTACAAATGATTTTTTACTCGTCTTTGGTACGCTCAGTGATGAAAAAAAACTCCGCTCCAATAATAGGCAAAGAGTTAACCCTCCTGGCATCGATTTTAAAGAAAGACCATGGTACAAATTAGCGCAAAATAATGATGCGATTTCATTTACAGCACCTTATGTTGATGCTGCAACGAATGAATTACTATTATCAGTGGTTACTGCAATTAATTCACCTGATGGTTTTAAAGGGGTTATTGGTGGTGACCTGAGTTTAAATGCAATTGCAGATAGCGTTAATACCATCAACTTTAATGGCAATGGTTTAGCATTTGTTGTAGATGGTACTGGCAAAATTATCACTCATCCAACTGCAAGTCTAAGCAACAAACAGACTCAAAATATTTACCAAAAATCACCAACAGAAAGTAAACAAATCTTAGAAATCGAGCACAATGGCCAAACAAAGCTGCTGTATTTTTACCCTCTAAGTGACAATGCTGGTGTTGACTGGTCTCTCGCGATGTTACTAGATAAAGATAAAGTTTATGAGTCACTTGGCGTATTTACTACACGCACATCCTTTATCGCAATTTTAAGTATTGCATTTTGTGTTCTCGTCATTAGAACACTGGCAAAAATGTTATTAAAGCCATTGGATGAGTTAGAAAGTGCAATTAGTGAAATTGCCTCAGGCGGCGGTGACTTAACACAGAGATTAACAGTAACAACTGAAGATGAATGCGGGGTTGTAGCGAAGAGTTTTAACCGGTTTTTATCGTCGTTACAAATACTTGTCACAGGCGTTATCGATAAAGCTAATAATGTTCAAGAAAGAAGCGCAGCAGCAAAATCATTATCAACCCAGTCAAGTCGCTCATTGAACGAGCAATACCAATTGATAGACAGTCTAGCGACTGCAATGCATGAAATGAGTACAACCTCCTCTGAAATTGCCTCGAGCGCCCAAGAAGCTGCAACGTCAGTGACTTTAGTCAATGATTCAACAACCTCAAGTAAGTCACTGTTTGAAAAAACAACCTCAGATATAACTAACCTATCAGACTCTATTTCCAACTCTCAAGAACTAAGTAATCAACTCGCTGAGCACAGTAATAGTATAGAACAAATATTATCTGTTATTAATAACGTTGCAGAACAAACCAATCTACTTGCTTTGAATGCAGCTATTGAAGCAGCAAGAGCAGGAGAGCAAGGTCGTGGGTTTGCTGTAGTTGCTGACGAAGTAAGAACCTTAGCCTCTAGAACACAAAGTTCAACAACAGAAATTAAATCGATGATCGAGCAAATTCAGTTGTTTTCATCTAAAGTACAGCAAGCTATGGAGCAAAGTAAACAGAAGGCTTCTCAATGTGTTACGCAAACTGAAATTGCAAATCAATCTTTAAATACTATTTCAATGTCAGTTAAAGATATTATGGATAGAAATTTTCAAATAGCCGCCGCCATTGAAGAGCAAAGTACGGTTATTGAAGAAATTAATAGAAATACAATCAATATTAAAGATATTAGCGTACAAGTTGATGAGTTTGCTAAAGAGCAATTTGAAACTAACACTAATTTAGCTGAAAACGTAAATGACCAACAAAACTTACTTAAAAAGTTTATTGTGTAATTAAATATTTAGGTATAACTGGTAGATACAGTTGCGATCTAGCACTAGCTTTGCTGTGGTGAAGCTAATTTGACCTTGAGAACATTTTCGTTCATTACCAATACCTCGCTTCACGTCATCACTCGGCCCGCAAATTTTACCAAGAATAAATCCTTGGTTATGTAGATAATTCTAAAATCAAAAGGACTTACTGTAGCACTTTTGATAAACTGCCCGCTGAAATAGGTGGCGAGGAAATATGCATGTGGCTTGAAACGCTTAGGCGTCGCTTGGCAAAGCCAAAAACATCGGTGCAATTGTGCTTACTTGGCGTAAGTGCCGGACTAATTGCGGCGTTTTTGATCATTCTATTTCGCTTAACTATTCTATTTTTCCAAGGTTTGTTCCTTGATAATCCTGACGATTTTACTACCTTGCCGCCTATTGAGCGGGTTGTAATGCCGATTATAGCAGCCTTTTTAATTGCGCTATTTGCAGCTTTGACTGGTTTTAAGCATTATCGATTAGGTATTCCCTTTGTTATTCATCGTATTAAACGCCATTACGGGCAAATGCCATTATACAACACGGTAAATCAATTTGTCGGTGGTGCATTGGCATTGATCAGTGGTTTCTCGGTTGGCCGTGAAGGGCCGTCTGTACATATGGGGGCAACTGGTGCAAGTTTGCTGGCCGATAAATTACATTTGCCTTATAACGCCATGCGAACACTCAGTGGTTGTGGTGTTGCAGCAGGTATTGCCGCCTCGTTTAATACACCGCTTGCAGCTGTTATTTTTGTGATGGAGGTAGTACTTAGGGAATACAAAGTGCACATCTTTGTACCTATTATGCTTGCTGCGGTCACCGGTGCACTGGCGACACAGTTTGTATTTGGTGATGTATCAGAATTAGCACTGATCACAGTGACCGCATTAAGTGGTTGGCACTATCCATTTTTAATTCTGTTTGGTATGGCTTTAGGCGCAGTTGCTTATGCATTTAACCAAAATCTGATGCTGATCATTCGTACTTTCAAGCCTTTGAGTATGTTTCCACGTTTATTATTGGCAGGTCTGATTGCCGGTGGCATTGCTTTTATGGTGCCACAAGCAATGGGATCTGGTATGAGTGCAATAACTTTAGCAATAGAAAGCCCTGATGATGTGCAGCTATTAATCACTATTTTAATTGCTAAATTACTGGCGACATTATTTGCCATTGGCTTGGGTATACCAGGTGGGATCATTGGTCCTGTAATTGGTTTAGGGGTACTGATGGGTACTTTAATGGCTTTTTTTGCTCAGTTTATTAGTCCTGGCGTTGATATTGCGGGTACTTACAGCGTATTAGGCATGGCAGGCTTATTAGCAGCCACTTTACATGCCCCTCTGGCCGCTTTAACTACGGTAATGGAGTTAACCTCAAGTCCTGAAATAATCGTACCGGCCATGCTAGTTATCTCAGCAGCATACGTCACCGCATTACAAGTGTTTGGAAATCGGTCAATATTTTTACAGCAGCTCGATTTTCAAGGTTTAAGCTATCATGTCTCCCCAGCCACCGAAGCACTGCAAAAAGTAGGGGTGATGGACGAAATGGATGAAAACTTCAAACTGTTGTATTCCGAAAATAAAGAACAAATAGAAAACACCTTAAATGCTGTTGATAGTCAAACCCCATTGATTGTTTACGATGCTGAAAATGGCTATCGTCTTGCTGAATATGATTTAAGTTTAATGTCAGATCAAAATATTTCGATCAACTATATCAGCTTGCAAGGGATAAGCAGTCAAGCCACTTTGGCCGATGCATTTGATATATTAAAAGATAAACGCAGCGGCGCTGTATATATTTATAACTTACTAGATAATCAACAAATTATGGGAATAATGCGCTGGGATCAAATCCGTCACATTCTCACCATACGTAATAGCTTACTGTAACTAACATAAGAGAACATTATGAGCGCGCTACTGATCTACAAAGCCTTACATATCTTTTTTATGATTGCCTGGTTTGCCGGCATATTTTACTTGCCCCGCCTCTTTGTTTATCACGCCATGAGTGAAGAAAAGTCCTGTAACTCCATGCTCAAAGTGATGGAACGTCGGTTGCTGTATTTTGTTACACCATTTGCGGTATTAACAGCAGTGTTTGGCGTGCTAACAATTGTTGAATATGGCCGTGACTGGTTCAGACACAGTATGTGGCTTCATTACAAACTGGTATTAGTGATTATTTTATATTTGTACCACGGCTTTTGTTTTAAGTTGCTGGCTGATTTTAAACACGACCGCAATACCCGCAGTCACCGTTTTTATCGTATTTTTAATGAGTTACCTGTGTTACTACTTTTAGTCATCATATTTTTAGCCGTAACTAAACCCAGTTTATAAAAAATTTGCTATAGTACCGCGCGATTGCGTGTCCATCTTTGATGGTTGATCGCGCCCCTTTTCAATGTGATAGGAATAACCCCCATGTTAAGTTTCCAAGGTGAAAATATTCTTTCTGTCAATCAGCTCGACCGCGACTGTATTGAACGTATTTTTGCAGTAGCCAAAAAAATGGAGCCATATGCTAAAAAGCAAAAACGCACCAATGTGTTAGAAGGCGCGATCTTAGCAAACCTATTCTTTGAGCCAAGTACCCGTACCCGTGTAAGTTTTGGCACCGCCTTTAATTTATTAGGTGGCCTAGTTCGTGAAACCACCGGCATGCAAAGCTCAGCACTTGCGAAAGGCGAATCATTATACGATACCGCTCGCGTTATTTCAGCGTACGCAGATGCGGTTGCTATGCGCCATCCTGATGCAGGTTCAGTGGCTGAATTTGCCACTGGCTGCTCTGTACCGGTTATCAACGGCGGCGACGGCCCTAATGAACACCCCACTCAAGCGTTACTTGATTTATTAACTATAGAGCGCGAGCTTAACCGTTTTGAGCAAGGCATTGATGGTATGCATATCGCCCTTGTTGGTGATTTAAAATATGGCCGTACCGTGCATTCATTATCAAAATTATTATGTCATTATAAAGATATAAAATTTTCGATGGTGGCACCTGATGGCTTACAAATGCCAAGCTATATTTTAGATGCCGTTGATAATGCGGGTCATAAGATTGAAATCGTCAATAAAATGGAAGGCAATTTAGCCGCTGATATCGTCTATCAAACCCGCATTCAGGAAGAGCGCTTTCCTTCGCAAGAAGAAGCCAATAAATACCGAGGGGGGTTTCGGATCAGCCAATCAATTTACAATGCGCACTGCAAACCAAACTCAGTATTAATGCACCCATTACCACGCGACAGCCGCATGGAAGCCAATGAACTCGATAACGATTTAAATAGTAACGATAACTTAGCTATTTTCCGCCAAGTACAAAATGGCGTGTTAATTCGCATGGCGCTGTTTGCATTGACACTTGACGTTGCCGATAAAGTTGAGCAATACGAAGTATCTGTGCCATGGTTTAGCCGTAAACGCGATAGTTAATCTACCAGTACAATTAATAGGATTTTTCATGACAATTAGCCAAGATTTATTTGCCCGCGCCCAAGCGTCTATCCCTGGCGGCGTAAACTCTCCAGTACGTGCCTTTAATGGCGTTGGCGGCACGCCGCTGTTTATTACTAAAGCACAAGGCCCATTTACCTTTGATGCCGATGGCAACCGTTATATCGATTACGTAGGTTCATGGGGACCTATGATCATGGGCCACAATCATCCAGCAATCAAACAAGCTGTACTTGATGCGGTAGAAAACGGCCTAAGCTATGGCGCGCCAACTGAGACCGAAATTTTCATGGCCGAAAAAGTAAAACAGCTAGTGCCATCAATCGAAAAAGTACGCATGGTAAGCTCAGGCACTGAAGCAACAATGAGTGCAATTCGCTTAGCTCGTGGTTTTACCGGCCGTGACAAAATACTTAAATTTGAAGGCTGTTACCACGGCCATGCAGATTCATTATTAGTAAAAGCAGGCTCAGGCGCACTTACAATGGGTGTTCCAAACTCGCCAGGTATCCCAGAAGATTTTGCCAAGCATACATTAACAGTTTCGTTTAATAACCTTGATGAAGTAAAAGCTATTTTTGCCAAATACACTGACGAAATAGCCTGTATTATCGTAGAGCCAGTTGCAGGTAACATGAACTGTATTCCACCAGTACCTGGCTTTTTAGAAGGACTGCGTGAAGTCTGTGATCAGTACCAATCTGTGCTTATTTTTGACGAAGTAATGACAGGTTTTCGTGTAGCCCTTGGTGGCGCTCAAGCTTATTACAACATTACTCCTGACTTAACCTGTTTAGGTAAAGTGATTGGCGGCGGCATGCCAGTAGGCGCGTTCGGCGGTAAAACTGAGATCATGGATTACATCGCTCCTGTTGGCCCAGTTTACCAAGCAGGTACTCTCTCTGGTAACCCAATTGCCATGGCGGCAGGCTTAAAAGCGCTCGAGCTTTTGTGTGTTGATGGCCTACACACTGAGCTTGAAGCTAAAAGCAAAGCACTTTGTGAAGGCTTTGAAACTGCAGCTAAAAAAGCGGGTATTCCACTGACCACTAACTACGCAGGGGGTATGTATGGCTTCTTCTTTACTGAACAAGAAAAAGTAACCACTTACCAACAAGCAACCCAGTGCGATTTAGAACGCTTTAAAAAGTTCTTCCACTTGATGCTTGAAGAAGGCGTGTATTTAGCGCCATCAGCATTTGAAGCCGGATTTGTTTGTTCTGAACATTCTGAGCAAGAAATTGCTGATACAATTGCCGCCGCTGAGCGCGCGTTTGCTAAGTTATAAGTTTTAATTTTAAGCAAGAAAAAAGCCCGTAAGGGCTTTTTTTATGAGCTAAAAAAAGCTTACTTATTTAACGCATACAACTTGGCCTTGGCTCAAATTCACTAGCTCTAAGTGGCAGTTGAATTACTTTACCGCAGCCCGGAGGCGCTTGCTTACCCGTTAATTCATTAATAAAAGCCCAGCGAATTGAAGGCGGACGAGTATCTGCTATTGCCTCAGGGTTGAGCGGCTTAAGATAACGAATATACGTTTCTAATGCACCAACACTGCCCGTTAAGCCTGTACTTTTATTATCATCACGGCCAAGCCAAGCAACGGTTACTGTATTTTGATCAAACCCTGCATACCAACTATCACGTAAATCATTGCTGCTGCCGGTTTTACCAGCCAGCTGAATTGATGGAAAATGGGCATTTAAACGTTTAGCCGTGCCATCTTTAGTGACTCGTTTCATCGCGTATTTAGTCATATAAACAGCTGCTTTATCAAAACGTGGTTCAGCACTAACTTGATGCTGATAAAGTACGCGTCCAACGGAATCGGTTAACGCAGAAATAGATGTTAATTGACGGTATTCGCCATCAGCCGCCAACGTGGTATAAAGCTGCGCGACTTCAAAGCTCGACATCTCAAGTGCACCAAGCAGTAATGATGGGTAGTGGGGAATATTACCTTTTTCGCCAAGCTTAGTCAGTGTATCCGCGACTTTATCAACCCCAACATCAAGCCCTAAGTTTACCGCTGGTATATTAATACTTTTACTAAACGCTTTATAAAGCGGCATCATACCGCGATATTGATGATCAAAGTTCTCTGGTTGCCATACTTTGCCCTGCTCATTAGTCACTTGTACTGGCGAGTCATCTAACAAAGTAGCTAAGTTATAGTGGGGTAAACCCAGAGCTGTTAAATACACAGCCGGCTTAACTAATGAGCCTATATTGCGTTTTGTATCTAATACCCGGTTAAATCCTAAGAAACGTGGGTCGCGCCCTGCGACCAGTGCAGATACCCCACCCTTTTCAACATTAACTGAGATCATCGCCGCTTCAAGCTGCTCTGTCGTGGCGCGCTTTTCAAGATACGGTAGGCTTTTTTCAATTGCCTCTTCCATTGCCGCTTGTTTTTGCAAATCAAAATAGGTAAATACTCGCACGCCGGCATCTAGTACTTGTTGGTCCGGTAGTAACTTTTGCAGCTCACGATCCACCAGCTCTAAATACCCAGGGTATGATTTAGGTAGGCTGTCTTTCATTGGAGCAATGTCGATTGATCGTTTTAGTGCAGTACGGTATTCGCGGGTATCAATTAATTTATTATCAACCATTAAGCGCAATACTAAATCACGACGCTCCATAGTGCGCTCAGGATAACGGCGTGGATTATAATATGAAGGCCCTTTTACCATAGCAACGAGTAGTGCAATTTGATCGAACTCAAGCTCATCAACAGGCTTAGAGAAGTAAAATTCAGAAGCTAAGCCCATGCCATGTACGCCTTGGTTATACGACTGACCAAGATACACTTCGTTTAGATAAGCTTCTAAAATTTGATCTTTTGAATAGCGATAATCTAAAATTAACGCGATCAACGCTTCGTTAAATTTACGGATCAGCGTACGCTCACGAGTTAAATAAATATTCTTTGCCAGCTGCTGCGTTAACGTACTGCCGCCTTGGACTGTGCGCCCTGCTTTAATATTACTGTATAAAGCCCGCATGATTGACCATACAGAAACCCCATGATGCTGATAAAAATGTTGGTCTTCAACCACGAGCAAAGTATCGGTAAGCATCGGCGGAAATTTATCCAACGGCACAAACTCTCGATCTTGTTTTGAATCATTCCCTATGCGCGCTATTTGCACTGGCTCTAATCGAGCTCTGTTTAAGCGCCTGCCAAACTTATCTTTAATACTCGCGAGTTTTTGTCCTGCAAAGCGTAACTCTATAACTTGTGCTTGCTCTAAGCCATCATAAAACTCAAATTCACGGCGGAAGATTTTAATACTATCACCCGCTTTTACATACTGCCCAGTACGACTTAACTGATTGACTGATGAATAGTTTAGCCTATCAAGCTCCCACAGTACTTCTTGACTAGATAAGAATTGTCCTGGGTAAAAACCCATTGCTCGTGCATAAACTTGTGCTGGTAATTGCCATTTATTGCCTTCAAATTGACGCGTAATTTTGGCATCCAGATAAATTAAATATAACGCCATTGCAACGATGCCAGCTAAGCTAAGTTTCCAAAAAATAGACCAAACCTTACGACCAATGCCACGTTTATTTATATTTTTTACCACCGTATTATTAGCCCGTTTTTTTTTCACCGACTTAGACGCTGTACTTGGTGCTTTCTTTGTAGGGCGTTTTGATGGAGTTTTAGTGGAGCGTGGGTCTTTTTTATCAGCCATTGACGTTGCTATTTATTTCCAGAGTTAAATTTACAGGTGCGAGCTTAGCATATAGCTATATACCCAAGCC
Source organism: Pseudoalteromonas ostreae (assembly GCF_018069805.1). Taxonomy (GTDB): domain Bacteria; phylum Pseudomonadota; class Gammaproteobacteria; order Enterobacterales; family Alteromonadaceae; genus Pseudoalteromonas; species Pseudoalteromonas ostreae. The sequence goes on from NZ_JAGPYN010000021.1 coordinate 39,610, forward strand.
ACCTCAAGATGCAGAATTCAGCGTTTCACAGGGGCTTAATATCAAGGCGTTACTTTGCAACTATGGTAATCCCTTTTAAGAAGTAACAACGATGAGAGTAAGTTCCTGTGAAACGCCCAAGGGGTTGGTTTAAATGCGATTTATACTGCGTTATTGATTTTAGCAATAGAACCACTATTACTTGCAATCAATGCCTTGCCTAAATCGCTTTTAATTCCAACAGAAACTCGCCTCTTGAGGTGGTTTGGGTATATTACACCTGCAAAATTAACCTTGACTGAAACCTTAACCTGAACAGTAAATAGTAAATCAATTATCCAACGTTCTGACCTCATAATTTTTTAGCGTGTACACAACCACAATGAGTGGATCATTGCCGGTATAAAAAATATAAAGCACAAGACAATATTAATAATCAAATCTTTACCCACACCCGCTTTCAAAAACACAGCAACAGGTGGTAAGAATATAGACAAAATAATCAGCAATAGTTTGTTATCCATGCTTAACCTTATTATTTGTAGTTGGACTGATTTTAAGCATAGTTACTTATTGTGATTTCTGCTGTATTAATAAACTTCACGCCTGCGTAAAGACAAAAAAAGCCCGAATCTAAATTAGGGCTTTGTTTTAAAAACACAATGATTTTAAAATTTTTACTTAGTTACTGCGTACCGAAACAAACTCAGGGTAAGCATCAATACCACAATCATGTTGATCCATGCCGTTTAGTTCTTCTTCTTCTGTTACTCGGATACCCATGGTTTTCTTCAATATTGACCACACGATAAGTGAGGCAAAAAATACAAAACCTAATATACATACTAAGCCGATTAACTGATTAACTAGCGTTGCTTCAGCATTTGATACTGGTACTAGGATGATACCTAAAATACCACATACACCATGCACTGAGATTGCGCCAACTGGGTCATCTATTTTAACTTTGTCTAGTACTACAATGCTGAATACAACAAGTGAGCCACCTAAAATCCCTAGTAAACACGCTAATAAAGGTGATGGTGATAATGGATCAGCAGTAATAACAACCAAACCTGCAAGTGCACCATTAAGAACCATAGTTAAATCAGCTTTACCCCATAGCACTTTGCATACGAATAATGCTGCAATTGCCCCCGTTGCCGCAGCAGCATTAGTGTTAAGGAGAATTTGACCAACCGCAGTGGCATTTTCAGCATCAGAGATAAGTAGTTGTGACCCGCCGTTAAAGCCAAACCAACCCATCCACAAAATAAATGTACCGAGTGTAGCCAATGGTAAGTTAGAACCAGGAATTGGGTAGATTTCACCATTTTTACCGTATTTACCTTTACGCGCACCTAGCATTAATACACCTGCAAGTGCTGCTGCCGCGCCTGTGCCGTGAACAATGGCTGAGCCTGCAAAATCAACAAAGCCCATTTCAGATAAGAACCCCCCCCCCCAAGTCCAGTAGCCTTCAACAGGGTAAATAAAGCCCGTTAATATCACTGCAAAAGCTAGAAAAGCCCATAACTTCATACGTTCAGCAACTGCCCCCGAAACAATCGACATTGCAGTTGCCACGAATACCACTTGAAAAAAGAAATCTGATTCTAAAGAATGATTAGCGTCAGCGGCTTGGGTGCCAATAAGCCCACCTAGAGATGGAATTAAGCCACCTTCAGCGTTGTCTACATACATAATGTTGTAGCCAACTAGTAAGAACATGGTACATGCGATGGCATAGAGCGCCACGTTCTTAGTTAAAATTTCAGTGGTATTTTTTGAACGCACTAAGCCCGCTTCGAGCATGGCAAAACCTGCGGCCATCCACATCACTAAAATACCCGACATTAAAAAATAAAATGTATCTAACGAAAACTTAAGTTCTACGATCGTGTTTTCCATAAAGCCCCCTTAAATTGCTTCTTCATCTAATTCACCCGTACGGATACGGACAATTTGATCTAAGTCGTAAACAAAAATTTTGCCGTCGCCAATTTTGCCTGTTGATGCTATCTTGGTGATGGTCTCAACGACCCTTTGACAATTTTCGGTACGAGTAGCAATTTCCAGTTTAATTTTAGGAATAAAATCAACCTGATACTCAGCTCCACGATACAACTCTGTATGACCGCGTTGACGACCAAAACCTTTGACGTCAACAACCGTCATCCCCTCAATGCCTAAATCAGCTAGCGCTTCACGCACATCATCTAATTTGAATGGCTTTATTATTGCACTAATCATTTTCATAGTGGCCCCCTTCGGACGCTTATTGTTATCCTGTTTGCTAAGACAATCCAACCTTTGTGCCACTATTTTTAACGTTTTAAAAACAACAAATTACATAATAAAAACAAATTAGCCGCATAAAAATGCACCATATAAGTGCATTTTTTTAACATCTTAACTGTACTGGTGCAGCAGCCTAATTTTGTTTGACGACACAGTCTCGGCTTTGTTCTTTGGCTTGATACAAAGCCTTATCAGCTAAGCGCATGGCACTTTCTAACGTGACATTTTGAAATTTTGTTAAACCTATACTCACCGTAATTGCAAATACCTCTCCCATTAATCACAAAGTCATACTCAGACAACTGCAAATTCTTCGCGCCGAATTTAATAAACCGTGCTTACCCGCACTGATAAGCCAATAATCGCTAAATCATCACGACCATGCAAAATCGACAGCAACATCAAGATAATGAGCTGATAAGTGTCGCAACACCTACTGGACCACTTTACTATCTTCAAAAACTAAAACTCTTTGCATATATCTATTCTCTACACGTCAGGTGAACATTGTTAGGGTAAACTTTTTAAGAATAAAAAATCAAAATTAATAACATAAAGCAATATACTTTATTATCAGTTTGAGCAAAATATATTGCTGAATATATACGCATAAAATAGAGTATTTACGTTACTGATAATATTTATGTCTAATGCTCGCCGATTAATATCGTCGTCTAGTCTCATTCCCTTTGTTATTTACAAAAAAATTATCTTTAATAGGTTAACTATTGTTTAAAGGATCCACCATGAAGCTTATCAGTATCATTAGTGTCTCTATGACCATACTTACTTTGAGTGTAAGCACAGCCAGCTATGCTGAAAACCAACGTCGTATCGATGTCGATAGTAAAGTTGTCACCGAACATAAAGCGCGCATCAATGGCGAGCGTTTTTCATATACCGCAACCACAGGCACACAACCGGTATGGGATGACAAAGGCGATGCCGTTGCAACATTGCAATACACTTATTATGAACGCGATAAAGTTGACGATCGTACTAAACGCCCATTGTTGATTTCGTTTAATGGCGGACCTGGCTCTGCATCAGTATGGATGCACTTAGCCTATACTGGACCACGGGTATTAAAAATTGACGACGAAGGCTACCCTATTCAACCGTATGGTGTGAAAGACAACCCATACTCAGTGCTTGATGTTGCTGATATTGTTTACGTTAATCCAGTAAACACTGGCTACTCGCGTATTCTTGAAAACGATAAAGGTGAATTACCAAGTAAAGAAGCGCAAAAAAGCATGTTTTTTGGTGTCAATGCCGACATTAAATACCTAGCAGAATGGTTAAACACCTTTGTAAATCGCACTGAGCGCTGGCGCTCACCTAAGTTTTTAATTGGTGAGAGCTACGGCACAACCCGCGTTTCAGGACTTGCCCATGAATTACAAAACAGTCAATGGATGTATATCAATGGGGTTGTGCTGGTTTCACCAACAGACATTGGTATTAAACGCGACGGTCCGATAAAAGCGGCTAACCGTTTACCTTACTTTGCTGCAACGGCGTGGTATCACAAAGCTTTAAGCCCAGTATTGCAAGCTAAAGATTTAGATGAATTACTGCCAGAAGTTGAAGACTTTACCGTTAACAAGCTAATTCCTGCACTTGCTAAAGGTGGCTTTATTAATGATGAAGAAAAACGCGCTATCATCAAACAAATGGCACTGTATGCCGGTGTTTCTGAAAAGTTTGTTGCGCAAAATAACCTTGATATTCCTACCAATTTTTTTTGGAAAGAACTACTACGCGAGCGCGGTCAAACATTAGGCCGTCTAGATTCGCGTTATTTAGGCATGGACAAACGTGATGCTGGCGAATCTCCAGACTACTGGGCTGAGCTAACATCATGGTTGCATTCATTTACACCAGCCATCAATCACTACTTACGTGAAGAGCTTAACTATAAAACTGACGTAAAATATAACCTGTTTGGTAATGTACACCCGTGGGATCGCAGCAATAATAACACTGGTGAAAATCTGCGTTTAGCAATGGCGCAAAACCCATACCTCAATGTGATGATCCAAACAGGCTACTATGATGGTGCCACTAACTACTTTGATGCTAAATACACTTTATGGCAACTAGATCCAAGCAGTAAAATGCGCGATCGCCTAAGCTTTAAAGGCTACCGCAGTGGCCACATGATGTATTTACGCCATGCAGATTTAAAAACATCAAATAACGATTTACGTGATTTTATTTTACAGTCACTACCAAAAGAAGGTGAAGCTGCGAAGTATTAAACAACGCTTAAAACCACTGGATCAAAAAAGCCCGTTTTTACGGGCTTTTGTTTATCGATAATTCGGATATACTCAACCTATTGATTTTACGTTTTTGGAAAACACAGATGACTGAAAACTTCCGTGTTATGTATGCAGGTCTAGCTCAAGATATTGAGCGTTCGAATGCGATTAAACAACTGGCTGTAAAGCTCAAAGCCCCTGAAAGTAAAGTAGCTGCATTTTTTGAGAACAACCCCCTATTTGCCCCTTGTGAAAAAGAAAAAGCGCTCAAGCAAGCAAAGCTACTTGCCAGCGTAGGCATCAAAAGTAAACTGCAACCAATAAACAACGCACCAGCGGTAAGTAGCAGCGATGCAACCAGCCAGCGAGATGAGCGTATTTTTAACGCCCTTGATTACATCACCAGTAGTTTAATTCGCATCGAAGAAAAGCTCGACGATCTAGAGCAACGCTTACCAGCCACAACCCAACAACCAGATCCTGATGAAGGCGACGAGTGGCAAACTGATGATCTATTGCTAGATGAAGAGCTGACAACGCCGATCAAAAAACGCAGTAACATGCTGCTGTATTCACTTATTGCTATGGTTGTTGTTTTACTTTTAGTACTAGGATTGTCGTTTGCATTCCCTGATTTATTCAGTTTTATGGATAATTAACCGATAAAGCAAAAATAAATATGAGCGAAAAAAGAGCACTGATCCGCCAACAAATCCGTAAAGCACGTAACTCACTGTCAAAATTTGAGCAAAAAATTGCCGCAGAATCGCTTAAAGTGAATTTTACTCAACACTTAAAACAGCAAAAAACCATTAAGAATGCCCATATTGGCATTTATTTTAGCAATGACGCAGAATTAGACACCTCATTGTTAATAAAAGATCTTTGGGCTAAAAATCACCCCCTCTACCTACCCGTTATCCACCCCTTTAACGGCACAACTTTATACTTTCAGCGCTATGAAGAAAATTCACCCATGAGGGCAAATCGCTATGGTATCTTGGAGCCTAAGTTAAATTGTAGTCAGATATGCCCACTTGCGGAGCTTGATTATCTGCTAATGCCATTAGTTGCATTTGATGATAACGGAAACCGGTTAGGGATGGGGGGTGGCTTTTATGATAAAACTTTGGCGCGCTACGAAAAAGAAAACTGGCAAAAACCACAACTGATTGGCCTTGCACATCAATGCCAACATGTTCCAAGTTTACCGGTTGAATCGTGGGATGTACCATTAAATTACATAATCACACCACAGAAAATCTACCATTGGTAAGCAATTTATTTATATACTAATGGCAATCCCTCTCACCTATTGAGCACATAATCATGACACAAGATGAATTAAAAAAAGCAGCTGCTTGGGCTGCACTCGAATTTGTAAAAAAAGACACCATTGTGGGTGTTGGCACAGGATCAACCGTAAACCATTTTATTGATGCATTAGGCTCAGTAAAAGACACCATACGCGGTGTGGTATCAAGTTCTGACGCTTCAACCGAAAAACTAAAAGCACTCGGCCTTGAAGTATTTGAACTCAATGATGTTGATGCCCTTGACGTGTACGTTGATGGCGCAGATGAAATAAATGCGCTGAACGAAATGATCAAAGGCGGTGGCGCAGCACTAACCCGCGAAAAAATAGTCGCAGCTGTAGCAAAACAGTTTATATGTATTGTTGATGAAACAAAAATAGTGGACACCTTAGGTGAATTTCCACTGCCGGTAGAAGTGATTCCGATGGCACGCAGTTATGTTGCTCGTGAATTGCTTAAACTAGGCGGCGATCCAGTTTATCGCCATGGCGTGGTAACAGATAATGGTAACGTTATTTTAGACGTACATAACTTGTCGATCAGCCAAGCAAAAGATTTAGAGCTGACAATTAACCAAATTGTTGGCGTAGTAACCAACGGCTTATTTGCCCACCGTGGCGCAGATAAAGTGATTATCGGTACCAAAAATGGGCCGCAAATTAGATAAAATAGGATGAGGATATGAGTAAGGTATCGTTAGCAAAAGACAAAATTAAAATTCTTTTGCTTGAAGGTGTACATCAAAGCGCTGTAGAAACGCTAAAACGTAACGGCTACAGCAATATTGATTATGTAAAAACCTCATTGCCTGAGGACGAACTAATTGAACGCATTAAAGATGTGCATTTTGTAGGCCTTCGTTCTCGTACTCATATTTCTGAAGCTGTACTTGAAGCCGCAGAAAAACTGGTTGCCGTTGGTTGTTTTTGTATCGGCACTAACCAGGTTGATTTAAGTGCCGCACGCAAGCGCGGTATTGCAGTATTCAACGCACCGTTTTCTAATACCCGCTCTGTTGCTGAGTTAGTACTTGGTGAAATTTTACTATTGTTCCGTGGTATTCCAGAGCGTAATGCCATTGCCCACCGTGGCGGCTGGTTAAAAACCGCCAATGGCTCATTTGAAGCCCGTGGTAAAACTTTAGGTATTATTGGTTACGGCCACATTGGTACGCAGCTAGGTATCATGGCTGAAAATATCGGTATGAACGTTGAATTTTACGATATAGAAGACAAGCTAACCCTAGGTAATGCCACACAAGTACATAACCTAACGCAGCTACTGCAACGCGCTGATGTTATTAGCTTACATGTGCCTGAAACACCGCAGACTAAAAACCTAATTGGTAGCGCGGAAATTTCAGTGATGAAACAAGGTTCAATTTTGATCAACGCCTCACGCGGCACCGTAGTTGATATTGATGCCCTAGCAGAAGCACTGCGTGATAAAAAAATCAGCGGCGCTGCCATCGACGTATTCCCAGTTGAGCCAAAATCAAACGATGAAGAATTTGTGTCGCCACTACGCGAATTTGACAACGTAATTTTAACGCCGCATATTGGTGGTTCAACTCAAGAAGCGCAAGAAAACATTGGTATTGAAGTCGCGGGTAAACTAGCAAAATACTCAGACAACGGCTCAACGATTACTGCTGTTAACTTCCCTGAAGTATCACTGCCAGAGCTTGCCAACCGTAGCCGTTTATTACACGTACACCACAACCGCCCAGGTGTGTTAACTCAAATTAACCAAGCATTTGCCCAGCACGGCATCAACATCGCCGCGCAATACTTACAAACCGACGAAGCGATTGGTTACGTAGTAATAGACGTAGATACCGACCACTCTGAAATAGCACTAAAAGAGTTGAGTGCGGTTGAAGGCACGATCAGAGCACGTATTCTTCACTAAGAGATATTTGGATCAATATTCATTACGGGAGATGAGCCGCCCATTGCACTTCCTGTTAATAGAAAGCGCATGATGGGTGCTGTGGGGGCTGGAGGTTAGAGGCCTCCGGCTACCCGATTAGCTATTTATTGACCACCAAACTTTCTCTAGCTATGGGGTCTCCATGCAGGATAATCGTTTCTATACGGTTCCACGATTCTATAGAGTCTAAAGGATTAGTTTTAAGCAGCAGAAGGTTAGCAATTTTGCCAACTTCTACAGTGCCATAATCTTTATCAATTCTGAATTTTTTAGCATTATTAATAGTTGCCGCCGCCAGTACTTCTTCAAGCGATAGCCCTGCGGTAACCATAGCTTCCATTTCTTGGTAGGTTGTCAGTCCCGGTTGGTTAGCAAAACTAGGGCTACCAGGAAAGTCTGAAGCCAATAAAATAGGAAGGTTAGAACTTCTTAGATATTGAATGACTTTATTACCTTTTCCTATTCGCCCATATAAGAATGCATCTGATATTGATTGATCAGGCATTCCATCAAAACCAATTCGAAGTTCCTCCTTGAACCACTGCGCCTCAGTCGTCCTATACCAATCGATAAGTGACTTAGGTGTAATGGATAAAAATTCAGGGGAATTAACAATAGTTGGGAGCATTACTTCACCTAAGCCAGCAATCACTCTTTGTGTAGGCATATAGCCTACTTTGTTATCAATGATTATATCCAGAGTGTTAGATACCTCCTTAGGTATATCTTTCTCGCGATTATATTGTCCCCAATTCCACATACCATGAGCGATAACATCAACACCTGCGGCAAGTGCTAATTGTTGCATATCTAAGGCATTAGCATGGGCTACTATAAGTAAATTATATTTTTCAGCCGCTATTTTAATTCGTTTTAGCGTATTAGTTGAAAATGTTTGCCATTGACTAGCGTTACCATAACCGTCTTCAAAATAAATTTTTATACATGAAGCACCTGAATTGGCAATTTCACCAACGAGCCTTTCTACTGAATTTACTGCGGTTGCCTCTGCACTTTCATCAATTAAATAAGTAAATATTGATCTTGATAGATCATCTGTTTTTTCTATATATGGAAAGGTATTCTTTGATGTTAATACCTCACAGCGAAAATAATCAGGGTGATGAGGCGCCGAAGTAAAATAGTCGAAACTCACTCCCGGATTGGGATCAAGTATTTGAGTAACCCCATAATATAAAAAGCTTTTTGGTTGTTGTTCAAAATAAGCCTTTACGAGTTTTGGGTTTTTAATAGCCACAGGTTCAACACCAAAACCCATACCAGGAATTGACGAAACATGGGCATGGCTATCCATAAGACCAGGCGTTAAGAATTTTCCCGAACCATTTATTTTAAGATCGTAGGATATAACATTTTTATCAGTTATTTCGGTAATTCGTCCGTCATTTATTAATACATTCATCTGTATTTTGGGAGCTTGCAAATGAGGTGAAATGATAGTGACATTTTCAATTAGAACCTTGTTCTGCGCTAATAAAGCAACAGAAAACAATGAAATTGAGAGTAGTAATACTTTAATCATAATACTTCCATATGAGATTAATTAAATAGTTAGACATAGTGGCCCCTCACTGTGTTAGCCTCGACTTTTCGAGGATTAGCTTAATTCAAAACCAGAGCCCTAATTAGTTTATCAATTAACTAAACAGCAGAGGCTAACATAAATAAACCGATTGTTAATCATCGCATAACATCACTTCCTGAAACCGACTTGACTGTTATCGACTATATCGAGCGCCATCCTACGGATAAAAATCGACTGAATGTACTGATCTCCTACTACGAACAAAAACAAGGAGTGACACAAATAGAGTTTGACCGTATGGAACTGGGGTTATTTGGTATCAAGTATTATTAGAAAGTTATGGAAGAAGTTGGATTTAGTGTTGAGCTTTATACGAAGCCAGAATCCTCTAGCACGAAATGTCGAACAGCAATTATAGGCACGCGATTATCTTAAGTTAACCAGGTTTTCCCAAAAACGAGCTTGGATGACTATACATCGCTCATAGCTGCCTGTCAGATGAAATATAAACCTATTTTTCAAAACTTTAAGATCAGATATGAGCCCCATAATTTATGCGTGTTAATAATTTATGCGTCTTCTTCTTTGCTTATTAAATCAGCCATACGTTGACTAATCTCGTCATCGCTAAGGTCTTCTTTATGAGTGCCAATAGTCCATACATGGCCAAATGGATCTTGTAAAGTGCCCGCTCTATCGCCGTAAAATTGGTCGTGCACTGGGCGCACCTCTATAGCACCTGCGGCAATCGCTTTAGAAAATACGGCATCAACATCTTCAACGTACAGCATTAAGCTAACCGGCGTACCGCCTAGCTCACCGGGACTTTTAAAATGCGCTTCAGGGCACATATCTGAAAGCATAATATGCGAATCACCAATTTTAATTTCTGCGTGAGCAATCCCACCATCTGGCAGCGGCATTTGCATAATAAGCTGCGCGTTAAATACCTTACAGTAATAATCTATTGCTTTTGTTGCGCCATTAATTATCAAGTAAGGAGTAATTGCATGATACCCCTTTGGTATTGCTGAAACCGTCATTTTACGCTCCAAATGTGTGACCTTATTCAATTAAGGTTAGTCGATATCAGCTGAAAGTCAGCTTTACAAAAATGAAAACTAAATACTCTGATTTAAATGATAAAGTGGTTCTAGCCCTTTAAAAATAAATATCTCCCCCAAGGTCTATAAACACCGTGAGCAATTTAGCTATTTTTTGAGTAGCTCAGAGAAGAATGTAATCTCTAATGCATTAAATAGCGCCGCTCCTAACTGCAAAATTCCCCTGAAAATTAAAACGAATAACCAACACTCTGCAAATAAAATAAAGTTACGCCATGAGAGCTTGAATAATTGGCTATAACTAATTGCTTCATTACCAATCAGTTGTTGGATATACATAAGTGCTTTAAAGCTGGCAATTAAGGCTGTGAATATAAAAATGGCCGTTAAAGCATCGTTATTAACCAGCGTAATAGGATATTGCTGAGCACCAATATAAGCACTAAGGAAAGTACAAAAATAAAAGGTTTAGGTAGTTGATTATCCATATCTATCACTGAGGTTTTTCATCAGTGTGCGATAAATGTACCTGTTTTTCAATGATGATTACATTTTCAAGTAAAAGTCTTTACATAAAGCTATATACTCATCGCTATATTGAGCCCCTTGACCATGAATCGTTAAGCTGGTCAGCTCACATTCTTGCATCTGATAAGCAAAGCACATTAAGCTCCTGCTCGGCGCTTTAGTGGCAGTAGTTTGTACTAAACAATGGCGCACTAAATACAAACCTTGTAATTGCGCCTGTGCAATAAACAACTGCGCTTCTGGGCAAGGTAGGATCACATTAAAAAAAGCATTTTGGTGACTAAGGTTTTTAAACGCAGTGATTAACTCACTAAAACTTAAGCTATCTGTATGACGTGCGGTATTACGGGCTAAGTCCTGCCCTTTTAAACTGGCATTAAAATACGGAGGGTTACTGATCACAACATCAAACTCAGTTGTGGTGGTTACTTGCTGAATAGCTTTTTGCATCAATTTAATATCGGGCCATGGGCTATTTGTAAAATTTTGCTGCGCATCAGCGCATGCATTGGCATCAATTTCAACAGCATTAACCTGCATAGCTGGTTTGCGTTGCTTGCACATTAATGCCAACAACCCAGTACCTGTGCCAATATCAAGTAACCGCTGTGAAGTAGTTAAGTCAGCCCATGCACCGAGTAAAATTCCATCCGTCGAGACCTTCATCGCACTGCGCGTTTGCGCTACTTTAAATTGTTTAAACACAAAGCCTGACATTTTTTCACCTTTTCATTCACCAACTGGCGGATAGCGCGTATAATTACCAGCAATTGTCCTCTATTTTTGACACTCTATGCAATTTTCTGATTTTGATATTGATAACAAGCTACTGCAAGCCGTTGCTAAAATGGGTTACGAAACCCCAACTAGCATTCAACAACAAGCGATCCCTGAAGCGCTGCAAGGGCGTGATATTTTAGCCTCTGCGCCAACCGGTACTGGTAAAACAGCGGCATTTTTGATCCCGGCGATTCAATACTTACTTGATTTCCCGCGTCGCGAGCCTGGTTTTGCTCGTGTTTTGATCATGACTCCAACGCGCGAGTTAGCTTATCAAATTCATGAACAGTGTGAACTACTTGCTAAAGGCACTAACCTTAAAATTGGTGTTGTTACTGGCGGTATTAACTACGGTACACATAAAGAAATTTTTGAAAAAAATAACGATATATTAATCGCCACACCAGGGCGATTAATGGAATATTTAGAAACCGAAAACTTTCATGCCGAAAACGTCGAGATGCTTATTTTAGACGAAGCAGACCGCATGTTAGACATGGGCTTTCGTAAAGAAATGATGCGTATTTGTGAAGAAGCAAAAAATCGTCGTCAGTGCTTTTTATTCTCAGCCACTCTTGAAGGCGATAGCGTTGAACGATTTGCAGAGCAAATTTTAAAAGATCCAGCCCTATTAGAAGCTGAATCTTCACGTAAAGAAAAAGCTAAAATCCACCAATGGGTACACATTGCTGATGATTACAACCATAAATTAGCTATGTTGGTTGAAATACTAAACAGTGAAGACTTAAACAAAGCTATTGTGTTTGTTAAAACCCGTGATCGCCTAGAAACATTAGTCGGCGAGCTGACCAATGCAGGGGTTCGCGCAGCCTGGTTACGTGGCGAGATGCCACAAGACAAACGCATGAAGGCAATGGATAATTTCCACAGTGGCCGTACAAGAATATTAGTTGCGACTGATGTTGCCGCCCGCGGTATTGATGTAGCTGATATTAGTCATGTGATCAACTTTGATATGCCACGCACAGCAGACGTGTATGTTCACCGTATTGGCCGCACAGCTCGCGCAGGTAAGAAAGGCATTGCAATTTCGTTAGTAGAAGCCCATGACATTGCAGTATTAGCAAAAATTGAACGCTACATTGAGTTGCGCCTTAAACGCCGTGTTGTTAAAGGATTTGAGCCGCGCCATAAAGAAGCTAAAGCGCCAATCAAAAAACATAAAGATCCGGTAAAAATCAAAGCCCGTAAAAAGGCCAAAGCAAAAACTAAGAAAAAGAAATAATTTACCTACTTTAACGCTACATAAAAAGCCGAGATTTATCATAGTCTCGGCTTTTTAGTTTAATTACCAGCAGCTACTGACAGACTCCTAGGTCTTTCCAAACGGCCCATGCGCTGGAATTATCAGCAGGGTTTGCGCCGCGCGTCCACCATCTCGCACTATAGCGCTTGCCATTATAGGCCACCTCTTCACCAGCCATGTAAACTGCACTTACACTCCAGTTTGATAAATCTGTGCAGCCGGTTTGTGTACCATCTGTAACAATTACTGTTTTAGTTAAGGTATGGTTAAGTCCTTGGGCATCGCTTACCGTAAGTGCTACATCGTAGGAACCTGCGGTTTGATAAGTATGATCGGGTGTTACAGTATTAGCGACACTGCCATCACCAAAAGTCCAATTATAGGCTGTAACAGCCACATCATCAGTCGATGCATTAGTGAAGCTGACTGCTAAACCATTTACACTAAAATCAAAGCTCGCTTTAGGTGCTTGATTTACATCTCCGTCATTTTGGCAATTACCTTGACGCGACCAAACATTTGAATAAATCGCAGGACTTGCCCCCGTTGACCACCAAGTTGCTTTATATTTAACTTGATTAAACTCAACCAAATCACCAACACGGTATGACTTTGCTGCATCCCAGCTAGCTAAACCATCACAACCGCCTGGAGGATTCGATGAAATAGCCACGATTTGACTACGCTGGTTTGTTTGCCCTATAGTGTCGGTCACTTCTAAAAGAACGGTATAATTACCTTCAGATGTATAAGTATGAATAGGGTTTTTAGTATTCGATGAATTCCCATCGCCAAAACTCCAGCTATAACTGCTGATCCCTTTATCATCCGTAGAGGTATTATTAAAAGTAACCTGTTTATCATTTACGATTGCGTTAAAGCTTGCAACAGGCGCATTATCTACGTCACTGCCACAATCAGATTGCGCTAAATAATCATAGGCATCTTTTGCTTTAATGATACCAAAACCGTATGAGGTATCACGCCCTTGTGCGCCACGATCTTGCGCAGTGGCATTTAAAGCATCACGAATTTGTTGATTACTACAGTTTGGAAAGTGACTCCAGACTAATGCTGCTACACCAGATACATGCGGTGTAGCCATGGAAGTACCACTAATGCTCTTATACCCGCCATTGTTCCATGTTGAGTTAGTACCAACGCCTGGCGCTGCAATTTCAACCTGAGCATTATATTGTGAGAACGATGCCTTATTACCATTACTATCAACTGCCGCCACAGATATAACCGCATCATAAGATGCAGGGTAACTTAACGAGCTGTTCGCTCCATTACCTGCAGCTGCAATATGTAACATACCTTGCGAATAGCTATTAGCAAAAGCTTGGCGCTCAGCATTAGATGATTGAGGACCACCTAAACTCATACTGGTAACTGTTGCTCCAGCGGCTTGACATTGGCCAATAGCCGCAACAAGATCAGAACCATATGCCCAATTACCTTGGTCATTAAATACTTTTACAATATGCAGCCCTAATTGGCCCGAAGAATTAACCCCAACAACACCCTGACCATTTCCACCTAACGCTGCAATAGTACCAGCAACATGTGTACCATGGCCGTTACCATCATTATACCAATTACCTGTATCATTAGCGCCATAACCATCATTGCCAGTGATCCCTGTATTTGGTAAGTCGGGATGATTAAGTGTGTAGCCAGTATCCATAATACATACTTTTTGATTACCAGTTAGGTTGTCCGATAATTGCTGAGCTTGAACCATAGTAATACCATATGGGGTACTTTCAGCCATTAAATAGCGCTTTGGATCCACTTCAATACTGGCTACATCACTACTTTGTAATAAACGCGCTTTTTGATCCGCCGTTAAAACCGCCGCCATTGCGTTAATATCAGGCAAGCTTTGTAATACTTCAACATTAGCTTGAGTAGCAATATCGCTCATTAAACTTACTTTAATATTATTAATCTGCGCTTTACTGCGTGCAAACGCAGTGTGTACCGCAGTTGTTTGCTCAGACAAGTGCACTATGAAGCGCTCTGATTCTACTTGTTCTGCCATTACAGAGCCTGCTGTTGATAACAAAATAGCACTCGCTAATGCCGTTATTTTGAATGGTGGGGTTTTCGACGCTTTCATTTAAAAATCCTTGGATGTTAGTTTAAATAGAATTAAAATTAACATTTAATTCACAGAAATTTAATAAAAACACCTAAAGACAACGCTGTCAACAAACCAAACACATTCACTAGCCATAGGAAGTAGAGCAATTAATCTATTGCAATTAAAGAAAGTATTTTTTAATTAGATGGCTATACAGTAACTAAACCACATGCCTTTGATTTACTTGAGTTCCATGATTTTTTGTAAAATAAATATTACAGATGATTTTATATCATATTGTTCTAAAAAAAATAAAAAAAGGAACAAATAAATCTAAAGCAATTAAAAACTAGCGTATTTTTTACTCAGTTGAATGTAAAAAATACCTAAACAGTTCACCAAAAATTTAAATTACCATTACATTTCAAAGACTTAACCTTGGAATAAATATTGTAATACTAGGGTTGCTATTCACTAAATATAATAGATGTTATGAGGGAAAATCATGAGTCGCTTCAAATTAAATGTATCATTGGTATCACTTTGCTGTGTATTTTTACTCGCCTGCGCAACGCAAGTCAGTGCAGCCACTAGTACAATTATGATCAGCAGCGTTTCTCCTCAACCAACGCTACAGCAAACGCTTGTTGATAAACTGCGCAGCAATCCAAACCTCAACTTATCACAACTGCAAGTCCATGTTGATGGCAACAAAGTAGCCTTATACGGCCAAGCAGAAACTGGCTTTGAACGCGCTTTGGCACAAAAATTTTTAGAGAATACCCAAGGTGTAGCGATCATAGAAAATAAAATGCAGGTGAGTGGAGTTGCGCGTCCCGCCGAGGAAATCCAATAAAGATAAATAAATTTTCTTTGAAACTTCATATATACAATCGGTTACCATTTAATTTTAAGTCACTATACAAACCATAATTAAGTCATTATTATCTTAGGAGAAAAACTACTTCACTTAAAATTATAGGTATATGAAATGGAACCTCAAATAAAACAGCTCAAACAATTACTACTTGAAGCCAACAGTGACGAAAGAAAAGTTGAGATTAAAGGTAAAATTGAAACTATTAAGGATGTTGCTGAAAGTGAAGTTAGAAGGCATCAACGCGAAGTAGATTTTGATTCCAAAGAAATGACTATTGAATTAGTAGTCTCTAAATATATGGATAAGCTAGATATAGAAGAGAATGAATTGTTTGTACCTGATTACCAAAGAGATTTTGTTTGGCCTGTTAAAAATCAAAGTAGACTAATTGAATCATTAATTATAGGTCTACCAATCCCACATATATTTGTCGCAGATGTAGAGTCTGAAGACCCAGATCTTGACGGACGGATTGAGATTGTCGATGGTTCTCAGAGAATAAGAACTCTTCATGCATTTTTAAATGATGAATTAACACTTGAACATCTTCAATTGATACCGCAATTAAATGGTTTTAAATTTTCAGACTTACCCACGTCTAGACAAAGAAGGTTCAGTCGGATTTCTGTCAGAATAATTGAACTTAGTAATTGTACAGAAGCTACTAGGCGTGATTTGTTTGAAAGAATAAATACTGGTAGTGATGAACTTAAAGACATGGAAGTAAGAAAAGGCTCTAAACATGGTAACTCCGCTTTATATAATCAAGTCATTAAAGTTTGTGCAGATAATTTAACCTTTAAAGAAGTTGTGCCTTTAAGCCCAGTGAAGCTAAAACGAGGTGAAGATCTTGAGTTTTCACTAAGGTTCTTTGCATATTTAAAAAACTATAAACAATTCGATCATTCCGTGAAAGAGTTTTTAGACAGCTATTTGGATTCAAATAGTGATAAAACACAAGAAGAAATCGCTGATATGAATCAAATTTTTGATAAAACAATGACTTTTGCTAAAGAATATTTTCCATTTGGTTTCAAAAAATCAACTGGTTCAAAAACAACACCTCGAGTCCGTTTTGAGGCTTTGTCTGTTGGAATAGCTCTTGCCTTAGAAGAAGAGCCTGATTTAAAGCCAATAGAAATATCTAAATGGTTATTTTCTGATGAATTTAAGAGCTTAACAACTGGAGATGCTTCAAATAGTAAACCTAGAGTTATAGCAAGAATAGAGTATGTTAAAAATAAGCTTCTAGAAGGAGTTTAAAATTGGAAAACTTACTTACAGAGCTAGAAGAAAGAAAAAATGAGCTTGAAGGTTACCTTAAATTAATCGAATTTTTAGATTCAAGCAAAGTAATTTCTAATGAAAAAAATATTGAATTTCAAGTTAACAATCACTTACTGAAAACATCTAAAGGTACTGTGTACCTTATTTTGTATAATTTAATAGAATCAACGATGCGGGAGGCTGTAGTAAAGATTCATGAAAAAATTTCTGTCGCAGGAGTCAGCTTTAATAATCTAAGATCAGAATTACAAACAAAAATTATACAACGAGCAAAAAAAAATAATACCCCTTTAGCAACTGTTCTACAAGATTTTGCAGGAGATATTTCATTGAATATTCACAATGCAGCATTAAAAAAAGAGAAGCTATTCTCAGGCAATATAGATAGACAAGAAATAAAAAATACAGCTTCAATATATGGTTTTAATGATAAAACAGACTATCTTAAAACAAGAAACGGTGAGCACTTAACCAATATTAAAGAAAATAGAAATGATCTTGCACATGGCAACAAGACCTTTTCAGAGGTTGGAGCAACAAAAAGCATCACAGAGTTAAAAAAGTTATGCGATGAAGTAATAGCTTTTATGTATGAAATCTTTGACAATATTATTGACTGTGTTGATAGTCAAAAGTATTTACAAGCTTAACCGTAAGAAACTACATGAAGATTAAGGCTTTCACCAATAGCTTTAGCTAGATTTACAGGAACAGCATTACCAATCATTCTCGCTACATTCGTAATTGAGTAGTTACTTGTATTGTCAGTAAAACGGTAACTAAAAGGAAACGATTGAATTAATGCTGCTTCCCTTAAACTCATAGCTCTATTTTGACTAGGGTGGCCATACCTCCCACTTCCATAGTTATAGCATTGAGTGGTGATAGTAGGACTTAATTCATCCCAGTCCATTCTCCCATAAACACTTGTATATTTTTTTCCTGTACTTTTTTTATGACAATTAGTTAAAAGCTCTTCAGGCCAGTCTTTCCATGTACCACCGGGCTTTGAAGCTTTAATTCTTTTAAGGTTTATTTTAGTCAAACCAGCAGAACGGTGAAGCACATCATTATTATCTACCTCGCCAGAGTTCAGTTTCGGTAAAAACCCGATAGCATCCTTCAAAGTCAAGTATTCATCCTTCTTGTGTGTTGGCGGTATAAGTGAAATTGGTCCTAATCTTGAGGCTAGAACTACTAACCTCTTTCTCTTTTGAGCAATGCCATAATCAGGGCAATATACAACACTATGCCAAACTGAATATCCTTCCGAGGTTAAGGTATTTAGAAATTCAAAAAACACCTCATGTTTTATTAATTCTGGCACATTTTCCATTGTAATGAGGTCTGGCTTTAACCCTGTTACTAAACGTGAAAAATGTGATAATAGCCCCCACCTTTCGTCCCTATCTCGCCCCTGTGTATAATTTGAAAAAGGCTGACATGGTGCACAACCGGCTAAGAGAATAATATCTGAACTTTGAAAGTGACTTGATAGCTGGCTTACTTTTAATTCTGCAATACTTTCGTTAAAAAAATGTGCATGATTGTTTACCTCGTATGGCAAACGACAGTTTTCATCAATATCGTACCCTGCGACAACATTGATACCACTTTTTTGTAGTCCATGGGTAAGTCCCCCAACCCCACAAAATAGATCAACTGCAACTATTGACACTGTTTTTTCACCCTCTAAAAAGATTTAATAATTTTACTTAAAATAAAATGGAACTGTTAAACTAATAACCAAGCAGTTTCATTAGCGCATTCTATATTAAATATAGTTAGTAGACTATGCCGTATGACGAACACATATAAATTGAACTCTGAAAAAATACTTTACGCATAAAACCTTATAATCAATAAAATGGCTTAACTCTATCAAAGCCTTAATCCTGAGCTGACGTTTAACATTACCTCCCTGTCATCACGCCCTGAAAATAAACATTGATGAATAATATCGTGCATTGAATGAAATAACGTGATGCTCGGGGCGTCGTGAAGTTCTAAGGGGCAGCTGCCCCTTAGTTACTTGTTGGCGAGAGGTTTTATCATGCTTTTTAAATAAGGATCGTATCAGCAAGCTTAACACCTACGATAAGATTTAGAGATTCAGGGCAAGCATTCGGACTTAAGTCTGAGCTAGTACAGCTAATAACAATAAGGTTTTTAGTCGTTGCTATGACCCTGACTTTCAAAACTTAAATTTGCAATAATAGAGGCTTACAACCCCCAGCTAAACGCATACTTATGGTTTAGCTGGGATTTATCTGTAATAAAATTAGAAATTGCGTATTTCTACCGTTGAATTATTAAACTCAAATTTATTAATTTTGCCACATTGAGCAACATGGTTAGTACTAGCATAAGGGGGGTTTGCTTGCGCAATATTGCCCTCCCAGCCCTGACCATTTTTAATAAACGCTTTTACCTCAAACCAGCCATTAACCGCTTTGCTGCAATCCATATCAACATCGAGCAGCCAATAATGTTCACCCCAAATATTCAGTGCTGTAACACCAAAGCCATCATTAGCAACGGTTTTTTCTGCCCCCCAAGTTGCTGGCCAAATATTAGTTGTCCAATCGGTTGCGGTCCCTTGTGCCTCAGTACTTTGGCCCATTTCAATACCATACCAATCTAGGTAATTATCGTTTGCTTTCCAAGGACTGGTAGTGGCACTTTGCAAATTATTATGGCGAATTGGCATAGCACATTCAAAGTTGCTGGTTTGGCAGTTACGTCCAAGGTTTGTGTTTGCATAAACATGGTCAATCCCGCCGCGAATAAACATATCTTGGCCAGTTTGCGTTTGTGCGTTAATAAATATCACCGTTCGCTGCCAATCACCCTGAGGATCAGGGGTTGAGTTAGTGGTTAACTTGGCATTTTTATGAATAGCCATTGCATCCCACGCGGCTACATTTAAGTTTATAGTACCATTTGCATTAACAGTAATAACTTCACCAGTACATCTTGTTGCATCATTAGTCAGCGCTCCTTTTAGCACGTTACAGTATTGCCCTGGAGCCATATCTGTTTGCACGGTAGTATTGAGTGTTGAGCCTTCTTTATTAATGGCAACATGACCTGAACTTCCTCTACCAAAGGCTATTTGATTATTAGTATTATCCCACCAATTGGTTGTTGCCCAGTTATCAGCCGTATTATTTCTAAAATCTACACCACCTGCAATGTATGCCCAACGATGCTCACATTGCCAATTACTCGCAAAGCATTCTAAATTACCGTTGTTATGTACAGGTACGCTTGGGCCACCAGCATCTGTGTCACCATGATAGTCGTAACTAGACATTACTTTTGGGTAACCATACGGGTAAGCCAACATAAATACGTTTGCTAAGTCGTACAAGCGGCCATCTTCAAAGGTAATAACATTACCGGCACCACCATGACCGCGTTGATTATCATGATTATCTACAAATACTACAGCTGATGCACTTGGCATAAACCCCCACCCTTCACCAAAATTACTTAACCATGCGAGCGAGCCATTTCTAAAGGTATTGCCAAGTTCAGTGCTGTATTTAAACTCCGTAACTAAACCTGACGCTAAATACTCAGAGGCACCAACAGCCTCGCCACCTTGATCAATTACTTCTTGAAAGACCACTGGCGAGCCATTCACTTTCGCCATTAAACTTTGAATATCACTGGCTGCAACATGTTTAGAGGCATCAAACCGAAAACCCTTAACACCAATGGCTTGTAATTCATTAATGTAAGCCGCTAATGTGTTTTGGACATACGTTGCAGCGGTATCTAAATCTGCTAGTCCAACTAACTCACAGTTTTGTACTCGGTAACGATCGTTGCCGTAGTCAGAGCCATTAATGGTGCAACTGGTGTGGAAGTCTTGTGGGCTATAAATTGGGTATTGTTTATTACCATAGGTATTACCAGCGGTTCCTGTACCACTGCCTGCAGCCATATGATTGATTAAAGTATCTACATAAATATCAACGCCAGCGGCATTACAGCGATTAACCATATCAATAAACTGCTCGCGGTTACCGCCTCGGCTTTGCAATAGGTAACTGACAGGTTGATAACGCGTCCACCATTGGCTGCCTTGTATATGTTCATTAGGCGGCGATACCTGTACCGCAGCATAGCCTTTAGGTCCTAGGTATTGTTCACATTCGAGGGCTACATCTTGCCAGTTCCATTCAAATAGATGGACGAATGTTGTTGGTGTTGCATTTGCAATCGACGTAGCACTTAGGGCAATACTTAGCCCAATAGTGATTACTATTTTTTTAATTTTCATTGTGTGTTCCGTTGTATTGTCAAGTAACAGGCATTCTGCATTTACAAAGAATTAACAATAGAGCGGTTCTCACAAAATGAAAATTGAATACGTATGCAATCAAAAGTTCAAAAACACCACTGCATTATGAATGCTTAGCACAAATGCAGTGGTGCAAGTGTATCGCTAACTTATTCTTTGTGTGTTGGAGTATTTATTAACAGGCATTACAGAGCAGTAAAACCTAGTATACGGTTTTTATCTTTATTACGAATTAAATGGTAATAACCTTGAAATTTGGAGTTAGCTTTTTACACTGCAGTTCGATCTACAAAGTGATTATTTATGTTGCGCGTCTTTGCGATTTTGGCATTCATTAAGAATCTGCTGCTTTTGTGCAGGGCTTGCACTGTGCCACGCAAGAATTTCATCAAGAGTTCTAAAGCAACCGATACAGGTATCGTTTTTATCCAAACAACAATGCCGAATACATGGGCTACTTGGTTCTTCATTGCTCACTTTAATGTTATTCATTAATTTTACCTTCAACCTTACTTATTAGACACTAGCCTTAGTTTTAGCTCGTGTCTAATAGGTGTTGTTGATAATCGGCTAGCGACAACTAAACTATGACCACTGCCCTTTACTTGTTCTGATGTTTCGCCATAAATGCTATCGATCCGTAGAAAACTTAATACTGGTAAATATGCGCAAATCAACCACTGTATTACCAGCTGTAAATTTGTGTAAATTAGTACTATCAACAGGTAAATATTACCTGTTGATAGAACCATTTATTGTTCTGAGTGCTGGCGCTTTTCAGTGATCATCGCATCGAGTTTTTCACCGCCTTTAATACCAAAATCAAGGGTGCGAATTGGGAATGGAATACTAATATCAGCGTCACTTAGCGCTTGTTTGACTGCCACAATTGCTTTATGGCGTACGGTCATAAAATCGGCCTCGCCGGGATATCTGATCCAAAACCACACCAGTAAGTTGACACTACTGTCGCCAAACCCTTCGGCATAAACAGCGGTTTCTTCTTGTTTAATTACAAAATCAAATTCATTGATTTTTTTAACTATCACCTCGCCAGCCAGCTCTGGGTCATCACCATATGAAATGCCCACTGGCACTTCAATGCGGCGTACACCTAAGGTACTGTAATTACGTAATACATTACGAAAAAGTATTTTGTTAGGCACTAAAATCAATTGCCCATAAAAGTTTTCGATAAGCGTGTTGCGCAAATTTATTGAGCGCACATTGCCAAACACATCATCGGTTTTTATAACATCGCCTGTTTTAAAAGGTTTGCGAATACCCATAGCAATACCAGCGATTAGGTTCTCTGTCATATCCTGAAAGGCAAAACCAATGGCAAGCCCCACAATACCGGCACCTGCAAGCAATGAGGTGACCGTGCCTTTGAGCCCCATAAAATCGAGGGCAACAAATAATCCCACGCACAATATAATCATTTTGAAAATTGAGGCCATTAAGTCGGCAATTTGTTGGGAGTCTAACGAGCGGCGTAAAACATTGCGCATCATCGAACCTAAAAAACGCGCGAGAATTGAGAAAATAATGGCGATGATCACCGCCACTATAAAATTAGGTATATGACTTATTACGACATCAAACCAGCCACCGAGTTTTTCTTCAATAAGTTTTTCGGCATCGCTGATAGAAGGTATTTTTAGCATTGCTTAACCTTGATTATTTTATAAATAGTGTCAGGTTAATGCAAAATAAGCGCCAAAACTAAAAAGCCATGCATTGCATGACTTTTAAACAGATTAATAACTAGTTTTGTTCATCTCTTAGAAATACTGGCTCCAGCTCTTTTTGGGTCGCTTCGCTACTGTAGTAGTAACCATCAACAGTAAACTTTTTTAAATCGCTTAACTGGGTAACTTTATTCTCAATAATGTAGCGAGCCATCAAGCCGCGAGCTTTTTTAGCATAAAAGCTGATAATTTTATATTGGCCGTTTTTACAGTCTTTAAAGTGTGGAGTAATGATCTGCGCGTTTAAGGCTTTTTTATCAACCGCTTTAAAATACTCGTTTGATGCTAAATTTACTAAATATTGGCTATCTTGCTCAGCGAGTACGGTATTAAGTTTATCTGCAATAATACTGCCCCAAAACTCATAGAGGTTTTTACCACGACGATTACCAAGCTTAGTACCCATTTCTAAACGATAGGCTTGCATTAAATCAAGTGGTTTTAATAACCCGTAAAGGCCCGATAAAATACGTAAATGGCTTTGCGCGTAATCAAGTTGCCCAGCAGTTAAGCTGTTTGCATCTAAACCACCATATACATCGCCATTAAAAGCCATCACAGCTTGTTTGGCGTTGTCGGTAGTAAACGGTTGCGACCATTCACTAAAGCGAGCAGCATTAAGGCCTGCTAGCTTATCGCTAATTTTCATTAAACTGCTAATTTGTACTGGCGTTAATTCG
This sequence comes from Pseudoalteromonas ostreae, assembly GCF_018069805.1. Taxonomy (GTDB): domain Bacteria; phylum Pseudomonadota; class Gammaproteobacteria; order Enterobacterales; family Alteromonadaceae; genus Pseudoalteromonas; species Pseudoalteromonas ostreae. The sequence continues at coordinate 63,589 of NZ_JAGPYN010000021.1, forward strand.
CGGCACACCGTCATCAACTCTTCGCTGTGTTCAAGTAACTCAGGTTGCGTGAATTTACCAGTGCTTGCTTGGCTCTCGTAATCTAAATTTTTTGCAGGTGAAATAACAGTGATCATAGTTAGCTATTGACTTGGAAATTATTTAATGTCAATTTCAACATTAAATGAAACGAAAAGCACGTTTTGTTTATATCAATTAGCTTGAATTGATTGATATGATACCTACCTTATTCGCATAGCAGATTTAGCCATGCTCTTCGTTCTTTACTGATACGGACATAAGACCTATAAAGCACTGTCATAGTGTTGCAGTATAAGGTAGTTACAGTATTTTCTTTTAACTTGCTTGGAATGAGGAAAGCAAATGACTTCAGCTCTACAAAGGCTCAAACAACATTCATCTATCGTGGCCGACACTGGTGATATTGAAGCGATTAAAAAACACCAACCGGAAGATGCAACAACTAACCCTTCATTGCTATTAAAAGCCAGTGAAATTGAAGCCTATAAACCGTATTTAGATAAAGCGTGGAGTTATGCTAAAGAAACCGAGCAAGACGCTGCTAAACAATTAGAACTAGCCTGTGACTACTTTGCTGTATTACTAGGTAAAGAGATAAGTGACATTGTGCCAGGTTATATTTCAACCGAAGTTGATGCACGTTTATCATTTGATACTCAAGCAACAATTGCTAAAGCACACACATTACTAAGCCTTTATGAAAAAGAAGGTGTGAGTAAAGATAAAATCTTAATCAAAGTTGCCTCAACGTGGGAAGGTATTAAAGCCGCAGAGCAACTTGAAAAAGAAGGTACTAAGTGTAACTTAACGCTGCTATTTAGTGATGCCCAAGCCCGTGCTTGTGCAGATGCTAACGTATTTTTGATTTCACCATTTGTTGGCCGTATTTTAGATTGGCACGTTGCTAACGGCTTAGAAAAACCAACTGATCCATTACAAGATCCAGGCGTGCAATCAGTACGCAGTATTTTTGAATTTTATAAGCGCCATGATTATAAAACGGTTGTTATGGGCGCAAGTTTCCGTAACACCGGTGAAATCATCGCACTAACTGGTTGCGATAAACTAACCATCAGTCCTAACCTTTTAGAAGAGCTAGGCAACCTTGAAGGTGCACAGGAGTATTTACTTGAAAGTAATATTGCTAAAGAGCCAAAACCAGCACCTTTAACTGAGGCACAGTTCCGTTGGTTACATAATCAAGATGCCATGGCGACAGAAAAACTAGCTGAAGGTATTCGCTCATTTGCTGATGCACAAGAGCAACTAGAAGCGCGTTTTAAAGCAATGTAATCGCTTTTATCGACTCGTTAATGAGTAAAAAACTAAACGTCGCATTTGCGGCGTTTTTTTATGCCTGAAAATAATCTCTATTCATTAACTTATCACTTACCTGTAACATAAATGTCACTTTTTTATTCTATTTTAGTGTGGCCTGTGGTATAGGTATTTTCGAGGTTCAAAAAATTCAATAGGAGAAGTTCATGGATAGCCTAGACGATATTTTAGAGATATTAGAAGGTCCTGATACGACAAGAAAGACCTCTCAGAAAAATAAAAAGAGAAAATGGCGCGAAATCGAAGCTTTAAAAGACAAGCAACGTTTACGTAAAGAACTACAGGAACTAGACTTTTTTACAGACAATATTGCGATTGATGAATTAGATTTTTAATTTCGCAATTGCTACTAACCTACTAAAAAGCCCTTACTAATAAAGTAAGGGGCTTTGTTTTTATCAGTTAACGTATATTCTGCGCGGGATAAACCCCGCCTACAATTCCTAAACTTGCCAATCGATCGCTGTTTGCCCTTGCTGTGTTAATAACTGATTGGTTACTGAAAAATGCTGGCAACCAAAAAAGCCACGATGCGCAGACAACGGCGATGGGTGCGGGCCATTTAAAATATGGTGACGCGTACTATCAATGCCTTTACCTTTCTTTTGTGCGTGAGCACCCCATAAAATAAATACCACACCTTCACAGTATTGATTAATATGAGCAATAACCTTATCGGTAAACTGCTCCCAACCTAAGTGTTTATGGGAATGGGCTTGGCCTTGCTCAACAGTCAGTACGGTATTAAGTAAAAACACTCCTTGCTCTGCCCAGCGTTGTAAATAACCGTGCGTGGGCACGCGAAAACCATCGATATCTGTAGCCAGCTCTTTATAAATATTTTTTAATGAGGGTGGAAGTTTACCAACCTCTGGTAATACCGAAAAACACAAACCATGCGCTTGTCCTTCGCCGTGGTAAGGATCTTGTCCTAAAATAACCACTTTTAGATTACTTAACGGTGTTGCATCAAATGCACTAAATACATACTGCTCTGGCGGATATACAGCAATACCTTCGCTGCGCTTTTGAGCAACTGTATCCAACGTCTGCTGCATATAAGTTTTTGCACATTCGGTTTTTAAAAAGTCTTGCCAATCACTCATTGTGCCTCCTTAATTGCAACGCGTGAATCATCTATTTTAGTACACATATCAGCAAGACCATCCAACATACGCGTGGTAAAACGGTGTAGTAAATCTGCATTGACGCTAATAAACTGATGCTGCTTTACTGCGGGTACTTCGGGCCATAATGACCAATCAATCACAGCTTGCGGCTTTTGTGATTTCTCATCTGGTAATATTATTACCTCTGGTTTTGCTACAACCACATTTTCAATGCTGATCTGCGGGTAATCAGTGCGACTGTTTGCAAATACATTGCGCCCTTGGCAAATATCGATTAACTGATTGATCCAGGTATTTTTACCCACCGTCATCATCGGTTCTGCCCATAGTTGGTAAAATACCGCGACCTTACTTTTACCTTGCTGCTTGGCTTTGATTACAGCAATTTTCTGCTCAAATTCAAGTGCGGCTTGCTCGGCTGATTGCTCACGTCCAGTAAGCTCACCTAAACGGCGCAGTTCATTGGGCACTTTATCTACTTCACTGGCGTCACTGTAAATTATATCAATACCAAAACTTTTAATACGTGCTAAATCCTCAGCTTTGCTACCCGTTTTCCATGCTAAAACTAAATCAGGTTTGAGGGCCAGTAGCTTTTCTATTTGAATACCTTGGTGACCACCGATACGTGGGATATCATTGGCCGCAGCAGGGAAATCAGCATATTCCACGGTTCCCACGATTTGCTCACCAGCGCCGATGGTATAGAGGTTTTCAACAATATGCGGGGCCAAGGCGATAATTCTTAATTGCTTGTTAGGATCAGCCACGAGCTTAAAGCAGCACAGAGCCAGCGATAAAACGAGTACAAGCCTAAGCGTAGCCATTAATAATCAAATCCTATTTGCGCTTTAACACCAGCATCAAATGCATGCTTAACATTGCGCACTTCACTAACAGTATCAGCTAAGTCAGTTAACTTGCGGTGCGCACCACGGCCAGTAATAATTAAAGATTGCATTGGCGGACGATTAGCGATCACTTCGAGTGCTTCGTCTAAATCAATGTAGCCGTAGGTGATCATATAAGTAATTTCATCAAGTAATACTAAATTAATTGATTCGTCAGCCAACATACGTTTTGCTTCTTGCCAAGTCGCTTGCGCCGCTGCGGTATCTGATTCTTTATTTTGCGTCTCCCAGGTAAAACCTGTGTTCATAATGGCAAATTCAACCCCTGCGCCTTGCAATACATTACGCTCCCCACACGGCCATGTACCTTTAATAAACTGGCACACAGCAGCTTTCATGCCATGGCCTACACAACGTGTTACCGTGCCAAACCCTGAGGTTGATTTACCTTTACCATTACCAGTGATCACCTGAAAAACGCCTTTCTCAGTTTGTGCTGCGGCTATACGCTCATCAACTTTATCTTTTAATTTTTGTTGGCGTTGTTGGTGCTTGTCGTTATGTGTGTCGCTCATGATTAACTCCTTCCCATTTTTGGTAAATTTGCGTTATTTTGTCTAAATCTAAATGCTCTTTACACATCGTGGCTAAGCGCGTTAATTGCTGCTCGCGATGTGTGTCTATATCTATTAATTGGGTAATACCACTATTTGGCAATACCCAATCCAATATTAGTTGCGTAGCTGCACTGCTATCAAATAAGCCATGTAAGTAAGTACCTGCTATACAATCATCATCTGATATAAAACCATCTTGCTTAACATGCTGTGGATGCTGAATGAATTGTAAAAAAGGCTTTTTAAGTGCAGGGCCTGCGCTACAACCGGCGTGTATTTCATAGCCTGCGACTTTTGCTTGTTGAGCGCCAAGATGGATCACACCAGCAGCTTGAGTTAGTACTTTATGCTGTCCTAAATGAGTGGCAAAATCAGCAAGCCCTAAAGCTTTACAGTGTGTTTTACTTGACTCCACCCCCTCAGGGTCATAAATATCTGTGCCGAGCATTTGCAAACCTCCGCAAATACCTAATAACTTACCGCCATAACGCAAGTGACGCTGAATCTGCTCGCCCCAGCCTTCATTGTTTAAAAAGGCTAAATCATTAATAACATTTTTACTGCCAGGAATGATGATCAGATCAACATCTGGAATTGCTTGAGTATGGCGAATGTAATTAATGTCAATTTGCGGGTTTAAACGCAGCGCATCAAAATCAGTGTGGTTACTAATATGAGGAAGTAGCAATACTGCGATTTTTATTTTTGCTTGGCTTACTTGATTATCTATCGCTACCGCGTCTTCAGCATCTAGGGCGAGATCATGTAGATACGGCAACACCCCTAACACTGGTTTACCGGTGTACTCTTCAAGCCAATCAAGGCCACCTTGCAATAAGCCTATATCGCCACGAAAACGGTTGATCACAAAGCCTTTTACTCGGGCTTGTTCTGACTCGCTTAATAGCGCAAGAGTACCGACCAAATGCGCAAACACTCCGCCTTTATCTATATCTGCAATAATGATCACGGGGCAATCAACCGCTTCGGCGTAACCCATATTAGCAATATCACCCGCACGTAGATTAATTTCAGCCGGGCTGCCCGCCCCTTCAACTACCAGTAGCTCAAACTCTTCGCTTAAACGCTGTTGCGAAGCCAGTACCGCATCCATCGCGACTTTTTTATAATCATGATAAGCACCTGCTTCCATATTACTAATGGCTTTACCGTGAATTATCACTTGAGCGCCAGTATCACTATTGGGCTTGAGTAAAATGGGGTTAAAATCAACCCGTGGCGCCACTTTAGCTGCAATCGCCTGTAGTGCTTGCGCACGACCTATTTCGCCGCCATCTTCTGTTACAGCGCTGTTTAAGGCCATATTTTGTGGTTTGAATGGAGCAACTTTGATCCCGCGTTCAACAAATACCCGGCACAATGCTGCAACTAAAGTACTTTTCCCTGCATCAGAAGTCGTACCTTGTACCATTAATGTTTGCATCATGACTGCCCTTTCAGTGTTAAGGCAAGACCTGCCATTATAAATTCAACTCGCGCAGCTTTTGCGGCAATAGCTTGATGTAACCTGCCTGATTCATCTACAAACCGGCGGCTTAGCTCGCCCAATGGCACAATGCCGTGGCCAACTTCGTTACTGACAAAAATCACTTGCCCTGGTAAATTTTCAAGGGTCTTTAGTAGTGCTGATTTCTGTTCATCCCAACAATCACTTGTGGCGTGACATAAACAGTTACTTAACCATAAGGTTAAGCAATCAACTAAAATACAGTTATCTTTGCTGCTGTGTGTTTGTAACGCCTCAGCCAATGCAATTGGCTCCTCAACTAACGGCCAATCTTCAGGGCGTTGTTGTTGATGATGGACTATACGATCTTGCATTTCAGTATCGTGGGCTTGCGCCGTTGCGAGGTAAATAACGCTTTTATTGCTTTGCTGTGCAAGCTGTTCGGCAAAGCGGCTTTTTCCACTGCGTGCGCCGCCTAAAATAAATGTGTGGTTAGCGTTCATAATACACTCACGAAAGTTAAGTAAATGGCAATTTCACTTAGCTGCTGCGCCGCACCTAAACAATCGCCAGTGTAACCACCTAACTGCTGTTTAAACCAGCGGATCAAAATGACTCTTAGGATCAGCAATACTGCGATAAGAATGAATACGGTTTGCCATAACAATACACCAACAGCAATCAAGCTAACCAGTAAAGTAGCGGCGGTTACAAGTAACGTAACTAAACTAGTGACCGTTAGGTGCATAGCAAGCGGCTTTACTTTTGAAGTCGCATCTTCACTGACATAATCCATCCCCATAATTAAACTGGTTGCCACTACTCGGCTTACACATTGCCCGATAACAATTGCACTCAACACAGTGATCAATGATTCACTAAGAAAGAGTAGGCTTTGAAATTTAACCAGCAGCATAATAAATAATGCCGCTGCACCATAAGTACCAAGACGACTGTCTTTCATAATGGCAAGCTTTTGCGACACCTGCCAACCACCGCCAAAACCATCCCATACATCGGCCCAGCCATCTTCATGAAATGCGCCTGTTAATAACAACCCGACCGCCATCATTAGTAATACACTTATTGATGCTGGTAACAGTAATTGAAAAGCGCCGTAGCTGAGTGCTAATAATCCACCAAGCAGTAAACCCACTAAAGCAAAATAGCGACTTGCTTGATTTAAATGAGCACCGCTTACATTAAAGCGCAACTGCACCGGTAGCCGGGTTAAAAAGCTAATTGCTAATAACAGTAACTGCCATTGCGTTACTTTATTTGCCTCTAGGTTAGGCATTAACTGACAACCTGCTCAACACCAGCATCAGCAAAACTGGCCATCTGATTATAAAAACCAAGTGCGGCTTGCAATAATGGTAAACTTAACGCAGCACCAGTCCCTTCACCCAAGCGTAAATCAAGTTGCAGCAGTGGCTTAACATCGAGTGCGTTTAACATCAGTCGATGGCCTTGCTCATTTGAGCAATGTGCAAAAATTAAATAATCTTTCACTGCTGGGTTAATATTAATTGCGGCCATTGCCGCAGCACTACAAATAAAGCCATCAACTACTACAGCTATGCCCTGCTCAGCCGCAGCCAACATAGCTCCCGTAATATGCACAATTTCAAAGCCACCTAACGCTGCAAGTAGTGAAATAGGATCTGCTAAATGTAACTGATGCAATACCAGCGCTTGCTCTACAACTGTTATTTTACGCGTAACAATATCATCACTAACCCCCGTGCCTTTGCCAACACACTGCTGTGCAGGTAAATTCAGCATAGCGGCCATAATCGCTGCAGCACTGGTGGTATTACCTATGCCCATTTCGCCAAAGGCAATTGTATTACAACCACTATGACTGAGCTGCTGCACCAGCTGTTTAGCATTATTAAAGCCTTGCAGTACCTGCGCGGTATTCATTGCCATGTCTGTATTAAGTGGCTTTGTTATACTTCCTAGACGGCAATTATGGACACTCGGCGCTGTGACTGGATGCAAAATACCACAATCAATCACTTCTAATTGCCAACCTAACTGTTGGCAAAAGACATTAATAGCGGCACCACCGCTGACAAAATTAGCTACCATTTGTGAGGTGACATCACTGGGCGCTATCGATACCCCTTGTGCAGCAACACCATGATCTCCTGCAAATACCAGCAAGGTAGGCTTATTGATTGCAGGTGCAAAGGTTTTAAAAGCATCTTCGCTTGCCACTTTTTGGCTAAACAAAGTAACCAGTTGTATTGCACATTGTTCTAACTGTCCAAGTGCACCAAGCGGTTTAGTTTTTTGGTTAATCTTATCAATGATAAGATGACCAAATTGATTAGTTACTGTGGGTATATTAAACATCTGACTAACTCTCTCGCTTGCGAAAATAAAGTAACGATAAAAAGAAAATACTGCCTATTGCAGAAGTAATAACACCGATTGGCAATTCTTGATTTGCAAGTAAAACACGCGATAGCACATCAACCCACACCATAAATATACCGCCAACTAAAGCCGTCATGATCAAACCAGTAATAGTGCCTTGCGACACAAAAAACCGTACTATATGCGGGATCATCAAACCAACAAAACCAATACCACCACACATCGCCACTAACACTGCAGTGATCAATGAGCTCAATACCAACATTAATAACCGAAACCGCTGTACCGGTATTCCTAAAGTTGCAGCACTTTCATCACCTAGTAACATTGCATTTAGTTGCCGACGAAAACCCATCATCAGCACTGTGCAACTAATAATAACTGAAGCGGGTAACCATAACGTTGACCATTGTGCACGAGCAAAGCTGCCTAGCGTCCAAAATAAAATAGCCGTGATCGCCTGTGGATCACTAAAATACAAAAGTAAGCTGGTAAAGGCACTGAATAAAAAGGATAAAGCGACCCCAGCCAAGAGCATGCTTTCAACTTGTCCGCGACCTGCTCGTCCGGCAATAAAAACCAGCAATAACATAGTCAATAAACTACCAACAAATGCCGCAGCCGACATTGTTATTCCCGCGCTGACTCCTGTTAGTGTCATAAAACATACCACACCAAATGAGGCTCCCGATGAAATACCAAATAAGTAAGGATCGGCTAACGGGTTACGGGTTACGGTTTGTAAAATTAAACCAGCAATAGCTAAACCAGAGCCAGCTAAAAACGCCAACAATGTTCGTGGCATTCGCAGTTGCCATATGATCCGCGCTATAAATGAGTCATCTCCCTGACCTATAATACTGTGGTATACATCAATGAATTTACTGGCTGCAGCACCAAAGCTAAGTGCTATAAAAATGCTCGACAAGGCAAAAAATAGCGCCATGCTGACTGCAAAATAATTATTTTTTTGCATCAACGCCACCCCCCTGATAGCCGTAAAAATAAGTAATACGCGGAATGACCTTATTTAATTGTTTACTCTGTGGATGCGCCGAGACTTCGGCACAGACACCAAATACTTCGCTGAGCATTTCTTCCGTGATGACATATTCTGGACTCCCCTTTGCAACTAGCTCACCTTGCTTGATCACCAGTAGTTCATCACACATACTTGCTGCAAGATTAAGATCATGGAACGATGCTAATACCGTTACATTTAGCGATTTAGCCAACTCCATTAATTGAATTTGATATTTAATATCTAAGTGGCTGGTAGGCTCGTCCATAATTAATAATTGAGGGCTTTGTACAATTGAACGTGCTATCAATGCGCGTTGCTTCTCGCCACCGGAAAGGGAATCAAACGATTGCTGTAAATGATGGCTCAAGCCAACTTGCTCAATCGCCTGAAAAATAATTTGTTGATCATTTTTAGTTGTCGAACTAAATAAGCTTTTATGCGGCGTAAGGCCGAGACTCACTACATCATAAAGCGATAGGTTAAATTGCGAAGGTGTTTCTTGCAGCACCACAGCAACCTGCTTGGCATATTCATCCGCACTTAGCTGCCAAATATTTTTCCCTGCAAATATAACCTCACCGCACACTGGTTTAGTGTAACGGTATAAACAACGCAATAAACTTGATTTACCTGCGCCATTAGGCCCTAACAAACCGATAAACTGGCCTGGTTTTATTGCAAAATTAATATCGTGCAAAATGGCGGTATTTGCCACCGACCACGATAAATTAGCTACTTCAAGTAAAGGGGGCTCAATTACTACTGGTATTTGCAATGTGTTATCTCTCTAGCAATAGCTAAACCCAATACACTACAAACCATTATGATCATGGTGATAATAGAAGAGTTAGCCCGCTCAATAGGTAATAAATTAACGTATTTTGTATCTGACTTATCGCGCTTGCGACTTACAGTTGCGGGAACAGTTGAGGAGTTACACCCCATTCCAAAATACATAAGGCTCTATTATGGGCGGGTGAGTAAATATATCAATTAATATCTTTCTAGACGGCTAAAAATAGTCTTTTAAAACACAATTCTGGGCCATGCTTTATCGCTATCATCTATGTAAATATCAATACATATTAGCTTTCCATAACCAATTGAAAATATGTTTTGCTGATTCGACTCTTTTGGTAACTGACAAATAATACCTAATAGTTGCTTGATAACTCCGGCATGCGTCAAAACTAATTGTGCTTGAGTCTGATTACTTACAATATCAATTAGTAACGTTTTCCACCACGTTGCTATTCGCTGATAAAAATCCCTCATACTTTCGCCATGAGGGGGGGTTACTTGCCAAGGGCTTTGCCAGAAATCGCCAAGACGAGGAGGGTCCGTTTGTTGCCACAAATCATCATATTTACAGCCATCCCAATCACCAAAATTAAACTCTCGGAGCTGATCGGTCAGAAAAAGTGGTATTTGCTGGGCATGACTAAAAGATCTGGCAAATTCGCTACAACGTTTCAGAGTCGAACTTTGTACAAGCTCAATATTAGTGAGCTCATTGCACGCTTGATGTAATTGCGCACAACCAAGCTCACTGAGTAAAAAATCGGTATGTCCGGCCAAGACTCCTTGCTCAATCAATTCGCCATGGCGTAATAAATAAACGCGACTAGAAAATGGCGGCATAAAACTCTCCTACATTAAAGAAAAATACTTTTAACAATAGCATAATGATCATCCTAAACGGATTAAGCGCACATCAAAATGTAGAACCGCATTAGCTCCTATTTTTCCACCATTACCCTTTGCCTCCTTACTCACCAGAACAGAACCCGATTGAGCAAGTGTGGGCATGGATACGAGACAGAGGGTTATCTAATCGTACTTTTTCAGATTATGACGACATTGTG
>NZ_JAGPYN010000022.1 GCF_018069805.1 Pseudoalteromonas ostreae
ACTTGATCTAGCCCGAGCGTTGAACACCAAATAGCGGCCAACATACTCTCTTGCTCACCTTCAGGGGCAACAAACGTAGTGTCCATATTTCGTTCAACATTAGGTAAGGCATCTCGATTAACTTTACCGTTATGTGTCAATGGCAAATGTGTAAGTGTGACAAATACATCTGGGATCATGTAACTCGGTAAATGATCACGTAATATCTCTTTTAATACGTCATACTCGACTTCATCATCCGCGACAATATAAGCAACCAATTGAGTGCCTAATTCTGTCTGATCTGCGATTACAACCGCTTCATGCACCATGTCGATATTACATAAATTGGCCTCTATCTCACCTAATTCAATTCTAAAGCCTCGCACTTTCACTTGATGGTCTGTGCGCCCCAAATACTCAAGCTCTCCATCAAAGCTCCAACGGGCTAAGTCTCCGGTTCGATATAAACGCGTTCCCTCATCGCTAAATGGATTAGCAATGAATCGTTCAGCAGTCAATGTCCCTTGACTTAAATATCCCCTCGCGAGCCCTTCACCTGCGATGTATAATTCACCAGGTACACCTATTGGCATCAAAGTTAATGCATCACTCAACACATATAACTGCGTATTATCAATTGCATCCGTGATCGGCATAACATCTCTATGCTCACTCGAGTTGCCCTCAATATTAAATATTGAGCACCCAACAACGGTCTCGGTTGGCCCATATTCATTAATGATCTGAGCTTGTGGAAACATTGTTCTTAATTGAGCAACTGTTGCGCCCAATAGCTTATCCCCCCCCACAACAAAGCAATGTGCTTGCTCTGATGGAGTGAGTAATTCACTAGCAATAATGGCATCGATATGAGCGGGTGTTATTTTATATAACGTTGCCTCTGTATTGTGTTGTAAATGCTTAATGAGATTATTTAACTCTTCATCTCCTGACGGCAATAAAGTCACTGTATCACCACTATACAGCGGCACTAATAAACTCGTTACCGTCGCATCAAAAGAGAGCGTAGAGCTCACTAGACTTGATGATACATTTGGTAAATAGGATTTCTGAGCGTAAGATAAATAGTTAGATAATCCTTGATGAGTTACTGCAACCCCTTTGGGCTGACCAGTGGAGCCCGACGTGTAAATAACATAAGCTAAGTTATCTTGAGCAATATATGGACGTTGACACACATTGTCTGAAGCATATGTTATGTCCTGTAACACATGTACATTCAGCAGCTGCGCTGACTCAGCAAACTTTGCCGCAGAACCATCAGATAAGATCAACTTTAAAGCACTGCTTTTAACAATATATTCTACGCGATCACTTGGCAAATTAGGATCAATAGGCACATACGCCGCACCCGCTTGGTGAATCGCGAGTAAACTCACAACCATATCGACATTTCGACTAAAAATAACACCAACGCGATCTTCTGGAACAATATTTTGAGCCTGTAAGTAAGCACTGAGTCTATTTACTTGATGTACTAGCTGCCCATAGGTGACAACTTCATCCCTAAATCTAAGTGCGACTTTATTCGGATTATGAGCACTATGATAGTGTACATTGTCATGTAACAACGCTTTAGGTTGCTCACATTCATTACCGCGTCCAAGCGTGATCACCTTATCTACCACATCGCGCTTTAACACAGCCACATCGCTTACCGTTTTATCAGGGTGTAACGCAATCTCAGTGAGTATCGACATTAACCCATCAACCAGCGCTTGAACCCTAGTTTCACTATATAGTTCAACGGCATAATTTAAATATAAGGTCACGTCACCTTCAGCGTTTTCAATGGCCTCGAGTACTAAATCAAACTGTGCACTATTAGTTGGCAATGTGGCTTCACTAATGGTCAATTCAGACAGTTGTGATAATTGATTTTCCTCTCTTCTTTGGTAGTTGAGCATCACCTGAAACAAAGGTGAACGGTTAAGGTTGCGCTCTAAACCCAGCCCATCAACTAGCTTTTCAAATGGTAAATCTTGATGTGCTTGAGCACCTTGAAGACTCGTTGTAATCACTTTAACAACTTGTGCCAATGTCATAGCCGCTGATAACTCACTACGGATCACCTGCGTATTGACAAAAAAGCCAACAATGCCCTGACTTTCAGTATGCTGTCGATTCGCAATAGGCATACCCACACGGATATCGGATTGACCACTATAGCGGTGCAGTAAAATATGCCATGCACTCATCAATACGGCAAACAAGGTACTCCCTTGGCTTTTCGCATAATTATTTAACTGCGCTTTTAATGTCACTGGTATAGCGTGAACCGCTATACCATTGCTATATTCCTGCTGGTTACTCTGTAAGTCGGCAGGTAATTCTAGGACAGGATGTGAATCACCTAAATTAGCTTTCCAATATGCTAACTGTCGCGCATTTTCTCCTTCTTCCAGCCATTGTTTTTGCCAATGAGCATAGTCGCTGTAACGAGGTTGCACTTCTACTTCTAATACGTGTCCTTTTATCGTTGCTGAGTAAGCGGCTACAAAGTCCGCAATGATAAGGTTTACCGACCAGCCATCAGAAGCAATATGATGCATCACAACCACTAATTCATGCTTGTCGTTTGCATATGTCACTAAGCCAACACGCAATAATTGATCCGCAGTTAAATCAAAAGGTGTTCTCACTAAGCCTGATTTGAAGGCTTCTGGATCGGCATTAGGACTGGCACAATCTAAACGTTGAATATCTGCTTTAACATCATGCTCAATAACTTGCGTAACACTTGCATCTTGGTGTTCAACAAATCGGGTACGTAATGCGTCATGTTTTTCAAGAATGTAATCGAGTGCATTTTGCAGCGCAGTAAAATCCAACATCCCCTCTAAAATCAAACCACCAGTAATGTGATAAGCATCACTCTCTGGTGCTAACTTCCACAAGAACCATTGACGCTCTTGTGCATAAGAGAGCGTTTGATGCGCACTTTCAGCCCTAAGTAACGGTGAGATGGCGCTTCCATTTGACGTGAGACTCAGCTGTGCAAGGGCATGTAAATCGGTGCTGTCAAAAATATCTTGAACACTTAATGTAATATCATGTTTTTTTGCTAAAGCAATTAAACGTAAGCTGCTGATTGAATCTCCGCCTAAGGAAAAGAAGTTATCAAGACGCCCCACTTGCTCTATCTCTAACACTTCGCTCCATATCTGAGCAAGTAATGTTTCTCGCGCACCTTCGGGTGCTGCATAAGCTACTTGATTGTGTAGCTCTGTTTTAGGTAACGCCTTTCTGTCAATCTTACCGTTACTATTCGTTGGCAGCTCCGGCAATACCACTAAGACACTCGGTACCATATAATTTGGTAACTGCGTCGCTAACGTTGTTTTCAACGCCTCCACATCAGCCAAACACTCACCATGTCCAGATAGATATCCAACCAAACGTTTGCCTGATGATGTATCGTCCGCTATCACCACAGCTTCATTCACACCTGCTAGTTTTCTTAACTGGGCTTCTATCTCACCTAATTCAATACGGAAGCCACGGATCTTTACTTGGTGATCCGTTCTGCCTAAATATTCTAGTTGACCTTGCTCATTCCAATACACTAAGTCTCCAGTGCGATATAGTCTCGCACCATCATTAGAAAACGGGTTTGCGATAAAACGCTCTGCAGTCAAATCGGATCGATGTAAATAGCCACGAGCCAAACCAATACCGCCAATATACAGTTCACCGGCAATGCCAATAGGGCTCAATCGCAATGCACTATCTAGTACTAGTAACTCTATACCATCAATCGGCTTGCCAATAGGAACAGACAAGCTTGCATCTCCATGACAGCTGAAATGACTCACATCAACCGCCGCTTCTGTCGGGCCATATAGATTATAGATCTCAGTATTTGGTAACAGCTGTAACGCCTTTGCCTGCACTTCACTTGGCAGCGCTTCACCACTACATAAAATACGTTTGATACTCGTTGCGCTGCTAACTTCTTCATGGCTAATAAATGCCTGTAACATTGAAGGCACAAAATGTATGGTCGTCACTTGTTCAGATATAATCACATCGAGTAATTGGGTACTATCTTTATGTGCTTCAGGTTTCGCTACAACCAATTTAGCACCAAACATCAATGGCCAGAAAAACTCCCATACAGAAACATCAAAACCAAATGGGGTTTTTTGTAATACCACATCATCTACTGATAAGGGGTACACTGACTGCTGCCAAGCAATTCGATTGTAAATTGCTTCATGTGTGTTCCCTACGCCCTTAGGGTTACCCGTTGAGCCAGATGTATAGATCACGTATGCCAATTGGGCAGCATGCGTGGTCAAAATAGGTACTGCTACCTCATATTGCTCTAGCGCACCTGTTTCAACTGACAACATCGGGGCAATATCAGCAAGCTTGGGAAATTTCTTATCCGAGTTATCTGTGAGAAATAATGCCAAGCCACTATTCTTCGCTATATACTCAATACGCTCTATTGGTAGCGTAGGGTCAACGGGTACATACGCCGCCCCCGCTTTTAACACTGCCAATAAACTCACAACCATATCCACGCTGCGCTCAAACAATACGCCCACTTTGTCTTCGGCACTGACACCTTTTGCTAACAGACAATGAGCCAAGCGATTTGCTCGCGTATCTAACTGCTCGTAAGTAAGTGTCTTCCCTTCAAAGCTCACCGCTATTGCGGTGGGAACTCGTTGACTTTGTTCATGTATGATTTGCTGTATTGAGGTGCTAAATGGATGGCTTTCACGGCCCATATGCAAAGCAGCAAGTTGCTGTAGCTCTTGCTCAGCCAACAAAGGTAATTGCGACATAGGTTCATGAATATGCGCTAATACCTCACTTAACACCACATGAAATGTATGTAAACACTGCTGCGCAAATTCAGGACTATACAACTCATTTGCATACATCAAATTTAACGTCGTTTCTTGACCTACTTCTTCAATGACATCTAACTGCAAATCAAATGGCATACCAAAACGGTAAAACTCAAAGTCCTGCAGTGCTACACCACCCAGTTGTTGCAAACTCTTTTTATTACGACGCAGATAGTTGAACATCACTTGAAAAATAGGATGAACACCCGTTTGACGCTCGGGTTTTAACGCCTTTAGTAAATGTTCAAAGGGTAAATCCTGATTACCCTGTGCTATTTTTGCAATATGCGATGCTTGATCAAGCAACGAACTAAAGCTCTCATGATGCTCAATAGTCAATGGGATAGCTTGGGTATTAACAAAAAAGCCAACAAGATTAAATGTTTCACTTAGGTGACGATTAGCCACTGGCACCCCGACTTGAACACGAGTTGCATTAGCAAAACGTGATAAGAGCACTTGCCAAGCAGTCAGTAACACCAGATATGGCGTCACATTGTTTGCTTTAGCAAGTATTGAAACCTTATGCCATACCGGTTCATCCAATACTTGGATCTCGGTTTTAACACTATATTGCCCAGCATGGCGCGCTTGATTATTGGCAGGTAATCGTAGCGGCTCATCGGCTTGCAATAACTCCTGCCAAATCGTTAACTGTTTCGCATATAAATCTTGTTGGTCTTGCTTGTTTAACCACTTTGCAAAGCCCAGATAACCCACTTTTTCATCCGTTTCACTCAGCGCAGTCCCTTCACTCAAGGCTACGTAAATAGCGACGAATTCATCCAGTAGCTGCTGCATTGAAGTACCATCAGCAATAATATGGTGTAGCGTGACCAGCAAACTACTATCATTACCTTGGTTGACCACACCAACTCGTAACAATGGTCCTTCAACCAAGTCAAATGGCTGGACAACGACTTGCCTTAATTGTGCATTTCGTTGCGCTAAATCAGTCGCAGTTATTTCAAAAAAAGTGAAAGTCTGATCACCCCCATCAATTTGCCAAACATCCTGCAGCTCACCTTCTACAAATTTAATACGCAAAGCATCATGTTTCTGACACAACGTTTTAAACGCACTGTTTACACGACTGCTATCAAGTAAACCTTCAAAATGTAATGCTCCACCCAAGTTATATGTTGTATTTTCAGGATCTAACTTCCAAGCATACCAAAGAATTTTTTGAGCTGGTGTTAAAGGAACTAACTCACCATCTGCGATATGCTCTGAAATATGTGGGGCGACGCCAGAGTTTGCACCGCTGATCATCTGCTGTAGTTTATTTTTATCAGCTTCCGATAAAGAAGAAAGTTGTCTGTTTTTTCTGGTACGTCTTTGCCGTAACATTCTGGCTCCACTCAACATAAATTGGTTCGAATTTAATATGTGAGCTAGACGAATAGAAACCTGAAAAATCAAGCATTGTGGTGCTTTATTTTATTGTGTAACAGAGACAAAAGAGGAGCATGTTAGAACGTAAGATGTACGCTGTGGTTATTTTTCTCACAGCGTACATTAATAATAAAGAATTACAGATTATATGTCACAGAAAAACCAACTGTTCGAGGCTCTGTTAATTGACCAGAGGTAATTACACCCGTCACTGACGCACGCTCAATTTTCGTTTCATTCACTTGGTCAAATGCGTTATTAACATACGCATCTGCTCGCCAATTGTCGGCAATATAAGCGACTGAAAAACGTGTTTCAGTGTAACTATCCGTTTGATATAAATCTGACTGACTATTTTGTGCTTCTGCAGAATCCTTTCCTAGGATCCTGCTTTGATAAGCACTTGTATAGCGAGTATTCAAACTAAATTGAACATTATCTGTCAACCAATAATCAGCGCCAATACTTGCCGTCGCGCTTGGTGCCATCGGTAACTCTTGGCCTAAAAGGTGCTGATTATTGCTATTGGCTTTTTCAATACTAGTATGTAATGAGCCAAAGCTACCTGATAATGTCAGTGAATCTGTCGCCGCATAAGTTAATTCCGCTTCAAACCCATAACTTTTTACATCTTCAACATTGTGGATAATTGTATCATCTGGTCGACCTGATGCACCGATTCCTATAACTTGATAATCCGAGTAGTTATTATAGAAAATATTCGTTGCGAGATTTAATGTCTCACCCCATGATTTGCGCACACTGAACTCATACGTATCAACATACTCGGGGTCATAGCTGTATACTGAAAAAGAAATCCAACTAAAATCACCACCACCTGAGTTATACCCTTTGCGGAAGCTAAGACCAAGCGTTAGCTCTTCATCAACAGTATGTAAGTAAGCGATTTTTGGTAAATAAAGCGTCTCATCATTGGCAATAATAAATGATGCTCCGAATGCCGGTCTAAGTTCACGATGTTGCTTCTCTTTTTCAATTCGGCCACCTGCAATAATTTGGCCTTGTTCAGAAACACTCACCGTTACTTCACCATAAATAGCATCTGATGAAGACTCATCATCCCCTTCATAAACTCCTTTATTAAAGAAAGCTTGTTCACGATCATATTTATACACACCAAAGTGCCCACTTAAGCCATCATCAAAAGCAAAGCTAAATTTACCATCGATAGTTTGGTTTTCATCATCCATACGTACATGCCAGACAAGTGGGTATTGATGAAACTCGTAGCTATAATCAACATCTGACACCAATAATTCAATGTCAAAATTGTCACTTATCTCATAAGATGCTTTTAAATAAGTATGTTCACTATTTACTTCTTTATCACGTGCATATGACGTGTCGGTTTTCCTCGGTGATGAAATAATACGTTTAGACAGGTCTGGTCCGCCTAAACCCCAATAGCGGAATCCTTCTTCTTGCGAATCAACATAACTCAATAACATGTCCAACCCATCAACTTGTGATGGTGTCCATTGTAACTTAGCATTAATACGCGTCATACTAATTGGCTTTGGATCAAAAGGGTATGAATCACCGTCAGCTAACTGAAACTGTGAGTGGTGCTCTCTGTCAACATTTTGTACAGTAAAGCGATACGCGAGTTCATTATCAATAATAGGTGCGGACACCATAGCTGAAAGCTCTTTACTATTCGTTTTGCTGGCGTACCCCGCTCTTACAGCTGCTTCCAGTCTATCCATAGAAGGTGTGTTTGTGGTGATATAAACGTTCCCCCCCATGCTATTTCGGCCACTATTAGATGATTGTGGCCCACGTAATACTTCGATTTGCTGTACATCCCATAAACCAAGATCACCCGTTAATGTTGCGACAAATGGTTCTGAAACGCCATCGGTTATCACTGCAACACGCGCTTTAGCACCTGAAGTGAAAGAGTATGATCCCGTTGCAATACCTTCTCCTTTAATACCGCGGATGCTTGGTAAACTATCTGAAAAAACCACATTTGCAATATCCGACAAAATATCGACGTATGAATCTGATTGCCCATTGGCTAGCTCTTCACTCGTTATTACCGCAACCGAAGAGGTAGTATCTTTTAACGAGCGACCCGCTTTATCACCATAAACAACGATATTCTCAATCGACGTAAGTTGTTCTTTTTCATCTGCTGAAACAGCTGCCGACACAGCTAAGGCAACCGGAAACATACAAAATGCTAGTTTATTCATTATTTCATCCTAAATTATAGTAGTTAATCGAACGACAGACGAACTAAATAGAAAGAAATTTAATACAAATAGTAATTAATTTTATTATTATAATTCAATAGACAACGAGATAAAAAAGCCAGCCACACCTGTAAAAATTTAACCTCAAAAAGACATAAAAACACCACCCCACCGCTGTAATGTAAAATCAACAATAAACTGTATTCCAAATGATGGCGATATTGTTTAAATTAGCGCGTGAATGACGTTACATTTTTTCTGTTTCGAATCTGTCTATTTGAGCTAACTCATATAGCCCTTGGGTCATGGCTGGAAATAAACTCTGCTGAAAATTATTCCATCGCAATTCAAAAATAGTATCTGTAGGTGTAATTGGGGTATTTAATACATCGTGAATAACAGGACCTGAATCTATTCCTTGATCGATATAGTGCAGTGAAGCACCCGTTTTATCGACCACATCCGTGTCAATCATATCCATTGTTTTCCAATTTGTAACCTGCTTACCTTGCGCACCATATAAAGCATCAAGTGTCGCTGTTGCGCCTCTACGCTGATAAAGTGAACCTTCCCTTGTGATCCCTGGGTGAATATTGACGATACGCTTAGCATATGCGCTATCCTCACTAGCAAGTTGATCTAAGATCACAATGAGTCCATCTAATAACACGACATCAGCTCCTAGTTCATCCAACTTCTTCTCTAAACGTTGTTCAAAGTTCAGCTTACCTTCTCGCCAAGCTTGTGAGCCTCGTGATAATTTTCTATAACTTGAAGGAATACAACATAAGAGCTCATCAACATCCCTATTACCTACTTTTAATGTCTGCGGATAAATCCACTCGCCGTAGCACCCAATCCGTGAAGTGCCATAACCTTTTAATTTTTCACGATCCAATGTATGCGTTAAATCATCATCAAAAATAACAGCTTGCAGCTCATACTTATCACCCAATTCACTCTTGTTAAGTTGCTTAACTAAATGCTCTAACGGTGACTCCATATAACGGGTCCCCCCTTTATATTCAACCATTCTACCTGCCATATCTGCCGCTGCATTACGCAAAGAGCAGACATATACCAATTTTAGTTTTTCCATATTTTATTACCCTGTTTCATGTAGTTGCTAAATCATAACTCCTGTAACGGACTATGCTATACCACCTCTAGACGTTAAAAGCCCAAATCTATGCAGATTTGGGCTAGCATTTTCTTCTATGATGAAAGCTGCTCTATGAGCTTTCCTTCAATAATATAAGCCAAGTTATCAATACTCGGATCTTCAAAAAACTCCGCAGGCTCTAATTCAATAGAGAACTGCTGCTTTACCTTCGCCAACATTTGAATGGCTATCAATGAGTCACCGCCCAAGGCAAATAAACTATCAAATACCCCTATTTCATCAAAGCCAAGAAACTCGCGCCAAACAGCTACTAGCTTATGTTCAAGTTCACTCTCAGGTGCTTCATATTCGGTGTCTAAGTCTGGGCGTCCATGTCCCGTTGGCTTCGTTTTAGGGTTTAAAATCGCCCGCTCCGCCTCACGTGTTACGTGTACTAGTTGTGACCAACTCATGCTAGCGGCATACACTTGCGGCTGACCACTTGCAAAAATATCAGCCAGCATGGCAGCGCCAATATCACCTTGTAGTCCTAATCCCTCAGGCAAGTCAAACTTAGCGGCCATCCCGGTTTGAGCCCAAGCATCCCAGTTAATACTGACAACAGGGAAGTTATACGGTTGTTGAGCCAATGTATCTAAATACACGTTGGCCGCACAATAATCACTTTGCCCATATGCGCCCAATACGGAGGCCAAAGAAGAACACACAGCGAACTGCTGTAAAGCATGCTCTTTAAATACCTGTAATAAGTTCTGTGTACCTTGAATCTTGCTCGATAAGGTCACACTAGCGTGCTCCATTGACATTCCAGCAATGAAACCACCACCTGGTAGCCCGGCACTATGTACAACATGCGTGATCGTACCAAATAGCTGCTCAGCTGACTTTACAGACTGCCCAAGCTGTACGACGTCCAATACGTCAGCAGTGATCACCATTACATCAACATTTTTCGCCTGCAGTGATAATAACCCTGTTACCTGCTTACGCAGCTTGTCATCAGTATCACTGGCTTGTTGTAATGCTTGCCACTGAGACTCAGGTGCAAACTGACCACGAGTTTGCAAAATAAGTTTGTGACCTTGCTCACCTAGGTATTTAGCCAGATGTAACCCTACACCACCCAAACCACCGGTAATTAACGTTACACCCGACTCAATCGATGTATCAGCACTCGTAGGAATGGCTTGCTGACTAAGCACAAAACGTTGCTTACCACGATAAGCTATTTCATTATGTTCTGGCTTATCTTCCACTAAATCAGTCACCAATTTAGTCAATACATCTTCATTGAAGGCAATATCTGCATCTTTAAATTCAATCACACGTGTGACCGTATTGTGCTCTAGAGGCAACCCACGGGTTAGACCCAAAAGCGTGGCCTTTTCTGGTGATAAACTTTCATCGCCCAATACTGAGAACAACTGGGTAGCTAACACACTTAATCGCACATTAAAGGTCGCAACTAAGTGCTGTACCAGTGGCAGTAATGCCTCATAACCAATGACATCATCCGATTGTGCCGGCACAAAAAAGCGCGTATCTACAAAATGTGTTACCTGTGTATCATCCGCTAAATAAGCATGTAGCTTTTCCCAATGAGTGAGGTTTGTGTGATCAAAATTAATGTGGCCATTCTCTTGAATCGTAAACTCTGCATCACCTCTTTGTACTGCCCATAACATGGTTAATTGAGCGCCACGTTCAATAAGCGCCGTACTTAGTGCGCTGCATACATGAGAGTCTGAAGCCAATAATAAAAAGTGCTCTGCGCTCAAATCTTGACGCTTAACATGCAACGGCTGTTGCTGCCAAATAGGTTGCAATAATTGCGGCTGTAAACTGGATGACTCAGCTTCACGTGTCGCTGACACAGTTCGGTCTTGATTTACCTCAACCCAATATTCTTCCTGGCTAAACTGGTATTCAGGCAGTACTTTAGATGTACTCGGAGTCAACTCTCCAACATATTGCCAATCAATATTTAACCCTAACTGCCATAACGTTGCAGCCGTTTTAGCAAAAGGCGCGATGACGCCTTTCATATCGCGTACATGGGCAATAGAGTTTAACACCGTCAGCTCTTTCGGTATGCCCACTTGCTGCACCAATTTCTGCAGCGTATCACCTGGCCCTGCTTCAATAAGCACATCACAACGCTCAGATAACGTGTGCACCCCTTCTGCAAATTTTACTGGCTGACGAATGTGATCTAACCAGTATTGCACCGATGTTGCTTGTGCATTTGTGATCAACTGTCCGGTGACATTGCTCACAAACGCAATATCAGGCGCGCTTAGGTGGACTTTCTCTAAAGCGACTTTAAACTCCGGTAAAACCGTCTCAGTTAAATGGCTATGAAATGCATGAGATACATGGAGCCTTGTACAACTTATCTGTTCGGCTTTTAGTTGTGTTTGTAATGCACTTATCGCCTCTTTTGTCCCAGCAACCACGGTATTAGTCGGACTATTTAACGCGGCAATATCCAGCTCAGCAGTTAAATAAGGGGCAAGACTTTGCTCATCAGCCACGACAGATAACATCGTACCAGGTGCCATACCTTGAAGCGCTTCTCCTCTGGCCGTCACCAAGGTAACCGCTGTTTCTAATGACATCACATTTGCCAAACATGCCGCGACATACTCACCAATGCTGTGTCCCAACATGCCAGTGATCGTTACACCTAATGCCTGATATGTGCGCGCCATCGCATAACCCACAATAAATAATGCCGGCTGCGTCACTCGCGTTTGGTTCAGAAGTTGGTTCGCTATCAGAACTTGATCATCTTCAGGTGAAAATACCGTAGTAAGTTGCTGTTGTAATTGCTCAGAAAAATGACTTAGCGCTTCATTAAACACAGATTTAAAATACGCGTTATATTTGAGCAATGGCTGAGCCATAGTTACATACTGAGAGCCCTGTCCCGAAAACAACAAGCCAATACGCACATCCGTCGTTTTCATTGCCACAACGTCACGGCTTAACATCGCGACGGCTTGCTCGTGATCTTTGACCACAAATGCTTTTCTATAGGCGAGTGCGGCACGCTTTTGTTGTAATTGCGCGGCAGCTTCTGGAACAGTGTGTGGCTGTGCAACCAACATATTCTGAAGCGCAGCAACCTGATCATTCAGCCCATTTTTAGTCGCTCCACTCACAGGTAAGATATACCAGGGCGCTCGGCGTGTTAACTCTGCTGGTTCCGGTTGCTCCTGCAGAACATATTCTTCTAAAATAACATGCGCATTGGTGCCCCCCATCCCTAACGAACTAACAGCCGCCCTGCGAGGTGTATCAGTTTCCCATGCTTTTAATGTGTCATTGACATAAAATGGGCTCGTCGAGAAGTCGATTGCTGGGTTTAACGGCTTGGCATGAATGCTTGGGGGCAATTGCTTATATCGCAAAGCTTGAACGGCTTTGATCAAACCTGTGACACCCGCAGCTGAGTCTAAATGCCCAATATTGGCTTTAATCGAGCCAATGGCACAATACTGTTTTTTATCAGATTGATAGGCTTGGCTAAGAGCAGCAATTTCGATCGGGTCACCCAGTTTAGTACCTGTACCATGTGTTTCAATATATCCAATTGAGCTCGGGTCCACGTCAGCAAATTCAAGTGCAGCAGTCACCGCATTGGCTTGGCCTGTTACACTCGGTGCCGTATACCCAATTTTATCTTTACCATCGTTATTAACCGCTGAACCTCGGATCACAGCCAAAATACTATCGCCAGCATTGCGGGCATCTTCAACACGCTTCAATACCACTGCTGCACTTCCGCTACCAATTAAGATACCATCGGCATTTTCTGAAAAGGCACTTAACTGTCCAGTGGGAGATAAACTCCCCCCTGCGGGTGCATGATACCCCTGTTCGAATGCCAAATTTAGCCATACACCGCCAGCGAGTGCTGCATCACTTTCAAAGTTTTGCAGTGAACGGCATGCCATATGAACGGCAACCAACGAGGTTGAACAGGCTGTTTGTACGGTGACCGACGGGCCTTTAAGATTGAGCCCATAGCTCACCCGCGTCGCTAAAGAATCTTTATCATTACC
The DNA here is from genome assembly GCF_018069805.1 of Pseudoalteromonas ostreae. GTDB lineage: Bacteria > Pseudomonadota > Gammaproteobacteria > Enterobacterales > Alteromonadaceae > Pseudoalteromonas > Pseudoalteromonas ostreae. Next base: position 13,670 of record NZ_JAGPYN010000022.1, read on the forward strand.
GTTTGTTAAAGCTAACAAGCTCGTTATGTCATTTTGCGTGTTATTTGATAACAGATTTTGCAGTAAGTAACTCGGTACTCCACACCCAGCAAAGACGCCTGTTAAATTATTAGCACATGGTGTGATGCCTGCATCTTCCAATGCATGCCAACACGTCTGTAAAAAAATACGCTGTTGAGGGTCAAGTTGCTCAGCCTCTTTGGGGCTATAGCCAAAAAAGCCAGCATCAAACGCTTTAATCCCTGAGAACGGGATCCCTGCTTTAACATAGTCAGGATCCGCTAACGTGTCACTGTCTACCCCAGCGCCACGCAGTTGTTCATCATTATATGGTGTGATACTGCAATGTTGCTTCGCGATATTTTGCCAAAGCTCTTCGACGTTATTTGCATCAGGAAAACGCCCAGCCATACCAACGACCGCGATGTCTAATTCACTATATTCTCTGTTTGACATAATTAAGATTCTCTTGCTTTTTTACGACGAGCAGCCAATGCATTCATGCCACGCTTTTGTTTGTCGGCTGAGGGAGTATTTGGTGCAGACAGATCGCCTACCGCACAACCCGATAAATACGCAGCTAAACTCGCCACACTCGGATAAGTAAATAACTCAGTAAGCTGTAATTTAGGAAAATGACTTTGTAATGTTTCATGTACCGCCATTAATAATAATGAATGCCCACCCACATCAAAAAAGTTAGCCTGACGGTCAATCAAACCAAGCTTAAGATGTTGCTGCCAAGCTAAGCTAATAAGCTGTTCAATTTCATTACTCGCTATTTCTATTGGGGCGTCTGTAGCAGTATCTGCAATTGCAGGTAAGTTATGGCGATCTAATTTGCCGTTATTATTCACTTGTAATTTAGGCACAATAACTAGGTGTTTCGGTATCATGTAATGGGGTAATTGCTCAATAAGCGCCCGCTTTAAATTAGCGCTGGTTAATGATTGCTCTGCACTACTTTCAACATACGCAATAAGCTCTAAACCATGTTTAGCATCTTGTGTTACTACTACGGCGGTGTTTACATGAGATAATTGACATAAGTGCTGCTCTATTTCACTTAATTCAACCCTAAAGCCCCGTATTTTAACTTGATGATCACGTCGACCAACATAATGTAATTGTCCACCTTGCCAACGAACTAAATCTCCCGTTGCATACATACGCGCGCCACTATCTATAAATGGGTCCGCTATAAACCTCTGCGCCGTCTGTACTGGTTGATGACAATACTCACGGGCTAAAATATCACCACCAACATAAAGTTCACCAATTTGATTTTCATCAACAAGCGTTAAGTTATCATCAAGCACATACAAACGACGCCCCTGTAAAGGTGTCCCCAATGGGACAGATCTATTAGCTGCTAATGATTGGCAGTCGTAAATTGCTGCTTCCACTACTATCTCAGTGGGCCCATATGTGTTTAACAGCCGAACATGCCCAAGACCAGCGGCATGCCAATCAGCAATCCCATTAACCGACATTGCTTCACCGCCGGAGTGAACTTGGCGTAAATGAGGCAAAACAATAGGTGTGTGCTGTTTAGCCCAGCTTGCAGCAATACTTCGCCAATACGCTGCGCTTAAATCCATTACTGATATATTGTGTTGTAAAGCTTGCTGGTAGAGCGTTTGCGCATCCCATAAGTTATCATCACGTAATACGATGCTCGCTCCAATAGCCCACGTTGGAAAAAGTTGTTCCACAAAGGCGTCAAAGTTGGCAGTAGCAAATTGCAGTACAACATCTTCTTTACTAAGCCCAATAAATTCTTTGGCTGATTCTATATAAAGTGCTAATGCGCCATGGCTAATAGCGACCCCCTTGGCTTGACCGGTTGAGCCAGAGGTATAATTTAAATAAGCAACCTGCTCAACGTGACTAAAAACAAAAGGTACGTCAGTGCCTTGGTGTGGCTTACCCAGTAACGTATTTGGCAATAACCATGCACCAGAAAAATCGGTAATGTCTTGTGATTGATCAGCAAAGATTCCTTGGCAAGCGCTATCTTGTAGCATGTGTTGCAACTTTTGCTTAGGGAGGCTCATATCAAGGGGTAAATAAGCAACACGCGCTTTTATACACGCCAATATACAAGCAAGCATAATAGGAGTTCTTGGTAGCATCACCCCAACAACAGGGTTACAGCCAAGTTCTGAGGCTATTAACCCCCGCGCTAAACAATTCGCTGTTTGTTCTAACCAACCATAGCTGTAATGCGTATTTTGATAGATAATTGCAGTGCTATCTGGCGCGTGTTGCGATACCGACGTTAACCAATTAGTTTTAGGTAACTGGCTACATTTCCCTTGTCCTAACTGTAACCACTGCTTTGTGTTTTGGGTCGGTACTAAGTTACCAATTGCTAGTTGTGGCTGTTGGATAATTTGTGTCAGTAGTGTGTGCCAACAAGCCTTTATTTTTGCTACATAATCACTGTCGAATAATGCGCTGTTATATTGTAGCTCAAGAGCCAGCTCGCCATCAGCAAATAACCGTGAATCTACACTAAAATCAAATTGCGCTTCATGGGGCAATGATTGGATCTGTGCACACGTCAATTCAGGCAGTGACGCTAAGCCATTAAAATCATACTCAACGTGATTAAACATAACTTGGAACAAAGGTGTTTGCCCTAAAAGGCGTTCAGGGTTTAATATTTCAACCAATTTTTCAAACGGGTAGTCCTGATTTTCCTGCGCCATCATTACTTTTTCTTTACAAACATCCAATACACTTTCAAAGCTTTGCTGCGGGGAAATATCTGCCGTGATCACTTGGGTATTTATAAAAAAACCAGCTAAAGACTGCACTTGCGCATTTTGTCTATTCGCTGTTGCAATTGCGATCCGTGGTTTTGCTCTGCCTGCTATGCGATAAAACAATACTTGTAAACTGCTTAATAGCAGCATAAATAAACTAGCATGTTGCTGGTGTGCCACTGCCTGAAGACTTTGTACCTGTTGATAATTAACTGTCAACATGGTTGTAGCTAATGGCACTACATCGAGTTGTCGATGATGTTGCGGCGCTAAAAGCACTTCATCTCCAGCGCCTTGCAATTGTGCTTGCCAGTATGCTAATTGCGCACTAGCTTGCTCTGATAGCAACCAGTCTTGTTGCCAAGCAGCATAATCACTGTAACTTATTTCTGGCTGGTTTGTTGGTAACGGTTGTCCAAGACAAAGGCAGTGGTAATACTTGCTTATTGCCTCAATCAATAACTCAAATGTCCACGCATCAGAAGCAATATGATGCATTGAGAGTAACCAAGTATAGCGCTTATCTGCACTGCGAATTAAACCAATCCTAAAGTTTTCACCTTGATCTAAAGCAAATGTTTGACGACTAAAGTCTGCTATCCAAGCAGCACTTTCTTGCTCATTCTCTTTTTGCGCTCGTAGATCTGCGAACTGCCAATCAAGGGTTTGCGTTACAGTACTTTGTCGCCACTGTCCGTGGTTGTTCTTAAAGTACCGTTGTCGCAAAATAGCTTGTTCGTTTAGCACTTGTTGACACGCTACCTGTAAAGCATCCTTATTTACGACGCCATTTAACGTGAGCTGCGCACCTATGTGATTTGCATTACTATGCGGTTGCAATTGCCATAAAAATACTTGCCTGAGTTGTTGCGCACTCAATGGTGCCTCAACTAAGTCTTGTTTTTCGATAATTATCGAGGTGTTTTTTTTAGTTTGAACTTGTTTAACTAAAACACAAAAATCAACGAATCGGTGAGCGCTAAAAATACTCGTTGTATCTAAATAGCAATTAAACTTTTTTTGTACTTTTGTAAGTAATTGCACCGCTTTAATTGAGCTGCCGCCTAACGCAAAAAAATCATCCTGATCGCCACGTACTGGATAATGTAAAACAGCTTGCCACAATGCGGCCATGTCATTTTCAAATTTGTTCCACTGTGTATGATCTGTTGAATTTTGCAGTATTAATTGCTGTAGCTCTTCACGACTAAATCCCCCGTAAACAGCGAGCTTATTTGCTGTATATAATTTCAAGCACGCGCTACGTTGTAATTTACCGCTAGAGGTTTTAGGTAACCCCCCTTGGTCTAAAAGAATGATAAGTTCTGGACAATGCCCAAATTCAGAAAGAATAAAGTCACGAATGATAATTGCTGTTTGTGTAGCTGGAGTTTGGTTACGATACTGGTTACTCGTTTCAATTGCTAAACCAATCCCTTCACCAGATTCTTTGCTAGGAATAGGGAATGCCGACACTCTTCCTTGGCGTACAAAGCTCAATTGGGCCTCAATACTGCGCTCAAGATCTTGCGGATACAAATTATGACCATTGATAATGATCAAATCTTTTTGTCGACCTGAAATAAACAACTGCTCGTTATAAATATAACCGACATCACCGGTGCGCAACCAACGTTTACCATCAAGTTCAACAAACGTCTCTACTGTAGCAACCTCATTTTGCCAATAACCCAAAGCGATACTCGGACCTGCACACCAGATCTCACCTATTTCGCCAGCCGCTTTGGCTGCAAACGTCGTAGGGCACGAGATCCGTAATGTATGATCAGCTCCCACCAAACCACACCCAACCTGATGGCTATAACTATCCGTATTGCGACTATCTTTTGCCCTTACACTCTTTGCTTTTCCTTTCGCGAGTTGGTTATTATCAAAAGCACGTATATACGCACCTTTGAAAGCTTCACTCCCCGTGACCATTAAGGTGCCTTCAGCCAAACCATAACAAGGATAAATTGCAGATTCTTTAAAGCCAGATCCAGCAAACTTATCCGCAAACTCGAGTAAAGTGTCATGTCGAATAGGTTCGGCGCCAGAGTAGGCAACTCGCCAATGACTCAAATCGAACTGACTCAGTTGAGCTGCTTTAATTCGATCTAAGCAAAGTCGAAAAGAAAAATCAGGTCCGCCAGAAATAGTGCCTTTATAATCACTAATAAGTTGCAACCAGCGTGCTGGCCGCTCCATAAAGTATCGAGGGGATGCCAACACCAATGGGAAACCTACAAACAGAGGTTGTAATAACCCACCAATCAAGCCCATATCATGAAAAAGTGGCAACCAACTCACCATAATATCGTTTTCGGTTGTTTGCATTTTCTGGCTGATCACCCGCTCATTCGCTATTAAATTACCATGGCTAATCATTACGCCTTTGGGTTTTGCTGTAGAGCCTGATGTATATTGCAAAAATGCAATGTCGTTTGGCTTCGCGTCATAACGAGCTGGTGTTTCGTAACAATCATTAAGTTCATCAATTACTAACATTTGGCTATTCGTAAGCTGCTCACACATTATACTTACGGTATCTGCGAAACGACGACTAGTAAGTACCAACGTCGCTTGTGAATCTTCAGCAATACCTACTGTACGTGCAATATGTTGCGCTTTAGTTGACTCTGGCGCAAAGCTGGGGATCGCTGTAACCCCCAAATACTGACATGCTAAAAAGCTAGTAACATAATCAATTCCTGTATCCATAAGAATTAATACACGTTCTTTTGCTGCAACTAATGGCGCAATATGACTGGCAACAAGCAAGCTTTGTGCATAAAGTGCTTTATAGCTATAGGTGATTTTATTTTTACGGTCGACACAGATCAGCGCACACTGCTCTGATTGTTGCTCGACATGGACATACAAATAATCCATGATGGTAATAGCTGTCATGATTTACTCCATTAAAGTTAGCACGTCAGACTTCATCATGACCCTGAGCAGCTTGCTCTGCCATTGCTTTTCTTAAACTTAAAGGGCGCATATCCGTCCAATGTTGGTTTATATAATCTAAGCATAGGGCTTTATTTCCTTCGATACCCACATCAGTCCAACCACCCGGTACTGTTTTATAAGCAGGCCATAGGGAATACTGTTCTTCATGATTAATTAATACTTTAAAAACACCGTCTTCGTTATCAAAACTCATGTGCTGTCCTCTGATCATTGTTTGTTATTGATGGTGTGACGTATAGCGGTGAAAAATTTTTAGTCTTTTTCAATAATCAAATGCTGCTCTTTTGTTATTTGAGTAGCCAGCGCATCGGCAGTAAAAGGTAAGTCAATTAAGTGCGCATTGTTGCTGTAGTAATGACTTTGATCTGCAAAGTGGGCCGAATGACTATTTGCTGATTGTGAAAAACTTAATAACCCCCGTGCTTGAGGGCCGTTATCCGTAAATTCAACAACCATCATCCAGCTAGAGCCAAAATTAATATCAAAACCACGCTTACTTAAGCCCGAATAGGTTGGACGTCCCGATATGAAGTCTGCAATTGGTGTTTCAATGCTGGTAGAGAAACTGGTTAAATCCATATGAGTTGATGTTGAGAACACATTAAACCCCCCTACTCTATGTGCCGCACCTGGCCAAGGAATTTGTTGTTCACCTTTTTGTACAAACTGTACTTTGCTCAATTCTTCGGTTAAAGAAAACCCAGCAGTTTCAACATTTTTTGCTGCAATTAATAGCTTGCGCAAAACAGTTTCAGTTTGACGTAATACACGAGGTGTTATTTGCGGCTGTATAGGGTCAAAAGGAATAGAGAAATCAGCTTTGAAATCTAACTGTTCAGCAAACTCTAAAATTAAATGAGCCGATCTAGCTGTTAAATTAAATGTTCCATCCCATAATTTTACTGCATTACAAGCTGGGTCGACACTAACAACATCTTCCTTAAGGTGCATTTTTTGACCTGCATTATCAGCACACAGTCGCAAAAGATCAGGCATAAACCGTTCAAAATACGTTTCGTTATTTAATAATGCTATTTCTACTTCAGAGCCATTAAATAAGCCGTCAGTATCCGCAGCTTCTAGCATCGCTAAGCTTTGTCGAGTCCGCAAGGACTGCTGGCTATTAACTTTCCCATATAATGGAGAATATCCATGCAAAGGGGACTTCCCATTAGTTAACCAGTACGAATCATTCGCATTTTGCACATAATCAGTTCGCTCAAGTTGCGGAGCGTTTTCAAAGTCAACCTCTTGAGAATAAATGAGCTCACTTTTATCCCCAGGTAGTACAGGCATACCTGTCTTTTTAAATATTTGCGAAATTTGTGGATGTGAACTCAATAATTGTAAAGCAGCAGTAGAAAGTGCAGGAACATTAGAGTCATCAATATAAAATGCACTACCTAACTTATCTACCGCAAGGGTATTATTAAATAACATTCCATCAAAATGTTTAAATGTAGCTTTAAACTCGGCCATTGAGTCAGCCTGATTCAGCGCAAGCCAGTGATCAATAGCATCAAAACTATCTAAATTAGTTTCTTTGATGACATAAGCAAATTCATTATCCCAAGGGAAACGCTGGGCATCCTCAATTACAATCCCCACATCGGTGCGATAAATCGTTTTCACTAAGCGAATAGGGCCTGATGCTGTTTTTACTTCTAATTCAACTTCCTGCGGCTCAATTTCTTGCCATTGTCCATCAATTTGATAACGTAATGGGTTTTTTGGATCAAGCGAAAGGCGATAGATAACAGCATGCTTAGCGGCCGAGAAAGTATGTGTCCATGCAAGTTCATTATTAAAACCAATATTAACAACACCAGGGAAGCCAACAACCGATGCCCCCATTACATTCATTTTCCCAGAAAGCTCGGCTTGATGCGCCCAAAACCTAAAATTTCCACTAAACGGAAAATGCGGATTAGCTAATAAAATTCCTTTACCATTTCGAGTTTTTTCTTTGCCCAGTGCCCATCCATTTGAACCTTGAGTTTGTAGCGATTGATCTAAATTTAATTTCATCATTGCAAGTGGCCAGGATTGCTGTTCATTGGTAACTAACTTTGGCAGCCATTCTTGCTCTGTACCAGGATGAGCTCTCACCATTGCAGGCATAAAACGCCCAGCACTGCTTTGCACCCCCAACATTAATATATTCGCGACAACATCAACAGCAGTGATGGGCTTTACCCACTCTTCTCCTGCACACTCACTTGCTAATGATTCATCCCCGCGTTCTACAGCAGCTAAATATGCATTATATCCCGCAGCAAAGCCCGCAGCTAAAGCCTTTGTTTGCTCAGATAAACCAGCATATGCCCGTTCAGTTCTGCCATGTACATCTAAAATCCTGTATCCAAAATCAGAGATTACATAGTAATTGTCATCAGGTTGTTTATCTGCCCCTAAATATTTTGCCCTCTGTCCCTGTATACGCAGATAACCATCAGCCAAAATACATGCATGATCTTGTGCTTGTGCGTAAGCATTACCATACCCTAACCCATAAAGACTATCTGCTTTGATATGCGCGATACCAAATTGACTACGTTTGATAATTACCTGCTCAGAAGGCAACGCCTCTTGAGTTGATACACCAACATCACCTTGGTAGCACCCCATTAACAACTGCATAACCATGACAACAATGAGTGCTATGTGTTTACACTTAAAATTCATTTATTTCTCGCTTAACTTATTGGAACTAAAAAACTTATTTAAAGAGACGAATGAGTAAGCAATAAAATAACAATTAAATTTCACTAATATTTTACAACTTTATATTGACAACTGACCTGCACCCAAACAATAATAGCAACTGATAACTATTCACATTCGCAGTTGCGGATCTATTCAATATACAAAGGAAGTTGGCAGTGTCAGTATTTGCAGTTCAATGGTCAGAAGTTATTTCTCAAAATAAAACAAAATTACTGATGTTTTTAAACTCTATTTTGCATTGCCCTTACTTATCTGAAGATGCATTACAAGAGACCTTTTTACGATTAGCAACCATGAGTAAACAACAAAATAGTGACGTAAAAAATACCACTAGCTTTACTTACCAAGTTGCGCGGAATATTGCGATTGATATGCTTAGAAAGAAGAAAAGAGATGCTTTGATTGATATTGAAGGGATCCCACTAGATGAGCTACACGACTCCTACTCTGATATAGAAGAACATTATTCGCATAAGCAACTATCTGAATCTATCAACAATACCATGAAAAAATTATCGACTCGACATCAAAACATTATAAGTTTTTACCGTGACGGACGTTTCAAACAAAAAGAAATCGCCAATGTTTATAAAATTTCCCCAACCCTTGTTAATTTTATGATTAAAGAAGTCATACATTCTTGTCAAGTGGAGCTCATACATTAACACATTGTGCAATGTGCATTCATCGCAAGTCACTATATTTTTAACCATTCCTACTTTATAACAGAGCTCATACTGTTTAATAACAAGGAATAAAAATGAAGTTGATTGCCCCTATCGCTGCACTTTTGATAACAACCAGTTTTACTACTTTTGCAAGCCAAGCCGAACAAACTTTCCAGCTTGAAAATGTATTCGACCTTGAATATGCCAATCAAATTGAAATGACTAACGACGGTAAAACCATCTACTTTGTTCGTAATCGCATGGACATTAAAAGCGATAGTAAAGTCAGTAATATTTGGTCTGTCGATAGTAGTTCTAAACAGTTACAGCCACTTACATCCGGTGTGCATATGGATTATTCACCAGTCCTCTCTCCTGATGAATCACGCTTAGCGTTTATTTCAACGCGCGATGGCAGTAGCCAAATTTATGTAAAATGGCTAAAAACAGGCGCGGTTGCAAAAATTAGTAATCTTACTCAAAGCCCTGCAAGTTTGCAGTGGTCACCGAATGGTCGGCAATTACTGTTTAGCCAATTTGTACCGAGTAAAGTTACTCCCCCTATTAATTTACCAGGCAAGCCTGAAGGTGCCAGCTGGGCAGAGCCAGCTAAATTTATTGATGACGTGTATTATCGTGCCGATGGCGGCGGTTATACCAAGCCTGGTTTTCGTCATTTGTTTACTATTGATGCCAATGGCGGTAATGCCCGTCAGTTAACCTCTGGCGATTTTGATCATGGCGGGCCAGTTAGCTTTTCTGAAGATAGTAACAGCCTTTATTTTTCGGCTAATCGCCACACTAACTTTAAACTCAAACCAACAAATTCTGAAATATATCAGCTGACATTAAATGATCTACAAATAACAGCGCTTACCGACCGAGAAGGTCCAGATCAGCAACCGCAAATATCACCAGATGGGCATTATCTTGCCTATACCGGTTATGATGATAAACGTACCAATTATGAAAATACCCAGCTATATATTCGCGATTTAAAATCGGGTGATACCACAAGTTTAACCGCTGATTTTGACCGCAGTGTCGAGCAAATTAAATGGGCTGATAATTCTAGAGGGCTTTATTTTAGTTACGCCAGTGAAGGCCAAACCGCACTCGCTTATCAACCACGTAGCGGCAAACGAAAAGTGATCACACAAAAAATAGGAAGTGTTTCATTCGGTCGCCCTTATTCTGGTGGTGACTTTGATATAAGCGACGATGGAGATGTGGCAATCACGCTTGCTGATACCCAACGCCCTGCTGATATAGCAATAGTTAAAAATGGTAAAACACAACGTTTAACAAAATTAAATGACGACGCGCTTGGCAATAAACAGCTGGCAAAAGTAGAAGAAATTTGGCTGAAATCAAGTTATGACGACTTACCTATTCAAGGTTGGGTCGCCTACCCTCCTGGGTTTGATAGTAGTAAAAAATATCCCCTTATTTTAGAAATACACGGCGGCCCTGTCGCTAACTACGGTCCACACTTTAGCGCTGAAATACAATTATTTGCCGCTAAAGGTAATGTGGTTTTATATATGAACCCGCGTGGTAGTGATTCATATGGGAAGGAGTTCGCGCAAACTATTCATCACAATTATCCTAGTAACGATTTTGATGACTTAATGACTGGCGTTGATGCGCTTATTGGCAAAGGTTTTATTGATCAGTCAAAACTGTTTGTAACCGGTGGCTCAGGTGGCGGTGTACTTACGGCGTGGATTGTTGGCCATACCGACAGATTTGCCGCCGCTGTTGTTGCCAAGCCGGTGATCAATTGGATCAGCTTTGTACTAACTGCTGACTTCTACCCATTCTTTGCCGATTACTGGTTCCCAGGTAAGCCATGGGATCATATTGAGCATTATATGAAACGCTCGCCAATTAGCTATGTTGATAATGTTAAAACACCAACCATGCTACTCACTGGTGAAGCGGATCACCGCACTCCTATTTCTGAGACCGAGCAATTCTATCAAGCATTAAAGCTACAAGGAGTTGATACTGCAATGGTACGTATTCCCGATGCATCACATGGCATAACAAAACGGCCGTCAAACTTGATGGCTAAAGTAGCTTATATTCAATGGTGGTTTGATAAACATAGTAAATAGAAGGGAGTTAGCGAGCTTAAAAAGTTAGATCAGTTAGCCTAATTTCCCCTCGCTAACTTTACTCTCGATCACTTTTTGTAAACCCCCTTTACAAAAAGTGAGTGCTCATTCACATATTCTAAAGTTTACACAAATATCGGACTTTGTAAAAAATCGAGTTAGTAAAATTTCGGTTTATGACGTTTTTGGTCATTGAGTTAGTAAAAAATCGGTTTGAGTCACTGTTTATGGCGTTTAAGTTGGTAAAAAAGTGGTTTGTAGTCGGTTAGAGTTGGTAAAAAATCGGTTTATATTTTCTGATTAATGGCTAATAACGGCCATTTTTATCAAAATCCCCCCTTTCCAAAGAGCTAAAAGCTGATTAAATCGCTAAATTGATAAGAAAAACCACCAAAAAATTGACTTGATTAAACTCTGATCCAAAAATTGAAAATAAATCTGATGCTAGTTAAATACTGATCCAAGCCTTAGTTAAAATCTGATCTGAGCGGCAAAGTTAGTATGTTTGATGCTGTATATCCTCTGTAATTGCTAGCATCAAAAAAAGGGCCTTGCGGCCCTTTGTAATATTATTGAGTTGGACTGTTATGTTAGAACTGGTTCATAGTGTTTGCTTCGCCGCCAGCTTTAAGCGCATTCTCACCTGAGAAGTACTCTTTATGGGTATCTCCCATGTTAGAACCGGCTAAATCTTGATGCTTAACGGATGCTTGTTCGCGGCGAATTTCTTGACGCTGCACATCACGTACATAAGCTAGCATACCTAAATCACCAAAGTAGCCTTCTGACAGAATATCAGTGCTCAATGCAGCCGTGTGATAGGTCGGTAGCGTAATTAAGTGGTGGAAAATACCAGCTTCGCGTGCCCCATCACGTTGGAAGTTTTGTACTAACTCATCAGCTGCGACTGCAAGTTCAGTTTCATCCATCTCTGGTGCCATTAGCGCCTTATTATCATCAATACTTGGATAAGCAGATAGGTCTTTGCCTTCGTCTAACCACTGTTGATAAACTTGTTCGCGGAATTTCAATGTCCAGTTGAACGAAGGTGAATTGTTATAAACCAGTTTAGCGTCAGGAACTTGCTCTTTAACCCGATTAACCAGTTCAGCAATTTGTTTTACATGTGGTTTTTCAGTTTCAATCCACAGTAAATCAGCACCCGACTGCAAGCTGGTAATACAATCTAGTACAACACGGTCTTTTTCTGTGCCTTCGCGGAATTGGTATAAACCATTATCAAGGCGAGTCGGCTTACATAATTGGCCGTTCAGCTTCATTGCCGTATCACCTTCATTTAAATCTTCAACACCGTTAATTGGTGTGGTTTCTAAAAACGCATTGTACTGACTAGCGAGGTCGCCAGGTGTTTGTGATACTGGCACTTTTTGGGTCAAGCTAGCACCAAGTGAGTCAGTACGTGCGACAATAATACCGTTATCAATACCCAGTTCTAAAAAAGCATAACGCACGGCGTTAATTTTTGCTAAAAAGTCTTCGTGTGGCACAGTTACTTTACCGGCTTGGTGACCACATTGCTTCGCGTCTGAAACTTGGTTTTCGATTTGGATAGCACATGCCCCCGCTTCAATCATTTTTTTAGCGAGTAGATAGGTTGCTTCTTCATTACCAAAACCAGCATCAATATCTGCGATGATCGGCACCACATGACTTTCAAAGTTATCTATTTTATCAAGTACCGCTTGTACATCACCACCAGTTGCTTTGGCGTTATCTAAGTCTTTAAATAAATGGTCAAGTTCACGGGCATCAGCTTGTTTTAGGAAAGTATAAATTTCTTCAATCAACGCCGGTACTGAGGTTTTTTCGTGCATACTTTGATCCGGCAGTGGGCCGAACTCTGAGCGCAGTGCAGCAACCATCCAACCGCTTAGGTATACGTAGCTACGCTTAGTGGTTTTTTGGTGACGTTTAATCGCCATCATCATTTGTTGGGCAGTAAAACCATGCCAGCAACCAAGCGATTGTGTGTATTGGCTGGTATCAGCATCATATGCAGCCATGTCTTCACGCATAATGTCAGCTGTAAACTGGGCGATATCTAATCCCGTACGAAAACGATTTTGTAAACGCATACGGCTTGCATATTCAGGACTAATTGCTTGCCATGTTTTACCTTGTGCTTGACAAAGTGTAGCTAAAGTATCGGTTTCACGTTGATAAGTAGTCATAATAAAAAATCCTCTGAACGGGTTAAAACTAAATTTTATTTATATGGTTGTGTGAGAGGCTTAGGAGTTAATGCTCCGTAGCGCTTAAATCAACATTAGGCCGATTTGTTTGATTTAGTAAATTTATAGTTGTTATGCTGGCTATATATTTAGTGAATGGCTAAAAGAACACCTATTGCGTATTTTTAGGTTATGGTTAACAAAAGATTGCTACATGCAGTCAATTGCACCGCGACCGTTTAAAAGGATATCGATTATGACACTCTCTCACAGCCAATTTGGATTAACCGTAGATAACCAATTAGCCAATTTTGTTAACCAGCAACTGCTACCCGGTACAGGTATTAGCGAACAACACTTTTGGCAAGGATTTGCTGAAATTATTGATGATTTAAGCCCTATTAACCGTCAGCTGCTTATTAAGCGTGAAGACCTACAACACCAGATTGATAGCTATCACGTTGCCCACAAACACTGGGATGCAGCACAATACCAACAGTTTTTAACTGACATTGGTTATTTAGTTCCTGAGCCCGATAATTTTTGCATTGAGACAGAAAATGTTGAGCCTGAAATAGCCCGCACAGCTGGCCCTCAGCTGGTTGTGCCAGTAAGTAATGCACGCTTTGCACTTAATGCCGCTAACGCACGCTGGGGGTCGTTATACGATGCCTTATACGGTACTGATGTACTTAGTGAAGAAGATGGTGCGGAAAAAGGCAGTACATATAATCCGGTTCGCGGTTTTAAAGTAATGGCCTACGCAAGGCAGTTTTTAGATAAAGCGTTACCACTTGAAAATGGCTCACATATTGAAAGCACTAACTACTCTGTAGTGAACGGGCAACTTATTATTACCCTACGTGATAGCTCACAAACCACCTTAAAACAACCAGCGCAACTTGTTGGCTTTCAAGGTGAAGCACAAAATCCCAGTGCAATTTTATTACTCAGTCATGGCCTCCATATAGAGTTACAAATAGATCATAATCATAGCATTGGTGCAGCCGACAAAGCGGGCTTAAAAGACGTCGTTCTCGAAGCTGCACTTACCACCATCATGGATTGTGAAGACTCCGTTGCCGCCGTTGATGGCGAAGACAAAGTGCAAGTTTATCAAAATTGGTTAGGTTTAATGAAAGGCACGCTCGCTGAGTCATTCACAAAAGGTGGCAAAACGATTGAGCGTACACTCGCCAAAGACCGCAGTTATTCAGGTATTGATGGCAAACCGCTAAGTCTAAAAGGGCGTAGTATGATGTTTGTGCGTAATGTTGGCCATTTAATGACAAACCCTGCGATTCAAGATAGCCAAGGCCGCGACGTATTTGAAGGTATCATGGATGCCATGATCACGGTCACTGCCGCACTGCATGACTTAAATGGCAATAGCCCGGTAAAAAATTCAACTGCAGCCAGTATCAATATTGTCAAACCGAAAATGCATGGTCCTGAAGAAGTTGCTTTTACCAATACATTATTTAGTCGTATTGAACAGCTTTTACAGTTACCGAAAAACACCATCAAAATGGGCATTATGGATGAAGAGCGCCGTACATCGGTGAACCTAAAAGCCTGTATTAATGCTGCTAAACAACGTGTGGTATTTATCAATACTGGCTTTTTAGACCGTACAGGTGATGAAATTCATACCTCAATGCAAGCAGGTGTAGTATTACCAAAAGCAGCCATTAAGCAACAAGCTTGGATCAATGCTTATGAAGACAGAAATGTCGATATTGGTTTACAAACTGGGTTAAGTGGTCGCGCACAAATAGGCAAAGGTATGTGGCCAATGCCCGATAAAATGGCATTGATGATGGAGCAAAAAATTGCCCATCCGCAATCAGGTGCTAATACTGCTTGGGTGCCCTCCCCTACTGCAGCCACCTTACATGCTATGCACTATCATTATGTTGATGTGTTTGCCTGTCAAAAAGCGATTGCCCAGCGTCAACACGCTAGTTTAACAGAACTATTAACTCCGCCTTTGATGGTTGATCCTAATTGTTTGAGCAAAGAAGATATTCAGGCAGAGCTGGATAACAATGCTCAAGGTATTTTAGGTTATGTTGTACGTTGGATTGATCAAGGTGTAGGCTGTTCTAAAGTGCCTGACATTAACCATATAGGATTAATGGAAGATAGGGCTACACTGCGTATTTCAAGCCAACATATGGCTAACTGGTTGCAGCATGGGGTATGCACGCAGGCACAAATAGCAACGACTATGGCGAAAATGGCAAAAGTAGTGGATGGCCAAAATGAAGGGGATCCGGCTTATGTTAATATGGCTGATTCAGTGCAAAGCTTAGCACAAAGTATTGCATATCAAGCGGCATTAGCCCTTGTATTAGAAGGAGTTAAACAACCCAGTGGTTATACTGAACCATTATTGCATGCGTTTCGTATAAAATACAAAGCGCAACAATAACTCCCCTTCGAGTTTGTTAGTGTCATATTGCCAGCCCTTGGGCTGGTTTTTTTTTGCTTAAATTATCCTTTAGCCATAATTCTCCTGAATAACCAGCATTCAGAAAAATAAGCTATTACCAACAAAAAAGCACATTCCAGCAATGAAATGCGCTTTATATCATCTCGAGACTACTAACTGTACTCTCGTTAACTTTATAGCTTCAGCCTAATTTACTACAATGGCGTTATGATAAACGTTTTGTACGTCGTCACAATCTTCCAACATTGCAATAAATTTATCAAAATTAGCGATAACATCGGCATCAGTAATTTCTATATGTACTTGTGGCACAAAGGTAATTTCGTCAACTTCAAAATTAATACCTTCAAACGCCTCTTCTAATGCTGTTTTGGCTTTGTAATATTCGGTATGGGGAGCAAAAACCGATACTTTGCCGTCTTCAACTTCAACATCGGTTACATCAACATCAGCCATCATTAATGCTTCAAGTATCACTTCATCATCGTCACCACTAAAGCCAAGTACAGCCAAATGATCAAACATATGAGCTACACAGCCTGGCGTACCTATTTTTGAGTCAGTTTTAGTGAACGGTAAGCGAACATCTTTAATAGTACGATTTGGGTTATCTGTTAAACAGTCAACAATCACCATACAATTACCTGGGCCATAGCCTTCGTAACGGGCTGTTGCATAATCTTCACCAGCTCCGCCAGCAGCTTTTTCTATCGCTTTTTCGATAACATGTGCTGGTACTTGATCTCGCTTTGCACGTTCGATTAAGCGTTTTAGCGACTGGTTTACTTCTGGATCAGGTTCACCATTTTTTGCTGCTACGTAAATTTCTTTACCGTATTTAGAATTAACTTTGGTTTTAGCATTGGCTGTTTTCGCCATGGAGCTTTTACGTACTTCAAATGCTCTGCCCATCTTATGCCTCTATTGGAAACTCGATATTGGCGACATTTTAACAATTCGCACTGTATTGGGCTAGTGATTAAATGGCTGCAAAATCACAATAATGACATTCCATTTTACAGCACTAACATTTATAAAAGTTAAACAACACGCTATTTAACATAACACAACAAAGTCAGCTAAACGGAAGCATTTGAAAGTCGAGATTGTTGTGTTTGTCCTAAATTATTTATTAACTTAGGCAATTCAGAAAAATGATGCAGAATATAATCCGCTTGATCTGCATATGCAGGAACATCACTTGGTGCATATAAACAGGCACGCATATTGGCATTATGAGCAGCCTGAATATCATAAAGGTAATCACCAACATAAAGTATGTGTTGCTGATCTATTCCCCATAATGTTGCGATTGCATTCAAAGCACTCGGATCTGGTTTAGGGGGCGCATCACTTCGCGTGAGCACAGTTTGAATTGGTAACGGGTTATTTTTTAGTTTCAACGTAGTAGCGCGGTCGTAATTACGTGTCACGATTGCCATTGGTATTGCTTGCTCTTTTAAACGCGCGATAGCGTGCGCTACACCGGGTAACAACGTTGCATGTTGAGCATCAATAAGCTCATGCTGATGGACAATATTCATTGCTTCCTCACGCATATAAGGCGAAGGAAGCCCCTCAATAAAACTAAGTAGATCATGCTCGTCTGGGCAACCGACTTGAGCTTTGATGAGAGTAAAATCAAGTTCAGATGATACTAAGGTGCCATCTAAATCAAAAATAACCCCAGCTACTGTACTTTGATACGTATTCATACCACTCCTTGTATATGATTTGATTTTCATCCAAATTACTTACTTTAAGATAGTTTACGCAATTAGATATGAAAAGGGACATATTCGTATTTAATATAAAAATTAATAAAAAACGCGCACAAAACTACTGTACGCGTCGGTTGGGGGGCTTTTAAATTTGCCTACTTTGTTTGCTCTACCCCAGTATTAGCTGGTTCAAAGCGCGCTTCTAGCCAAGTGTCATCTTGGGTAAAGTGCAATGTTTTCACTTTGCCTTTACCTTCAACATTAACCATATTCACTTGCGCAGGCCATAAATCACGCAGCGCACCGTGACTCATGCGGATCCCTTTAATGTCCTTAGGGATTGGCGCTTCTTGGTAAACCCAAAAAAACTTACCATCAACTTGCGCACCCACATCCTTTAGCACTAGCGGCTCACCGCCGAGTGTTTGTAAAGCAACATGTGATTCTATGTAATCTACAAAGCGTTGTTGATCTTCTTTATTACTAATAATATCTGCACCACCGGCAAATAAATGCTCCACAGCATGCTCGGTATCATGTAAATAAAAACGATGCATTAGCTCAATATTACTAGTACGTTTATTAAATAAAACTGTAGTTACTGATGCTTTAAGTTGATGCGCCATCGCTGGCATAGCACCTATAAAAGCAAAAACAATAAGCATAAAACGCATTATTCTTGCTCCTTATCGCTGTCTTTTTCGTCACCTGTTTTTAGCTCAGTTTTACTATCGTGCATGATATCGCGGCTGACTTTGGCTTTACTTTGCTCTTTTTTATACACTTCAATACGTGAAGGGATAATACGACGAGGGTAGTTATTATTTTCAACATCTACGTCCGCAGTTTCCCAACGAGGATCAACCGTTACTGATACCAAAGGCTTGTTCTTATCAGTAATAATAAGTTTTTGCACATGTTTGTGGTTGCGACGCCAAATTTCGGCAGGGATCATACGATCTTCTTTAGTACCATCTTCATAGCTAAGCTCAAGTAAAATTGGCATTACTAGGCCACCTAAATTCGAAAATTCAAGCACGTAATAGTTTTTATCTTCTGCAACTGCGCGATCGAGTACTTTACGCTCCCATGGCTCTAAGCCTTTTAAGAATTTATTATACGAGTTGCGCTCTTTGTTAGTAACAGTGAAGCGGTCGTTTTCATCGTAGAAATCAGTTACGTCGGAGTTTTCTTCAACCCATAGCTTTTTAGCTTCAGCCTTATTGCGTTTAACAAATAGTGGCATAGGTTTAGCCGCTTCAATATCACGTAGGCGATTAAAATCTATATCAGGGTTTTTGGTATCTAAACGTAATTGATAGACTTTATCGAGCGAGATATCAACATGATCAGTGCTATAGAACCAGCCACGCCAGAACCAATCTAAATCAACACCTGATGCTTCTTCCATGGTACGGAAAAAATCAGCAGGGGTAGGGCGCTTGTACTTCCAACGCTGGGCGTACTCTTTAAACGCAAAATCAAACAGCTCACGGCCTAAAATCACTTCACGCAAAATATTCAATGCGGCCGCAGGTTTGGTATAAGCATTAGGCCCTAAACGCAGTACGCTGTCTGACTGAGTCATTACCGGCACTTGATTTTCAGACTTCATGTAGGCAACAACGTCACGTGGTTCAACCCCCCATGGAATAGTTGGATCCCATTCACGCCCAGCAACACCATCTAAAAAGCTGTTTAAACCTTCATCCATCCAAGTCCATTGGCGCTCGTCTGAGTTCACCACCATAGGAAAGTAAATATGACCAACCTCGTGGATCACCACGCCAATTAAAAAGCGCTTTTCAGCTTGTGAATAAGTACGCGAACCGTCATCCTGTAACTCAGTTCGTGGGCCATTAAAGGTGATCATTGGGTATTCCATACCGCCTACAGGACCATTGACTGACTGCGCAACAGGGTATGGATAATCAAATGAAAAGCGCGAATAAACTTCCATTGTATGCACGATTGCTTCGGTCGAATACTTCTTCCATAGATCGCCACCTTCTTTGGGGAAAAATGACATAGCCATCACTAATGGCTGATCATTACCGCCTTGTTGGTAACCTTTTGCATCCCACATAAATTTACGCGAAGACGCCCATGCAAAGTCACGCACATTTTCAGCTTTAAAGTGCCATGTTTTGGTCTTGTCTGTGCCTTCTTTTTCATTTTCTAAGGCTTCATCTTCAGTAACGATAAATACTGGACGCTTTGTATTTTTGGCCTGTTCTAAACGGTTTCGCTGAGTACGGGTCAGCACACTACTAGCATTATCAAGCTTACCTGTTGCTGAAACGATATGATCGGCAGGAACCGTGATCTCAACATCATAGTCACCAAATTCTAGCGTAAACTCACCACTGCCTAAGAAGGCTTTATTAGTCCATGCTTCGTAATCTGTATAAGCAGCTAGACGCGGAAACCATTGAGCAAGTAAGAATATATCGTTGCCATCTTTTTCAAAGTGCTCATAACCAGAACGAGCGCCAACGGCATCTTCTTCTACGATGTTAAAAGCAAAGTCCATACTGAATTCGGTGTCTTTACCTGGTTTCAGTGGTTCATTTAAGTCAATACGCATTAGCGTATCAACAACGGTGACTTTTAATTCTTTACCGTTATCATCTTTAATATTAGCAATCGTAAAGCCAAGTTCATTGTCACTCATAAATTGTTGACGACGTAGCTGGCTTAAACTTAATTTAGTTGCTTTTGGTTGTGGATCTCCCTGTAGGGCAGAGCCGTTAAATGTAGCAGTACGTTCTGCAATAGAGTCGCTTTTAAAAATATTTTGATCGAGTTGCAACCATAAATACTTGAGTGTGTGCGGTGAATTATTTTTATACTCTATGGTTTGACTTGCAGTTAAGCGACGTGCTTTTTCATCAAGCTTTGCATCGATGTCGTAATTAACATGCTGCTGCCAGTATTTTTCACCAGGTTCACCTGCTGCACTGCGATAAACATTCGGTGTAGGCAGCACTTCATCAAGTTGGCGAAACTTATCAACATAACTGCCTTTTGTTTGCTCAACTGCAGAAGCCATAACAGTACTTGAGAAAGCTAACGGTAAAAATATAGCCCCTAAAGTTACAACTGCTTTCTTCATAATTAATCCTGTTAATTTTTCGTAAGCATACTTTGTCAAAACTGTGGGACATATTCAATAAAATAGCGATAAACCGCCGCATTTATGGGGTAAAAATAACTAATTCTTAAATACTGTCATTAACAACACGGCAATCATTGTAAAGGGGGTTTACAGCAACTTTTGTACGAAATTCAGACTTAATTAATGCTATTCTATTACAGTTAGCTTTACAGTTAGTGAACATGTAACCTAAACTATGGATAATGAACCTCTTAACCATAGTGCTGAGTAAGTTAACTATATACGAGGGTTACTATGAAACTTTACATTGCAAAAAAGATCTAGGTTGCGGCAATTCCAGCATAAACTGAGCAACTAAATAAGTATTAAAACTGTGGCTTTGAGTTTGTTGAAATAGTCGTGGCTTGCGATAAAAACGACGCATGCAATCGCTTTCAAAAACAAAATTAAAAATGTAAAAGTGGCTTGTTTTATGCAGTAGTTTGGTGGTTATAAGCATAACTTTTAGCTTAATTTCGGCTATTTTTGTATTAATGACTAAATAATGAATTCTTTAGTTGACCTTTATAGTCATTTGTATTTAAAATCGCCCACTTTTTTGATTTGAGGGAGTTAAAAGCGTCGCTTTTCTCCTCAAAAGTGTTTCAACATACTAGTAAAATGCGGTGGGCATATGGATTTTTATATCCTAAAAAAACAACAAGAAGTAATTGCAATTCCAGCAGATGAACAAAGTTGTAAACAGTATTTAAATTCGGGTTATTTTTATATCGATAAAGTAGCTGCCTGTAACGAAACGAATGCGTTAAAAGTACTACAGGCCAAACAAGCCAAAGCACTAAAAATACCATTAGTTCTGGCATTGTTAGCTTTACCCATCGTGACCTTTGCTTGGTATAACCTAACAAGTTAAAGATTCAGCCTGCACCCTTGCATCTTAATTTAGCTTGGGTATATTGACGCTCTTAACTGTTTCTTAAGAGCGTGACATGAAAGTCTTACATACCTCCGATTGGCATTTAGGCCAACAATTTTACGAACACAATCGCTGCCAAGAGCATCAGGTGTTTTTCAGTTGGCTGATAGACACGCTCGTCACACAACAAATAGATCTGCTGTTAGTCGCTGGTGATATTTATCACACAGCTACCCCGCCTGCTAGCAGTGAAAATCAACTCTACCAATTTATAAAAGATGCCAAAAAGCACTGCCCTGCATTACAAATAGTGCTTATTGCCGGTAATCATGATTCTGCAAATCGCATAATGGCCGCCCAGCCGCTGCTTGCTCAGTTTGATACTCAGGTCGTAGGCCGTTTTGATTCGAACAGCCCCGCAGATGTGGTACTGCGTTTAAACAGCAACTCTGTAACAGCTCATATCGTTGCAATGCCATTTTTACGTGCCAGTGATATTAGTTCACTTTGTCACACTGAAAACGGTCACGATTACGCTCAAGGAATAGCTAAGGCGTACCAGCTAAGTATTGAGCATGCGCTCATTGATAAGCCTACCACAACGCCATTGATAGTGATGGGGCACTTACATGCCAAGGGCGGTGATATCTCCAGTGATTCTGAGCGAAATTTGATAATTGGCGGAGAAGAATCAGTCACAGCAAACGTGTTTAGCAATCATGCTGATTACGTTGCGCTGGGCCATTTGCATAAAGCGCAAATAGTCGCAAAGTCCGAGACAATCCGCTATAGCGGTACGCCAATGCCGATGTCGTTTTCAGAGCGCAACTATAAACACCAAGTATGTGTTGCTGAGTTTACAACCAGCACTGATGATACGATTGCAGTGACTGTAAACCCCCTTTACATTCCTCGCCCAGCAGAAGTGATTTTATTACCTGAAGGAGAGTGCGTACCTCTTGAACAATTATGCCAACAACTATCGAGCCTAGACCTAAGCCAAAATAGCCAAGCTCCCTATCTAAGAGTAAAGCTCAGTGCGGGGGATACCGATACAACTTTTCGAGAGCAAATTGAAAAAGCGCTAGACAACAAAGATGTGCGCTTTTGCGGCATCGAGCGCGTTCGTCAGCAAAATAAAGAGCAGCGTTTAACTGTATTTGAAGATTTAAGCCAAGTTGAAATGCTCAACCCGCAAATGTTATTAGAGCAAGCATTTGCCAATAACAAAGATATGACGGGGCAAGCTGTCCCGGATGAGCTAAAAACCCTTTTAAACGATGTAATAAGCGAACTTGCGGAGCAAGAACAACTATGAAAATAACCGCAGTGCGCATCCATAACTTAGCCTCGATTGTTGACGCCGAAATCGACTTTACCAAAGCACCGTTAAGAGATGCTGGTTTATTTGCCATAACGGGCGACACCGGTGCAGGAAAAAGTACTTTTTTAGATGCGATTTGCTTAGCTCTTTATACTAAAACAGCTCGTTTGAGAGGTGATAAAGGTAACTTAATAGATTTTAATGGCGACAGTATAAAGTTAAATGATCCACGTAACTTATTACGTAAAGGAAAATGGGAAGGTTTTGCCGAGGTCGATTTTTTAGGCCAAGATAAACAGCTCTATCGCACGCGCTATACCATTCAACGAACTCATAAAAAAGTAACTGGCAAGTTAAAAGTAGCAGAGCACAGCCTCTATACTTTGCCAGACGAAACGCTAATAGCTGATAAAAGCAACACCATAAAAGAAGTCGAAAGTAAAATAGGGCTCAACTTTGAACAATTCTCGCGGGCGGTATTACTAGCGCAACATGAGTTTGCGGCATTTTTAAAGGCCACGGGTGATGAACGAGCTCAGCTTTTAGAATGCTTAACTGGCACAGATAAATTTAGCTTGATTGGTAAACGTATTTTTGAGCGCCATAAAGAACAGCTAAATAAACTCGAATTGCTCAAAGCCAGTTTAGCCAGTTATACCTTACTCACTGACGAAGAACTTGCCGCGAAAACTCAACTACTTGATGATTTAAAACAGCAAATTGAAGATACTACAAACACCTTAGCTGGCATCGAGCAGGATATAAACTGGTATAAGCAAGCCAATAACTTAGAGCAAGCACTGAATCTAGCACAACAAAATCAACAACAAGCCAGTACAGCGCTTAAAGCCATTGCAACACAAAGTGAACAGGCTAAACAAGCGCAAAGTGCACTGGAAATTAAAGACAATCGCAATCGTTTTAAAAGCTTAACGGCGCAAAATAATGAATTAAATACCAAGGTAAATGATTTAAAGAGTATCGATCACGCGGCACTCATTACTGATCTTGCCAGCGCACTTGAAAAGCACAACAAGAGCTTGCAAACAGCGAAACAACAACAAAAAAGCGCAGAACCAATCATTGCTAAAGCGCGTGAGCTCGACAATCAACTTGCGATGCAAACACAAACAATAACCAGCATTACAAGGCAAAATGAAAAAGAGCAAAAACAACTTACTCATTTACAGCAGCAATTTAAACAAAGCCAAGCAAGTCATCAACAAGCAAAAAAACATTCCGAGCAACATCTGCAATGGCTGAACCAGCACAGTCAACTTAAGCAACTAGCGAGTGATTGGAATTACTATCAGCATAGCTTTAATCAGTTTTTGCACGCTAAGCAGCAATTTGCAACAATGACTGAGCAAAGTACACAGTTAGCAGCTGAGCTTATACGGCAAAACGAGCAGCTGGAAACACAAACTAAAAAACTGACGCTAAGCGAACAAACGCTTTTAAGCGAACAACAAAAACTTGATCAACTCAACAAGCAACACGGTCAGTTTAATATTGAGCAATGTGATGCCAAACTTAAAAGTATCGATTACTTAAAAGAGCAACGCGAGCGTTACAAACAGTTTAATCAAGAGCTAAAGCAAAGCACGCAACAACAAAGTGTTATTGCAACCAAGCTAAGTCAGGGCGAGCAAACACAAACAACGCTAACCCAGAACCTTGTAATGCGAGAACAAACGCTTAAACACAGTGAATACGCACTAAATCAAGCTCGCTTGCGTGCCAGCGAAAGTGTCGAACATTTACGTGCTCAACTTACGCCAAATGAACCTTGTGTGGTATGTGGGGCAACCGAACACCCATTCGCAGATCAGCAATTAACTAACTTAATCGCTGCTTTTGAAAATGACTATAAAACTGCAAAACAGCACTACGAAAATGCCCTAGCAGAGCTTCACTCGCATCAAACTCAGCATGCAGTGCTCGTTGCTGAACACACACAACACAGCCAAGCGGTACAGACTGCACAGACTAAACAGCTTGAAATAAAACAGACCATGCAAGCGGCCCGTACTGAACTTAATGACTTAACCTCAGAGCAATTGGAGGCCAGTTACATTGCGCTCAATGAACAAAAAACACAGTATTATGCAACACAAAAACAACAGCGCAACTTGCAAGAGCAGGTAAACCAACTGCAAAGTACCTTTAAAAATGAGCAGCAAGCTCAACAACAGTTACATACACGCCACCTTGAACTAAGCAATCAACAAAGCCAGCTCAATAGCAAGCTAAGTGAGCTAAGCACACAAATTAATGAGCTAACAGCGACCCTTGATTCACAATTTCAAGAGGCTCAATTTTGGCAACAACTGCAAAATAATACGCTTGATTTAACTGTGTTAAACCAGCAAGTTAAACAATATCAGCACAACCAAGAGCAGCTTGATCAAGCGCAAAAACAACTCGATAGCGCTGACCAACAGATGCAGCAGTTTACACCGCTGATCAATGATGCAGAGCAAATCTTAAAAAACCTAAATGATGATTTAGCCAAAGCACAGCAACAACATAGCAGCTCACAATGTGAGCGCTTAGCGTTATTTAATAATGAACACATTAGTGCTGACGACTACCAAACGAAGCTAGCTGCTCAACAAGAGCAATGCCAAGCACAGCTTCAGGACAGCCAAAAAGCGCACGATAACGCGATAAAACAACGCGACGAGCACGCGATAACGCTGCAAGGCCTCGAGCAACGGCTACTTGAAAATGCGCAAGAACAAGCTGACCTCGATACTCGCTATAATCAATGGTTTGCTGAATTTAAAAGCCGCTACAGCGATGCAAGCCACGAACAGGTCACAATTTTACTAACACTAAGTAGCGATGAAATTAAAACGCATTTAAAGCAACATGAACAATTAGCGCAAGCTTTAATAGATGAAAATGCCGCGTTAAAGCAGCACAAACACGCTTACTTACAGCATCAAAACAGCGATAAACCTAAGCAAAGCCATGCTGAGCTTATTCAACAGTTAGCCAATTTAAACGATCAGCAAGCTGCGCAGCACAAAGCACAGCTTGCAACCAATACTGTACTTGAGCAGCACAATCAAAACCGTCAGGCGCTGCAAGGCAAACAAACTGAATTGGCAACCTTACAAAAACACGTCGAGCAATGGCATGTACTTAATAAAGTCTTGGGTGATGCAACGGGTAAAACCATGCGTAACTTAGCACAAACGCAAACGCTAAAAATATTATTACACTATGCAAACAGCCACTTGCGAACGTTAAACAAACGCTATGAACTGACTGCTATTGAGCAAACCTTGGATATCGCCATTGTTGATAAGGACATGGCCGATGAGCAACGTTCAGTTAATACCTTATCCGGCGGCGAGTCGTTTTTAGTTTCGTTGGCACTTGCGCTGGGCCTTGCATCTTTGTCATCCAATAAAGTAAGTATTAACTCTTTGTTTATTGACGAAGGCTTTGGTACGTTAGACAGTGAAACATT
Organism: Pseudoalteromonas ostreae; assembly: GCF_018069805.1. Classification (GTDB taxonomy): domain Bacteria; phylum Pseudomonadota; class Gammaproteobacteria; order Enterobacterales; family Alteromonadaceae; genus Pseudoalteromonas; species Pseudoalteromonas ostreae. The sequence continues at coordinate 40,136 of NZ_JAGPYN010000022.1, forward strand.
AAGCATTGCCATGGATGCACTTGATTCATTACAAGCGCAGGGGCGCAAAGTGGGCGTGATCTCCCATGTATCTCAAATGACAGAACGGGTTGCTACCCAAGTTCATGTCGCCAAGAAACCTGGTGGCTATTCGACTGTTACAATTATTTAAGGAATAGTAATGCCAACATTTACACAAGACGAAGCAACGCAGTATGATTCTCGCATCCCTCGTTTAGTACCGGGGTATGAATTGCTGCACAGCAGCACCGCAGCGCAACTACAAGCAACGCTCGGCGGTGAAGCGCATATTTTGGTGGTAGGCGCTGGTACAGGTAAAGAAATAGCACAACTTGCAGCCCTGCAGCCTAAATGGCATTTCACTGCCCAAGATATCTCGCAGGACATGCTCGATATAGCAAAGCAACGATTTATTGAACTTGGGATCAGTGAGCGGGTTACTTTTCACTTAGGCTCGCCATCTGAGCTGAAACAGCAAGCGGATGCCGCATTATGCTTATTGGTGATGCACTTTGTGGCAGATAACGGCGATAAAAAAGCCATGTTGCAAGCAATTAGCACACAGCTAAAAGTGCATGGGCAATTATATTTAGCCGATTTAATGCGTCCAGAAACACTGTTTGAGCGTGATGCCCAATTGATACTCAGCAAACAATTAGGCTTAACGGAAACAGGGGTAGAGCGCATGCAGCATAATTTTGAGCATGAGTTTTTCCCACTGGATAGAATTCGCCTTGCCGATTTACTTGATGAAACAGGCTTCAATAGTGGCAAGTTGTATTTTAAAACACTTGGTTTTAGTGGTTATGTGGCACAAAAACGCTAAACGAAACGAATAATTTACCTTTCACAATGCTCTATTACTACTTAGACATGCATTAAGGAATTTTTAAAACCGTTTACCCAACACTGGTTTACGGTTTTAATATTTATAACTAACAACGATTTTTAAGCTAAGTATGCGCTTTTAGCGGTTATCATCTTATTTATCTGTACCTATAAAGTTTGCAATAACAAAAAATAATGGTAGGCTATACATTCATCTTTTACAGGACGTAACTAATGAAAAAATGGATTTTTATGTTAATCTCCCTCAGTTTAAGCCCGCTATGTAGTGCAACTGCAGTTTACTCTCCTTTAAGACAACCGCAATTAGAACAACCCGACACAACACTATTCACTCGGTTAGCTGATTTTTGTAATCGCAGAGAAAACATTACAGCATCAATCAATAAACACAGTTTAGCGAACATTATTGAACCGCCAATAACTGCTGGCTTTTATCTACATTCATATAATAACACGGCAAAACAGACCGCATGGCGCAATTTTTATAAATTACCAGCGCGCTGCAAAACTCAAAAAAACGCCATCATTAATGCACAATGGTGTACTGAGCATCAACGAGGAAAACGCCAACAGTTTGAGTTATATTGGCAAACAGCTGGCAACTTACAACGTGCAGAAGTACAGCCTAATGACCATATCTATGAAATTACCCTACCAAAAAAAGGTATGCAATCAATTAGTTTAGCTACCCAAAACGTAAAGTCACTCACTCAAACAAGCTTATTACAACATGCATCTTCATTAATGGGGATTGTGTGTATTTGTTTGTTTATTACCGTTGCGATTTTATTTTTTAGTTGGCGACAAGCTAAAAAAGTAAAGCGGATAGTAATATTGAGCTATGCAAACAAAGCGATTTATGGCAGGGAATAACAGCCCTAAATAGATTATTACGAGCAGTAAAGGGAGTTAAGATCAAAATTGTCTGGGCTTTGGGTAATTAATCTATTTCCAGCGACTATTGATAAATTAATCGTCAGTCTTTAACTGTTTTGCGCGCTCTTGTGCTGCTATTAATTTGGCTGATTTTGGTACTGTTTTTTTCGGAGCTATCGTCGGTTTTTCTTTTGAATTTGGATCCCAACTGGGGTCAAGTGATAAATTAGCAAATGGGTTAACTATGCTCTGAGCTGAATCTGCTACAGCTTCGCTATTAAGCACTGCTGTAGTCGTTTGTTGTGGTTCTAAATTAGTTGCAAGATCAGCTTCAGCATTTAGTGTCGCAGGCTGTATTGCTTCTTTAAGCTGTTGTGGCTTTTGACCAGGTAATGGCGCATCAGGATCAAAAATACGCACTTCTGGTTCTTTAAAATCATGCTCATTTTTAAAAAGCCGCTGCGTTAGCTCAACTTTTACATTCACATCGTCTGAATTTATCACTTCAGTTTGTGAAGTTGCAATCACTGCTTGCTCTGCTATAACTGCTTTTTTTGGGGTAACTGTAGGTTCGCTTACAGCGGCCCCAACCCGTACTGAGCCTAGTTTTGATACAGCCGCTTCAGTACTTGAAGCTTCATCAGCTATAGGGATTATCGGCGCTGTTTCAACTGCTGCTTTTTTATTAGCCCGTAAGCGCAGCAGCAACATTGCAGCTAATAATAAAACCACTAACAACAATAAACTTGGCATTAATAACGAAACCGGCTCAGTACGCACTAGCTCTGGGGCTGTTACCTTTATCGTTACAGGTTCGCTTGTTATTACTGCTTCAGGTGTAACGTCAACTACATCATTGTTTTGCCCAAGCGGCTGCTCGACTGTAATTACTGCGTTACTATTTTGCTCAACTTGCGTACTTTCGACATTTTCGACATTTTCGACAATTACAGACGCCTCCCTTTGAACTTCTACAGGGTCACTTTTGGCTACTGACGGATTACTGTCAAGGGGGTTTACAGTCGAGCTTTGCGTCTCTAAAACAGATTTTACTTTATCGTCATCGTGAGTTTCTGGCGCAACCACTACAGGTACTGGTTGCGCTTGAGTGGCTGGAGGTGGGTTACTGCAGTTGTTTTTATAATCTTTTGCTGCATTTCGATAACTACGGCTACTAGTATTATCGCTGTATTGTTGCATTTGTTGTTTATATAAAATGCACATAGCTTCACTGTATTTAGCAAAGCTATTGAAACTGCAAGTAAGTAAGATAAAAAGGCTTAGCCGAAATAAATAAGTAACCATAGTTCTATTAAGCAAAATAACACAATAATTTAAGTTTAATAGTACTACAGCAATTTATCTAGCTTCGTTTAATAAGTCACTCTATTACCATCAAGGTACGGTATTCATCGTAAGCAAATTGATCTGTCATGCCGCTGATAAAATCTTGAATAAATCGACAGCGATAATAAAACTCATAAGCGAGTACATGATCGGGCTCTGCTTGCATTGTTTCAATAGCTTGTAAATAGCTGTTTAAATGCTTTTTCGAAAGCTTTTTAAGCAACCGTGTTTCAATTAAAAAGCGACTATCCCCTTTGATCACCCGTTTAAAGTCATCATGACTTAGCAGCAGTAATGGCTTATAACAATCAAGTAATCCATTAATAATACGATAGCCCTGCAATTCAAGTTTACCGACTTCCTTATGTGAAAACACATACTCAAATGCCACTTGTTTCAAAGTGCTGGTTATAGCGTGTAAATGACTGCGATCTTCTAACAAAGCTTGATTAAAATCACCATGATAAACCGCTGCAATATTATCTATAAAACGTTTGGCGGCATAATTAACCAGCGGATGAAGTAGAGTTACCCGTAAATAAATAAAGAATTCGCTATTAAAGTTATAAGGCTGCTGAGTGGCCTTATCAAAGGCATAGTTTACTGCTTTTTCAACCACCTGCTGATGTTCTGCACCATCAATAGTAAGATTAGTTAACATTTTTTGATAGTGCTGTTTGAGTTTATCGCATAATAATTCAACAGTAATGATGCCCTTTTCCACGGCATCTTCAATATCAGCTAAGCAATATGAAATATCATCAGCCGCTTCCATTATATAACTGGCGGGGTGTCGGCATTGTGGCTCTATGAATAGCTCTTTTTGCAATCTTTCAACAAAGTTTTTTTCACTGTAGTAAAAGCCTACTTTTTTCATCAAATAATTTTTAGTTCGTGGTATATCTTCTTTGGCCATATTTGCCGGACGCGTGTATTTTAAAATACCAGCCGTTTGACTATAGGTTAAATTAAGTGATAACAACGAGTGTACAATACGAATACCTTGCGCATTACCTTCAAAATTACAAATATCTTGTGCTAAATGTTTAAATATTAAGCCAATTCCCGTGTGTGGATCGGCGCAGCGCTGTGGGGTAAGCGTTGCTAAATTTGCGTTAAACCAATGGTTAATCGCTGCTTCACCAAAATGACCAAACGGTGGATTACCTATATCGTGCATCAAGCAGGCCATTTCAACCAGACTTTCTAGCGGCCTCTCAAGCCCTGTTAGGCCATATTCAGCTTGTTGTTTGGCCGTTAAATTCGCAAAGATGCGTTGCACTATAAAACGCCCAACTTGTTGTACTTCGAGGGAGTGAGTTAACCGCGAGCGTACCGCAGCATTGCGCTCCAACGGAAACACTTGCGTTTTTTGTTGTAAGCGGCGAATTGCAGCACTATTGATGATACGGCCACGATCGCTTTCTAACGCCATCTGTAAATTAGGGGTTGAGCGCAGCTCACGCGCTGACGTTATTTTTTTGCTGAAATCGATCATAGACGCTCCTTTTATTGTCTACTTTTAATCTAACAGCTTGTTTACAAAATTAATATCCATGACTGCTGTTCGCGCATAAATTTATCTACTAACAATTATCACGATCATACAATAGCGCTACACTGCATATTGAACACAAGTACAACGTAACTTATTTTCTGATTACCAATAATGCCCAACAAAGGTAGTAATATAATGAAGCCTATTTTAAGTTTTCTGTTATTAGCATTACTCACTTATAACTCTTTTAGTCACGCTAAAGACGATAAAAACTCTGTAAGTAATACCGTAGTACTTGTTTCTCTTGATGGATTCCGCTGGGACTACATCGAAAAACACGGAGCTAAAAATTTAGCCTCAATAGCAAAATCGGGAGTTCGCGCTACTAAAATGCGCCCAGTATATCCGACTAAAACGTTTCCTAATCATATATCTATTATTACTGGTTTATTGCCAATTAATCATGGCGTTGTAGATAACCGCTTTTGCGATACACAAAGAAATGAATGCTATAGCATGGGAAAAGGGAAAGACGACAGCACATGGTTCAACGGCATTCCACTGTGGAATTTAGCGTCGATGCAGGGATTAAAATCAGCCGCTTATTTTTGGCCCGAATCAGATGCGCGATTTAATGGCATGCTGCCGGATTACTTTTACCATTATTCAAAACACAGTGATTATCAAAATCGTATTGATCAAATTATTCAATGGCTAACATTGCCAGCAGCACAGCGTCCGCAATTAGTTGTTAGTTATTTTTCACTGGTAGATAGTATGGGCCATGAATATGGGCCTGATGCGGAGCAAACCAAGCAAGCGGTAAAAGAAGTAGATGCATTAATGGGACAATTACAGCAACGCCTTAATGAACTAGAGCAAAATGTTAACTTAGTGATTGTCTCCGACCATGGTATGAGTACCGTTGAGCCAAACCAAAGTATTGCTATCAGCAGCTTACCGAAAGACGACAAGTTTATGGTTAAAAATACCGGACCGAGAGTATTGCTCTATGCTAATAAAGGCACGACAAAAGCTGAGATCACAGCATATAAACAACACTTAACGAAAGCAGCAAAAGGGCGCTATACCGTGCTAAGTGATGAACAACGTAAGCTTTATCACTATGCTAACAATGGCCGAACTGGTGATATTATTTTACAAACCACAGCACCAAGAAGCTTTGCTGATACCGATAAAGTAAGCTATTTAGGTACCCATGGCTATGCGTATAGCGAAGATATGGCGGCAACCTTTATTGCCAATGGCCCGGCATTTAAAAACTCATTGGTAATCGATGAAGTAAATAATTTAGATATATATCCACTTATTGCCAAAGTATTGGGAATTAAAGTGCTCAATGCAATCGATGGCGATGGTGCAACACTTTGGCCAGCTTTAAACTAACTAAGCTGATCTTTGGGTAATAAATCTATCATAATTAGGTTTGGTTTAATTAAATAATAAAAAGAGCGCAAATGCGCTCAAAAGGGAAAAAATGTTCACTAAAAATAAACGCTATTTAAAGTTAGCAATACTGTCTTTAGTGGCATTTACTGTACGCCATGCAAACGACTCACCTGTTACACCGTAAGGAATACCATTAACACTCCAGTTCGGGTTAGAAAAGTAATCGTATTGCGTGGCACTACCAAATACATGAGGGTACGCCATAATACTGGCAAACTGATTTTGTACGCCATGGCCCATACCATCAACATAAACACCACCTGATGTATCACCTTGCTTACGAGAGTGTGCTAAGCCTTGATTGTGGCCTAATTCATGTACAAAGGTTGTTGCTCCACAATCTACCGCTGTAATACTGTACATACTGTTGTTTGACGAGCTGTATAAATTACCATTACTGCCATTACCAACCCATGCAATACCACACGAAATTAAGTTACTGCCCGCACTTTGACCAGTGCCAAGTACCGCGACCATATCAGCCCCCCAGCTATTACGTAAGCCTTGAATATAACTACTGTTAGTGACTGAGTTTAACCAGCTACTTGAAGGTGTAATCGCATGATTACCTAAGTTTTCGCTACCTACTAAACGCAGCGCAATATCAATACCATTTTGACTATAAACCTGATTACTAAAGGCAATATACTGGTTAATTTTAGTATTAATGTTTGCAGTGGCAGCCGCCGCTTGATCTGTATATAAAATCGCAATGTCGATTGTCGCGGCTTGGCTAGTTGCTGTCATAGCTAATGCACAAAATGCAGCTAAGGTAGTTAGTCGTTTATTCATATTAGTTCCTTTTTGCTTGTGTTTATTGCCTTATAAAAATTTTTTTTTTGCTAAATTTTTATAAATTATTATTCGCAGGTTTTGGTGCAAATGGATCTTCATCATTACTTGGTTGAGGAGTTGGTTGTTTAGTTATTTGATCTTCTATATGATTTTTGTAAAGATCTCGCTTTGCTGCAAGCCAACCATATTGCCCTTTACTTTCAAATACATAATTACCACTTGGTGCAGTTAATTGACCATATATAGCGTCTTCGCCAATAGTCATTACTGTGGTATGAAATCGCCCATCAGCACCAAGCACTCGGCCAAAAATACTTTTATCACCATTGCTTGCTGCAATAATATTGGTCACCTCAGCGCTAAAAGTTTCAGCGGTTTGCGGAATAGCTAGATCAAAATTATCACCTTGTTTTAATTTTTTCAGCGTAACTAAATCAAACTCTATATAAGCCTCATTATGTAAATCTGTAGGCAAAAACCCTGAGGCACTGAGAACTTGCTCTGCTTTATCTGAGAGGCGATTAACAGCATCAAATTCATCATATGTTTGATCTACTTCGGCTTGTTGCGTAGCTGACACTCTCGGCAACGACATATCAGCTGATACTTTAGCGGCTAGTTTCTTAGGCGCTATACCTGATAATTGAGCGTCACTTGTAGAAATCGAATGGGTTAGATTGCTTTCTTTGTAGATAACAAACTCATATAGTAAAAAAGCGCTGATCGGAACAACAATAATAAATGCAATAGCCCTTTTCATTTGTCTCTCTTTTAGAATTAAAAGTTAATATATTGTTATTATTACATCAAAGTAAATAAAATCGCAAGCACAAATTTGTTACCGAAAATAAAAACGGCACTTCAAATATTTACCATACTAATCTTGTAGTTAATGATTTCAGCATATAAAAGCTATTCAAAAATAACTTCCCCCCTAAAAACACAACACTTTAAGTTAACATTTAATTATCAATTAACACTGTTAAGTTGCAAACTTTATTGCAATAAAAAAACACCTGCAATTATTCGCCATTTTGAGGATATTGATAGGCACGCTGACTTTACGGTTGATCCTGCGAAAATAACACTCGCAATAACCCCATGCCCAAAGTGATCATTATTTAAACATACTTAGTATAACAAAGTAATAACCGCCCTAGTGCATAAGGAACTGACTAAGACGGTTATTATATTAGTCGAAAGTATGATGACGCGTCACACCAAACCGATTAAGAATATGATGCATAATATACACCGCACATAAACTCACGATTATCGCAACCGATACAGACGAAAACCGATAAAGCGCACTGTAAATCAAGTCTTGCCCAGGTCCGAGAGACTGACCAAATAAAATGCCAAACGTGGTAATAACCCCAAATCCAACACCAGGTATACCACCACCTAAAATATGATAACGGCTAAATATAAAGGTCGAAATCCACAAGGTCAGCGCCGGAAAAATCAAAATGTCGGTGTGATTATACAAAAGCAACTGCGATACTAACGCCAAATTACAGCCAATTAATGTGCCAACTGCTCGTTGCCAGCCGGCCATACCAGCGGCTTTCCAGCACAATGGAAACAAAATTAAGATTGATGCTGCTTGTGCTGAAATTGAATCTTGTAAATCAAACAGCTGAAAAATCACAAACGACAGTGTAGCTACCGTAGCGCATAACAGTACCTCATGACGAATACTCTCTCTAGCTTTTGTTGGCATCACCCGACCTTGGCGTGGTGCAACATCAGGAAATACAAAGTGCATTAATACCGCCGCTAACACTGTCACAACAACCGCTAAACCATTACTGATGATCAACGGATAAATACTTATGCCATTACCTACATAACTTGAAAAGTGCAGTTGAATAGATAAACTAACGACACTTAAAGCACCAAACAAAAAGTTAGCACCGCAGCTCATTTGATAAAACAAAAATGCAAACGCTAAAAAGCACAGCAAGGTCATCGCCACAGGTAAATGAGAAAATAACCCCTGTATTATTAATACAAACAACCCACTAAATGCTGCGCTGGCAAAAAACTGACGAATGATATGTGCATTTAAAATCGGCACTAATCCTAATAACAACATAGGATAAACGGTGAAGAAAATACCATTTGGCCAATTCATTAATTTACATAAACTAAACCCCAGTGCGCTGCCGCCAGCAATACGCAACGCTTGCCGAAGGCCATTTTGATCTAATTTAACAGGGACTGATGCTGACATAATAAAGCCTTATTAGTAAATGTAATGCAGTAAACTGATAAAGCGAATTTGCATGGCAGCAAACCATTGCCCGATTGTTGACTCAGGCAACAGCTGCACTGTTGCACGCGCGCCACTAGGTAATTTACTTAATAGCTGTGCTTGTTCTAAATCAATGTGAACACGTTGGCGCTGCGCATCACGAACCCAGCGATTACTACTTTCAGTACTGCTCAATAAGCCATTAGCATTGAGCTGCCCTTTACTTACGCCAGCTTCAAACGAGCTCACTGTAGCTACAAATATTTGGCCAGGCAAAGCATCAAATGTTACTTTTGCTTTGCTACCCACTTTGATATTAATTAACGACTTTTCACGAAAATCAGCCACTAAATCAGCTTTATTAGCCACAATCGCTAACATCGGTTGACCTTTATTAGCAAATGTCCCTGTGCTTACTTGCAAGTTTGCGACTTTACCATCAGCATCAGCTGTAACGGTGCTGTAAGACAAGTTTAGCCTCGCTTGTGCCAGTTGGTTTTGGGCGTGGCGTAATGCTAGGTTGTCTTCGCCTAATTGTCCTCGCGCCAGTTTTGCCTCGGTTAACTGTGCTTCAATAGCTGTCACATTCGCTTTGCTTGATTGGTAATTAGCGCTAATTTTTTCGTACTCTTGCTCCGAAATAGAGCGTTTTTGCAATAATGATTCACTGCGATCAAATAACAACTGTTGCTCATGCAGCTTGGCATTACCAGCCGCTAGCTGGGCCTGTATCGCTTTAACACTGCTATCTAAGCGCTGATTTTGCAACTGCGCATCTGCATAAGCTAGTTGTGCTTGTTCTAGTGCTAATTTAAAAGGGGCCGCTTCTATTAGAAATAGCGCTTCACCCGTTTTAATAGCTTGATTATTATTCACCAATACTTGGTTTACATGGCCACTCACTTGTGGCGTTACTTGCACTACAGGATGATATACACGCGCTTGCGGAGTAACCGGTAAAAACATATCAGCAACGACAAAGTAAGCGAACAGTAAAATAAACCCAACTAATGATATTTTTACATAGCGGGCAAATTTTTGATCAGGTGTCATGAATTATTTATCTCCAGAAAAATAGCTAATACAACGTCGAGCATTGGCTTCCATTTGCACTAAACCATGGGCCATAGTATCAAGCTGCTGCGTTGTAAGTTCTGCATAAAGTTGTGTTTTAACCTCAGCCATAATGTCTCTAAGCGCATCTAATAATAGAAGTCCTTGCTCCGTAAAATAGATTTTACGACTACGTTTATCATCGATGTCAACGCGACGGACAATAATCGCTTGTTGCTCTAACTGCTTAACTGTTCGCGTTAGTGAAGGCATTTCAATTCCCAAACTGCTAGCCAATTCCTGTTGTGTGACACCTTGTTTTAAATGATGGATGTGGATCATCGCAGTCCAACGTGATTGTGTTAACCCTAAAGGCTCAACAGCAAGAGTAACGGCATCGCGACACAGTCGAAAAACGCGCCCCATACTACCGCATAAACTTAAATCTAACGTTTCATGAAAAGGAAGTGATGAAGTCATAATAGTACCTATTTAGTTAGCATGCTAACTAGTTTAACATTACTTAGCATGCTAAGTAAATATCACTACGACTTCTAAGCTGATATTTTAGTAACTGTTAACCCCCTTTACAGTCTTTATTGACTTTAAAGCCACGACTTATTTAATATTATCTAGGCAGGGCGCAATGAATAATAAGTAATAAATAATAAGTAATAAGTAATAAGTAATAAAATTAAAACGCTGCACTTACGCGGGCAGAAAAGTTACGTCCGGGCTGGGTATATTGGCTAAAATCAGCCCCCTGAGATTGCCCTGCAATCAGTTCAAAGGGTACATATTTTTTATCTAGCAGGTTAATTACACCAATATTTAGCTGCCATGTTTGCCATTCATAACTTGCGTATAAATCCACAATACCGTAACCATATCCTTGCGTTGTTTTATCACCACTTGCATCTCGCACTACATCAGACTGTGATTTAGCAAAGCGCCATGCTGCGGTCCAATCAATATCGCCAAGTGCTGTTGTTAACTGTATTGAACCGTTTAATGGACTGATACTAGTTAACGGCTCGTTTGTTTCTTTGTTTTCGCCTTCAACATATGCAACATTTGCTTCGAGTAAAACATTATCGCTTACATGCATCAACACGCTCGCTTCAACACCGCTGATCTGTGTTTCACTAATATTTTGGTATTGGTAAAAAGTTTTGTTTACATTCGGTATGAACGTTGGCTCAACACCTGCAATTGCAACATCAATAAAGTCATCATAAGCGGCGTAAAATGCGCTTAAAGTAACGTTGATATCATTACCAGAAAAGCGCATGCCAAGCTCATATGAGTCGCTGCTTTCGGGTGCTAAATCTGCGTTTGGTAATATTTGATAAAATGGTTCAACACCATGGCTTTGATACGCTTGATCATGCGGGGGAATTTTAAAACCACGTACATATTGCCCATACCAAGATAAATTATCATTAACTTGATAAATCATCCCAAGTTTTGGTGAAAACGCAGATTCGGTAATGTCATCAAGCTCAGCATCGCTATAAAGATCATCATGTTTAGCTGCTAATGAATAATAATCAAAGCGTACACCTGCAATCAAAGACCACGCGCTATTTGCAAATTTAATATTGTCTTGCATAAAAACGCCCACTAAAGAGGTATCAGCGCCAGGAAAAGCTTTTTGTTTTTGATCTGTAAAATCGACTGTTCCATCAGCCAATAAGCGTGTTTTATAACGTGGACGTGTTGTATCGTATATATCTACGTCTGCACCATAAACAAAATTGTGGGTCGCATCTTGTAAGGCTATTTTTTTATTAAATACAGCCCTTAACCCTAAAATATCTTGTTCAAAGCCATAGTCGTTGTAATCGGTATGCGCTGCTGTAGCACTAATTTGATCACTTTGCTGCTCATAACGACTAAACGATACTTGCCAATGCCATTGATCAAACGCTGCTGTGGCCGCTTTTGAGTGGTAATCCAGTGCTAGCGACCAATTAGTATTTTCGTCTTTAGTTTCTTGGCTCGCTTTGGTGATTACTTGTTCAGTAGTTTGATTAAAATAATCTAAGGTGTATTTTAACGTGCGCTTTTCATCAAGTTGCTGCTCTAGTTTAACCAATAACGAATCTGATTTAGCATCATAACCAGGTAGGTTTTCAGTAAAGTTTTGTACTTCTTCGCTATCTCGGTGGCTATAAACGGCACTAACACCTAAATCTCCCAAATTTTTAGCCGCAGTAATATCTACCGACATTTGATTACTCTGACCTTGATATCCAAGCGCCACTTGAGCAAAACTATTTTCGTTTAATAAATAATCGCTCGGATCTTTAGTGGTGATCACCACAATACCACCCAGTGCATCTGAGCCATACAATGAAGACGCGGCTCCCTTGGCGACTTCAACTTGCTTTATTCCAGCGACATCAAAGTAGCTACGACCAACCAAATAGCCGTCTCCGCCAGCATAACCATCGTTAGTTCGACGGCCATCTTTAATAAACACCACGCGGTTACCACCGACTCCTCTAATTGAAAGCGTTTGAGCAGCAGAGCCACTGCCCGTGCTTGATATACTGGGGTCATAACGAAACATTGTTTGTAAATCAACAGCCAATTTACGTTCTATGTCTTGCTCTGTAATCACAGTTACAGAGCCTGTTACGTCTTCAAGTTTTTGTTCAAACCGAGAACCGCTGACAACAATATGCTCACCAATTGTCTCCTCGGCAATGGCAGAGCCCGAACCAAGTAGTAACGTTGCTAAAGCAGTAAGTTGAAAAGAAGGAAAATTCACATTAACTCCAAATGATAATTGTTGTTATTTAGTAGGAAAGGGATGTTACAACTAACTAAAAACAAGATCAATTATTTATGATAATCATTTTCATTTGCATTTAGTTGAGTATAATAATCGAAAATAATAATTGGAGTTTTTTATGAGATACCTTTTTATATTGATTTTATTGACTGCTCACCCCCTAAGCGCGCAGGAGCGTATAGTGAGTGCTGGCGGTACATTAACTGAAATTATTTTTGCCTTAGATAAGCAAAATACCCTTGTCGCGGTGGATCAATCGAGCCTATATCCAAAACAAGCGACACAGCTCGACCAAATTGGTTATTACCGTGATTTAGCCGCAGAAGGTGTACTTTCGGTGCGCCCAACTAAACTCTTAGCACTTGAAGGAGCAGGACGAGCACAAGCGCTTGCACAAATAGAAGCCACTGGTGTAGAGCTTATCCACTATAAAAAACCCAACTCAATTAATGACTTACTAAATCTTGTTAAACGCCTTGGTAAAGACTTAAATGCAAACTACAAAGCCCAAGTGCTCGTAGCCCAAATAAAAAATTCATTGCCTCCAAAAGCGAGCAACGAAACACACAGCGCTTTATTTTTACTCTCAGCTAATGAGCGCGGGCTTGTTGCTGCGGGCACTGACACGGTTGCTGACTTATTACTTGATTATGCTGGAGTCACTAATTTAGGCGCTACGCACAAAGGTTTTAAAGTAATAAATAACGAAGTACTTGCCGTAAAACAGCCCGATTTTTTAATCGCACCAGCCCATGTTGTTTATAGCCTTGGCGGTAAAGAGGCTTTTTGTAATCAACCAACACTGCGCTTATTAACAGCTGCAAAGCAGTGCCGATTATTGGTGATGGATAGCCTGCTATCACTGGGAATGTCGCCGCGCATAGCCACGGGTATTAAAGAATTAAGCGACTATAAAGCGACCTTATGAACACATTAACTTTGAGCCGTTTTAAGCCTGTTTCTATAACTGCAAACCAAAAGTGGATGCTGCTAATTACTGTGTGTATTTTTGCTCTAGCACTACTGAGCATCGGATATGGCCCCGCAGGCTGGGATTGGCGTTTAGCCATCGCATGGATTGCCCCAGAGTATTTTAATCAATTTGATGCGCTGCAAATCAATGTGGTCACGCAAATACGTCTACCTCGATTTGTACTAGCTGTATTGGTTGGCTTAGTGCTTGCCCAAACTGGCGCTGCAACGCAAGCTTTGTGTCGTAATCCTTTGGCTGATCCATCAATTATTGGTATTAGCGCAGGCGCTGCCATGGTCGCGGTCGCCTTTATAGCATTTAGCGCCAAGTTTAATTTTAATGCTCAATACTATTTACCTTATGCCGCATTTTTAGGGGCATTGTTAGTGACCTCTTTAGTGTATTTAATTGCTAAGCAGCATAGGCAGGTCAATATCACCACACTAATTTTAGTGGGAGTTGCGATCAATTCTTTATCCTTTGCTGTTATTGGCTTATTAAGCTATTTCGCTGACGATAGTGCGCTTAGATTAATTAACTACTGGACGATGGGCTCATTAGGTGGTGCTAATTGGGATGCCATAACTCAAGCAACACCATTATTGCTACTGAGTATGCTTGGTCTGTGGCGACTCAAAGAACCGATGAACTTACTATTGATTGGCGAGTCTCAAGCACAGTATTTAGGTGTCAACACAGACAAGCTTAAACTGTATGTAATTATACTCGTGGCATTAGGTGTTGGTGCCGTTGTAGCACTTACTGGCTTGATAGGTTTTGTTGGCTTAGTTGTGCCACACATTGCCCGTTTAATGGTTGGCCCACATTTACGTAAAATGTTACCGCTGTGCATGTTATTAGGCGTTGTTGTGCTGCTGCTTTCTGACTGGTTAGCACGTTTAGTTGTTATGCCTGCAGAGTTACCCATTGGTATTATTACCGCGCTACTTGGCGCACCTTTGTTTATTTATCTGATCATTAAAACTAAGCGAGGGTAATGATGATTACTTTTAATAACCTAAGTGTTGGTTTTGGCAATCACAGTGTTTTAAAAAACATAAGTGGGCACATAGCAAAAACTCAACTAGTCGCGCTGATAGGTGAAAATGGCGCAGGAAAATCAACACTGCTGCATGCTTTAGCCGGGCATTATGACTTTAAAGGCGAAGTACGGTTTAACAATTATCCTCTGAGTACATTGTCTCAAGCACACTTAGCCACTCAACGAGCAGTAATGATGCAAAGCAATCTTGTTGGCTTTGATTTTAGTGTATTTGAGCTCATTGCAATGGGACGCTACCCCTATGCCGAGTCTGTTAAAATGCAAGCTGAAAAAGTCCACAAGTATGCCGCACTCATGGACTTAACCCAGTACTTATCCCGCCGTGTCAGTAAGCTTTCAGGCGGTGAGCAACAGCGCGTTCATATGGCGCGTACTTTGGCTCAATTAGATGCTTTTTCTACTCATACCAAGCCTAAATTGATGCTGCTTGATGAACCTACATCAGCACTAGATATGCGCCATCAACATGCTCTATTGAGTTGTGTTAAAGCATTTGTAGAGCAGGGCAACAGTGCCATTATAGCCATTCACGATTTAAATTTGGCCAGCCTTTACGCAACCGACGCTATTTTATTACACGATCAAAAAGTACTCGATAGTGGGCCAATAAACACAGTACTTACAGAATCTAATTTACAACAAATGTATGCCATGGAACTGCATGTTAATTCTCATCCATATAACAATGCACCCATGGTTTTTTCTCAACGTCAGGAGTTTTCATGAGAGAGCAAGCATTAACCGATGCACAAAAGCTGGTTTTTAAAACCCATGCTGGTGTTATGTCGACTATTTCTTACAACTTAAGAGGTTATCCGTTTGGTTCGGTAACCCCTTATATGTGTGATGAGCAAGGCCGCATCTACTTTTTTATTAGCGATATAGCCCAACACACTAAAAACTTAAAGCACGATTCTCGTATGAGCTTAACTATTTTTGATGCCGCAGACCGTGGCGACCAAAACGAGCATGGCCGAGTCACACTGGTGGGCGATGGTTGTGAAGTTGCGGGCCCTCAGGCCGAAATACTGCTTAACAAATACATAGCGTTATACCCAGAAGCTGACAGTTATCGGAACGCCCACGACTTTAAGTTATGGCAATTAGATGTTGTGCGAGTTCGCTTTATTGGCGGCTTTGGGAAAATATTTTGGCTTGAAAAAGATGAGTGGCAAAGCGCTGCTAAAAGCTGGGACGAAGATCAAGAACAAAGCATGATCACCCACATGAATGAAGATCATCAAAATGCAATGGCTCTAATATTAGCTCAGCATTATTGCGTATCAGATAATGCACCGGTTATGAGTGGCATACTGCCACAGGGGTTTTATATTCAAAGCCAACAACGTAATTATTTTATTAGCTTTGAAAACGTGTGCGAGACACCACAAGCGGTGCGAAAAGCGCTTGTTGCCTTAACCACACATGCTCGCAATAGCATAGAAGAGTCAGCATAAGAAAACTAATAAATCACATGTGTGGTTATAACGCTTAGCACTACTAACCCAGTAGTGCATTTTCGGCATCAGAAGCCGCAGTAACTAAGCTGCGGCTGTTACAATTTAACATTGAGGCCAATTAATTTAGTATGCACCTGCGCTATAAATAAGCTCATAACTGTGGCTGTAAACCTCGATGCACAACGCTGGGTTGTTATTATTTGCAAAAAAATGAAGTCATTGCAGCAAAGGTTTAATCACTAATAAAAAATAACCTGCTCTTACATAGCGTATTTATTAAATACTTAATGCTTTTTCTGCTAAGTTAATACAGAGTATTAATGCTAAAGGATAGTCTCAATGGAAGTAAAACAGCTAACATGTAAGACCTTAACCGGCTTAAAAGTAAGAACATGCAATGCCAATGAAATGAATGCTGGCACAGCAAAGATAGCTGAGCTTTGGCAAAAATTTGGCGAAAAATACACCTCAAAACTGACAAAAGACAGTAAAGTCTATGGGGTTTACACTAACTACGAGAGCGATGTGACCGGTGATTTTGATGTCATTGCCTGTAGCGATGAGCAATCAACTAACCTTCGTGATTCAGTAACAGTTACAACGCACGCAGGGAGTTATTTAGTCTTTAGTGGCGAAGGCGAAATGCCCGACGCTATAATTGATTTATGGGGTGAAATTTGGCAATACTTTAGCTCAGATGATTGTCGTTACACTCGTACTTATATCAGCGACTATGAATACTATAAGACCCTAACTGAAGTCGAAATAGCGATCGCAATTGCTGAATAAATAAGGAGCCTGTCGCTATTCAAATGAGCACGGAGTTCCTTCTTTCCTTTTTCGTGTGGGAGTGTGGGATTTCGCACTTCCCCAATTAAAGATATTATCTCATTCAACTAAATTTAATCCCACTAAAAATAAGTCTACACTCCACACCAAGCTCACTTTAACAAAGCGAATGCAGAGACGGTAAGCATGGCTACGACTGTTCTTATTTAATCAATATATGTTCACAAAATTAACCTGGCTTTAAAAAAGAAAAGTAAATAAAGCTTGTTATATGGTTTAAGTTACTGTTATCCTGCTCTGCGTCGGGTTGATAGAAAGCCCTGTTTATTTGTAAGTACCACGTTGTTATTAGTAATAATCCTTCGCGCTATCCTCAGTTAAATGCTTGTTTTCTTCCTGTTAAATTGCCTACATTAAGGCACACTTTTATTAATTCTTAGGATACTATTATGTCTAATACAACAACTGGTTCAGTAAAATGGTTTAACGAAGCTAAAGGTTTTGGTTTTATTGAACAAGAGTCAGGCCCTGACGTTTTTGCTCATTTCAGCGCAATCTCAAGCGATGGCTTTAAGACTCTAGCTGAAGGCCAACGTGTACAGTTTACTGTTACTCAAGGTCAAAAAGGCCCGCAAGCTGAAAATATCGTTTGCATCTAATTTTTAATTAATGGGTTAATAATAACCCGTTAATGCACTATAAGTTTGAAAGAAATTCTGTTTATTTGTACGTACCACGTTGTTATTAGTAATAATTCATCGCGTTATCCTCAGTTAAATACTTGTTTTTTCAGCTAAATCGCCTGATTTTAGGCACACTTTTATTAATCTCTAGGATATCTATTATGTCTACAACTACAACTGGTACAGTTAAATTTTTCAACGAAGCAAAAGGTTTTGGTTTTATCGAGCAAGAGTCAGGTCCTGACGTTTTCGCTCATTTCAGCGCTATCAGCGGTGACGGCTTCAAAACTCTAGCTGAAGGCCAACGTGTACAGTTTACTGTTACTCAAGGTCAAAAAGGCCCACAAGCTGAAAACATCGTTTGTATCTAAACGATTGTTTTAGTTAATACGTTTTAACGTATTAAAAGCCCACTGATATTAATTTATCAGTGGGTTTTTTTATACCAATCGTGTTAAGTTATTGGTAATTTATAGCGACGAATAAATAGAGTGATAACAAGGCATAAATTTTTATATGTAGTTGTTCTACATGAAAATTTATAACGCCGTTAGCGCTTTATTTAGCACGCTAGAAAGGCTAAATATTTAAGTCGATTGGTATTAATATCTGCGCTATTTTGCATAAAGCCAATCTAAACCTTGGATCAGCGTGGTTGGAAATGCCGTCGCATGCTTTGCTCCTTCAATGATAGAAAACTCAAACTGTATATTTTTAGCATCCCCTTGACGTATTTTACTCGCTAACTTATTAGCTCCAGTTACCATATCTTGCCCTTCACCAAATTCAGGGGTTTCTTTGCTACCTACTGATAAGTAAACCCTAACGTTTTGCTTAGCTGTAGTAATCGGCTGAGATAGTATGCTCTCATTATCAAACCACACCGACGGGCTACCGATAATGTAACTTTCAAACATATTAGGCTGAGTAAAAAGCACATAAGCTGCAAATAAGCCCCCCAGTGAGTTACCAACCAAAGTACGTTGCTTTGGGTTTATTCGGTAGTTAGCTTTGATATGTTCAAACACCACATCAGCTATAAAATCGATATGTTGCGCGGATTTACCGGTTTCAAGCTGCCAATCTTTGGCTTTACTTGGGGTGTAATCTCTAATACGGCTTGACGATCCTTTAGATCCTTGCGAATAACCAATGGCAACAAGTATTGCTTCATCCATTTTACCGCTGTTCATAGGAAAACGTGTAGCCCCTGAGGCTAGCTGAAACGCATACGAGCCATCGAGTAAGTAAACCACTGAGTATGTTTTATCTTTATTTCGACTGTAACTTCGCGGGAGCTTTATAAATACTGGATAGCTCAGCTTGCTTTGCTGATCGATAAGTTTAACCACCGAGCTTCTGGGTATTTCAAATGCCTGCTCGGCCGCGCTACTAAAAGTGATAAGTAGCATCGCAGCTAATAATAAATATTTCACTATAATCCTTGTTTAGTTAAAAGCGTTAAAACAAAATTAAAAGTCTTCACGCCCTTGGAGCTCAGTAAAATCACTCATAATCCATTTTTGATAGCCAGCTCTGGTTTTTAGTAATTCAAACCACTGAGTCACTCGCTCCGGCAATGCTATTGCTAATCCCTGAGATGTTAGGCGATGTAAAATGGCTCCCACACAAATATCAGCCAGGGTCATTTTACCACCGGCAAGATAGGGGGCATGGCTTAGCTGCTGTTCAATTATCTGTAAGCATTGCTCGCACTCTTGTATATCCTGAGTGATTTGCTCCATACAACGGTTGTTTTGCGTTTTACGGTAATAGCCCCAAAATGTAGCCATAAATGCAGGTTGAAAAATCACCTGTGACCAATCCATCCAGCGCTCATATAACGAACGCTGATAGGGCGATGCATAATACCAATCTGTAGTGCCATAACTTGCCGCCAAATAGCGTAGTACACTGTGCGACTCCCAAATAACATTATCGCCATCCACAAGTACCGGCACTTTTTGCAACGGGTTCAATGCTAAAAAGTCATCACTATCAAGGCCACCAAATCGACCGCCAACTTCAATGTGTTGATAACTTAAACCAAGTTCTTCAAGAAACCACAAAACTTTTTGTACGTTAAACGAGGTTGCTCTTCCATAAACTTTCATTGTAATTCCTATTATTGATAATCAAACAAACTGAGATTTTCTTTTTTACACACGTTAATAATCGACTCTCGCTTAGCTAAGCGTCGTAAATACTTGCCGAGGTACTCAAAAGAAAGCGGTGGCTGTTTTAGTTCATCCGCCCATATCGCAAGCATAAACAAGTAAAAATCGCAGATGCTAAGCTGCTCACCAGCTAAAAATTTTTGCGTTTCCAGCTGAGCGTCTAACAAAGCGAACATGTCGGTAAGTCGTATTTCTTGCGCGGCGACCATTACACTGGCGTGACTGCTATCGATACTATGGCGCTGCGGATAAAAATAGAGCATAAGTTCAGCTTGCACTGTATTGGTTAAATACATTATCCATTGTAAGCACGTAGCTCGATTGTGATCTCCTATTTGCGGAATAAGCATCCTAGCAGGATGTGTTTCAGCAAGATGAATACAGATAGCAGCACTTTCAAAAATTACTTGCTGGCCATCAACCAGTGTAGGAATTCGTCCTGCGGGATTCAGCGCTAAATAATCGGCAGCTTTATGCGCATCAGTTTTTCTATCAACTAAAATTAATTCAAAGTCAGTTTGCAGTTCTTCAAGAATAAAATGCGGTGCCATACTGGCGTTAAGCGGATAGTAATAAAGTTTATACACAGCATGCTTCCTTTCGTTTTTAAATCTAGCAATTGATATTTCATAGAGTATTCGGCACTTAAAGTTCGCCGAGTCAATCGATTAGCAGTTTACTTGATTACCGAAATGATTAACAACCCGGTCAATTTATCTCAATACATAAAACACCCCTGCTTTAGCGATACTGTTTAACATTCCTATACTATTTTTAACAATAAGCATCAGATTAATTGATGGCTGAAATCGCTTTAAAGCATTGATCTAGATCTAGTTTTTAATCGTTAATATTCTATATTGGTGCAAGGGATGAACTTCGACAGGGTTTATCAATCTGAGTATTACCATCGTAGCAAGTTAGTTGTTATGAACTAAGCTTTTAAACGTAGCGATTTATAGACCGAGTTTTATATTCCGATAAAGGAGCTAAAAATGAGCAATTCAGGTGCGGGAAAATGCCCAGTTATGCACGGTAGCAACACACAAACGTCTAATTCCAATACTGATTGGTGGCCAAACGCCTTAAATTTCGACATTCTTCATCAACACGATAGCAAACCGAGCCCCTACGGCAATGACTTTAATTACGCCGAAGAATTTAAAAAATTAGATCTTAAAGCAGTAAAAACCGATTTAAAAAGCTTAATGACCCAAAGCCAAGATTGGTGGCCTGCCGATTGGGGTCATTATGGTGGCTTGATGATCCGTATGGCGTGGCACTCAGCAGGCTCGTACCGTTTAGCCGATGGCCGTGGCGGCGGTGGTACAGGTAACCAACGTTTTGCTCCGCTAAATTCATGGCCAGATAACGCCAACCTTGATAAAGCACGTCGCTTACTTTGGCCTATCAAGAAAAAATACGGCAATAAATTATCGTGGGCTGACTTAATTATTTTAGCCGGTAACATGGCGTATGAATCGATGGGCTTAAAAACCTTTGGTTTTGCCGGCGGCCGCGAAGATATTTGGCATCCAGAAAAAGACGTTTATTGGGGCGCTGAAAAAGAATGGCTTGCCCCAAGTGATGAACGCTATGACAACGTAGCAAAACCAGACACCATGGAAAACCCATTAGCGGCCGTGCAAATGGGCTTAATTTACGTAAACCCTGAAGGAGTAAACGGTCAACCCGATCCGCTAAAAACCGCAGAGCAAGTGCGCGAAACCTTTGCCCGTATGGCAATGGATGACGAAGAAACTGCAGCACTCACAGTGGGCGGCCACACAGTGGGAAAAACCCACGGTAATGGTAGTGAAGAAAACGTTGGCCCAGAGCCAGAAGCGGCAGATATATTCGAACAAGGCCTTGGCTGGAATAACCATTACTCACGCGGTATCGGCCGCGATACTATGACTTCAGGCATCGAAGGCGCGTGGACAACCCACCCAACTAAATGGGATAACGGTTATTGCTATCTGCTGTTAAATTACGAGTGGCAGCTTACCAAAAGTCCAGCGGGTGCAAACCAATGGGAACCGGTAAACATTAAAGAGGAAGATAAACCTGTTGATGTTGAAGATCCATCAATTCGCTTAAACCCGATTATGACCGATGCTGATATGGCAATGAAGATGGACCCAAGCTATCGCAAAATTATTGAACGTTTTTATAATGATTTTGACTATTTCACCGATGTGTTTGCACGGGCTTGGTTTAAACTCACTCACCGTGACTTAGGCCCTAAATCTCGCTACCTTGGCGCAGATGTACCAAGCGAAGATCTGATCTGGCAAGATCCCATCCCAAGCGTCGATTACACCTTATCTGATGCTGAAATTAGCGAGCTTAAAGACAAACTTCTAAATGCAGGCATTAGCGCCAGTGACTTGATCAGCACTGCATGGGACAGCGCCCGTACTTATCGTGGCTCTGATCATCGCGGTGGAGCCAATGGTGCACGCATTCGCTTAAACCCACAAAAAGATTGGCAAGGTAACGAGCCAGAAAAACTTGCTAAGGTATTGATGAACCTTGAAAAAGTACAAGCAAGTTTAAGCAAACCGGTGAGTTTAGCGGACTTAATTGTACTTGGTGGTACAGCAGCCGTTGAGCTGGCAGCAAAAGCCACGGGGGTCGATATCACCGTACCATTTGCAGCAGGTCGCGGCGATGCGAGCGACAACATGACCGATGCAGAGTCGTTTGATGTATTAGAACCAATTCATGATGGCTTTAGAAACTGGCAGAAAAAAGATTATGCTGTTTCAGCCGAGGAGCTACTTTTAGAGCGAGCACAACTTATGGGGTTAACAGCGCCAGAAATGACCGTGCTGCTTGGCGGCATGCGTGTGCTAGGCACTAATCATGCAGGTAGCCAACATGGTGTGTTCACCGACAATGTAGGTGCTTTAACAAATGATTTTTTTGTTAACCTTACGGATATGAACTATCGCTGGGAACCGGCAAGTAGAAGCACGTATAACATTGTTGAACGCAGCTCTGGTAATACTAAATGGACCGCAACCCGCGTAGATTTAATATTTGGCTCAAACTCTATTTTACGAGCCCTTGCTGAGTTTTATGCGCAAGACGATAACAAACAACGTTTTGTGCAAGACTTTGTAAAAGCATGGGTAAAGGTAATGAATGCTGATCGCTTTGATCTTTAAAAAAGTATAGATTAATAATTAAAAGCGCTAGAGTTAATACTCTCGCGCTTTTAGCAATAATTACACACCCGTTAAGTTTTCCATTAATCTGTAAACCCCCATTACAAAACACACATATCAAAGCGCAAGTCATACCGATACAGCACCCACAGCACAGTTTTGCAACACTATTTCAACTAAAAAACTGCGTAGTTCTTGTAACAATACTGACTTTGCGTGTATGCGTGTACAAATACTAAAGTGCTGACATAGCACAGCCATAGTTTTCCCGAAAAATTACAATAATAGAGAAGCATCTTAAAATAGAATAAAAAGAGAATATTGCTTTGCTTTCTTGATATGGATGTACAACCAAGAATAAATTCATATGTCATTGTTTTATGATAAAACCGCTGCTATCCTGACTCGTTTTTTTGAGTCATCCATAAGGACTAATCATGGCTTTTTTAAATGAACATAAACATACACTTTTTGGTGTAGCCGCAATATTACTGTGGGGTTGCATTGTTGCTCTGATCAGAGATGTTTCTGAGTTATTTAGCCCCATAGGCGGGGCGGCAATGATGTATAGTATCAGCGCAATATTTTTAGTTGCGGTTATGGGGCTGCCAAAAATTAATGACTTCCCTAAACGCTACCTAATAATTGGCGGAGGGTTATTTGTTTTATATGAGATTTGCTTGGCGCTTTCTTTAGGTATGGCCAATAACCGCCACCAAGCCATGGAAATGGCGGTGATTAATTATTTATGGCCTGCACTAACGATACTGCTAACGGTTATTTTAGGTAAACGTAAAGTGAGTGTATTGGTTTATCCTAGTGTTTTTATTGCCTTCCTTGGCGTGGCTTGGTGTATAACAGGCGATAGTGGCCTTTCTCTCGATGTACTGATAAATAATATAACCGAAAATCCAATCACCTATCTTATGGCATTTTCTGCAGCATTTATTTGGGCTATTTACTGCCTAGTAACCAAAAATTTAAGCAACGGAAAAAATGCCACACCATTTTTATTTATCGCAACCGCTATTACTTTATGGATTAAATATGCTTTTAGTGATGAAGTCGGCTTTGAGTTTTCGCTCAGCTCAACATTTACATTATTACTCGCAGGTATTGTAATGGGCTCAGCTTATGCACTTTGGAATCAGGCTATTATTGGTGGAAACCTAATACTGTTAGGTACTTTATCGTATTTCACTCCTGTTTTTTCTACGATATTTTCGTCCGTATATTTATCTATTTCGTTGTCAGTCTCGTTCTGGCAAGGCGTTGCATTAGTCACGATCGGCTCACTCATTTGTTATTTTGTAACCAGAGAAAAAAGCCAAGCTAAATCATCACCCATAAATTAAACACACTACATTTTATAGACCATAGCTCTTTGTATGGTCTATACTTTTAATGATTTTCGTCATTATTAGAATCCATAACTACGTATTGTTAAATCACGGCTATACGACAACTGATTTACCAATAATTCAACTTGTGTAAGCATTTTACGCAGTTACTGCCATGTTGTTGCTGCTACATAACGGGTCCCCACAAACAGTTAGTTGCATGTAGATATCAGCCATACCTCATTGTCCAACTAGTAATTTTCCGTCTTTTACTATCAGTGGTTTGTGCCGATAAAGTAGTAACAACCAAGGCTTTTATAATTAGTAAAATAGAGTGGCTACTCAGCCACTCACTTACATTAACGGGAAACAAAGCCACCATTAATAAATAAAGTCTGCCCCGTCATCCATTGTGATTGAGCTGAAGCTAAAAACTGAATATGCGGTACAATGTCAGTAATCGTACCTAATCTATTTGCTACACTAGCTGCACACATATAGGCAGTTGATTGTTCGTTTTCTTCGCCATGGAAAAACGCTGTATCTATTGGTCCAGGGCAAACAGTGTTAACAGTGACCCCGCGACTACCAATTTCTTTAGCCAACGCTTTGGTAAAGTCTTCTAACGGTGCCTTTGAACCTGCATATAGAGCATAGTTTCCTGTAAAAGCAGCCAGCAATGACGTGCCCATACTAATGATTCGACCATTGTCTTCAATATGCTTAGCAGCCTCTTGCATCACAAAAAAGGCAGCTTTAGTATTTACATTAAACATTTCATCATAATCATCTTCTGTATACTCTGTGAATGGTCGTTTGATCACTTTACCTGCGTTATTAATTACTATATCGATACGACCAAAAGCCTCTTTAGCTTGAGTAAATAAATCAGTGACATTGCTTGGCTTGGAAAGCTCGCCTTGTACTAGTATAGCTCTTTGACCTGCTTGCTCAACTAAACCAGCAGTCACTTTAGCATCACTTGCTGAAGCATCGCTGTTGTAGTGAATAACAATATCACAGCCATCTTTTGCTAATGCCTCAGCAAACGCCCGCCCCATATTGCGTGCTGCCCCCGTGATAACTGCCACTTTACCTTGTTTTTGTGATGTCATGATTTTGCCCTTATTTGTTGAATTAATCACCAGACAACTATAACCTTAATGCACATAAAGAAAGAACCCACTAATAATTCATTTAATACATGCGAAAATTACAATAAGTAAATATGAAAGAGATAACAAATGAACAGCTTTTTATCAGAGTTACTGAAGCGGGTAGCTTTAAAAGAGCCGCTGAACTTCTCAATACCGATCCTTCTTCGGTCAGTCGCAGGATAGCTAATTTAGAAAAGCGCCTCGGTGTAAAACTTGTTGAGCGTTCAACTAAACATTCCACTCCAACAGAGTCAGGACAACAATACTACTCTGGGCTGAAAAGGTTATTGGGTGAACAAGAGTCTCTAGAAAACTTAATTAAAAACACGGTTAATAAACCTTCAGGCCTATTAAAAATTGCTGCTCCCCATGACTTTGGTTGTCAGTTTATTGTTCCTGTGCTTGAAGAAATGACTACGGATTACCCTGACTTATCTATTGAAATAGTATTAGGGAGCCAATTTGAAGATTTAAAATCACAAAGTATTGATGTTGCCATCAGAATTGGAAAACTGCCTAACTCAAGCCTTATCTGTAGAAAAATAGGTGAAGTGCCACGAGTTGCAGTTGCTTCAACAGGCTATATAAGCCAATTTGGTGCGCCACTAGACGTACAATCGCTTGCCACTCATAATTTTATTTTTTATAAAAAAACACAATATGATACGTCTATCTCTACAGATGAATTAAAAACTGAATTGCATGGAAACTTCACAGTAAATAGTGTTAGCGCAGTTAAACGACTCGTCTTAGATGATAAAGGAATTCACATAGGTCCAAAATGGGCCTTTAAAGAAGAACTTTTAAAAGGCGAAGTAATTCAATTACTCCCTGAATTAGCACTCACCAGCTTTCCAGTGCACGCATTGTACGTATCTAAAACGTATTTACCTGCAAAGGTTAAACAATTTATCCAAAAGCTAATAGATAAATATCAAGGTAATGACTTTACATAAAATGTTAGCAATCCATCAACATAATTAGTATCAGTAAAATGGACTTAGCACCATTTAGTCAGGGTATTCACGACTACCGTAATAAAGCTGAAGGATTTGACATAATAAGATACGCTTGCGCTTTAAAAACTGGCCCGAAAAAATCTAAACAATATTTAATTGTACCGCATAGCAAATGCGGTATTTTTATATTTCAATATTATTGATTACTTAACTGAAGCCCTAGCGCTGCTGCTTGGCTATAAGCATTATCGAGCGATAGTTGATGGCGTACATCGGCAAACTCTTGATACTCAGAGGCAATTTCATGAATGGTGCTCACGCCTAAATATTTGCTCAACGTACGTAAGTGCGGCACTAAATGGCTTATATGCTCACGTATACCACCTTGCTCAAAACCAAATTCACCGGTTGAAGTGATCACAACCAATGTTTTACCACCGAGCAAAGGCTGTAGCGGAAAGTCACCACGGGCAAGATCAAAATCAAAGGTTTGATTAATACGTATTACTTGATCAAACCATGCTTTTAACTGTGCGGGCATACCGTAGTTATACATAGGCGAGGAAATCACAATAATATCGGCTGCGGAAATTTCAGCGATTAATGTGTCTGACAAGGCCAGTAACTGTTGTTGCTCAGCAGTCTTTTTATCATCAGGGGTAAATACTGCGCCTATCCAGTCTTGAGTAATAAAAGGCGGAGGATTCACACCAACATCACGGTAAAAATACTCATCTATAACTTGGTGCTTTGCAAAGCTATCAATAAAATGCTTAGCAATATTTTTAGAGATTGAATCATGAGCTGGGTTGTCGTTTTTAACAGCTCTTACGCTTGCATCAACGTGAAGTAGGGTAGTCATACTGTTTATCCTGTTAGTAAATGTAGTTTAATCATCTAACTAACAGGCACATTTCACAAACGAGTAAACCTTAACTATAAATAAGTTATACTCACCTATAAATTAATTCTATTTGGTGTGAAGAATCCCCCATGCAAGTATCACTACAAGCACTCAAAGCCTTTGAAGCTGCGGCGCGTTTAGGCAGTTTTAAAGCCGCCGCGGATGAACTATCGCTCACGCCAACCGCGATTTCGCATCATATAAATAACCTTGAGAACCGTTTAAATGTGGATTTATTTTACCGCCAAGTTAGAAAAATAACCTTAACGCCAACTGGTGAATATTTAAGTGAAGCAACAAGCAACGGCTTTAACCTTATTAATCAAGCGCTAGCTACCGTACAAGCCAAAGGCACCGCCGTTAAAATAACCACTACGTCATCACTGGCCGCACTGCGTTTAATACCCGCATTACAGGAGCTATCAAAAAGTCAGCCCAATCTTGAAGTCGATATATCAACCAGTGAAGCCGTTGATAAGCAATTACACACCTTACCGATTCGTTTTGGTCAACAGCAGAATATAAACGCTGATGACATTATAAAAACCGAACAATTTAATCTGTTTGGATCACACAAAGCCGCGGATATCCCATGGCAAAACGGCCCAGTTACGCTCTATACCACTAAATGGAAAAACAACGCGCTAAGTGAGCCTCCAATTAAACAATGGCTTACTCAAAACAACTTAGATCCTGCGTTATTTAGTATTAAAACATTTGACCAAGAGCTATTTGGTATTCAAGAAGCTATGGCAGGCTCAGGACTGGTTTTTTGCTCAACCACGCTAGTACAACGATTATTAGACACCGAGTTACTTAAAAGCTTTAATACCCACGTAGTTGAATCTGACTTTTGCTACTACATACCTAATAAGCAGCGCTTTCAAACCCGAAATACTCGCCTCGTTTTAGAATGGGTAGAAGAGTTGTTGAGTTTATAAGCTCTGAGCAGCAATCAAAGTACGTAATAGCTAAAAGTAGGGGTTACTGATTTATCTTAGTGCTTTAGACTTTGTCTAATAGACAAAATAAGGATAACAGGTCAGTCAATGAATTTGATGTCTGAAGTCAAGATTTGCTCCCCTAGGTTTCTATGTAAATTCACACTAAGCAATTAGGGATTATTCATTCTTTCGAAATGATCTTTTAAATTGCCTACTATGTTATGGCATAGAATTATGAACGCCCTCTTCATCTTGTGTTAATCATTAGCAGCCCGTTAAACATGGCGCTAAAAATATGGTACTTTAGTCGCTGATATATTTAATAGCTATGGAAAGATAAATGAAAATACTCATATGGATTGGAATTATATTTTTAGTCATCCCCCTTGTTGGTGCCTTAATTGCGCTTATTCTTGGCTTATATGTTAATAATCCAAGCACACATAACGCAACTGCTTATGATAGTAAAATTAGCAATCAATATTACCTGCGAGAAGGTAAAGTTGTTTATGTTTTAGATGGCAATTTTTTCCAAATTGGAGGCTCCCCAATAGAAGGAGCTGACCCTGATACGTTCAGTGTGATTAGTCAGTCTTACGCTAAAGATAGTAATAGTGTTTATTACGACGGAAGACGGGTTGAGGGTGCTGCTCCTAATTCAATTCAGTTGGTAACACCGGGTATTAATGCAAGTAAAGATGAATCTGGTTATCTTATTAGTGGTGGCAAAGTTTTTTGTTATGGGCAAATGATAGAAGGAGCAGACGCCGCTTCGTTCTCTTATTTGTTGGGCTCATACGCCATGGATAAAGAATATTTATATTACTACATCGATGACAAATTTCCACGTAAAGCAATGCCTGAAGCGATTAAAAATGCGAACGAGCGTTATATTCGCCATGGTGAGCAGGTAATTTATCAGGGAAAAATAATTAGTAACGAAGCCAGTCGTTTTAAAATTATTAATGATGAGTATGCCGTAGACGGACAGCATGTTTATTCACATGGTGAGATTGTTGAAGGCATGGTAGCCGATGGCTTTACGGTGATTACGCCTTACTACAGAAAAGATAAAAATCAAGCGTACTACTTTAATACACCCATTCCAGAAAGTGATCCATCTACATTTAAAGTATTAAATGATTCTATTGCCAAAGATGGTAAGCACGTTTACTACAACGGTTATATTGTTGACAATAGAACGGTGGCAGAAGTGAGCCGGTCTGATGCCAGCGAGCTTGAGAAGATGTGGAAATGGAATTCTCTTCACTTAAGCCCAACGCGGGTGATTCTGGTTCCTACTGATGATGTTGAAGACATTACAAATAATTTTTATGCTTACAATAACGAAGTGTATAGCAGAAATAATAAACTGGTCGGTGTTAAACCTGAAGATGTGGTTATTCTTGATGAAGATGAAAAAATATTTGTGCGTATAGGATCTCAGATTTTTTATTATAATGCTGTAGTTGAGGATGCTGATCCAAACACTTTCACCGTAATAGCCGATCGTTTCTCAAAAGATGCTAAGCATGTTTATTGGGAGGTGTATAAGGTAGTCAATGCTGATCCGTTAACCTTTGAATATGAAAAAAATTTATATGCAGACGAGAACGATGCGGGTGAGTACTACTTAAAAAGATGGGAATAAACGCTCAAAGATACAGGGTATGACTATCTACTCTGTATCTTTATTGTGTATTCGACTATGACTTTCAAACAGTATGATAGTGCTCTCGTAACAATATCGACTCTCAATGGGGACATAG
>NZ_JAGPYN010000023.1 GCF_018069805.1 Pseudoalteromonas ostreae
AGCTTACAGCTTACAGCTTACAGCTTACAGCTTACAGCTTACAGCTTACAGCTTTGCAAAAGCGTCTTGTAGTGGTGGTACGACTTGCTTTTTGCGACTTAATACGCCGTCTAGCCATACTTTACCGTCTTTTGCTGTTTCACCATAAGCTTGCTCTACAATATTTGCATCGTCAGAGGCGATTAACATTTGTGAGCCTTCTTTCATTATGTCGGTAAGCAGCAAAAGCACAGAGTGGCGATTGCCTTCTTCTTTAAGCTTGGCAATATCAGCTTCAAGATCTGCTTTAATGTCATCAAATACCGCAAGGTCAATAACTTCTAGCTGACCTATGCCCACCAATTTACCGTTCATATTGAAATCTTTAAAATCACGCATGACTAAATCACGCGCTGGTGTGTCTTCAACTGCAGACTTAACGCGGAACATATCCATACCTAATTCTTTAAAGTCTTCCACACCGGCAATTTCGGCAAGTGCTTCAACGCATTTAATATCAGCAGTCGTACAGGTTGGTGATTTGAAAATAACTGTGTCACTTAATATTGCACACATCATGATGCCTGCAATGTCTTTTGGAATTTCAACATTGTAAAAATCATACATCATTTTAATAATGGTGTTTGAGCAACCGACGGGACGGATCCAGCACTCAAGTGGTGTAGAGCTGGTTAAATCGCCTAGTTTATGGTGATCAACAACACCGACAACGCGTGCTTGGTCGATATCATCAGGTGCTTGGGTTTTTTCTGTGTGGTCAACGATATATACGTCTTCACCTGCGTAGCTTAATTTAAGTTCTGGCGCTTCAAAGCCAAACTTATCAAGAATAAATTGTGTCTCAGGTGAAATTTCACCAAGGCGGGTTGGAATTGCAGGCTCTTCAATTTGGTTTTTCAAATAAGCCAGTGCAATTGCACCACAAATAGAATCTGAATCTGGGATTTTATGACCCACTACATACATTGACATGACGGAACTCCTTAAATTTTGCCGTATATTAGCAAAGTAATCTAACTTTGGCACATTACCACTGGTGAATTTTAGTAATATTGCATAACAAATTTCGACTGCCATTTTTACATATTTTTGGTTACACTTTAACTAATTGAATCTTTTAGGAAGAACTCCATGCAGTTAGGCCGCAAGGGCTGGAACAATGTAGTTATTTTTTCCATGCTGTTAATGATTTTCTTTTTCAATGGGTTGCACACTAAGCTTAACAGTGGTCCTGAACAACCGAGTGTACAATCCGTGTTACCGACGCAGAGTTTTATTTTAGCACTCGAATTCCCTGATCAAAAAATAGAGCGCATCGGCACGTCTTGGCGTGCTACTGCGTTAGTCAAAAACGCATCATCGAGTCTATGGCAGGCAACAGCCGTTAATCTTGTTGAATTAATTAATGAATGGCAAAGTACGCAGCTGTCGGTCGCTGAGAAACCGTCTACATTTCATAATACTCCCGGGCTAACTGTTGCTACTGTGTGGCTGGCTGGTGAGCAACTGCCTTGGTTATATCAATTATATCGCGCACCGCAGGACTATTATTTATTAGATAAAAGCAACCAGCGCGTGTTATTGCTTGATAAAGCCACGGCACAGCGTTTATTCCCTAGTTTTGATTTTTCACAAAGAGAGTCTAAATAGCATGCCTGAATTACCAGAAGTTGAAGTTAGCCGAATGGGGATCACTCCGCATATTTTGCAGCAAACAGTAACAAAGGTGAATATTCATAATCCGAATATGCGCTGGCCTGTACCTGATGAAGTGTATCAAATTGCTAACTTACCTGTGTTAGCTGTTGGGCGCAGGGCAAAATATTTGCTACTGGAATGTAAATTGGGCAGTGTTATTTTGCATTTAGGGATGTCGGGTAATTTACGAGTTGTAGAACAAGGTGAGCCATTAAAAAAGCATGATCATATCGAATTTATATTTGATAACAGTAAAGTTCTGAGACTAAATGATCCACGTCGATTCGGTTGTTGTTTATGGCAAGCTTTTGGGGAGTGCCATAGTTTATTTAGTAAGTTGGGCCCTGAGCCGCTTACTGATAAATTTACCGCTAAGCGCGTATATGAGCAGTCGCGCAATAAAAAGCTGCCAGTTAAACAATTTATTATGGACAACGCTGTAGTGGTTGGAGTCGGTAATATTTACGCCAATGAATCCCTTTTTAAAGCCGGTATTCACCCACAGCGCGAAGCTGGTAAAATATCGCTTGTGCGTTATCAGCAATTAGTGTCTATCATTAAAGATACACTTGCAGCTGCTATCATCCAAGGTGGTACAACGCTAAAAGATTTTGCGCAAAGTGATGGCAAGCCAGGCTACTTTGCCCAAGAGCTTTTAGTGTACGGCCGTAAAGGTGAGCCGTGTATGGTGTGTAAAAAAGCATTAACAGAAATTCGTTTAGGGCAGCGTAGTACCGTGTATTGTAGCCAATGCCAAAAATAAGCTAAGGCGTATGCACTTGTGAGCTGGTATTTACAGCTCAAATGGTGCAACGCCGATGGCTGTCATTTTATAACCCACTTGAGCTATCTCGCCGCTCCACGTTTCAGTGCTGATAACGCCAGTCACGACGATAGCATCGTATAGGCTTTCAATTGGCACGCCGCCTTTAATTGTTACATGAACAATTTGATTCGGTGGCGGTGGGGGTACATGGATACACGCGCCAAAATATGGCACCAGCAAAAACTCAGTGATCACTTCACTGTCACCTTCAAGTGGTACAACAAATCCCGGTAAACTGACCGATTGGCCATTTAGCTCTTTAACAACAGGAGCGTCTAAATCTGGTTGCACCCAGTTTTGCTCTGTCCCTTCATGACTGGCTTGATTTTGGGTGTCTATTTGTACATGGCCTTTAGGAATTAAATCTTCCCAAAAGATTTCTTTAGGTTCGTTGGCGAAACTATTAAGGCTCAAAATAGAACTAAAAATAACTAAGTAAACGACAGTGAGTTTTTGCAAATACTGCATGGTGTTCCTCTTAAATTTTAATGCTCATGCCATCAGACAGTGAGTAAAAATAGGCACGGGTAGCTGGTATTAAACCAACGATAAAACCGGCCGCCATAATAGCGCCGATCAGCATGAGTTCATAGCTCGATAGCATAGCAATGATGATTGTGATCCCTGCGTGGCTTTGTAGATAGCCAGCAGCGAGAGCCATAAGTAAATAAAATAATCCGCAACCCACTAGGCAACCTAAGAATGTGATCAGTAATGATTCAATACTGATCAAGGCGAACAGGTGCCAAGGCCTCGCACCCACTGAACGTAAAATGGCGAGTTCTCGACGGCGTTGATTGAGACTTGCTAATAGTGTAGTGAGCATGCCTAGTAGGCTCACTAGTACCACCACCATAGAAAAGAGCAGTAAGATTTTTTCCACGATAGTGAGCATTTCCCATAATTCACGTAACGTGACGCCAGGCATAATGGCAAGTAATGCTTCATTTTTAAACTGGTTGATATTACGACGTACTTGCAGAGTATAAAGTGGTGAATCAAAGCCGATTAAAAACGCAGTAATTTGTTTTGGATTGCCAATGAGGTCAGTAGGTTTTTCATGTTCATGTTCATGTCCGGTGTGGTGGTTAGTGCTGTGGATTTGTTCAATAGCAGCTAATGGTATATGCAGGGTTTTATCAACTGGCGTGCCCGTCGCATCTAAAATGCCCACCACAGTGAAGGGATTATCATTATGATGATGAAAGCTGGTATTACCCATACCGTGTGAAATAATGATACTATCGCCCAGCGAATAGCCTAACTTGGCTGCTACCTGCGCGCCCAGTACGACCTCATTTAAATGGGCGAAGGCGCGGCCTTGGCTGAACCTAAGCTGCTGCTTTTTAGCAAATTTATAATGTTGAAAATAATCAGCGGAAGTGCCCAGTACCGCTTGGCCTTTATGGCTATCTCCTAGTGATAGCGGAATGGTCCAGTTGACGCCGCGTTGTTGTTTTATATATTGGTAGCTTTGCCAGCTAACGCCATTGTTAGCATGACCAATGCGAAAAACCGAAGACAATAACAGCTGTATATCTCCGGTACGAGCGCCAACAATTAGATCTGTGCCAGAAATGGTATTACTAAAACTACTTTTGGCATCAACCCGCACTCGCTCAATACTCAGCAATAACATGACACTAACAGCAATAGTAAACAGAGTTAAGAATGCACTAGCGCGGCGATTATATAAGCTACTAATAGCAAGTTTTAAGAGGATCATTTATCTTGCTCCTGTAGCGACACTAAATCAATGTTGCGATTAAAAAGCGGTTGTAAGCTGGTATCATGGCTGACAAAAAGTAGGGTGCTATTCACTTCGTTTGCTTGTGCAAAAAGCAAGTTGATAAAGGACTGGCGATTGTTTGCATCAAGAGCAGACGTTGGCTCATCGGCAATTATCAATTCGGGGCTGCCAATAAAGGCGCGCGCCGCCGCGACTCGCTGTTGCTGGCCAATACTCAAGCTAGCCACATTTTGTTGGTGTAATTGCTCGTCTAAGCCCAGTGCATTTAATAGCCTTGAGGCCTCTTGATTAAGGGTTGGACTATTGATTAATGCTTTTATTTGCCGTGGTTTTGAAAATTGGCAACCTAATGTGACATTATCAATCGGTGATAAGTAAGGAAGTAGATTAAAATTTTGAAAGATATACCCAATATGCTCAGCGCGAAACTTATCGCATTTACTTTTACTTAATTGACCCAGTTCACAGCCTAAAATACTCAGTTGGCCTGATGTAGGGCGGTTAATGCCTGCAAGTAACGATAATAAAGTGGATTTACCGCAACCGCTGGGGCCATGTAAAAACACATGCTCCCCCTTTGCAATTTCAAGAGATGTAATCGCAATGGTTGGGTTAATTTGTTGTTTTTGCCATGTAAAACTTAGCTGTTTTATATTTATCATCACATAAATTACTGCTGGATTTTGATGTTATCTTATAACTTGCATAACAAAATACCAACTAAACTGCGTTAAATCACATAGTGCTTTAATTGTGATTTTCTTCGGTCTCGATTATTATTAGCGGCTTATAACCCCAATTCCATTCCTGTGCCTGTAATAGGCATGCCATACATCCGGAGATAGCATGACTAGCTATAAAGTTTTAGACGTAAACGATGATTTACCAATACGCACTAAGGGCACGGTTCACAGTGGCAAAGTGCGTTCAGTTTATTGGTTAACAGATGAAGACAGCGCACGCTTGATCAGCGAAAAAGGCTATCAAGTACCTAAAGGTACTGAGCTGGCTATTATGGTAATTTCGGATCGTATCTCCGCGTTTGATTGTATTTGGCAAGGTGAAAATGGTTTAAACGGCGTGCCAGGTAAAGGGGTCGCATTAAACACCGTTGCATCTCATTGGTTTAAGTTATTTGATCAGGCAGGCCTTGCGGGAAATCATATTGTTGATATTCCACATCCGTATGTGTGGATTGTTCGTAAAGCCAGTACCGTAAAAGTAGAAGCAATTGCTCGTCAGTATATTACTGGCAGCATGTGGCGTGATTACAGTAAAGGGGTGCGTAACTTTTGTGGTTTAGAATTACCTGAAGGCTTAACCGCTAATCAAAAGTTAAATGAAGTGTTAATTACGCCATCAACAAAAGGTATTATTACTGGCGTTGCTGATATTCCTGCTGTGGATGATGTAAATATCACCCGCGATAATATTTTAAATAACTTAGCCGTATTTAACTTTAAATCAGTAGAAGATGTTACTAAGTATGAGCAATTGCTGGTTGAAGGATTTACTCTGATAAGTGAAGAGTTGGCGAAATTGGATCAAATCTTCGTAGATACAAAGTTTGAGTTTGGCTATGTCGAAGATATTGATGGCACCGATAAGCTGATCTACATTGATGAAGTTGGTACGCCTGATTCATCGCGAATTTGGGATGGCGTTGCATTTCGCGATGGTAAAATTGTTGAGAACTCTAAAGAAGGGTTTAGGCAGTTATTAATTAATAATGTGCCTGATAGTGATGTATTACTGAATAAAGATCGTATGCCTGAACGCGAACAATTAGCTAAAGATTATATTTTACCTGAGTCGGTTATGCTATCAGTGTCAGAAACATATGTTGGTATTGCCAGTAAAATAGTTGGCTACGATGTGACTATTCCTACCGATCCTCGTGCTGAGGTGGTTGCTATTTTGGATCAGCAGTATGGTTTAATTTCCAAGCTTTAATTATTAGTAATTAACGTTCTCCAATTTAAAAGCTTAGAGTTT
The DNA here is from genome assembly GCF_018069805.1 of Pseudoalteromonas ostreae. Lineage (GTDB taxonomy): Bacteria > Pseudomonadota > Gammaproteobacteria > Enterobacterales > Alteromonadaceae > Pseudoalteromonas > Pseudoalteromonas ostreae. Next base: position 6,270 of record NZ_JAGPYN010000023.1, read on the forward strand.
TACTATTATTTATAGTTACTGGGCTTTTATTCTTGCATTTATAGTCAGTCTCTAATTAACTTAACCTAAGATTAATTAGAGATACTCATATGTTAGTGTTCGCACGACAGGGGATGACTAAATGAAACTGCAAGTAATAGCAAAAAAAAGTATCATGATTGTTTTCGCAACGGTGCTTGCATGCGATATTTATGCGCAAGATGTTACGCTCCACATCGTCGATCAATATGGGCAGCCTCTTACCAATGCAGTAGTAGAAATTGCTAGCGAAAGCAATAAAACATTATCGCAACAATTACCTGTATTGATAATGGATCAAGTAGATAAGCAGTTTTCACCAACGCTGTTGATTGCTCATCAAGGGCAGCAAGTGAACTTCCCTAATAGCGATAATATTCGCCACCATGTATATTCTTTCTCTGAAGCTAAACCATTTCAGTTAAAGTTATATTCAGGGCAACCAGAAAATCCGATTACATTTGATAATCAAGGGGTCGTGGTACTTGGCTGTAATATCCATGATTCAATGCTTGGATATATTTATGTTGCTAAAAGTGCCGATGTTTATCAAAGTGATGAGCATGGGAATGTGCAACTAAGTGGCCTAACTTTGCCAATACAGCTAACTATTTGGCATGCTTTACAAAAGAACACACTCGAAGAAAAACAGCCTCTAACGTTAGCTGTAAATTCACCTCATAGTTTACAAGTAACACTGCAAACAACTGAGCCTAAGCCACGTAATACTTTTGGTAGTAAGTTTAAGGGCGGGAATGACTAATAGTTTAAAAAATCGCATAACTGTTTTATGTGTAGGCTTAGTGTTATTAACTACTGTTGTGAGCTTATTTAGTTTTTGGTGGTCGACAAGTCAATTTAATGAAAAAAAGGTCACTCAAGATATTAATGTGGCCGAAAATGTCTATAAGCAGTATCTGGCGTCAAAAGAAAGTTTATTGCTCACAGCTGCAAAAGTACTAACTGCTGATTTTGGTTTTAAACAAGCGGTTGCCACTAAAGATGCGAATACTATTAGTAGTGCATTGTATAATCATAGTCAGCGAATTAATGCAGATTTGATGCTGCTTCTAGATCTGTCAGGAAAGTTAGTTTCTACTAATAAACAGCAAGATTTAAATAATAATTTACAAGAATTAATGAATGAGTTGCTCAGCAATACAGAGCAATCTAGTTTTGTTGTGCTGCACGAACAATTGTATCAAGTCATTTTATTGCCTGTTAAAGCCCCGCGCACTATTGCGTACAGTTTAGTTGGCTTTAAAATTGATGATGAGGTTGCGGTTGAACTAAAAAACTTAACCGGTATGAATGTGAGCTTTATTGCTAAAAGCGATAATTTGGTTAAAAGCTCTTTGTTAGAGCGTCCGAGCCCGTTTATTCCAAACGAATATTTTCATAACTCCACCACAAAACGTATTTTTGGTGAACAATTGGTATATCGCAATCGCGATGTATATTTGCCTTCACTTGACAATCATCCCGTTAATGTCTTACTTAGTGCTGATTTAACGCAGAGTTACAGTGAATTTGAGCGATTATTCTACACACTAGTCATTCTTGCGTCTTTAACGATTTTTATCGGCGTTATAACCAGTAGTTTATTGGCCAAAAACTTAACCATGCCATTATCTCAATTAGCGAGTTTAGCGCGGCAGTTTGCGCGAGGAAACTACAGTGTTGATACGATGAATAAAAACCAAAGCAATGAAATAGCTACGTTAATTGATGCTTTTAAAAACATGGGTAATGATATTCAGGAGCGTGAACAACAAATCAGCTTTGCAGCAAAACATGATTCTTTAACTGGTTTTTATAATCGTTCTGCAATGCTGGAAGTGTTGAACGAAAATCTTCAACAAGACCAAGAATATACCTTAGTGGCAATAGATATTCGTGGCCTTAGGCATATCAACGATAAGTTAGGAGCTCGTATTGGCGATGACTGCTTAAAAGCAGTGGCGTTACGTATTGCTGAGTTTTCCGATGAGTTTGGTGGTTTACATGCACGTATTGGGGGGGATGAATTTTTAACCGCATTTCCTAGTAGTGCGGGGCGTAATCTTAAAAGTGGCATAGTTGGGTTAATGGCGCAGTTACAAGCGGGTTATACTATTCAAAAGCTTAAAATCAACTTACGCTTTAGTGCTGGTGTGGTCGAGTATCCTTCGCAGGGGTTACAAGCGGATGATTTAATGCGTCGGGTCTTGATTGCTGTGGATAGTGCTGCAAGTGCTCATGAAAATATTCATTATTATCTACCCGGAGAGGATGAAGCGCATCTTGAACGGCTTATTATGATCGATGAGCTCAAGCAAGCGATCAATGATGATGATGGTCAATTATTTATGACCTATCAGCCTAAATTACATATCGCTACACAACAAATCAATAAAGTGGAATCACTCATTCGTTGGCAACGCAAGGATGGTAGTTGGGTATCACCGGAGTTATTTATTGATTTAGCTGAACAATCGGGGTTGATTGTTGACCTTACCGGTTGGGTGGTAAAAACAGTGATAGAGCAGGTAGGGCTTTGGCAACAGCAAGATATTTATATGCAAGCTGCAATTAATGTTTCAGCCCAAGATATCGCTTATTCCGGGTTTCATTCCAATTTAATTCGTACTTTAAAACGGTTTTCAGTCGCACCTGCGCTTATCACGATTGAATTAACTGAGCGCGATATGATTGAAAATGAAGAAAAGGGCATTCAAGCGCTAGAAAATTTGAAAACGATCGGTGTCAAAATTTCTCTTGATGATTATGGCGTTGGGCAAACATCGCTAGGGCGCTTGAAAATGTTACCTATTGACGAGCTGAAATTAGATAAATGTTTTATTCTTAAACTTGATGAATCTGAAAAGGATCAGTTTATTGTTGAATCCACGATTACCTTAGGTCATCAACTTGGTTTTTCTGTCGTAGCCGAAGGAGTTGAAACATCAGGATCGCTTGAGTTATTGCAAAAAATGCAGTGTGATCATGTGCAAGGATACTATCTAAGTCGCCCACTCAAAGCAGATGCGTTTGAGCAATGGTTGGAGCAGTATAATGAAAAAGCTTAAATTATTATTTTTAACTGTTATCGCATTATCTGCATTCAATACCTTTGCCTCAACAGGTAAGCTGTTAGCAACACCAGGGGTATCGCAAGTGGAAGGCAGTGGTGGCGGTGGTATCATACCCTGGGCACAGCTTGCAGGCTATGCCAGCGAAGATGAGTTTTCTATCAATGGTTTTTGTAGTCGTGCCGATGTTACCGATTACAGCTTGGATGTATGCGGTGCCCAAGTTAACTTATTTAATCGCGTTGAGCTTAGCTATGCACAGCAAAATTTTGCTGTACCAGCTCTAAATACCGAGATAGAACAAGAAATCACCGGTGTGAAGGTGAGACTCTATGGTGATATTGTTTATAGTGACTGGCCTCAACTTTCGCTGGGAGTGCAATATAAATCCCTTGATGATGGCACAGTCGCTACGCTTGTCGGCGCGGATGATACCTCAGGCACAGATATTTACTTAGCAGCAAGCAAGTTACACTTGGGAGCCGTTGCAGGCTATAACTGGTTTTGGAATGTTACCACGCGCTATAGTGAAGCAAATCAGCTTGGCTTACTCGGCTATGGTGGTGCGAATAGCAATGAAAAACTGCTATTTGAAGGCAGTACTGCCATTTTTCTCAGTCGAGAAGTTGCTGTTGGAATAGAGTATCGTCAAAAATCAAATAATCTCGGATTGGGTGAGCAAGATTGGCAAGATGTGTTTGTCGCTTGGATGCCAAATAAATACGTAAGTGTGACTGCCGCATACCTTGATTTAGGTAGTATTGCTGGAGCAAAAGATCAAACTGGTTGGTACTTATCGGTAACAGGATATTGGTAATGGGAAAAATACTAACAACGATAGTGTTAATAGCCAGCTTAGCTGGTTGTTCATCGGCTTCAAATCTAACGTTGTATCAGCAACTTGATGGTCAAGCAGGGCTAGAAAGATTAGTCGACAGTTTTATTAATCAAATCGGGAATGATAAGCAGATAATTCATTACTTTGAGCATGCAAATATTAGCCATTTCCGCGAAGGCTTTATTAATCATTTGTGTGTATTAACTGATGGGCCCTGTGAGTACACGCGTGATAGCATGGTTGATATTCATACTGGCATGCACATCACCGAAGCGGACTTCAATCATGTTGTCGATTTGCTTATTAATGCCATGAATGAACAAAATATTGATCATACAGTACAAAATAAAATACTCGCGAAAATGGCACCACTGAGATCTGAAATTATTAAGATTTAGTGATTCAGCAACTTTAAAGCAGCTTCACTAACGTGATGTGGCTTTATTTCGTTAATAATATCTTTTTCAAGTAGCTGATCGCCATTTGCAATTAACGTAATAGCATTAGTTACTTTGGGTGCCACAACACTCCATGGTGAAGTTCCGAGGCCCACTACAGCAACAAAAGGAATATTGAATGCAGCTGCAATATGCATGGGGCCAGAGTCGATGGTCAGTAATAAATCAAGCTCACCGATAGCGTCTATCATAGTTATAATCGAAGTTTTTCCTGCAAGGACAACAGAGTCAACTTGTTGCTGATTTAGCTGCTGATGTAATTGCTGGGCATCTTTAAGCTCGCCGTTATCCCCAAAAATATAAAAAGTGCAGTCTATATTTTTAGCTATATCTGCCATTGCAATAAATGAAAACTCATTAGGGTAATGACGAAAGCCTTTATTTTTTCCGCCAAAATAAATCCCGATAGATTTTTTGTTCTGTTTAGGGATTAACAGGCTCGGCTCTTTTACCAGCACGGTCTTTGGTATAGAGCTAAACGGATTATCATGGGGTTCATTCACAAGTCGGCAGTAGCGAAATATATAGTGGTGATTTTCGTTTAACTTTAACTTATGCGTTAATAATGGCGAACGTCCATTTTTGGCATAACCCACTCGGTATTTGATACTTGCTAAAAAGCAAAGTATTGCTTCAGACAATGAGTTGCGCATAATTATTGCAACTTGAATATTTGTGGCTTTAAGTGTTTTAGCGAACGCCCAAATAGACACAGGTTGAGTCTTATTAAAGCGTTCATCAACTATAATTGAATAGTCGGTTTCACGCTTAAACATCTCAACTAAATGAGGCCTAATTAGTAATATAATATTTTTATTTGGATAAAGGTTTTTAAGTAGCTGCAATGAAGGTGTGCAATTGACCGCGTCGCCAATGAACTTTGGTAGTACGACTAAAATATTGCCTGTTACTTGGCTAGCAGTTATCGTATTATGATTTTTTTTCATTATGCTTAACTCTGAACATCCATCGTTTTTAGAACTGATAATATTAGTAATATTTACTATTACTGGATTAGGTTGATAAGTATATACGAGTTCTAAGATTAATAACTCCTAAAATACACTTCTATTGGTGTTAGAGCGTAATGTTAAGCTCATTTTCACATTCCAAATTTATTTTTCCTATTTATTCAACGATGATTATTTAAGGGGGCGTCTAGCATTATATGAGAAAAAGTTGATTTCACCCATACTGCTTTTAAGTGTATTTACAGTGTAAATATTAGCTGGCAAGATTATGGTGTAAGAGCAATTTAGCTATTGAATAAAAAAAGCTGACTTTTTCGTCAGGTTAATTATAAGGAACACAATGAAAAACATCGTAACTTGCCAATGGCTAAACAAGCACTTAAACGACCCCAAGCTGATTATTTTTGATGCCGGTATGGTGCGTCCAGGTAAGCTGGGAGAGTATAAACCAGAAGCTAAGTTACCTAATGCACAGCGTTTTGACTTTAAAAAGCAATTAGCCGATCAAGACAATCCGCTACCGCATACCATGTGCAGTGCGGAGCAATTTACTCAGCAGATGCAGTTAATGGGGGTTGATAAAGATTCCTTAGTTATCATTTACGAAGACCAAGGCTTATTTAGTGCTGCAAGAGGTTGGTGGATGTTTAAAGCCATGGGCTTTGATAATGTCAAAGTACTCGATGGTGGCCTTGCTAAGTGGCAGTCGTTGGGTTATTTAACGCAAATTGAATATAGCCGCCATTATCATAAAGGTAACTTTGCTGCCAAACCGCGAGTTGGTTACTTTATTGATGCGGCTGCAGTCTTTCAGGGTATCGATGATGAGCAAACGGTATTGCTTGATGCGCGTGGTTATCAGCGTTATTTAGGTGAAATGGCAGAGCCGAGAGCTGGGATGCGCAGCGGCCATATTCCTAATAGCCGCGCTTTACCTTTTGTTGAATTATTGGATGATGGTGAAGCAAAGCCATTCGTTGACATTAAAGCTACGTTCGACGCTGTACTTGGCGATCAAGCAGATCTGCAAACTACCTTGCAATTTAGTTGTGGCTCCGGCGTTACTGCATGCATCTTGGCGTTATTTGCCGATGAGTGCGGATATGAAAATCTGCATGTTTATGACGGCTCCTGGAGTGAATGGGGCGGCCGAGACGAATTACCTATCGAAACAGGTCCTTGTCCTTCGCGTTAAACGCAAATCCGTAGTGCTGCCAGTAATCAATGGCTTTATTATTGAGAGGCTGGCGTACTTGTACTTTGCTTGCTGTTGCCGACGGGCTATGTTGTTTATGAAAATCCAGACACTTAACTTGCCAAGGTAAATCACAAAAATCATAGAGCAGCTGCGTGCTTGTGATTGGCTCTGATACTAATGTTTCGTATTGCATAATCATCACATTATCCGGGTGTTTTGCTGCAAAATGATTTATCAAAGAGCTGTAATCTTGATAAAAACTATCGATGTCTTGCAGGTTATAGCTATAGTGATGAAACGCACTGGCTGGGCTGTACAGTTGGCGGTAATTAGCTATACAGCTAGCTTTTCGGCCTCGTTGCATGCAAATGATTTTAGCCTTCGGGAAAGCCGCTAAAATTAAATCGATATAGTAAAAATTAAATGGCTGTTTGTCGCAGCTGCGTAGCTGTGCTGCTACTAGTTGACTAATACGCTGTTTATACTGACTCAACTGCGCCATTAACGCAGCATTTTTATATGCGTCATTGAGCACCACGCTATTTAATGCCTGAGCATTATTACCTTGGCAAACTTGGGCAATATCATTGAGTTCACCAACACCTTGCACCAAATCTGATTGATTCATTATTTTTTCTAGCAAAGTAGTCCCTGAGCGCGGCATACCAACAATAAATATCGGAGTAAAATCGTTGTCGCTTAAGGACGGCGTATAACTGTGACTTAAGGTTATCAGTTGCTGGCTAAATGCTTTGTGAGCTTGCGCATCATATTTTACATGCTGACAGATCGCTTGCTTACTTGTAGTAAAGTGGGCAAAGGCTTGCTTATAATCAGCGCAGTGCTCGTAATTGAGTGCAATCGCATGGTGCAGAAATTGTTGCTGCATCGGCGTTTTAGCGTATTCGGTTAAAGTTAACAGCTGTTGTAAATGCTGCTTAGCCTGCTTGTTATTGTTAAGTTCAGCTAGCGAGTAGTGAGCTTGAAAATGCTGCGGATGTAACTCTGTAAGTGTACGCAGTAGCTGTATAGCATCATTCAATTGCCCCATGATTTTATAGGCCACAGCTAAGTTATAACAGATTTGTGGATTTTCAGGAGCATGTTGATAGGCCCGTAATTGCCATTCTAATGCATGTTGATAGTAGCCTAAGCGAGTTAATACATTGGCAATTAAATCGCATTCAATAGCATTAAACTGTGTGTACTCTACTGCTTTATTAATCGCTTGTTGCGCATATAACAGGTTGCCACTGAGTACCGCTAATTTTGCCGAGTGAGCAAAGTATAATGGCATTGGATCAATGCTAATCGCTTTATTGAGTAGTTTATGTGCCTTGCTAATATCATTTGCTGCAACATTTACTTGCGCCAGCAAAAAATAGCTAAAGTGATCATCTGGTGTGTTTTTAATATTACTGATCAGTAATAAATGCGCGTCATTAAGCTTGCCATGGTTAATAGCGTGCTCAATTTGTTGTTGTAGGTGTTTTTGAACTGATGTTAATTGCATAGTAAGAAGCATAAAAGCCTTGGCGTAAAACACCAAGGCTTTTTTAGTTTATAGATAACCGTTATTACAGTTCAAAGTTATACGTAAACTTCATGCCGATAGTACGCGGTGTTGTAGTGTAGTGACCATACACACGTTGTAGTTCAGGCAGGTCTTTATTGAGTTCATCATATTTAGCCATACCTGCCCATGATTTATCACGGCGTACCGAAGTAAAGGCATACTTATCGAATAAATTATCAACATAAATAGTGGCAGACCACATATCACCCGTTAGCTTGGCTGATAAGTTACTCAAGGCATAGCCTGCAAGTGTTTCACCATCGGCTTTTAAGCCAACTTTAGTGATCACGTCACTTTGCGCGGTCATACCGTAGTTAATGCTTAGTAGTTTATCGTCTAGTACATCTTGTTCATAACGCAGGCCAAACGAAAGCTGATGCTCAGGTGCGCCTGGTAGGCGGTCTCCATCGGCACCATTGTAGTATGCTTGATACTGGGCATACGTTTCATCTAACTCGCCAAATAAAATTGGCACATTTTCAGTTAGCTGAGCTTTTGCATAGGCGTAAGTCGCGTAGGCCGTCCAGTTATCAGCAATTATAGCGCGAGATGAAATTTCTACGCCTTTTGAATTCGCTGAACCAGCGTTCGAAGTTATAAGCTCCTGACCATTAACTGTTGAAGAACCAACTTGCGCATCCTTCCAATCAACATTAAACAATGCCGCGTTAAAGTGTAAGCGGTTTTTAAACCAGCTCGATTTAAAACCAAGTTCATAGTTTACTGTGGTATCTGGTTTATAATCTTGCTCATTTGGCAATGTACAAATAACTTGTTGTTCAGGAAGTACATCTGGGCAAAGAGGAATGCCATTGTCACCGCCAATTCTGAAGCCTTCACTTACGGTAAAATAAGCAAGCACACCAGAATCAAAAGTATAGTTTGCGTTAAACTTAAACAGGCTACCGCTATCATTGGTTTTTATATTCGAGAATTCAATTTTATTCAGCGATGAAATGTAGTTTTCATCTTCAACATAAAGTGGTGTGGCTGAACCAATATCAGATGAAATGTCATATTCATACATGCGTGCACCAAGCGTTACATTCAACTTTTCAGTAAAGCTATAACTTATCTCACCAAATAATGCTTTCTCTGTGGTTTCTGAATTAGTTAATAAAATATACTCAAGGTCAGTTTCTATGTTTGGGATTTCATCCCCCCAGAACTCAGTTAAACCGGGTGTGTATTCACGGTCATTAACATGGCTTTCAAGCTTGTTGTAATAACCACCCACAATCCAGTTGAAGGCACTATCAGAGTTAGACACTAAGCGAATTTCTTGAGTGAAATTATCACGTTTGGATGTATCCCGTGTTTGCGCTACAAATGCTGGAAATTCAGCGTAGCCTGAATATATATCGTAAAGCAGGTCAGTTTGGTCACGTTGCCCTGATTGCTCGTAGCTTGACCATCCAGAGGCAGATACTAATTCTGCAAAGCCTAGATCCGCTTTAATTTCCAAGCTTAATAAGTCGTTTTCTTCTTCACCTGGCTCAAGTATCCGCGCGGCATTTTCGTATTGACCCACCATGCCCTGTAGGCCGCTGCTGTCACTTAATGAATTATATTGCGATGTAGAATTACCGCCATTTTCTTGTTTTTGATAAAAATAGTTTAGTGTTGCCTCAACAGCTTCGTTGGCTTGCCAACGCAGTGACACACGGCCTGTAGTAATTTTTTCATCATTTACGTCACTGACACTGCGCAAGTTAGCGCTGACATCTTGTGGGTTGGTAAAATCAGGATTTGGGTTTGATAGGCCTGGGTTTTGTACTACGAAGTTATAATCGATATAACCTGGGTTGGTGTAGTAATTGACGCTAGCGCGGATTGCCAATACATCATCAATTAACGGCGTATTAAATACTAAACCAAACTCACCGCCAGTGCCGTCACTTTCGTTTAAGCTAAACACATCACCAGTGACTTGCCCTTCGGTAATATCAAGCTGCGGTTGCTTTAATAAGTAACGAATTGCACCACCTAATGTTCCCGCTCCGTATAATGTACCTTGTGGACCGATAAGCACTTCAACACGATCTACGTCTGTTAAACGTAAATCAATATTAAGTGGGATCTCACCCACGTAAGTGGCAACTGTGCCACCATCAGAAATACGATCTGAAGTATTGGTATTTAAGCCACGGACAATAATCGGTGAACCTTCACGGCCACCTTGATCAGAAATAGTTAAACCTGGCACCCAGCGTGCCACATCTTCAAGATCACCAATGTTTTGATCTTTGATCACATCACCATCAAGGGCGGTAATATTAAGTGGTGCCTCTTGCACTGAGCCCGCACGACGAGTCGCGGTAATTTGAATTGTTTCAATTGCTTTTTCTGCTTGGGTTGTTGACTGCGCAGCAAGGTGATGGCTATTAAATAAAATAGCAGAAACAGCTGATGCAAGAAGCGCTGGCCTAAAGGTATTCATGTTCATTTTCCGAATAAGTTACAGTGATTTTATGCTTAAAAATCAAGCTGAGTTGATTATTTAAACAAAACACATTGGATGTTTAGTGAATTTATATCCAAGTGTAATGTATTTTTATTCTTTTGGTTATGCTTTATTTGTGTTTTTATGCCATTATTTTGAATAAGTATCTAAATATTTTTGTAAGGGCAGTTTTTACAGTTGTTTTTACAGCACTTTCCGCGCTTTAAGAAAAACCAACGACTGAATACCATATAACTATTTTGCATTTCATAATCGAGGTGTTCGATTAAATTATCGTTACTGTGAAAAGATTTTGCGAAAGCAAGTTGTTCTTTGAGAGGGCGTTTATAGAGGGTATTTAAAAATAGATTGATTTTAGTCAACGTACAATCTCTGCATAAACAGCTGGTGGTTGTGCTATCAAGCGGTAAAATAGCAGGCAGCTCATTGCACCAACAGGCATTGATATCATCAACATTGCAGTTAAGAGTAGCTTGGCATTGCGAGCAGGCTAAAATAGTCATTAGATATATTTTAATCTTCAATGAAATAGTCAGTTACAGGATAACAGATAATTAAAAATGAACAGAGCACAAGCGTTAGCAGAATTCGTCACTTTTGGTAAACACAAAGACGAAGCCATAAGTATTATTGTTTCAACAACAAGTGATGAGCAAAGCCCTGCTTACACATTAACGCTCGCAACTGTTCTTGATGTGCTCACTCGCTGCCAAGCAGATGAGATTGATTTAGACGATCTGGAGTTGTGGGCGAATGTTATAGAATCTAGAACCGACATCGACTATAGCGCCGTCGAAGGGGTTATCTATGCCCTCAGCAACAGCGAACAAATGGGCGAGCTTGATAAGAGTAAAGTTACGAAGCTAATTGGATTGTTGAGAATTTAGCCGTCAGCTTTAAGTAGCAAGCCATAAACGTCCCAGTGTTGAAATGGGGCATTTTAATAATTGCTAGGTATGTTATCTATGTGGAATAGTACCTGCGAGTAGGCTATAATTATAACCTTACTTTGGAGGTCATATGTCGAATACAGCGGTAAAAGGCAAAGCGAAAAACTCACGTGTTTTTGCTCCTAAAATGAGTAATTTTGTGGTCAGCTCAAGCTACGAAGGTTTAGTTTTCAAGAAAGAAAATCAAGATAAAACTATCCGTGAATTAAAGCTGAAATATGCGCGATAAGTATGGGGTTAGTAATGATAGTTATTGCTACCCTAACTCTGATATTTTAAAAAATAAATTAAACATTACCAAAGCCACTGATCTTGGGGAAGCAGAGCTTGCATTTACAGCCACAAGATATAAAGAATATTCATCAAAAATCACTACCATAAAAGATTTCAGTTTAAATCATTTAAAGCACCTTCATTGGCAGCTATTCCAAGATATTTATGATTGGGCAGGTCAGATTAGAGTCGTTGATATTGCTAAAGGTGATACTCGATTTTGTACTTGCTCTAGAATCGAAGCGGAATCACAAAAGCAGTTTACTCGTATTCAAGCATTAGAAAACATCATTTCGCAAGATGAGTTGTTGAGTGAAATAACTGATATTTTCTGTGAATTAAACATTATCCACCCATTTAGAGAGGGTAATGGAAGAGTGCAGCGCTTTTTCTTTGAAGAGCTATTTTTTCACCTAGGAATGAATGTTAATTGGCCTAACATTTCAAAGGAGCAATGGATTGAGGCTAACGTTAACGGCTACTTAGGTGATATTCGCGAATTAAATAAAATCTTTAATGATGCTATTTTATAGAATTTCTGACTTAAAAAATCTTTGCTTCCTAAAATAATGTATCGTTAGTCGATACGAAAAACTATTTTGTCAGCTGGTAAGATGTTTTCTATTTATAAATAAAAAAGCCGTGTTTGATTTAACAAGCGCGGCTTAAAATTTTACAGCTTACAGTCTATTACTTATGATATCCCAAGCAGGTTTCTACTTCGTTTTTCGAACCTAAAATCACCGCTACGCGCTGGTGGATGGCGTCGGGTTGAATATCCATAATACGTTCTGTGCCAGTTGAGGCGATGCCGCCGGCTTGCTCGATTAACATCGCCATTGGGTTTGCTTCATAAAGTAGGCGTAGTTTATTTGGTTTGTTTGGATCTTTAGTGTCGGTTGGGTAGGTAAAAATACCACCGCGACATAATACGCGATGAACATCACCGACCATGGCGGCAATCCAGCGCATGTTAAAGTTACGCGCTCGTGGGCCTGTTTCGCCAGCGATTAAGTCATTTATGTAGTTTTGCATCGCAGGCTGCCAATGGCGTTGATTTGACGCATTGATGGCGTATTCGTTGGTCTCTTCTGGTACTTGGGCAAAATCTTGAGTGAGTAAGAAGCTGCCGTGTGTTTTATCTAGCGTGAAGAAACGTGTACCTTTGCCGGTCGTTAATGCAAGCACTGTAGATGGGCCATATAATACATATCCCGCAGCGACTTGGCTTTTACCTGGCTGCATAAAGATACTTTGATCTGCAGGATCTGAGCCTTCAGGCGCTTTCATTACTGAGAAAATAGTACCAACCAGTGAATTGATATCGGTATTTGATGAGCCATCAAGAGGGTCAAAGGCGACGATATATTCTGCATTCGGGTTGCCAGCTACTGTGTAGTCTTCTTCTTCAGAGGCTATCGCTTTTACGTAGCCTGACTCCAGTAAAATATCTTTAAGTAGTTGGTTGGTCAGAACATCGAGTTTCTTTTGTGTTTCGCCTTGAATGTTTTCATCAAGCGTTGAACCGAGCACACCGGACAAGGCTCCTTGGCCGACGCGGAATGAAATTTCTTTACAGGCCGCTAAAATCGTTCTGATCAATGAGATTAACTCTCTAGGGCAACCGTCTTCAAGTAATACCGGAGGTAGTCTACGCATTCTATTTTCCTGATAACGTTATGGGCCATGATAATCATAGGGTGAGAGGGATCATCACAGCAAGCGCTGAATTTCGTCTTAAATAACTGTATTTTAGGTGCAAACTCCTATACTGGATACACCTTAACCGTATTTAAAACGCGAATAACAAAGATAAAATTATGCAAAAAATACCATTGATACGTTACATATTCTTTACTGTGTTGCTAACTATGATAACCCAAGCGCACGCAGCAATTAAGTCTATTAATGATTTTACTGAAAAAATGAATCATTTTCCGGGCTACTTTTCTTTTTATTACGACACTCAAAACGGTAAAATTTATTTAAAAGTTGATAAACTCAAGCAGCAATTTTTATTACAGCAAAGCTTGCCTTATGGTGTCGGCTCTAACGATATTGGCCTTGATCGCGGCCAGTTAGGCAATACGCATCTTGTACAGTTTGAGCGCTTTGGCGATAAAGTGATGTTACGGGCTATTAATACCTACTACCGTGCAAATACCAGCAATAAAGCCGAACAAAAAAGTATTCAAGAAGCCTTTGCATCAAGTATTTTAGCGGGTTTTAAAGTGGTTGCACAAAGCCCGCAAGCTGTATTGATTGATTATACGCCCTATTTACTGAGCGATGTACATGGTGTGGGTCGAACGCTTGCTGCACGTAAACAAGGCAATTTTAGCCTTGATGAAAGTCGCAGTGCAGTAAATATGGATCGCTCAAAAGCGTTTATGAAAAATACTGAACTTGAAGCTGTGCTGACATTTAATGGCACTCAACCGGGTGAGTATATTCGTCAGGTCAGTGCTGACCCTTACGCATTAACCGTGCATATGCATCACTCTTTAATACAGTTACCTGATGATAATTACACGCCACGTGCGTTTCATCCGCAATCAGGTTATTGGAGTATTGAACATAAAGATTATGCCGCGCCATTAAGTGAATCAATGTTGGTACGTTATATTCCGCGTCATCGTCTAGCGAAAAAAGACCCAAGCTTACCTATTAGCGAACCCGTTGAGCCGATTATTTATTATTTAGATCCAGGCGTACCAGAGCCAGTAAAAACAGCGTTACTCGACGGCGCAAAATGGTGGGATGATGCGTTTTCTCAAGCGGGTTATAAAAATGCATTTATTGTTAAAGTGTTACCAGATAACGCCGATCCTATGGATGTGCGTTATAACGTGATCCAGTGGGTGCATCGTGCAACGCGCGGTTGGTCTTATGGCAGCTCGGTGATCGATCCGCGTACAGGTGAGATTTTAAAAGGTCACGTTACATTAGGCTCACTGCGTGTGCGCCAAGATATTTTAATTGCTGAAGCACTTGCAGCGCCTTATTTAAAAGGTAATGAAGTGGCAAAAACGTTACAAGCAATGGCACTTGATCGTATTCGCCAGCTCAGTGCTCACGAAATTGGTCACACACTTGGGATTGCACATAATTTTGCAGCCTCGGTGGCCGATCGTGCGTCTGTTATGGACTACCCACATCCATTAGTGGGCTTTAATGACCAAGGTGAACTCGATGTGAGCCGAGGTTATGCACAAGGTATGGGGCAGTGGGATACGCAAGTTATAAAGTACGGTTACAGTGATTTTCGTAACCTTGATGAAGATACAGAACTAAGTGCAATTTTAGCGGATAACCAAGCTAAAGGGCTGGAGTTTATTTCTGATAGTGATGCACGAGCGCAAGGTGGCGCGCATCCAACAGCACATTTATGGGATAACGGCAGTTCGCCAAGTGAAGAGCTATTAAGAGTGCTTGACGTAAGACAACAAGCACTCGCTAAATTTGGTATTAACAATATCAAAGAAGGAACGTCACTATCTCAGCTAGAAGAGATGCTGGTGCCGCTGTATTTATTCCATCGTTATCAGGTCGAGTCTGCTGTAAAACTGATTGCAGGTGTTGATTATGATTACGAAGTACGTGGTCAAGGTATGGTAAAAGGTGCACAAGTTGTTGCAAAGGCAACTCAACAGCTCGCTTTAAAGGCCATCTTAGCTACCCTAAATGCTGATAATTTAGTATTACCAGAATCAGTGTTAGCGCTAATTCCACCCAAGGCCTATGGCGAATCTAAAAGCCGAGAAAGCATTGTTGGCCGCACTGGCTTAACCTTAGATGCAATGGCGCTACCCGAAGTGGCTGCACAACATAGTTTAGCGTTATTGCTAAATAGCCAACGATTAAATCGTTTAGCACAGCAACAAGCGCGCAGTGATGCATTTTTTAGCTTAGATGAACTGCTTGCAAAAGTTTATCAGCAGGTGTTTTTGATTCAGAGTAAAAAAGGCATGGCAGGCAAAATTACTCAGCGGGTGCAGTTATTAACAGCAAAGCAGTTTGCTGATTTAGTCGCCAGTGATAAAGTTGCTCCAGAGGTGCAAGCTCAGTTGCGTTATTACTTAGTAAAACTGAGTAAGGCGTATCAGCAAGAGTCTTTACTTAGCAGTGCTGATGTTGGTGAAAGTGCGTTTAAGCAATACTTAGCCGATCAAATTAAACAGTTTCTAGCTTCCGGCAATTGGCCTACAAATTTTACTGCATTACCAATCCCACCAGGATCACCAATTTAAATGTTAACTACAAGGCTCTAGAAGCTAGGGCCTAGTTTCTCTTGCATAAAACTGGTTTTTTGTTAACCTAGCCGCCTTCCATTTTTAGTCTTTTTGAGGTGTTTATGGCGTTTTTATCTCGTTCGATATTGGCGATGTCCATAGCACTATCAAGTCTTAATGTCAGCGCTAAAGCCGTGTGCGAAGTAGAGCTAAGGCATGGTTTGATCATCACTGATGATGTCATTCGTATTGTTGATAAGGGCCAAACCCGCGTACAAATAAATAATGATAATCAACTATTTATCCGTGGCTATTGGATTGATCTAACGTCAGATGAAACCCTAGTGTTAAATCAGTTTAGCGCGGGTATTCGCGATACGGTGCCTGAGTTGGTAGAGTTGGCAACTGACGGTGTTAATCTTGGCTTAAGTGCGATAGAGCAAGTTGTTGAAGGTATGTCGGACAAAGAGTCGGAAGTGCTAAAAACGCAACTGCAATATGTTGAGCGCGCTTTAATGGATAAATTTAAACGCGGTGATGATTTCTTTTTTATTGCCCCACAATCACTATCTAAAATTGATGATTTTTTTACCGAAGAGATCAGTCAAAAAATTCACTCTGCAGTTCACGGCTCTCTCGGCGCTATTTTAGTTTCTCTAGGTGATGCATTTAAGTCCCGCGAAGGTAATATTGAAGATCGTATCAATGACATGGGACAGCGCATGGATATTATTTCAAAAGAAATCGATAAGTCACTGCAGAAAAAAGCTCAACAGTTAGAGTTAAAAGCCTCAGAATACTGTGAATGTTTAAACTCGCTTGATGTCACCGAATCACGGTTACAAATGATAGTACCAAGTATGGCTGATTTTGATTTAGTACAAATTAAATCTTAACTTAATCAATTCAATTACTAGGATCTAAACTTGCCTGTTTCAGCTTCTAAATGGCTAGTCAGTCCTTTTATCAAGTCCGTTTGGCATGGGCTTGATGCGATAGGTCTGCGGTCTGTGAGGCGGTGTCAGAGATAGTCACAATGCGTCTTGCTGTGTGTTCCCCTGCATCGAGCTGCTCTTTAGCTGCAATGGCTGCATTGAGTGCTATAAACATTGCTCCAGCGAACAAAATTATTTTAGTTCTTAATACTAAACCTGACAGCACATCGCGCCCCTTATTATTGTTATGACCATGATTTTCTACCGTGTTTGTCGGCTTTTAATTAACAATAATAACGGAATTAGACGTGACTTTTACTTAAGTTTCCACTGTAGGTAATTTAAAGTAAAATTTCTGCTGCGCTTAAGAGTCGATATTCTCCGCTGGAAAGGGTCTCATCAAGCTCGATATTTGCTACTTTTTCTCTATGTAATTCAACTACCTTATTACCGACTGCAGCGAGCATACGTTTAACCTGATGATATTTACCTTCGCAGATCGACAAACGCATACGATATGTGGCAAGTTGCTCTGCAATTGCGGGTCTGGTTAGCTCTTTTTCGTTGTGTAATTGCACTCCTTGGCGAAGTTTTTCCAGCGCATCATCCGTTAGAGGTTCTTGCGTTTCAATCAGGTAAGTCTTAAATTTGTTATGTTTTGGGGAGGTGATTTTATGTGACCAATCGCCATCATTGGTAATGATCACAAGTCCAGTCGTATCGAGATCAAGCCGACCTGCAACATGAAAATCACTCATGTTAGGTTCATCGAGTAAATCAAATACCGTTGGGTGTAACTCGTCACTGTTAGCGCATACATAACCGACCGGTTTATTCAGCATGTAATAACGTTTACCTAAAAAAACTAGCGGCTTACCTTGCCACAATACGTCATCAGTTGCTGTGATTGGATGATCATAAGCGCTGATCACCTCGCCATTTACGCTGGCATCTTTACGCTTTATTCCTGCCCTCGCTTTGGTGCGTGGCGTTTCTGCTAGATGGCTAATAAATTTATCTAGGCGGCAAGGGAATTTCATTGGGTTCACACTTCTAGTCGACTACAATGGCGGCGAGTATAACGGATCGTGATAACGCATGACAGTACACAGCGGACAAATATTAGCATATTATCAACAGCAAATAGCCACCGGTAAATTGCAATTTGATGATGCCCAATTAGCGGCGGTGAATGCACTAGACAATCTCGCAATTGCCATTGATAAACCGCATCATTGGTGGCAAAAATCGGTATCTTTGCAGGGCATTTATTTGTATGGACCTGTTGGACGGGGTAAATCGATGCTAATGGATGTGTTTTTTGAGACTGTAGCTATTAAACAAAAAACACGTTTACACTTCCATCATTTTATTGCTCAAGTACATACTCGCCTAGGACAGTTGCAAGGGGTTAAAAACCCGCTGGATAAAATAGCCAATGAGTGGTCAGAAACGCTGAAACTAATTTGTTTTGATGAGTTTTTTGTCTCTGATATTGGCGATGCTATGATCATGGCTGGGTTATTTAAAGCCTTGTTTGCCAAAGGCATCGTTTTGGTTGCTACGTCGAATTGTCAACCTGAGCAGCTTTATTATAACGGCTTGCAGCGTGCGCGCTTTTTACCCACCATAGGGTTAATTAAAGCGCATTGTCATATTATTAATGTCACAGGCTCTGTTGACCACCGATTTCGTTTTGGAAAGCACGCGACTCATTATTTTAACAGCTCGGCTAACTCTGAACTGGATGCTGATTTTTTGGCTTTTGCAGATAACTTACAAACAGCAACTGATATTACTATTTACGGGCGTAAACTAGCGTGTTTAAGGCTCAGCAATAATGCCATTATGTTTGATTTTATGGCGTTGTGCTCAGGCCCGCGTAGCACCGCTGATTATATTCATTTAGCAAAGTACTATCAGCGTGTATATATCTGTAATGTACCAGTAATGGGCGCTGCGGCGACAGGTAAGCAAATAGTGCATGGTATTGAAGATAGCTATCAGCGTGAAAAACAAGATTTACAAGAACATACACTAGACGATGAAGCGCGACGGTTTATTGCCTTAGTGGATGAATTTTACGACCGTGGCAAGTTATTGATACTGAGTAGCGAGGTTGGCATTGCTGATTTATATCAAGGTCAAAAGTTAGCATTTGAATATGCCCGTACAGAATCTCGGCTAATAGAAATGCAAAACTGGTAGTCACTTTATTAATTATAAACCTTTACTCTCTACTTATAAGTGAGAGTTGCATTCTCTTTATCTGTAGTAGCTCATATCTGATTTTGCAGTTTTGGTAAATAAGTTCGGACTTATCTGACTACAGCTATGAGCGAAAGTCAGTCATTGAGATTGGATAAATATAATAGTCAATTGAGTCGTCAAACTGCTCTTTGCGCATATATTCATGGAAATGAGCGACGCGCGCATATTGTTCTATTTAACTTTACTTTAAAGCTTTAAAAAAACTTAGTGGTAGTAATGCTTTAGGTTATTTGTTAAAACTATATAAGGTAGATAAATGAGCGTTAAGTCGGCAGAAATATGCGCGACGCGCGCACTATAAAATTGTTAGGCACCTTATCTGTTTCAATAAAATTGAGAGCATATGAATAGCAAAATCACCAAACATCAAGAATTAACTGTAATCCTAGCTTTCATAAAGCATGCAGATAGTAAAGGGAACGTAGATTTCAAAGAAACCAATATAGGTTCTGACTTAAGTAAAATCATCTCGAATGGCAACTTAACTGATAGTTTGCTCTATAAGTTAAACGAAAATGGTATCCTGTCTTACGAAGAAATCGGTGAAGATGGCTTTGCACCAATAATCATTGCAGGTATCACTCAAAAGACCCATGAGTATATATTGGGTTTAGTTTCTTCTTTGGAAGCCGAACGCGCTTCACTTGAAACCAGAATCACTGAAATTCTAACATTTAACCCTAGCTTGTTATCAAAAAGCATAAGTGAAACTAAAGAAAAGCTAGACGAAGTGGATAGCCATATAAAAGGCAATGAGTTGCTTGCTCCAATGGCAAAGCCTTTGAAAGAAATAAGGCACCATTTTGAAAGTGTCAGCGCTGTATCCTCTAATTATGAAGACATATATAAAAACATTATTCGTCCAGTCCAAGAAGAGGGGCGTTCAGGAGTACAAGCGACTGTAAAATGGGCAATAATCAGTATCGTTTTATCAACGGGTATATCTCTAATTATCAGCAACTGGAGTAAAATAAGCTCTTTGCTCACAAGTGCCTAACAAGTTGCTTAAACGGACAAAAAACAGCTGGCTTTTGCTCGTGCCTCGCTAATTTTAGCCAGCTATTTTATTGCCGCTTAGCAAGGCGTTAGGCTTACTAAGTTAAATATCGTTGTAACTTTTAATCATTAAGGATTCAATGTGGTTGATCTAAACGGACGTATTAGAAGAGTATCTGATAAAGCTTCCGCAAATGAAAAGGCTATTAAAGAAATCAAAGATAGCTTGAAACCTGCTAAAAAAAGAGAACAACTCAAAATAGGTATATGGCCTGTTTGCGCTTACCACGCTCAAATGGAGCCCGAGCTAAAATCAAAAACGATCTTAACTGACTCTACTTGGGAGTATGTTGAGATTTATTTAAAACAAAAATCAGATGGTTCAGTAAAGCACAAAAATGCTATTTTTTATTGGCAACAAGCACGGAATTTTTATCAAGCAACTAAGTCACTAGATAACAATTCAAAACCATTGACCACTTACTATTGTTTTCTTAATGCGTCAAAAGCACTTTTAGAGATTAAGAATATTCCTTATGACTTTTCTCATGGAGTTTCAGGGCGAAGCGAAAAAGGTCATAATAATATAAAAAATGAATTCGTTAGGCTTAAGACCAAAGGTGTTTTGTCTGGGTTGTGTTCATATTTTGAGGAGGCTGTTGTTCCTCAATCGGAAGATGAACCCCATGAAGAATACTCGCTTAAAGACGTGTTTTATAATTTGGCGTATATACATCGTTCGTACAATGTAACTTATCCTAATCAAACTGAGTTATTTATACCTATATTGAATCCTAAAATAGTTAAGGACAAAACTAAAAACAAAGCATGGATGCAATTTGAATTAGAACCAGAACATTCCAACAAAGCAACCCTGACTAGGCTTGAATCCTTAAAATATGAATTGGAAGTTATAGCTGAGAATGATGAAAATTATACAATTCGTCATAAGCGGAGATTTAAATGGGATGTTGCTCGCAATAACCCAGATACAGACAACTTAAATAGACTGAATCATTATTTAAAAGCTCGCCGAAAAGAGCTTCAGTATATTTATAGTGCAAATGAGCTCTGGTATATAAAGCGAAAAGATTTAACTGCTGACTCTATAATTAATCGTAATCCACTTGTCTTATCTTATGCCGCAATGCATCGTTTGAGTGAATTAGCTAGGTACCAGCCAAACGTTTTGAAATCTCATTTGGAAAAAGATGCTTCATGGCTTCTAAATGAGTTTATTGAGAAATCTATAGTACAGTTTATAGATCAAGTTTCTTCTGAAATAACGGGGAATAAATTTCGAATTACAGGGTTTCGCTCATAAAGTAAGCCTAACCTAACAAGCGCCTCAACGAAGGACGCAAAAAGCTTGGCTTTCGTCACTTCGTTCCTTATTTTAGCCAAGCTTTATGCGCCTGTTAGGCGGGCGTTAGGCATTTTGGAAGTTTGTCATATGAAAATTCGTAAGTATTTAGAAAAAGATTGGTCTCGTATTTGTCATATACATGACTTGGCTCGTTTAGATGAGTTACGTGGTGCATCGCTGGAGGATGCATTTTTACCACTAGAAGTTGCAGCAAAAAATGAAAATATTTTTGAATATGATTTGCTAGTAGCAGAGCATAATGGAGTTGTTGCTGGATTTATAGCTTATGATGAGGAGGAAATAGCTTGGCTTTATGTAGATCCAACCTTATATCGCATTGGTATTGGAAAAGCATTGGTTAAAGCTGTTATTGAAGCGTCGTCTAGTGCATTTACGATTGAGGTACTAAAAGGGAATTCAGCAGCATTACAGTTTTACCTGAATGCAGGGTTTTCAATGGTAGAAACTCATAGCGGTGTGATGCCAGGTAATGAGAGGTTTGATGTAACAGTACATAAACTGTGTAATGCTAGAAATGCCTAACAAGCTGTTAAACAAGGACAAAAAACAGTTGGTTTTTGCTCCTTCGTCGCTTATTTTAACCAACTATTTTATTGCCTGTTAACTGGGCGTTAGGCATCACGGAGGATCCATATGCATCTTGCACAATTGAATATAGCCAAAGCTAAATACTCTTTAGAGGCTCCTGAAATTAAAGAATTCGTTGATAATTTAGAACCTGTTAATAATTTAGCAGAATCAAGCAGTGGATTTATATGGCGCTTGAAGGATGAAGATGGAGATGCAACGAATATCCAAGCGTTTTCTGACCCTAATATTATCGTAAATATGTCAGTTTGGGATTCAGTAGATGCTCTGAAAAACCTTATGTTCAGAACTCATCATAGAGATTTCCTGCGTCGCAAAAAAGAGTGGTTTCATAATATTCCAGAAGATAGTTATGTTTTATGGTGGGTTCCGGTAGGTCATATTCCTACAATTGAAGAAGCTGTAGAAAAACTGGAATATTTACGAAGTAATGGTGATACACCCAGTGCATTTTCTTTTAAAAGTAATTTTAGCGTAGCTGAGTATAGAGAATGTAATGCCTAACAAGTGACTATGGTGTCAATTCCTAATTTTAAACCATTTCAGGATCCCACAATACACCATCTCTCACCATTGAATTTATTATCACTACCAGCTTTCGTATACACGCAATGATGGCTACTTTTTTAGGTTTTCCTGCTGCAACCATTCGTTGGTAAATTTCTTTAAATTTAGGGTTGCATTGGATAGCTGACATCATAATAAAGCTATATTTTTGCAAGGCGTATACTATAGGTCCTTTATTTAACTCAACTGCAACAGCAATATTGCCTTTTACTTTTTTATGTAATGCCTCAACCCAATCATTAATTGATTCAGGTGAGTGAGAAATTACGCTGAACGCCCGAGACTCTTTGTCTTTAACCTGCACACAAATATCATGTTTTTTATCAGCCCAATCAAGGCCAACATATGCAGAAAAGTTATCATTTTTAGTATTCATGCCAAATCTCCGATTATTGAAATTTGTTATGCATTCTTTACTCTTCGAAAGAAATATAGACTGCGTTTATAAGGCAAGCCCTGAGTATTCGTTTTGAGTAAAGTAACTCAATACTTCGAAAGAAAAGCGGTGATCATTAAATGATGCTGGCACAATATTCGTAAGTAAAGAGCACATAACCTCAACAATTCAAAGTATAGATTATTAAGGTTCAAAGACTATATCTTGGTACATATGCGATTTTCAGATTTGATTGAGTCCGTTAATCACACCTGTTAATCGAATCTGACAGATCAAGTTAAGACTTATTCACTTTTATCTGGCGCGACTAAGGAATTTAAGACCATCTTCTTTCGAAGCTGGAGCTGTTATTACAAATTGATTAGAGATTTAAATTTACCTTAAATATTAACACTTACGGTAAATTTCGTGCTGCATATCATGTACGTTGACACTTAAACTGTCAGAGTCCCGACAATAAATTTGCAAGCAATGCAGTAAGCTTTCACTGAGCTGCTGTTTTTGTTCAATACTGCGCCCAGCCATAATATGCACAGCAATATGGATAAAGCCCTCCTTACCATCGCCCAGCTGATAATGGGTGTAGGCTATAGCGCGGGTTTTGATTGTTGGCAGTTCAAACAAGCCGGTCGCAAATGCTGCATTGTGTATTTTTTCAACCAATACTTGCGGTAACACGGGTAAATCTTCTGAGTGCTCAATAATAATATGCGGCATGATCTTGTTACTTCTCTTAGAAACGGTATGTGAAGCCTAAGCTTGTTTGAAATTGATTAAGTACGTCACCATCAAAATGCCATAAACATTGATTGTCTTCATCTGTGGGTAATGTACAAGAAACGTTACTAGCATTATTAACGATAGTTGCCAGCCAGCGAGTTTCAAATAAAACCCGTGCTTGGTCGTTAAATAGGTATTCAAACCCACCATATAAACCACTGGCAAAGAAGATATCTGAGCTGGCAAAATTAGGCTTTACATAGTTCGCGCCAATTTGTGCACCAACATAGCCGTTAACACGGTTGCCTAAAGGGACTTCAACGGCACTTTGAAACAAAAAATACTGCATTTCTACATCTAACTCAGGTGATGATTGAAAGTCACTTTTTGTATTGGAAAAATAAAAACCATAACGAGCAGAGTCGATAGTTCTATCAATACTAAAAGCCAGATGATTACTATCTTCAAGTTCAATCGCTAAGCCTTCTTCGGTCTGTAATGATTGATTAAAACTTTTACCCGTGTAAACACTGAGTGAGTAACCAGCGACTGCGCCGTGACTTATTAGCAGTAAACAAAGTAATGAGAATACTTTTTTCATTGTGTCGGTGCTCGTTGTTGTGATTAATTTAAGTTAGTATTGAAACATAGCTGAATATTAAATGTAAGCCACGAATCGTTTACCCCTACATGGAGCAAGTAATATATGAAACCTATAATGATAGGCGTATTGACAGGTTTATTGATCACCTTAGCGGGCTGCTCTGATGATGTTGCATCAGTTAGTTTGGGATTATTTACCACTAAAGATATTAAAGTTAACTCGCAACAAGACCCGTTAGTAAAAGGCGTAACCTGTCATATTAGCCATATCGAAGCAAACTTAGATTTTGCTGATCCTTCTGATATGTCTATTTCGTGTCGCCAAACAGGACCAATTACTGCCGACCAATTACAAGCGATTGACCGTAGTAAGTCGGGTGAGGTGGTATTTAAATCATCAAAAAGTATTTTATTTAAATCATTAAAAGTGCGTCGAATTTATGATGCGCAAACGCGAACTCTGTTATATCTGTCGTATTCAACTAAAGAGTCAACCGGCAGTCATCATCATGCGTTATCCACTGTGCCATTGTATAACACCCAAGCATGGGCGTGGGCACAAGAGCAAGAATAAGCAAAAGAGCAAACTATGTTAGCGTTATTTAAAAGCAAACCTTTATTAGATGAACAAGAGCAGCAATGGCTGATTGATACTTTTGTGTGGGCGGTGGAAAATTTTGACAGCGATTATTTCATTAATAACTCGCAATTAGTTTTGCCAAACCACCAATGCTTTCCCGATGCGGTTTCAAGCATTGAAGAAATGGCCAGTAAAGTGTTTGAGCGAGTAGTTAGCTATTCGGGGCTGCAAGCTTGGCCAATTACGCTGGTGGCTCCACAGCAATTGCAGCCGCAAGTATTTCCTCATTTTGCTTTTAGCAATCAGTTACGTGGTGATAATAGCCAATTAATAGTGCCGCCAAGCCATACGGTTAATGTGTCATTTAATCCAAATCAAATTAATCAGCCACAAGATTTAGTGGCCAGTTTTGCCGGTACTTTAGCGACAATTATGATCCACCATGTGGGCGTGTTACCACCAGGCGGTAAAGAGTTTTTACCACAGGCCGCCGATGCCGTGGCATGTTTTTTAGGTTTTGGGGTAATGATGAGCAATACGGTGTATCAGTTTAAAGGGGGCTGTGGCTCGTGTTACAACCCCTATGCGAACAGGCAAGCTACACTTAGTGAACCGCAAACCTTATTTATGCATGCCCTTATTTGCCACTTTAAAGGCTATAAAGATTCTAAAAAGCATTTAAAGCCGCACTTACGCAGCCAATTCAAAAAGGCGCAAAAAGAAATTAAAGCCTTAGTTAATAGTACTGCTAATCCGTTGTTGTTAGCGCTTGATGATAAAAAAGCGGGGTAATCGTGGCTTATTTAGATGAGTTTTTATTGATTGCACTGGCGCACTTTTTTGCTGTAGCAAGCCCCGGCCCAGATTTTGCCATTGTGCTTAAACAAAGTGTTCAGCAGGGGCGTCGTAATGCATTGTGGACCAGCTTTGGGGTAGGCCTGGCTATTTTATTACATGTTAGTTATTGCTTGCTCGGGGTTGCGGTTTTATTAACGCAATCACCAAACGTATTTATGGCATTAAAATATTTAGCGGGTGCATACTTGGCCTACATTGGTGTGCAAGCGCTTAGAAGTGCTAGACCGGCGCCAGCGCAGCAAGAAACTGTTTTTCAATCTCAAGGTGTTGAATCCAGTTGGATTGCATTTCGTCGCGGCTTTTTAACCAATGCGTTAAACCCAAAAGCCACGTTATTTTTTATGTCGTTGTTTACTTTAGTGATCAGCCAATCAACGCCATTAATTGTGCAAGCATGCTATGGGCTGTATATGGCATTAGCAACGTGGGCGTGGTTTTCGTTTCTATCCTTGGTGCTATCAAAGCCTAGTGTTCGCGGTTTTTTTCAAAAAAGTGGCTATTGGTTTGACCGTGGTATTGGCGTGATTTTGATCGCTCTAGCAATAAGAATTGTAGTGTAAGTGTTGTTTTAACAGAAATCTGTAGTAGGTGAATATGGCTGTATATAATTTTTCGTTTGGTTCAAATATGTCGTCGAGTCGTTTGTTGGCGCGTTTACCAAACGCTACTCGTATTGGTACGGCAATACTAGCCGGTTACGAGTTAACCTTTGATATGGTAAGTACTGATGGCTCAGGAAAAGGCAATGTACGCTCATCAAATGATAAGAACGCGCAAGTATATGGCGTGGTATATCAACTCAATGACGCAGAAAAAACGATTTTAGACGCCATCGAAGGGCCTCGTTATGACTGCATAGATATTCAAGTAACATTACTTGATGGGCAAAAAGTAGCGGCGCATTGTTATATTGCCAACACCACTGATGCGCAGATACTGCCTTACGATTGGTATATGCAGCACGTTCATCGCGGTGCGCTTGAAGCTGGTGTGCCTAATGCGTACAGTGATGCCATAAAGTCTCGGCCAACCTGCCAAGATAGCGACAGTGCGCGTGCAGCCATTGAGTTTGCTGTACATCAAAAATAAAAACTAAAATGATAACTCCAAGGATTGTTATGAAATTAACTAAACTAGCTATTGCGGCCACCTTATTAGCAGGCTGTGCATTTAATAGCTACGCCGATATTGATACCAAGCACATCAATCAAGTGATTGAAAATTCAATGGCGCGCTTTGATGTGCCGGGTATGGCCGTGGCGATTGTTGAAAACGATAAAGTTATTTTTGCTAAAGGCTTTGGTGTTAGTAACTTAGATACTGGTAGTAAGGTGAATAAAGATACCTTATTTGGTATTGCATCAAATACTAAAGCATTTACGGTTGCTGCATTGGCAAAATTAGTTGATGAAGAAAAGCTTAGTTGGGATGACAAGGTAATTGATCACCTTCCTGAGTTTCGTTTATATGACCCTTATGTAACCCGCGAAATGACGATCCGTGATTTATTAAGTCACCGCAGTGGTTTAGGGCTAGGCCAAGGGGATTTAATGATTTGGCCTGACACCGATAAATCAATCGAAGAAATTCTCGCAGGCCTTAAATATTTAAAACCAGCTAGTAGCTTTCGCAGCACATACGCTTATAACAACTTGATGTTTGTGACCGCTGGCGAGGTAGTCGCGCGGGTCTCAGGTATGAGCTGGAATGATTATATCGAAAAGAATATTCTCCAGCCTTTGCACATGGATAACTCACGCGCCGGTTTTTCGCGTATTCCAAAAAGTAATAAAAACTGGGCAACGGGTCATATTCCTATGGATGGTCAATTACATCCATTTTTCGTTAATTACTTAGAGGATTTTCGTGGTGCCGGCGCGATTGCATCCAGTGTGAATGATATGAGCCAATGGCTACGTACACAATTAGCCCATGGTAAAATGCCAAATGGCGAGCAGTTGTTTAGTGAAAAACAACAAGAGCAAATGTGGCATCCACATATTACCTCACTGGCGTCAAAAAGCGCTTATGAGGCTTATCATCAGCAATTTAGAGGTTATGGTTTAGGTTGGAGCATTGAAGACTACCACGGTATTAAAAAATTAGGCCATGGTGGTGGTATTTTAGGAATGGTATCGCAGGTGACGTTATTGCCTGAGAAAAACCTCGGGATTGTTATTTTATCTAATCAGCAAGCATTCGGTGCGCTCTCAGCTATTACTCATGAAGTGCTTGAAGACGCCCTTGAACTTGAAGATAAAGATTGGGTAGCAGAGTTGGCTAAAAAGCATTTTGAAGGTAAGCAAAAAGCGTATGCTAATGCTAAGCCGGACGCTCCTGCAGACTATCAACCACAGTTACCAAATATTAGTTACACCGGCACCTTACACGATGATTGGTATGGTGATGTTATTATTGAAGAGCTAGACGGTAAGCTACGTATTGATTTTACGCATACCAAACGTTTAAAAGGGCAGCTTGAACATTACACTGGCAACACATTTATCGTCAAGTGGGATGAAAAGCTACTCGAAGCTGATGCGTATATTAGCTTTGATATGAGCACTAAAAATCGTGTTAATGAAGCGACAATGCGTGCAGTATCAACAGCAGTGACTGATTTCAGTTTTGATTTTAGAAATCTTCATTTGCAAGCTAAATAGTAAACCAAAGTCGCAAAGCCATCAAAGGGTAGCTTTGTTATAGTTACAGTCGTTAACTCATTTGGAGCATTTATGCGTACTGCGATTATTTCTCATCCTTTTTGTCGTAAACACAAAATGATCGCGGATCATCCAGAGTGTCCTGGGCGCTTAGATGCTATTACCGATCGTCTCTTGGCCAGTGGTTTGGATATTGCTGTGCAGCAAAAGCAAGCGCCTAAAGCATTACGTGAGCATTACTTATTAGCCCATGATGAGGCCCTTGTATCGCTGGTGGAAAACACCCTCCCTGAACAAGGTTTAGTATCACTTGATGGCGACACTTGGTTATGCCCAGAGTCACTTTTGGCAATTGAGCGGGCGGTAGGGGCAGGGCTATTAGCCGTCGATGAAATATTAGCGGATAACCTCGATGCCGCATTTTGCTCCGTACGGCCACCGGGTCATCATGCAAACCGTACAACCTCTGCCGGTTTTTGTGTGTTTAATAACTTAGCAATTTCGGTGAAGTACGCGCAAAGTAAAGGGATTAAGCGCATTGCGATTGTCGATTTTGATGTTCACCACGGTAATGGCACGCAAGACATTTTTATCGATGATGATAATGTGTTGCTTTGCTCATTATTTCAGCACCCTTTTTACCCTAATACCACCGTTGAAAATAACGATACATTGGTTAATTCACCGTTGCCCATAGCTAGCGATGGCAATGATTTAAAAAGGTTGTATAACCAACAGTGGTTACCTAAATTAACAGAGTTTAAGCCAGAGTTATTGTTTATCAGCGCAGGGTTTGATGCGCATTTTGAAGATGATATGGCAAGTCTAAAATTTGTTGAGGCCGATTATGCTTGGTTGACACAACAGCTGTGTGACATGGTAAAAAGTACTGGCTGTAGAGGGATTATCTCTTATTTAGAAGGAGGATATAATTTATCAGCGCTAGGGCGCAGCACCATAGAACATATTAGAGTGTTTACACAAGCAGAAGAGTAGCTTTATATTCATTCTACAATTAAGTAAATATTTAGACCTGTTTATTTTCCAAGGTTGCTTTCGCAGCAGTAAAAAATAAAGGCGTCAGGTTCGTTGCTTCACAACACCACTCACATGCCATGGTCGTTTTTATTGATGCTGTTTGTACCTAAATACAGTCTTAACGACAAAATGGTGAATGTCATCTTAGAATAGTTATTATTGAATAATATTAATTTTTGTCCAAGAGGTTGTTGGCTAGTAATACGTAGTGAAACATCTGCATAGCTTCTTGCTGGCTTATCTTTTCTACGGCACTGCGTAGCTTGGTTATCGTTAGTGGATCACACATGTCTTTAGAGCAAAATAATGTTAAATCTAGTCGCCATTGCCCGATGGGCTGGAAAATTTTGAGGCCACCTAATCCTGCTTTAATGAGTGTTTCTTTTAAATAAGGAGCTGGCACTATAATTGCCTCAACCCTTTGCTTTTTAAGCATTCCAAACAGCTGCTCATAATCGTTGCTTAGATGCAGTGTCATACCCTTTAACTTATCCGAGACAGGTAAATGATGAACTCCCCTTAATATTCCAACATGCTGTTTCTTAAGTGAAACATCCATAAAGTCAGGGTTAGTTGTTATCAAGACATAATCAAAAGAGAAAGTTTTTATGATAGCGTTGCTGCTTGCTCTTACCTCAGGTTCGTCAAAAGTAATTAATAAATCAATTTTTTGATTTTCTAGGGCGTGAATTGCTCTTGATAGCGGCATCGCATACAACGAAAATTGCAAGCCAGTTTTTTCTTCTAACTGCTTGATATATAAATTTTGAAAACATGTCGGTGCACTACTATTTGGCTCGCAGCCGAATGGGTGTATATTTACTATCCCAAAAACTAGTCTACTTTTTAGGGTATCGGAAAAAGCTGTATTACTCGCTATAAAAAAGCAAAATGTTATTAATATAAATATCGTTACATTCATAGTTTAGCACACTCATCTTATGAACTAAGGCTAGGACAAATAGTTAGTTGTGCAACTGGTTTTACTAAAAATATGTTTAATATTTGCACTATAGGCTTTGCTATCATAATTTACTTTATTATTTCCTAAATTCGGATAATGAGAGCAATTACGCGTTTTAGCTAAAAAAGTTGCAGTAAAAAAATATTTTTATTTTATTCCTAATAGATCAAATGCTTGGGAAGCTGTTAGGCTTGTTATTTTAGTTAAGCAGCAGTGTCCTTCATTAGCTAAATATTGCTTAACGTATTGTGTTAATTTTTCACGACTGAGTGCTTGGCATGGTGTGCCGTCTAGGGTGTGATAATTACCATTACGTTCCAGTACTCTTATTTGAAGCAATTCGTTTTTATTCATTCCATATAAAAAATCATCTACCTCGGTTGGCCGTTCCACTACTTCTATTTCCTCATTATAAATAATGATTTTTGGGTAAGGCATGCTTATTTGTTGTCCTAAATCAAATATATATTCACTTGTCTAATTATACTTGCTGACTCGTATAAATCTAGGATGCTGGTATGCCAAAGAGTAGTTGTTACCAAAAGGTCAGTGATGTTTTCACGGATAGAGTACTTTCATGCTCAAAGTATACGAAGCTTCTCGATGTTGTAAAGCTAATGCGGACACATAATGTTAGCGCTATTTTTGTATTAGAAGAACAGCATATTTGTGGTATTTGGACTGAAGCAGATTGCATCAAACTAGACTTTACAAATAACAATATTCAGCATATTGAGATACACAGTGAGATGTCGAGCCCTGTGTTAAGTATTTCGCTATCACAATTATTGAGCGATGCTGCGATTACTTTTCATCAACATAATGTTCGTCATCTACTTGTAATAGATGATAGTAAGTCACCTTGTGGCGTTATTAGTATCAGTGATATTGTTCGCAATCAAGGGCTTGATCATTATTTGCAATTTAGGCCAATTGAAGATCAATATCATAAAAATGTATTGATAGTGCCAAGTGATTGCGAATTACACGAAGCCATACATATGATGCGTGAGCGCTGTGAGCAAGTTATTTTAGTGTATAACCAGCAACTCAATGAGCACGGCATTATTACTCAGCGAGATTTGCTGCACTTAATTTTTGCACCCAATAGCCGATCCACATGCTGGCAATTAGCAAGCCGTCCTTTGTACCAAATAAGCTATAAAAGTAGTTTGTTTGATGCCTATCAAGTGATGTTACAAAACAATGTACGTCATTTAGTAGTAAACGACAGACAGGGAATTAAAGGGGTGCTTACCCTTGAGCATCTTATTAATGAAATAGAAAGCGCGTATTGTAGTGAGCTTGAAAAAGTACTTAAGCAGCGTGATATGGCGCTACAGCACTCACAACGTAATCTGTATTTAGCCAATAAAATCATTGATGCATCATTAGATGGAATTATGATCACTCATCAAAATGGGGAGATAATTCAAGTTAATCCGGCTTTTACCTCGCTTACAGGTTATAAAGAAGAAGATGTCATCGGTCAGACCCCACGTATATTAAGCTCTGGGCAGCATGCTAAAAATTTCTATATAAAAATGTGGCAATCGCTTGCTGACAAAGGAGTGTGGCAAGGAGAGATCTGTAATCGTAAGAAAAATGGTGATACGTATGTTGAGTGGCTAACCATAATTAAAATACGCGAGCCGAGTAGTAATGACATCGTCTATGCAGCAATATTTAGTGATATAACTGAACGTAAAAACGCAGAAGATAAAATTGTACAGCTTGCTTACTTTGATGAGCTCACAGGTTTACCTAATCGGCGTTTATTTAATGACAGATTAAGCATGGCATTAGCTGCTGCACATCGTAGTAACGACATGCTCGCGGTGATGTTTATTGATCTTGACCGCTTTAAAGAAATTAACGATAGCTTAGGTCACAGTGCCGGTGATGTGCTACTAAAATTAGTTGCTAAACGAGTACAAAGTGTTTTACGCGAAGGCGATACTTTAGCGCGTCTAGGTGGCGATGAATTTGTGGTGTTGTGCGAGATTGAAGATGTTAGCGCAGTGATTAGTTTTGCTGAGCAAACCTTAAATAAATTAAACGCTCCTTTTCAGCTTGAAGGGGTTGAAGTAGGCGCAACAGCATCAATTGGTGCTGCGATTTACCCTGACGATGGACTCGATAGTGAAACTTTACTAAAACATGCTGATATTGCCATGTATCGCTCTAAAGAAGTAGGTAGAAACTCATTTCAGTTATTTAAACCATCGATGAATGCACGCTCTTTAGAGCGCTTGGCTATGATGAGCCGGTTTCAATATGCGCTCGAAAATGATGAATTTGAACTATATTTTCAGCCAAAACAGTGTTTAAGAAGTAAAGCTATTAAAGGTGTTGAAGCACTCTTACGTTGGCAAGACCCCGTACTTGGCATAATATCGCCTGCACAGTTTATTCCATTAGCGGAAGAACTCGGTCTAATAGTAAAGCTGGATCTCTGGGTACTCAACAAGGCTGGTATGCAACTGACTCTATGGCAACAGCAAGGAATAACTGCTGGTCGGTTGGCAATTAACATCTCAGCCTGTCATCTTAGCCAGGGCAAGTTATCGAGCAGTGTTCAGCAGATGCTGCAACGCTATAACTTACCAGGTTACTGCTTGGAAATAGAGTTAACTGAAAGTAGTTTTATTAGCTCGTTTAGTCAGGCGAAAAGAGAGTTATGGCAACTTAAAAAAATGGGCGTGCATATTGCGCTTGATGATTTTGGTACTGGTTATTCTGCGTTGAGTTATCTTACAAAATTGCCCATTGATACGCTAAAAATAGATGTCAGTTTTATTGCTAAAGTTCCCGATGAGTATGGTAATAGTGAAGTGGTTGCTGCGATCGTTGCAATGGCAAATAGCCTCAACTTAGATGTTATTGCTGAAGGAGTAGAAAAGTCTTCTCAGTATCATTATTTGTTGGAGTTAGGATGCCAACTGATCCAAGGCTATTACTATTGCCGCCCGTTAACGCAGCGGCAATGGTTTGATTTTTATCAGCTTCAAAATCAACCGACGGTGATATCGTAAGAAGTAAATTTACGGATGTTGATAACGCCAGTATCAAAAATTAAATACTGGCCTTTAATACCGTTTAAAATACCGCTTACAACGAGCTCTTTATCAAAGTTAAAAGAACTGATTTTGGTTGGATAGGCAGTAACTGGAAACTCAAGTTCAACCACTTCTTCATCAAGTTGTTCTATCGCTGTAGCACCAAATAGCTCTGCCAGTTCATTTAGTTTGTCAGCAATTTGTGGAATAAGCTCTGCCGCAGCCGCTTTTAAATCAAGGACATCGCTTTGTCCTTTGAGCATATTACGCCAATTGGTTTTATCGGCAATAAATTGTGCTAAGGCAACCTCAACTAGCCCTGATTGTAAGCGCGTTTGGACTTTGAATATTGGCAGTGCTTGCGTCGCGCCTTGGTCAATCCAGCGGGTTGGAATTTGTGTATGCCGGGTGATCCCCACTTTCAGCCCTGACGTATTCGCAAGATAGACATAATGTGGGATCATACAGTTTTCTTCGCCCCACTGTGGCTCACGGCAAGTACCTTGATCAAAGTGACATGTTTCAGGTTTCATAATACACATATCGCAGCTAGCAAGCTTACGCATACATACAAAACAGTGACCTTGTGAGTAACTTTTTTTGGTCTTTTTACCGCAGCTAGAGCATACAATAGCACCATTAAAAGTCAGTGTAAGTTGCTTGCCAATATAGGCATTAAGATCGACTAACTCATCACCCACAGGCAAATGATACTGAATTGGTTGTGTTAGCGATGATTTTAATTTTTTGATTGTGCCTTGCATCTTTACGCCCCTAAAGATGATAAAAAGAGGATTCTATCAGTAATCCTTTCGCATGTGACAATTTTACTTAATTAGCTTGTTTATTTTCAGCTAACCAGAGCAAATAATCATCTACAGCAATGGCTTTGGAGTAGTAGTAACCTTGTGCGTAGTCTGCGCCCATAGTGTGTAAAAGTTGTTGTGTTGTTACATCTTCAACTCCCTCGACGGTGACTTTTAAACCCAAACTATGCGCCATTTCTATCGCAGCTTTAACAATTACTCTATTAGCACTGTGAGAAGGGAGGCCAATAATAAATGACTTATCTATTTTTAAGGTCGAAAAGTTGTAGCTAACAAAACAATTTAGTGACGAATAGCCAGTACCAAAATCATCTAAAATTACTTCAATACCAAGGCGTGTTAATTGTTCAACTAAGTTAATCATTTGCTGTTGGTTTGTAATTAAAGCTGATTCAGTAAGTTCAAATTTAAGTTGTTTAGCAGGAACGTTATGTTTGAGTAAAGTGTTCTCAATTTTCTCAATTAAATTATGGATCATTAAGTTTTTAGCACTTAAATTAATACTTACTTTATGCTTAAAAAAACCTGCGTGATTAAACTTTGCGATATCTTGGCAAGCCTGATCCAGCACCCATAATGTAAGTTCATTGATAAGACCAGTGCGTTCAGCTAGTAGGATTAAAGCCTCAATATTGATTTGCTCATAAGGTGCATTAGGCCAGCGTAATAAGGCTTCACTGCCAACCGCTTGGCCTGTGCGTAAATCTATTTGTGGCTGATGATAAATAGTTAACAAGTTCCTTTTTAAGGCATTTTGAAATGCAGCTGCTAAGCTAATGTTCATAGTGACAGGCATTACTTTTGAGCGGTTGTTTGGATAGCTTGTTTGTGGCACTTCAGTTAGCGAAAAATAGCCATTTTGCAACCATGTATCAAAGCCACTATCACGCTCTAGAATACAATAACCCATTGCGTAGTTTAACTGTAAATTAAACCCTTGCACCGGATGGTATTTAGGTAAGCTTTTACGGATTTTAGTTAATTTATCATGCAGTGATTGTACACTTTGAGTTTTAATTGAAATGAATGCCAGCACACCGTTGCTTAAGTCGGCTATTCGCGGACAAGTAACGATATTGCTCTCTAAATTGATAAACTCACGCTCTTTATTCAGTTGCAGCTCAAGGGATTTGGCTATTGCAACAACAAGCTGACTGCTTTGCGTTTGATTTAAAATATGACTGAGTGAATAAAAATCGGTAATTTTAATTAAGCATAAGCTCGCTGTGCGCTGTTTGAGTTGTAAACTCATATAGGCTTGTTTTAGCATGGCACTGTTTAATAATTTGGTTTGCTCTGTATGAGTGGCGTGATACAGCGCTTTTTCTCGTTGATAGCGTACTCTATCAGCAAGTGCCATAGCCATTAATACCACCTCACATAGTATTGCAACCAAAAATGCGTGGCGAATAGCAAAGCTGTAAGGTAATACGCCAGTTAATTCAAGAGGTTGAATCGCTGCGCCAATAATAAGTGGTATCCACGAAATAACATAGAACTTGGCCCATCGAAAGCCACTACGTAATTTGCTGTAAATCATAATAATACATACGATGTACAACAATACCAACACAACAAAAAATATCGGTGCTGCAATATTTTCAGCTATGAAAAAACAACTTATACCTAGAAGAAACATTAAAAACATTAAATATATACTGAGCTTAAAACGCCAGCATTGCTCTTTATGGTAACGCAAAAACATGGTGCAGAATGCCAAGGTAAATAAAGCAATTGCATAGTTGCTAGCAACAATATATTTTTGAAAAAACAGCTGCCAACTTAGCGGCCAAAGATAAAAACCAAAGCCAAGTACGCCACCCATTAAAATTATGGCACTAATAATGTAACCAATATAAATTAAGTACACGCGATCTTTAATACCAAAAAAGAGTACTAAGTTATAGAGTGCCGCCATAATAAGTACTCCCACAAAGATCCCCCAAATAGCGGTTTGTGAGCGGATTAAATCTTGAAACTCTGCTTCGCCATATAAATTGATAGGGGTTTTGCTTATGCCAGTTGTATCAATTTTCAGTAGTAGCTTTTGTTTACTCTGCGCAGAAATTGTAAGATCAATATGCGGCACGCTGTATTGAAAAAGAGAGAGTTCAGATTCCAAATCACCAAGTCGAGTGGTCGTTATAATATTATTGTGACTATCTAGGTGATAAGCAGTTAAATGATCAACCATTGGATTATCAAAATGAGCGACAATATGTTCTTTTTCTTGGCTACGATTATCAAGATCGACTAGTAACCAGTAATTACGTGGCGTGAAGTTCCAATCGATATGCTGAAAAGGTTTTGCTGTAAAGCTATTTAGGTTGTCTAAAATCTGCTGAGTATGCAGATTTTTTGTATCATCAATGAGATAACTTTGGGATAAATATATGGGAGTGGTTTTGTCGATTGTATATCTAGTGGGCGTGACTAAATGACTTGCGAAATTAGCAATTACATAGAACAAGAAAAGTAGTATTAAAACGGCAATAAAGCGATAGCGAAGATGGTTATTTTTCAATTGTCAGCGTTCTTTTTTAGCCCTTAGAATTAGTGTAGCACTAAAAAGCGCAGATAAACTGCGCTATTTTATTAAATAGCAACTGGTTATACCAATGAGCTATTTTTCGCGAGCAATAGCACGATACGCAATATCTGTACGGTATTCCATACCTTGCCAACTAATTTCATCAACCAGTTGATAGGCACGTTGTTGCGCTGCGGTTACTGTATTACCTAGTGCCGTTGCACATAATACTCGGCCACCGGCAGTCACTACGTTATCGCCAGCTTGCTTAGTACCTGCGTGGAAGACTTTTTCGCCTTCAGGGTAGTTTACTTTCAGGCCGCTGATTGCATCGCCTTTCGGATAGCTATCAGGGTAACCTTTCGCAGCAAGAACAACCCCTACCGCAGCGCGAGGGTCAAACTCAATGGTGGTTTTATCAAGTTCAACACGATTAGCGGCCTCAATCAACTCAACCAAATCTGATTGCAGACGTAGCATCATAGGTTGTGTTTCTGGGTCGCCAAAACGACAGTTATATTCGATAACTTTAGGCGTGCCATCTGCATCAATCATTAAACCAGCATAGAGGAAGCCAGTGTAAGGATGGCCTTCGCTTGCCATGCCTTCTACCGTTGGGGTGATCACTTCGTTCATAATACGCTGGTGGATTTCGTCAGTAACGACAGGTGCTGGTGAGTACGCCCCCATACCGCCAGTGTTTGGACCTTGATCGCCGTTATAAGCGCGTTTGTGGTCTTGGCTAGTTGCAAACGGTAATACGTTTTTACCATCAACCATCACGATAAATGAGGCTTCTTCACCTTCTAAGAACTCTTCGATTACCACGCGGCTGCCTGCTTCACCAAAAGCGTTACCAGCGAGCATATCGCGAATAGCATCCTCAGCTTCAACGTCGGTCATGGCAACAATAACGCCTTTACCAGCCGCTAAACCGTCCGCTTTAATAACAATCGGCGCGCCTTTTTCCTTTAAATAAGCAAGCGCGGGGTCAATTTGCTCAAAGGTTTGGTAATCACCCGTTGGGATTTTGTGACGTGCTAAAAAATCTTTTGTGAATGATTTAGAGCCTTCAAGTTGTGCAGCGCCTGCCGTTGGGCCAAAAATAGCTAAGCCGTGTTCACGAAACTTATCTACTACACCCAGTACGAGTGGAATTTCAGGGCCAACAATGGTTAGCTCAACGTTATTTTGTTGTGCAAAGGCGAGTAGGGCGTCTAAATCTTCTACTTTAATCTCTACATTCTCAAGCTTTGGCTCAAGTGCAGTACCTGCATTACCTGGGGCAACAAATACAGTGTTTACTTTGGTGTTTTGAGCAGCCTTAAACGCAAGTGCGTGTTCGCGGCCGCCGCTGCCAATGACTAATACATTCATGGCGAATATCCTATTTAAAGCGGTTTTTTAAATTTCAGCGTCATACGGTCGCTTTCACCAATAGCTTTATATTTAGCGGCATCTTGCTCGCCAAGTCTAAGGCTCGGTGGAAGGGTCCATACACCTTTAGGGTGATCGGCTGTATCAAGAGAGTTTGCATTTATGTCACTGCTTGCTGCAAGTTTAAAGCCTGCTTGTTTAGCAAGTTCGACTACCACGCTTTGCTTCATATAACCTGATGACTTTTGCATTTCATCAGCTTGTGTTTCAGGTAGGCGATGTTCAACCACACCTAAAGTGCCACCTGGTTTAAGTGCTTTGTAAAAAGACTTAAAAGCATTAGCTGCGGCATCTTTATCTTTGCTCATATACCAGTTATGTACATTACGGAACGTTAACACCATGTCTGCGCTGCCCGCAGGTGCAATGTCTAAATGTGTTGAAGGGGCAAATTCAGTGATTTTTACTTTACTGAATCGCTCATCTTCGGCGACTTTCTTTTTAAAGCCAGCGAGTGAACGTTGATAATAGCCAACTGATGAATCTGCTGGAAAGTGTGCAGCATAATAGGTGCCTTGCTCTTTCAGTGCTGGCGCTAAAATTTCACTGTACCAGCCGCCGCCAGGCGCAATCTCAACCACTGTCATTGTTGGCTTTAGGCCAAAAAACTCGAGCGTTTCTACTGGGTGGCGGTATTGGTCGCGTTCACTGCTGCGCTCGCTTGATTTAACGGCTTGAGCAACCGCTGAACTTTGGCCATGATCATGGGCAAGTACCAGCGTTGAGCTCATTGCAAGGGTAGCAACCAGTAGTGTTTTTAGTGCAAATTTCATCGTCTGTTCCTTCATATTATAATTTTATAGAGGTTATAGAATAAGCAGAATACGTGAATTTATAGCAAACAAAAAGAGCTAACTAATGTAGTTAGCTCTTTGCGTGATTAGTGGCGGAAGTGACGCATGCCAGTAAACACCATTGCCATGCCAGCTTCGTCAGCAGCGGCGATAACTTCTTCATCGCGCATTGAACCACCGGGTTGAATTACTGCAGTAATACCAGCCTCCGCAGCTGCATCAATACCATCACGGAATGGAAAGAACGCATCAGATGCCATTACTGAACCTTTCACTTCAAGGTTTTCATCAGCAGCTTTAATACCAGCAATTTTAGCTGAGTAAACACGACTCATTTGGCCTGCACCTACACCAATGGTCATACCGTCACGGGCATAAACAATGGCGTTTGATTTTACAAACTTAGCCACTTTCCAGCAAAATAATAAGTCTTTAAGCTCTTGCTCAGTAGGTTGGCGCTTAGATACAACTTTTAAGTCGCCTTGCGTAACCATACCTAAATCGCGGTCTTGAATTAATACGCCGCCATTTACACGTTTAATGTCGTGGCCTGTGCCTTTAGCAGAGAACTCACCACATTCTAATAAACGTACATTTTGCTTGGCAGAGACGATTTGTGCTGCTGCTTCAGATACTTTAGGCGCAATGATCACTTCAACGAATTGACGTGACACAATCGCTTCAGCGGTGTCTGCATCAAGCTCTTGGTTAAAGGCAATAATGCCACCAAAGGCTGATGTAGGATCTGTTTTGAATGCACGGTCATAGGCTTCAAGAATATTTTCACCGATTGACACGCCACAAGGATTAGCATGTTTAACAATAACACAGGCTGGTACATCAAATTCTTTCACACATTCAAGAGCTGCATCTGTATCAGCAATATTATTGAAAGAAAGTGCTTTACCTTGCAGTTGTACGGCAGTTGCAACAGACGCTTCTTGAACGTCGTTTTCAACATAGAAAGCCGCGTCTTGGTGTGAATTTTCACCGTAGCGCATATCTTGCTTTTTAGTAAATTGCATATTGATAGTGCGTGGGAATTTAGTTTCCTCAGCTGCTTCATCGGTGTAGTCAGCAACCATTCTACCGAAGTAGTTAGCAATCATGCCATCGTACTGTGCGGTGTGCTCGTAAGCAGCAATGGCAAGATCAAAACGTGTTTTGTATGTAGTTGAACCATTGTTGCTTTGCATTTCGCTGATCACGCGGTCGTAATCTTTGGCGTTTACTACAATAGTCACGTCTTTGTGGTTTTTAGCCGCAGCACGCACCATCGTTGGGCCGCCGATATCAATGTTCTCAATGGCATCTTCAAGGCTGCAGTTTTCTTGAGCGACTGTATTCGCAAAGGGGTATAAGTTAACTACAACGATATCGATAGCTGAGATGTTATGAGCGTCCATTACATCTTCATCTTGACCACGACGCGCTAAAATGCCGCCATGAATTTTTGGGTGAAGAGTTTTTACGCGACCATCCATGATCTCAGGGTGACCTGTGTGGTCAGATACTTCAGTGACTTTAATGCCGTTATCAGCAAGTAATTTACAAGTACCGCCAGTTGATAAGATGTCTACGCCTTGTGATTCAAGAGCGCGAGCAAATTCAACAATCCCGGTTTTATCTGACACACTTAGTAGTGCGCGACGAATTGGACGATGTGTATCCATTATAGTTTGATTACCTCAGTGTTTGAGCTAGCTTAGAAAGGCGTTATTTTAACTGAATATCGCTTAAAAAACGATGTTTAAAGAATGAGGATTATGCAATTAGATGCTTTTTTGAGGATTTTTAAAGATATAAAAAAAGCACCCGAAGGTGCTTTCTTATTTAAAATAACGTGGTTATTTTAAATTTTTATACTAGTTGTAATGGATTAGTAAGCAATTATAACGATAGAAAAATATGTCAATAACAAGGAAAAAATTTTGTAGTGTAGTTATTCTACATAAGAAATTTTTAACGTAGTTAGGGACGTATTTAGCTTCATTAGAATGATTACGGTTCCCTTATAACAGGTATTAGTTCATGCCGTATTTCTTAAGCTTCTTACGTAAAGTACCACGGTTGATACCTAATAAGATTGCCGCACGTGTTTGGTTACCACGTGTATAAGTCATTACTTCTTCAAGTAATGGCGCTTCTAGCTCTGAAAGAACAAGGTCGTAAACGTCTTGCACATCTTGACCGTTAAGCTGTTTTAAATAATGATGAACAGCTTTTTTCACTGCATCACGCAATGGCTGCGGTTTCTCGTGTGACTGAACATGAGGGTTAGTGATAAATGGAGAAGTCACGTTTTGTTCGAACATTGTTTATATCTCTTTCTTTCTTAGTTAGCTGCTAGTGTTATAAAGTATTGCTCTAAAGCCTCGATTTGTGCCTGTGGATTCTCGAGGACATTAAATACTCGCCTAAACTGACCATCACTGTCATGGGTTTGCAAATACCAAGATACATGTTTTCGAGCGATACGCGCTCCCATTGGCTCACCGTAAAACGCATGAAGGTTCACTAAGTGTTCCATCAAAATACCGCGTACTTCCTCAATGGGAGGTACTGGTAAATGTTCACCGGTTCGCAAATAGTGGTCTATCTCCCTAAATATCCAAGGGCGACCTTGGGCGGCTCGACCAATCATAATGGCATCTGCACCCGTATAGTCCAAAACCTGTTTTGCTTTTTCGGGTGATGTAATATCACCATTAGCAACCACAGGTATCGACACTGAACGTTTTATATCCCTAATCGTGGCGTATTCAGCTTCACCTTTGTACATACATGCGCGTGTACGCCCATGTACGGCCAATGAAGCTATGCCATAACGTTCAGCTATTCTCGCAATCTCTACACCGTTACGGTTATCCTGATCCCATCCTGTACGGATTTTCAGTGTTACAGGTACATCAACAGCGCTAACCACCGCATCTATAATCTCTTCCACTAAACCAGGAAACTGCAAAAGGGCGGAGCCTGCGAGTTTCTTGTTCACTTTCTTAGCTGGGCACCCCATATTAATATCTATGATCTGTGCACCATTACTTACATTGAATTGTGCAGCCTGAGCCATGAGCTCAGGATCAGCTCCTGCGATTTGCACTGAACGTATTCCCGATTCACCGCTATGATCCATACGGTTCATCGATTTTTCGGTTTTCCATACCAAAGGATTTGACGATAGCATTTCAGATACAGCTAGCCCCGCACCTAAGCGGCGACAAAGTTGTCTAAATGGTCTGTCTGTAATTCCCGCCATTGGCGCTACAATTACATTGTTCTCTAATTGATATGTTCCGATACGCACTGTATTCAATAGGCCTCTTTTCAAGGGGCGCTAAGTTTACGGTTTTTTTGTCAAAAATCAAAGGCTATAAATTGAACAAAAGTGACTTTTTTTTGACTTTTGCATATTGACATTTGATAACAGTTTGACGAATGGCTTTATTTGTGTGAATTTTATACAGAACTAATTTGCGGTAAGAAAACCATTCGCTTTTGTTGTGTGTAAATAATAGGTAAAGCCTGTTAATTGCAGGCTTTACATGAAGGTTTTACGTTAATACTCTAAACTGTGGATACCAGTAAATTAAGCTTTTTTTATACCACTTACACGTGTCCATTCACCTTCAACAGCAATATCATCAAGGGCTAAAAAGGGTGCATAAACATCAGCTACTGACTGTGCTTGCTCTTCTAAAATCCCTGACATGGCAATTTTACCATCTGGTTTTAACAAGCCTAATATAACACTGTGTAATTCACGCAGTGGCGCCGCTAAAATATTGGCCACCACGATATCAGCAGTAAATTCAGGTTGATTTTCTGGCAGGTATACTTCGAGTTTATCGGCAACGCCGTTGCGCTGCGCATTATCTAAACTTGCTTCAAGGGCTTGAGGGTCAATATCGATACCTATCATGCGCTCAGCGCCAAGTTTGATTGCTGCAATGCCTAAAATGCCTGATCCACAACCAAAGTCGACCACAGTTTTACCAGTTAAATCTTGGCTTTCAAGCCATTTTAAACACAGTGCCGTAGTGGCATGAGTGCCAGTACCAAACGCAAGGCCAGGATCGAGTAACACATTGACGGCATCAGGATCGGGAATGTCACGCCAGCTTGGACAGATCCACAGCTTTTCACCAAACTGAATAGGGTGGAAGTTATCCATCCATTCTCTTTCCCAATCTTTATCTTCAAGCTGCTCTATTTTGTACACTAAGGTGTCTTTTAGCTCGTCATGGCGCTTTAATAAAGCAACGACTGCATTCATATCATGATTAGCTTCAAATAGACCAATCACAGTAGTATCAGCCCAAAACACCACAGTGCCGATTTTTGGTTCGTAAATAGGGGTGTCTTTAGCATCAATAAAGGTAACAGACGCACTGCCTGCCTCCATTAATAAGTCGCTTACTGCATCAGCGGTTGCAGCGTTGGCATTGATACGGATTTGGATCCAAGCCATGATTATTTCCTTGAAATAGAAAAAAGGCCGCTACAGCGGCCTTTTAGGTTATTACATGTATTAGTTGCTAATTACTTAGCATCTAAGAAGCTTTTCAGTAAGTCTGAACGTGATGGGTGGCGTAATTTACGCAGTGCCTTCGCTTCGATTTGACGAATACGCTCACGCGTTACGTCAAACTGCTTACCTACTTCTTCTAGGGTATGGTCGGTATTCATATCGATACCAAAACGCATACGCAATACTTTTGCTTCACGGGCAGTTAAGCCAGCAAGCACATCGTTGGTAGCACCGCGAAGAGATTCCATTGTTGCCGAGTCGATTGGCGAATCAATAGTCGTATCTTCGATAAAGTCACCTAAGTGCGAGTCTTCATCATCACCGATTGGTGTTTCCATTGAAATTGGCTCTTTAGCAATCTTAAGTACCTTACGGATTTTATCCTCAGGCATCATCATGCGCTCTGCTAATTCTTCTGGATTTGGCTCACGACCCATTTCTTGCAGCATTTGACGAGAAATACGATTAAGTTTGTTAATCGTTTCAATCATATGCACCGGAATACGGATTGTACGCGCTTGGTCGGCGATAGAGCGGGTGATTGCTTGGCGGATCCACCAAGTAGCATAAGTTGAGAACTTATAACCACGGCGATATTCAAACTTATCAACAGCTTTCATCAAACCAATGTTACCTTCTTGGATTAAGTCCAA
Source organism: Pseudoalteromonas ostreae (assembly GCF_018069805.1). GTDB lineage: Bacteria > Pseudomonadota > Gammaproteobacteria > Enterobacterales > Alteromonadaceae > Pseudoalteromonas > Pseudoalteromonas ostreae. The sequence continues at coordinate 50,717 of NZ_JAGPYN010000023.1, forward strand.
GAACTGTAAGCCACGGTTGGTGTATTTTTTAGCAATTGAAATCACAAGACGTAAGTTCGCTTCAACCATCTCTTTTTTCGCACGGCGCGCTTTTGCTTCACCAATGCTCATACGACGGTTGATGTCTTTAATACGCTCAATGCTTAAACCTGTGCTTTCTTCGATTACACATAGCTTATTAATACAGCGGATGATTTCTGGTTTGATTTCTTCTAATTTTGCAGAATGTTTTTCATTCGCAGCAATCTCAAGATCAATCCATGCAGCATCAGTTTCATTATTAGCAAAGTGCTTAACAAAAGTTTTCTTCGGTAACTTAGCGATTTGTACAGCTTGTTTCATGACGATACGTTCTTGAACACGAACTCTGTCCATCATTTCACGCATGTTGTTAACCATACGATCAAACTGTTTCGGCACTAGTTTAAAGGTTTTAAACAGCTCACCAATCTCAAAAATCGCAGCTTGCGATTCTGGATGTGAACGGCCTTTACTATCAAACGTGTCGCGTGCTTTATTGTAAAGATCACGAAGGTTTTCAAAGTGTACACGAGCCTCTTCAGGATCTGGGCCCGTATCTACTTCTTCTTCGTCTTCGTCATCGCTATCAGTATCATCGTCATCTTCGTCATCAAGCTCTTTTTCGCTTAATTCAGAACCGATATGAGTAGCAGAGATTGGCGCAGCATCTTCATTAGGATCGAAGAAACCAGAGATAATGTCGCTTAAGCGCATTTCTTCGGCTTCAAATTTATCCCATTGTTCAAGTAGGTATGTAATTGCTTCAGGGTATTCTGCAACCGATATTTGTACCTGGTTGATCCCTTCTTCAATACGCTTCGCGATAACAATTTCGCCTTCACGGGTAAGCAATTCAACAGTACCCATTTCACGCATGTACATACGAACCGGATCCGTTGTACGGCCGATTTCTTTATCTACAGTAGCAAGCGCAGCGGCTGCAGCTTCTGCTGCGTCTTCATCTGTTGTCGTTTCTTGCATCATCAATTCATCGGCATCAGGCGCGTTTTCGCTAACCTTGATACCCATATCATTGATCATACTAATGATATCTTCTACTTGATCTGAATCGATAATATCTTGTGGAAGGTGATCATTAACTTCTGCAAAAGTTAAGTAACCTTGCTCTTTACCTTTTTGAATCAGAAGTTTTAATTGTGACTGAGGAGTTGGATCCATAGAGATTGTTTCTTCCACTCTGATAAGTTGATACAACAGGCGCCAGCTTGCTTATTTATTAAGCCAAGCTAAGTATAATTTGACGCAGTGAATAGCACAGTATAACAGCATAATTCATTTTTGACTAGCTGTTAGTGCCTTTTTGACCCTTTTAACGCTTGAGTAAGGGCTAAACATTCTAGTCTTTCTTCATTCGTAAGTCCTTGGGTCTTGTCTTTTATTAATAAGGTCTCGAGTCGATAATTTAAACACTGATCTTCAATAAATCTGAAAGTATTTTTAAATTCGTCCTCTAAGCGGTCCTCATTGATCTCATGACGCCAAGTCGCGAGTTTAATGAGCGCCTCGTACTCGGGGGTTTCTCTAAATGATTCAAGTAATTGCGCTGTAGTAATGTCACTTTTTTGTAAAGCGCAATGTTGCAACTTAATAAGTAAGGCGATACCGGCAATATTCATTTGTGCTAAATCAGCTAAATAAGGCACTGAATTGGCTAATTTGGGGTGTTGAATTAGTAACCCAATTGCGCGACGCATTGGTGTAACTTTAAATTTTCGCTCAATCGCATGCTGCTGCTTAGGTGTTTTTAAGCGATTGTTTAGCTGTTCTTTAGTGCGGCCTATTAATCGACCTAAGTGCTCTAATAAGTTTTCTTGATAAAACTGACTAGGGATTTTCTCAATTAATGGAAGCACTGCACTAAGAAGCTTAGCTTTACCTGCATCGGTAGTTAAATCAATCTCTTGGCTGAGTTTATTAAACAGTACTTTAGTAAAATCATCGGCCTGAGATAAACGTAGTTCAAACGCTTCTTTGCCTTCTTTTTGAACTAATGAATCAGGATCTTCACCGTCTGGCAAAAACACAAACAGCAGCGCTTTACCATCATTTAAATAAGGCAGGGCATTTTCGAGTGCACGCCAAGCGGCATCTCGGCCAGCGCGGTCACCATCATAACAACAAATTACTCGCTCTGTGGTTCTAAACAATGTATGCATGTGCTCAGTGGTGGTGGCAGTACCAAGCGCAGCTACCGCATATTCAATACCTTGCTCGCTCAGTGCTACAACATCCATGTAGCCTTCAACTATGAGTACATGGTCAAGCTTTTTATGCGCTTGTTTTGCTTCATATAATCCATATAGTTCAAAGCCTTTATGGAAGATACGGGTTTCTGGCGAGTTTAAATATTTAGGCCCTTGATCCGCTTGCATCACACGGCCGCCAAAGGCAATAACACGACCACGCTTATCGCGAATAGGGAACATTAAGCGATCACGAAAGAAGTCAAATTGGCGGCCTGGGGTTTTTTCTGAGGCCAGCTTTAGCTCAACTAATTGCTCTTTTTGTTCTTTATTGCGGCCAAGTTGTTGGCAAAGGCCTTCCCATTCACTGGGGGCATAACCAATCATAAACTTTTTAACTGTTTCGCCACTTAGGCCTCGGCCTTTTACATAGTCTATTACGGTTGCTGAATTAGCATGATGTTTTAACTGGTGTTGATAAAAACGCGCACTATGGAGCATTAAATCGTAATCTGAGCGTTTTTGTTCTGCGGTTCGCTCTGGACCATTACTGGTTCCTTGCTCGCGTGGAACATCGAGATTTAGGATACTTGCAAGTTCTTCAATGGCATCAACAAATTCAAGCTTGTCGTATTCCATAACAAATGAAATAGCGTTGCCGTTCGCACCACAACCAAAGCAATGATAAAACTGTTTGTCTTGAGATACGGTAAATGATGGGGATTTTTCGTTATGAAAAGGGCAACAGGCTTGGTAATCTTTGCCCGCTTTTTTTAAGCCAACTTTGGAGTCAATTAGCTCAACAATATCGGTTCTGGCAAGTAAATCATCTATAAAATTACGTGGGATCTTTCCAGCCATTAGTAAAGTGTAGTCCTGAGATAAATAGAAAATAAGGTGAACGAAATATCAGATAATTTAGTTCTACAATTTAGATTTGAACACAAATGCTATTTTTATTAAAGCGAAAAACGAAGAAACCGAGCACATGGCTCGGTTTGCTTAAATCATACATCTGTATGTGGGAGTATTAGGCTGTTAATCGTTGCTTAATTAAACCAGAGATTTTACCTAAATCGGCGCGACCCTCAGCTTTGCTTTTGATTATACCCATTACTTTACCCATATCTTGCATACCTGCTGCGTTAGTATCAGCAATAGCCGCATCAATAAGAGCTATGATTTCTTCTTCACTCAATTGTTGAGGTAAGAATTCTTCAAGAGCTGTGATCTCATTGGCTTCAATTTCGGCTAAATCTTCACGGCCAGCATCAGTATACTGAGTGTAAGAATCACGGCGTTGTTTAACAAGCTTCACTAATACTGCGGTAATACCGTCATCATCAAGTGTTATTTGCTCGTCAATTTCACGCTGCTTGATTGCAGCAAGCACCATACGAATTGGGTTAAGACGAGACTTGTCTTTCGCTCGCATCGCATCTTTTTGCGCATCTTTTAGCTTTATTAAAAGGCTCATTTATACAAGACCAATACTGATCAATATAATTTAACGCGACGTGCGTTATCGCGAGAAAGCTTCTTCATGTGACGCTTAACCGCTGCAGCTTTTTTACGCTTACGCTCAGCTGTTGGCTTTTCATAGTGCTCGCGACGACGAACTTCTGAAAGGATACCTGCTTTTTCACATGAACGCTTGAAGCGACGAAGTGCTACGTCAAACGGTTCGTTCTCTCTTACTTTAATTACTGGCATTAAAAATTCACCTACCTAAATAATGAGCGTTGCTCAAGTTGATCAAACAATGATCAAGTGGTTCAAAAATGGTGCAGTATTGTAATCCGAAGCCGCACCACATGTAAAGGATAAATATTGTCTGCTCCAAGTGGAAACATAAAATATTTCTATGTTACTAATTTTACTGTAGTTCATAGAGGCGGCAAAATACTTGTCCCGCCACTTTTTCTTTTAATAACAGCCAATTGCTAGGTGTTTGTAACGCGCTCATCTCGCTTTCTACTTCAACATAAATGAGGGCATTTTTACTGAGCCAGGCATTTTCAGTAAGTAAGTCACAGCATTTTTGGGCTAAACCTTGGCGAAAAGGTGGATCAATAAACACTAAACTATACTGCTGTTGTTGCGAGTTTTTGCTTAAATGCAGCAAACTATCAGTACAAACAACCTCAGCATTAGTGAGCTTTAAGGTATTTATATTGGTTTTTAATTGTGATGCTGCGAGTTTGTCCATCTCTAAAAAACAGGCTGAGTGAGCAAATCGCGACAGCGCTTCAAAGCCTAATCCACCAGAACCTGCAAAACAATCGAGTACGTTAGCATCGCGAGTATCTTGCATTAACCAGTTAAATACCGTTTCTTTGATACGATCTGTGGTTGGACGAAGACCTTGTACATCTTTTACAGGTAATTTACGGCCACGAAATTGCCCGCTGATGATCCTAATAACACCATCGTTGGCTTTATTACTCATTTGTTTTTGTGGTGATTTATTTCTCATTTAGCTCACTAAAAAATGGTATCTAGAATCCAGCTCAGATAATATTGCAATCATATAGTAGCGTGTCATTTTTCAACTGCGCTAAAAGTGTTACTATGAGCATCTTAGACAATATGTTGTGGTTATTAGCGGCTGTGCTTTTTAAAGCAATGCAGCTAATACACAAAGTATTACCGTTAGTTTATCAGATTTTTATAAGTGGTTATTAGCAAGTATGGCAAAAAAAAATAAATTCCTGTCTTGGTTCGGTTTTGGTAAGTCAGATAAAAACCAACAAGTAGAGCAGACCGCCCAAGAGGCCGATAACCAACAAGCGGAAGTTGAGCGCTTAGAACAACAGCGTATTGTTGCAGAGCAAGCGGAAGCAGAGCGCTTAGAACAACAGCGCATTGCTGCAGAGCAAGCGGAAGCAGAGCGTTTAGAACAACAGCGTATTGTTGCAGAGCAAGCGGAAGCAGAGCGCTTAGAACAACAGCGCATTGCTGCAGAGCAAGCGGAAGCAGAGCGCTTAGAACAACAGCGCATTGTTGCAGAGCAAGCGGAAGCAGAGCGTTTAGAACAACAGCGCATTGCTGCAGAGCAAGCGGAAGCAGAGCGCTTAGAACAACAGCGCATTGCTGCAGAGCAAGCGGAAGCAGAGCGCTTAGAACAACAGCGCATTGCTGCAGAGCAAGCGGAAGCAGAGCGTGTAGAGCAACAACGAATTGCTGCAGATGAGGCGGAAGCTGAGCGCGCAGAACAACAGCGTATTGCTGCAGAGCAAGCTGAGGCACGTGATGCTGAACGCCAAGCTATCACAGATGCTGAATTAGCAGCAACAGAACAAGCAGAACAACAACGCCGCGATGAAGCCGCTCGTTTAGTACAGCAAGAAGAAGCAATGCTTTTAGAGCAAGAACGTATTGCAGCAGAACAGGCCGAAGCTGAGCGTTTAGAGCAAGCGCGTATTGCAGCAGAACAGGCCGAAGCTGAGCGTTTAGAGCAAGCGCGTATTGCAGCAGAGCAGGCCGAAGCTGAGCGTTTAGAGCAAGCGCGTATTGCAGCAGAGCAAGCCGAAGTTGAACGTGTAGAACAAGCGCGTATTGCAGCAGAGCAGGCCGAAGCTGAGCGTTTAGAACAAGAGCGTATCGCAGCAGATCAAGCCGAAGCTGAGCGCGTAGAACAAGTGCGTATTGCTGCCGAGCAAGCAGAAGCCGAACGTGTAGAACAACAACGTATTGCTGCCGAAGAGGCGGAAGCTGAGCGTTTAGAGCAAGAGCGATTAACAGCCGAGCTTGCCATAGAGGAAGCAAAAAAAGCTGAAAAACCTAAGAAAGAAGGGTTCTTTGCTCGTCTTAAAAAAGGTTTATTAAAAACCAAAGTAAACTTAGGTTCTGGCTTTGCATCGATTTTCACTGGTAAGAAAATTGATGATGAATTATTTGAAGATCTTGAAACTCAGCTATTAACAGCCGACTTAGGCGTTGATACCACCATGAAGCTAATCGATAGTTTGACGGATGCGGCTAACCGCAAACAGTTAAAAGATGGTGATGCATTATATGAGCTAATGAAGCAAGAAATGGCGGCAATGCTTAAAACGGCAGAACAGCCATTAGAAATTCCTGCTGATAAAAAACCATTTGTTATTTTAATGGTGGGGGTTAACGGAGTTGGTAAAACAACGACCATTGGTAAACTTGCTAAGCAATTTCAGGATCAAGGTAAATCAGTGATGTTAGCGGCGGGTGATACATTCCGTGCAGCTGCGGTTGAGCAATTACAAGTATGGGGTGAGCGTAATAAAATCCCTGTAATAGCACAACATACCGGTGCCGACAGTGCCTCTGTAGTATTTGACGCATTTCAAGCTGCAAAAGCACGTAATGTAGATGTATTAATTGCAGATACAGCTGGGCGCTTGCAAAATAAAGATAACCTAATGCAAGAGCTTGAAAAAATAGCCCGAGTGATGAAAAAAATTGACCCCGATGCACCACACGAAGTGATGCTGACTATTGACGCCGGCACAGGGCAAAATGCTATTAGCCAAGTGAACTTATTTAATCAATGTGTTGGTCTTACTGGGATCACCATGTCTAAGTTAGATGGAACAGCCAAAGGTGGGGTTATTTTCGCGGTGGCCGATAAGTTTAACATTCCGATCCGCTATATTGGTGTAGGCGAAGGCATTGAAGATTTACGCGCATTTAATAGTAATGACTTCATTGACGCGCTATTTAGCCAAGATGAGGACGAAGTTTAAATTTCAAGAGGGAGCTTGCTCCCTTTTCAGCTGCGGATGATTGATAACTAAAATGATAAACTTTCAGCAAGTCAGTAAAACATATCCCGGTGGTCATCGAGCGCTGGAAAAAGTTAATTTTCATGTGAAACCAGGTGAACTCGCTTTTCTAACTGGCCACAGTGGCGCAGGTAAAAGCACCTTGCTTAAACTCATTAGCTTAATGGAGCGCCCATCTGCGGGTCATGTGTTTATTAATGGCGTTGATTTAAATGCAGTAAAATCGCGGCAAATTCCTTATGTCCGCCGTGATATTGGCATCATATTTCAAAACCACCGTTTATTAGAGCGCCACACTATCTTTGATAATGTTGCTTTGCCGCTTATTATTGAAGGTACGCATCATAAGCAAGTTGAAAAACGTGTGCATGGCGCACTTGATAAAGTTGGCTTGCTAGATAAAGTAAAATGCCACCCTTCAACGCTCTCTGGTGGAGAACAACAGCGAGTTGGGATTGCCAGGGCAATTGTAAACTCACCACCATTATTACTTGCCGATGAGCCAACGGGTAACTTAGATCCTGAGCTTTCTATGGATATCTTACGGTTGTTTGAAGAGTTTAATAATCATGGTACTACAGTGCTTATTGCTACCCATGATTTAGGGCTGATCTCGCGAATGAAATATCGTAGCTTAACTTTAAAAGATGGCCGTATGAGTCAAGATCCATTGGCAGAGGCAACACTATGAGCTTGTTATTTAAAGGTCGAAAAAGCCAAAATGAGCGTGTCAAAAAATCACTGTTTGCAGCTGGCTATTTTTTTGTGCTGAATATCTTTCGCCAAGGCGTACATAGTTTAGGTGAAATGTGGCGCACACCCATGGCATCGATGATGACTATTGCGGTACTAGGCTTGAGTTTAACTTTGCCGGCAACTTTGTATTTAGTGGTTAAAAATGTACAACAAGTAAGCAGTGGCTTTGAAGAAGCGGCAGAAATTTCATTATTTGTTAAAGAATCGATGAGTGAGCAAGAAACGCAAACGTTAGTAAAACGCTTAGCGCTGTATCCTGAAATAGACAAGGTTAGCTTTATCTCAAAGCAAAAAGCACTCATTGAATTTAAACAAGTATCAGGATTTGGCCAAGCACTTGACTATTTAGACGCAAACCCATTACCCGATGTGGTGATTGTTACGCCGACTTCTCGCCATCGTCAGCCAAACGCCGCGCAAGCGTTGTTAAAAAAGCTTGAAGCAGAGCGTGAAGTCGATTTTGGTAAATTAGATATTGCCTGGCTTGAGCGCTTAAATGCATTATTAAGCCTGTTAAAAGAAAGCGTGATCACCATCGCGTTGTTATTACTGACTTCGGTGACTTTGATCATAGGCAACACTATTCGCTTATCAATTATGGATAAGAAAGAAGAGATCCAAGTGATGAAGCTCGTTGGTGCAACCAATACCTTTATTCATGCGCCATTTTTATGGACCGGCATTTGGTATGGCATTGTTGGTGGTTTGTTTGCTTTTATATGTGTGGCCCTCATGATGTGGTGGCTTGGATCTGCAGTCACACAAGTCGCTGGAGTGTATCAAACTAACTTTAATTTAATCGGCTTAAGCTTAGGCGAGTTTGGTGCGTTAGTACTGCTTGCAACCAGCTTAGGGTTTGTTGGCTCCTACTTATCTGTTAATCGTTATATAAAAGAAATCGAACCCGATAAAGTGTAACAATTATTGTTTATAATCATTGATTAAGTTGGTTGTGGTGAATTACTTTCTCATAACCAACTGACCGCAAAGCTAGAATTCATCGCTTATTCAGGCGCTTAAAGTAGAATAAAAAACACTAAAAAATCACTTGCTTCAATCGAAAAAAAGTTTTACATTGAAGTTAGCACTCTAAGTAAAAGAGTGCTAAGATGGTTTCAAATGTTTATCACTGAGGTGAAAAATGAGTAAAGATTTATACGCAATGGCACTCACAGTTGGACAGCAAAGCGCAAGTATGGATGGCTACCTTCAAGCGGTAAGCACAATACCTATGCTTGGTGCTGAGCAAGAAAAAGAGTTGGCAACCCGCTTACAGGAAGATGGCGATCTTAACGCTGCAAAGCAACTCATTATGTCTCACCTACGGTTTGTGGCGCATATAGCTAAAGGTTATTCAGGTTACGGCTTACCGCAAGCTGACTTGATCCAAGAAGGCAATATCGGCCTGATGAAAGCAGTAAAACGTTTTGACCCATCAGTGGGTGTACGTTTGGTTTCATTTGCAGTGCATTGGATAAAAGCCGAAATACACGAATTCGTACTAAAAAATTGGCGTATCGTAAAAGTTGCGACCACTAAAGCGCAACGTAAATTGTTCTTCAATCTTCGTAAAAACAAAAAACGTTTAGGTTGGTTTAACCAAGCTGAAGTTGCTACTGTAGCGAATGAGCTAGGAGTGAGTGAAAAAGAAGTTCGTGAAATGGAATCGCGCATGAGCGGCCAAGACATGGGCTTTGACTTAACCGGTGACGACAGCGATGATGCACCAACCAGTACTTATTCACCTGTGCAATATTTAACTGATGGCAGTAATGACCTTGCTGAAGAAGTTGAACAACAGCAATGGCAAGAACAGTCACATACCCGTTTATTTAGTGCGTTAAAAACTCTAGATGAACGTTCGCAAGACATTGTTAGTGCTCGTTGGTTATCAGACGACAAAGCAACACTGCAAGAGCTGGCTGAAAAATACAGCGTATCTGCAGAGCGTGTTCGTCAGCTTGAAAAAACAGCGATGAAAAAGCTACAAACAGCAATGAGCTAATTCAGCTTAGCAAAAATACTAAAAGCCCTGCATGAAGATGCAGGGCTTTTGCGTTTAGTGAGCTATAAGTGATAAGTCATAAGTGACAAAAAGCAAGACGACCAATCTACATTGATACTAGTATTGCAAGCGCTGAGATTGATGGAAAAACGTTACTACTAAAAATTAATGAAGCAGATAAAAAGTTGACTAGAAAAACCCTGTTAAACCCTTCACAGCCGATGCCCGAAGGGTTCTGCCTAGGGGTAATTAACTCTTTGTTACTTACATGGATGTAAGTAAGGTGCGTGAGCAGGACGCGGAAGCTTTGCTCGGCTTTTACTTAGCCCACTAGGTTACAAACCTCGCGCCGCGATTAAATTGCCCCTAGTTTGAACAAATATTAATCCGCAAAGGTCAATAGATCCTCGGTGTTGCAATTATTTAAATGAAAATATACGTGTAGTGTTTATGTGCTGTTATTTATTTACATTAGCTTTGTTTTTAATTTAAGTTTTACATTGAGTTAATGGTGGTTCTTTTTATATTTTCCTAAATTTTTTATTTTAATTTATTCTTTAAATATTGTGTGCGAAAATAGAACAAAGTTGAGATTTTCTCTCAATTTACACTCTAAATTAAGCTAACCTCAAGCTGTATTTATATCCGTATTTCAATTTTATTAAAGTCAGTATTAGCACTCAATATGAATTCATATTCACTAAAGAAAAAAATATTATTATCGGTTGTTCTCGCTCTCGTAATTGTTGTCGCATTATTATCATGGTATAGCTATTCCACGCAAAAAGCGCTGCTACTGCAAAGCAGTGTTGATAGTGTGAGGCAAGCTGGTGAACAGCAAGCAGCGCGTATAGAAGCATGGTTAACTGATCGTCAGCGAGTGATCGCTTCTGTCGCCACTAAAGTCGAAGGTGATACGCTAAATGTATTGCAGCAAGCACAGGTATCTGGCGATTTTCAATTAACCTATTTTGGTAACCGCGATGGGCTGATGGTGGACTCTGATCCAAGTATTGACCGCTCAGATTATGATCCTAGAACTCGTCCTTGGTATCAGCAGACACAACAAACTCGTGGCAGTATTATCACCAAACCTTATATGGATGTGGCCTTTAATTTATTGGTCGTTACCATAGCTCATCCAGCGCGTAATGGTGTGGTTGGCGGTGATGTGTCAATTGCGAGTATTGTTGATAGTGTTAGCAGTATGTCTCTACCGGCAAACGGTTATGCCATCATGATGCATGAAGACGGTACTGTGATCGCCTATAAAGACTCAAGTAAATTGATGGGTAAAATCACCAATATTGAGACTAAATTAAGCAGCCGACTAATCGGATCAAGTAGCCAAACAGGCCAACTTACGCCTGTTTATTTTGAAACTGAAGGTCGGGATAAGCTACTTTGGAGTGAAAAAATCCCCAATACAGATTGGCAGCTAGTTTTTGTACTCGACAAACAAACGTTAGAGGCACCATTAGTAAGTTTGATGGTCACCCAGTTAGGACTGGCAACGTTAGCACTGATCGTCAGTGTATTATCTATTTCGTGGTTGTTAAGTTTGTTATTGGGGCCATTAAGTCGCGTATCGCAAGCGTTATCACGTATTGCAGCAGGTAATGGTGATTTAACTCAGCGTATTACAGTCGACAGCCAAGACGAAGTCGGCATGTTAGCTGATAGCTTTAATAGTTTTGTAAGTAGTCAACATCAGCTGATCAGCCATATTCGTCAACTAGCCATTGATTTGGATTTGGACGCAGAAAAAAGCTTACTGACAAATCACTCGAGCGTTAATGAATTACAGCGCCAGCAACAAGAAGTCACTATGGTTGCCACTGCGGTAACAGAAATGTCTAGTGCTACTCATGAAATTGCAGCTAACGCTGAAAATACCGCTGCCGCATCCCAGCAATCGGCGCAAAGCAGTATTCAGGGGAAAAGCTTAGTTGATAAAACCAGAACCACGATTAACTCATTGGCATCAGAAATTGATGAAACCACAGTAGTGATCAGCGAGCTGAGTCTGCATGCACAAGCAATCTCAAGTATTTTAACGACGATTCAGGAGATTGCAGAGCAAACGAATTTACTGGCATTAAATGCGGCGATTGAAGCGGCGCGTGCTGGCGAGCAAGGCCGTGGTTTTGCTGTTGTCGCAGACGAAGTTCGGGTGTTATCACATCGTACTCAAAACTCTACTGCAGAGATTTATACCACGATTGAAACGTTGCAAAATACCACTAAAAAAGCGGTTAGCTTGATGGATAGCAGTAAAAGTTTAGCTAATAACAGTGTTCACGACGTCAACGCCGCAGCACAAGCTTTAGAAGAAATTACTCACGCAGTGAATGAGATTTCCGACATGGCAGGGCATATTGCAGTCGCAGCCGAGGAGCAAACTCAAGTAACAAATGAGATAACCCGAAATACGGTCGCAATTAAAGATGTCACTGATGAAATCACGGCATCAGCAACAACGCATTTAAGCCAAGCAAAGGTACTGAAAGACCGCGCCACTGACTTAAATGAAAAAGTTGCCACCTTTATCCTGTAGTTTGACGTTATAGCTAGTAGGGCAGATATAGCCCTTCTAGCTTCTTTTTAGTTTTAAGTGGTAAGTTTTAAGCCATAAGTAACAAACGCAGCCACCGCTATTTTCTTGCCTAGTTGCGAAACATTATAGAAAAAGAACTTTAAGTTAATTATTCACAAAGAGCTTAAGAGGCGCCGTGCTTGAGAGTTATCAACGTAGGTTGGTTTGAGCGCAGCGAAACCCAACTAAAAATATCCAATCAGTCAACACTAGTATTTTGTATTATCGGTTGTCTTGAATGTGCCAATTGCAGACGGTCAGGAGTTATAATGTCTGTGGTCAAGGTTTGACTCCTTTGGCTTCACTTACATCTCCCTTTAAACAAAACTAAGTTTCCTATTAAGCGATACAGCTAACCTCTACACGTACCACCAAAATCAAATCTGGTCGACAAAAAACAACTATTTGATCATTCCCAATAATTAAAATTTAAACAGGCTCAAGTCATAAACCAAAATAACTATTTCAGCATGTAGAGCTCTTTCTCAAAGTCATTCAAACCACTTAAATGAATTACTTTAAGAATACAGTTAGATAATATGCGTGATGCTTTATCAAGGACATCCCGTGAGGGTACCTCCTTTCCAACATCCCTTACCGGAACGACATCTTTAACCTTCGCATTATGGACAGCAGACGAGCGAATGTTGTAGAAGGCTTTTAAGTAGTTATAATTCACTTCTCGCTCCTTGTAGTGATCTGAAGAAAGCTTGGCACCAAGTAATCGTACTTGTAACGACAGCTGTTCTGAACTTTCACTCTTCGTTAGAATTGATTCAGCACACATCCCTAAATCAACAGCCTTATCAACAAGGTCATGAGAATTCATAGAAGACGATTTACGTTTAAGCGCCAATTCAATCGCCCCTTTGGCTTTACTATTTAACGCGTTGTACTTGCTAAACACGTTCTTCAACGTGTCTTTATCATCAAAATACAAATCATCATTGTAAAGAGGACGTAGCACTTGCAGTGCGCTAATAATGTTCACATCAATAAAGCCAGAGCATGGCACTGTATCGTCAAAAAGCATTCTATTACGCGTAATACACGCACCATATTCTTTTGTAAAGAGCGACAAGAAATTTGCCTTCAAGGTATGTGATTCTAAAATATCGTAAAGTGATCTTCTCTCATCACGAACCACATCGTCATAATCATGAACATCAAACACATTTTGATGAACTGTGGTTACGATAAAAGCAGGCCTATCCCCAGGGTAATCACGACTGATATCATACCAATCCCTATTAATCCTGTTTTTAACCCCATCTGGGAGCGCTTCAAACCCACAAATACGCGTATTCTCATCAAAATAATATGTTTGCTCAGGATAAACGCCTTCCACCAGTGAAATAAGATGCAAAGGAACGGTTTGGTTATCGGCAAAATCAAGAAAATATTTAAACGCTTGCTTAGCATCTACATCATTCGCTTTCTTACAAAGCCACTTAGCCACATCAAACGGGGATATTGTAGTGCGACTTGTTGACGTTCCCCACAATCTGTTTACTAAGTTAGGATAACTCGCTAATAACGCATCCATTAATTTAAGCGGCTTTTTAGCCACCCCACCTTTAACAACCATGATTCGCCAATCAACAAGTGGGCTCACCATTTTCAAAAAGTGTTCATCTTTACGACACTCATCTATAAGTGAGATTATGTCCTTTTGATACGCTTCCATACTCTTTCCATTACACGTTCAATTCACGTTCAATTCACGCGCTATAGCAGGCCCATTGCCACACTAAAGCCCGCTCTTTGATTATTAAAGCCAATTGGGTCAAAAAACTTGATTTCATACACAATAATTTACCACTGTACTGTTATAGCTCAAAGCTGAACTACTTCAAAGTGAAGCGGACGCAGGTAACGCTCATCTTGCACTTTTCAAGACCTGACCCCAGCTCCCTGTGATGACCCCAGCTCCCTGTGACCCCAGCTCCCTCTGATTGAGCCTGCACGTTAACCGCTCATTTTTAAAAGTTGGATAATGCCCAATATCTGAGCCATAAGGGTTGGTTATGTGAAAACATAAACCACAGATTTGTTATCGTGCAGTGCGAGTGTACTGCCCAAACTGGACTGATATTGTTACTAAACGATGACTGAGGCGAAAGCCAAGGGCCTTAATTAATTCATCAAAGATGCTTATTAAACCGCCTAAATTCATATGGGTGACTGGTGCATATTCACATCAATCGACGTCATGACTAGGTGTATAGCCAAATTTAAATTGAGTTTAAAAAGTAACAACACTTGATTTTTGAACAAAAGATCAAAAAACACGGCTGCCTGCTTGACCGGAACTTCCTAATGGGTGACCCCATGATTTCCTTTGCTAAATACTTACTCCATCGGCATAAGCGTACTTAAATAGTCCAATTTCAGCGGTGGGCTGCAAAACCAAAGCAAATTAGCCTGACGTTTGAAAAACCCGACTATTAATTAGGAGAAGCGTCATGGGCTACAGTAATTTTGGCAGAATAGACAAACCTAGTTTTTCTTTCGTTGCAGCCGCCAGTTTATCAACTTGAGAAATTATTTTGGCCGCTAATAGATCGCCTTCCATAACACTAACACCATGCTCACTTGCATATGCTTTTACTTCATCAGATACCATACCTGTGGTAATTAGCCATAAACTTACATTGGGTGTTTCTTTCTCAAATTCAATGAGCTGGTCAACCCCCCAATTACTCGTTATACCTGAATGGTGTTTACATTGAATATAGACAATATTTGCCCCTGAAAAGTCATCACTTTTTTCAGCTCTGATATCTATATCTGACTGATCTTTTGTTTGATTTTTGGGCATAACGTGAGCTTGATAACCGTCTATCTCAAGGAGTTCAGCGATTAATTTCTCTAAGCCATAACCACCTGCTTCCAATCGGGATTTTCCTGTTATCAATCTATCTAATAAACCTCGCTCAATACTTTTTAATTCACTCTCAACGCGTATTTGAAACTCAGAGTCGAACCGGATTTCTAGATTTCGCTGTAGCTTATCAACGTAGCCAATAATTTCGTCTTTAAACTCATTCAGATTTGCAATCGACATCCTTATTTTTAAACGGCTCTGTAATCCTTCCGTTAACTCATACCTAGGGATTTTTACTACGCTACCGCCTGCCTTTTTGAAAAAGTTGACCGAAACACGGTTAGCTCCATTCCAAGGCTTTTCAGCAAACGATTTGTCACCCGTTGCAATTCCTACCAAGATTGCTCGATACACTGGTACAATGACGATATCGCCTTCTGCTATATCAAAAAATCGTTTTATTTGATTTCGCTGCCTTCCAATGTCAATTTCCTTGTCTTTTATATATTTATCAATCTCAGTAAAAGAATTGAACTGACTTAAGTTGATCTCTCGCCAGCCGTAACCTGCTAAGGACTGCTCAGCCAAATCCTCTGGGCCTCTAACCAATACGATGTTTTTCATTGTGTTCTTCCTTTAAAGTCCAAGCCAGTTCCAAAATTCGTCAGGCATTTCTTGTTCAACTAAATCCATACTTTTAATATCTACTGTGCTATTGCACCCTATAAGGGGTACTTCAATTTCTGCTGACTGTTCATCCCAACTGACTTCAAAGTAACGAATATTTTCCTTATCAAGGCATATTTTCAGAACCCTGCCAAAACCATATAATTTCATGGTTTTACCAAATTTTTCTCGCTTTTTAAGGACTATTAAATCCCCAACACAGACTTCATTCCAGCGGTTAAGCTGAACTTCACTCTCAAGATAGTCAAAACGACAAATGCCTTTTTCTTTCCAATCAATATCTAATCGATTGGAAAAATCAGCCGCAGGGCAAAACCCCATAAACAAGATAGAAGTATCTGCTGGTTTGCTGTACTGAATCTCATCAAGTACGAACTGAGCATCTGTATCTCCCTGATTTAAAATGTGCTGGGCGTTTTGTTGCAAAATAGCAATTTGTGCGCGAGTTAAGCTACCGCTTCTGAGTTGGTCAATTTTGTTTTGATACTTCATAAATCTCGCTCTCCATATCGTGAGTTATTACGTTGTAATGCAATTACAGTAGTACAACAAGAAAGATAATAAAAGGCTTATTTTTCGTATAGTTAAAAATAAATTACTCCTCAAAATTTGGCCAATTTCCCCAAGTAGACTCTGTTTCATAGCGTTTAGAACCCTCTTTTACCCAAAAATATTTTCGTGTAGATTTAATGGCTATATTTTGTGCCAACGAAATACATCTAATCATCAATTATTAAACGTCAGCAAAAACACCTGGCTCTGTCGACTTGAATCTAATGGGGGTCAATCAAATAAAAAACTCGAAACATAAGAGGCAAGCTTAGGTAGCTTTTCGTTAAAGTATTTTCCATAAATAAGGGTTCTAATCCCAGTTTATTTAAGTAGTTATTGGAGATCTAAATTAAGGAACCCTGCATGAATAACAAAGTTGGCATCTTTTGGTTTGCTGCAAACACGTTAGTTTTTAAAACTCAAAATGCTTGTGATTTACAGCCAGATCGACTTGGCTTTGTTGACAGCACTTTGCAACACCAAATCGAATGGGAAGAAAACTTAATATTTGAGCATTTCGCTTTAGCCCTTCACCATACTGATTATTATCACTTCCCTAGAGGCCGTATTGTGTTTAATACTAAGTTACAAACATCTTTCATTTATCTGGATAAAAAACTATTTAAAAAACGCATTGTGGATGCGATACAAGTCAATTTTTCTTTAGTACACACAAAGGTTAAGTTTTTTACAGACCCTCATTACAATTGTTTCAACAGTTTTTGACTAAACAGTTCTACTCGGTGACAAAGAGTTCAGGAAAAAAGCAAGGGCTGTTTTAAAACGAGTAAGTAACGGCTTGCAGGATAGTGTTCCTCTCGATAGTTTTAAAAGCGATGGTGTGAAAATGTTGGGGTCGCATCTTTCAGCGTGCTCAAGGTAGGTTGTAACTGACTGCAATTCGCTCTAAGCCGTCTACCAGCTCTCACACTAAACGTTGGGTTTCGTTGCTCTCAACCA
>NZ_JAGPYN010000024.1 GCF_018069805.1 Pseudoalteromonas ostreae
AGCTCCTGCCTCGCTAAGCGTTGCTGTCTGCCGTCTCAGTGGGGTCGCATTATAGGGCGCGGCGAATTTTACGCAAGCGTTTTTTAAAGAAAACTTGAAATAAAGTACTGTTCGTTCAATTTACACGCTAAACAGCTCAAAAGTGCTAGTTTAGTATACAGCACAGATCCTAGCTGGCCATTTTATAGGCTCTACTGCTACACTATTTACCTCTTACTGTTGAACTTATTCTTAATTTATTAGGTGTTTTATGGCAATCCGTTCTTATAAAGGAATTACTCCTCGTTTTAACCAATCTGTTTATATAGATGAGTCGGCTGTTTTAGTTGGTGATATCACATTAGGTGAAGATAGTAGTGTTTGGCCATTAGTAGCAGCACGAGGGGACGTTAACTATATACGCATTGGTAAACGTACTAACGTGCAAGACGGCAGCGTGTTACATCTAACGCGTGCCAGTAAAAGTAACCCAGATGGTTATCCATTAATTATTGGTGATGATGTTACCGTTGGTCACAAGGTTATGTTGCACGGCTGTTGTTTGGGTAATCGTATTTTAGTCGGCATGGGCGCGATTGTAATGGATAATGCCATTGTTGAAGATGATGTGATAATTGGTGGCGGTTCATTAGTTCCACCAAACAAGCGCTTGGAATCGGGCTTTCTCTATGTGGGTAGTCCAGTAAAGCAGGCGCGCCCTTTAACCGAGCAAGAGCTGAGTTTTTTAAAAATATCAGCAACTAATTATGTTGAGCTTAAAGATGAGTATCTAGCTGAGGATTAACTCAGCACTGAAACAATGATTTGTCCTGCCGAGTTATATTCTTCATTCTCGATTAGTTGCTCGGCTATATCTTCATAGTCAAAACGCGCCTGTTCAAAATGTAACTTTGCAGCTTGTTGGTCTGCCAATGCTAGCGTGTGTGTGTCAATGACACATTCAACCATTAAGCCACTTACTTGAGCAAAAAACGTTAACTGCTGGGATTGTACGTTAAATTCAAATCGGTCGATAAATTGGATTGCTTGGTTCATGCAAGCTCTCCGGTTTTTAATGCCCGAACAACAGGGAGTATTTCAGGCATATTATTGCGCCACACAAAATAGGCTTGTGCAGCTTGCCCTACTAGCATGCCACTTCCATCAAGTACGTTAATATTAGCCTTATAGCCCTGAGCCCATTGCATAAACAGCGTATTTTGCTGTGAATAAAACATATCATAAACATGTTCACAGCCATCAAGGTGTTTTTTATCAAGTGCAGGCAATTCACCAAGCATACTGCTAGATGTAGAGTTTACAATTAGCGAGTAATCACTTACTGGTAAATCATCAAAACCATAGCCAGTTACATTACCGTATTGGGCAAATAATTCAGCCAGTTCCTTAGCTTTTGCTGCCGTACGATTAACTATGATGATTTCACTCGGCTGTTGTGCCAATAGCGGCAAAACCACGCCACGTGCAGCGCCTCCTGCACCTATTAGTAAGACCCGTTTATCTTTAATGGTAACCTGATTCGCAAGCAGATCGTTCACAAAACCGATGCCATCGGTGTTGTCACCTAGTAAGCGCCCATCATCTAATAACTTAATAGTATTTACTGCTCCGGCAATGGTTGCCAATTCAGTTCGCTCATCAACTAGCGCAAATGCTTGCTCTTTAAATGGCACTGTAACATTAGCCCCTTTACCGCCTGTGGCAAAAAAATCGGCCACGGCTTTTTTAAAACCATCAATCGGTGCTAATATTGCGCTGTATTCGATTTGTTCGCCCAATGAGGTTGCAAATTGCTGATGTATCGCAGGGGATTTTGAGTGTTTAATAGGATTTCCAAAAACTGCATATTTGTCCATATTTGAGCAACCTCTTTGTGCAGTAACATTACCTCGTAACTTACTGCTAATTAATGATGATAAAACTATGATTAAACGATTATTTTCAAAATCGAAACCACCAGAACAACAGCAAGCACCAACGCCAGAAAAAACACCTTATCAACTGATGGGTGGAGAAGCTGGTGCTTTAGCACTTGCGAATCGATTCTACGACATTATGGCCAGCGATGAATACGCTAAACCGTTATATGATATGCATCCTCAACCATTAGACCGTATTCGCCAAGTGTTTTTTGAGTTTTTATCAGGGTGGTTAGGCGGCCCAGACTTGTTTGTTGAAAAACATGGTCACCCTATGCTACGTAAACGCCATATGCCTTTTCCAATTGATCAAGATTTACGAGATCAATGGATGTATTGCATGAATAAAGCGTTAGACGCGGAAATTGATAATCCCTTATTACGAGAAGGGTTACGTAAATCTTTGGCACAACTTGCCAGTCATATGATTAATCAGCACTAGCACTGCTCTTTAACTGCACGTTATTTGCGCCAAGTCAAAACGGCCTTTTTTTTAATATAGATAATACGTGATCAAATATTTAGAAAAAGCGTCGTGCGTGTGAAATCAATCCAACATAAGATTTATGCCTTATTGGCCCTAACAGGTATTATTGTGTTAATTGCCAGTATTCTTAGTAGCTCAAGCCAACAACGAACGCTTGCGCAAGACACTGTTGCAGAAAATATTAAGCTTCTTGCTGATAACTACTTTGACTCTATCAATACTTTGATGATCACAGGCACCATGGCAAATAGAGAGCTATTAAGCCAAAAACTACGCAAACACCCAAATATTGAAGATGCGCATATTATTCGCTCCCCAATTGTTAATAAACTTTATGGGCCGGGCAATAAAAATCAAGCGCCGAGCAACGATATTGAACGTGAGGCTTTAAAAGGCAAGGAAACATTGCTAATTGATCAGCAAAATAATAGTCGCAGTATGACTTTTCTGCGCCCTATGTTTGCCAGTAGCGATTATAAAGGCACTAATTGCCTTGGCTGTCATCAAGCACAAGAAGGTGATGTACTCGGCGTAGTTAAAATTAGTTACTCATTAGCTGATATTGATAATGCGGTGACTTACAACACCCTAGTAAATACCGCATTACTCTCTATAATTTTTATTATTGCCTTTGTATTACTGGGCATTATGTTTAGACAAATTTTTATTGTACGCCTTAAAAAACTTGGTCATGCTATGCATTTAGCTACAACCAACAAAGATTTAAGCCTGCGAATTGACGATAGCGCTGAAGATGAACTGGGTTGGCTCGCCACCAGCTTTAATAAGATGATCGCCACCTTTAAAGATAATATTGCTCAAGTATCTCATTCATCAAGAGTATTGATCCACTCAGCAGAAAAAATTTATACCTCAGCGGATACTACTGAGCGCGCTATTTTAGAGCAAAAGAAAAATACCGACTCCGTGGCAGCTGCTATAAACGAACTAGAGAGCTCCTCTAATGAAGTAAAAAACACCACTCACTTTGCCTCTGAAAAATCAGAGAACAGTAATGAACTGGCACAACAAAGTATGCATGTTGCTGAACAAACAGAACTCAGTATTAATCAATTGGCAGACGATGTTCGCCAAGCTGCAGCACAAGTAAGTCAACTACAAGTACAAACACTTGAGGTAGGAAAAGTACTCGAAGTGATTAGCAGTATTGCTGAACAGACTAACTTGTTAGCTCTTAATGCTGCGATTGAAGCCGCACGTGCAGGTGAAGCTGGTCGGGGCTTTGCTGTGGTGGCTGATGAAGTACGTACGTTGGCAACTCGTACTCATGCATCCACCGATGAAATTCGTCGCACAATCGACAAACTACAATCCGAAGCAGCGCAAACAGTTAAAACCATGGGTGAATCGTGTGAGGAGGCTGATGCTAGAGCGCAACAAGTAAAAAATGTTGCTCAAGCTTTAAAAGATATTTCTATGCAGATGAATGAAATAAATCAACTTAATATTCAAATAGCCGACGCGACAGAACAACAAAACTTAGCCGCAGAGGAAATAAATAGGAGTGTTATTGGTATTAGTGATAACGCTGAGCGGTCATTAGTGGATGCTAACGATAACCAAAAAGTAAGTGAGGAGCTGTTAAATCTAGCGCGCTCACTGGATGAGCAAGTAAGAAGCTTTAAATTGATGTAATACTTAAAGTTGCCAATCAATAAAGCAGATATTGACTGGCAGCCTGCTTACTATGCTAGCCCTAACCAGTCTCTTGGTTTTAAAAAGTCAGCGTATAGCTTATTTTCAGCACTGCCTTCTTCGGGTGTATAGTTATATTCCCAACGCGCTAGCGGCGGCATCGACATTAATATTGATTCTGTACGTCCGCCACTTTGCAAGCCAAATAAAGTGCCACGATCCCACACTAAGTTAAACTCAACATAACGGCCACGACGATAAAGTTGGAAGTCTCGTTGCTGCTCAGTAAATGGGGTTGCTTTTCTACGTTCAATAATAGGTAAATAAGCACCTAAAAAGCCATTGCCTACTGCTTGCATAAAGGCAAAGCTTTGCTCAAACCCTTGCTCATTTAAGTCATCAAAGAACAAACCGCCGACACCGCGCGTTTCATCGCGATGTTTAAGGTAAAAATACTCGTCACACCATTTTTTATATTTAGGGTAAACCTCATCTCCAAACGGCACACATAAATCATGCGCGACCTGATGCCAATGTTGAACATCTTCAAGCTCAGGATAAAATGGCGTTAAGTCAAAACCACCACCAAACCACCAAATAGGCTCCTCACCTTGCTTTTCTGCAATGAAAAAGCGTACGTTAGCATGGCTCGTTGGAATATGTGGATTGTTTGGGTGGATCACTAGCGAGACACCACAGGCATGGAAGCTACGACCAGCAAGTTCTGGACGATGCGCAGTTGCCGATGCCGGCATTGAAGCACCAAACACATGCGAGTAGTTCACCCCACCTTGCTCGATCACATTGCCACCACGAATAACACGAGTTCGCCCACCACCGCCTTCTTCGCGCTGCCAACTGTCTTCTACAAACTTGGCTTGGCCATCAGCTTGCTCTAAACCTTGGCAAATTGTGTCTTGCAATGCCATCAGGTAGGTTTTTACTTGTTCGAGTAAATTGCTGTGCATGGTTATCCTCTAAATACTTTGCCGGTCATTACATCTTTAATAGTGCTAGGCTGCGTGTTACCACCAAGTGGTTCATCTACATAAAATGTCACCAGCTCGCCAAACTCACATTTAGCCATTGCAATACTAGTGAGCGTATCATGTCCTGATAAGTTAGCACTAGTAGACACTAGAGGTTTGCCTAATTCTTGGCATAAGCGCTTTACTGTTGGGTGATTAGTTACACGCACAGCAATACTATCAAATTGCCCTGTTAACCATTTAGGCGTACCTTTAGCTGCAGGCATAACCCAAGTAATTGCGCCGGGCCAGCTGGAAAAAATGTCAGCGCGTTTATCCATCGGAATTTTTGCATCATCAACATACTTTAATAATTGCCCATAATTATCGGCAATTAAAATTAAGCCTTTCTCAACGGGCCGCTGCTTTATTGCCAGTAAGCGCTCTACAGCTTGCTGATTATCGGGGTCACAGCCTAAGCCATAAACAGCTTCGGTTGGGTAAACAATAACCCCGCCTTGCGACACAGCAGCAAGGGCAGTTAAAGGAACTGAGGTAGTATCAGTCACTGAAAATCTCCAAATACAATAAAATTAAAGCCGGTAATTATTCGCTCACCGTGAATTTATGCGAGCAACTTTTCTGAGGGCATTGTAGCACAACACTATTGGTCATTTGCTTTTGCATCATTACTGGCCATTGGCACGCGGGGCAGATATGGCTAACTGGTTTGTGATTGAGTGTGTATTTACAACTTGGATAGCTATTACATGAATAAAATGTTTTACCAAATTTATTACTACGCGCCACTAACTGGCCTTTTTTACACTTAGGGCAAGCAGGTAAAACTTCTTCATTTGGCTCAGGCTCATCATGAGCAATATAGTGACACTCAGGATAACCCGTACAGCCAATAAACATACCATAGCGGCCATTCTTCACTACTAGCGGATTACCACACTCTGGACAAGGGCTATCATCAAGTACTTTGATTTGTTGAGTATCATGTTGAGCAAGCGAGCGAATAAAATCACATTCGGGGTAACTCGCACAGCCAAGGAAAGGACCTGATTTACTGTTGCGGATCACAAGCTCCGAACCGCATTTAGGGCACACTTCGTATTCTTTTTCTAAGGCATGTTGATTTGCAGAAAAAAGCGATTGGTCGATTTTACTCATGTGTTCCCTAAGCAGCTGACTAATTTTCGCCTAATATACCCAAACTAATTAAAGATACAAGCGCAGCACTTGCTTAATGTAGTACCTCTGCCGGCTCATCAAAAATAAGTTCTTCCATTTGTGCATAAGCTTGCTCTGAGCCTGGCACATTAAACAACACCATAAGTACCACCCATTTTAAATCATCAAGTGATATATAAGATTTATCTAATGCGAACAAACGATCCATAACCATTTCACGCGTTGCGCTGTTGATCACTCCGACTTGTTCAACAAACATTAAAAAGCCCCGACACTCTACGCTCAGCATTTGGCATTCACTGTCGGTAAAAATACGTATCGCATGTTGTGGGAGGCGGTTTAAATAAGGGAATTCATCACTGTGCTGCAAATCAGCAAGCTGCTCAAGCCAATCAAGTGCTTTGTATATTTCGGGCTTATTGAAGCCAGCACGTAATAATTCATCAGTGAGTTCATTATGCTCAACAAAGACTTCAGCTTCGCTGTGAATATAGTTTTCAAACAGATACATGAGGATATCGAACATGTTACTTTCCTCCACACTAAAGCTTATCGAACTCTAATATAGCCATCTAATACACGCTCGACTCTATCTTCTAATTCAAGATCAAGTAAACGCGCTTGTACTTTGTCTATTGGCCACTGACTACGCTGAGCAATTATATCCACCGCAGTTACTTCAAAACCAACACTATTTAGTATTTCGCAGGCAGGTTCATCAACTGTTGCTTCTTCTATAGTATATAGACTGTTTTCGCAGAAAAAGCTCACTTCGTCGAGAATATCACTAACATTTCCCACCAGCTTTGCACCTTGTTTAATTAAAAAGTGACTGGCTTCGGAGAGCGGATTTTTAATTGAACCCGGCACTGCAAAAACTTCTTTATTTTGCTCCAGCGCATAACGCACGGTGATAAGCGAGCCGCTTTTTATTTCAGCCTCGACAATCAGCACACCTAATGACAAACCGGATATTATACGGTTACGCCTTGGGAAGTTATTAGCATTAGCGGCTGTACCGGGTAAAAACTCGCTCACCAATAGTCCCTGTTCAGATACTTGATCGGTAAGTAACTTATGTCGTTTAGGATAATAAACATCCACTCCAGTACCAAGCACTCCAATGGTTTTACCATTGCCCGCCAGTGCTCCTTTGTGGGCAGCACCATCGATACCTAGTGCCATTCCGGAAGTTACCGTTAATCCCGCTAAAGTGAGTTGATAAGCAAATTCAGCAGCGATCTCTAAGCCGATTGGCGTGGCATTGCGGCTTCCAACAATAGCAATTTGCGGACTGTTCAATAACTCCATATTACCTCGGCAAAATAGCAACAAAGGCGCACTAGCTATTTCTTTTAATAATGGTGGATAGTGAGGATCGAAGTAATCAATTGTGGTTATCTGTAGGTCGCTTAGTACCTTTTGATAGTAATCGACTTGCTGCCAATCGGTTGCCAGTAAATTAGTGGCTACCTGCTGGCTCAAACCGTGTTTTGTGAGCTGTTCATGAGTTAGCTCAAACAAATCATCTAATGGCAGTTTTTGTGCCAATGCTAATAAGCTTTTAACACCTAAGCCTTTACATAAATAAAAGGCAAGCCAATGGGTTAGCTTGCCTGATGAATCTTTCATGCTCCCTCCTTAGAGCGCTCAAACCTGAATTAATTTATAACTGCAAAATCACCGACTCGGATTGGGTGCTGGTTTTTTACGATTAAGGCATAACTAACGTTTTTATAAACTTTAAACACCATTAGTTGCCCAACCTGTTCTTTTGGCATATGCCACACAGTAGTGTCGGCATCGGCCTCAACGCCAAAAAATTCGCTAGCGTTTGTTATTAACTTTTCGAGACTATTTGAATCTTCTTTGTACCGTGGGCCATTGCGACCATCAAAAACAGTCGGTGATTGGCGCTCAATATCTAAAATGTGGCCTTCTTTAACTTGCTGCTCTGACCCTAAGTTTAGCACTACTATATCCATTGTGCTGAATTCTCGTAACCCTGTCACTGATGCGATGATTTCACCCTGCACTGGCTGCTCAGAACGATGCATATTAAAGTACGCAGGTAATAGCTGACCTTCTATCGCAGGCATTAAAAAATCACCCGCTTTGATCTCTCTCTTTACCTGTTCAATTTTAACTGAAGCAGGTATACCATTCGTAATATCACCTTTTCTAAATACACGCCCCACCGCCACTAATTGTGCTTTATTAGCCAACTCTTCGTTCGTTTGCGGATCAACGTATGCATCCCCTTTGCGGTAAATAGCGTATGACTCGTGTAATTTCAGCTCACCTTTAACATAAACTATATGACCTTCAGTATTCATTTTAGTATTAACATTGGCACCTAAAATATAGGGTTTATCGGCAATGTCATCAACATTTAGTGCTTGCTCAAAGGTTAAGTAAGGGCGCAGCAGCTCAAGGGGTAAAGTAGGGATCGCATTTTTACCTTTTGACGTAATACGACCATATGGAGAAAGCTTTTTATAACCCTGATTAATCACCAAGCGTGGATTACCGTACTCATCATAGATTAAAGACAGCGCATCCCCAGGATAAATTAGGTGTGGATTATTAATTTGCGGGTTCATTTTCCAAAGTTCTGGCCACTGCCAAGGCTCTTGCAAATAAATCCCAGAAATATCCCAAAGTGTATCGCCTTTTTTTACAACGTATTGTTTAGGAGCATCTTTTTTTATTGTCAATACATCAGCTAACGATGGAAAAGTTGCACTTAATGCCAACATTGCCGCGAATAATGGGTATCTCATTGAGCTTCCTTTTGGTGTTTTTTCATTATTATCAACCAAAACCTGTTAAAGGTGAACGCGAATGGCTAAAATAAGAGCATACAATACCCTAAATTAAGCACAAGTGAAAAAGGTTACTATGGCTAGGTTAGAAGTTTTAAGATTTCCAGATGAGCGTTTACGTACAATAGCAAAAGAAGTGATGCAAGTTGACGACCAAATTCGCCAAATTGTAAAAGACATGCTGGAAACTATGTATGATGAAAACGGCATTGGATTAGCTGCGACTCAAGTCGATATTCATCAACGTATTGTGGTCATTGACGTATCAGAAGAACGTGATGAACCGTTAGTGTTGATCAACCCAACAATCACTAAACAAGATGGCACCACGGTAAGTGAGGAAGGCTGTTTATCTGTGCCACACTCTTATGCAAAAGTTGACCGCGCAGAAACAGTCACAGTGAACGCATTAAACGAAAATGGCGAAGAGTTTAGCTTAGATGCCGATGAGTTATTAGCAATTTGTATTCAACACGAATTAGATCACTTAAAAGGCAAATTATTTATCGATTATTTATCGCCACTAAAGCGCCAACGTATTCGTAAAAAGCTTGAAAAAGAAGCTAAGTTATCAGCACAATAATAAGCACCTTAGGAAAACTCAGTGACACAACCATTACGCATTATTTTTGCCGGTACGCCAGACTTTGCAGCGCGCCATTTACAAGCTCTTATCGACTCTGAGCATCAAATTGTTGGCGTGTATAGCCAACCCGACCGTCCAGCAGGACGCGGTAAAAAACTCAAAGCCAGTGAAGTGAAAGAGCTCGCACTGGCCAATGAGTTAGCAGTGTTTCAACCTGCCTCATTAAAAAGTGACGACGCTCTGGCTGAACTAAGCAGCTTAAATGCTGACCTTATGATCGTGGTCGCTTATGGATTACTGTTACCAAAAGCAATTTTAGAGGCGCCACGGTTTGGTTGTTTAAATGTACACGGCTCAATTTTACCGCGCTGGCGTGGTGCTGCGCCAATTCAACGCGCTATCTGGGCCGGCGATGAAGAAACTGGCGTGACCATAATGCAAATGGATGAAGGCCTAGATACCGGCGACATGCTACATATTAGCCGCTGCCCTATTACCGCCACTGAAACAAGTGCAAGTTTATACGCTAAGCTTGCCGATTTAGGCCCAAGCGCACTAATAGACACCATTACTAAGTTAGCTAATGGCGAAATTACCCCGCAAGTACAAAATGACGAACTTGCCAATTACGCTAAAAAACTATCGAAAGACGAAGCAAATATTGATTGGTCGATGGACGCAGCGCAAATAGAGCGTAATATCCGCTCATTCAATCCATGGCCGGTCTGTTTTACCCAAATGGGCGAACACACTGTAAAAGTTTATCAAGCCAATGTTGTTGAGCAGCAAGGCACGGCCGGCACGGTATTACAAAGCGATAAACACGGTATTATGATTGCCTGTGGTACTAACGCACTTAATATCACTCAAGTACAACCACAAGGTAAAAAGCCAATGGCCATTACTGACTTTTTAAATGGTCGAGCAGACTGGGTAACTCCTGGCACACGAATAGGCGAACACAATGAGTAATGTCAGGGCGCTTGCCGCCGAAACTTTATATAACGTGGTTGATAAAGGCGCCTCATTAAATCAAGAGCTACCTTTTGCCAGCCAAGGTTTACCACCTAAAGATAAAGCGTTATTGCAGCAAATTTGTTACGGCGTACTGCGTTATTTACCAAGTTTAGAAAATTATTGTCAACATTTAGTTGAGCAGCCACTTAAAGGTAAGCGCCGCATATTCCAGTTCTTGCTGTATGTGGGCATTTACCAACTACAACATATGCGGGTTCCACCGCATGCAGCCATTAGCGAAACGGTTAATGCATTAGAGCAACTGCGTGCACTGGGTTTAAAAGGCTTGATCAACGCTATTTTACGCAGCTTTCAGCGCCAGCAAGCAGAGCTTGAAGAAAAAGCCAAACAAATACCTGTGTGTTTATACAACCACCCAAACTGGTTTATCAAACAAGTAACAGAAGCTTACCCTGACTCTTGGCAAGCTCTACTAGCAGCGAACCAGCAGCAAGCACCAATGTGGTTGCGTGTTAACCAAGCGCAATATAGCACCGCTGAATATAGCGAAATGCTCACTGCTAATGACATTGAACATACACTCAATCCTGATTTCCCTGATGGTATTAAGCTGGATAAACCCCGCGATGTGTTTTCCTTGCCAGAATTCGACACCGGCGCATGTTCAGTACAAGATGCAGCAGCACAGCTTGCGGCACGCTTGTTAGATCCAAAAGCTGACGAGCATATTTTAGATGCCTGCGCAGCACCCGGTGGTAAAACCTGTCACATTCTAGAACTCGCAGATGCTGATGTGCTGGCACTTGATAGCGATGCCACCCGCCTTGAACGTGTAAAGCAAAACCTTGAAAGAATTGGTTTAGGTGCCGACTTACAATGTGCCGATGCTTCGCAGCCACACAAATGGTGGGATGAGCAACAGTTTGACCGCATTCTATTAGACGTTCCTTGCTCTGCAACGGGTGTTATTCGTCGTCACCCAGATATCAAATGGCTACGTCGAGCATCAGATATCAATGATCTGGCGACACTCCAAGGCGATATCCTCAATAGCATTTGGCCATTATTGAAACTAGGTGGCACGCTAATTTATGCAACCTGCTCGGTATTACCACAAGAGAACCAACAGCAAGTCGCTAAGTTTTTAGCAAATAATAATGATGTTGAACATATCCCGCTACATGATAACGATACCCCAAGCAACCCTGGGCTGCAGTTACTGCCTGGTGAGAGTGACGGATTTTATTATGCCAAGCTTATAAAAACACACTCATAAGAAGCTTTTAGTAAATCATGAAAATAATCATACTCGGTGCAGGACAAGTAGGCGGTACACTCGCTGAAAATCTGGTAGGTGAACAAAACGAAATCACGGTTGTTGATATTGATGGCAACCGATTACGTGAGTTACAAGATAAATACGATCTACAGGGTGTTACAGGTCATAGTGCCCACCCTGATGTATTACGCCGCGCCGGTGCAGAAGACGCCGATATGATCATCGCAGTGACCAGTTCAGATGAAGTGAACATGGTCGCTTGCCAAGTCGCGTATAGTATTTTTAATACTCCGACTAAAATTGCTCGGATCCGCTCAGAACAATACTTAAAATACCGAGAGAAGCTATTTCAAAACAACGACCTACCAGTTGATCACTACATTGCTCCAGAGCAACTAGTGACCAAATATATCCGTCGTTTAATTGATTACCCTGGTGCGTTGCAAGTTTTAGAGTTTGGCGATGGCATGCTCTCGCTGGTTGCAGTAAAGGCTTATTATGGCGGCCTATTGGTAGGGTATGCGCTATCAGCATTAAAAGAACACATACCCAACGTTGAAACCCGTGTTGCTGCAATTTACCGCCAAGGTAAAGCCATCAAGCCGCTTGGCACAACGGTTATTGAAGCGGATGATGAGGTATTCTTCCTTGCGGCCACCAAACATATTCGCGCAGTAATGAATGAGCTACAAAAATTAGAGCGTTCATACAAAAAGATTATGATTGCTGGTGGCGGTAACATTGGCTCTGGACTCGCCCGCTCCCTTGAAAAAAACCACAGTGTAAAATTACTTGAACGTAATAAAGAGCGTGCCGAACAATTATCAGAAATGCTTGATAATACAGTGGTGTTTTGTGGTGATGCATCTGATCAAGAGTTGTTATCAGAAGAACATATCGAGCAAGTTGATGTATTCATCGCAGTAACTAATGATGATGAAGCCAATATTATGTCAGCCATGCTTGCCAAACGCATGGGTGCACAAAAAACCATGGTGCTTATTCAGCGCGGTGCATATGTTGATTTAGTACAAGGTGGCGAAATTGATATTGCCATTTCACCACAGCAAGCAACTATTTCAGCCTTACTTACCCATGTTCGCCGCGGCGACATTGTTAATGTGTATTCATTACGTAAAGGTGCAGCAGAAGCCATTGAGGCGGTAGCCCATGGCGACGAACACACCTCAAAAGTGGTTGGCCGTGCAATTGCTGATATTAAGCTGCCGGCTGGTACTACCATAGGCGCGATTGTTCGTAACGATGACGTGCTCATTGCTCACGACGATACCATTATCCACTCTGGCGACCACGTTATTATGTTTTTGATTGATAAAAAACATATCAATGTAGTTGAAAAACTATTCCAAGTTAGTGCAATCTTTCTCTAAATCACTCCTCACCTTTCGAAACAAACCAAATGTATCGAAAGGTGAATTTCACATCCATATATGCAAACGCCGAAGAAAAAAGCAGCTTAATTAAGCTGCTTTTTGTATAACCATATAATTTATATAAGCTTATTGCACTCTGGCAAACTCTTCTTTTGATAACTCACCATTTTGATCGGTATCTAAGTCAGCAAAAATTTCAACTAACTGTGCATTTACTGACGCTTCTTGTTGGCTGATCACGCCATCGCCATTGGTATCAAAGGTGTCAAAATTAACTGCTGCAAACGCAGTTGATGAAGCCGCCAAGGCAAAAATAGCAAGTGCTGTATTAATATGTTTCATAGTGTTATTCCTAATAATTTAAAAGAAAGAAATCCTTTTCAGAGATCCCTGTTTGTGGAAACTGAAATTACGCTTTTGAAAACTCTTCTTTTGATAACTCACCGTTTTGATCAGTATCAAGCTCTGCAAACTGGCTCATCAGCTTAGCATCAACGGCCGCTTCACTTTGGCTTATAGTGCCACTACCATCAACGTCTAACGTATCAAAATCAGTGCCAGCGAATGCTGCAGAAGAAGATGCTAATGCGATAAGTGCTAATGTTTTATTTAATGTGTTCATAATAAATATTCCTTCAAAGTTTATGGTGGTGAACGTTGTAGTGATAATCACCTTTTCGTTAAATACAACTAGAGTACTACAACTTCGATGCCAACATTTTATTATTAATATAAATCAATGCCTTACAGTGTTTGCTGGTGGTTTTTTGAAATTCCTGCGGCTTTACTTGTTGCAATTTAGCAACGCAGATTTCATGAGGATTAATAAACAATTTAAAATCAAATAGTTAAAATTAATTAAAATGACACATAAACAGCGGTACTAGCAAAAACAGTTGAATTTTCTACCCCAGCGACCCAAACCACAACTGAACAGCAAATTTAGTTGATAAAAAATAAATATTTTTAATTTATAACCAATTGAAAGATAATAAAAATAAAATGAATTTCGCGAAACAAATAAGAAAAGCAGGCTTTTTATTTAAAAAGTGGGAATTGTTGCCATTATGCGAAAACAATAGCAACGATATGACAGGAGTTAGTTAAGGTTGGACAATTTCAATCACAATAGCGGTTTTCACTGAATTGGCGATAAAACACAATTCATGAGCCTGATGATGCATGGCCTCCAAATTCACTATGCTAGGTTGCTCATTATTAGCAAATTGCACACAGGGTTTTAAAGTGATTTGCGTCATCGACATACGGCCATCACTAGTGTGCTGCATTAAACCAACCGCGTCATCCTGATAGCTATCAACCGTAAGTTTATTTTTCGCTGCAATAGATAAAAAGAACAACATATGACAACTGGATAGCGAAGCAATAAACGCTTCTTCTGGATCAACATTTTCTGCAACCGAATACGGCAATGGCACTATATCTGGAGCAGAAGATGCATCAATCCTTGCCCCACCATCAAATTGCCACTGGTGAGCTCGGCTATATTTATTATCGATAAACAACTCTTCCGCTTGGCGAGACCAGACAACACTTGCTACATATTCAGACATTGAAATTTTTCATCCTAAGTAAATTTACACAGCCCAGAGCTTTATCCGGCCTACTTAAATATCCGTAACGAGCATAAAAAGATTCTTTACCTTTAGCTGAGAGCAGTCCGATGGTTGCATCTTTTTTGCTGCCCCAGCCAAATATATTTCTATATTATCCATAATCAACGCACCAATACCTTGACTTTGAAAGTCAGGATCGACAACAACTGCACACCATAAGATAATCGTGATAAGCCTGCACTGCCTTTTTGCTTAAATGCTTGCGTCAACAAAACTAAAAGTAGCAGGTAATACACACAAAATTGAAAAAAGCCGAAATGAAATACTGGTATATGAACTTACAGCAATAAGAATTGCCGCTAATAAGCGGGGATAGTTTTACCGCGGGACTGTCAGCAGCACCGAGCTCGCTGCAAAATTGCTTTGCATGACTATAGTTTGGATAACACCTACCAGCGATATACACCCCAGCAACAATCCATATACCCGTGCTTAGTACTAAATATAAACTAATACCACGATAATAAGCTGATGTATTTATATTGTAAATAATATACGAAACCGCACAGGAAGCACACAGGCATAAAAAAAGCAGCCCGGGGGTATTGGCTGCTTTTGAACGTAATCAATGTAAAATCCTTTTCGAGATTCCTTGTGCGCGAAGGTTGAATTACGCGTTTGAAAACTCTTCTTTTGATAACTCACCGTTACCATCAGTATCAAGTTCAGTAAACTTGCTCATAAGCTCAGCATCAACAGACGCTTCACTTTGGCTAATTGCACCACTGCCATCAATATCTAACGTGTCAAAGTCAGTACCTGCAAATGCTGCTGATGAAGATGCTAGTGCGATAAGTGCTAATGTTTTATTTAATGTGTTCATAATTAATATTCCTTCAATGTTTATGGTTTTGAACGATGTGTTAATCACATTTTCGTTCTGTGCAACTAGTGTATTACAACTTCGATGCCACACCTTAAAAAACCCTTAAAATCAAAAGCTTAGAAATAAAATTCACTTTTAACTGGTTATTTATGGTGTTTTTTGTTGCTTTTTAGCAACACGTAAACCACCTATAAAATATAGTTTATAAAAATCAGTTGATTAGGTTTAATAGAAAAGACACAGATCCGTACTTACAGTGTTCGTATTTATATTTTTATAGGCAAGAAAAGTGACAGGCGCTGAAATTAACCAGCTGAAAATTAGCAACTGAAATAAATAAAAAATCTATGTTACTGATAATTAATAACAATAAAAATAAATTTAGAGTTCTTTAAGGTGAATTACAGTATATTCGCTATTTTGTCGCAAAATAGCGAATATACTCAAATTTATACAAGCGGCTCAAGTACTGAAAGGTCAATAAAGTGGTCTTTCATGAAAGTTTTCATCTCTTCTTCACTTGCCGTTAGTTGAATACCAAACTGCGTGCTAGCGGCATGGCTTTTAACACTGCATATTTGTCCACTAAACTCAGTAACACCTGTATTGTTTTTATCGAGCATAATATGACACTGAGCATTCTTTAATTCACTGAGATCGGCTTTGCTTTTTACATCAAACATCACCCCTGTCACTGAGATATCTTTAATAACTCCTTGCATCTCGCGTTCATCATTAAACTTTATTTTTGCAGCTAATAATGTAGGAATACGGGTTTGTGAGCGTAAACTAAATAATTGCACTTGAGTTGGGAAATTTAAATAAATAAGTCGTGCTGGATGCGACGACACGGACATGATCTGCTGACGAAATGCTATAATTTGCCCACCACCGCTTTCAAGCACCGCTCTGACGATCACCACGGCGCCATCTTTTAAGTATTCACCAGCATTACCTAAACGCTTTGCTGAGGGGTAATTTAAGATCACAAAACGCTCATGTAATAAACCAACAAATTCAGTTTTAATTCGTTTGCTGGCTGTGGGTGTTAAGATTTCGACATCAACAATGCTACCAGCACTAATATAGGCAAGGTTTTCTAGGTTTAATTGTTGTCTTGTTTTTGCCATTTCCTTTCCAATTATAAATAACCTTGTACAAGTGCTCGCTTTTATAAAAATTAACCACGCCAAAAGGTCGGTGTAAACAACACTAATAAGGTGAATATCTCTAATCGCCCGAACACCATCGCAATGGTTAATAACCACTTAGCGCCATCACTAATAGCGCCATAATGCGACGCAACATCCCCCAAACCAGGGCCGAGGTTATTTAAGCAAGCTGCGGTGGCTGAGAACGCCGTTATATTATCCATACCGGTGCCCATTAACGCTAACATAATAATGACAAATACCAGCGCATAAGCAGAGAAAAATCCCCAGACGGCTTCAACTACTTTATCTGGCAATGCTTTACGGCCAAGTTTAATAGAGTAAATAGCACGAGGATGCACTAGCCGATTAAGCTCACGTATTCCTTGTAGATAAAGTAAAAACACCCTAACGACTTTCATACCGCCGCCTGTAGAACCCGCACAACCACCAATAAAACTCGAAAATATCAGTAAAATAGGCAAGAACAACGGCCATGCTGAAAAATTATCGGTGGCAAAACCCGCAGTAGTACTAATCGATACCGCTTGAAATAGCGCCTGATCAAGCGTTTCGTCACCGTTTGCATATATATTATTGGACGATAGTACCGTAAAACACACTATCACTAGCGCCAATTGAATAAACAAAAACACTTTAAACTCAGGGTCGCGGATATACACTCTGAGATTTCTACTCGAAACGGCCGCATAATGCAAAGTGAAATTGACTGCAGCGATAATTAAAAATACCACACAAATAAAGTTAATTAATGGACTATCAAAGTGCCCCATAGACGCATCGTAAGTAGAGAATCCACCTATTGCAACAGTAGAAAATGAATGACAAATAGCATCAAACCAATTCATTCCGGCAGCCCAATACGCCAAAGTACACGCGATAGTTAATGACACATAAATATACCAAAGATGTTTTGCGGTATCAGCGATACGTGGCGTCATTTTGGAATCTTTCACAGGCCCTGGAGTTTCAGCTCGATACAACTGCATACCACCAACGCCAAGCATGGGTAGCACTGCAACCGCTAATACGATTATCCCCATACCGCCTAACCATTGCAGTTGTTGGCGATAAAACAATACCGATTTAGGGAGATATTCAATGCCTGTTAACACTGTAGCACCAGTTGTAGTTAGCCCTGAAAACGCTTCGAATACCGCATCCGCTAAGGATAAATTAGGTTCTTGTAAAAAAATCAGCGGTAAAGATGCGAATGCCCCTAGAACTAACCAAAATAGCACCACAATTAAAAAACCTTCGCGAGCTTTTAAATCTCCCTGCTCGCGTCTATTTGGATAGTATGCAAGTAAGCCAATAATCACACTGAATATAAATGCGAGGACAAATGGCACGCCACCACCATCTTTATAAATGAGCGATACAATTGCCGGCGGCACCATAGTGATACTGAACAGTACAACCAGTTGGCCGAGAATTTTTATAATGGTACGAAATTGCATTGAGCTATCGCTTTTTTATTAAGTAATGATTAGTGCGTAAATGCTATTGTCTTACTGTTTAATACTTAACTCAACCGCGCCATGGCTCAAATCATAAATATCTTTTATGGCCTGTGTGGCTTGGCGGCTATCTATAGTAATAACCCATTCAATATTAGCAGTAAATTGCTTTTCTATGTTAAGTACTTGAAATTGCGTTTTTAGTAACTGCTCTATCGCTCCTTGCCCGCTGTAATCACTGCAACCCACCAGCTCAACACTAGGAACTTTTAATGTAGTTGTTAAATGTGCCAAGGCATTATTTAGCGAGCCGCCATATGCTCTAACTAATCCGCCAGTGCCTAATTTTATACCGCCAAAGTAACGAGTAACTACTGCGGTGACTTCTCCAAGCCCCGAGCCCATTAGCACATTAAGCATAGGCTTGCCTGCCGTACCATTTGGCTCACCATCATCAGAGAAACCATAAACATGACTACCACCAGGATTGCCTGCAACATGCGCCCAACAGTTATGACGAGCATCACTGTATTTACTTTCAATCTCACGGATAAACGCTTTTGCCGAGGCTAAATCTGGCGTATGAGCGATATGCACAATAAAGGTGCTTTTTTTTATTTCTTCTTGATGAAAAACGGTTGCTGCTGGGTACTTATATTCTGACATTCTTTGATAAACCCAAATAATGAAGCAAAAAATGGGGCCATATGGCCCCAACTTTTAACACCTGATAATTAATCTAACGATAAATCACGGGTCATATTTTCTAAGCTATCTTCGTGAACAATAATGTTGTCCTCTATACGAATACCACCAAACGGTTTAAACGCTTCAACCTTTTCCCAGTTAATAAACTGCTTATTGTCAGTTTGCGTTAAATCGCCAAGCAATGAATCGATAAAGTATAAACCAGGTTCAATCGTGAATACTTGGTTTTTCTCAATCAAGCGCGTACAACGCAAGAATGGATGACCTTCAGGTGGCGCTTGATGCGCGCCCTTCTCATCGGCCATAAAGCCACCCATATCATGTACTTGTAAACCAAGATGATGACCAAGTCCATGCGGGAAGAAAGTCGACGTAATGCCGCGCTCAACAATATCAGCGGCTGGTAACTTAACAATATTAAAATCACTAAGCACCTGAGCAATACGTTGATGACAATCTAAATGCAGTTCACCGTATAGCATGCCTGGCTTTAATGCTTGACCCAATGCAATTTGATGTTGTGTCATTGCAGCAATTAATTCGGCAAACTCACCCGACTTTTTAAAATCATAAGTACGGGTTATATCTGCAGCATAGCCATTAAAGTTAGCGCCAGCATCAATTAAAAACGAATGATGTGCTTTTGGGGCTTGAGGCTCAAAATAAGTGTAGTGCAAGATAGCGCAATTTTCGTTAAGCGCAACAATATTACCATACGGCATTTCGTTTTCGCTTTGGCGAGTAGCCATTAAATACGCTTGCTGAATATCAAATTCAGAGCCACCGTTTAAAAAGGTATCACGCGCCGCTTTATGGCCATCAACCGCAATACGGTTAGCTTGGCGTAAGCATTCAAGTTCGTATTGAGTTTTATAAGCGCGGTGGTAATTAAAGTAATTGAGCACCGGCTCTGGGTTCATAATGCTAAAGCCTAGCGCTTGAGCTACTTCTAAGTATTCACCGATATAAGCGTACTTCGCTTTATCGTACGGTAATAGTTTTTCAACTTGATCAGGCTGTAATAATAGCTCGATATCAAAGTAATCAGCCCAAAAATCTCTTGGCTCATCAGGCACTTTGTGCCAAAAGTCGACAGGGCGATAAAAAATTAGTTTTGGTTTATCACTGCCATTTACAACAATCCAACAATGCGGATTATCGATGACCGGTAACCAAGCTTTAAAATGCGGGTTAACTTTAAACGGATAATACATATCGTCTAAAAACTGACGTTTAGCTTGTCCTGAATGGATCACTAAACCTTCTAATCCTTCACGTTCAATAATAGTACGAGTACGCTGCTGCAATGTTGCAATATGTTCGGCATATAAAACGGCTAATTTATCCATAGAAAACCCATCTGTTAAATTTAACTTATTTCAAGTCTAACATAGACCCTGTTTAACCCCAATGCAGATGCGCTAAAGCACTTGCGCCTTAGCCACCCATCTTCATATCCAATATTGGTGCCAATATGTTTCCTTCGCGCCCTAAACGCGTGTGATAAACCTGACGATAAGCAAATACATTTTTTACGTATTCCCGAGTTTCACGGTACGGGATAAGTTCAATCCATAGTTCAGCCGGTATGGCTTCATCTGGTAGCCACTTTTTGATTCTATGGTAACCGGCGTTATACGAGGCAGTTGCTAGTATTTCGTTGCCATGGTTTTTCTTTTTTAAATATTCTAAATACTCTGTGCCTAACCGTATATTTGTTCTCGGCTGATTTAAACGGGTTCCAGAAACAGTGCTTTTATTTACATACTTTGCTGTACTTGGTAATAACTGCATTAAGCCACGCGCATTTGCATGAGAACGTGCATCAGGTGCAAAAGAGCTTTCACGGCGCGAAATAGCAATGCTCCAAGTAACATCTATATGATTACGTTTACTATAACGCTCAAATAAATCTTGAAAAGCAAATGGGAAACGTAACTCTACATAATCCCATGCCTTAATTTGCGCTAAAGTATAAATAGTACTGTCGTACCAATCTAATTCTGCTGCCAGTTTTGAAGCCGCAAGCTTTTCTTCATCGCTAGAAGTGCTTGTTAAATAATTCCATTCGCGACGAGCCGACGTAAACCGCTCAAGTTCATACATCGCTTTAGCACGTTTAAAACCTGGGGCATTAGCGACCTCATTCATTAATTTTTCGCTCACCAACAAAGGTTGGTTATTGAGCTCAATTGGTAACCCCAACCGCGCAGCAGCCAAAAAACCATAATAATCACGCTCTTTTGCCACAGCTTGCCAAATAACTTTAGCCCGCTCAATGTCACCTCGTTGCGCTAAACTGTATGCCAACCAATATTGTTGACCTAGACTTAAGTTTTCTTTGCCGGTAAAAAACGCAATGATCCCTGGCCAATCTTGAGTTTTTAGCATATTGCCTAATTGCCATTGCATTAATTTACGGTCTTGGCGATCTTTGGGCACTTTACTCAACCAAAAACGTGCCTCTGGGTGACCTCTTGATGCCAACGCTAAAGCAAAGCTATAATACACATCAGCCTTTTGTTCGTCAGAATAGTTAAACATTTTGTCTAACTTTTCCCAAGCCTTGAGCGCTAAAGTTTTATCTCGCCAAATTAAGCGTTTAATTCCATAGTGCGCAATTTCACTTTCTTTCACTGTTTTATGCTTATAACGATACATTCCAGCTACTGCACTAGGATCACTGCGAGCTTTTCGGTAAAAGTCAGCCAAGTATTGCTCATTTTTCGGCAATAAAGTTTTTAAGTATGGCAGTAACCTTTGCGAGCCACCTTGTGCCGATAACGTAATGCGTTGCCATACCTGCTTTTGGCTCATATAACCTTTCTTACGCCAAGTATTAAATAGTGAGTCGCATTCTTCTGGCTGTGATTTCCCGACAGTCCATAAATTTGTTACTTGTCTCATTATCGCTTGTTCTGGCGCCCCTAAATCAAGCTGATACTGCAAGTAAGTACAAGTCAGTTCACTATTTGTAGTCTCACGATAATTATTAATAAAAGCGGCTTTGCGGTTTTGCTTTTGCAAATGTTGTAACCATGCTTTACGTACTGGCCACTCTAAAGGTGTACTTTGATAAATAGTTAAATAACGTTCAATTTCAGATTGGTGCTCAATATCCGGATGGCGCTGCCAATATACTTGCTCTACATAAGGCTTTAATGGATGGTCTAGCTGTGCCGTAACTTCTTTAAACTCTTGATAACTAGCATACTTCACTTTTTTTTCAGCATCTAAAAATGCGTCATGCTCCGTATTAGCGTAGGCAGAAAATAAAGGGAATAATAATGCTGCTGCCGTTACACTTAAAAATTGTTTTTTCATAATGACCTTAAATATTCAAAGGTAAATAAAAGACAAACACTTCGTCTACACCTTAGCACCAAACAAGCTATATTTTAACCAGTAGTAAGACTCCACAGTAAATTTTTCGTTGCATTTTTAATTTAAAGCAAGCACACTGATTGAAATGCAAACTCATCGTACCAGTCTTAGTTCACTAACTAGGGAGAATAATAATGTTATATAAAAGCGATTCCTTTGAAGTTGCTTTCATCAAGGATAATATCGCCGAGTTCAAATTTTGTGTTGCAGGTTCTGTAAACACTTTGTCTCAGCAAACCTTGAAAGATTGCGCCTCTGCATTAAAAGAATTAGCCACAATCAGCGATATCAAAGGCATGATTTTTACCAGTGATAAAGACCACTTTATTATTGGCGCCGATATTTTCGAGTTTTTACCAACATTTACTAAACCAGAAGCTGAATTAGTAGCCTGGATCAAAGATGCCACTGATGTTTTTGACGCGCTAGAAGATTTACCATTCCCAACTTTAAGCGCTATCAATGGCTTAGCACTTGGCGGCGGGTGTGAGTGGGTACTTGCTACCGATTATCGCGTTGCAAGCTCTAACGCTAAAATTGGCCTTCCAGAAGTAAAACTTGGCATAATGCCTGGCTTTGGTGGCACAGTTCGCTTGCCACGCATCGTTGGCGCCGATAATGCTATGCTTTGGATCACATCAGGTGCTGAAAACCGCGCTGCAGATGCCCTTAAAGTAGGTGCAGTTGATGCGGTAGTTAGTGCTGACAAACTTTTAGAGTCAGGTATTTCAACACTTGAATTAGCCATTGCTGGCAAGCTGGATTGGCAAGCAAAACGTAACGTTAAACTACAACCACTTAAATTGAACCGTGTTGAGCAAGGTATGAGCTTTGCAATGGCTGAAGGTATGGTTATGGGTAAAACCAAAGGCCACTATCCTGCTCCTATTATGGCAGTTCGTACTATTAAAGCAGCAGCAAACTGTACTCGAGATGAAGCAATGGCAATCGAAAATGCCAACTTTGCTGAACTTGCTCGTACTCCAGAAGCTGCCGCACAAACAGGTATATTCCTTGCTGATCAGTTCATCAAAGGTAAAGCACGTAAGCAAGCTAAAGGCAGTGATGTAACAATTAATCAAGCCGCTGTACTTGGCGCAGGTATCATGGGCGGCGGTATCGCTTACCAATCTGCGTATAAAGGCACACCTATTATCATGAAAGACATCCAACAAGATGCGCTTGATTTAGGTATGGGTGAAGCCTCTAAGCTGCTTGGTCAAAAAGTACAACGTGGCCATATGGCTATGGAAAAAATGGTTGCCACGTTAGGTAAAATCAAACCGACTCTAAATGATAGCGACTTACAAAGTGCTGATATTATCGTTGAAGCGGTTGTTGAAAACCCTAAAGTTAAGCAATCAGTGTTAGCACAGCTAGAAAAAGACATGCCAGCAGGCACTATTTTAACCTCTAACACTTCGACTATTCGTATTGACGAGCTGGCAACGGCGCTAGAAAAGCCTGAAAACTTCTGTGGTATGCACTTCTTTAACCCAGTGCCAAAAATGCCATTAGTTGAAATTATCCGCGGCGAGAAAACGTCTGAAAAAACCATTAATGCAGTTGTTGATTACGCATTAAAACTAGGTAAGTCGCCAATTGTTGTGAACGACTGCCCTGGCTTCTTTGTAAACCGCGTTTTATTCCCATATTTTGCAGGCTTTAGTAAATTAGTTGTTGAAGGCGCTAACTTTGCCAAAGTAGATAAAGTAATGGAAAACGTATTTGGTTGGCCAATGGGCCCGGCTTACCTACTTGATGTTGTAGGTATTGATACTGCTTACCATTGTACTGGTGTAATGGCAGATGGTTTCCCTGAGCGTATGTCTCGTGCAGAGAAAGATCCTGTTACTGTTTTTGCTAACGAAAAACGTTTTGGTCAAAAGAACAAAGCGGGTTTCTATCAATATGCGCCAGATCGTCGTGGTCGCTTGAAAAAAGCCCAAGACCCGCAAGCAGTTGAATTACTTAGCTCAATCACAGATGCTCCAAAAGAGTTTGATAAACAAGAAATTATCGACCGTTGTATGATACCAATGATCAACGAAGTGCTACTGTGTTTACAAGAAAACATTGTTGCTTCTCCACAAGAAGCTGATATGGCGCTTATTTACGGTATTGGTTTCCCTCCATTTAGAGGCGGCGCGTTCCGTTACTTAGATCAAACAGGACTGGCTAACTTTGTTGCAACAGCTGACAAATACGCTCATCTAGGTGCGATTTACCAAGTATCTGAACAAACTCGCAAATGGGCTGAAGAAGGCCGTATTTTCTATAAGGTGGAAGGATAAGACCATGAATACTCCAGTAATTGTAGATTGTATCCGCACGCCAATGGGCCGTTCTAAAAACGGCGTATTCAAACACAAGCGTGCCGAAGATTTAAGCGCCCACTTAATGAAGGGCTTACTTGATCGCAACCCAGCCGTTGATCCTGCATCGATTGACGATATCTATTGGGGTTGTGTACAACAAACCTTAGAGCAAGGTTTTAACGTTGCACGTAACGCATCATTACTTGCGGGCATTCCGCACTCAGTACCTGCAACCACAGTTAACCGTTTATGTGGCTCATCAATGCAAGCATTGCATGATGCCGCTCGCGCTATTATGACCGGCGCTGGCGACACTTACTTAATAGGTGGTGTTGAGCACATGGGTCACGTACCTATGACTCACGGTAATGATTTTCACCCAGGCCTAGCTACATCAATTGCACAAGCCTCAGGCTCTATGGGTTTAACCGCTGAGTACCTTGCTACTATTCATGGCATTAGCCGTGAGCAGCAAGACCAGTTTGCTTACCGTTCGCATCAACGTGCACATGCTGCCACGGTTGAAGGACGTTTTCGCCGTGAAATTCTTGCGATGGAAGGTCACGATGCAGATGGTTCACTAATTTTAGTTGAAGACGACGAAGTAATTCGCCCAGAAACAACGGTAGAAGGCCTATCGCAGCTTCGTCCTGTGTTTAATCCTGCTACGGGTTCTGTTACTGCGGGTACTTCTTCTGCACTTTCTGACGGCGCATCAGCCATGTTAGTAATGAGCGAAGAAAAAGCCAAAGCTTTAGGCTTACCAATTCGTGCACGTGTTAAAGCCATGGCGGTTGCAGGTTGCGATCCATCAATCATGGGTTACGGCCCAGTACCAGCGAGTAAAAAAGCACTTGCACAAGCCGGTATCACTATTGATGACATCGATGTTGCTGAACTTAACGAAGCATTCGCAGCACAATCACTACCTGTGTTAAAAGACTTAGGTCTTGCAGATGTGGTTGATGAAAAAGTGAATCTAAATGGTGGCGCAATTGCCCTTGGACACCCACTTGGTTGTTCAGGCTCGCGTATTAGCACTTCACTTATTCACTTAATGGAAGACAAAAACGCAAAATATGGTTTAGCAACTATGTGTATTGGTCTAGGCCAAGGCATTGCAACTGTATTTGAACGTGTACAAGACTAATTAGCCTCATACACGTTACCAACTCTTGGTGATAAAAAGCCGCGTTGATAAAATCAACGCGGCTTTTTTATAGTTTGGGTAGCGACGCTTTAAGTTAAGCCTTCAAAGCATTATTTGAAGTGACTTTATTTATCACGCAGAGGCCGTTAAACTAGCAGCCTTAAATTAAT
This sequence comes from Pseudoalteromonas ostreae, assembly GCF_018069805.1. Classification (GTDB taxonomy): domain Bacteria; phylum Pseudomonadota; class Gammaproteobacteria; order Enterobacterales; family Alteromonadaceae; genus Pseudoalteromonas; species Pseudoalteromonas ostreae. Next base: position 26,118 of record NZ_JAGPYN010000024.1, read on the forward strand.
CGTTAAGCGCCACTATATTTAAGGTCACCGCCATGAGTTTTGATAACCCCGATCACCAATTAGACGCCATCGGCCTACGTTGCCCAGAGCCTGTAATGATGATCAGAAGCGCGGTACGCAAAATGGCAGAAGGCGAAACCTTGCTCATCATCGCAGACGACCCTTCCACCACCCGCGACATCCCCAGCTTCTGCACATTTATGGATCACACGTTGGTGGCAAAAGAAGTAGATGAAATGCCGTATCGATACTTGGTGAGGAAAGGGCTAGCCTAAACCTTTTGTTGCATTTTCATTTTATTTAAAACTTTAACCAAGGCTTCAATGAGCTGATTGATCATTCCAATTTTTATTCCACTCTTTTGAAATGTGACTTTACTAAGCTCGTTTTTCAACCTCTGTAAAAAGTCAAATTCATCCATTAACCAATCGGTAAGGTTTGCTTTATATCTATCAGTAATGAAATCGCTGTAAAGGTGAATTTGCTCAACAGTCCAGTTTTCTGATACAGCTTTAACAAAGCATTCATGATCTTTTAAGGTGGAAAATATACTAATAGTTCGATACTCATTATATATTTTCATATCAACTTCCTTTGTCCAGCCCTTGTGGATCTCCTTTTCAATAGCATCAATGGCTTTCAATTCATTAGTTTTCTTAACTTCAGCCAATATACTTTCAAACTTTTGGTTTAACTCATCACTATGAAATTGTCCAGGCTGATATCCTCTGTGTGTAATATGTATACTTGATGTTTTAAAATTACTAGGTATATATTCTTCAAAAATGCTTTCAATAAGGGGTTTATTTTCGGTTGATATTTCCTCAACATTTCCGATAAAGTTATATTTATGAAGTTCATTTAGAACATCAACAGCACAGAACCAACGTAATAACTCTGGCTCTCCTTGTTTTATTATATTTAATAGATCTTTTACATATTCATTTATTTTAGAATCATCCGTATCTGTTAAAGCAGAAGCACCTCTCTGGAGCAATAAATCTAAAGTTAAAATTTTTATTGGATAATAAACTCTCAAGACTTCTCTAAAATCTAGTGACTGACTTGAAGCTATATGATCAACTAAAATCTCTGATGCAATATCAGGTAGTTTCAACTCACCTTCTTCGGTAACACCCTCTTTGCTAGTAGGAGTAAGGCCGGGTAAATTGTAATTTTGAGAACCTCTAGATTGAGATTTAATTTTGTCTACATCACAACCTAACCCCATTAGCATAAAGTAAATTTTCATCACATCACGTAATAGCGATACTTTGCCTTTCAGCAGATCCAAGTTATCTATTAAACCGCCTTTTTCTACCTCCTTCATTAGAGATAAATACTTATTCTTCGCACGCTTTATTATTCTTATATTTTTTAACTCTAACTCTTCAACCACTCTAGTTATATCTGCTCTCAGCTCCGGCTCAAGGTTTTCATGTACAATTTCTAAAAAGTTATCCCTACTAAGTTCAAACTCAACTATACCCGCAAAATTTTTTTCAATTAATGAGTGTTTATCATCGAACTTTAACTCTCTGATATTCGTTGCAAATATAAACTTTAAATTTTCATTTTTTTCAGAAAGGTTTTGACAGATTCCTACTATTTCTTTTGCAAAATTAGAGCTAACTATTCTCTCCAAGTCATCTAAAACAATTATTTTATTCTTTATTGATGAAATGGCTTTTGTTACAGCAGCCCCTTTAAAGCCTGATACTAACCCTGAGATTAACCCTTTGTTTTCCCCATTAAAGTTACCTAGTATTTTTTGAAAACCATCAAGAAGTGAGCTTGAATCTGTCGCACTTATATTTTTATTTAGGAAAAATTTTGAAATTAAATTAGAATAAAAGTCATCTATTGAGGCTAAACCATTTAAAGATAAATAAATATAGCCTTCGGACTCTATTAAATTATTTTCGATCCAATATGTTTTACCTGAACCCCATGCCCCATTTAACAACACCATCTTAGGCATAGAATTATCGTCGAATAGTTGTTCTATTTTCTTTTTCATTTAACGTCCTTGTTACAAATCTATCAATTCACTCGGGCAACTGAAAGCTGACGGCTTATAGCTTACAGCTCTTACTTCTTCGTTATCGTCACTTTTGGTTGATCATAGTCACTATAATCAATGCTAACGATGTAGCTGCCTTTTATTGCGGGGGTGAAGCTGAAGTAGTTATAGGTAGTGTCACAATCAGCTTTGACGCTTTGCCCTAACGTCAGTGATTGACCGGTTGGATCTTGTTCACTGAATCCGCAATTATAACCTGCGCTCCAATCCATATCGGCAATTTTAAATTCGTATACTTTGCCTGGTGTTGAGAATTTCACATTTGCTTGGTATAGCGCGGGAGCCACTTGGGCAAATTCGTATTGCGTTTCAGCATCCCATAAATTGAAGTCACCACGTAAGTACATGCTGCGATCAAGCTCTTGATCTGGCAGTACGTCGCTAATATCTGGTAATTGTATTTGGCTTGAACAAGCACTTAATAGCGCCACCATAGCCACTGTTAATATACGTTTCATCGGTTATCCCTTATACAAAAAAGCCAGCATAGCTGCTGGCTTTTTAAGCTAAGCTGAACTTACTTTTGCAATACAGAAATATCAGCAATATCTAAAAATAGACCACTAAGTTGACTTAGTAATGCTAAACGGTTTTGCTTAACGGCTTCATCGTCTGCCATTACCATCACGTTGTCGAAGAAGTTATCAACACTTTCACGAATACCCGCAAGTTGGGCAAGCGCTTCTTGATAGTCGCCTACGGCGTATAACGGGGCTAATTCAGTGGCAAACTTAGCAACTTGTGCCGCTAATGCCTTTTCGGCATCATCGCTTAATAAGCTCTGGTCAACAGTGCCTTGCGTTGTGATGTCATTTTTAGCAAGAATATTACTTACCCGTTTATTAGCTGCTGCAAGCGCTTCTGCGGCGTCTAATGTGCGGAAGTGACTTACCGCTTTAACACGACGGTCAAAATCAACAGGCTTAGTTGGGCGACGCACTAGTACAGCTTGAATAACATCTACTTCAATGCCTTCGTCTTGATACCAAGCGCGGAAGCGCCCTAGCATAAATTCAAATACATCTGCTGATACATTTAAGTTAGTTAGCTTATCGCCAAACAGGGTTTGTGATTTTGCTACTAGATCTAAAATATCAAGTGGTAGTTCTTTTTCTACCATGATACGCAGTGCACCAATGGCAGCACGACGAAGCGCAAACGGATCTTTATCACCTTTTGGTGCTTGGCCAATACCAAAAATACCTACCAGTGTGTCAAACTTATCAGCAATCGCTACTGCGCAGCTAATTAAGTTTGTAGGTAAATTATCACCGGCAAAACGCGGCATGTATTGCTCGTTTTGAGCAATGGCAACCTCTTCGGCTTCACCGTCATGGCGTGCATAGTGCATCCCCATCACACCTTGTACGTCAGTAAACTCCATCACCATTTCGGTCATTAGATCGGTTTTACTTAATAAGCCTGCACGCTTAGCAAGTGTTTTATCGGCACCTAGTTGCTCAGCAATGTAACCAGCAAGTTCACTAATACGCTCTGACTTATCTTTAAGCGTACCCAATTGCTGTTGGAACAATACGCTATTAAGTGATTCTAAACGGCTTTCAAGAGTTTTCTTTTTATCTGTTTCAAAGAAGAACTGCGCATCAGCTAAACGCGGACGCACTACTTTCTCGTTACCAGAGATAACCACGCTTGGGTTTTTGCTTTCGATGTTTGAAACAAATAAAAACTTATTAAGTAGCTTGCCGTTTTGATCTAATAACGGGAAGTATTTTTGGTCGTCTTTCATGGTGTAGATCAGCGCTTCGGCTGGCACATCTAAAAACGCTTCTTCAAATGTTGCAGTAAGAGTTACCGGCCATTCAACCAATGAAGTTACTTCTTCAAGTAAATCTTCATCCATAGCTACTACTGCATTAACGGCTGTTGCTGCAGCTTCGATTTGGCTACGAATTTGTGCTTTACGCTCCTCGTAATCAGCAACAACATGTGCAGATTTAAGCACTTCAAAAACATCATCAGCATGGTTAATGCTAATTTTTTCTGAGTGATGAAAACGATGGCCTTGTAGTTGGTTACTAATTACTTTACCAAGCACTTCGCCTTCGATTAATTGATCACCAAACAAAATAGTTGCAGTATGAACCGGACGAATAAATTGTGTTTTATTCGCTCCCCAACGCATTGGTTTCGGTATAGGTAATTTAGCCAATGCTTTATTTACTACATCATTCATTAATGCAGTAGTGTCTTTACCTGCTACTTTGGCAATATGTAGTAACCATGCGCCTTTATCGGTCTCGAGTGTTTGCGCTTCACTTACTTCAATACCACAACCACGAGCCCAACCCATTGCCGCTTTAGTTGGGTTACCTTCTGCATCAAATGCAGCTTTAGTTGCAGGGCCGCGTTTTTCTACTTCTTTGTCTTGTTGTTTAGCTTCAAGTGCTGTTACTTGTAAACCTAAACGACGAGGAGATGCATACCAGCTTACGCCTTGGTGATTAAGCTCTAAGCTCGCAAGTTCAGAGGTTAAGTTTGCTGCAAATGCTTCGGCAAGTTTACGCAATGACTTTGGTGGCAACTCTTCGGTGCCAATTTCTACTAATAAATTTTGTGCTGACATGCTTACTTATCCTTACACAACGGGAAACCAAGCGCTTCGCGTTTGTCATAATAACTTTGTGCACACGCTTTAGATAATGCACGAACGCGCAAGATATAACGCTGGCGCTCTGTCACCGAAATAGCGTGACGTGCATCCAATAAGTTAAATGCGTGTGATGCTTTCATTACTTGCTCATAAGCAGGTAATGGTAAGCTTGCTTCAATCAGCTTTTGGCTCTCAGCTTCGCATTTATCAAACTGGGAAAATAAATCGTCAACATTTGCATGCTCAAAGTTATAAGTTGATTGCTCAACTTCGTTCTGATGAAATACGTCACCGTAAGTAACTCGGCCCATTGGGCCATCAGCCCATACAAGATCGTAGATACTATCTACGCCTTGAATATACATAGCTAAACGCTCAAGACCATAAGTGATCTCGCCAGTAACTGGTGAGCATTCTAAGCCCCCTACTTGTTGGAAGTAGGTAAACTGGGTTACTTCCATACCGTTTAACCAGATCTCCCAACCTAAGCCCCATGCACCTAGCGTAGGTGATTCCCAGTTGTCTTCTACAAAGCGTACTTCGTCAGTTAGTGTATCAATGCCAACAGCCGCTAATGAGCCTAAATACAGCTCTTGGATGTTCTCTGGCGATGGTTTTAATACAACTTGGAATTGATAGTAATGTTGCAGGCGATTTGGGTTTTCACCATAACGGCCATCGGTAGGACGACGACATGGTTGCACATACGCGCTCGACATTGGTTCAGGACCAATAGACTTTAAAAATGTTTGCGGATGAAATGTGCCTGCGCCAACTTCCATATCAAGTGGCTGAATAATGACACAACCTTGCTGTGCCCAGTAATCCTGTAAAGCCAGGATCAAACCTTGAAAGGTTTTAACGTCATATTTTTGCATATTTGGCTTTTAGTATCTGCTGTGATGTAGCGTGAAAATTACCCTCAGTATACCTTGTGCGTAGTCATGTTTTAAGCAGTTTGTGCTATTGCAGTCAATAAAAAAGGAGCCCTTGGCTCCTTTTTTATAATTACGATAATGTTTTATACGTCTAAGTTAACTACACGTAGTGCGTTAGTTTCGATAAATTCACGACGCGGCTCAACTTGGTCACCCATCAAGGTTGCGAATAATTGGTCTGCACCAACAGCATCTTCAATGGTTACTTGTAACATGCGACGCGCTGAAGGATCCATGGTAGTTTCCCACAGCTGACTTGGATTCATCTCACCTAGTCCTTTATAGCGCTGGATATATAGCCCACGCTTAGATTCTGCGATCAACCATTCCAATGCATCCACAAAGTTATCAACAGCTAGGGTCTTCTCACCACGTTGAACATAAGCACCTTCACTTAAAATATTGGCAATGTTAGTACCAGTTACTGCGATGCGTTTATAATCACGTGAAGAGATAAAATCATGGCTAAGTACGTGTGCCTTATCAACACCGTGTTGGCGAATATTGATAACTGGGTAATATAGGTTACGCTCTGTATCATGCTCGGTGGCGGCAGCAAAGATAGTTGCATCTTCATCACGTGCGACTAAGTCATCGACTAACGTTTTGGTCCACTCGATTACTTTAGCTTCATCGGCTAAATCAGTTTCGTTTAGCTCTGTTTGATAGATCAAACGTTCCATAACCGTATTCGGGTATTTACGTTTTAAGCGCTCAATAACTTTAACAGTGTTTTGATAATCATGAACGATAGACTCTAATGCTTCACCTTCAAGTGCAGATGCATCAGCACCGGTATAAAGTGCGGCACCATTTAATGCTAATGAAGTTAGGTATTCGACAAGTGCTGGATCATCTTTAATATAGCGCTCTTGTTTGCCTTTTTTCACTTTATAAAGTGGTGGTTGAGCAATATAGATATAACCACGTTCAACGATTTCTGGCATTTGACGGTAGAAGAAGGTCAATAGTAGCGTACGAATGTGCGAACCATCGACGTCAGCATCGGTCATTATAATGATGCGGTGATAGCGTAATTTTTCAGGGTTATACTCATCGCGGCCAATACCACAACCAAGGGCTGTTATTAACGTGGCAACTTCTTGTGAAGATAACATCTTATCAAAACGTGCTTTCTCTACGTTTAGTATTTTACCTTTAAGCGGAAGAATCGCTTGATTCTTACGGTTACGACCCTGCTTGGCTGATCCGCCAGCAGAGTCCCCTTCCACTATATATAGTTCAGACAGGGCTGGATCTTTTTCTTGGCAATCCGCTAACTTACCAGGTAAACCTGCTAAGTCCATTGCGCCTTTACGACGAGTCATTTCACGGGCTTTACGCGCCGCTTCACGAGCACGAGAAGCATCAATGATTTTACCAACAACTATTTTTGCATCTACTGGATTTTCTAATAAGAATTCAGTGAATTTCTCAGCCATTGCTTGTTCTACAGCTGATTTAACTTCGCTTGAAACTAGCTTATCTTTGGTTTGTGATGAGAACTTAGGATCAGGAACTTTAACACTAACAACTGCAGTTAAGCCTTCACGGGCATCATCGCCGGTAGCATTACTGGTAGTTTTAGCTTTTTTGTTAAAGCCTTCTTTTTCCATATAGTTGTTAAGTGTACGAGTTAGCGCAGATCTAAAACCGGCTAAGTGAGTACCACCATCCCGTTGTGGAATGTTGTTTGTAAAACAGTAAATATTTTCTTGGTAAGCATCATTCCACTGCATTGATACTTCAACGCTAATACCATCTTCTTCACGTTCATGAGTAAAGTGGAATACACCTTTATGAATAGGTGTTTTATTACGGTTTAAATACTCAACGAAGGCACGAATACCCCCTTCATATTTAAAGTGGTCAGTTTTATTTTCTTCGCGTTCATCATTTAAAATAATACTCACACCTGAATTCAGGAATGATAACTCGCGTAAGCGCTTAGCTAAAATATCGTAATGGAAATCTAAGTTTGTGAAAGTCTCAGCACTTGGCCAAAAACGAAGTTCAGTACCTGTGGTTTCTGATTCGCCAATTACAGCTAGTGGCGCATCAGGAACCCCCATAGTGTAAAATTGCTCATGTAGCTTGCCTTCACGGCGAACTGTTAGCTTTAATTTTTCTGAAAGCGCATTTACTACTGAAACACCAACACCGTGTAAGCCGCCTGATACTTTATATGAGTTATCATCAAACTTACCACCAGCATGCAGTACTGTCATAATTACTTCAGCAGCTGACACGCCTTCTTCTTCATGAATTGAAGTTGGAATACCACGGCCGTTATCTCGAACAGAGACAGAACCATCTAAATGAATTGTGACATAGATGTCATCACAGTGACCTGCTAAGGCTTCATCGATAGAGTTATCAACGACCTCAAACACCATATGGTGTAAGCCTGTGCCATCATCGGTGTCCCCTATATACATTCCAGGACGCTTTCTTACTGCGTCTAATCCTTTTAGTACTTTAATACTCGACGAATCGTAATTCTCAGACATGGTTAATCCCACTTATCTTGTTATTAGGTTGCCATGTTTCACGTGGAACATTTGTAGTTCTCGTTGCATGGGTTCCACCACAGCAGAAATACTTTCAGATTGAATTGTAGAGATAAATATTTGAGAGCTACAGTGCGACAATAACTGTCCTACTTTCTCTTTCGTATCTTCCCCTAACTCTGAAGGTAGATCATCTATTAGCAATATTGATTGCTTTTCTGTCTCTGACTCAATCAAACTATTTTGCGTTACTTTTAACGCATAAAGCAATAGTTTCAATTGACCGCGTGAAAAGGTGTTTTCCACACTGTTGCCAGCGACACTAAAACTGAAATCAGCTTTATGCGGCCCTTTATTTGTAAAACCTTGGCGACTATCACGCTCAAAGCTTTGTTCGAGAGCATCGGCTAGAGATTCATTCTCTTTCCAACCAGCATAAAAACTTATTTCTAAATCGCGTATAAGCGTTAATTCTGCACACATTTTATCAAAAAATTGCTGCTTAAACCTACTTATATACGCAATTCGCAAATTATTTATTTGGTCAGCCAGTCTAACAAATTCTTTATCCCAAAACTTGATTTGATCAAAATAATTCTTAGGCTTACTTTTCAATAATGCATTACGTTGCTTTAATACTTTATTGAAAGATTGCCACAAATAAAAAAAGTCTTGTTCCACGTGGAACAATCCTAAATCTAAAAATTTTCGGCGTTCTTTTGGACCTCCAAAAAACAACGAATAGCTTTCTGGCGTGATCACTTGTACTGGCATTAATTGGGCAAGTTCAGACACTCGACGACTAGACTTACCCTGTATTTTTAATTCTGTCTCACCACTTAAAGTCTTACTAATACCGATTGGAATTGATAAGTTATAAAGTGATTTACGACCATGAATGGTGAATTTTTCTTTATGGTGCGTAATGATACTTTTGTGTTTTGGAGTGCGGAAAGACTTGCCATGAGAAAGGTAATAAATAGCCTCAAGAAGGCTGGTTTTGCCACTGCCATTTTCACCATAAATTATGTTAATACCATTCACTGGCTCTACAGTGAGCGCCTCAATATTCCGAAAATTATTGAGGCTCAAATGACTTAAACTCATAGTGCCTTATAAGCGCATTGGCATAACAACGTACATGGCTTCTTCATCGCCAGCACCTTCTATCAATGCACTACTATTTGAATCAGCAAGCGTAAATAAAACGTCTTCTGTTTTTAATGTATTTAATACATCTAAAACATACGATACGTTAAAGCCAATTTCTAAGTCATCGCCTTGATAGCTCACTTCAACCACTTCCTCAGCTTGCTCTTGCTCTGGGTTGTTAGCGGTAATTTTTAATAGCCCGTTCGATAAGTTTAACCGTACACCTCTAAACTTCTCGTTCGATAAAATAGATACCCGTTGAAACGCACTGCGTAACCATTCACGATTTGCGGTAATCACTTTATCACCACCACGTGGCAATACTCGGCGGTAATCAGGAAAACGCCCATCCACTAATTTACTAGTAAAAGTAAACTCTGTATCTAAAATACGAATATGATTTGCACCAAATTGAATTGTCACCAACTCATCATCAGCAACCATTAGACGCATAATTTCTTGTACGCCTTTACGCGGAATTATTAGCTGACGTTGAGTGTTTAACGATTGCGTTAATTGTTTTTGCGCAATTGCTAAACGGTGACCATCAGTAGCCACTGTTTTTATATCAGTATTATCTACTTCAAACGACATACCATTTAAGTAATAGCGTACGTCTTGATTGGCCATCGAAAAGTGAGTGCTTTCAAGTAACTTTCGCAGTTCTAAGCGCGTTAGTTGAAATTCAACTTCACCGTCCCACTGCTCAAGATTAGGAAAGTCTTCCGCAGCGAGTGTAGTTAATGAAAAGCGACTTTTTCCACTGGTCAGTAATAGTTGGTGATCTTGACTGCTCAACGTTAAATCTGAACCGTCTGGCAGACTTTTACAAATATCGAGTAATTTTTTAGCTGGCAAAGTCAATTTTGCATCAGCGGTATCATCGCCAACAAAAACCTTTGCGACAAGTTCAATTTCAAGGTCTGTGCCTGTCATTGAAAGTTCGCCATTTTCAACCTCTAACAAAACGTTAGATAAGATAGGCAAGGTATGTTTGCGCTCAATTGCGCCAGATACTTGCACCAAAGGTTTTAAAAATTGTTCTCTTGATATAGTTATTTGCATAATAAAGTCAGCCCTAAGATGACAATGTTCTTATTAGGTTTTGGTAATCTTCTTTCACTTCGTGGCTTTCATCACGTAGTGATTTAATCTTTCTGCACGCATGCAATACTGTAGTGTGGTCGCGGCCACCAAAGGCATCACCAATCTCAGGCAAGCTGTGATTGGTAAGTTCTTTAGACAATGCCATAGCAACTTGACGAGGTCTTGCGATAGAGCGGCTACGGCGCTTAGATAGCAGGTCTGAGACGCGAATACGATAATATTCAGCAACCGTACGTTGAATATTGTCTATCGTGACCAGTTTGTCCTGCAAAGCGAGCAAGTCACGTAATGCTTCTTTTACAAAGTCGATCGAAATTGGTCGACCAGTAAAGTTTGCATTAGCAATCACACGATTAAGCGCGCCCTCTAACTCACGCACATTTGAACGTAATTTTTTAGCGATAAAAAAGGCCACTTCGTGAGGTAAATTTATTTTACTCTGCTGGGCTTTTTTCATCAAAATAGCCACTCGCGTTTCAAGCTCTGGCGGCTCAATCGCGATGGTTAAACCCCAACCAAAACGTGATTTAAGGCGATCTTCAACCCCTTCAATCTCTTTTGGATAACGATCTGAGGTTAAAATAATTTGTTGGTTACCTTCAAGTAATGCATTGAAAGTATGAAAGAATTCTTCTTGAGAGCGTTCTTTGTTAGCAAAAAACTGAATATCATCGATCATTAAAGCATCAACACTGCGGTAATAACGCTTAAATTCTTCAATAGCATTATTTTGCAGGGCTTTAACCATATCTTGCACAAAGCGTTCGGAGTGCATATAAACAATTTTTGCATCTGGCTTATTTGCCATAATGCCATTGCCAACCGCATGTAATAAATGCGTTTTACCTAAACCCGTTCCACCATATATAAATACCGGGTTAAAAGCAGCACCAGGGTTATCCGCAACTTGCGTCGCAGCAGCTTTTGCTAACTGGTTAGATTTACCTTCAACAAAACTATCAAAGGTGTAGTTTTCTTTTATGTTTGATTTATAACCAGACTTAGGAGCAGGCTCAACCACAGCTTTAGCTGCTTTTGGTTGCTGCTTTGCTGCCGGCTGATTCATCGGGGTCGCAGAGCCAGTTGTTGCAGGCGCGATCACTTGCGCATTGTGAATTGGCTTGCTACCTACATCAAAGCGTAACTCTGGCGCTTCATCCTTACAAATCTCAACAAGTAATTCATTAATTCGGTTTAAGTACTTTTCTCTTACCCAATCAAGCACAAAGCGATTAGGTGCATAAATCGTCAGGGTATCTTCGGTACTTTCTGCTTGTAGTGGTCTTACCCACATACTGAACTGCTGCGAAGGCAGTTCATCTTGCAATACATATAAACAACTTTGCCAAACCGACAGATACACAGTTAAACTCCCAAAGACTTAGTATTTATTCCCGGTCATCTTTAGTGGCCGGAAATCATACATTTATTACTATTATTTAGGCAATTTATTAACCCAAGACCGAGTATTATGAATGCACTTTATCCACAAGTACAAGATTGATTTTTTTGAAAAATATGATCTGGCTAAAAAAAACAAGCAAGACGTTGATTTTTAATAGCAATTATTTTTAACTTCAAAGTATGATCATAGCAAAAAAGGGCTTGGATCGCGATCAAATTATGTGATCTATTTTACTTACCCCAAGCTTTTATGCACTTTTTATACAGAGCCTGTGGAAAACTTCTTTAATATAAGGATCCTAGCAGATCCTGCCAACAGATCTATTATAACCCCTCTATTATAAATGCGATTATGGTTGACTTTAAGGCGCTTCATCGATAATATCTCGCGCTCGCAATGGCACCTGTGCCAGGATCGCGACCTGCATAGGATGTTTTAACCTTTAACCGATCGGATGGAATTGTTATGAAAAGAACTTTTCAACCTAGCGTTTTAAAACGCAAACGTGCACACGGTTTCCGTGCTCGCATGGCAACTGTAAATGGCCGTAAAGTATTAGCTCGTCGCCGCGCTAAAGGCCGCAAAGTTCTTTCTGCTTAATATATAAGTGGAAGACTTTAACTTTGGCAGGGAGTTACGTCTGTTAACTCCCTCGCATTACTCTCGCATCTTTAATGAACCCGCTCGGGCCGCAACTCCTTTCTTTACCTTATTAGCAAAACCCAATGACCAAGCAAAACCTCGCTTAGGACTCACTGTCGCTAAAAAACGGGTTAAAAAAGCTTGCCAACGAAACCGTATTAAACGTCTTGCTCGCGAAAGTTTTCGTTTAAACCAACACACTATTGATAATATTGATATTGTGCTGATGGTTAAAAGTGGTATTGATGAACAGTCAAATGAAGAGCTAACTAAACAACTCACTAAATTATGGCGCAAGATTAACGAACGCTGTAAACCTGGTGCACCAAAACCACCGCCGTTTAAAAAACGCCCCAACAAATCGGCTAAATCCAATAAACAGAGCCAATAGCAATAGAATTATAGGGTTAATTAAGGTATCTTTAGCTCACCTTTTAATCATGCATTTAAAATTCCAAATTGGGCGTTTAAATTCATGGTATCCATTCACTAAATATTACGCAGAGGCTTGAACATCATGAGGTTACTAAAACCACTTGTTGCTTTTCCTAAGCGCTGTTTAGTGTTATTAATTCGTGGTTATCAAAAGTGGATTAGTCCACTGTTAGGTCCGCATTGTCGCTTTAATCCAACCTGCTCTAGTTATGCTATTCAAGCAATTAATTTGCATGGATCTGTAAAAGGGAGTTGGTTAGCGGTTAAACGCATATTAAAATGTCATCCTTTACATTCAGGTGGGGATGATCCCGTACCTGAAAAATTAACCCATATTAACCACCAACACGAGAAATAAGAGCTGTTATGGAATCGCAACGCACGTTTTTATTCATCGGCCTGATGCTTGTATCGTTTTTATTGTTCCAAGAGTGGAATAAAGACTACAACGCACCAAAAGTCGATCCTAGTGCCAACACACAAACACTACAAACTAATTCCCCTGACTCTGATGATTATGTTCCATCATCAACCGATGGTGAATTACCAACTGCAGCAACAACCGCGAAACGTTCAGTTATTGAAATTACCACTGACGTATTCAAAGTTAAAATTGACACCCGTGGTGGTGATATTGTTGAAGCTGACTTACTGCAATACGAAGAAACAAAAGGCAGCGAAACGCCTTATATGTTACTTGGTGAGTTTGATGGTAAACAATACTTCTCTCAGAGTGGTTTAATAGGCTTAAATGGCCCTGATGCATCAGCAGAAGGTCGCCCGGTTTATCACACTGAGCAAAAAACATTTGCTTTAACAGGTGACGAACTTCGCGTACCACTTACATTTACTGATAGCAAAGGTGTTAGTTTTACTAAAACGTATGTATTCAAAAAAGGTCAATACGATGTTGCTTTAGAATACTCAGTAAATAACACCACCGCAGAGCCAATTCAAGTACAGCTGTATACGCAAGTAAAACGCACAGTACAAGATAAAGGCAGCTTAGTTGACCAAAACTACTTAGGTGCTGCCTATGGTTCTGCTGAGGAAAAGTACGAGAAATATAGCTTTTCTGATATGGCCGACAAAAACCTTAGCATTAATACCCAAGGTGGTTATATTGCTTTTATTCAGCACTACTTTGTAAGTGCTTGGGTTCCTTCGCAAGAACAGCAAAATACCCTTTACAGCTTAATTGCAAAAGGCAACGCAGCAATTATTGGTGCTAAAGGTGAGCCGATAAATGTACAAGCGAACCAACAAGCAACTCTTGGTGCAACTTACTATATGGGCCCTAAAGAATCGGATATACTTGAAGCTATTCATCCGAACTTAGATTTAACTGTCGATTACGGTTGGTTATGGTTTATCTCACAGCCGTTATTTATACTATTAAAATGGCTACATAGCATACTAGGTAACTGGGGTGTGGCAATTATCGCCATTACTGTGATTGTTAAATCAGCAATGTACCCACTTACCAAAGCGCAATATACGTCAATGGCGAAGATGCGTGCCCTACAGCCTAAAATGGCTGCATTAAAAGAAAAGTTTGGTGATGACCGTCAAAAATTCGGCCAAGCAACCATGGAAATGTACCGCAAAGAGAAAGTAAACCCTATGGGTGGCTGTTTCCCTATTTTGCTGCAAATGCCAATTTTCTTAGCGCTATTTTATGTATTCTTAGAATCAACAGAACTGCGTCATGCAGAGTTTTTCTTATGGTTAACTGATTTATCTGCGAAAGACCCATACTACGTATTACCAATTTTATTTGGCTTAAGTATGTTTGTTACTCAGAAACTACAACCAATGACGGTAACCGATCCAATGCAACAAAAGATGATGACCTTTATGCCGGTTATCTTCTCAGTGTTCTTCCTTTGGTTCCCATCTGGTCTAGTACTTTACTGGTTAGTATCAAACCTTATCTCTATCGCACAGATGCTAATCATCTATCGCGGTATGGAAAAGCAAGGAATAAAAGTCAGGGGCTAATTTGCTCAGTTAATTAAATTAAGGCGACCATTGGTCGCCTTTTTTATTGGCTGTTTTTAGCCACAGCTATTCGCTACAAATAACGGCATAGGTTACAATACGCACATATCGTTATTCATAAAGTTGGTAAATTACTAGCATGATCAATCAAGACACAATTGCAGCACAAGCAACCGCACCTGGTCGTGGTGGCGTTGGTATTATTCGCGTTTCTGGCAGTTTAGTAAAAACCGTCGCCGAACAGATTATTGGTCGTTGTCCTAAGGTGCGTTACGCCGATTACGTGCCATTTAACAGTCTTGCTGGCGAGCAACTTGATCAAGGTATTGCTATTTATTTTGCCGGGCCAAACTCCTTCACTGGCGAAGATGTACTTGAACTACAAGGCCACGGTGGCCCTGTAGTACTGGATATGCTACTTAAAGAAATTAGCCAAATTGAAGGTGTGCGATTAGCAAAGCCAGGCGAGTTTTCTGAGCGCGCCTTTATGAACGACAAAATGGACTTAACCCAAGCAGAAGCAATTGCTGACTTAATTAATGCCACTTCAGAACAAGCAGCCAAAAGCGCCTTACAATCACTCCAGGGCGAGTTCTCTAAGCACATTGATACCTTAGTTGAAAAAGTCATTCACTTGCGTATGTACGTAGAAGCGGCCATTGATTTTCCCGATGAGGAAATAGACTTTTTATCTGACGGTAAAGTCTCAGGTGATCTAAATGCCATTATCACCCAGCTAAGCAATGTGACCAATCAAGCAAAACAAGGCAGCATTATGCGTGAAGGTATGCGCGTGGTGATTGCTGGGCGCCCTAACGCAGGAAAATCTAGTTTACTAAATGCACTTGCAGGGCGTGAAGCCGCTATTGTTACTGAAATTGCCGGCACCACCCGTGACGTACTACGAGAACACATTCACATTGATGGCATGCCGCTACATATTATTGATACTGCAGGCCTGCGCGAAAGCCCAGACCGCGTTGAGCAAATAGGCATTGAACGCGCATGGGATGAAATAAAACAAGCCGATCGCGTGTTGTTTATGCTTGATGGCACTGATACCAAATACACTGACCCACATGCTATTTGGCCAGAGTTTATGGCCAAACTGCCTGCCGGTATGGGCGTAACCGTGATCAGAAATAAAGCCGACTTATCGGGTGACGAAGTAGGTATGAGCGAAAACCAGCAATATCCAGTGATCAGCTTAAGTGCTAAAAATGCTGATGGTATAGAGTTAGTTCGTACTCACTTAAAAGCATGTATAGGTTTTCAGGGAGCTACCGAAGGCGGTTTTATGGCCCGTCGTCGTCACTTGGATGCACTCGATAGCGCAGCTCATCATTTACAAACTGGCAAAGACCAATTAGAGATGCATATTGCCGGTGAGATCCTAGCTGAAGAACTACGTTTAACACAAAACTACTTAAACGAGATCACCGGTGAATTTACCTCTGACGATCTACTTGGCAAAATTTTCAGCTCATTTTGTATCGGTAAATAACAAGGTAAACCAAAGGAAGGAAACAAACATCCAACGAAAGTTAAAATACCAATATATTAATAAATTTAATAACTTATCAATCTTTCAATAGTTTCCTTTAGTTACATAATATGGGTCTTGAACGGCCCACCTACTTATTTGATGTGGGCCACTATTGGTCCACCAAAGACGAAGTTATTATAGATCGTAAACGAAAAGAGGCGATGACCACCCTACCAAGTCTATTTCAATAAGGGATATTAGGTTGGGAAATATGGGAAACTGGGAAAATATAATAAAAACATATAAACATAAATTTATTTAACTTCCCTCTTTCCCGCTTTTATTTGAAAAGCCAGTTGTATCCAGGAGGTGTAAAAGCGTCGAGTGCTTGCCACTCAGAGCACCGCATACCTCTTGGATAACCTTCACTACGCAGAGAAAGGCCAGTCAAGCTAGAAATCGCCCGCAGGGTTGCGAAGCAAGGGGGCCCCGCTTGCGGGGTTCCGATTTATAGCTTTACGGGACTTGAATTCAAGAGTGGTTTAGTTCAATAAATGAGAGGAAATTGTTTAATAATAATAGAAGCGACTGAGTGAGTTTGCTATGTTATTGACATACTTAAATTTTGCTCTTTGAAGAAGATAATATATATGGATGTTCCAAAAAAAATAAGAGATAGCAGTGCGATAGCTTCATGGAGTGGTTTTATATATCAAGGAAAAGTTGCTCTCTATCATTGTATTCACTTACTCAACAATGAAAGTTATAGACCATGCAACTTAAAGGTAGAGTCTCTTGATGATTTTGTTATTTATAGTCAGGAAGATAAGGCTTTAAGTCTTCATCAAGTAAAAGCTAGAGTAGATAGTAAACGCTCTGCATATAATTCAGCAGTTCAACAGGCAGCAGAGATTGCAGCATATGGAATTGATAAAAATACTAAACGCTGGTTTCATGTTGCTCGTGAACTAGATGACTTTTCTCCATTTAATCCAACCAACACTACGCAAAACAAAGTTGAGTTTTATCGCTATAATGATGGCAACCAATACCTTCAGCTGGACCAAGTTAACGCCAAACTTGAGAAAGTAACCTCGGACTATTTAGCAAAAGCTAAACTAAACAGCTCTCCACTACTAATACAGTATAAGCTTGCCTTGCTCTATACGTTACTTGATACAAAAGTTATATCAGCTCATTCCAAAATTCACAATGAGGGTGAAATAAAGTTTAACGCAGCGAATAAAACTCCAATTTTATTTACTGAGATTGAGGAATGTTTAAAATCAGAAGTCCTAGATGATACCGATGAACGCATGGTTTTGAACAGATTTAAGCGCAACTTACTCGAAAGAACGGATCTTCTTATCGAAAGTAATGAAACTTCATCACAAATATCACTTATAGATATATTAGCTTGCCGAAACGCTATTGCCCATATGGATCTGTCAAAGCTGAAGAGGCTCTATTATGCTAAAAAGCCAAATATAGCCTCTGTTACCGTTGAAGGATTTAGTCATGACAGTGTAGAAAACTATATGGATATAATTGCACTTATTAGGAAATTAGTAGTTGCCTCTGATCTTCCTCATTATCACCAACAAATATTTGGCACATATCTACCAACAGCTATTCAATTAAAAAAAATCAATGAGAAGCTATCTTTATCAGAAATACAAAACAATGTTGAAGCATTACGAGAAAACTCAATAATTCAGGATATTTTGTACGAATATAACAATTTAATTGTTGAAATGAAGCATCCCCCTTTCCCACTCAGTGAAGCTTCAAAAATAACGGGAAAGTTTATAGATGTTTCAGAAGATGATGAAGACAAGAACCGACTCACAAAAATTCATAACGTAAGATTCATCTCAACGGAAGATGCTCAAGGGGAACTAAATGATTAAACAGATTATTCAACAAGTAGCGGAAAAGTCACCTTGTCAATTTCAACAGTTGGAATCTCCATTTGAAGAATTAGATTTTTATGAAGCAAAAGATTCTCGCTTCCAGCGCTTCCTTGTTGTTCTAGAAGTCAATCAGCTATGCTCTCCATCTAAGCTAAATGCTCAAGTGCAAGATAAAACCCCTGAAAGCCTTCTAACAAAACCATCTTTTGCTAAGAATACTGACTTGGTTATCTTATTCAAGTTGGACGAGCTTACAGAGCTTCCGCAGCAGGAGCATAGTATTTTTGATATTGAAGAAAATGCCTATAGCCTCAAAAAACATGTTTTATATTATACAACAAAGGAACTAGACCAGCTAAAACAATACCTTGATAGAGGTGAAGACATAGACTCATTAATATCCAGCTCTGAAGCTTTTACACGCTATAAAGAAAATCCAAGCGAGGAAACTGCTTTTAGCTTGACCTGCCGTCTTTTTGTCAAACTTCCTTTTTTAGCTGCTCCAATACAAGAGTCAACTTTAGAAGACGCAAATAAAATTGCGGATCAGCTGCTAAGCAAGAAGCAACTTTTAACCTTCTTCCAATCAATAGAGCTACAACTTGATAAAGGTAGTGAATATAAAAAAGTCATGGAGACACTAATCGATGAACAAATGGCGAATTAATCGACTAAAAATAAATGGCTTCAAAGTATTCTCTTCCTTCGAAGAGCATTATGAAAGTGACCTAATCATCTATGATGGACCAAATGGATTTGGTAAAACATCTCTATTTGATGCTAAACAGCTACTTTTCCGTGGGAAGCTACCTAGAATTACAGCTCGATTAAAACCAGTTACCCCTAATAAACATAGCTTTAAAAGTAATCTTTATAGGCATAATGGTTATACTGGTGATATCTGTATTGTGGCTGAGCTAACTAATGGCAGCGAATCAATAAGCATTATGCGTAAGGCTGAAGCTAATGAAATGAAGTCCAAAAAGAACAAGCCTAGTGAGTTCTCTATTTTTAAGTTATATCAGCTAGTAAGCTTCAATGACTGGACATCTGCAAAAGCAATTAACGATGAGAATGCGTTCTGGCAGCAACACTTAGGGAGTAACTTTCAAAAAAACTTCGACGTATTAAACTACCTTCAGCAAGATAGCAAAGCATTGGTCATTCCAGATGGTTGCTGCGGAGATACAACTCGAACCAAGCAAATTGAACATCTTATCAATTTAGATGAACTTGAGGCTAGAAGGGAAAATATTAATAACCTAAAAGAAGCTCGAAAATCAGCTTACGACCTAGAAGTAAAAAACAAAGACTTATTAGATAAAGAAATTAATCAACTAAAGCAGCAGTTATCTGCACCTGGAGAAGCAGCAGAGTATTGCCGACTGACTACTATGGAGCCAACTCCAATCTGGGATTCAGAGGCACCTCTAACAATTGAGCGCGTGGCTGATTACCCGAATCAACTTGCACAGGTGAATCTTATTAAAACACTTCTCGAGCACTCTAGCGAGATCGAGTTGCGAGAAAGAAACAGGAAGAAAAGAGCTTTCTTACAGACAAAAGAGTTTGCTTTAGCCATAAACCTTGCTCCGCATTTTCATAAACTACAAAAGTTAAAAAACTTACGTGAACAAAGAAAACCATTGAATCAAGCAATAAACATTGCCAAAAAGAACGCAACTGCACTAAAAGAAATTGACTTACCACCACTCAAACAATCATTGACAGATCAGTTCGATGACTTTTGTGAGCTAGTTAAGGCTAAAGAACAATTCCAAGCTTACCAAGGCAAAATAGAGGAAACAAAAAACAAAACTCTAGAGTTAAGAAGTCGATTAAAAGCGGCTATTAATCAGGATGAGGCTCACTGTCCTCTGTGTGGTTTTGATTACAATGAGCAAAAATTGCTCATTGATGCGATAGATACTCGAACAAAAACAATTGAAAGAGAGCTTGATGAAAATGGACAAAAAGTTGCTAGCTATACGCAAAAAATTAGTATAACCCTACAAACACTAATTCCAAAACTTGAACAACAACTAGTAAAAATAGATACAGAGTTCAACCCTGTGCTACTTCGTGAATTGGAGTTGAATGAGCATCAATCACTGCGTCTAATCAAAATCGCAGAGCGTGTTCAAAACATAAATATTACACTACCAACTGAATACTTAGAAACTCCAGAGCAAAAAGCAGAACAAGTTGAGATTGTGCGTCAACAAATACAATCGTCATTTGAAGCTGAAAGCGACTTACTTTCAGAGCAGGCTTTCGCTTTCTATCATAGTACTTTTAGTAACTCTGAAGAGCTTAAGGTCATTACTCAATATTTAATTAAAAAGAAACTCGCTTATCTACATAACGAGTACAACAACCTTATCAGCAAAACACATGAAATAAAGCTAATAGCTTTCAACCAATCCCAAGCAAGGTTAGAGGCTATTAGCAAGGTAGATAATAAGTTAAAAGAAACTGAAAAGCAGCTCAATTTAGCTCGTAATACGTATATAAACAAAACACTTGGTGAGATTGAATTACTGTTCCACATATACAGTGGACGCTTATTACAAAATATGCAGACTGGATTAGGAATTTTTTTAGAGCGAACTGAGGGAACTCAAAAAGATACTCCTTTGCAGTTTAAAACAGCAAAGGGAAATGAACACGATGCTGTTCTCTCTATGAGCAGCGGGCAAATCAGCGCCTTAGCACTGGCCTTATTTCTTGCTCTTAACAAAAAATATGCAGAAACAGCTTTTGTTTTCATTGATGATCCTACGCAGTGTATGGATGAAATCAATATCGCATCTCTCAGTGATTTATTAAGAGTAGAATTTCGAGATCGACAAGTAATAATGTCAACCCATGAACAAGACATAGCTAATTATTTGATATACCGCTACGGTAAAGCAGGATTATCACATAAAAAGATAAATCTTTTAAAGAAACATAGAGATGAACATATAAATAATTAGCCCCACAAAAAAATAAACTTTTAAGGCGGATTGGCGACGAGTCGTCCCTACTCGAAAGAGGTAGGGACGACTCGAAGAGTCGCCCGTCGAGGCCACTGCTCATGATGCCTCGACATCCGATCCGCCTTGAATAATTGCAGGGCCAGAAGAAGGATAGAGATTTGAGCTCACCAAAAGGTGTTGCAATCTCTGATCACTGTGATAATTTTAATGTTGAACTCGCTCGTAATGAGCATAAAGAAAAAGGGCGTATTAAATGCCCGTAACACGTTCCTGAGGAGCTGCACTCGCAGCATTATGGGTCACCCGACCACCCCCCTATAAATAACACAAATATAAACCACAGTAGTTCGCGCTGTATTTCAACATAAATCACACTAAAATTTATGTTCAGTGCCGAATTTGGCCAGCGTAGTCACCGTAATCTTTTTATAGTCATAATGAAATTTACTTTTGAGATCATTATGAACAAATACCAAACCTTTCATCAATTACATAAACAAGACCAATTATTTGTATTACCAAATGCGTGGGATCCATTAAGCGCTCGTATATTAGCGGATGCTGGTTTTGCTGCTATCGCCACAACAAGTTGGGGGATGGCCCAATCTCGTGGTCAAGAAGATGGCGAACAATGCTCATTTGAGGAGTTTATAAGTCAGCTAAAACCAATAATCGATGCTGTTAATATTGCTGTTTCTGTGGATATTGAATCAGGTTACAGTAATGACGTAAACACTATTTGTCAGCATGTTTTAGCCGTAGCCAAATTAGGTGCTGTCGGTATTAATATTGAGGATTCAGATAAAAAAACAGCTCAGTTACGCTCCCTAGAACACCAAGTAGAGATCCTTAAAGCGATTAAAAACACACTTAAAAAGTATGGTTTTTCACAGCTATTTATCAATGCTAGAACTGATTGCTACAGCCAAAATATGGATTCTCTTGAACATGTAATAACTCGATCTTTGGCTTATCAAGACGCTGGCGTTGATGGTATTTTTATCCCTGGATTATCCGATTTAACAGCAATAAAGCAAATAACAACGACACTTAAGGTGCCACTTAACGTGATGGCACAGCCATTAAAAAGTGATTTCTTTTGCGATAATATTAGTAATAGCAGCTCATTATTTGCACATGGCGTGCAAAGATATACGCTTGGCAATGCACTATTTGATGCCACAAAAGCCTATATTTTTACCGCTAGCAGTACTTTTAATAGCACAAAAAGTAGCGATCATTTATTCTAATCGGAGTTTTAAAAGCTATTTATACAAAATTAAAATCATAATTAGTGATAAAAATAGCAACTAATTTAGAAATTGATCAGCACAAGCTCAAATTGTTATCCACAATTTGGGCTTTTTTGATCATTTTTAACTGAGAGGCATATAAAAAGTACTCAATTTATTAGCTAAAACAGTATAAATCGAGCAATAAACCCACTAAATCAACTTTAATTGCCATTAATTACTTATTTAGCACCCTACTTGAAATATTTTTTGGCATTTCATAAATTAATTTATAGCCAAAACGATCGTTATCAACAGGCGAGCTATCCACATTCTGATCACTCGTTTTAAAACTCTTAATGAAACGAAAATTCACCACTCATAAAACGTAAAATCAATAGCTTAGTAAAATAAAAATAAGATCTTATGTTGTTACTACCCAGCTTTCCCACTTTTTATCAACAGCTTGATCAGAAGATTACATATTGGAATACTTTATTTTATTTATATATATCAAATGATTACGAATTAAAAATAAGAAACATCAAAAATCGTACTTTAAATACTTATACAAACTTCCATTCAAGGCTTTACTGCTGAGTAAACTCAGTTATCATAAGCCTATAAGTAAGCAGTTGTGTGATCAAATAGAATTATGAACTCCGTTAATATCATTATAGGCAGCCAAATGGGATCTGCTGAGTATGTAGGTGAGCAACTAGCAGAGCAGTTAGTTACTCAAGGGATCACTACAGAAGTTCATGATCAACCTAACTTTTCACAGATAAACCAAGAAAATACTATCTGGTTATTGTGTACTTCTACTTATGGTGCTGGTGATTACCCTGAGAACCTTTTATCCTTTGTTGAAGATATTAATCAAGTCAATGATTTAAAAGGATTAAAGTTTAGTGTTATTGGCTTAGGTGACACCAGTTATGATACCTATAACCTCGCTGGCCGTAATCTAGAACAACTTTTAGTAAGTAAAGGCGCGCAATGTATAGCAGAGCGCTTAGAGTTGAATATTCTTGATGAAGAACTACCAGAAGACACCGCATTAGCTTGGTTACCAAGCTGGATCGAGCAAATAAACCGTATTTAATTAAGATCACAGTTTAGATCCAAATTTAAAGTTACCCACAATTTACTGAGTATTTAGATCAGATTGTGGATAAGCTATGATCTAACTGCGTTTTAAGACTATGTTATCCATTGGATAAGATCTGATCCAATACCCCCTGTGCATAAAGAGCCTTTTTGATCAGAGCTTATAATCAGTTAGATCCGATCATATTAACACCTTTAGATCCGATCTAACTTTATGTTTTAATAAGTAAACTAAACCTTATCAACAGAAATCATGCTCAGTAGTAGTAACAGTAATAAAAGATCTCTTTAAAAGATCCTTTATATTATTAGAGATCATTTACTTAGATCTTGGCCACAGTTTAATCATTTATCTTCTGTAAATTTATAGGTAGAATACGCTCCCCCTTGAAAGTTTGCTGGTTGATTAAGTAGGATCCCGAAATGATTTTTCACGAAAATTTTGATGTTATTGTTGTTGGTGGTGGACATGCAGGTACAGAAGCTGCGTTAGCTGCTGCACGTATGGGTATGAATACCCTACTGCTGACTCACAATATGGATACCCTTGGTCAGATGTCATGTAACCCAGCAATTGGTGGTATTGGCAAAGGTCATTTGGTTAAAGAAATTGATGCACTAGGTGGTGCAATGGCCCAAGCAATTGATAAAGGCGGTATTCAATTCCGTACTTTAAATTCTTCAAAGGGGCCTGCAGTAAGAGCTACTCGTGCACAAGCAGATCGCGCTTTATATAAAGCTGCTATTCAAGATATTTTACAACACCAAGATAACCTGAAGATCTTTCAGCAATCATGTGATGATCTGATTGTTGAAAATAATAAAGTAACAGGTGTTGTTACTCAAATGGGACTGCGTTTTAGCGCACCTTCTGTGGTATTAACCGTAGGCACTTTCCTTGGTGGCCAAATTCACATTGGCTTAGAAAACTTTAAAGGTGGTCGCGCTGGTGATCCACCTTCAATTGCATTAGCAAATCGTTTACGTGAATTACCATTTCGTGTTGATCGCTTAAAAACTGGAACGCCACCACGTATTGATGCCCGTACAGTTGATTTTAGTAAAATGGAACAACAACCTGGTGATGCTATAACACCGGTGTTTTCATTTATGGGTAAGCAGTTAGATCATCCACAACAAATTTCTTGCTTCATCACATACACCAATGAAAAAACTCATGATGTGATCCGCAATAATTTACATCGTTCACCTATGTACTCAGGTGTTATTGAAGGGATTGGTCCACGTTACTGTCCTTCTATTGAAGATAAAATTGTTCGCTTTGCAGATAAAGACAAACATCAAATTTTTGTTGAGCCTGAAGGCCTAACATCTTATGAGCTTTATCCAAATGGTATTTCAACTAGTTTGCCATTTGATGTGCAATTAGAGATTGTGCAATCAATCACTGGCTTTGAAAATGCACATATTTGCCGTCCAGGCTATGCTATCGAGTACGACTTTTTTGATCCACGCGATTTAAAGAAATCATTAGAGACCAAATTTATTGATGGTTTGTTCTTTGCTGGACAGATCAATGGCACTACAGGCTATGAAGAAGCCGGTGCACAAGGCTTAATTGCCGGTATGAATGCAGCATTGCAAGTGCAAGGTAAAGAGCCTTGGACACCACGCCGTGATGAAGCTTATGTAGGTGTATTAATCGACGATTTAACTACACTAGGTACCAAAGAACCGTACCGTATGTTTACTAGTCGTGCTGAATTCCGTTTGTTACTACGTGAAGACAACGCTGATATTCGTTTAACAGCAAAAGGTCGTGAACTTGGTTTAGTTAACGATGAACGCTGGCAAGCATTTAATGAAAAAATGGATATCATTGCAAAAGAATCTCAACGGATCAAAGAAACTTGGATCCATAAAGATCACGCTGTAATTGATCAAGTTAATAGCTTACTTAAAACACCATTAACCCGAGAAGCAAGTTTAGAAGAATTATTACGTCGCCCTGAGATCCGTTATAACGATCTAATGGCGATCGAAGGATTAGGATCTGAGTTTGATCATGCAACAGCGTTAGAGCAAGTTGAGATCCACACTAAGTACGCAGGTTATATTGCTCGTCAGCAAGAAGAGATCAATAAGCAACTTCGTCATGAGTTAACTATTTTGCCTAAAGATTATGATTACTCGATCGTATCGGGTCTATCAAATGAAGTGGTTGCTAAATTAACTGAGGCGCGTCCTGATACAATCGGTCAAGCATCACGTATTTCAGGTATCACGCCTGCTGCTATTTCGCTATTATTAGTTTATCTGAAGAAGCAAGGCTTACTACGTAAAATTGCGTAGTCATTAAGGAATACTGTGTTACAGCAACAATTAACTACTTTGTTAGCGCAAACTGATATTGCGCTAACTGAAAAACAACAGCAACAATTGGTTCACTATGTTGAGTTACTCAATAAATGGAACAAAGCTTATAATTTGACCTCCGTACGTTTACCTGAGGATATGATGATTAAGCATATTATGGATAGCTTAGTTGTTGCACCTCACCTACCCGGTCATCATTATATTGATGTTGGTACGGGTCCTGGTCTTCCGGGTATCGTATTAGCTATTGCATTACCTGAGACACAATTTATTTTATTAGATAGTTTAGGTAAACGCGTGCGTTTTTTAATGCAGGTAAAACATGAGCTAGGTTTGAAAAATGTAACCCCGGTGCAGTCTAGAGTTGAAGATTATCAACCAAGTGTTAAATTAGATGGTGTATTAAGTCGTGCTTTTGCATCTTTACAAGATATGGTTGACTGGTGTTCGCACTTGATTGATCATTCAGGTAAGTTTATTGCCTTAAAAGGCGTATTTCCAAGTGAAGAACTAGAATCTTTACCAGCAGGTGTTAAGTTCGAGCAAAAAATCACCTTGGAAGTACCAAAATTAGATGCGCAAAGACATTTAATTATTCTTTCTAAAGACTAGGGATCAGAGATACTGTGGCAAAAGTCATCGCAATAGCAAACCAAAAAGGTGGTGTGGGTAAAACCACCACAGCAGTTAATCTCGCGGCATCAATGGCTGCAACTAAACGTAAAGTGTTGCTTATTGATCTCGATCCGCAAGGCAATGCAACCATGGGCAGCGGTGTAGACAAATACGGCGATGTGGCAACAATTTATGATTTATTAATCGAAGATAAACCAATTGAAGAAGTTGTTACTAAAGAAACCTCTGGTGAATATCATTTAATTGCCGCTAATGGTGATGTTACCGCCGCCGAAGTTAAACTGATGGAGCTTTATGCTCGAGAAGTACGACTACGTAACGCCCTTGAAAAAATATCTGATCAATATGAATTTATTTTTATCGACTGCCCACCATCACTGAACATGCTTACGGTGAATGCAATGGCGGCAGCAGATTCAATTTTAGTGCCTATGCAATGTGAATATTATGCGCTTGAAGGCTTAACCGCATTAATGGACACAATTACGCAATTAGCCAAGTTAGTTAATCCGAAACTACAGATTGAAGGGATTTTACGTACTATGTACGATCCGCGTAATCGTTTGGCCAATGATGTATCTGAGCAGCTTAAACAACATTTTGGCGATAAAGTATACCGCACCGTGATCCCACGTAATGTACGTTTAGCTGAAGCGCCGAGTTTTGGTGCACCCGCAATGTATTATGACCGGGCATCAAGTGGCGCTAAAGCGTATTTAGCACTTGCCGGTGAAATGTTACGCAGAAAAGAAAAAATATCCCCAATCGTCGCCTAACTTGAGGTAAAAAGAACATGTCTGCTAAAAAACGCGGTTTAGGCCGAGGACTCGATGCTTTATTAAGCTCGTCAAAACCAGCACCGAGTGCCCGCACTGAACAACCCAACGTGAGTGAGCAGGATGTAATTGTTCAGCCAACCAGTAGTGAACTGCAAAAGCTACCGATTGAATTTTTACACTCAGGTAAATATCAGCCACGTAAAGACATGTCCGAAGAAGCGCTTGAAGAGCTAGCAAGCTCAATTCGATCGCAAGGGATTATTCAGCCCATTGTAGTTCGTCCAGTAGCAGAAAACAGTTATGAGATTATAGCTGGTGAACGTCGCTGGCGTGCTGCACAAATAGCTAAGCTAGACGTAGTACCATGTATCATTAAAGATGTGCCTGATGAAGCTGCTGTGGCCATCGCATTGATTGAAAATATTCAACGCGAAGATCTAAATGCCATGGAAGAAGCGGTTGCATTGCACCGTTTGTTAACTGAGTTTGAATTAACTCACCAACAAGTGGCAGATGCCGTAGGCAAATCACGCACCACGGTAACTAATTTATTACGACTAAATAACCTTAATGATGATGTTAAAATATTGTTGGAACATGGCGATATTGAAATGGGTCATGCGCGTTGTTTATTAGCCCTTGAAGGTGAAGCACAATCTGATGCTGCTCGACTGGCTGTAGCAAAGGCTTTAACTGTACGCGAAACAGAAAAATTAGTTCGTTCAATTATTGAACCTGTCCCTAAAAAAGAAATTTTCGAAAAAGATCCAGATGTCAAGCAGTTAGAACAACAATTAGCCGAAAACTTGGGTGCTAAAGTTGAAATTAACTACAACAAAAAAGGCAAAGGAAACTTAGTTATTTCATATACTAACTTAGCAGAGTTAGATGGAATTTTAAGCCGTATAAATGCAGAGAATTCCGAGCATTAATAAATATCATGTCCAAAAAGAGACATTCGTCGCAAATTTGCACCACAATACACCGACTCAAGTTGCAAAACTGGTAGGAATCAGTATAATTTCGCCAGTTTTCATGCCCTGACAATTAGATTGCCACTAAGGTTAACTAAACGTGACAAATAAGTTAGCGAGGCCATATCGGCTTGCCGCATTAAAATTAATATGTCTTCAGGGTGTTGTAGCATTAGTTGCTGCTGTAATCATTTTTGTTGGTTGGGGAGTAGATGCCGGCCTTTCAGCTATCGCTGGAGGCACTGTAGCGGCGCTCCCTAATTTTGTATTTGTTATCTATGCATTCCGTTATATGGGTGCTAGTAAAGCAAAACAAGTGTTTGCCTCGTTTAAACGCGGCAACGGATTAAAATTTTTGCTAACAATCTTTTTGTTTACGCTGATATTTAAACTGTATCCGGTAATCTTTTTGCCATTTTTTTGCAGTTTTATATTAGTGATGTTCGTTGGATTGTTCGCGCCAGTTTTTTTTAATCATTAACTTTTGGGATATAACATGGCTGCAGGTGAAGAGCTAACTCTAACGGGTTACATCAAGCACCACCTAACCAACGGTCAGGTGCGTCTATCCGACGACCCTAACAATTGGTGGATGGTACTTAATGTCGATACCCTCGCATGGTCTATCGGTTTAGGATTGATCTTTCTATGGATTTTTAAGCGCGCTGCGAATAAAGCAACGCTTGGTGTTCCTGGTAAATTTCAGTGCTTTATCGAGATGGTCGTAGAATTCGTTGACTCTAACGTGAAAGATACCTTTCACGGTAAAAGTAAACTAATTGCCCCTCTTGCTCTGACAATTTTTGTCTGGGTATTCTTGATGAACTTAATGGATTTAATACCTGTTGATTTCCTACCAACTGCTGCGGCATTGATTAGTGGTGAGTCTTGGGATGTTATTTCAAGCGGTCAATCGCATACTTATATGAAAGTGGTACCTACAACCGATCTTAACTTAACGTTAGCAATGGGTTTAGGTGTATTCGCACTTATCATCTTTTATTCGATTCGCGTTAAAGGCGTTATGGGTTTTGTTAAAGAACTTACATTACAACCATTTAACGTTAAGAACCCAGTGGTTCAAGCACTATTTATTCCAGTAAACTTGTTACTAGAGCTAGTAACCTTGTTTGCTAAGCCAATTTCATTGGCACTACGTTTATTTGGTAACTTATACGCAGGTGAATTGATCTTCATTCTGATTGCAGCGATTGGCTTATTCCAATTACCACTGCACTTCGTATGGGCTGTGTTCCACATTCTCGTAATCGTATTGCAAGCATTCATCTTCATGATGCTAACAATTGTATACCTGAGCATGGCGTCAACTGATCATTAATCAGGCGTCAGTTCAATAAAGATTTTTTTACTTAAACTTTAAACTTTGAAAATTAATCGGAGAAAAAAATGGAAATCGTACTAGGTCTTAAATATATCGCTGTAGCGTTACTTATCGGTTTTGGTGCTTTAGGTACTGCTATCGGTTTTGGTAACTTAGGTGGTAAATTCCTTGAGTCTGCTGCTCGTCAACCTGAGCTTGCACCACAACTACAAGTTAAAATGTTCATCGTAGCGGGTCTTATCGATGCTATCGCAATGATCGGTGTAGGTATTGGTCTATACATGTTGTTCGCACTTTAATATTGAAAAAATACTTTATCCGCGATCAACTATTGACTAAGGAGGAGTGGTTGTGAGTTTAAACCTTACTCTACTCGGCGAATTAATAGCATTTATCGTTTTTGTTTGGTTCTGCATGAAGTTTGTGTGGCCACCACTTAACGGTGCTATTGAAGCTCGCCAGAAAAAAATTGAAGATGGTTTAGCGGCCTCTGATAAAGCTGAAAAAGATCTTGAACTTGCTCGTAAAAAAGCAACTGCAGAACTTAAAGATGCTAAATCACAAGCTGCTGAAATCATCGAGCAAGCTAAGAAGCGTGCAACGCAAATCGTAGACGAAGAGACATCTCGTGGTCACGACGAGCGCGAAAACATCATTGCTCAAGGTCATTCTGAAATTGAAGCCGAGCGTAACCGTGTTAAAGAAGAGCTGCGTAAGCAAGTTGCTACTTTAGCGGTTATC
Source organism: Pseudoalteromonas ostreae (assembly GCF_018069805.1). GTDB lineage: Bacteria > Pseudomonadota > Gammaproteobacteria > Enterobacterales > Alteromonadaceae > Pseudoalteromonas > Pseudoalteromonas ostreae. The sequence continues at coordinate 56,536 of NZ_JAGPYN010000024.1, forward strand.
GGCGCACAGAAGATTCTAGAGCGCGAAATCAATGAAGCCGCGCACAGCGACATTGTTGAAAAACTTGTAGCTGAGCTTTAATAGGAGGGTCTGAGCATGTCTGAATTGACTACAATCGCTCGCCCATACGCTAAAGCGGCCTTTGAATTTGCCGTTGAAAAAGGCGTAGTTGAGAGTTGGAATGATATGTTGTTTTTTGCTTCAGAAGTGGCGAAAAATGAACAAGTCGCTCAATTCCTAACTGGAAGCGCCTCTGCTGATAAGCAATCAGAAATTGTTATTTCTGTTTGTGCAGAGCAACTCAACGAATACGGTCAAAACCTTGTAAAGGTGATGGCTGAAAATGGACGTTTGACCGCCCTACCAGCTGTTGCACAATTGTTCTCTGCTTTTAAAGCAGATTACGATAAAGAGATTGATGTTGACATCACCTCTGCAACAATCCTTGCTGCAACGCAGCAAGAAACACTGGTAGCGGCACTTGAAAAACGTTTCGCACGCAAAGTTAAGCTGAATTGTAGTGTTGACGAATCACTTGTTGGTGGCCTTATGATTAAGGCAGGAGACACAGTAATCGACGGCACTGTTCGCGGTAAATTAAACCGTTTAGCCACTACACTACAATCGTAATTGGGAAGAAGAGCATGCAACTTAATTCCACTGAAATTTCTGATCTGATCAAACAACGTATTGAGAAGTTCGAAGTTGTAAGTGAAGCTCGTAACGAAGGTACAATTGTATCTGTTACTGACGGTATCATTCGCATCCACGGTCTTGCTGACTGTATGCAAGGTGAAATGATTGAGCTTCCAGGCAACCGTTATGCTATCGCACTAAACCTTGAGCGTGACTCAATTGGTGCAGTAGTAATGGGTCCATACGCTGACCTTACAGAAGGCGTAAAAGTATACACAACTGGTCGTATCTTAGAAGTTCCTGTTGGTGCTGGTTTACTTGGTCGTGTTGTAAACACACTAGGTGCACCTATCGACGGTAAAGGCGCTTTAGATAACGACGGTTTTGAACCTGTAGAAAAAATTGCACCGGGTGTAATCGAACGTAAATCAGTAGATGAGCCAGTACAAACTGGTTATAAATCTATCGATGCGATGATCCCAGTGGGTCGTGGTCAACGTGAACTTGTGATCGGTGACCGCCAAACAGGTAAAACTGCACTAGCAATCGATGCAATCATCAATCAAAAAGACACAGGCGTTAAGTGTGTGTACGTAGCGATTGGTCAAAAAGCATCTACTATTGCTAACGTAGTACGTAAATTAGAAGAGCACGGTGCATTAGCAAACACTATCGTAGTTGTTGCATCTGCTTCTGAGTCTGCGGCACTTCAGTACTTAGCACCGTTCGCGGGCTGTACTATGGGTGAATACTTCCGTGACCGTGGTGAAAACGCATTAATCGTATATGATGATTTATCTAAGCAAGCAGTTGCTTACCGTCAAATCTCATTGCTACTTAAGCGTCCACCAGGTCGTGAAGCATACCCAGGTGACGTATTCTATCTTCACTCTCGTCTTCTTGAGCGTGCATCGCGTGTAAACGCTGAGTACGTTGAAAAGTTCACCAATGGTGAAGTGAAAGGTAAAACAGGTTCATTGACGGCATTGCCAATCATTGAAACTCAAGGCGGCGACGTTTCTGCGTTCGTACCGACTAACGTTATCTCTATCACCGATGGTCAGATCTTCTTAGAAACTGACTTATTCAACTCAGGTATCCGTCCGGCAGTAAATGCTGGTATCTCGGTATCGCGTGTTGGTGGTGCTGCACAAACTAAAATCGTTAAGAAACTAGGTGGCGGTATTCGTCTAGCCCTAGCTCAGTATCGTGAATTAGCTGCGTTCTCGCAGTTCGCGTCTGACCTTGATGATGCAACTCGTGCTCAACTTGAGCATGGTGAGCGTGTAACAGAGCTAATGAAGCAGAAACAGTACGCGCCAATGTCTGTTGCTGAAATGTCTTTGTCGTTATTTGCAGCAGAGAAAGGTTACCTTCAAGATATCGAAATCGTTAAAATCATGGATTTCGAAGCTGGGTTACTTTCTTATGCAAACAGCACATACGCAGAGCTTATGGCTCAAATCAATGAAACTGGTAACTACAATGCCGAGATCGAAGCGCAGCTTAAAGAACTTCTAGAGAAGTTTAAATCTACGCAAACTTGGTAATTTAGTTATAAATGGTGCGCTTTAGTTTGCTAAAGCACACCTTGATTCGGAGAAAGAGTCATGGCCAGCGGAAAAGAGATTAAAAGCAAGATCGGTAGTATTAAAAATACTCAAAAGATCACTAGCGCTATGGAAATGGTTGCTGCGTCTAAAATGAAAAAGGCACAGGAACGAGTGGCTTCAAGCCGTCCGTACGCTGAAAATTTACGCAAAGTGATCGGTCATGTTGCTAATGCTAACCTTGAATATCGCCATCCATATATGGAAGAGCGTGAGGTCAAGCGCGTTGGTTATATCGTCATTTCTACCGACCGTGGTTTATGTGGTGGCTTAAACTCTAATGAGTTTAAGAAAGTATCTTTAGATATCAAAGCGTGGAAAGAAAAAGGTGTTTCTGCAGATTTCGCAGTTATGGGCTCAAAAGCCGGCACTTTCTTTAACCGTTTTGGTGGAACAGTACTTGCCAAAAAATCAGGGTTAGGCGATGCGCCTTCTATTACCGACGTAATTGGTCCGGTAAAAGTAATGCTAGAAGCATTCAATGAAGGCAAATTAGACCGCTTGTATGTGGTTTACAACAAGTTTGTAAATACCATGAAGCAAGAGCCAACAATCGATCAGTTGTTGCCTTTGCCAAAAGACGAAAGCAAAGAACTTGCACACCGTTGGGATTACATTTACGAACCAGATCCAAAAGCAATTTTGGATACATTAATGGTTCGTTTTGTGGAATCTCAAGTATACCAAGGTGTAGTTGAAAATGCTGCCTCTGAACAGGCCGCCCGTATGGTTGCAATGAAAGCTGCAACTGATAACGCTGGCGACCTTATGGATGAGTTACAGCTTGTTTATAACAAGGCTCGCCAAGCGGCAATCACACAAGAAATTAGTGAGATTTGTTCTGGTTCAGCAGCAGTTTAATGCTTCGGGCAAAGATTAACGAGAGGAATAGACATGAGTTTAGGTAAGGTCGTCCAAATTATCGGCGCCGTTGTGGATATTGAATTTTCACAAGACAGCGTGCCAGCCGTATATGACGCGTTAAAAATAACAGATGGCGATTTAGCTGGTTTGACTCTAGAAGTTCAACAACAGCTAGGTGGCGGTGTGGTACGTACTATCGCACTAGGTACTACTGACGGTTTACGCCGTGGTGCAGCAGTATCAAACACAGGTGAAGCGATTCAAGTTCCAGTTGGTAAAGCAACGCTTGGTCGTATCATGAACGTACTTGGTGAGCCAATCGATGAAGCTGGTCCAATCGGCGAAGAAGACCGTATGTCTATTCACCGTGCAGCGCCTTCATACGAAGAGCAATCAAGTTCAGTAGAACTTTTAGAAACTGGTATCAAGGTAATCGACCTTGTATGTCCATTCGCTAAAGGTGGTAAAGTTGGTTTATTCGGTGGTGCCGGTGTTGGTAAAACCGTAAACATGATGGAACTTATTCGTAACATCGCAATCGAGCACAGCGGCTACTCAGTATTCGCCGGTGTTGGTGAGCGTACTCGTGAGGGTAACGATTTCTACCATGAAATGAACGATTCAAACGTACTTGATAAAGTATCGCTTGTATATGGTCAGATGAACGAGCCTCCAGGTAACCGTTTACGCGTAGCGTTAACAGGTCTTACTATGGCTGAAAAGTTCCGTGACGAAGGTCGCGACGTACTTTTCTTTGTAGATAACATCTACCGTTACACACTTGCTGGTACAGAAGTATCTGCACTTCTTGGTCGTATGCCATCAGCGGTAGGTTACCAGCCTACACTTGCTGAAGAAATGGGTGTACTTCAAGAGCGTATCGCATCTACTAAGACAGGTTCAATCACTTCAATCCAAGCGGTATACGTACCTGCGGATGATTTAACGGATCCATCTCCAGCAACAACGTTTGCTCACTTAGATGCAACAGTAGTACTTTCGCGTGATATCGCGTCACTTGGTATCTACCCAGCGGTAGACCCACTTGATTCATCTTCACGTCAACTTGATCCATTAGTAATTGGTCAAGAGCACTACGATACAGCACGTGGCGTTCAAACAGTTCTTCAGCGTTATAAAGAACTTAAAGACATCATTGCAATCCTAGGTATGGACGAGCTTTCTGACGAAGATAAGCAACTTGTATCTCGTGCACGTAAAATCCAACGTTTCCTATCTCAGCCATTCTTCGTGGCAGAGGTTTTCACAGGATCACCGGGTAAATACGTGTCACTTAAAGACACAATTGCTGGCTTCAAAGGCATCTTAAACGGTGAATTTGATGATATGCCAGAGCAAGCGTTCTACATGGTTGGCTCTATCGAAGAAGCTCAAGAAAAAGCCAAAAACATGTAATTAGGAGGGTAGTATGGCAGCTATGACTGTACATCTTGACGTAGTAAGCGCAGAGCAGAAGTTATTCTCTGGTCTGGTTGAATCGATTCAAGTAAGCGGTAGTGAAGGTGAACTAGGTGTAAACCCAGGACATGCGCCACTATTGACTGCCCTTAAACCTGGTATGGTACGTTTAGTAAAGCAATTTGGTCAGGAAGAAGTAATGTATGTTGCTGGTGGCACTCTAGAAGTGCAACCAAACATAGTGATTATTTTGGCCGATGTAGCGGTTCGTGGTGAAGACCTTGACGAACAAGCAACAGAAGCAGCTAAACGTGAAGCTGAAGCGCAAATGGCGAATTCTTCAGCCGCTGAATTAGATTATCAACAAGCAGCAGTACAACTTGCAGAAGCAATTGCACAGCTACGCGTTATTCAGCAATTACGTAAAAAGTAAGCCTATCTGGTTTTTAAAAGCCCACTTTATGTGGGCTTTTTTGTTTCTGTAATATATTGCATTATTATTTTATTGGAACAATATCATTTTTCTAAACTCTACTTTTACAGCGCTTTATCATTATTTTTACTTATATCCTTCATCGATCCCCGTTACAATATAACTAATACAAAGCAAGTTGTGATTTCAGCTTAGATTCAGTGTGCGGTGTTAGTTTACACGCTGAGTATGTGCACATGATGTGACTTACGTAATCTTGGTTGAATTTATACACGCTTACTCATTTCAATAAAACAAAGAAAGAAGGAAATTGTTTTAATGTCTCTGACTACAGTGATTCTTGCTGCGGGTAAAGGTACTCGTATGCGCTCTGCTCTTCCTAAGGTACTGCATAAAGTTGCCGGTAAACCTATGGTGCAACACGTTATCAATAATGCCAACGCCCTAGGCGCAACTTCTACTAACCTCGTTTATGGTCACGGCGGCGAACTATTACAACAACAATTAGCCGATAATAACGTAAACTGGGTGCTGCAAGCTGAGCAACTAGGCACAGGTCACGCAGTGGCACAAGCTAACCCACATATAAATGACGACGACACCGTACTGGTTTTATACGGTGACGTACCACTGACAAAGCAATCAACCCTTGAGCGTTTATTGGCTGCTACACCTAAAAACGGCTTAGCCGTGCTTACTGTTAATTTAGCTAACCCTAATGGTTATGGCCGTATGTTACGTGTTGATGGCAAGCTAGTGGGTATTGTTGAGCAAAAAGATGCAAGCGCAGAGCAATTACTTATTAACGAAGTAAACACTGGCATTATGGCTGTAAACGGTAAACTGCTGAAAAGCTGGTTAGGCAACTTATCTAACGAAAACGCGCAAGGTGAATACTACCTCACTGATATAGTCGCAATGGCGCATAGTGAAGGCGTTGAAATTAGCTCTGCACAACCAGATCACCCAATGGAAGTTGAAGGTGCAAATAACCGCGTACAACTTGCAGGCCTAGAGCGTGCTTATCAAGTATGGCAAGCAGAAGAGTTAATGTTAAATGGGGCGACTCTTGCTGACCCTGCACGCATTGATGTTCGTGGTGAAGTAACAACCGGTGAAGATGTGTTGATTGATGTAAACGTTATTTTTGAAGGTAAAGTTACCCTTGGTAATAACGTTGAAGTGGGCCCTAACTGTGTACTTAAAAATTGTACTATTGGCGATAACGTAATTATTAAAGCCAATACCTTAATTGAAGATGCAAGCGTTGCCGATAAGTGTACTTTAGGTCCTTATGCTCGCTTGCGCCCAGGTGCGATTATGGAAGAAGACTCGCACATTGGTAACTTTGTTGAGATGAAAAAAACCCGTTTAGGCAAAGGCTCTAAAGCAAATCATCTTTCTTACTTAGGTGATGCGGAAATTGGCGAAAAAGTAAATATTGGTGCCGGTACTATTACCTGTAACTATGATGGCGTAAATAAAGCCAAAACCATCATAGGTGATAATTCATTTATTGGCTCTAATTCATCATTAGTAGCACCAGTAAATATTGGGGCAACAGCTACAATTGGTGCAGGCTCGGTGATCACCAGCACTGTTGAAGATGAACAACTAGCAATCGCGCGTTCAAAGCAACGCAACTTAGATGGCTGGAAGCGCCCAGTTAAAAAGTAATATTATAAGTACCTAAAAGCGAGTTTTATTAGCTCGCTTTTATTGCCATAATTTTTAAAGCCGCTAGAATGACTAATTAATGGATTAACAATAGACAATAAGGATTTACTATGTCTGCTCATGCTCGTCGTGCAATTGCACAAAGACAACGCTAACACCAAATAAAAACGCTTCTTGCTGGTAACAACCATACTCTATTACTAATGAATTCAGCAGAGTTTGTTGATTACATTATTTCTGTAAAGATGAAACAAGGTAAATCTCGTTCTGAAGCGGTTGACTGGATTGATGGTGTATTAGCACAGCATAACTCAGCATCGAATATTTGGGAGCGAATAAAAGATCCTTTAAAAACAGGCGCAGGTCTTTACCCTTTATTTGATGATATGAAGTCATTAGCCATAATAGCGGCTGTAATGCAGCGCCAAGGTAATGTTTTCGGTAAGTTTAAAATAAAAATTTATAATGGCTCACCCGCGATCATAATAGATTCTTACCCTGGAATACGCGCTCACCTTACAGGTACCCGTTATTTGGCTAGTAACCCTAAGCTGTTCACTATAGGAGTGGGTAAGCTCGAAGCAGCCAAAGCGATGAAAACCGGCTTCGTTATTAGTTTAATTATTTCAGTGACATTTCATGCAATCGACCAGGTTTTAAATGATCAAAAAACATGGCATGACTTAGTTGCGGGTATTGCTGTAGATATGGCAGTAGTTGGAGCGGCTATTGCGACGACATTTGTTGCAACTAAAATAGCAACGGCTGTTTTTGGTACAGTGGTAATTGCTTCCGCAACTATACCACTAGTGATTGTTGTCGCAGTTGGTTTTGCTTTTACAGGTTTAACGTTATTTTTCTCTACAGATTCGTTGGTGGAAGCGATTGCAGGTGAATTAAGAAAAATAGAAGACGATATAGTTAATGGGCTTATCAAAATAAATCAACAGATAAAAGTAATTGATAATAATTATCAAAAAGACCCAGCGGGATTTTTACATTCACTTTTTGGAATACCCTCCTTTGAATTTGGAAAAAGTAAGAGTTACAAATAATGTCTTTATTACATTGGAAAAAAGCGGATAAAAAATTTACAGATCACACTGTGGAAGAGAGAATATGTATAGCTATTGGCGTTATTGCATTTTTCTTTTTATCTATTTTGATTGTATATGCGTTTTATTATGGCTTAAAGGAGTTTGTATTTTATGATGGGTCAAAAAGTTATGTGAGGGAAAGTGGAATTATTACAGGTATTATTTTTCTTCTTCCATTTACAAGCTTGATGACTATAGGTGCTCTACAGAAGCTTTTGAACTATAAAAATGAAGGTACACTGAGGTTGATGGTAAAAGTTATGCTCTATTGTATACCTTTATGTTTTTTATTAATAATTGTTAGCAATTTTATCATTGAGTTTAATTTAAAAAATAAGGGATATAGTTTTTGTTACTGGTATACAAGCCCTTCTTTTCGAGGCCCCGATGTTTGGTTAAAAAATGATGAACTATGCTTGCAAGATGGTTCTGTAATTATTAGTGATGTAGCTGATTGGTTTGAAATGCATAATGAAAAAGGTGTTGAGCCAACGCTAAATGAATTAGAGGCTTTTATTAAAAAGACAAGAATGGAGCTTGGTAGATAAAGTGCAGTAGCGTAGATCTAATAGTTAGGTAATGCGTTTGGTAACTTTAAAATAAAAATTTTTGAAATCCCTATTTTTAATAAAGCTAGGCCTAATTACTAGTGAAATTTTTAGAGTGGAAAAAAGCAGAGAAAAAGTTATCTCTTACAAATATGAAAGAAATTGCATCTATTTTTTTCTTGTTAATTGTTAGTGGAGGACTGTGCTATAAAATAGCCTTAAACTTTTTTTCCGAAGTGGAAACTATATTTTTAGTTAGCCAGCCTCAATTTTTTATAAAAGAGCAAGCCTCTATACTTCTATCTTTTTTATTATTCCCTTGCTTATTTTTAACGTTTTTATCGACTTTACAACGCTTTATGGGGTTTGATATAGAGTTAACTTTAATTAATGCATTTAAAAGTGCAGTTGTAGGCTTAATTGCTTTTTTAATTCTATCAATCCCGACCAATCTAGCTGTAGAAGCTAATTTAAAGAGCAAAGGCTATATTTATTGCAATTGGTACACCGGCGCTTCAGTTCGTGCTCCTGATGTATGGTTAAAAAATGATGAGTTATGCTTACAAGATGGTTCTGTAATCATTAGTGATATCTATGATTGGTTTGAAATGCATAATGAAAAAGGGGTTGAGCCAACGCTGTCTGAGCTTAAAGCTTTTATACAAGAAACTAGAACAGAGTATAATCGTTAAAATAAAATCAAAATTAGTAAAGACTATAGGGCGCTTTAAGTTCTTTCTCTGCTGATATTTTAAGTTAATGACTATCTTTTGCTCAAAGTTACCTCTGTATCCCTTTGTTTGTATGGTTATTGTACTAAATTGAAATTAATTTAATAAAACTGAAATAAAGCATTGACCCTCTCCAGAATATCCCTATAATGCGCATCCACTGACCCTGCAGGCAGCAATGAAAAGTGCTGAACAAACGGTAAGTTAGTCGAGTGAAACTTAGCTTTTAAATCTTTTAAAAGAAACTA
>NZ_JAGPYN010000025.1 GCF_018069805.1 Pseudoalteromonas ostreae
AGCTCCATCCTAAATAATCATGGACGAATTTTGAAAGCTTGGCTTCTCCTCTTTTTGTGTATTTTTTCTATTGCTAGTCATGCTGTTATCAAAAGGCATGATGTTCCCGCTGAAAACTACTTATTAAATGATGCACCGAAATATCTCATTGACTTGCCTCACGAGGGGCACGGAGTATTAATTAATGAACAATGGGTTGTCACTGTGGCACACACTATTTTTTATGACTATAGAGGTAAAGAGTTAAAAATTGGTTTAAACCACTATCAAATAGAAAACGTGTTTATTCACCCTGAGTTTAAAAAACCGAGTAAAAGTCTATTAAGTGGTGATTTAGCACCTTTAATGAGCTTTTTAAAAGCCAGAAGCGACATCGCATTAATCAAGTTATCGAGCCCAGTAAGCAGTGTTCAGCCTGTTAGTCTATATAAAAATACAAATGAGGCAGGCAAAGTAATCACTGTATTTGGTAAAGGCGCTACTGGTGATGGACTCAAAGGCGAAGTGCTTGAAACTAAATCATCAAAACAATTAAATCAATTTCAGAATATTGTAGATGGCGCGCAAGCAAATTGGCTGACATTCAAGTTTGACAAACCACCCAACGTTTTGGCTTTAGAAGGAATGCATGGCTCAGGGGATAGTGGCGGACCTTCTATAATCTATCGAGAGAACAAACCTTTTTTAGTGGGGCTTTCTAGCTGGCAATTTGCATATGGTGACATTTCCGATTTTAAAGCTGGATTGTATGACACTACCGCTTACCAAGTAAGGGTTTCAAGTTATGTAAATTGGATAATGGAAATAATGCATCATGAATAGCATTCCCCATTATTTGCCTATAACTCGATGTTATTTCGATATTTAAACTCAAATTTAAAATAGAATTATGAAAAATTTAACACACCTATTCATGCTAGTGCTTTGTATTTTCTTTTTGTCAGGATGCACTTCAATGGGGAGTTACGTCATGTCTAACCCTGACGTGTATCTTTCTGAGGCTGAGCTAATAAAAGTAAAGCCAAGTGAAATTGGTTTTGAAAAAAACACTTTTTGCGCCGCTAATTCTTCGCAATGCATTACATACTTGGCTGCTTCAGCTTATCAAACTTCTGATTTTCCAACTGGAAGTGCACCCTATTACAACCTTCATGCGACAGGTAATGGTGTTGAAAATACTATTTCACATAGAATGCCACCTGCTACATTTAATCGGTTTAAAGGCACCGTATTGCTACTACATGGTTACGGTGGTAGCAAAGAGGTAATGATGGCTACGGCTATCTATTTTAGAGCTCTTGGCATGGACGTTGTGATCCCAGACCTGTTTGGCCATGGGGAATCAACAGAAGCTTTTGCCTTCGCTGCAAAAGAACATACAATTTTAAACGAACTACTTGCACAGTTATCTTTAAAACAAACTGATAAACGCACTATTGCAGTGGGCCATTCTATGGGGGCGCTTACAGCTACAAATCTGTTATCTTCAAAATACATTAACGCAGCTATTTTACTGGCACCCATGATGAGCTTTGAGCTGGCCGCCAAAGAATACTTACCTTACAAGTCTCCTCTACTGAACAAACTGTTTCAAAATCAGCTAGATGATATTGTTAATCAAACGATGACTAACGCAAAAGTAACGGTTCAAGAAACTGACTTACTTTATAAGCTCAAAGGGACTGAGAAGCCTGTGTTGCTAATAAACTCAAATATAGATACTCTTTCGCCTCCAGCTTATTTTTCGTCAATTCAAAACGAACTGGTAGAGAAAGTTGTATTTAAAAATCGCTCACATTCAAGTTTAATGGTGTTTGATAGTAATGATATAAGTGAAGTTGAAAGCTGGTTGCTGAAGTTATAAAAGCAATTTCGTTGGGTTTTCGTTGCTCTTAACCTCTTTGTGAATAAATCACTTAATTGGCTTTCCCGTAATTCAGCATACATCAAAGAAAAAACACTCGATAATGTCTTGTTTCTATTGCAGACTGACAGGGTATTTTTTCGTTGGGTTTCGTTTCACTCAAACCAACCTACGCGTGTTCCATAAAAGCAAGCGCGAGGTAAGCTCGCACCAACAACACCACACTCCCCTAGTGCCTTTTCCCTTTAACCTTTGACCTTTAACTTTTATATTTTGCTCACAAAAAAAGCGCCAATTGGCGCTTTTTTAATGTGCTTGATTAAAGCTTATTCTGCAGCAGCTTGCGCTTTAGGTAAGTTTAATTCTGCATTTGCTTTTAAAGCGTCAATGAATACCATGTAGTTTTTGTTAACTTGGGCCATAGTAATATTTTGCTTAAGCTGAGCGTCAATTTCGCCTTCAACAGTCGCGTTAGTCACTGTTTTAAGTGCTACGATTGCTGCGTCACCGTTGTTAAGGTCAACTTTTTCAACTACTGGCGTGTCAGTTGGGTGTGCCATTTTAAAGGCATGTTGAACGATTGCAGGCGAAACAGTGTAAGCTTGACGAGTCAATGCCGCCTCTTGACGAAGTTCTAAGCTTTGCTCAGTTACTAGGTCATTTAAGCTCTTGCCAGCTTCAATTTCAGCATACAGCGTTGTTGCTTTTTCTTTCGCAAGCTCAGATGCTTTTTCACTAACTAAACGTGCCTTAATTTGCTCTGATACATCAGCAAGTGCTTTGGTTGCAGCTGGTACATGCTCTTTAACACGTACTACCACAACATGCTCATCACCTACTTCGATAACTTCAGAGTTCATTTTATCTTCAAGCACATCTGGTGAGAAGATTGCAGCTAATACCGCTGGTGTATTAAGCGGCGCAGGTAGAGAATTACGGTCAACTAATGCTGTTGTTTGTACTTCAACACCGGCAACTTCTGCAGCATCAACTAAGGTATCTGAAATTTCAAATGCAATAGCGCCCATTTCTGTTTGCTTTTCATAGAATGCATTTACTTTTGCAGTGCGCTCAAGTTCAGTACGTAAATCAGCTTTAACAGCGTCATAAGCTTTAACCTGTTTACTTTGAATATCAGTTAACTGAATGATGTGGTAACCAAACTCAGATTGTACTACATCTGAATAATCGCCTTTATTTGCTAATGCGAATGCCGCATCTTCAAACGCAGGATCCATCATGTCGCGTTCGATCCAGTCTAAATCACCTCCCATTTCAGCACTAACGGTATCATCAGATGATGATTCAGCTAATGCAGCAAAGTCAGCGCCTTGCTGTAGTTGTGCTAATAAGTCTTCTGCTTTTGCTTTGGCGGCATCATCGTCTTCGCTGTTATCAACTAAGATATGCGCTACACGGCGTTTTTCTGGTTCAATGTATTGCGCACTATTTTGCTCGTAATACGCTTTAACGTCTTCTTCGCTTACATTGGTATCAAGTGTTAGGTTAGCTGCATTTAAATCAATGTAGCTTACTGATACTTGCTCTGGCGCTAAAAATTGTGATGTATTCAAGTCATAGTAATCAGCAATTTCTTGCTCGCTTACAGCGACATTTTCTTGTAACGATTCTTTACTGATCACAACATAGTCAATACTGCGTGTTTGTTGTTGTAGTGCTACAGCACTGGCCAGTTCACTATTTAAGGCAAAATCAGTACCTGCAACCGCTGAAATTAGCTGGCTGCGAGTCATCTCTTCACGTAAATATTCACGAAATGCATCTGGCTGGAAGTTCATTTGACGAATAACTTGTAAGTAACGATCGTTATTAAACTGGCCACCAATTTGGAAGTATGGCAGTTCTAAAATCGCTTTTTTAACACTTTCGTCACTAACACGTAAACCGAGTTCTGCCGCTAGTTGTGTTTGCAATTCTTGTTGTACTAGACGGTCAACAACGCCTTGACGAATTTGTGCCATGTAATTTGGATCAGCGGCAATTTGTGCAAAGTATTCGCCAAATTGTTGCTCTAAACGTGCACGTTCGTTTTGGAACGCACGGCTAAATTCGGTTTGGCTAATTTTAACTCCATTTACTTCAGCTACGGGCTGCTCTGTGGTTTGACCTAAATAACCACCGATCCCTGCTAAGGCAAAAGATAAAATCACCGCGCCTAAAATAACTTTAGCTACCGGTCCTTGCGAACCTTCTCTGATTTTCTCAAGCATTTATTTATCTCTATTCTATTCGAGGCAGAAATCGCCTTGCTTATGTAAAAAAAGCGTATCTTACCAGATACGCTTTTTCACTTGAAGCAGTTGGCGAGAAAGAACGTTAATTAAGCTGTAAAAGCGATTAACTTCTTACACTGCCAAAACTAACTCACTAAAGAGCAGTGATTAGGCATTACATGCATCTTTAAGCGCTTTGCCTGCTTTAAAAGCCGGGATAGTCGCTGCAGCGATTTGAATTGCCTCGCCAGTTTGTGGGTTACGGCCTGAACGAGCTGCACGTTCACGTACTGAGAAAGTACCGAAACCAACTAATGCTACAGAATCGCCATCTTTAAGAGCGCCAGAAACAGCCTCGATGAATGAATCAAGTGCACGACCCGCAGCCGCTTTAGAAATGTCAGCATCAGCTGCGATTTGATCGATTAATTGAGATTTATTCACAATATCATCCTCTTTCATTGTTATTATCAAGAGCGATTGTTTTTTAAACTAACATCACTATTTTGAAAATTTTAGAGCAAACTTTTTCATGCTCATACGATTGTAATTTTTCTTCAGCCTAGGCCACATAAGGCCTAGGCCTGAAAACCAGTGCTTAACTTATCATACCACCTAGATTTGAAAAGCCCTTTAAAGCACTTTTTTTCGCTTTTTTACTGGTTTTTTGATGTTTCGACTGAAAAACTCTCAACTGGGTGTACCAAAGCCAGTTTTAAAACCTCATCAATCCACGTAACTGGGTGAATATCAAGTCCTGCTAATACATTGTCAGGGATCTCTTTTAAGTCACGTTCGTTAATTTTTGGAATAATGACCGTTTTAATTCCACCACGATGGGCAGCTAATAGCTTCTCTTTTAAGCCACCAATTGGTAAAACTTCACCACGTAAAGTGATTTCACCCGTCATAGCAACATCTGCACGTACAGGGTTACCTGTAAGACTTGATACTAAACCTGTGACCATCGCGGCACCGGCACTTGGTCCATCTTTTGGAGTTGCCCCTTCCGGTACGTGAACATGAATATCTCGTTTTTCGTAAAAATCACTGTTAATACGAAATGCATCAGCGCGATTACGTACAACTGTCATCGCTGCTTGAATCGACTCTTGCATTACATCGCCTAGCGACCCAGTGTAGCTTAGTTTACCTTTGCCTGGCACTGCGGCACATTCAATGGTCAACAAATCACCGCCCACTTCAGTCCACGCTAAACCTGTTACTTGGCCAATGCGATCGCCGTCTTCAGCTTTACCGTAATCATAGCGCTGCACACCTAAGAAATCTTCAAGATTGTCAGCGTCAATAGTGACTGTTTTGGTGCCTTTTTCAAGCAATATGTTCTTCACCGCTTTACGGCATAACTTAGATATTTCGCGTTCTAAATTACGTACACCCGCTTCACGCGTGTAATAACGAATAATGCCGATGATTGCACTGTCTTCGATGATTAATTCGCCATCTTTTAAGCCATTGCGTTTAACTTGTTTAACAATTAAATGTTCTTTGGCAATATTTAGCTTTTCATCTTCGGTATAACCCGATAACCGGATCACTTCCATCCGATCCAATAACGGACCGGGAATGTTAAAGCTGTTTGATGTAGCAACAAACATTACGTCAGATAAGTCATAATCGACTTCTAAGTAATGATCCGCAAAATGGCTATTTTGTTCAGGATCAAGTACTTCAAGTAATGCTGAAGCGGGATCGCCACGCATATCTGATGACATTTTGTCGATTTCATCTAATAAGAATAATGGATTTTTAACGCCCACTTTACTCATGTTTTGAATCAACTTACCTGGCATTGAACCTATGTAAGTACGACGGTGACCACGAATTTCTGCTTCATCACGCACACCACCTAGTGCCATACGAATATACTTCCGCCCAGTAGAGCGAGCAATTGATTGACCTAATGACGTTTTACCAACACCAGGAGGACCCACTAGGCACAAAATTGGCCCTTTGAGTTTATTGGTACGCTGTTGCACGGCGAGGTATTCAATAATGCGTTCTTTAACTTTATCAAGACCGTGATGGTCGCTATCTAAAATCTTTTGTGCGCCCGCTAAGTCTTTTTTCACTTTCGAACGTTTTTTCCATGGCACATTAATTAATGTGTCTATGTATGAACGCACAACCGTAGCTTCTGCCGACATCGGCGACATCATTTTAAGCTTAGCAAGTTCAGAGTTGGCTTTTTCTTGTGCATCATTGCTCATACCCGATTCTTCAATGCGCTTTTTCAGTGCTTCGAATTCATCTGGTACGTCGTCAAGCTCGCCTAATTCTTTTTGAATAGCTTTCATTTGCTCATTGAGGTAATACTCACGCTGCGACTTTTCCATCTGCTTTTTAACGCGGGTACGAATTTTTTTCTCAACCTGCAGCAAATCGATTTCACCTTCCATCAACGCCATTAAATATTCAAGACGTTCTGTAACATTGGTGATTTCGAGTACTTTTTGCTTTTCAGGCACTTTCAGCGGCATGTGCGCTGCCATAGTATCGGCAAGACGCGGCGCTTCATCAATGCCACTAACCGAGGTTAACACCTCTGGTGGTATTTTCTTATTAAGCTTTACATAGCCTTCAAATTGACTGACGGCACTGCGAATAAATACATCTTGCTCTTGCTCATCAATTTCTTCTGAACCAATAAACTGCGCATTAGCAACAAAGAAGTCTTCATTATCAATAAAGCTTTCTAGTTTTGCTCGCTGTGTGCCTTCAACCAGTACTTTAACTGTGCCATCAGGTAATTTAAGCAATTGTAAAACGGTAGCAATGGTTCCCACACGATAAATATCATCTTGCTCTGGTTCATCCACGGTCGCGTCTTTTTGCGCAACAAGGAAAATTTGTTTGTCTTTATCCATTGCCGCTTCAAGGCATTTTATTGATTTTTCACGGCCTACAAAAAGCGGGATCACCATGTGCGGATATACCACGACATCGCGCAGTGCTAGCACCGGGATTTCGACTCGATCTGTTCTCTCAAGCGTCATTATTTTTCTCTTCGCTCTTCATTTATTTTAAAGATTACTCAAGTATATGGGGATAACCTAAGTAAAGTTCAACAATTTAACGCAACTGGATTAAATAAATTATAAAAAAAGGAGCACTAGGCTCCTTTTTATTATCAAAATGAGTAAATTTTACTCAGATGCCGCTTTATCTTGGCTGGCACTTTGATAAATCAAAATAGGATCTGATTCACCTTTGATCACGGTATCGTCAATCACGACTTTGCTGACGTTTTCCATTGAAGGAAGTTCGTACATAGTATCAAGTAATACCGCCTCAACAATTGAACGAAGTCCACGGGCACCTGTTTTACGCTCCATCGCTTTATGAGCGATAGCACGCAGTGCGTCATCACGGAACTCAAGTTCAACGTCTTCCATACCAAACAATGCACCGTACTGTTTTGTTAAGGCGTTTTTAGGCTCATTTAAAATTTGCACTAAAGCCGACTCATCAAGTTCAGTTAAGGTTGCCACAACAGGTAAACGACCGATGAATTCTGGGATCAAACCATATTTCACTAAATCTTCTGGCTCAACATCTTTAAATGTTTCACTCAAAGATCGGCTCGCCGCAGATTCTTTTACGTTTACCCCAAAACCGATACCGGTATTTTTATGGCTACGCTGCTCAATCACTTTATCAAGACCAGAGAATGCGCCACCACAGATGAATAAGATTTTAGAGGTGTCTACCTGTAAAAACTCTTGCTGTGGGTGTTTACGTCCGCCTTGTGGTGGCACAGATGCCACTGTACCTTCAATTAGTTTAAGCAGTGCTTGTTGCACGCCCTCACCAGATACATCACGAGTGATCGACGGGTTATCTGATTTACGTGAAATTTTGTCAATCTCATCAATGTAAACAATACCACGTTGCGCTTTTTCTACATCGTAATCACATTTTTGTAGCAATTTTTGGATGATGTTTTCAACATCTTCGCCCACATAACCGGCTTCAGTTAGTGTGGTTGCATCAGCCATTGTAAACGGCACATCTAATAAACGCGCTAACGTTTCAGCTAATAATGTTTTACCACTGCCGGTTGGGCCAATAAGTAAGATATTACTTTTGCCTAACTCAATATCCGTTTTACCGGTTTGATTACGCAAACGTTTGTAGTGATTGTAAACCGCTACTGACAGTACTTTTTTGGCGTGATCTTGACCAATAACATAATCATCTAAATGATTACGAATTTCTTTTGGTGCAGGCAGTTTATCAGAGGTATTGTGCTTTGGCGCAATGTCTTTGATCTCTTCCCTGATAATGTCGTTGCATAGCTCAACACATTCATCACAAATGTATACTGAAGGGCCAGCAATTAACTTACGAACTTCATGCTGGCTTTTGCCACAAAAAGAGCAGTATAACAATTTATTACTTTTGTCGCCGTCTGTAGGAGTGTCAGACATTCAGCTACCTCATCTTATTCGTTGGCTGCCAAACTACTTAGCAGCTATTTCAATACGCTTAACTATACCAAAAAATATTGGTTTTCACAGTGTAAACAGCTCAAGCTAGCACCGTTAGTTACCAGCTTATATTTTTACTTGCTGTCGCGACTAGTAAACACCGCATCAACTAAGCCATAATCAACAGCTTGGCTGGCGCTCATGAAGTTGTCACGATCTGTATCTTTTGAAATCACATCTAATGGTTGCCCGGTATGCTCTGCCATTAAACGGTTTAATTTATCTTTAATAGACAAAATTTCTTTGGCGTGTATTTCAAAATCAGATGCTTGACCTTGGAAACCGCCTAATGGTTGGTGGATCATCACCCGCGAATTAGGTAAACAATAACGTTTGCCTTTTGCACCAGCAGTCAATAAAAATGCCCCCATGCTCGCCGCTTGGCCAACACAAATAGTGCTTACATCTGGTTTAATGAAATTCATGGTGTCATAAATCGCCATACCCGCAGTCACTGAACCGCCTGGCGAATTAATATATAAAAAGATGTCTTTTTCTGGATTTTCTGATTCTAAAAATAGCATTTGCGCTAAGATCAGATTAGCCATGTTGTCTTCAACTTGACCTGTTAAAAAAATGATTCTCTCTTTTAATAGTCTCGAGTAAATATCATACGAGCGCTCGCCTTTCGCTGTTTGCTCAACAACCATAGGTACTAATGCATTGAGTGGATCTGTAATACCAGTGTTCATATTTATCTAATTCCTTATGCGCTTATACTTATCCTTATTATAAGAAAAGCATAGTTATTTTTTGGCGAAATTGAAGGCCACAAACTAAAATGGCTCGGGCACACTGCATAATACAGAGCAACACGAGCCATTTAATCGTTAGCGAGGGCTTAAGTCAATGACTTATTAAGCACCTTGCTGTGGATTCATGATGTCATCAAATGCTTTTTCAACGTCAGTCACAGTTGCTTTAGCTAAAATAGCTTCAACAGCTTGCTCTTCCATTGCTACATTACGCATTTGTTGCATAAGTTGATCATTTGCTTTGTAGTATTCTACAACTTCAGTTGGATCTTCGTATGCAGAAGCTACTGTTGCAATTAATGCTTCAACTTTTGAATCATCAACTTTGATCTCGTTCGCTTTAATTACTTCACCTAATAATAGGCCAGTCTTAACGCGTGTTACTGCTTGTTCATGGAACAATTCTGCTGGAAGCTCAGGCATGTTTTTAGCGTCGCCACCAAAACGTTGTGCAGCTTGTTGACGTAGTGCATCAATTTCTTGATCTACTAGCGCTTTAGGCACGTCGATTTCGTTATTAGCTAAAAGACCTTTAATTGCTTGGTCTTTCACGTTAGCTTTAACCGCTTGGTCAAGTTCACGTGTCATGTTCTTTTTAACTTCTTCTTTAAGAGCGTCAACGCCGCCTTCAGTTACACCAAACTTAGTTGCGAATTCTTCGCTAAGTTCAGGTAGCTCTTGCGCTTCAACTTTCTTCACTGTGATAGTGAATTGAGCTGCTTTGCCTTTAAGATTTTCAGCATGGTAATCTTCAGGGAAAGTTACGTCAGAAACAACTTCTTCGCCTGCTTTTTTACCAACGATGTTATCTTCAAAACCTGGGATCATACGACCTTGACCAAGTTCTAATGGGAAGTCTTCAGCTTTTCCGCCTTCGAATACTTCACCGTCGATAGTACCTACGAAATCAACCGTTACACGGTCTTTCTCGCCAGCAGCGACATCAACTTCAGCCCATGATGCATGTTGCTTACGAAGTGTTTCTAGCATATTTGCTAAATCTTCGTCAGTTACAGTTACAGCTGGTTTTTCTACAGTGATTTTATCTAAACCTTGAACTTCAACTTCAGGGTAAACTTCAAATGTTGCAGAGAATTCTAAATCTTTACCTGCTTCAAGTGCTTTAGGAGCAAATGTTGGTGCGCCAGCAGGGTTAATTTTTTCAGCTACGATAGCTTCATAAAAATTACGTTGCATTACTTCGCCAGCAACTTCCTGGCGAACTGCGCTACCGTAACGTTTGTTGATTACAGACGTTGGTACTTTACCAGGACGGAAACCATCAATACGCTGGGTTTTAGACAGTTGTTGTAAGCGTTTTTTTACTTCGGTCTCAACGTTCTCTGCAGGAACGGTGATGGTCAGACGGCGCTCAAGGCCTTGAGTCGTCTCAACAGAAACTTGCATGATATACCTCAATCTTCAATTTTGGCGACTGTTCGCCTTCCTTACAAACACGGTAATCACTATGCGTTTTGGCACGTTTAAAGTCATTTATGCGACTTATCAACCCCATCTTCACTATAAGATACCAATGCTGCTCTGCCCTTCGGGCACTATGTTAAACAATAGACGCGGCATTATAACCTAATATTTATGATAGTCGAGTCTAGGGGGCAATTATTTGGTCAGATAGCGGATTAAGCAAGCATAGAGGATGAAAAGTAGGCGTTCTAGCTATCAGAATAGATCTAATCTTTAGTTAAGAGATAGTTTTTAGGAGTTTATTTTAGAAAGTGGTCGGCGATGCAGGATTTGAACCTGCGACCCCTTGGACCCAAACCAAGTGCGCTACCAAACTGCGCTAATCGCCGATATAGAAGTGTTAAACTTCGTTTTAATGAACACTCAAACTTTGTATTTGAGACCACTTTTGAGAAAGTGGTCGGCGATGCAGGATTTGAACCTGCGACCCCTTGGACCCAAACCAAGTGCGCTACCAAACTGCGCTAATCGCCGATATTCTTTTTTGTAAATGGGGTGACTGATGGGGCTCGAACCCACGACAACCGGAATCACAATCCGGGGCTCTACCAACTGAGCTACAACCACCGCTGTATTTACATATTTTCGAATGGCGCACCCAGAAGGATTCGAACCTTCGACCGACGCCTTAGAAGGGCGTTGCTCTATCCAGCTGAGCTATGGGCGCATCGAAAACTTCATAGTTTACCAATAAGCCAATCTATTATAATAGAAAGTGGTCGGCTTTTCAGCACTTAACCTGTGACTGCATGGGATATACCCAAACCAATCATTACCATTCTTTACAATTTAGAAAGTGGTCGGCGATGCAGGATTTGAACCTGCGACCCCTTGGACCCAAACCAAGTGCGCTACCAAACTGCGCTAATCGCCGATGCTTACTATTGCCTGCGAGTGACCTCGTTGACAACGGGGTGCATAATAGTGATTTGACCGTGTCAGGTCAAACCTTTTTTTTAGAAAATAAATCAATCGGTCATTTTTAGTTCACAATGGTTAAATATTGTGAGGATCAGCTAAAATTTCAACTCTTTTATATAATTAGCGGCTATATCAGAAAAGCAACTTGGCGCATTAGCGCTTTTCTGCGAAAATAGTAAGCGTATTAAAAACGAGTAGTAGAGAGCATGTTCTTTATTAGCATTATAATTACCCCTATTTCTGTATGCATTCGTTTTTTAAAGTATCGGTATTAAGTTAACTAACCCCAATTAAAGGTCACCCATGACGGCAAACATCATCGATGGTAAGGCAATAGCTAAACAAGTACGCAGTGCAGTAGCACAAAGAGTAAGTGAACGTGTTGCAAACGGTTTGCGTGCACCTGGACTTGCAGTTGTACTTGTAGGGCAAGATCCTGCAAGCCAAGTTTATGTAGGTTCAAAACGTAAAGCCTGTGAAGAAGTTGGCTTTATTTCTAAATCATTTGATTTACCAGCAGATACAAACGAGCAAGCGTTATTAGATTTAATTGATGAGCTCAATAACGATGCACAAGTTGATGGTATTTTAGTACAACTTCCTCTTCCTGCTGGTCTTGATGTTGAAAAAATCCTTGAGCATATCACTCCACTCAAAGATGTTGACGGCTTTCACCCTTATAACATTGGCCGTTTAGCACAACGTATGCCAGCCCTTCGCCCTTGTACGCCAAAAGGTATTATTACACTGCTTGATTCGACCGGTGTAAAATACAAAGGCATGCATGCAGTTGTTGTTGGCGCTTCAAATATTGTTGGTCGTCCTATGGCATTGGAACTATTACTTGCTGGTTGTACAACCACTGTGTGTCATAAATTTACACAAGATTTAGAAACTCATGTACGCCGTGCTGATCTGTTAGTTGTGGCAGTTGGTAAGCCTGAGTTTATTCCTGGAGATTGGGTTAAAGAAGGCGCAATTGTGATCGATGTAGGCATTAATCGTTTAGATAGCGGCAAATTAGTCGGTGACGTACAGTATGATATCGCTGAACAAAAAGCACATTTCATCACGCCAGTACCAGGCGGCGTAGGCCCAATGACAGTAGCAAGCTTGATTGAAAATACCCTTGAAGCCTGTGAAAAATACCATAGCTAATTAGGCTCTAACGTCGCATAAAGAATTAACAAAGGGTTGCTGTTTAGCAACCCTTTGTTGTTAAGAAAAACAGCTTTGTTAGACTATTTTAGCTGAGCGCTGGCGCCGTGTTAGTTTTAACAATTGCGGCAGCACAGAGAAGAAAATCATTAAAACCATTATCGTATATTGCCAAACTTGATAGTGCTCACTTAGTAATACCACGGCGCAAATAATACCTGCGATCGGATTAGCAATCGTACCGAAAGTAAACTCAACCACGGTCATTCGGCCAAGTAACCAAACATACAAGATATACGCAAGCGCTGTATTTGGCACAATTAACCAAAATAATGCTAGCCACTGTATTGAACTGACACCATTAGCAAGTACTTGATATTGTTGTGGCTCAAAGTATACAGCTTGAGTCATTGCTACTAATGCTAACACTGATCCGCCAATGATCAGCTGCCATGTTAATACCGTCCACCAATGAGTATGGGTAGATATTCTTTGCACTAAAGTACTACCAACAACAATTGTTAACAACGCACCTATTAAAGCGAATACTCCTAATGCATTAATCGTGACATGCTGGGGATCAAATAATCGCCAAGCCAAAATAACTAATACAAGTGCGCACACAGATTGCAAAAATGCTGGGCGCTGCTTTTTAAAAACCCACGCATAAATCAACGCAACTACAGGCACAGAGACCATACCAACACCGGCAATTGCCGCCGGTAAATTAACCGCCATAATAAAAATAAAACTAAAAAACAGGGCAATATTAACCACAGCTAATAATACTAAACCGCGCCACTGTTTTGCTTTAGGCCATGATGGTTTAAGCACAAATAACAGTAAACCCGCAGGTAATGCTCGCAACGCGCCAAGTAATATTGGCGGCCAATCAGGGGTGGCATATTTAGTGACCGCATAGGTGGTGCCCCATAAAAAAGCAGGGATCATGGCAAGAAAAATATTCATTTCATTCCTTTCAAAATAACTAATAAACGCAAAGGTAAAACCTAAGGTTAAGTTGAGGTCAAGCTAGAAAAAATAAAAAGGCTGCCAAATTGGCAACCCTTTATAACACTTACTAATATAATACTTACTAAAATACGTCTTATTCAGCAATGCCTATTTGACGGTAATTAATTACGCTTTACGCCATGTAGTTTTACCTGCAGAGTCTTCCAGTATCACCCCAAGTGCATTTAAAGCATCACGCGCTTCATCAGCCGCAGCCCAATCTTTACTCGCGCGTGCTTCATTACGCTTAACTATTAACGCTTCTATTTGGGCAACTTCGTCATCTGCTTGGCCACCTTGTAAAAATGCCTCAGGTGCTTGTTGTGCAATCCCTAATACTTCACCAAGGCTGCGCAGTACAAATGCTAATTTACTTGCTTGCGCTGCATCAGTGTCTTTTAAGCGATTCAGCTCTTTGGCTAATTCAAATAACACTGGTAATGCTTCTGGTGTATTAAAGTCGTCATCCATTGCTTTTCTAAATTTAGCCACATGTTCATTTGTTGCTAAATCACAACTGATAGGCTCAACACCACGAAGTGCCGTATAAATACGCTCAAGCGACGAACGTGCTTGATCTAAGTTCTCTTGCGAATAATTCAACTGGCTGCGGTAATGACCAGAAATTAAAAAGTAACGTACTGATTCAGCGTCATATTCTTTAAGTACATCGCGAACAGTAAAGAAGTTGTCTAATGATTTTGACATCTTCTCTTTATTTACTTGTACCATACCCGTATGGATCCAGGTATTGACGTACTTGCCGTTATTTGCACAGCATGATTGCGCAATCTCATTTTCATGGTGTGGAAACTGTAAATCTGAACCACCGCCATGAATATCAAAATGCTCACCTAAATGCTTTGAACTCATTGCCGAACATTCAATATGCCAACCTGGACGACCTTCGCCCCACGGTGATGCCCATGATGGTTCACCCGCTTTGGCTTTTTTCCATAACACAAAATCAAGTGGATCATCTTTATCTTGTGCTACTTCAACACGCGAACCGGCTTGTAGCATAGTTAAATCTTGCTGTGACAATGCACCGTATTGCTCAAACGTTGAGACGTCAAATAAAACATCGCCGTCGGCTGCAACATAGGCGTGGCCTTTAGCAACTAGTCGTTCAACCATTTCGATAATTTCATCCATATGGCCGGTAACCGTCGGTTCAATGTCTGGACGCAACATGTTAAGGCTATCAAAATCTTCATGCATTGCTTTGGTCATACGCACAGTTAAGTCGTTAATCGCTTCGCCATTTTCATTCGCACGCTTAATGATTTTGTCATCAATATCGGTGATATTGCGCACATACTTTACATCATGACCAATGTGACGAAGATAGCGTACGATCACGTCAAAACTTACAAATGTACGGGCATGACCAATATGGCAATAATCATAAATGGTGATACCACACACATACATGTCGATCTTGCCGTCGACCATAGGTTTAAATTGCTCTTTTTGACGCGTGAGTGTGTTGTATATATTTACCATTTATTTTAAGTCCTTGACTATTTACTTGAATCGCTATGTTAACACTTGAAAAGCCCCTGCTCTAGCGCTTTATCAATTGAATAAGCACTTTGTTAATCTTAGCTAACTAAGATAAAATAGCGGCAAATAAATCAGCTAATAGGAAACCACATGGTTGTTCTACACACAAATTTTGGTGATATCACCATTAACATGCACAAAGAAGATGCGCCAAACACAGTTAAAAACTTTTTACAGTATGCTAACGCAGGCTTTTACGACGGCACTATTTTTCACCGTGTGATTGATGGTTTCATGGTACAAGGCGGTGGTTTTGAGCCTGGTATGACACAAAAAGAAGTGCATGATCCTATTCAAAATGAAGCAAACAATGGCCTTTCTAATAAGGTTGGTACGCTTGCTATGGCACGTACTCCTGATCCACATTCAGCAACAGCACAGTTTTTCATTAACGTGAATAACAATGACTTCTTAAACTTCAGCAGCGAAACATCTCAAGGCTGGGGTTACTGTGTATTTGCTGAAGTTGTTGAAGGCATGGACGTAGTAGAAAAAATTAAAGCCGTTGCTACAGGTAGCACAGGCTTTCATCAAGACGTACCTCTTGATGACGTTATCATCACAAGCGTAACTGTAAACTAATAGTACGCTTACCCACGTAACGTGGCGTTTTAGCGGGTATTTATGTTATGCATATATGCCCGCTTTATTTATTTTTAAAAGACTTACCTATGACTCGCCAAACCTACTTTATTGCCGACCTGCATTTAAGTGAAAATCGCCCCGATATCAGTGCAGCTTTTTATCAGTTTTTAGACACGCATATTATTAATAAGGATGTAGACGCGCTATATATACTCGGTGACTTTTTTGAAGTATGGGTAGGTGATGACTATGTAACAGCACTCTCAACTGAAGTTGCAAAACATTTAAAAGTAGTGAGTGATAACGGCACCCCAGTATATTTTTTGCATGGCAATCGTGATTTCATTATGCGCGATAAATACGCCAAACAAGCGGGCATGACTTTATTGCCTGAACAAATTGTTATTGATTTATATGGTACACTCACCGTTATTTTGCATGGCGATGAAATGTGCACACAAGATATTGAATACCAAAAATTTCGTAAAAAAGGCCGCAGTTGGTGGTGGCCAAGATTAATGCTTGCTATGCCACTGTGGTATCGTCGTAAAGTTGCGCAAAATGCCAGAGAAAAATCAAAGCAAAATCAAACCGGTAAAGCGCTTGAAATATTAGATGTTACTGAACAAGCGGTACTAGCAACATTTGCAAAACACCAAGTAAAACATATGATCCATGGCCATACTCATCGCCCTAAAGTGCATCATTATGAAGTAGATAAGCAAACACTCACTCGCACAGTGTTGGGGGATTGGTATACTCAAGGTTCTTATTTAGTCGTTACCGCGCAGACACAAGAACTTGTAAGTGAGCCATTCGCACAAATATAAAATATTGTCTACGCTTACGATATTGCTCGTTTTTTAATACTGGTCGTAATGCTTAAATTATTTTTCATACTTATTTGTTTACTTTACGCAAGCCATACATACAGCCAAGATAAATGGCTTTTTGTTACCGAGCCTTTTCCCCCGTATTTTTCAGAGCAACTGCCACAACAGGGTTGGTTAGCTGATATTGTTGTTACCGCATTAGCAAGCCAAGATATTGAAGCTAGCATTGAATTTACAACTTGGGCTCGTGCACTAAGATTACTTGAAAAAAATAAGCGAACAGCCCTTTTAGGGGCTTATTATAGCGCCGAGCGAGAAAAAATATTCCACTATTCACGACCATTAGCAAATTCATTTACTGGATTATTTAAACGAAAAAGTAGCACAATAAACTACGATGGTAGTTTAACGTCACTACTGCCATACAGCATAAGTAAAGGTAGCAATTATGTAATTAGCGAAGATTTTAGTCGTGAACACAATTTGGTCATTACAGCGACTAATGACTTGATCAGTAGTCTACGCGTATTACAGCTTGGCCGCGTTGACTTAGTCGCAGGCACCAAAGAAGTCGGTGAGTATTGGTTAAACAATCATCCACAATTACAAACAGGACAGCCAATCGTATATATCCATCCTCATTTAGCATCCCACCGCCTGTATATTATTTTTTCCAAATCTGCTGCGCAAAGTAAACAACAATTAATACAGTTAGAAAACGGTTTCAATACCATTATCAATAATGGCGAGGCCGCACAAGTCCTTCTACGCCATGGCTTTTCAGAGGCTAAGACTGAGCAATACCTACAGTTTTTAAAACGTTAAAAGCACAAATACTTATATGACTATCACTCTAAGCAACGAATTCGCCACGCTAAAATTTAAAATCGATATCTGAGTCCACCATTAACCCAGCTTTTATTCTATGCTATTGGGTATAATAATCATAAACTGAGTTTTAAACCGCTCTGCAGAGTGTGGATTGGACTGTAGTTTAATTTCCCCCTGCAAAATTTTTGTAACCCATTGGTGCACCATATATAAGCCAAGTCCAGTATTGCCAATACCACGAGCCGAGGTGTAAAAAGGCTCAAAGATGTGCTGTTGAGAATCCTCTTTAATCCCAACACCACTATCTGAAATAGTTAATTTAATAGATTGATTTGGCGCTTGTGCTATTTTTATTTCAATTTCACCAACTTGATTTTTTGCAAACCCGTGGGTTAGTGCGTTCATTATCAGATTTTCTAACACTTGGGAAATGATCCCTGGTCGGCTTTTTATATCTTGCTCAGTTTCAACTAAGATCTTCACTTTTACGTTTGAGTTTTTTAATCTTGAATTGAGGGTGATCAGTAAATCTTCAGTTATTTTTCTTACATTGCAGGTAATGGCATCATCATTATGACGATCTATGGCCATTTTTTTAAAACTTTTAACTAATACAGCAGCCTTGTCTAAATTAATTTTAGCTAACCCTAAATTTTCCTCAATGCTCTGTGTGCTTTTATCTAATTGCGATTTAGTTAATCCTGTTTTCATCGCCTCATTCAACTTATTAATAGCCACATCCGCGTTAGACACAGAGATAATAGCACCGCCAATCGGTGTATTCATCTCATGAGCAACTCCCGCTACCAACAGCCCCAAGGAAGATAGTTTTTGTGCTTCAATTAAACTTGCTTGTAATTGCTGTTGCTGGCGTATAGTTAAATCGAGTTGTTTGTTAACACTATCTAACTCTACTTTTTCACACTGTAATTTATGCGATAAAGTAATTAATTGCTGTTGAAATAAATATTCACGATAACTAAAGCCAAAACCGCAAATACATAAAACAACACTGCACAGTGCAGCATATTGAAATGCAATAATTTTTGCATTATAAAGTAGATCTTTAGGGCTACCGATAAGGATAATAATTTCTTTATCTGAGTCTGCGGTTCTTTGCATTGCTTCACGTAATGAAACGATAGAGAATCGTCTGAAAGTATATAAACTGTCATGAAAAATACGCGAGGTGCTTTGTACATCATGTTCAATGATATGTTGCCAAAGCGCTGGCGAGTGATTTGCTAGCGAGTTATTAACTTGATTATACATAAACCCAAATTGTAATGCGGGATCCTTGTTATACAACCAATAACCATCATGATTTAGGATATTTACTTGGGTGTTTTTTTCATCATATTGTCGAATATTGCTAAATAAATAATCCAGATTAAAATTCACTACTAACAAACCATCTATTAAATACTCATCACCTCGCGTTCTGTAAGTCACTCTAATTGTTGGCTCATGAGGGATAACAACTTTTCCACGCTCAACATTTAAATCAATTTCTGAAATAAATGTATTCGGTGGTGCAACTAACATCCCTTCATTAAAGTAATAACGATTTTGCTTATTTTGTAATTGTGATACCTCAACAATCTCACTTTTTTTATTACTGCTATTAACTCTATAACGCTCTTTACCACTGCGTTCAAGCCAACGTATTTGTGAGATATTAGTTGAGACAGAAGCAAAATTCAAAAAATAGTCATTTATGAGCTTATCGCTTTGTTGAGCGCTAAGTGTATTTAAACCCACATTGCTTTTTAATCGTTGACCATTTGCTAACAGCTGGGTGAGTTTTTTAATACTGCTTAACTCTTTGGATAAATAAGTACTAACAAGTATTAGCTTTTCATCTTGGCGTTCCTTTATTATAGTTGCCTTTGAGTGATACACCTGCTCATACACCAACCAACCTATTAATACCGTAACAAACAAAATAAACAGCGACTTTATAAGCACACCTTTTCCTTCACTGTAAAATGAGTGTTTTTTTTTAATCATTGCCATTACCAAACTGCGCTAACCAAATCAGTAAATCATCATAAAATAGTGGTTTTGAAAAAAAGTAACCTTGGGCCATTTCACAACCGGCTTGTCTTAACCATCGTACTTCAAATTCATTTTCAACTCCCTCAGCTATAACCGTAAAATCAAATTGCTTTGCGAGGCTAATGATCATTTTGATCATATACTGATTATTTAAACTATGCTCAAGATTACTAACAAAATAGCGATCAATTTTTATCGCATTCGACGGTATTTCATTAATATGTGCTAACGATGAATAACCTGTACCAAAGTCATCAATGCTCACTTTAATACCCAACGCCATAAACCGCGATAAAGCCTCTTTAATGAAGTTGTAATTACTGATCGCTTGAGTTTCTGTTACTTCAAGTTCCAGCATAGAAGCTGATACATTATATTTCTCAATTCGACTCTTGATTGACTCAAAGTAAGAGGGCTCGATCAAGTCATAAGATGATGCATTAAACGCAATGGGGAAATTTATACCACAACTTTTAAGTTGATTAATAATTTGTAGTATTTTTTCAAAAATAACATTATCTAGCTCATTAATTAAACCAGCTGTTTCAGCAAGCTCTATAAATTCTTCTGGGTTTACAAAGCTGCCATCAGCCAATTGCCATCTTGCTAGCGCTTCAAACCCAATTGGTTTTAATGTTTTCAAGCACATTTTTGGTTGCAAAGCGACACGCAGCTCTTTGGTGCTAATAGCCGTTCTTAAGCGCGCCATCAACTCATATCGCCTTGTTATAGCAACTGTTTTTTCATCTGTATGCAAAATAAACTTCGCTTGAGTTACTTGCATGTAATTTAAGCTCGACTCTGCTAGGCTAATTACTTTTTCGGGGGTAATATCTAATGCACAACTTAGCTTTAACTCCAGTACTCTTACGTCAATAAATTGCTTAACATTTTCAATTTCGTACTTTTGTTTATTATGAAAACGTGTAATATCATCCGCAATTTCAAAATCAACATTAATGAGCATAGCAAAGCTGCGGTTACTAATAATCGCAATTCTGGGGTCATATATGGAAAAAACATCTACGATACTCTTATGTACCAATTTTATGATTTTTTTACAAAAATCGTAACCAAAGGTAAATGCTTTTTCATCAAATTGATAAATATCAAAAATAATTAAACGCATTTTTGACTGCTCATGCACATTCATATTTTTAATTTCGCGAGTTAACCAGTTTCTATTTTGTAAGTTTAATGAAACATCGGTATAGGCAAGCTCGGTTAATCTATTTAATAATGAAATATTAGCAAACCCGCTACTGACGTTTTCACTAAATACTTTTAATAAGTATTCGTTTTCTTCACTAATGGGGTTATCTGATTTTACCAAGGTAATATAGTGAGCGCCTTCAGGAATTGTTGCTGCGAAAAAAAAGATACTATGTTGATTTGAAAACACATGACGTTTCTCTTTAATAGCTAGCTGGAAATCATCGTACATACCGGCCAGTATGCTACTATCTACTTTTTGCCCTTTCACACCATTAAAGCAGCCGTTGGTAGTTAAAATAACAGCTTCAGAGCCTTTATTTAGGTTATTTGAACAAAGGATCCCTCCCCCTTCAGAAATTTTTAAAATATTGCTTAACTCTTGCAGTACAGCAGCAGAATATGAGCCCATATCATGTTTGCTATTAATACTCCTTGATGCATCCAACACAAGTTGCAAACCCTGTTTAGCGGCTGTTATTTGCGAAATATATTGCCAGGTTCGCATATTACTATTGACGATTGATTCAAGCTTTTGTGCTGAAATGTCAGACTTATTCCAGTACTCATCAATATCGAGCATTTTCATCACATTAGTTTCAGGGGCAAAGCCGGGTTGCCCTGTTAATAGTACAATACGCATTTCAGCGTTTCCGATCACTTCTCTGATGGTATTTACTAAACGCAGCCCAGAGTCATCTTCTTCCATAACCACATCGATAAAAACAAGTGCTATATCGGGATGCATACTTAAAGCAAGCGCAGCTTCTGGTACTGAGTTGGCTGCTAATAACTCATATTTGTAGCCATCTTTGGCCTTTAACTCTTTTAAGCTATTAACTAATGCGTGTTGATAATCGAGATCATCTTCAACGGTTAAAATTTTCCATATTTTCAGATCGGTATTTACTAATTCTTCCTCAGCAGAAAATGAAAATAATTCCTCTTTTTCATCCATAAATACCCACCTAAATAATAATAGTCATAACCTTTCATTTACATTGAAAAGCAATAAAATAGCTAATAAATCAAAATTTAACTTACTTTAAATATTAGGTGAGAGTTTTTGATGTGTCTAACTTAAAAACACTTTTGAAAATATAGTCTGTGCTACAGCATCATTTGACCAGCTATAGCACTGTAAAATGCTGGTTATGCGCGTTTATTTACCGGCGTACCGCTGTGAAATTTAAAATCATCGTCAAAAGATGTAATTAGTTGCGCTTCAATTTCACCAAATTCTTTAACTCGTTCGGTGATATCAAAACCAGCAATTTCTTGGGCAAGAGTTAAATAATCTTGGTAATGGCGTGCTTCTGAGCGCAATAACGAAATATAAAAATCACCTAAACGCTTATCAACATGGGGGGCAAGCGCAGCAAAACGTTCGCACGAACGAGCTTCGATGTAAGCACCGACTATGAGCTTATCAACCAGTGCATCTGGCTCAAAAGTTTTTACATGTCTTAGCATCCCCTTAGCATAGCGACACGGCGTAATACTTTGATACTCAACACCGTACTCATCCATGATCTCTAATACTTGATAAAAGTGGTGCAGCTCTTCTTTGATCAACATCACCATTTTATCAACCAAATCTTGCCCATAAGCTGAATCAGGTTTTGGGATCACTGATTTAGTCAGTTTGTTTTTAGCCGCTAGATCGCGCCAATTCCCTTCGCGTTTGTAAATCAGCGTTTCAAACGGCTTTAGCCACTCTAGTAAGGCATCACTGCTTTGTTTATCCACGGCATACTTACGGATTAAAAACATCGCAGATTGCGCGGCTTTTAGCTCACAGATGAGATGATCAATTAAAATAATTGCTAGATTTTCTTTTTTGGTGGCTTCATCAATCCACCCTAAAGGGGTTTCACAACGTAAAAATTGCTTAATCGGTTCTAAAAGTTGACTATGTGGCACGAAGGGAGTTACTCATTAGTATCTGTCATTAAGAAAATGATTTTACCATGAAAAATGACTGATAATAAAACAAAGCAGGTTGTTTGATTAATTAAACAATCCGAATTTAGGTTAGAATATATACAGGCTGATTTTTTGCTGTCCATCTCCTATTGTGTTTCTTGACAAGCCCCTATTACTGAACCATAACTTAATACAAGCTGTATAAAAATAAAACAGCGAACTAATTCCTTTTTATGGGGTACACAATTATGATACTAAATCACCTATGGGGCTTATACGCCCACCCACTCGAAGAGTGGCAAACAATAGATAACCGCCATGAAAGCTTAACATATAGCCTATCACATATATTACTGATAGCGCTGTTTCCATCTGCAATGGGTTATTACTCATCTGTTTATTTAGGCTGGAGTATCGGGGCTGGCAATCCGGTATTTTTAACCCACGATAGTGCAATACTAATTGCCGCAGCTATGTATGGTGCTTTAATTGTAGGTGTGTTTGCGCTGGCTTATTTAGCGCACTGGATGGCTGTGACTTTTGGTGCAGAGCCAACCTTTACCCAAACCTTAGAGCTTGCAGCGTATACTTCAACGCCAGTATTTATGTCTGCATTGGCGGCATTTTGGCCAGAGCTATGGTTTGTTGTGTGTGTGGGTTTAGTCGCTTTAAGCTATTCAGTCTACTTACTCTATACCGGTGTGCCCATTTTAATGCATATACCGCAAGAGCGTGGCTTTATTTACGCAAGCTCTGTGGTAACTTGCGGACTAATTTTACTGGTGATTATTTTAGCTGTCACCGCCATACTATGGACCAACGGTATCGTAAGTCCAACTTTTACATGATACCTAGTTCAACGTTATAAGCTGTAAAATGTAGTATAAAGTAGTGTTATTATTTTCTTTCCTTCGCAAAAAAGGAGCTAAATTTAGCTCCTTTTTTTATTTCGCTAGACAGAAATTAGTCTGAGCCGTTTTCTTCTTGATTATGTAACTCCAAACCAGCAGACATGGCACTTTCACGACTATTTTTTGCCGAATCATTGCGCAGCTGTTCGATACGATTCAAATAATTCTGATCAATACCACCGGTTATATATTGGCCATCAAATACTGAAGTTTCAAATCGCGTAATTTCTGGGTTTTCCTGCGCTACGGCAGCAATCAAATCAGGTAACGATTGGAAAATCAAACCATCCGAACCAATACTTGCATTAATATCTTCAACTTCACGTCCATGGGCAATCAACTCAGCCGCCGATGGCATATCAATACCATAGACGTTAGGGAAGCGAATTTCAGGTGCAGCAGAGGCAAAGTAAACGTTTTTAGCACCAGACTCACGCGCCATTTCAACGATTTGCGCTGAAGTAGTGCCACGTACAATCGAGTCATCAACTAATAATACATTTTTACCTTTAAACTCACGATCAATTGCATTGAGTTTTTGACGTACTGACTTTTTACGCATTTCCTGACCAGGCATGATAAACGTACGGCCAATGTAACGGTTTTTAACAAACCCTTGGCGATATGGCAAATCAAGTACGCGTGCGATTTCCAATGCCACATCACATGATGTTTCTGGGATCGGAATAACAACATCAATGTCTTTATCAGCCCATTCGCGAGCAATTTTTTCGCCAAGTTTAGTGCCCATATTTACACGTGTAGCGTAAACAGACATGCGATCGATATTTGAGTCTGGACGTGCAAAGTAAACAAATTCAAAAATACATGGCGAGTAAGATACTTTATCTGCGCATGTTTGTGAGTAAAACTCACCGCCTTCAGTAACATATATCGCTTCACCAGGAGCTACATCACGCACAAA
The DNA here is from genome assembly GCF_018069805.1 of Pseudoalteromonas ostreae. GTDB lineage: Bacteria > Pseudomonadota > Gammaproteobacteria > Enterobacterales > Alteromonadaceae > Pseudoalteromonas > Pseudoalteromonas ostreae. The sequence goes on from NZ_JAGPYN010000025.1 coordinate 24,790, forward strand.
TTCAAAACCATCGGTTTTTAACGCAACGCTTTCAGAGGCAAACATATACTCGGTATCATTTGCAGTTTCACGTTTACCAAACACTAATGGACGAATACCATTTGGGTCTCGAAACGCGATAATACCATGGCCAATTACCATAGCTATGGTGGCATAACCGCCTTGAACTTTATTTATAACTTCGGTGATACCGTTAAAAATATCTTCAGGGTCAAGATGTAGTTTATTTGGTTTACTTAATTCATGAGCCATGATGTTAAGTAAAATTTCAGAATCTGAGGTTGTGTTGACGTGTCGACGTGCTTCACAGAACAATTGCTCTTTAAGCTGCTCTGCATTGGTTAAGTTACCGTTGTGTGCTAAAGCAATGCCAAACGGTGAGTTAACATAGAACGGCTGCGCTTCAGACGAGCTAGAAGAACCAGCTGTCGGATAACGTACATGGCCGATACCAATAGTGCCTTGTAAACGCTTCATATGACGGGTGTGAAATACATCTTTCACTAAGCCATTTGCTTTGCGTAAACTAAAGGTGTTGTTTTCAATGGTAATGATGCCCGCAGCATCTTGGCCACGGTGTTGCAAAACAGTTAAGCCATCATAAATCGCCTGATTCACAGGAGATGTTCCGACTATTCCAACGATACCACACATGAAATTTTTCCTCGCCGATTAACGGTTGACCGAATTTAAAAAGCTAGAGTTATTTTCGAGGTATGAAAAAAACCACTCAACAACAAAGCCAAATTCTGGGATCAAAATAGAGTTACCCCACCAGTGCGTATTGGGTGCACCAGTAAAAGCATCAAGAAAGAAGAGTAACGCGCTCACGACCAACACGCCACGAAGTGCACCAAAGACAATGCCAAAAACACGGTCTGTGCCAGACAAACCAGTACGTTGTACAAGTTCACCTAGCAGGTAGTTTAACAACCCGCCTAACAATAGCGTCGCAAAGAATAATATGGCAATGGCCGCTGCATTTCTTAAAAGGGGTTCAGAAATACTTGTTAGGAATGATGCTAAATATTGGTAAAACAAACTAGATATGATAAATGCGCCAGCCCATACAGCCAAAGACATTGCTTCTTTTATAAAGCCACGAATTAAACCGATAATAGTAGACAGTGCAATAATGCCAAAGATGGCGTAATCAACCCAGATCATATGAACCAACTAGTCGTTAATTTGGGGCGCATTCTATAAGAGGTCAGCACTAAATGCCAGATCATTTTGCCACTTCAAATTGAGTAACTTTTCCGTTAAGTTTAGTAAGCGCTTTTAATTCAGGGAGTTTGCTCTCAAGCTCCGCCTTATTAAGCGACGGACCCACAAAAACTTTGGTTAAAGTACCATTTGGTGTTTTAACTGGACGGGTAAAAGTTTTAAACCCTTTATCATTGAGTTTAGCCTGTAACGATTTTACGTTTGCGGCGTGGGAAAAACTCCCCAACTGAATTACATATGCCATTTTCGATAGATTATCTTCAAGCTTACGTGCTGGCTCTGGCTTTTTTTCAGCAGGGTGTGCTGTAGTCGTTGCTACAGTTGCTTGATCTGTCGATGCTTCAACCATTTTTTGCGCTACTGGCGTCGTCTCTATAACCGCTTCAGAGGAACTTGAGAGTAGGTCATCATCTGCCGATATATCTTCCTCAGGCTCTTCCTTTGGCTGTTGTGCATTAGCGACTTGATCATCTATTGAATCTTGCAAATCAATAGTTGTGAACTCAGGACGTTCCGGAATAGCTTTAAAGCCTTCTTTGTAATGTACTTTTTCGCCATCAAGAATATTAGGAATAAACACGATAGCTGCAATCACCACAATAGTTGTGCCGACTAAACGATTTATAAAGCCTGAGTTCACCTGATTCCTCTCTATTTTTTCCAATAATTGATGGCAGCTGCAACAGTGAAGAAGGAGCCAAATATAATTAACACCGTTTTCTCATCGAGCTGTGGCAGCACACGATCCAATGCGTCTGCAACTGTTTGATACTGTTCAATTGGCGCGCTAGTGTGTACATTATCCATGGATTTAGCTAAATTCTCTACCTTATCGCCACGAAAGCAATTAAGTCCGGCTAAACACCACGCATCAACTACCGAGCTAACTTCATTTAATACAGCGACTTTGTCTTTATCAGCCAGCATAGCGACTAATGCCTGAACTTTAAAGCCTTGATCACGAAGCCCTGCTAACTTTTGCGCTAAATAACGAGCAGATTCAGCATTATGTGCCACATCAGTATAGACCATTGGCTCACTACTTAGTTGCTGAAAACGTCCTTCAACGACTAAATTAACTAAACAATCACGGATCACTGCCTCGTCCGGCAATAAGTTTAACACCGCTAATGTGGTCAGCGCTGTCGCTACATTTTGACACGGAATAGATGGTTTCGTTAATTCAAGCTGATGCCCTTGATATTGCCAACTAAACGTCTGTTCATTTTCTGCAAAAATAAACTGTTGGCCTGATAAATACATATCGGCATTAATCTCACGGCCATAATCGGTCACTGTATGCGGTATATTTAAATCGCCGACAATAGCCGGGGTTCCGGTACGAAAAATACCTGCTTTATCATAACCCACTAACTCGCGTGTATCGCCTAGGTATTCTTTATGATCTAAATCGATGGTAGTGATCACACTGGCAAATGGGGTAACAATATTAGTGGCATCGAAACGCCCGCCTAAGCCCACCTCAAGCAGCACATAGTCAACAGCATGGCGTTTAAAAATCGCCAATGCACCTAGAGTACCATATTCAAAATAAGTGAGTGGTGTGTCACCACGACCCTGCTCTAGTAAATCAAATGCATCAACATGGAATTGATCATCAAGCTCAGCGCCATTTATGCGTACGCGTTCGTTGTAATGAATTAGATGAGGTGACGCATAAGTTCCTACGGAATAACCTTGTGCTAGTAGCAACGTCTCTAAACAACGAGCCGTAGTGCCTTTGCCGTTAGTGCCACCAATGAGGATTATTTTGCTAGGTGTGTCGAGTAAGCCTATTACATTCGCGACGTGGGCAACGCGTTCTAGCCCCATAGCAATATTTGCCGGGTGAACACTTTCTAAATAACAAAGCCAATCATCAAGGCTTGATGATTGGCTAGGAATGTTTTTGGTCATAGCGTGTGATCAGTAAAGCTGAAATTTACGCTACTCTATGCTCTTGTTCCGTAGAAGGCAAGTCCATAAATTTAGCCAGTATACGGGCAAGCGTATCACGCATTTCACGGCGGTCGATGATCATATCGATAGCACCATGCTCTAGCAAGAACTCACTACGCTGGAAGCCTTCAGGTAGGGTTTCGCGTACAGTTTGTTCAATAACACGAGGACCCGCAAAGCCAATTAAGGCTTTTGGCTCTGCAACGTTGATATCACCAAGCATGGCGAGTGATGCAGAAACACCACCCATGGTTGGATCAGTCATTACTGAAATAAACGGGAGGCCTTTTTCGCTCATTTTTGCAAGTGCAGCACTGGTTTTAGCCATTTGCATAAGCGACATCAGCGCCTCCTGCATACGTGCGCCACCTGAAGCTGAAAAACAAATTAGCGGCATGTTATGTTCTAAACACTGATCAACCGCATCAACAAAACGTGCACCTACAACCGATGCCATTGAACCACCCATAAATGAAAATTCAAATGCGACGGCGGCAACTGGAATGCCTTTTAAACGTCCTTTCATCGCTACTAGCGCGTCTTTTTCGCCACTTGATTTTTGTGCGGCTGCGATACGATCTGAATATTTTTTCGAGTCTTTAAACTTTAAAATATCTTTTGGTTCATGCTGCGTGCCAAGCTCTTGGCGGTCGCCATCATCCAAAAAATGCTCCAGGCGTTTACGGCCACTCACACGCATGTGGTGATTGCATTTAGGACATACATTGAGTGATTTTTCTAATTCAGCTTTATATAAAATCGAATCACAATCTGTACACTTTGCCCAAACACCCTCAGGGATCTCTTTACGAGCCGAAGACTTTGTTGTTTTAGGTAGGATTTTTTCTAACCAACTCATTTGCAACTCTCTTAATACTATTCTGTGCTTTGCTGCGTTCCTGCCAAATCATTATTGACAGACAAATTTTTTCAATTAAAACATGAATTCCACACAGGCGGTATAAAAAACTGGTCTTAGTAGTGAAATGCCTGCTAGACAATGTTTAAATTATCACCAACTAACCTTGTGCATCCGTTAAGAATAAAGGGCCAAGTGGTGTCGACGGAATTTCAAACTGCGCCGGATAATCTACATCAACTAAGTATAAACCTGCCGCCTTTGCCGTTGCACTGGCTTTAGCTCGCTCTTTTAAATCAAGTAACTCTTTTAACCATACAGGTTGCTGCTTATGAATACCAATATCGGTTAAGCAACCTGTAATGTTACGCACCATATGGTGTAAAAATGCATTAGCCTTAATATCAATAATCACATAACTGCCTTGTCGCTCAACCGATAAGTGATGAATAGTGCGTGTAGCAGTATTCGCTTGACAATGCAAAGCTCTAAATGATGTAAAATCATGCTCACCTAATAGGTATTGACATGCCTCTTGCATTTTAGTTTCATCAAGTGGGTGATGAAAATGCGTAACGCCTTCATTTAATATTGCACCTCGAAAGGCGTTATTATAAATAACATAACGATAACGACGAGCAGTAGCACTAAATCGTGCATGAAAATCATCACTCACAGGTTTTGCATAGCGAATGGCAATATCTTTCGGTAACAAGGTATTCATACCCATAGTAAATGCAACCATATCGCGTTCAGCATCGGTATTAAAATGTACAACTTGCCCAGTGCCATGCACGCCTGCATCAGTGCGCCCTGCACAAACGATTTCAACTGGATGATTACAAATACGCGAAAGCGCGGTTTCTACTTCTTGTTGTACGCTATTTACATGCGATTGACGTTGCCAACCACTATAACGGGCGCCGTTGTACTCAACTCCAAGTGCTACTCGCATAATTACTGCTTTACCTACTGTGCTAATGAACGGGGCATTTTATGCTATCTGACGCTGCAATAAAAGTGACTCTATACAAATTAAGCGCACAGTAGCCAAGCGACCTTTTTTCTATTGCTAAAAAAACGGGGAGTAAAATAAATTTACTCCCCGTTTTAACTATAAATGCAGAAACAACTTACAGTAATTTTGCTTTTAAGCTTTGTGCTTCTTCTTGTACTTCATCGGGACCATTTGCTATCACTTCGTCAATAGCGTCAAGGGCTGCATCCATATCCCCTATTTCAATATAAGCACGTGCTAAATCAAGTTTTGCAGAATAACCGCCACTTTCAGCATCAACATCAGTTGGGTTATCTCCAGCAAGTAAGGCATCAAACTCACTTAATCCGACATCCATATTTACATCATCATAAGGTTCATAATCTAAGCTTGTATCATCACTTTGTTCAATCAAAGCATCAATATCGACAAATTCATCCGCAATCATGTCCTCATTTGTTGATGCATTCGCTTCTTCACTTAATTGCTCGGCCGACGGCACATCATCAGGTACTGAAAGCTCTTCAAGTGCAGCAAGATCTTCACTAAGCAACGCATTGAAATCAACTTCAAACTCGCTGCTATCATCTATTGCTAAGGACTCAGGTTCAGCCAACTCACTAAGCAATGTATCAAAATCTGTTTGGGTGAGATCTGCCATAAAATCATCATCAAGCTGATCATCTGACAACGATTGTTCCAATGAATCTTCAAGTTCAGTCGCGAAATCACCACGATATTCATCTTCTAATGTATCTGTAAGCTCATCTTCAGCAATTAGCTCATCTTCAGCAACTAGCTCGTCTTCTGCAACTAGCTCATCTTCTGCAACTAGCTCATCTTCAGTAAGCAGTTCATCTTCAGTAAGCAGTTCATCTTCTGCAACTAGATCGTCTTCAGCAACTAGCTCATCTTCTGCAACTAGCTCGTCTTCAGTAAGCAGTTCATCTTCTGCAACTGGCTCATCTTCTGCAAGTAGCTCATCTTCTGCAACAAGCTCATCTTCAGCAACTGGCTCATCTTCAGCAACTGGCTCATCTTCAGCAACTGGCTCATCTTCTGCAAGTAGCTCATCTTCTGCAACTGGCTCATCTTCAACAACTGGCTCGTCTTCAGCAACTAGCTCATCTTCTGCAACTAGCTCATCTTCTGCAACTGGTTCATCTTCTGCAACTAGCTCGTCTTCTGCAAGTAGCTCATCTTCTGCAAGTAGCTCATCTTCTGCAAGTAGCTCGTCTTCAGTAAGCAGTTCATCTTCTGCAACTAGATCGTCTTCAGCAACTAGTTCATCTTCTGCAACTGGTTCATCTTCTGCAACTAGCTCATCTTCTGCAACTAGCTCATCTTCTGCAACTGGTTCATCTTCTGCAACTGGTTCATCTTCTGCAACTGGTTCATCTTCTGCAACTAGCTCATCTTCAGTAAGCAGTTCATCTTCAGCAATTAGCTCATCTTCTGCAATTAGCTCATCTTCTGCAATTAGCTCATCTTCTGCAAGTAGCTCATCTTCTGCAAGTAGCTCATCTTCTGCAAGTAGCTCATCTTCTGCAACGGGTTCATCTTCTGCAACAAGCTCATCTTCAACTGCGGGCCCATCTTCTGCAACTGGTTCATCTTCAACTGCTGGTTCATCTTCTGCAACAAGCTCATCTTCAACTGCGGGCCCATCTTCAGCAACTAGCTCGTCTTCAGCAACAAGCCCATCTTCAGCAACTAGCTCGTCTTCTGCAAGTAGTTCATCTTCTGCAACTGGTTCATCTTCTGCAACTGGTTCATCTTCTGCAACTAGCTCATCTTCTGCAACTAGTTTATCTTCTGCAACTAGATCATCTTCAACTGCTGGTTCATCTTCTGCAACTGGTTCATCTTCTGCAACAAGCTCATCTTCAACAACTGGCTCATCTTCTGCAACTAGCTCATCTTCAACTGCGGGCCCATCTTCAGCAACTAGCTCGTCTTCAGCAACAAGCTCATCTTCAGCAACTGGCTCATCTTCAGCAACTAGCTCATCTTCTGCAACTAGCTCGTCTTCAGCAACTAGCTCATCTTCAACAACTGGCTTATCTTCTGCAACAGGCTCATCCTCTGCAAGTAACTCATCTTCGATTAATAGTTCGTCATCAAAATCGTGTTCTAAGCTATCTAAATCATGGCCTCCCGCCATTGCATTAGCAAGATCTTGCTCAGCTTGACTAAGCTTCAGCTCTGGAGTTTCTGGCTCTGGAGTTTCTGGCTCTGGAGTTTCTGGCTCTGATGTTTCCAGCTCGGTCTCATCGGTTAACTCTACATCACCATCCGTATTTTCATCATCTAGTTCAAGATCAGGATAATTATCAAGCTCTAAACTTGGTGTTAATGTATCACTGCCAAGTAGTTCGTCTTCCAATGCTAAATCAAATTCATCATCGAGCTCTTCATCGGCTAGCGGATCATCCCCTAGATCGATTTCGACTTCTTCTACATCATCACTAAGCTCATCAACATCAGACCATTGTGGGGGCTCTACGTAATCGTCTTCTTGCTGCAGCTCATTGAGTAAATCGTCAACACTTTTTAGCGAAGGATCATTATATTCTTCAAGTAAATCATCTTCATCAAGTAAATCGTCATCTAAAGCTTCAAGCTCTGGCTCTGCTGCAAGCTCTGGCTCTGCTGCAAGCTCTGGCTCTGCTGTAAGCTCTGGCTCTGCTGCAAGCTCTGGCTCTGCTGTAAGCTCTGGCTCTGCTGTAAGCTCTGGCTCTGCTGTAAGCTCTGGCTCTGCTGCAAGCTCTGGCTCTACTGCAAGCTCTGGCTCTACTGCAAGCTCTGGCTCTGTTGCAAGCTCTGGCTCTACTGCAAGCTCTGGCTCTACTGCAAGCTCTGGCTCTACTGCAAGCTCTGGCTCTACTGTAAGCTCTGGCTCTGCTGTAAGCTCTGGCTCTGCTGTAAGCTCTGGCTCTGCTGTAAGCTCTGGCTCTGCTGTAAGCTCTGGCTCTTGTTCAATTGCGACTTCTGCTTCGTCAACTAAACTTGATGCAATCGATTCAACGTCTTCGACGTCTAGTTCATCTTCTACATTCGATAACTCTTCCATCGAATCAGAAAGAGCTTCATCTAGCTGCGCGCTTTGTACTTGATCTGTTAAACTTTCAATATCACCGAAGTCAAATTCATCGTCTTCTTCAACAAGTGCTGATCCAGCTTCAGGTTCCGATTTTTCCTCGGCTGCCCCCTCTAATAAACTATCGATATCACCTAAATCAAATTCATCTTCTTCAGACAATACTGGCTCTGCGCTTGCTTGATCGCCAGTCTCATCGATTAGGTTATCAATATCATCTATATCAAATTCATCGCCTTCTTCAGCCAATACGGGCTCTGCGGTTGCTTGATCACCAGCCTCATCGATTAGATTGTCAATATCATCTATATCAAATTCATTGCCTTCTTCAGCCAATACGGGTTCTGCGGTTGCTTGATCACCAGCCTCATCGATTAGATTGTCAATATCATCTATATCAAATTCATCGTCTTCTTCAGCCAATACGGGCTCTGCGGTTGCTTGATCGCCAGCCTCATCGATTAGATTGTCAATATCATCTATATCAAATTCATCGCCTTCTTCAGCCAATACGGGTTCTGCGGTTGCTTGATCGCCAGCCTCATCGATTAGATTGTCAATATCATCTATATCAAATTCATCGCCTTCTTCAGCCAATACGGGTTCTGCGGTTGCTTGATCGCCAGCCTCATCAATTAGGTTATCAATATCAGCTTCATTCGCTAACTCTTCACTGAGCGCTGCTAGGTCATCATCAGAGTCAAGCGAGTCATCTAATTCAGTCGCTTCATCATTGCCATTTGCAAATAAATCATCTAGCTCTTCTGCACTTAGAATATCGCCATCATTGTTGTCATCTAAATCAACGTCATCGCCTAAACTATCCTCATCGGCTTGGTCAAAATCTTGTTGCATGAAGATATCAAGTTCATCATTCTCTTCTTTAGCTTCATCACTTTCATCATCAAATACAATGTCGTCGCTAAGTAAGCCATTTAATTCGTCTTGATTTAATAAACTATCATCATCTTCAAACGCATCATCAATATTGTCATCAAAAATAATATCGTCGTCATCAGATAAAATATCGTTCTCAATATCATCAAGCTGAATGCTTGCATCATCCTCTGGAACTGGATCTGGAATAATTGGGTCGAGGGATGGGCCTAAATCAAGTTCCTCCTCAGCAGTATAACTAGGGCTTTGTGGTAAAAACTCGTCATCATCAGTGCTTTCATCTTCTTTGTTATTACGCTTACGTAAAAACATCACGATTGCAAAGATGATTAATAACGCTGGAATTGTCATTAACAGTATGAGAACTAGTGGATTAGCTAATAGCCCAGCAAAATCAAATTCACTAGTCTCCTCGAGCTTTTTTGCTTGTTGTTGCTCTATAATTTCGTTCTGTTTTGCAATCAATTCAGAAAGTTGGCGTTGAATTTCACTGTCTTTACCAAGTTGCTCACGAATATTTTCGAGCTCTTTAGAGACACCTGTTAACTGCTGTTTTAATTTATTGTTTTCGACTAAAATTTCTTCGACATTATTAACAGAGGACTTGAACTGTTTTTGTAATTCAACAAGTTGACTGCCCTGCTGGGTTTTAATGCTGTTGATTTCTTGTTTTAACTCTTGCTTAGCTTCATCAACATCCACTTTGCGTGCTTGGGTTACTTTGGTTTGCGAGGCGGTAATCTCGCTGTTCGTCAGTGTACCATTTTTCTTTTTCTCCCATAACTCATCATCTTGCTCTGAACGCTGCTTGGCAAGCTCCGGGCTTACTGCACGGATATCGGCTAAGGTTGGGATTTTTAAATACGCGCCATCGCGCATATGATTGAGGTTTTGATCTAAAAATGATTGCGGATTTTTTTCATACAATGCCTGCATAACTTGATAAATACTGACTGAGTTATCAGGTCGCACTTTTGCAGCAATACGCCATAACGTATCGGTTGGCTTTATTGGTCCAATAGAGCGCCCTTGTACGCCGTAATCAACGCCTTTAGGCCCTTTAAGTTGGCTGCCGTCTTGGGAGTATATCGGTGTTACCACCAATGCAGACGCTAATAAGAGGAGTGTAGCTAAACCGCGCATGCTGATCCTTTAATGTTTAAATGTTAACGCAGCGCCATTAAATTAGACGCTTAAACATTGATTATTTCTTGCAGAAATAACGTACATAAATAAATAGTTAATTAAGTCTTTCTTGCAAGCTCTATTCCAGTTGCAAACTATAAACCAGTTGCGGCTTAATATCCATCGCAACACTTTGAAAGGTAATAGCTTAAACTTTATCTGCTAGAAGAGTTTTTTATCGTTAATATTAAGTTTATACGCTTTTAGCAGCTATGCGGCAATTATTTGGCAGTTAAAAAATAAAAAAGCGACAAACTGCCGCTTTTCTTACTTTTAATTAAAGATAGTTCGCGATTAACTCTTCAGCTATTTGTACGCTGTTCGTTGCGGCCCCTTTACGGGTATTATCACTTACAACCCACATATTTAAACCATGCGGATGTGAGATATCTTGACGTAAGCGCCCTACGTAAACAGTGTCATTACCACTTGCATCTGTAACCGGGGTTGGGTAATCCCCTTCGTCTTCTATAAGTTCAAGCCCTGGCGCGTCATTAAGTAACTGTTTAACATGTTCAAAGTCGTACGGCATACGTGTTTCGATATTAATCGCTTCAGAATGACCAAAAAATACTGGCACGCGTACACATGTTGGATTAACAGCTATCGTTGTGTCACCCAAAATTTTGTGAGTTTCGTTAACCATTTTCATTTCTTCGCGGGTGTAGCCGTTATCTTCAAAAGCATCAATTTGCGGAATAACATTAAACGCCATTTGCTTTGGAAATAATTCACTATCGATTGGGCGAGCATTCATTAGATTAGCCGTTTGTTTAGCAAGCTCATCAACCGCTTGTTTGCCAGCCCCTGATACCGCCTGATAAGTAGATACATTGATACGATCGATACCGTATGCATCATAAATAGGTTTTAATGCCACCATCATTTGAATAGTTGAGCAATTAGGATTAGCAATGATATTGCGATTTCTAAAATCAGCAAGGCTTGCTGCATTTACTTCTGGCACAACCAGTGGTATTTCAAAATCATTTCTAAAGTGCGAAGTGTTATCAATTACTACACATCCTGCATCAGCGGCAATAGGTGCGTATTTTTCTGACACACTGCCACCGGCAGAAAATAAACCAATATGCGCTTGGCTAAAGTCAAACTCTTCAACGTCCTGCACTTCAATAGTTTCACCACGAAACTTAATATCTTCACCTGCGCTGCGACTACTTGCCAATAAAAACAATTGATCAACAGGAAACTTACGATCTTCCAACGTTTCAATAATTTGGCGACCAACAAGGCCTGTAGCGCCAAGTACGGCAACATTATATTTTTGTGACATGTGTATTCCTCGTTTAACAGCCGCCATTGTGGCAGCTGTTTAAATTTTAAGTTATTCGACTACGAAACCAAGCCCTTGCAGCAAAGGCGAATATGCGCCTGCGCCTAGCACTTTTACTGTGCTAAATTCACGCCGAATGGGGTAGTTTTTACGTAAGCTATCAAACCCTTCACTTGCCAAGTTGCATCGTAAAATACCATCATCACGACGCACATCATAAACAAGGTGGATCAACTGACCTAAATCAGCTTCACTAAAAGTTTCTTGTAATGTAACTTGGGTAAGCGCGGGCACTGGTAAAAAATCAGCTAATGCTTTGCCTGTTTGCACACCTTTAAGCTCGCACAACTTTTCATAGAGCATTTGCGTGCCACGTGCTTTACCCTCTAAGGTATGGCCTGCGATATGGACACTGGCATAACGCACAAACTCAAGCAATTCAGTTAATATGGAAGGTTCGTTTTCCCATACATCTAATACCACATCGAGCTTGGCACCACCGCGCATAATTTCCAGTAGAGCATGATTATCAACCACATCGCCGCGACTGGCATTAATCAAAATAGTGCCAGGTTTCAGCGCTGCTAAACGCGCTTTGTTCATTAAATGCAAAGTACTGTGTTTACCGGTCGTTACTAACGGCACATGGAAAGTGACGATATCCGCATTACTCAACAATTCATCAATATCTGTATGCTCGGCTAATTGTCCCGCTTCATACTTAGGTGGATCGCATACCAATACAGTGACATTAAGCGCGGCTAATTTTTCTCGCAAACAGCTACCAATACTACCAACTCCGACAATCCCAATAGTTTTGTGTTCCAAGGTACAGGCATTTTCTTGGCACAGTGCAAACAAGCTACTGATCACATATTCAGCCACAGCAACGGCATTACAACCAGGTGCGCTCGTAAATGCAATATCACGTTGTTTGAGTAAATCAGTATCAATATGATCAACGCCGATTGTCGCCGTACCTACGTAGCATAATTTATTAGCATGTATTAACAATGCTTCATTTACTGAGGTTACCGAGCGAGTTAATAATACATCAACATCAATGAGCTGTTCACTTTGTAATGTACGACCATCAAAACGCGTTACTTCACCAAGATCAGCAAAATATTGCTCAACGAGTGGCATGTTTTGGTCTGCAAGAATTTTCATTAACAAGTCCAGTTGGCACGAAGAGCCGCTATTGTAACGAACATAGCCGACTTTGAAAACGAAAAAGCCGAGCAAGTTGCTCGGCTTCCAAACTAATTAGCTTTAAGTAAATTAGCCTTTGTATTTACTCATTACTAATGTGGCGTTGGTGCCACCAAAACCAAAGCTGTTAGACATAACTGTATTTAGTTCAACGTCTTTACGCTCTGTGACGATGTTTAAGCCTGCCGCTTGCTCATCTAACTCATCAATATTAATTGAAGGCGCAACAAAGCTGTGCTCTAACATCAATAGTGAGAAAATAGCTTCATGCACACCAGCGGCGCCAAGTGCATGACCAGTCATGGCTTTAGTTGCGCTGATCATTGGCGACTTACCACCAAATACTTCTTGAATTGCGCCAAGTTCTTTAACATCACCAACCGGTGTAGATGTACCATGGGTATTTAAGTAATCAATGCTATCTACACCTTGCATTGCCTGACGCATACAGCGTGTAGCACCTTCGCCAGAAGGAGCTACCATGTCATAACCGTCTGAGGTCGCGCCGTAGCCAACTACTTCAGCATAAATATGTGCACCACGGGCAAGCGCATGTTCAAGTTCTTCAACAACAACAATACCGCCACCACCAGAGATAACAAAACCATCGCGGTTAGCATCGTAAGTACGAGACGCTTTTTCAGGCGTGTCGTTATATTTAGTAGAGAGTGCGCCCATTGCGTCAAACTCCATTGCCAATGTCCAGTGAAGTTCTTCACCACCACCTGCAAAAACAACATCTTGCTTGCCTAATTGAATTTGCTCAACTGCGTTGCCTATACAGTGGGCAGAGGTTGCACATGCTGAACTGATTGAATAGTTTACACCTTTAATTTTAAAGGGTGTTGCTAAGCATGCCGATACCGTGCTTGCCATAGTACGCGGAACCATATAAGGGCCTACACGTTTTACTCCTTTTTCACGTAAAATGTCAGCCGCTTCAACCTGCCATTTAGATGAACCACCACCGGAACCAACAATGATACCCGTGCGCTCATTTGATACTTGCTCATCAGACAAACCAGAGTCCGCAACTGCTTGTGCCATTGAGATATACGAATACGCAGCGGCATCGCCCATAAAGCGCATAGCTTTACGATCAACAAACTCTTTAACGTCAATATCAATTTTGCCAGATACGTTACTACGTAATTTATATTCAGCAAATTCTGGGTTAAAAGCGATACCGCTCTTACCTGTTTTTAACGATTCTAATACTTCTTCTTTGTTGTTACCGATGCTTGATACAACACCGATACCCGTAATAACGGCTCTTCTCATGGGTAATTACCTTAGCTTGATACTAAATTGTGTTCTATTTTACGCTGAAACTTACAACTAAGTGGTCAGCTTTCTAGCGTACACTTGTACTCTGAATCCCTAGCTTATAAATAACGCCAGACTATTTCAAAGAAAACACGTAAAATAATGTAAAAAAGTACTCATTAATTGCATGCCATGATTAAAAACGCTGAAATTCACTTTAATAACTTAGGTACACCCATTGCTGACAACTTTAACGATGTCTACTTTTCGAACGACAATGGCCAAGCTGAGTCTGATTATGTGTTCTATCAACAAAATAATATGCCTCATCGATTACAAAATCATGACCGTGCACATTTCGTTATTGCTGAAACAGGTTTTGGTACTGGCCTTAATTTTTTAAATACATGGCAACAATTTAAAAATCACCTAACCAGTAGGCAATGTCATCATCAAGAAGTTCACAACCAAGCACAACAGAGTGTAAAGCGCTTACATTTTATTTCCTTTGAAAAGTATCCGATTAGAACAAAGGAACTGCAAAAGGCATTACAAGTATGGCCAACTTTAGGCCTTTTAAGTAACCAATTACTGGAAAAGTACCCAATAAACTTAGCAGGCTGCCACCGTCTTGAATTTGACAATGGTCAAATTATACTCGATTTATATTTTGGTGATGTGCAAGAATCACTTGCAGCTATTAGCTACCCGCAAACAGGTATTATCGATGCGTGGTATCTAGATGGCTTTGCACCGAGTAAAAACCCCGACATGTGGCAGCCAGCCTTATTTAACTCGATGGTGGATATTTCTCGTAGTAATGCCACGTTTGCAACTTTTACGGTTGCAGGTGTTGTACGCAGAGGGCTTGCTGATGCAGGGTTTGCGGTACAAAAAATAAAAGGTCATGGCAAAAAAAATGAGATGCTGATTGGTCATTTAGCCAGTACTAACCAAGCACAATCGGCGCCTCCCTATCTGGCTCATCAACAAAGTTCACTTAAAAACGTCGCTGTCATTGGCGGAGGAATAGCCAGCAGTGCTATTTTATATAGCTTGGCGAAACGTGGGCTTAACAGCCAACTTTTTTGCCAAGATCCGCAACTCGCGATGGGCGCATCTCATAATGTGCAAGGTGCAGTTTACCCGCACTTACAGGCAAAAAACTCCCCGCACAGTGAGCTTTTTGCGCACAGTTTTTTATATGCAAAACGACTTTATCAGCAACTCACTGAAAATGGCTTTCACTATGATCATCAATGGTGTGGCGTATTACAACACGCGATCAAACAACCCTTAATTGAGCGCCATCAAAATATTGAACATAAACAGCTGTGGCCAAATGAACTCATGCACGGCGTAACGCCTGAGCAAGGTGATGCAATTGCCGGTGTAAGTACAGGCTACTCTGGCGTATATTTCCCGTTAGGTGGATGGGTTAACCCACCACAATTAGTGAGCGCTCTGTTCCAACAAGCCCATAAACTCAAACCAATTAAAAGCCATTTTAATTGTGATATCGAACAACTTGAGAAAACCCCGCAAGGCTGGCTGCTATTGTGCCAAGGGCAACAGTTTGGCCCATTTAGTGACGTTATTGTATGTGCTGGTGAGCACAGCGACCGTTTTGTACAAACTCAGGCTCTGCCAATTGTTGGCGTGCGTGGTCAAGTATCCCATGTACAAGCAAGCCCTGCATCACGTAAACTAAAAACCGTGCTATGTCATAAAGGCTACTTTACTCCTGCTTATTTAGACCATCACTGTATGGGCGCAACATTTGAGAAAAACTCAAAAAGCCGCGCAGTCAAAGACCAAGACAATCAAACAAATCGCGAGCAACTGCTTCACTTTTATGGACAAACCGACTTTGCCAGTAGTCTAGGTGAGATCACGGCAGCTAAAGCCGCTGTACGTTGTAGTTTTATTGATCACCTCCCTATGGCCGGAGAATGGCCGCAGCAAAGTGATTATATGCAAGCGTTTGCCAATTTACGCGTAGGAAAACGTTATCAGTATCAAGCTTTACAAAAGCCACAACAAGGCTTGCATCTATTAACTGGATTTGGTGCTCGAGGCTTGTGCAGTGCGCCTTTGTGTGCAGAGCATTTAATTGCTGCACTTAACGATGAACCACTACCACTGAGTGAACGAGTAAGCCAATCTATTCACCCTGCTCGCTTTATTGTTCGTGATTTAATTCGAAATAAAATTTAACTTAACAAAAATAGAAACGGGGAAGCTAGGCCGAGACTTTGCAGTGGTTGCTGATAAGATCCGTGTACTAGCGAGTAAACCTATCATTAAATATAAAAACGGCTAACTTAAAGAAGCTAGCCGTTTTTATTTATTCTTTAACTACTCCTAAAATTGATACTGAAATCCTAGCGCCCATTCATTCACATCATTTTCTTTTAACTTATAATGGCTGTAGTTAATTGAAACATCTGTATTTTTAAGCACTGGATAAGCTAGCTGACCGCCAAAGTAAGGGCGTGTATGGGTGTCATTATATGTAATTTTTTGCCCCGTAGATGAGCGACTATCAATTGAATAATGATAATAAAACGCGCCAACAAAAACTTTACTCTTAGCTTGCCCTAACTGCGGGAGTACGTAAGCGGCCTGTATCGCAGGCCCTTGCGATAATACTGGCACTATTTGTGATATATCCAATTGCGCGTTACGTGGATCAAGCGTATCTCCGACAAAGGTCATAGTACCTTCACCTAAATTGATATAGCGTACGCCAAATTGCCAGTTAGTCGCTAAAGAATAAATTCCGCCTATTGACCAACTAATATCAGTATCATCATATTCAGTATTCGCTAATTCGACAGATTGATGAGCTGTGGTCGAGCCTGCAACAGCCGCATAACCAATCGTGCCATCTATAGACCATTCACCTGCTAATACCGGCTGGCTGACTACCGCAGCCGAAGCCAATAAAGCCCATGGCGTTAATTTTGATTGGCGACGTATAAAAACCAAACCAATCATTAATAACACCATTGTGCTGCCTAAACTTCCCGATGAGCTATTTTTAACTGTTGTGGTTGTATAAGCTTTTACGGTCACTTTTACTTCTCCTTTAGCTTCAGCACCTTTACTATCAGCCACTGTATACTCAATAAAGTCAACACCTTCAAAACCGGCTTTGGGTTGGTAATTCAATGTGCCATCGTCATTTATAGTGACTGTTCCTTGCGTAGCTTTCGCGCTTATTAAACTAAGTACGTCGCCATCAGCATCACTATCATTGGCGAGCACATCAATAACAATTTGCGTGCGGTCGTTGGTGCTTGCAGTATCACCAATCGTTGTTGGTGCGCTGTTCACAACCACACTAACAGTCGCTGTACCAAAAGCTGTTCCACCTTTACCATCAGACACACTATAGTTGATTGTTGCAGTACCAATAAAATCAAGTAATGGTTGATAGCGAAGTTGATTATTAACGATTGCTACCTCACCAAAATCAACACTTGCACTAGTGAGTGTCAGTACATCATTATCTGCATCGCTATCATTACTAAGCACATCAATAACAATACTCTTACCAAGTGCAATAGTCACTTTATCTGATTGTGTAATAGGCGCGCTGTTATTACTGCTCATAACACTAACGCCGCCAGGATCAACAATTTGGCCATTCGCTACGCCATCGGCATCATTGATACCACCATCCGTTATGCGTAATTGCACACACCAGTCACCTTCTTTAAGCCCTTCTTCCCACAGCTGACTATTGGGGGAAGGGCAATAGCCTTGCTCTCCTTGCGTTGAATAGAGCTTATCGCCATTGCTTGTATTAAAGTCAATCCACTCATTATTGATAAGCTTTCTATAAATCGCCCCCGCTGGGATTGGCATTCTTTGCGGAAGCACTATGTGGTAGTTATCACCTTTTTGCTCCATGGCAGTTACTATAAAGCTAAAATAGCCACCAGCGTTTTTCATACCTGGATCTTCAGGCAATTCATTTTCAAACAATTGTGCTGCGCCACTGCTATTTTGCATGCTTGATAATGCTTTTCTTAAACATGCTCCCGCATCCCCTTCAACAAGGAACTGTGCTGACTCGTTTACTTGCTCAGGTAAGACATTACATTCATTAATGTTATCTAAGTAATCAGGTATTCCATCGCGATCCTTATCTTGTAGACCTTCGATATTGTCTGGGATCAAGTCATTATCAGTATCAGCAGTTGTTAACTGCGGTAACTGAGCGACCACTTCCACATAACTGGTCACCGTCGTTGACAGGCTATCCACAGCATCATCTGTTGCGGTTACTGTTATTTCATAAATACCGATATCTAGTTCAGCTGTAGAGAACACAAATGTATCAGCCGTATCATCTAGATCAACAATCCGCTCATCCGCAGCTTGCCAACTAAACGAAATACTATCTCCAGGGTTATTATCTGTTGCCAACGCTGTAATTGTTACGAGATCGTCACTGGCTAAAACAAATGGTCGCGGCTGATTGTTTTGCTCAGTAACCGTTACTAAGCTTGGTGCTATATTACTCTCTGAAATAGTCATAATATTAGAGGCTTGCGCGCCAGTATTAAGGCTATCGTCAAGCGTTATAATAATTGTTTCATCCGCTTCAATCTCACTATCTACAAAGACTCTAAAGTTAATTTCACCAACGAGACCTCGCTCAATAACCACTTCACCAGTAACTAAATCATGATCATCTGATGTTGCGGTTCCAGATACGCTGTAAGGCACAGTGACAGGGTAACTTGCCGCTGGCCCATTCAAGTAAACCCGTGTGATATAATTTTTATCTTCAGCAACAACTTTATTTTTGCCTAACGATATTTGCGGGTTAACCATTACTTGCTGGCTAGCCGTTGTGGTTTTGCCATTACTGTCTGTTGCTTGCCAATACACTTGGTGTACACCTGGCGTAAACAACATACTTTGATTGACTGTCGCGACAGGTAGTGGGTTTTGCTCGCTATCAAATGCGCGAGCTGTACCTAACTTCACTCGAGTAAACAACCCTGTTGCATTAACATTCACATCAACTGGAGGTGTAATGGTTGGTGCACCTAATTGGCTATCAGTAAAGTTAATATAAGCAACCCCTGTACTTTGAGCTTGCGCTGGGTCGGCAATAATGTACACAACTTTAATCGTACCTTGAGTGCTTGCGCTAAATTGATAGACAAGCTGCTGATCAACAATACTCACTGTGCCCACTGATGCCTTGGCACCAATAATTGTTATTGAATCACCATCAACGTCAGTGTCATTGGCTAATACATCAAGTATATAACGACCGCTCTCTGCTCTCGCTAAGTCAAAGGTATCTTCCACAGCGACCGGTTCATCGTTTACTGATTCAACAGTAATTGATGCTGTAGCAATAGCTGAATTTGCTTTACCATCAGTTACTAAATAACTAAAGCTATCACTACCATGATAATCAGCTTGTGGCTGATAGCTAAATACCGTTCCTTGCACCGTTAAGCTACCAAACTGCGGTTGAGTAACCACTTCTATAACTAAATTGTCGTTATCACTATCGCTAACTTGAGCACTGATACTGAGGTTATTATCTTCTTTAACACGCATAACCATGTCATTAGCAACAGGCGGCGCGTTCACATACGTTACATCAATACTAAATGAGTTAAGTGTACTGCTTAATTGCCCATCGCTTACAGTGATTAAAATATTACTATATAGACCAACGTCATCTCGTGTCGGTATACCACTTAATGTACCACTTGTGCTATCAAACGTTGCCCAACTCGGCTTATTCGCTATCGTCAATGATAAACTGGTATTATCAATATCTGACACAATTGGCGTAAATGAGTAACCTGTATCTTGGGCGATAGATGTTGCAGGTGAACCGCTGATTGTTGGTGCATCGTTTACATTAACTACTGTCAGTGTAAATGGGGTTAAACTTTGGCTTGCAACCCCATCCGTTACACTCATCGTAATGTCTGCATAACTTCCCACATCAGCATTACTTGGTCTGCCTGATAGCTGCCCTGTGGTGGTATCAAAACTCAGCCAACTTGGCTTATTTTCAATACTGAAGCTGAGGTTATCGCCATCATTATCTGTTGCTAGTGGGACAAAGCTATATAAGTCATTTTCATTAACCGCTAAGCTTGGTACTCCTGTAATCACTGGCAAATCGTTAATACTATTAATCGTTACTGACACTGTGCTTGGTGCTGAATCAAGTAATCCATCATTCGCTATATAGCTGAACTGATCGTCACCAAAATAATTTGCATTGCCTTGATAAGTAACTTGCTCACCTGAGATAATCGCAGTGCCATGAGCTGGCTGACTAGCGATTATGTACCTTAATGTATCACCATCAACATCACTACCGATTAAATTAATGACGACCGGTGTGTCTTCATCAGTCACGCTGGTTTGTACACTTACAATTGGCGCATCATTAACTGCGGTGATAACTAACGATACCTGCGTTGATGTTGAATCTAGTTGCCCATCATTGACAACAAAACTAAAGCCATCACTGCCGTTATAGTTAGCGTTTGGCGTATATAACCAACTATCATTACTTTGCTGTACAAGCGAGCCATGTAATGTGCCTTCATCAAGACGATAGCTTAGATCATCATTCTCAATATCTAAGCCAACCAAGGTGATCAACACGCTATTATCTTCTGCAAGTATCAAACTTTGCGGAACACCTAAAGGTGCATCATTAACGGGATCCACTGTCATAGTGACAGTTGCAAGGTTAGACACCGCGCCGTTGCTGTCTTTAACTGTGTAAGTAAAGCTGTCGCCACCAAAGTAATCTGCATTGGCGGTGTAAATTACAGCCCCTGTAGCAATTACTTGAGTTTGCCCGTTGCTTGGTGCATTGACAACCATCACACTGCTCACATCTAAGCTGTCGCCGATATCGACATCACTGTCGTTACCCAGTACGTTGACTTCAAATGAACCTTCTTCTTGCAGTTGTGCGGTGTTATCTAGCGCCACTGGTGCGTCATTCACGGCATTAATGGTCAGTGTGACGGTCGCTGGGGTTGAGCTTAAGCCTTCGCTATCTGTTAATATATAGGTGAAACTAAATACCCCATTCACATCTTGGCTTGGCACGATAGCTAAACTACCATCGAGGTTAACACTGACTGTCGCAAAGTCGTACATGCCCGCCCCCGTGCCTTGGTTTTCAAGGCTTACGTTGGCAGCATTAAAGCCACTGTCTTCTACGTCTGAGTCGTTCGCTAAAATAGCTAACGTCGTTGCGGTATCTTCATCAGTCGCCACTGCATCATCAGCGACAACTGGACGGTCATTCACCGCACCTATATTTACCGTAACGGTTCCTGGCAGTGACACACCGCCTTCGCTGTCGGTAATGGTGTACGTGAAACTGTCTTGCCCTGTAACGTTCGCATCTGGGGTATACACTAAGGTGCCTGCGGCTTGGTCAAACACCACTTGCCCTGAGCTTGGCGCTCTGACTAAGTTAATCGAGCCCGTTGGGATAGTGTCTTCCACATCACTGGCCAGTGAACGCACATTGGTCACTGCTGATGCGGTGTCTTCATCCACGCTTAAGCTGATAGCTTGTACCTCAGGTAGGTCGTTCACTGGGGTAATGGTGACTGTCACTGTCGCCGCTGTTGAGGTATTCAATGCCGCATCCTTTACCGTATAAGTAAAGGTGTCTGTCCCCGTTACATTGCTATTCGGTGTATACGTAGCAATGCCGTTGGTGATACTTACCGTGCCTTTACTCGCGGGTAATACGATGGCCGCTGAAGCGACCACTAGGTCATCTTCTGCATCACTGTCATTCGCTACCAAGCTAAAGTTCACTGGCGTGTCTTCTGCGGTGGTGGCACTGTCATCCATGGCAACCGGTGCATCAGCAACTGGCGCGACCGTTAGTGTTACTGTCTGTACCGCCGATAACGCACCTGCGCTATCACTAACTTGGAAGGTGAAGCTGTCGCCGTGGTTTTCACTGCCGTCATGTTGATAACTAAAGCTACCATCACTGTTTAAGCTGACACTACCAAATTGTGGTTGACTGACCAGCTCTGCGCTGAGTGTGTCGCCTGCATCATCATCGCTGGCGTTACTTAATAACCCGTTTGCAAGTGCCACGGTTAAAGTCGCGGCTTCATCGAGATTAAAGGCAAAGTTTTGCCCTACCGGCGCATCATTGGTGTTGGTTACCTCTAATGTAAATGGCGTTAAACTGGCGCTATCTGTGCCATCGTTAACACTGATAGTAATAGCCGCGTAGCTGCCCACATCCTCGTTCTGTGGTGTGCCCGCTAATTCGCCCGTGCTGGTGTCAAAGCTTGCCCAGCTTGGCTTATTAATGATGCTAAAGGTATGGGTATCTTGCGTATCGCTGTCTGTAAGGGTGGGTATAAAACTATATGCTGCATCTTCAGCTGTAGTTGTACTTGGTGAACCACTTAACACCGGTACGACGTTGTATTTTTTAGTTACTGTGGCAGTTACTGCTGCGCTGGCATTGCCTGCGGTGTCTGTAACTATTGCTGAGAACGTTAACACTCCCTCTGCCAATGTTGTAACATCGATACCTGTAATTTGCTGCGTAACAGCACTAATAGTTGCGTTACCAGTAACAGAATTACTGCCATCACTTATCTGGTAACTAAGCGAACCACTTCCTTCAAGCCCAGTAAAACTAACACTCATTGCAGATTCGTTATCCGCATTAATTAAGCTTTGATCAACGCTAACTGCATGCCCGGTTGGGGTGGTATTATCTAAAGTAATTGAGCTGGTCGCCGCTGGTGAAGTATTCCCTGCGGTGTCAGTTTGCGTTACCGATACTGTTAAGGTGCCATTATTAAGTGCACTTATATCTAATTCATTACCGTTAAGCGTCCAATTACCACTTGAATCTGCAGTGGTGGTTTTAGATATACCATCAACATTTACTGTAACTGTTGCACCTGACTCTGCGCCAGATCCTTGCACTAGCACATCGTTATCTTCAACAGCATTAACTTTGCCGTCGCCTTCAATTGGCGTAGTAATCGTCAATGTATTCGGCGCTTGATTATCCAACGTAATTACTGTGGTCGCCGTAGTCGAGGTGTTACCCGCCGCATCACTTTGTGTAGCGCTGACGGTGAGCGTGCCATTATTAAAGCTGCTGACATCAAATTCACTACCACTGATAGTCCATGCCCCTGAGCCATCAGCCGTTACGGTACGTGATAAGTTATTCGAGCCATCGCTGATGGTCACACTGACACTGGCATTGGCTTCCGCCCCTGAGCCAACAATTAACACATCCGCATCTTCTGCGGCATTAACTTTACCATCGCCCTCAATCGGGGTGGTGATAGTCACTGCACTCGGTGCTGCGTTATCTAAAATAACTGAGGTGCTGGCTGCACTTGACGTGTTACCCGCTGTGTCCGATTGTGTAGCGTTAACGGTAAGCGTGCCATCATTGAAGCTACTGACATCAAACTCGTTGCCACTGATAGTCCATGCCCCTGAGCCATCAGCTGTCACAGTACGTGATAAGTTATTCGCGCCATCGCTGATAGTCACATTAACTGAAGCGCCAGAGTCAGCACCGCTGCCTTGTATAAGCACATGTGCATCTTCCACAGCATTGATCCGACCATCTACTTCAATCGGGGTGGTAATACTCGGTGCACTCACGTTAATGTCAATGGTTATTGTAGTACTCATACCATTGGTAATATTACCAGCAGAGTCTGTCGCGCGTGCCACAATGCTATGCGAACCACTCGTCATTGCTGTGCCTACTGTGATACTCCACACTCCACCACTAACTACGGCACTGCCTATTGAGCCATCAACACTTGAAATAAGGGTAATGGTGTCACCTGTGGTGCCTGTCCCCGTAAAGGTCGGGGTTGTATCGTTTGTAATATTATCTGTGTTAGAAGTACCGCTATCACTTGCTGCTGACAGATCAGGAATACTCGGTGCGATCGGCGCAACAGTGTCTATCGTTACAGTCAACGCACTTGAGCTACTACTAACATTACTTGCAGAGTCTGTCGCTTTAGCTGAAATTGCATGTGCTACACCTGCGGTTAATGCATTTGTGGTGATCTGCCAACTTCCTCCAGTCGCAGTGCCAGTACCAATAACCGTTGCACCACCGCCAACCTGATCACTGTACAAAGTGACGGTAGAACCGCTTTCTGCGGTCCCACTTAGAGTCGGTGTTGTATCATTGGTAATATTGTCAGTACTGGATGGGCCGCTATCAGAGGCGGCTTCTAAGTCAGGTGTTGATGGTGCATCTGGTGCCACATCATCTGTCACTGTGATGGTAAAGGCTTCTTGGAAAGTAGCCGTGCTATCGGAAGTTTGTACACAAATATCATAACTACCAGGCGATGTTGACGCCTGTGTTTGTAAATTACTACCTGAGAATTGAAAGCTGCCATTGCCAGTGCTGGCCGAGCAACTGCCACCATCACTGCTATTTTCTGATACCAAGCTATATGTGTGATTATCTGCACTATCAACATCTGTTGTACTAGCGCTTGCTATGGTAGTTGACGCGCCAGTTGCCGATTGATTCACCGTTGTCGCGGACAATGTAATATCTGTTGGTGCATCATTTTGTGCGGTAACGTTAATGACGGCTTGGTTGGTGCCTGTACTATTGGTCGTACCATCATTGAAAGTAAAATCTAAAGTCACTGTAGAGGCTGGGTCTTCTGAGCTATTACCATAGCCAATTGACTGGATAACCGAGTCAACAATCGCTGAGGTTGCACTGCTATTAAAGGCTAGTACCAAAGTACCCGATGAGTTAGTGGTCACTGTGCCCACTGAAGTGCCATTATAGGTAAACGTATTACCTTGCGTTAATGTGCCTAATAGTAACCGATTACTAAATACGTCTTCACTATTAGCCCCTCCATTGCGTGCAATCGTTAAGGTTGCTCCATCATAATTACCATTGCCCCCGTTGAGAGCATCTAGCTCCGTATCAGCAACCGTGGCATCAGTATCAATGCCTACCACACTGCCATTTTCTACAAAGGTAGCACCACCATTTAAACTACTAAATACAGGCGCTGCATTAGGCGAAATAAACGTAATAAGCGTATCGCTACCAGAGTCCTCAACGGTAAATGCCAAGTTATTGCCTGGGCTGTTAGTGAGTGTTATAGACACCTCTGGGCTGGCAAAAGTCGTCGCATCGGTATCCACCTCAAGTGTACCCGCACCATTAAATCGTACATTACTGGTAGTAAGACCATTAATATTGGTCACTGTAATCTTATCGCCAATGGCAAGATCAGTAATCGTGTCACCATTTAAGTCACTCTCAGCGCCGACAAAGTTGTCGTTGCCATCGTTACCTGTCATGGTATCAGTACCAGCACCAGGGCGAATCGTATCAGCCCCGCTACCACCAATAATAGTATCTGAGCCATCTAAATCTGTTGCGGTTATTTGCAACACGTCACTCACAAAGGCGGATGCATCTATAGATAGCGCCGCACTGATTGCACTGCCTGTTACATTCGTTACAGAGACTGTTTGCCCATCAGCGCTAAAGTTATCTGTTAAGGTGATTGTTGCGGTGCTATCCGTGCCTAACGCAACCCCTTCAATCGAAGACACTGTAGAGCCTGCAAAATTAAAGGTTCCACCATCCATCAATTTGAGTACTTCAGTACCGCCACTACCACTCATCGTGCTTGAAAAGTCACTTAAATTTGCTGCGTCAATCGCCACCGTAGCGCCACTACTTAAACTGAGTGACCCAATATTAAAGAACCCACCACCTGTGACATCAGCGCCATCACTGGCCGACACCACATCTGCAACGGAGGCTTCACCACTTAAAGTGCCCGTATAAGTATTGCCACCAATGGCAAAAGTAACCGCATCCGTGGTTGAGGTAGCACTAACGCTGGTGCCAGAGTTTGTAATTGTGACAGTACGCGTATTAGTTGAATCATCGCCAATATTGTAACTTTCAATTTCACTGAGCGTTGTAAAATCGCCATCTCCGGTGAGGTTTATGGTCTCAGAACCTGCCGCGGTAATGGTTCCCGTAAAGCCACTATGCTGACTGACGGTCATAGACACAGACGCACCAGAGGCGAGCATTAAATTAGCGACATTGCTAATTGAGGCACTGGCAATACTAGCACCTGTACTCATAGACAAGGTGTCAGCAACAGTGTTTTCACCTGTGATTGTGCCCGTATAGGTTAATGTGCCAATATCAAACGTAATAGCATCCGTGGCCGAGCTACTCGTCACTGAGTGCCCAGCACCACTTATCGTCACTGTTCTGGTGTTTGTGCTGTCATCACCAAGGGTATAGTTTTCAATCGCTGATACGGTAGAGAAATTCCCGTCACCCGAAATGGTAATAGTCTCCGTCCCACTACCTGATACTGTGCCTGAAAAACCTGCAAGTTGCGTTGCGGCTAACGTTGCACTACCGCCACTTGCTAAGGTTAAGTTTTCAAAGCCACTAAGCGTGGCTGCTGACACATCTCCACCCGTACTAACCGTTAACGTATCCGTACCACTGCCCGCTGATAACGTGCCCGTCGCTGACAATGTACCTGCATTAATCGTATCATCGCCCGTACTACCCGTAACATTCTGCCCCGTAGCACCGAGCGTAAAGGTATTCGCAGTCGACAAAATATAGTTTTCAATTGCAGAGTCACCCGTTAAACCATCTGTGGTCGATGCAATAGTAATGGTTTCGGTGCCTGATGCAGTTACTGTTGAGAAGCTATCGTGCTGCGCCTCAGTCATCGTCACACTGGCACCACTGGCAAGCGTAAGCGATTCAAATGTAGAAATCGTTGCACCACTAATATTGGCACCAGAGCTGGCTTGCAATGTATCTGTTCCCGTGCCACCACTTAAAGTCCCAGTGGTAGTAAGCGCACTAACATTCACAGTATCGTCACCCGTACTGCCAGTTACATTTTGTGCTGCACCTGCTAGTGTAAAACTCATTGCCGCACCTAGCACATAGGTTTCAATATCGGCATCACCTGTTAGCGATTGATCGCCATTCGCACTGGCTATGGTAAATTGGTTATCGCCCGTGCCATTAATAGTACTAAAGCTTTCATGCTGTGATTCGCTTAACGTTAATGCACCATCGTTGTCTGGTGTGAGCGTCTCAAAATTAGTCAAACTTGTTAGGCTAGTCAAATCAACATTATCCACAGCAAATAATGTGTCTGTACCATTTCCACCATCCGCTGTTGACCCTGTAGCATGGCTTGTGTTGGTAATAGCCAATGTTTCGTTGTCGTCGGTAAAGGTAATCGCAGGTGATAAATTAGTACCGTTTGTGGTGTTAAAGCCAGCGGCGGTGCTATTGGCTGAAGTAACATTACTGACGCTAATCGTCGCCGTGCGACTAGTGCTATTTGCAGTACCGTCGTTTATCACAACCGTTACTGTTCTCGCTGTCTCATTGGGTGAGCTAGATGTGTTGTTATAGCTGATGTTCTGTAGGAAAGTCTGTACTTCAGCAGCCGATGCCGTTGCCCCAGTCACAGAGATGGTATCTTGTAATGTAATGTCTGACGAACCTGAAATACCCGTTAACGCGTCTTGTGCTGCTGCGGTTACATTAAGCCCTTCCGACGCACCATCTTGGTCATTGCTCAAACTCACCGTAATGGTAGTGATAGTATCCCCATCAGATTCCGTAACCGCCGCACTTGAGGCAATATTTAAAGCACCACTGCCCTCAGTAAACGACACGCTATTATCATTACCGCCAGTGCCTGAGTTCAAATCCACATCTGGAATAGTATTGGCTGTAGAGAAATTAAACGTCGTATCGCCACTTATTCCGGTAAAGCTATTACCTGCACTGTCGTCTACTGCTGTTGCATCAACTCTAATCGCATAACTACGGTTACCTATCAAATTGCTAGTGGGGTTGAGATAAATTTTATCATTTGTAATACCAATACGCCCTGCGCTTGGCGTTGTTGTTGTGCCATCACTTTCTGATGCAACATCAAATACCTCAAAATCGCTGCTATCAGTAACATTACGGATGGTGATATTACCCGTACCCAGTGCAATATTTTCACTAAAGTCAATTACGATATCATTGCTTGCTGTTACGTTAGTGTCATTATCATTAGGCGTTGAGCTTGCGCCATCAAATGTGGGGGCTGTCGTGTCGATTGTAAATGAGGTAATAGTAAGAGGGGAGTTTGAATTACCAGCGGCATCCGTTACGGTAATCGTACAATTACTATATGTGCCTGCCGCCAGTGCTGAACTATTATCCGTATCCGTAAGGGTAATAGTCTGATTACCCGTACTGTTGATAGTTGTTGAAGTTGAAGAACCACAACTACCACCGACTACAAATGTGCCAGTCTCTGTGGTACTAAACGTATAACTCGGTGTAATATCGTTTGTTGGCGTTGTAACTGCAGTTACCTCTGCTACCCCTGGTGCTGTGGTGTCAATTGTGACACTGAGGCTCGATGAACTGCTGCTAACATTACTACTCCCATCAGTTGCCTTAGCACTAATAGCATGCGTAGTAGCACTCAACGCGCTTGTGGTAATTTGCCAATTTCCACCCGTGGCCGTACCCGAGCCTATTGACGTTGCGCCACCGTTAACCTGATCGCTATATAATGTGACAGTAGAGCCGCTTTCTGCAGTACCACTTAAAGTTAAAGTTGTATCGTTGGTAATATTATCTGTATTGGATGAGCCGGTATCAGATGCAGCATCTAAATCTGGTGTAGACGGCGCGTTTGGCGCAACGTTATCATTCACCGTAATCGAAAATGTTTTTTGAAAAGTTGTTGTACTATCATTGGTTTGTACACAAACGTTATAACTACCTGCTGATAATGCAGATTGAGTTTGAAAAGTTGTGTTAGAAATTGAAAAGCTGCCATTGTTGTCATCACCCGAAGCGGTACAGGTGCCATTCGCACTTGCGCCATTAGTCACTAAACTATATGTATGACTATCACCGCCATCGGAGTCTGTGGTAGAAAGCGTGCCGACTGATGCAGAAGCTCCTGTAGCAGACTGATTAATCGAAGTTGCACTAAGGGAAATATCCGTAGGTGCAGAGTTGGTCACAGGTGTTATAGTAACGGTATTGAATGCAAATCGACCATCATAATTATTGTTTGATGTATCCTGAAACTTAAATACCACTCTATCAATGTTATCCCACCCAGCTCCACTAAATTCTGACCCGTCACTCATCGAAAATGTGCTATTTCCTGTTCCTGCGGGAATATCTATCGTTGCAGTAACCGATGCACTTGATGTGTTATCGTCATAACCTTCAATGATTAGTTGATGCCCTTGTGAAGCACCCGGTGAACTCGTAGAGGTATTTCGTAATATAACAAAAGAATCTAAGCTAAAATTGTTGCTGTTACTTGCAGTATAAAAAACATAACCAATTACTGTTGAACTTGGCGATGCATTAACATAGGTGTTTGAATATGCCCCCAAACCATTACTAATGCCCATTCCAGTGTTATCACTTGTATATGAAGTCGAGGTCCCTGCATCAAACAAATATTCAATGGAGTTTGAGGTATAGCTGACATTAGCCTGACCCGATATACTAGATTGATTCACATAGTCTACATCTAGGGCATAAACAGAAAAACTAGAGACAAGCGTAGAGATTGAACTGACACGTCTCAGAATACTTCCGATTTTACTTAACCGCATGATTTCACTCCAAATAACACACTTATTAGCTTTAAGCTTCACTGGTGATCTACCAGAATTCATTGGTTATTTGCCTCGTAAATAACCTTTCGTGGGCAAACAAATTTGACAAAAGTAGAGTAACTTTGGTCAGTACTTGCTCACTGTAAAAACAGGCTCAGTCAACATAAGCGACCAAACCTGCTTAAAACTGAACAATTAACTGCGCGCTGGGTAAATACCATTCAATACTATCTGCCAGTTCACTACTTCTATGGGGTTAAGAATACTAAAACTCTGCGATGAACCAGTATCTCCAATTGCCACGGTCCCACCTGAACTACCACCATCAACAATCAGACCCGCTATATTAGTTAAAGTAGGTGCAGGCGCAAATCCCCCTTGCTTGTAGTACATTTGATTTGATGAATTTGCCGCAAGATAGGTTGATGAGTCTGGTGTATCAGCATTAGCGGCGTTGGTGGCTGCTTGCAGCATACCAGTCACAGAATCCCCCCCATTTGGCACAAACTGTGCGGCGTGAGTGTGAGTTGGGAGATTTGATAAGTTCAATGCTATTCTTTCTGCACCAAGCTTAAACCCTAAGTTATAGTCCATACCTCCTGGCATTGCCCCCTTGCCTACTGGGCTACGCCCTCTTAAATCAGGTAAGCCAAAAGTCGTTCTTGCATCTCCACCAAAGTTATTACCCAATAGCGAAAACAGTGCTGTATTTTCACTAATTGCTTGCAGTTGACCGTAGCAAAGCGCTAAACGCTCTATTGCAAAGGTTCCGCCAAATGGTACCATGGTGCCAATATATGCATCTGTAGCCATATCTAATCCTCTTTGTTTGCGTTCTTTCGTGACTTGCGGACTTCAACACTACTCTCGTGCCACTCATTCATTACTTGTCATATACATCTGCGTTGTCATACAGCATTTAATCTTCAATTCAATTAGGCTGAGGCTCTTCTTCTGATTGTTCTGCAAATGGATCCGCAGAAAAAGCAGGTGGAATAAATAACTCTGGTATTGAAACTTGGCGAATACTGCCAACGGATGTTTTGTTGCAACAAACTGTACCTAGGTCATTGATGCTTATTTCTAATGATGGAGATTCATCAGAAGTAGGAAAGCGCCAATAAAGCTCAGTAGTTTTATAACGGATCAATGCCATTTGCTCACATTGATCAAAGTCATCTTGTTGCTCACAAAATTTTTCGTGATAACTATCTAGTTTTTGTTTACCTAAAAACATCACCACCATCCCCCCCATTCCAGGGACGTCAATTACCCCAGACTCACCCGTACCTACGGTTAATTCACCACTCCCTTCTAGCTTTGAAACAACCTGACCTGCCTCTTTATTTGGCAATGCACCGTTGTTGTATGGGTATATCGCTATGTCATAACCATATCGATTAGTCACATTAATATTTATCTTCATTTGCCATCTCACATCTGAAGTTATGTTTTAAACACTGTTTGACCCTAAAGCCGATAACACCCACACACATCTATTTATCGCCCCAGAAAAAACACTGCTCCCGAATAAACTTAAGTTTTAAACATCCAAACACACTGCTAAAAGTCTTTCTGTACTAACGACAGGCCTGCCTCTAAACCAAATAACACCGCAAATCGATAGCCATCAAACACTCCTTGTTGCGTGCCAATAACATCGAGACGTAATGCGCCATCAACAGTTTTAATCACGAGTCCATTTTGCCTATCGACTTCAATGACCATGCCTGCTTGTACGCCGGTTAGAGCGTTATCTACAACGCTTGCTTGCAACAATTGAAATGCCTCACTACGGAACTGAAATAGTGCGCATCCTGAGTCAACATTACCCGCACGAGCCATATTGACAACTTGCTTGCCCGTTTGCTTTTGCCAATTGACTATAAGCTGCTGTTGCTCTACCTGTGGCGCGCTCTTACTGCCGCTTCCTTCTTTCTTACGCCATTTTATTTCTTGTTTTTCATCTAGTTGACAGTATTTTTCAACTAACCTTGGTAGAGCCTGTGCAACTTTGTACTGCACACAGTTCATGGTATCGAAGGGATGAATCTCTATCTCAACATCTGCCGCAATATTGCCACAATCAACCGACTCGGTTACTTGGTGTAAGGTTAAAGCGGTTGTGTTTTCACCATTTCTCAACTGCCAATACAATGGGAAAGGCCCTTTATAATCGGGCAATGGACTGGGATGAATGTTGACAAGGTGACCTGAAAAATACTGGATTAATGCAGGGCGAATTTTGTGCCTGAACAGATAAATTAAACCTCGGTTAACCGCCAACCTATCTAGCTGTGAGATCAAACCTTTCTCATCAGAGCGTTCAAAAGCAAGCGTTTTTATACCACTTTGCTGCAACCAATGTTGTAACTGCATCAAGTCATGGTTGGGCTGTGTATCTACCAATACAACACAAGCTAGTTGAGCACTTTGCTGCAAATACTGAATGGCTGGTAAGCTTTGGCAACTACCTGTAAAAAAAGCGTACTTCTGCATATTCTGCTCCTACACTTTTACTGGCACAAAGCCAGGTAGGCCGCTTAGCTGATAATAAAACTGCACGGTGTCACCGCTATTGGCAACAAAGTGAGTGTGCTCAATATCACGAGGCTTTGTATCAATATAAAAAGTCATATCGGGTTTAGGGTGGGTGATCCCAGAGTCATACTGCCCAACACCTTCTTTGGCGAACGTGTCGATATGTGCGTAAATGGCTAAGATACGTTTGCTCATATCTTCAATACCTTTTGGCAATGTGATCTGGCTGGCTGGAATAACCTTAACGCCGCCTTGTAATTCCAGCTCTTGCATATTAAGCAAAGTCGATTTGTTAATGCTTAATATCTCACCTAGCTCAACGCGGTCTTGTTGTGCACTGGCATCCATATTCAAAGAGTGGCTGTACTCTGCGTCTTTCCACTGTTGATTAAACTCATTTTCCCCAATCACCATCATGCCCCTAACCGAAACATTTTGTGGGATCATCCAGCCGTCTATTTTTAAAAACTGCACTAGATGCTTGGCAATACTCAGTTGACCTTCTTTAGTAAAGCCATGCTGCATTGCTTCAAGTACGAGCAAGTCTATCGATTCATTTGGCTGATACGTTGTCGCATCCGATTGCTCAATACGCAAAATATAATCATCAAGTTGCAAGTCTTTCACGAGTTGTTTGAGCGCCAAAATAGCGCCGGGGTGAACATCCAACAAAATGACCTGGATCTGCTCTTTAGTATATTTTTCAGTATCTTTGTAATAACTCAGTAAGGGCAATAATAATGGCGCAAAAGGCCCACATGCAGGGTATAAAATGGTGATTGAAGGTGAGTGTTTTAGTTTACTTTGTATCGCTTGATCAACTCCCCTTGCATAACCTTGAATGCGATAAACATCCTTTATGGTGTGTTTACAGTTATAAGGAGACATAATTAAGCCAGATGCTGACACATATTGCCGCGTTAACTGCTCTTGGCTGAGCTGCGCCAATGCCATTGATTGTACAGCTTGATCGTACATAGCTTCGAAAGCGCAAACTAACTGAAGGTGTTCAACTTGAGTGTTACTCAATACCAACGTCATCGCATCCACAAAACTTTTTTGCAAAAGTAACTGACGCTGGCCTGTTGTTAATTTAGCTTTCAAAAGAGACTCAAGCTGAGTCCGTATCGAATGCTTTAATAACTCATCAACTTGGGGATCCGCGTATTGCAAACTTGCTGTAGGTTGTGAACTTTGCGCTTCCATACTGAAATGTCCCTTTGAAATCAAATTATCATGCTAAATTCCACCGAGGAATTAATACTATATTCAGTTTCTAAGGTTAACCGATAAAAAATAGAACGCAAATTTTGTTACGTATTATTTAGATAACGCAAAATCAACACAAACTATCGAGAAAAATCAACAAATATTTGACTATAAATTATATACGAGGGAATGTTAGGTATGAGGAAATGTTAGCATAACTCTCCCTATAAAAAATATTACACGTTATTACACTGCATAGTTTTTATTCTTACAAATAACTACAGAATTGATTTCACTTAGCTTTATAATGGGCTCATGTTTATATTGCACAATTTGAGGGCTATTCGCCCAAAATTGATTTATTAACACTAGCTAAACTTAATTAGAATAGAGTGCTATATTATTGCAAGCAACAATTGTTGTAGCTAAATACGAGAAGTGATATGGATATTGAGATTGAGATTGAGATTGAAAAAATTCTCGCCTTTCTTACTGATATAGGTATACAGCATCGCTATACTACTTTAAACGAAAAGACTTTTTTGCCGGGAATTAAAGTTGTACAGGGCACTTTACTACTTGATTTAGAAAAAGGCCTCACCCCTGGCGACATTCTCCATGAAGCAGGTCATATTGCAGTAACCTCAGAGACAACCAGAACCAATTTAACCGGCGATATGAAAAACCATGATCACCAAGCCGCTGAAGAAATGACCGCGATTGCATGGTCGTGGGCCGCAGCCTGTCACCTAAATATTGCACCCGATGTTTTATTTCATCAACACGGTTATAAAGGCAGCTCAGCTAGCTTAATAACCGCTTTTAGCAATAACACTGGCTTTGGCTATCCACTATTGTATTCATGGTTTATGTGCGAACAACCAGATCACCCTAACGGTTATCCGAACATGTTAAGGTGGCTTAGAAATGACGCTTACACCCAAGCTCAACTAAAAAAATTATAATAAATACGATAAGGAATATACGTGCTTGATAATAACTTCTCCTCAGAGCAGCTTAATTTACTGTGCGCTGACTTAGCGCAACTAAGATTAAGAGCCGATTTAACACTTGCGCCTACTATTCCGTACTTTGCTGAAAAGCCTTATCCTATTGGTCGTTGTAGAGAAATAAGAGACGAAGTATTTACATTACTACAAGCACAACTGCCGCACACAAACAAACCTGGGCTTAGTTTATTAAAATCTCTTATTGCCCAAGGCAATCCTTTACAAAAAGCATGGGGGTCACTGCGGGATGAATATTTTCAAAACGCATTTATTATTGGTCCTTGGTATATTGATGTTGCTAACGACACCGTAAATGCCAATAAACCCAGAGTAGAGATTTTGCCTTTAGCGACATCAAACTTTACCCCAATCAAAGATTTTACTCAGTTTGTAAAAATAGCCCGTAGCTATTGGAAAGTTACAGTGTATAGAAATGATGTATGCCCAGCACTTGCGCCTTATATGCCACTTTTATGTGTTGGCGATAAGGGTACTAGCTGGCTCGGAGCCGCAAACGACGACATGCTAAACATCGCAATACACAGCCAATTTACCCAATCAAAAACAATATTAACTACCCTGCCAAGCCCACCCATAGAGATAATACAACGCTGGCAATCACAGCTATTAAACTTCACTCACGACCCCTTATTAACAACAAAAGGAGATGCAATCACCTTTTGTGATGAATACAATAAAAAGTTACAACACCCCGATCTAGCACACAGGGATGCCGCTGTGATTGCCTATTCATCGTTACCAAAGTCAGTGTAGTTATAATATCAGTGCAACACTCATTGCAATGACGTGTAATCGAAAAGCCTGCCCTTGCTCCTATACTCCTTAATGAGTAAAGCGCTATGACACTTAGGTTTATAGCGCTTTAACTGCTCCTCAAATTAGAAGGCTTGAAATCCCTGCCATGCCAATTGCAATACAAGTAAGGTTAACACAACCCGAAAAATACGTTTAAATTTATCAGCAGAAATACGTTGCAATAATTGTAATCCAAGCCAAGTACCAAGCGCACCACTGATAATCATTGCTGCAACTAAAGGCAACCACTGCCAAAACGAAAAGCCCACAAAGCCATACAAAATAGCTTTAAAAGTATGCTGTACACTCATACAAGCAGAAAAAGTAGCAGTGTATCTTAGCTTCTCATAATTATTAACATACAAACAACTACCCACTAGCGGGCCACTCGCCCCCACAAACATCGATAAAAAGGTTGTTACAGCACCAGCAGCACTGCGCCATAAAGTAGAGGTTTCACGTAGCTTTGGCGTTACGCCCCACAATAAATAAAGTACAAACCCTGCCACTACAATTTTCATCAATTCAAGTGGAATACGCGTCACAATCGACGACGCAGCAAACGCACCAATAATTCCACCCAACGAAAAAAACACAAACATGCTTTTATCAAGGTGTTTAAAGGTCAGCATAAACCTGTTGGCATTTGAGCCCAGCTGCACTAACCCATGCACCGGAATAACAATACTCATAGGCAATAACGACGCCATCACCACCAACAACATCAACCCGCCACCAGCACCAAAAGCCGCCGATATCATCGACGTAATGGCCGATAAAACAATCAGCCCAACCGCACTGAGCGGCGTTAATAAATCACCACCTAAAAATTCCATGTAAGACCACTTGGTAAGTAAAAAAGAATAATGACGTTAGCATGAGTAAAAATAAGATGCGAGTACCTAAAGCACCAGTAAAATGAAGCGCTTATTTCAATAAAATAAAAATAAGCGATGAGCTATTAAAACAATAAAACACTTCGCCTTAAACATAAAAAAACCCACCAATCTGATTACTCAAATTGGTGGGTTTTTTAGGGTTTTTAAATCAACGAATTTAAAAACCGATATTGGTGGAGCTGGGGGGATTTGAACCCCCGTCCGAAAAGCCTCGATTGTTACAGGCTACCATCAAAAACAACAACTTATTTGATAATCAAGATGTTAATTACTTATAGTACCTTATATAGTCTTGTCTAATCTATTGTATTTGGGCATCATATGGACATTGTTTTTAATATTTACTTCATTAAGCTCAACAACTATTTTTTAAAAGGAATTTGTAATGCGTCAAGAGTATGAAGAAGTTACTGTCCAAGAGTTAGAACAAGACATACTAGCTGTTACAGGCGACCCCGTCCAAGCAAAAGCTAAATCACAAGCTTTTGCAATTTATTATCGTAATGTAGTCACTGACTCTACCCGCTATCAAAAAGGTATAATTACAGAAGATGAATTGAAGTATTCTCGTCATATTCAATGGGAGCACATGAGAAGCCACTCCAAGAAGCTAGCTGAGAATATGGCTCAAGCTGGTAGAGGAAAACTTCCCAAAAATACAGCAGCACACCATATTGTCTCTTGGAATGCTATGCGTGCAGCTCGTTCTCGTATGAGGTTAGCAGCATTTGGCATTGACATTGATCATGAAGCTAATGGCGTATACTTACCCTTACATAAAGCTCACGTACCGATGGAATCAATGCCTGACGCATATGCACACGCTACCATCCATACTACAAAATATTACTTGAATGTAGAGTTTCTTCTTGACCAGTCAATTAACAAAGGAATGGGGCATAGAGGGATAATTGAAGCATTACGTCAAATTTCAGATGGTCTTGAAGATGGTGAATTCCCAATTCATACCAAACTAAGTGGAACTCAGGTTTAATAATATGAAAAGTTTTAATAAAGCATATGGTTTTAATATAAATCCTGATTTATATCTTTACCTCAATGAAACAGGTTTCGAGCAAACGATGCAATTAACACAAGGCCAAATATTACTTTTTGATGGTCATTCCATGAAAAATAATTGGCGCACTCTGGGAGTTAATTGGCTTATTGATGAACATAATAAAGATGCAGCACTTCAAATACCAGATATTGCTGGATTAGGCTCTACGTCTTATGTTTTATCAAAAGAAGTTAAAGCAATAATGGAACCTAGTTTAGGAGACAATATTGAGTATCTTAATTGCGATTTAAATGGTGAAACTTGGTATGCGCTAAACCTCATTGGTTTTGAAGATGCAATAAACCATGAGTTTACTGAGCATAATTATAACAAACGGGGTGAAATCAAAATGATAAAGCCGTTTAAGCGATTAGTTATAGACAAGTCGAAAGTAGAAAATACGGCTTTGTTTCGCACAAAAGAAACGGGATTAAGTTATATAACTACTGATGCAAAAAATAGTTTTTACTCTCTAGTTAAAGAACATAATTTTACTGGAATTGAATTTCATGAGATAGAAGTTGTTTAATATCATAAATGATGGTTTATATCTGTCCTGAGCTATAGAATTTTGGCTATATGTGGACATTATTGAGCCAAACAATTTATATAATTATTTAACCTCTACAACATTTCATCCTTATGGTTTTGCAAACAACGTAAAAATCTATGCCGACCTTTACTTGTTAGACAGGGAGCTAAGTATGGACACTGATCGCGGCACAAATATATATTTATACGTTTTAAAGTTGCAAAACTCTAAACTCTATGTCGGGCAGTCTATAGAGCCAGAAAAGCGTATTAAAGCGCATTTCAAAGGTAAGGGTTCTGCATGGACTAGGTTGTTTCCCCCCATAGAAATTATTAAACAGTGGGACAGCACGTTTACAGACTGGAAACTGGCAGAAGTCGAAGAAAACCTAATTACACTCACCTTAATGCAAAAGTTTGGCTGGAAGAATGTTCGAGGCGGTTATTGGTCAAATATTGATGAAAATTCTACCTTCAAAGGGCTACAAAAACATATTTCTTTAATAAAGGAGTTTGGGTTAAATATAAATGATGTTTGCTAATAGCTTCAAGCTAACACCCAAATTTACCCTATTTATTCCATACGAATCATCTTTGTCAGCTTCGACTTTATTTTCTGTTCTGACTCACCGCTTAACTTAATTAATTCATAGTTTTCTTCAAGTGCTGATGACAAAGGTACTTCATCATCAATATCATCGCTTATTTTGATATACTTTAAAATTCCATTTGCCTTGTGCGTTTTGTTCATAAACCAATGCCTTAAAAATAATAACTTTGAAACTAACCTATTTATTACAGTTCTTAAAAGATTTTAGACACGATTAAAATATGCGGGTTAGTAGAGCGCTTTAACTCATTAAGCAGAGTAATTATTTCGTCTTCCATCAAAAAATGAAAGCTCAGCTTGTTGAAGTTTGAAAGGCTTAATTTCAGCTAGAGGGTTCGGGTATTTCAACTCCCCTACTTCAATTAACTTATTGAACATACTCTTAATTAAAACAAGGTCGTTGTTTGCGGTTTTTGGGCTTATTGGCGTTTCACCCGACATACGTTCACCACGCCATTTAACAAAATCTTTAGCCTGTAAATTCATAGCAATTGGATTGTTCAGCGCTTCATGCAATTGTGAGCCTGGTATTCAATACAGGCATTCGCTCTAGTGAATGGGTTGCTCTAAAAAGAACTGATGTATGTTTAAAAACAAATATCTATTTTCGATGCAATTGTTAACGGTGCTGTAAAAGGCACAAAGACAAAAGCCGGCCGAAGAAATATTCCTATTTCCGAAGATGTTTGTGATTTATTAGCTTTAGAAATGAAAAAACACGACTCTGAATACTTGTTTTTAAATTCTCAGCAAAGAGTTTGGAACCAAGATTCGTTTAGAAAGCACCGGTGGAGAAGCTTACTAGACTCTTGCGGCGTAAAATACCGCTCCCCCTACCAGATGAGACACACGTTTGCATCTAAGTTAATTTCTGAGGGAGTAAACCACTGGAAGATATCTAAGCTTATGGGGCACTCTTCACCCAATACACTCTATCAGCATTATGGTAATTTTATCGATGAGTATGAAAGAGAGCATAATGCTTAGTTAAATACAGTTGAAGGGGGGGGTATGGGCTTGATACGCATTCTACTCAGCTAACCCTCCCCTGCTATTAATTAGTGCTATTTAGCCCAAGTCAAACTTCTGGAAAGTGCCAACAGCGGACAGTCGTAACCATAGTCACTTGTTATAACTCAATATCGTTGATGTATGAATTTCTTAGCCTTTTTTCATAGTTCTTTAAACTTTCTGAAAACTTGAACTCTACATAGCCACGGTTGATATTTTTAATATATATTTCAGTGCCGCCTGCTTTCAAAGTTTCAATAGCCAACTTATGAAGCCCACAAAAAATTGCCCACACCATTAAGTCGTTAAACTCATTTAGTGAAGTAACTCTTTCTTGAGCCAAGTCCCACTCTGAGCTTAGCTGGGGAAAGTAATCACCAGTTTCGCTTAATGTGCCATCAGCAATGTTAATTTTTGAAGCCCAAATGAGCTTAGTTTCTTTAAATATGCGGCTAAATTTCATTTTGACCAACGCTTTGCTAAGGGGCAATTGACTGTTGGCTAAACTTGCGCGAAGCGCCAAGCCAACTGTTAATTGTCCCAGTGAGTTTACGAACGAACTTTAGCAACTTGTTAAGCCTCATTTGCCAACAAGTTCTTTAATGCTTTTTACTACCAAATCGCGGTCTGCGATATGCAGGTGGTGTTTTTCTGATTCCGAATAGATAATGCGGCTATTAGTGGATAAATTTTTGAAGTAACTTTCTGCACCAGCGTATAAGGAATCCATGGTATTTGCTATTTCATCGGGAACAAAAGGTGGATCGTATCGTTTACCTGTTTGCTTTGAGCGTACAACTATTACTGGTTTGTCTCCGTAATTTGAGGCGTCAGCTAATATTTTATAGCTTTTCATATGGTCTACATTTTCAGGAACCCTTTCAAACATTGGGTCATAAACACTTTGCTCAAATTTATAAAAACGCTCTAATTTTTCATTATCTGTTTTAAAGTTTATAGGCCATCTAGTACCCATTGTATAAAAATACCCAAGTGGTGGTGGGTCAATAAGTACAGCTCCCATGACTTCTTGTGGATAAAGGTTATTGTATGCGGCGACTATATAAGAAGCATATGAACCACCAGCAAAATAATACGGTGCTTTGATATTAGCATTTTGAAGCAAATTTCTGAGCCTACTTGCCATATCATTAA
The DNA here is from genome assembly GCF_018069805.1 of Pseudoalteromonas ostreae. Classification (GTDB taxonomy): domain Bacteria; phylum Pseudomonadota; class Gammaproteobacteria; order Enterobacterales; family Alteromonadaceae; genus Pseudoalteromonas; species Pseudoalteromonas ostreae. The sequence continues at coordinate 65,366 of NZ_JAGPYN010000025.1, forward strand.
CAGTGAATGGAATTACACCTTTTTCACTTTTACCCAATCCAGCTCGGTCATATAAACAAATACTAAAATCGTTTTTTAATCGTTTTATATTTTCTAACCAAACACCATCTGAACCAGAACGCCCAAAACCCTGCTCAAGTATTAATTGTGGCTTGTCATTTTCGTAACACTCAAGATAAAGCTTAAATCCACCAACATCATATAATCCTGATTTTGTTGGCTTCATTTCTAGCTCTGTAGCCAGCGCACCAAAACTAATAAAAATTGAACATAACAATATAATTGATTTCATTTAGACTCCATTCTCTCGATGAGGTT
>NZ_JAGPYN010000026.1 GCF_018069805.1 Pseudoalteromonas ostreae
ACGTCAAAAGGTACAATCCAAGGCTACAACGGGATAGCGATAAATGACGATAAACATCAAGTTATACTGCAAGCACAGGCATGGAGCTCGGTGGGCGAGCAACAAACCCTTCAGCATTGATGGCTTATTTGGTCATAAAAATTGGGATTATATTGTTATTCCTAAAGGAACGCTTGTTCCAAAGGAGTTAATTATTACCAAAGATCATTATATTGCTAAAAAGAAATCTTGGCATTATTCAATATCTCCTAATTTTGATATGCCTGTATCTGAATTCTTAGCGGCATTAGATACGTTGGCCTTTAATGCAAAAATTAAAATCAAGGTAAAATCTTATGGTTAATATAGATATACGTACTATTTCTATATGTATTCAGTCTTTAGATGATTCTATTCGGTATTATGATTTATTATCTCAATCAGATACTGTTGATAGCGACGATTTTGAAGAGTGTAAATATATGTACGAAGTTGAACTTAGTCGTTTATGCGAATTATATGCGCAAGAAGAAAAGAAAGGTAATGTACCTATTCCATTATCAAAATTACTAAAGTCATAAAAGTAGCACTAATCGGGTAGCCGGAGGTCTCTAACCTCCAGCGCCCACACCACCCATCATGCGCTTTTCATTAACAGGAAGTGCTATGGGCGGTTCACCTCCCGTAATGAATATTGATCCAAATTACACACCTGACTTTTTACTTACCCATACAGACGGCACGCAAAAATTTATTGAAGTAAAACCGCAAAGCAAAATTGCTGACGAAGACTTTCGTGCACGTTTTATTGAAAAGTAAGCTATCGCTAAGCAAGATGGGCGTGACTTATACTGGTGACAGATAGACCTGTGTATGCCTAACATTCTCCCACTTCCTAGGTGATAAAAAGTGGGGGAACGGCCCTTAGAACGTAAACTGTGAACCTACACTAAAGGCGTTATACTCGCCTTGTCCGCCGTTTGTGCCTAGGATGGTGTACTCGGCCAACAGGGTTAGAGCATCTGTTGCAGCGTAACGGGCGAAGATCATGGTCAGATCAGTGTCGTTTGCACTCGAATTGATATCGTCCTCACCCTCACCATAGCTGACACCTAGGGTAGTTTGATTGATCGTGTAAGTGCTCTCAATATACCACTGGCTTGCATCCTCTTCATTGGGATCCAGTCGCGCAGCAAAGACGCTATTACCGGTACCAGACGTTATAGAGTAGTTAGCACGAACATTCAGGTTATCCCAAGATACCGAGCCACCAAAATCGATGCCAGACATCGTGAAGTCGTTAAATGTTCCGGTTTTTGAATCCACAAGCTGGATAAAGGCACTAGCCCACAGAGAGTACATATAACTAGAATAAACAACATTACCTTCAATGCGCGGAGTGGAATACTCTGCATCTGATGCGCCGTCAACCTTCGACGGGCTGAACACACCTACTTTAAACTGAAAACCACTCAGATCGTTGGACGTATACATAACACGAGGCGTGAAGTTTGCATAGAAGTAGCCGTTCCCGATACGGCCAGCCGTAGCTGCGATCTGGTCCGGCCCGCCGATCAGGCCAACACCCAGAGCGCTACCGTTGTCACCGATGGCAGGAACGCCAAAGATACCAAAGCCTTTACCAATATTTACCTGACCAAAATCACCAGCAACTACAATTTCCGATACCCGACTGCGGAAGTTCACATCGGCATCGCCTGGTGCGATGTCTGCGTTCATCTGAAAATGCCCTGATACTTCAAGTCCATTCTGAGTAGGTGCATAGATGTTGGTTTGCAGTGTGGCAGGGTTAAAACCTGTCGTGACAGTGAACGAATCTTCTTCTGTTGGTTCATCATAGCTACCCATTACCGCAAAAATTGGAATGTGACCATTAAACCCTGCTTTCCAGCCACTTTCAGATTCAAATGTCATATCAGCATTAGCCTGAGCAGCAAATGTGCCAGCAATCATTGTAACAGCGACTGCTAAAGCAGGCTGTTTGAAGGGATAAATGTTCCAGCGGTTGTTGTATTTAATCATATAAGCTTCCTGTTTTTGTTCGATATGTCCAAGCCTGTTAGCGACTTTTCTTGTTGGTACTTAGCCGACCATAGCTTGAACAAGCCGATAGTCGATCCTGCGCCGATAGGCACAGTCATCCCGAACCTTGATTACGGCTAAAGACCAACTTTGTTTTCAAGACAACACAATCAATCTAGCCTGAGAGGGGAAAAAAAGAAAGTTTTAGAACATAATTTCTTTGATTTTCTTCACATTTTAGGCCTTAAAAATGTTGCTCTCTGTTGAGATTCACTAATGACACGTAAGGAGTATTCAACTAAAACTGAAAGGATTAATTTAGGTAGCATAGTGTTACTAAGTAAAGCTCGTAAAGCTACATTTGTAAATCTAGATAGTAAGAAAGAGGGCACGGCTTGGGTTATAGGTGACTTGGTTAAATGAATAGCTGAAGATTATCAAAACAAGTTTGAATGGGTTATAAGTGCTCTCTACTACAAGCTGTGATTTTATCGGCCTTGTTTTAATCAGTTTGTTATAAACTCAGCCGTGGTTGTATAAAGTCTAAACATGCTGTTATTGATCACACGGTGATACAACCCCAGCATAACTGAGGTTTTTTAGCATTTAACCGCGATTATGTTCGCGTGAGTAATCAATACAGGGCCCTTTAGGAACGATTTTTGTTGGGTTTATCATGGTATGACTAAAATAGTAGTGCCGTTTAATATGATAAAAATCAACAGTTTCTTTTGCCCCGTCAACTTGATAAAGCTCGCGTAAATACTCACTCAGCGCAGGATAGCATTCGATGGTGCGCAGGTTACATTTAAAATGCCCAACATACACGCTATCAAAACGGATCAAGGTGGTAAACAGTCGCCAATCTGCTTCAGTTAATGTGTCACCCACTAAATAACGCTGCTTGAGTAAAATACTTTCTACTTTATCCAGCGCGCTGAACAAGTCATTAAATGCCTCTTCATAGGCTTTTTGTGTGGTTGCAAACCCTGTACGGTATACACCGTTATTAATGTTGTTATATACCAGCTCATTTATTTCATCAATTTGAGCCTGCAAGTGAGCGGGGTAAAAGTCGAGCTCATTGCCTGTTAAATGATTAAACGCGCTATTAAACATGCGAATGATTTCTGCGGATTCATTGCTCACAATTTTATTTTGCTGCTTATCCCACAAAACGGGTACGGTCACTCGGCCTGAATAATCTGCTTTATTTTGTGTGTAAATTTGATGCATAAATTGTTTATCAAATAACGCATCCCCAGTACTGTGATTGCTTTTATCAAATGTCCACCCGTTATCAAGCATATCTGGGCTTACCACTGATACATCAATATAGTCTTCAAGGCCTTTTAATTTTCTAAAAATCAAAGTGCGATGCGCCCAAGGGCAAGCTAATGAAACATATAAGTGATAACGGCCTTTTTCAGCCTTAAAACCTACTTTTCCTGATGGACCAGCGCTGCCATCTTCGGTTACCCAGTTACGTAATTGTGCAGACTCGCGTTTAAACTCACCGTCGCTTTTGTCGGTGTCGTACCATTTGTCTTGCCATTTACCGTCGACTAGTAATCCCATAATTGACTCCTGTATTTTGTTTTAAAAGGTACCAAATTTACCGCTTTGATAATCACTAATTGCTTCTTTGAGTTGCGCTTGTGTATTCATAACAAATGGTCCCATGTGGGCAATCGATTCATTAAGCGGGTTACCGGCTAAAATAAGTACCCCAGCGCCGCTTTGGGAATTAAATTTAATATCACTGCCAGGCTCTAAAATCAGTAAGCTGCCTACCATTACAGGGCCATCTTGCTCAGTGTTGATTGAGCCGCTGTGAATATAAATCATCACCTTGGTTTGGCTAAGCGGCGGGTGTGTAAACTCAGCCCCTGCAGGCACAGTTACATCCGCTAACATGCTATTTGCTGCCAGCTCTTGCAGGCTTGAAACTTGCTCATGCTGGTCAAATTGCCAGCTGCCAGCTAGCGCTTTTAGTTGAGTACCTTGGCTATTTTTATGTGCTGGCGCTGGGTGCTGGGTAGTATCTTGATATCTCGGTGCTCTGAGCTTTTCAGTGCTTGGCATATTGAGCCAAATTTGGAAACCGTGCATGCCCTCAATTGCATCTGCCAGGGGCATTTCGCTGTGAATAACACCAAAGCCGGTGCTCATCCATTGTACATCACCGGCGCGAATGGCTTTTTTGTTGCCCATTTGATCTTGGTGCTCAAAGCCACCTTTAATAATATAGGTAAACGTTTCTATTCCTCGATGTGGATGCGCCGGAAAGCCGCCCATAAAATCACTGTGGTCGTCGGATTTTAATTCGTCGATCATTAAAAAAGGATCTAAATGGTTGCCATCAAAGCCTGGAATACGGCTGATGTTTACGCCATCACCATCTTGGGTTGCATGGCTATTGAGTTGTTTAATTACTTTCATTATTGTGCTCCGGATCATGTATATGCTCATTTAATCACATTAAAATTAAACAACCATGGGTAAAAATAGCATTATTCATTCGATTTAGAAGAATGCTCGCGTTGTTGTTTAGTTAAGTGATCGGCCACAAAGGCACCACGCTCGCCAGATTCACGGGCAGGGCCAATGGTGCTATCGAGCATAGTTTGTTGTTCCGTGCTGGCATTGATGGCTGCGCCAAAAATAATAATATAGGCGCTGATATACAGCCACATCAGCATGATCACCACGCCACCAAGAGAGCCATATGTTTCATTGTATGAAGCAAATTGTGACACGTAATATGAAAACCCTAATGATGCGATGATCCAAAGCCCTGTTGCCATGATTGAGCCCGTTGTAACCCAGCGCCACTTGGCTGGTTTTCTATGTGGCGCATAACGATAAACAAATGCCAATGCAAAATGAAAGGTTGCAGCCAGTAATGGCCAAGTGAGTAGCTTGATTACGGTATCAATACTGTCTTTGAGGCCAACGATATTGATCACAATAGGTAAAATACCAATGATCAGCAGTGCGACTACAGCAACAAAGATAGCGCCAAGTGAGAATAAAAAGCGTATTAACAGCGCTTTGAAAAACTGCCTTTTGGTATGCTCATGATAAGTAATGTTGCAAGCCGTGATCAACGCCTGACAGCCTTTACTGCTACTCCATACCGTTAGTAAAAGCGTACCAACGGCACTAATACTCAACACTTTCTGTGATTGTTGAGTGACCTCTGATACTTGCTGCATAAGGATTTCATGGCTGCTTGGTGGTAATAAGGTAATGAATTTACTAATGTGTTCACTGATATCCGCAGGAGAAGTGAAATAAGCATACACTGATACGCAGGCAGCCAGAGCAGGGAAAATAGCCAATAACGCATAATACCAATCGACTTAAATATTTAACCATTCTAGCGAGCTAAATAAAGCGCTAACTGCGTTATAATTTTTTCAAGTAGAACAACTACATGTCAAAATTTACGCCTTGTTATCACTCCATTTATCTGTCGCTATAAATGGTCAGTAACTTAACACGATTGGTATAAAAGGCAACGCCTGCGGCAACAAATGATAAGTTATCTTGCGACAGGCTGTGGTAAACCCGTTTACATATGTCCCACCAGCCAAGCAGTGGAATGTCTGTTGGTTTATTAGCCGTAAAGCCTCGTTGTTTCTGTGTCATATTCTTTCCTTGCTTAGATTTTTTAGTCACTATTTATTAGAGGTTATTTATTAAGATCATTAGACATTAGACATTAGTGCAAAGTAGTGCAAAGTGCTTGCCAGCTTAAACTGGCGTTTTATTTGCAATAATTTTTACTATTAGAGTTAATATTTATAGCTGATCAGCAATTAGGTATGTATATGGAAATCATCAATATCATTAAAAATCAATTGTTTATTTTATTACCTTCACTCAAGGTTAATGCAGAACCCGTTGCTATCGATCCTGTATCTTGGCAAGCAATTAATGTACAGATCGCGCATTTTTTACAAAGTACTTGGCAAATGTTACCTGCGCTTACGTTGGGAATTGTAGCGATTATAGTGTGTTATTTGCTTGCGAGGCCGCTGTCTTATTTATTTGTTAAGCCCATCAGTTATGTGAGTGAAAGCCGATTACTGCATGTTGTCACTCGTCGCTTCATCAGCATTGTAATTATTTTGTTTGGTGTTTATTTATTTTTACGATTAGCAGGCTTAAGTGAATTTGCTGTAGCGGTGATGAGTGGCACTGGCTTAGTGGGTCTGATTTTAGGCTTTGCATTTAGAGATATTGCTGAGAATTTTATATCAAGCATGCTGTTGAGCGTACAGCGGCCTTTTCGTATTGATGATGTGATTGAAGTTGATGGTCGTTTAGGCGTAGTTAAAAAAGTAACTGCACGTGCGACTACCTTAGTTGATTTTGATGGCAACCATATTCAAATTCCTAATGCGACAGTGTATAAAAATGTGATTAAAAATCTCACTGCAAACCCGAAAATGCGCGGCCATTTTAAGTTGGGTATAGGCTACGATAACGACATACGTGCGACGCAACAACTTGCCGTAAGTTTAATGAGTCAACAAGAGGCGGTGCTAAACGATCCAGCCCCGCAAGTGTTACTGGGTGAACTGGGTTCATCGACCATCAATTTAACCATTTATTTTTGGGTCAACAGTGAGCAACACAGTCCTGTTAAAGTGGCATCACAGTTAATGCGAGAAATGGTCAATAATTTTACTGAACGCGGTATCAGTATGCCTGATGATGCACGAGAACGTATTATCTTAAATGCTCCAAGTGCCGAGCAACCACAAGAGCAGCAACCTCAGCCAGCCTCTGCTGAGAAAAAAACCAAGCTAGCAGCCACTCACACCGATATTGATGATGTCAGCAGTGATGCTGATGAAATTCGAGGGCAAGCCGATAGCTCACGTGACCCAGAGCAAGGCGATAATATTATTTAGCAGTTGCGTTGAACCGTTTTTTGCAAAAAACGCAGTGCTGTTTTGTGACAGCAGCGCAGATAGCGTATACTGCTGTGCTTGTAATTTAGACTGACCCAGAGTGCTTGCACTGAGCTGTTTACATTACGCCGTCTTCTTACTCCTTTTCTAAAAATGACACTAAATATATGAATGATTTAACAGTAGTAACCCACAATGGTAATTTTCATGCAGATGATGTGTTTAGTATCGCAGCACTTAGGCATGTTCTTCCTGAATTTAAGCTTGTGCGTACTCGTGATGCGCAGTTGATAGCACAAGCTGATATTGTGATTGATGTGGGTGGTGAATATGACCCAGCAGCAGGGCGCTTTGACCACCATCAACGTGGTGGCGCGGGTGAACGTGAAAACGGTATTCCATACTCGTCATTCGGTTTAATTTGGCAAAAATATGGCTTACAACTGTGCCACGACGATGAAAATATCGTTAAAGCTGTTGATTCATCCTTAGTATCTACAATTGATGCCATTGATTGTGGTCATGTTGAAGGTGTGTCGCAAGGGATCAGCCTCAGCCAAACTATTTCTATGTTTAATCCAACCTGGCAAGAAGAAAGTGAGTTTGATCGTTGTTTTGATGAAGCGGTTGAGTTTGCAATGCGTATTTTATCACGCTTTATAGCCTCGGCCAGTGGCAGTATCAGTGCCAAAGCAATTGTTGCAAAAGCGATTGAAAGCGCAGATGATCCCCGCGTTATTGTGCTAGAGCAATATACACCGTGGAAAAAGACAGTGCATGCGTTATCACAACAAGCGCTGTACATGGTTTATCCATCACACTCAGGTAAATGGATTTTACAAACTGTGCCAGTGGAGCCAGGCTCATTTGAAGACAGAAAATCATTGCCAAAAGCATGGGCGGGTTTATCGGATGTTGAATTTCAAACTGAAACGGGTATTGATGATGCAATGTTTTGCCATAATGGTTTGTTTATCGCTGGGGCTGAGTCATTTACCAGTATTATGAAACTGGCATCGATGGCGTTACAAGACGAATAAAACGGTTTTGAAAAAGGGGAAGCATTGGCAGGCTTCCCCGTTTTAGTATTAATGCCTAAAGTTTTCTAGCAGAGTAGGAATGCCTAGCAGCATACCTACCATGGCCATAACACTGGTCAATAACACAAATATGATTAATGGAATGATCCAGCGGCTCATATGAGTGAGCTCTGAGCTGCGCTCTTTACAACCAATCAAACCTAGTGGTGCTGTAAATGTGGCGGCAATTGCACCCACCATTACGACTTTGCCTATAGTGCCTGCGATCGCTGGGATTGTGTCTTCAAATTAGAAACGGTAATCGCGAAAAGGTAAGTTAGGGCGCCAGAGCTTGGGTTGCATAATTTGTAGTTCATGCTCAAGGTCGTCATCTTTTTGCGTTGTTGTCATTACTTCTCCTGCAACATAAAATGCTTACTCAAAATAAAAAAACAGCTTTATACCCAAACCAGCTCAAGATGCGAGTTTGAGGTCGTTTGGGTATATAAGCTATGAATATAGAGTTGGTACAGAAATGCAGGTACGTCACAATTACGATTAGGCAAAGGTCGAGCGTGGTGTTTAGCACGACAGACTAGCAAATCATTATGAGTAAATAGAAATTGTCATTTAAAATTAGTGGTTTATTTGTTTTGTATGCGTGCTGAGTTGGAGTTAATGGGCTTCTGGCGCAGATAAAAGCGAATTAATTGGCTCTAAACCTTTAGTCTAATAAGCGCAATAAAGTGTTAATAATCAATAACCAGCAGGGCGGCTGTCTTGCATTATTAAATCTAACTTGGTTTGTGCTTTTTTGTAGTTTTCTAAATCAATGACTTCGATCATTTCACATTCGTCCCTTACCATTTCGCTGATCAGGCTAGGGTAGTGACGACAATCCTCTGGTCTATCTAAGTAAATACTGCAGGTGTATTTATTTGCTTCATGGGGTGCTGCTTTGGGGGCAAGTTCAAGAAAAGGGCATCGACTTAGTTTTTCACCTGTATTTGGGTCGTGCCATATTTGCTCATTTTTAACAAATGCGAAAATGTCAGGGTTAAAAATTTCCCAAAGATCAATTTCTTCTTGCGTAGCACTGAGATCGCCATCGCCGTATTTAATACAGCACTTACCACACTGATTACATTCTTTCATAATTAACATTTCTACAAGCTTGTGTGCTCACTATACAGCAATTGTTACTCAAGGCAGATAAACCAGCCGATTATTATTGCAAGAGGTCAATTTTGTTCAATACGGCACATCGATGAAAATTATTACTCCCCTGTAAATTAATTACTTACCGATTTGCTGGCTATCGCTTGCCCTTTTTTCAGTGCCTGTTGAGAGCGAGTAAAGTGGGCTCTACTGTGCGTGAATTGCTATCTAGGTGGTTAAATAATTCAATAAAATACTGATGTAATTGACGACGCTTAGCATTAACAGGAGTGTTTGATAGTAGTAACTTGCAGAGACTGACAGACCTTGATATAGCAATGGTATGTTTAGGTGGCTAGACGGCTATCTTACCCGTATGGCTCGACTCTGACTTGGGATTCAAATAATAACTGTTAACCACTGTTTATCGACGTGCACCATATAATACGCCCACGCAGAGTTTTGCTGCGGATTACAAGCATGCACTTTATCAGGATTCATTTCAGCGCAGAGTGTATTATAATAGCGCATTATTGGCCTTAAATAGATTGCTTGTTTCGAATTACGTTAAACAATCTATTGAACTGGCGGTTATTTATAACAAAAGGTAATGAAAGAATGATGAATACAAAACTGTATAAGACAGTGTTGGGGCTCGCAGGTGAGCTAATGAATGCAGCGCAACAGCAAGATCAAACGAGTTTTGATTCACTCTACGAGCGATTAAAAGCACTGTGTATTGAACACGAAAATACTGAGAAAGATCATCCTGTTCAGTGGGAAACACTGGCTGATTTTACCGATGAATTTTCTGGTGCTTTGTTGATCTATGAAAAGGCGTTAGCCAAAGCAACAGTTATTAATGCTAAAGATTATATGTCGTCTATAGGTTACGCTATGGCAACCATGCATGTTGAACTTGGCCAAACTGATGCGGCTCTTGCCTGTTTACAAGCCGCGCAAGTTAGTGCCAATAAAATCCCAGACAAAGCATTAAAAGCTGAAATAGCTGAGTTATTAAACACTTTACAGTATGGTGTGTAACAGATTCTCTGTCAGAGCTCATAACAAAAGGCGATTAAGATACTAATGCGCGATGAATTAAGGGTTAAAATCACGAAAGTGTGTGATAAAAAAATAGCAGCCAAAGGCGACAATGTGGGGTTGTCATTTTATGCTTTTTTTGCAAATAAAAATGATGATCCAGAGTTATTAATGGAAGCCGCAACATGGTGGATACAAACTCATCAATTAGATCACTTTGTTAAAGCACAAACGATTAAAATGATGATTAAAAATAATTTGTAATATCGTGTATGTGTTGTTAAATCCTCCTAGATTGACCTTTCAGTATTAAAATTTGTTCAATCTAGGAGGATTTAATCGCTTCTAGATTGATAACTTTGGGTAGTGATTTTTTTAATTTATTATTATTTATAAAATATTTACGGTAAAACTACACCCTCAAGCGGTGTTACACGTTGTGGCATTTTTTATATTTTTTACCGCTACCGCATGGGCACTCATCGTTACGTTTAATTTTTATATCTGCAATAGGGAAGATCTCGCCATCGAGATAACGCCACTGCCCATCTTCTTTGATGAAGCTTGATTTTTCATGCAGTTGGCAAAACAAGTTTTGATAAAAATAGCTAACACAAAATTCAACACAGCCAGTGTGCTCTTGCTGATCTGCACTGAACACGGTTAACTTTATAAAGCGGCAACTATTAGCAAAATCAGCAATTTCTTTGATTGGGTTTTCTGCTTGTTTTTCTTGCGCATAAGTTTGGTAAATATACTTAGCATTTTTTAAAGCATAAGCAACAAAGCGAGAGCGCATTAGTTGCTCTGGGCTTGTTGCTTGTCTATTGCCTAAGTGCAATTTTTCACAGCAATCGCTATAGCTTTGTTCGCTGCCACATAAGCAAAGACTGTCAGTGAGTGAGGTCATAATTAAAGTACACTTTATTAAAAAACGGCATTTTAACAGTTTATTGTGCTAATGCTATCTCTGTAGCTTGTTGGGTTTTAGTAAAACAGTATAGTTTTGCACTTGCTTGATCTAACTTTAATGATAGATTAGCTATTTGATTGTCTTTCACAATGTCTGTCCAGGTGATCACCGCTGCAAAGTTACCGTTATGTAGTGCTGAATTTAGTACATACTCTAAATTAACCAGATGCTTTTGCCTGATCACTAATAGTTTACTGGTATCAATAGAACATGAATCGAGTAAAGCTTTACTTGGTACGTGATCCGGTGCAATCAGTAATGTCCATGCGTTTTTATTATTGTAATGGTGTAGCACCTTTAGAAGTTCAAAAGTTGCAGAAATTTCATCTTCTATCTGAATCAAATTTACTGAAGCGCTTAAATTATCTTGTTGATAGCTTTTAACTGTTCTGACGGTAATTGGCTGTAACATAAGTTTCACTCACTGGTTGTTTATACAGTATTTATATACAGTAGTTTATACAGTGTTCGTGTGCAAGTTTTTTTTGCTATCTTTTTGAACGATTTTTATCTCTTTTGTCCTTTTGCACGTTGTTCTGGAATTGTTTATCACAGATCTGGAATAGAGAGTCATGTGTGGCAAGGGCTGTAGAGGTGGTGTTTTGATTCCCTATTTGGGTTTTTCTCATAAGGGTTGGAATTCGCTTGTTAAATTACAAGCAGGCTGAAACATGAAATTGCTAAAGTCAGAAGCTCTGAATCGATAATATATCTGTTTTTGTATTTAATACAGCATGAAAAGTCCTCTACATTTATGCGGGATGTTGCGAATGCAGTACTCAGAGTTTTAAAATTTGTAAGGCAAGTTTGAGCGATAACCAGACACTGAAAAAAGTTAAATTTATTCCTACTTCTTTGAGTTGGGGCCTAATTTTGTCCGATAACATTATCAACCGCCGCTTTAGTGCAAAATAACAAGCTTAATTCCTAGCTATTTAAATTACTTGTTTACAAACGTAATTATTGGTGAAATTATCTTAGTATGTAATATATGCCGTTTTGGTCGTTTATAAACCACCAAAACGGTGCTCAATAAGCGTTAGAACTACTCAAATAAATTGCGAGGTAAGGAAACATGGCGAGATGTACTGCACCATCAAGAGGGCATCGTTCGGCTGCGGCAGCAGAAAATTGCCCCGCATGTGGTGGGCGCTACGGTCGATATGGAGGTGGTGGTTATAGCTCATACTCAACCCCATCTTACTCCCCGTCGAGTAGCAGTGGCGGTAGTCGGAGTATCGCCGGAGGATCAAGCCGTAGCGCGAAGCCGCGCTGGTCTAAATCTGGCTCGCTTGTATCGTATACACTTTCTCAAATTCAGTCACTTGAACCAATTCGAGAAACGGTTGAGGCGAGAGCAGCACAGCAGCCTGATCTTCGTGATGTATTTCTATGTCATGCTTGGGGCGATCGCAAAGAAGCAGCTAAAGAACTGCATGATTTACTTGTAGCTGCTGGTGTCAAAGTTTGGTTCAGCGAAAACGACCTTGGGCTTGGGGTGCCGATGATGCGAGCTATTGACAAGGGGTTAGCTAATTCCAGAATTGGACTTGTATTGGTTACCCCAGCAATGTTGGAACGTTTGCCCCAAGAAAGTGTGGCAGACAAAGAACTTTCTACTCTATTAGCAGGTAACCAACTTATCCCTATAGTACATAACACAACATATGAAGCTCTTCGAAATGTCAGTCCTATGCTTGCCTCCAGAACTGGTTTGGATACTTCAGAGGATTCAATGACAGTTGTAGCAGAAAAAATAGCCGAGCTAGTGGAGATCTAGTTCTGTGCCCATAAGTTCTAATAAATCAAGAAGAATAAAGGGGTCAAGAATAAAGGGGTCAGGTTCGTTGCTTCACAACACTACTCATATGCCAATACCTGAACAATCATGACAAAGTATTATGAAGCAAGTGAACTGACCCCTTTTTCGACTTTAATACCTGAACAATCATGACAAAGTATTATGAAGCAAGTGATCTGACCCCTTTTTCTACTTTCAATACGACATATATTTTTGTTCATTCATTTCGACAACCACTCAAGAGCGTTAATCTTCTTTTTTGAAACTCCATAAATATTAAAGATGCACATATGACAAGCAAAACAGCAGCCACACTCGTGGTCACTAACATACCTGTTATCATTCCTTCCTTTGCGGTGGATAAAATAAGCTCAGACCATTGCGGCCAATTTAACGCTGCCTTAAATGCAGCTCCAGCAGACTCTGACAAGCTCAATTGAGCGTCTAACGGCAATACTTCCAGTGGCGGTATTGATGCACGATACATAAACAACATCATTGTTCCTAGTACTGCAATCCCTAATGTTTCTCCTATGGTTCCGGTCGTTTCACTGACACCAGCTACTGATGCCGCCTTATTCTCTGGGGCGCTGGAAAGTAAAAGTTCTGTAGAGGTCGCATAGGTTGCAGCCATTCCTATACCAGCAAAAAAAGTGCCGCACATCATAAAAATAAGATGTTCACCCCTCACAGCCATCGCCACGATCAATAATCCACATGCTGCCACTAACAATCCGCCAAGCACGACTTTTTCAGCTTCAAACCGTTTACGGATCAAATTTAATCCTCCAGAACAAAGCATGGAAGAATAAAGGGGTCAAAGAATAAAGGGGTCAGGTTCGTTGCTTCACAACACTACTCATATGCCAAAGAAGAATAAAGGGGTCAGGTTCGTTGCTTCACAACACTACTCATAAGAAGAATAAAGGAAGAATAAAGGGGTCAGGTTCGTTGCTTCACAACACTACTCATAAGAAGAATAAAGGAAGAATAAAGGGGTCAGGTTCGTTGCTTCACAACACTACTCATATGCCAATACCTGAACAATCATGACAAAGTATTATGAAGCAAGTGATCTGACCCCTTTTTCTCTGACCTATGCCAATACCTGAACAATCATGACAAAGTATTATGAAGCAAGTGAACTGACCCCTTTTTCGACTTTAATACCTGAACAATCATGACAAAGTATTATGAAGCAAGTGATCTGACCCCTTTTTCTACTTTCAATACGACATATATTTTTGTTCATTCATTTCGACAACCACTCAAGAGCGTTAATCTTCTTTTTTGAAACTCCATAAATATTAAAGATGCACATATGACAAGCAAAACAGCAGCCACACTCGTGGTCACTAACATACCTGTTATCATTCCTTCCTTTGCGGTGGATAAAATAAGCTCAGACCATTGCGGCCAATTTAACGCTGCCTTAAATGCAGCTCCAGCAGACTCTGACAAGCTCAATTGAGCGCCTAACGGCAATACTTCCAGTGGCGGTATCGATGCACGATACATAAACAACATCATTGTTCCTAGTACTGCAATCCCTAATGTTTCTCCTATGGTTCCGGTCGTTTCACTGACACCAGCTACTGATGCCGCCTTATTCTCTGGGGCGCTGGAAAGTAAAAGTTCTGTAGAGGTCGCATAGGTTGCAGCCATTCCTATACCAGCAAAAAAAGTGCCGCACATCATAAAAATAAGATGTTCACCCCTCACAGCCATCGCCACGATCAATAATCCACATGCTGCCACTAACAATCCGCCAAGCACGACTTTTTCAGCTTCAAACCGTTTACGGATCAAATTTAATCCTCCAGAACAAAGCATGTATCCAACAACCAAGGGCAATTCACATAGACCAGCGTAAAATGGCTTCAATCCAATGACCCATTGAAAATAAAGTGATAAAAAGAACAGCGATCCCGTTAACGCGAATAACGCCATGCTATGCGCTAGCAGTAATGGACCTCTTTGTTGCCAAGAGAATATGGACAAATCCAACATGGGTTTAGTCAGCCAAGACTGTCGACGATAGAAGTTGGTGATACATGCCAAACCTAAACTTAGACAAATAAGGGATAGCAGAAAATGGTCAGACAGAATAAGTTGTTTGAATCCTAACAAGGTTAATACTAGTCCGAAGAAAATAAGCCCGACACTCTGTCCATCAATACTTGTACTGATACATCCTTTGCTTGAAGGCAACAGAGGTGAAAGTATCACATACATTGGTACTAATAGCAGATTGATCAAAAATATGGTTTGCCAACCAAATAGTTCAATCACCCCTCCGCCTATGATTGGCCCGATTGCTGAGCCTATTGCCGCTGACATACTCCACAAGGCAATAGCCATGCCTAACGTCCGTTTATCATTAAACAATTGATGGATCATGGACAGTGAGGCAGGTGTGAACATAGCAGCAAACATTCCCATTAATATGCGAGCGAAAATAAGTTGTATTCCTGTTGTCGCTAATGCACCTAGAGCCGATGAAATACCAAATCCAACCACACCGACAATTAATGTTTTTTTAGCACCATACCTATCTGCCACCACAGCCATTGGGATCATCAAGCCTGCCATAGCCAATGAATAACTGTCACTTACCCACAGCTGCTCTATCGCCGACAAAGACAATTCTAAACTCAGTGAAGGTAATGCAAGCGCTAGCACTGTTACGTCTATACCAAGTAATAGGGTCGCAAGACTAATTATACCTAGCGCACTCCACTTACCTAACTCTCTAACTTTGTTTATCACCATCATATTCCTAACACTATAAAGTGGGTCATCACTGTTCCATATTGTAGCGTCAAGTTTAAATAAGTACAATAATGTACTTATTAATGATAAAATGAGTCTAATCATTATGGGAATATCAAAAATGAAATCACCAAGAGCAGATGCGCAACGCAAGCGGGATTATATTTTACAATCGTCTATGCATTGGCTCGCGCAACACCCTAATGGTGCTTTAGAAGATCTCAGGAAAGCCATTAATGTTGGTAGAACAACCCTATATCGGCATTTTAATAATAGAGAAACCTTTATCGCTAGCGTCTATGCCTATACCTTTAAACATGCGGTATTGCAACTCCAAGAAGGTAATTTTGTACATTGTAAAATCCCAGAGCTTGCTGAGCATTTAGTCGACAATACAATAAGGTTAGTTCGTAATTTTCCTTTATTAATCAATGGGCCAGGTGTTGATATAACGCAAAATGGCTCCATGGAGGAAGGCTATGAACAGGTTCTATTGACCATAGAACTCGGCATTCAACGTGCCCAAGCGAACCAACTGCTCAATCCCAGATTACCAAGTAAATGGCTAGCAAGTACTTTACTCGACCAATGTGCGGGCGCCGTTTTTTACCAAGATATGCTCACCGAATATGGGCAAGTACCGAATAAACTGATTAAACATAGTTTTTTTAGGGCATGGCAAGCTGAAGATGTATAAAGTATTAAATTAAATTAAAGTGATTAACCTCAGATCTGCTTAAGCGTTTTTGGTTGAAAGTTCGGATCTCGGAACAGGCATTTAGTTCAATTTATTAAACGAGATTCAGGTTGATTAACACTTATTTAGAATAAAAAATAACGAGGCGCTTCAATGAAGACATTAAAAACAGGGTTAGCAATCGCTCTCCTAGTGACAATCATATCTCTGCCCGCATTAGCAGAAACAAGGTTACGGATCTCTTTACAGTTACCCCTTAAACATCATTTAGGACAAAACTTATTACAATTTAAACAGCAAGTTGAAACAGCCAGTCACGGAGATTTAAAAATTGAAATTTACCCTTCTGCGCAATTATACAAAGATAAGGAAGTGCCTAGTGCCGTTGCATCAGGCGCGATAGAAATGGGGGTTACGTCCCTGGCTATATTTGCAGGTACAGTACCCGCTGTTGATTTGTTTTACGTCCCGTTCATGTTGCCATCTGCAGACTTAGTACGAAAAGCAACAGCACCGGGCAGCACTGTACGCCAACCGCTTGATGATGCGATCCTTAAAACAGGTGCTCGAGTACTTTGGTGGCAAGCATATGGGGGAGTTGCATTACTTTCAAAAGGAGATGCTATCGTCAATCCAGAAGACATGAAAGGTAAAAAGATACGCGTATTTGGCAAAACAGTAGGTCAGTTTGCTAAATCCGTCGGGGCTTCTCCCGTCGTCATGTCAGGTTCTGAGCAATTCTTAGCCTATCAACGCGGTACGGTAGATGCCGGTATGACAGGAATATCTACCGTCATGCCCCGAAAACTCTATCAAGTGATGGATAATCTCACTATCACTAAGCATGCCGACATTGAGTTTCTAGTACTTATTAACGATAAAGTGTGGCATAAGTTAAGTGAAAATCAACGTGTCATTATTACCAATGCAAGTCGCAATGTTGAAGCGGAACTGCGTAAAAGCATAGTCAAAATAGAAGCAGATGCTATCGCTGATTCGAAGAAAAAAATGCAAGTATTTGAATTAAGTCAAGAACAAATCGCGGCGTGGAAAGTTGCAACGAGTTCAGTTGTTGACACGTATATTCAAAACTCAGGCGAGCTTGGGAGACAGCTTGTTGATGCGGTTAAGTCATTGTAATAACTAAAATGTAATGCGTTCATTAACTGTGGATAAAAAATGAACTATGGATAAAAAATGATAAGTTGGATTAGTCGATTAAGTGCACTTATTGCCGCCTATTTATTTTTTGCTATAGGCATCATTATTGCCTATGAGGTCATAGCGAGATATGTTTTCAATACGCCAACAATATGGGTCGAAGAAGTCTCACGACTTATGCAGTTATGGGGGTGCTACCTTTCAATGGGATTCATGCTAAAAAATCGTAAAATGATCCGCATAACCCTTTTATTAAAGCTACTATCTGGAAACTATGCCAAATTAGCCGAACTGACCTCGATCACTATTATGGCATTATTTAGTTTAATCACAATCTACTATGCCAGTTTAATTACATTAGACTCCCTAGCATTAGATCGACATACCCCCAGTATGCTAGGGCTTCCTGCTTGGTTATTTGAATCCTCTATCGTATTCGGCTTCATACTCTTGTTTATGCAGTGCTTGGTTGAATTTGCCTGTGTGTGCCAACAAAAGAAAATCGACTTTGAAATGGATCACGACATATGATTATGCTAAGCGTCCTTTTGATAATGTTAGCATTAATGTTAATCGGTGTTCCCATTGCTTTTACGTTAGGTGGAATGGGATTATCCATGCTTATTCTAGCTGATTTTTCACCCCTTATTGGCTCACAAGCCTTAGTAAGTAGTATCGATAGCTTTATTTTATTATCCGTCCCCTTGTTTCTATTAATGTCTAATGTGCTGCTTAAGGGGGGAGTCGGTACCGATTTGTTTAATGCTGTACAAACCTGGGTAGGGCATTTACCCGGCGGCTTAGGCATTGCAACTATACTCTCTTGTGGGTTTTTCGCCGCCATATCTGGCTCTTCTATTGCTACCGCTGCCACTATCGGCACCGTGGCAATTCCGGAGATGATCAAACGGGGTTATCCCCGTCATTTTGTTTTTGGTTTATTAGCCGCAGGGGGCACCTTGGGAATACTCATCCCCCCCTCGATCCCCATGATTATTTATGGCGTTATTACTGAAGAATCGATCGTAGATTTATTTATGGCAGGTATTGGCCCTGGTATTTTCCTAGTCTTGCTATTTACTTGCTATTGCATTTTTTTCTCCATTAGGCACAAAAAGCAACAGCGCCCAGCTAAGGCGAGCATGCAAGTAAGATTGGCAGCCAGCATAAAAGCAAGTCCAATATTTATGTTAGCCGCTGTGATCCTCGGTGGAATTTATGGTGGCGTGTTTACGCCAACTGAAAGTGCCGCGATTGGTTTAATCTGCGCCTTAATTATTGTTTTTTTACGTCAATCGCTCAGCATAGGAGAATTACATAAGGCCATTATAGAGTCACTTCAGACCACAGTTGCCATTTTTATGATTATCGCCGGGGCTAAAATATTTTCCAAAGCGATAACCTTATATCGCATTCCACAGGATATAACCACACTGATCACGACCAATATTGATCAAGTAGGTTTGTTTATTTTACTCGTCTGCTCCGTGTTACTATTACTGGGTTTCTTTTTAGAGTCTATCTCTATGTTACTCATCATGGTTCCCGTGTTATTGCCATCACTTGGTGCATTAGGGATTGATCCCATTTGGTTCGGCATTATCTTTGTGATTATGATTGAATGTGCACTCATCACTCCGCCGGTAGGATTAAACTTATTTGTCATTCAGGCTGTAGGTAAAGCAGATATTACCGAGGTCATAACGGGAGTTTACCCATTTATCTTCTTAATGTTAGCGGCGGTGATCGCGATTTACTTTATACCTAGCATCACCACTTATCTTCCCTATGCACTCTGAATATATTGTTGAGTAAAGCGATTGCCTCAATCATCGTTTAGTGCCAATGTCTGTCCAGTTTTTGGCAGCGCATACGCACTGCGCTATAACAAGTCTGTGGTTTATGCCTACACATATCATGGGCATTTGTTGGGCTGAGATACTTCAAAAAACAGTCCTTTAAACTGCGGCGACGAGATTATTTAGAAGGATTCGCCTACTCCGTACAGGTGGTAGTGAAACTCAATTGGAAAAATATGAATGTGAGCGGTGTAATTGAAATTTAATAATTATTTTTGGTATCCCTTAGGTAAATTAGTTACCTTTCTCAAGGTGAGTTGGGGATCAGGTGAGCAAACTGCTGTTGATGTATTTGTTCATACAGTGTTGCAGCATAACATTGAGCATCTTTAAAACGGCGGGTAGTGAGATGTTTACGTAAATCAGTTAAGGCGGTTGTTGCAGGTTCGTAGCCTTGGCTACTGGCTAGACTTAGCCATACCGCGCCATGAAAAACACTTGCGGGTACACCTTGGCCTTTGATAAAAAATAATCCCAGATAAAATTGGGCTCGCTGATCACCAGACATTGCAGCTAAGCGCATCCATTTAGCTGCTAGAGGAGGTTGATCATTTTTTAAATAATACAGGGCTTTATGAACGGTGTTATCAGGAGTATCTGCTTTAACCGCACTGTGAGTAGCACTGCTTGGTTGGGTGATAAACGATAAAACGTTTTCTAGCTGTTGTTCTAAATCTAAGCCAATTGGCGATGTATCTGTCATAGTGCCACACATATTATTGTTGTCATTTACCTGCTCAGTTTAGTCTAATATCAGGTTAATTGTCCTGTTATTCTTGAAATATATGATAAAATCACTCAATTATTGTCATCTAAAATGAAACTTACTTATGCTCGACGCGTTATTTAAAATTAGCGACCACAACTCGACTGTGCGTCGCGAATGTATTGCTGGCCTCACTACCTTTATTACTATGGTGTATATTGTGTTTGTCAACCCTGCTATGTTGGCTGAAGCTGGTATGGATCAAGGGGCTGCGTTTGTAGCAACTTGTATAGCTGCGGCCATTGGCTGTTTTATAATGGGTTTTTGGGCAAATTACCCGTTAGCTTTAGCACCTGGTATGGGGCTAAATGCCTTTTTTACTTATGGTGTAGTGTTAGGGATGGGATACACTTGGCAAGCAGCATTGGGGGCTGTGTTTATGTCGGGCTGTATCTTCTTGTTCTTAAGTTTGTTTAAAGTAAGGGAGTGGATCATTAATGCTATTCCATTGGTGTTAAAGCAAGCCATTGCAACAGGGATTGGGGCGTTCTTAGCGTTAATCGCGCTTAAAAATGCCGGCATTATTGTGGCCAGTCCTGCAACATTAGTTCAGCTAGGTGATATTACGGCTGCCGGTCCATTGTTGGCTATTTTTAGCTTTTTTGTTATTGCAGCACTACTTTATCGTGATTTTAAAAGCGGTGTTTTGATCAGTATTTTATCAGTCACAGTGATCGCGCTAAGTTTAGGATTGGTAGAATATCAAGGTGTGGTATCTATGCCTCCTTCAATTGCGCCTACCTTTATGCAGCTTGATTTTGCTGCAGCGTTTGAACTTTCGATGTTGAGTGTTATTTTTGCTTTTTTGTTTGTTGATTTGTTTGATACTTCAGGCACCTTAGTTGCGGTAACACAAAAAGCGGGCTTGGCAGATGAAAAGGGCAATATGCCACGTTTAGGACGAGCATTAAGTGCTGACAGCACCGCAACTATTGCTGGTTCAGTACTGGGTACGTCAACTACAACCTCATACATAGAGTCAGTTGCAGGGGTATCTGTAGGAGGTAGAACAGGGCTTACAGCAGTGGTTGTAGGTTTGTGCTTTTTATTGATGATGTTTTTTGCACCTTTGGCGAAAATGGTACCAGCTTATGCAACTGCGGGTGCTATTTTATATGTGGCGGTGCTAATGCTGCAAAATCTCAAGTTTGTAAATTGGGATGATATGACAGATGCCATACCAGTGAGTGTAGTATTACTGATGACGCCGCTAACATTTTCTATTGCACATGGTATTGCACTGGGCTTTATTTCTTATACAGCCGTTAAAGTGTTATGTGGTAAACGTGAACAAGTAAGTATCAGCGTCTGGATATTGACAGTGATGTTTGTGATAAAATTTGTGTTTTTATCTTAGCGAGTTATTAAGTTAATCCAAAGGAAAAGTGGTTTACCACTTTTTCTTTGGTGCAAAAAGTACGTCTAAATCATCTTGTTCTTGTTCTACTTTTTTCTTAAGTGCTGTTGCATTAGATGCTTTAAGCTCAGTACTTATTGTTTCTAAATAACCTTCGAGCTCTTGGCGTTTAGTCGTGATATAGTCATCGCTATAAGCGACGGCAGATACCGTTGCGTACGCTTTTTCAAAGTATTGACGCGCAGAACCGACCATGTTCGCAGAGCGTGCGGATAAACCTCGTTTAATCTGGCTTTCAATATTAATTCGTAATTGAAGTTTCTCTAAACGTTTGTCTTCAGCTGTAAAAATTTGGCTGTCAACTTTTCCTTTACTATGCTCTGAACGAAGTACGGCACGCACTTTCTTAATACCTTGGATAAGTGCTATTAATTGCTTGTCGTTATCGGGTAATACTAAATTCTCTAAATTCGCGGTGTTAATTGAATCCCCTAAACGATCTTTCGCTTCTTTTAAGCGATTCTTTAACTCTTTTGAATTGGGTGATAGCTGCACCATTGCCGCTAACGCATCATAAATACGCCGTTGCAGAATACGCACAATATGTTCTGACATAGGGATGTTGGCGTTATTTACTAGAACGTCTTCTGATTCTTCAATGATTTTTTTTTGTTTGGTGAGGTCTTTGCGTCGTTCTGTTTCTTGTTTCTCTTTATGCTGTTGTACCGCACTGACCCAAAGGGCAATGACAATCAGTGCAACAATCAACATAATAATAATAGAAACGATCATGGTTTAGTTCTCAAATTTCACAAGCTAATAATTTTAATCTTACCTTAAATATATGCTAACAGGATAGTTTTGCGCAGTTTATGTAAAAAAGAATTCACTTTCTCATGATTTATTACTATCTGCGTTATGATATTTTTTCATTTTGAGCCTCAGCTCAAAAGATGGCTACCTCAAAACGAGGGATTATGCTAGCCTAGGCAAATGTCCTTATAAATACGATCCTGACAGCCATTTTCTATTGTTAACCAGAAAAAACTTGGCTTGACGCGATGTAGCATTTATAAATAAGCAGTATAACAACACTAAAAATGCAGCCATGAAATTACAACAACTCAGATACATCGTCGAAGTCCAAAATCATAAACTTAATGTTTCAGCAACGGCTGAAAGTTTATTTACCTCACAACCAGGTATTTCTAAACAAGTGCGTATGTTGGAAGATGAGTTGGGCGTGCAGATTTTTGGACGAAGTGGAAAACACTTAACCCACGTTACCAGCGCGGGCACTGAAATAATTAATATTTCCCGTGAGATCCTTTCTAAAGTAGAGGGGATTAAAGCGGTTGCAAATGAGCATACTTTACCTGATCAAGGTAAGCTGAATATTGCTACTACACATACCCAAGCGCGTTATGCACTGCCAAGTGTGATCCAAGGGTTTATGAAAAAGTACCCAGCGGTGTCATTGCATATGCACCAAGGTACGCCGCAGCAAATTTCTGATGCCGCCGCCCGTGGCGATGCTGACTTTGCAATTGCCACCGAAGCATTGCATTTATACTCAGATTTGGTGATGTTACCTTGCTATCACTGGAATCGCAGTATTGTAGTGGCAAAAGATCATCCTCTAGCTAAAAAAGCAGAGTCGCTGACCGTTGCCGATATTGCTCAGTATCCACTTATTACTTATGTATTTGGTTTTACTGGCCGTTCAGAACTTGATAAAGCATTTAATGCGCAAGGACTTGAACCACATATTGTATTTACAGCAACTGACGCCGATGTTATTAAAACTTATGTACGTTTAGGTTTAGGAGTGGGTGTTGTTGCATCAATGGCGATTGATCAAATTACAGATACAGATTTAGTGTGCATTGATGCCAGCCATTTGTTCGAAGCCAGCACCACTAAAATTGGTTTTAGAAAAGGCAGCTTTTTACGCACTTATATGTATGACTTTATAGAGCGTTTTGCACCACACTTGACCAAGGAACGAGTTGAAAAAGCGAGTTTACTGCGAAATCAAGATGACGTAGATAGATTGTTTGAAGATATAGAGTTACCAGTTAAGTGATGACCTAATGCGCAGAAAATAAAAAAGCCGCTTAATTGCTTGCACAAATGCATTAAGAAATCATCGTGCTTACAGAACCGTTTTTATATGCTACTTGCTATCAGTTGGTGTAATAACATTGGGTCTTGCAAAAGTGTATTACTGGAGTGTGTCACTCTAGCCTGACAGATCATACCTTCTTGTAAAGTCATTAATAATTGTGCTAACTGTTTGCTTTTTTCTAACTGGCCTTTAAGTTGCTCTGTGTGCGAGAGTTTATCGAACAATAACTGTAAAACCGATTCTTTGTGTGCTTTGCAAAGCAAAGCAATAGGGTGATCGCTTTGTGGAAACTCCGCTGCGGCATTAATAAAAAAACAGCCATTAAAAGGTCCAAGCTCTGATACTTCATTGTCTATCCAAGCTGAGAGCGCGCCAAAAAGTGCATTAGCGACTTCGAAGGGGGTATTGCAGTTTTCTAACTGTTCATACAACCACTGATTAAAACGCTGATCTCTGAGCTCTAAACACGCACAGATCAACTCATCTTTACTGACGAAATGATTATAAAGCGTTTTCTTTGCAACACCTGATCCTTTAAGTATTTCATTAATACCTACCGCATGGACCCCTTTTTGATAGAACGCACTGAGTGCGGTATTAATTATCTGGGTACGTTTATCCATGGTTGCTCCTTGTTAAAAAGTAAGCTTGACATAAGTAGACCGATTTGTCTATTATCTAGAGGTAGACAGGTCGGTCTACTTCAGGAGGTAGTAATAGTAATGAATGATATATTTTACAAAGCCGTTATCGCGGGTCTTTTTTCAGCTCTGACACTTTCAGTGTTAGCGTATTTAGAAAGCTTAGGGAATTATGGTGTATGGCTTATGGCTCCATTTGGCGCAACTGCGGTATTGGTGTTTGGTGTGCCAAACAGTCCTTTAGCAAAAGCAAAAAATGTTATAGTAGGGCATTTCATCACCGCCGTGATAGGTTTGGCTTTTATTAGTTTTATAGGCGTAGATCCGCTTAGCATTGCAATTGCGACTGGATTAGCGGTGACCGCAATGATGTTGACTAACACAATACACCCTGCAGCAGGGGCCAACCCTATTTTAATTATGGTCAGTGGTCAAAGTTGGGACTTTTTGATAATGCCAGTTCTTGTTGGTACTGTGTTTATTGTTATCTGTGGGTATCTTTCAGGGTGGTTGAATACAAAACTCAATGTTGTTGGCCATAAAAAAACCGCTTAAAAGCGGTTTTTTTATGCTACGAGTCTAAAGTTATTACACAACACCGCGAGGTAAGCGGCAATCGTGATCTTTTTTAGCTAGGTACACAATCCAAAACTCTTCGGCAGTGTAACCTTTTTCATTAGCTGTTGTTATAGTAAATGGTGCTTTTTTAACAGCTGCTTTAGCTGGCACTGCTGATTTAGTTTTAGTTTTCTTAGCCGGTGCTGTTGCTGCAGGTTGTGCAGACGAATCGCCTGAAGTTAGCTGCTCTGTTAATTCAGCAACTTCTGCTAGGCGCAAGTTTTTGCCGCCGTCGATGCTGTACCAACCAGGTTTGGTGGTGATTTCAGGTTTCTTACCATTGGCTGCTTGGTATGCTGCTTCAAAGGCATTTAATACTTCTGTTTTGTCTAGTTTGCTCATCAGAGACCCTATACGTTGTAAACACAGATTGAGAATATTTATTTATACCTATTTTTGACTTACTTTTCAATTTTTTGCGATTTTCCTTCCATTTTAGCCCTATAAACGCCAAAATTTGCACAAAATTTAACGCTAATCTGGAATAAAAAAATGCAGCGCAGAGAATTTAACCAATTACTAAACACCATTTTAAGACCTGATTCTATTCAAGACTTTTGCCCAAATGGGATACAAGTCGAAGGATGTGAACAGATTAAAAAAATTGTGACAGGTGTCACTGCCTGTCAAGCATTAATCGATGCTGCAATTGCGCATGGCGCAGATACAATATTAGTTCATCATGGTTATTTCTGGAAAGGTGAAGCGCAACCTATTACCGGTATGAAAAAGCGTCGCATAGCTGCGTTACTTAATCATGATATCAATTTATTTGCTTATCATTTACCTCTTGATGTGCATCCAGCAATCGGTAATAACGCGCAACTGGCACAATTGCTTGATTTAGAAATACTCGATGGTTTGGAGCCTGTTGCAAATAGTGTCGCAGTCAAAGGGCGTTTAAAAACCCCAATGAGTGGTGAGCAATTTGCACAAAAAATATCAACAGTGCTCGCTCGTGAACCTTTAGTGAGTCTAGTACGTGATGAGCTAATTGAGACCATCGCTTGGTGTACTGGAGGTGGCCAAGGTTATATTGATTTGGCTGCCAGCCAAGGGATTGATGCCTATTTAACCGGCGAGGCTTCAGAGCAGACCATTCACAGTTCGCGTGAGCAAAAGATCGACTTTTTTGCCGCAGGCCATCACGCCACCGAACGCTATGGCATCAAAGCGCTCGGTGAGTTATTGGCTGAGCAACATGGCTTTGATGTAACCTTTATTGATATAGACAACCCAGTTTGAGTTGCCAGCTAATTCACTTTAAGTGAGTGAGATGTTAAAGCGCTTCTGGAGCAATCCAGCGGCGCCCACTTATCCACGCACTACCGATTACTTCATGCCAGTAACTTGTGACTGCCTTTAATACTTTAGATGAGGCCACGCTGAGAAATCGTAAAAGTCAGTGGCGGCTGGAATAACATCAACGCCTTGGCTATTAAATAAATCTTTTGCACATGCCATGTGACCTGCCAGTGCAACTTTAAAATCAACTAGAGTAGGTGCTAAAAGCTGTGCTTTATCGGCGGTATTCATAGCCGCAGGATTTTGTTTAATACGCTGCGGTTAAACCTATTTTATCGACCGTTATTTAACTTACAGGTATTTAAAAAGTGGCGATACACTGGGTTATCTTTCATATTCTTTTTCATGGCTAAATACATTGGACGGGTTAATCCCAGCGCGCCTAATGGAATCGACTTAATGAGCCCTTGGCTTTCATATGGTGTTACTAACCAATCCGGTAATGCTGCAACCCCCATTCCGGCACTGACAAGCTGAAAAATGAGCAGGCCTTGATCTACGGTTTTCAAGGTGCCATCAAAACGTGCATTTTGAATAAAATGTTTGAAGATATCCTGACGCTCTCGTGGAATAGGGTACGAAATAATCGTCTCGTTTTTCAAATCAAGCGCCGTTACATAGGCTTTTTTCGCTAGTTCATGATCTGGGGCAACAATTAATTTAAGTTTAAAATCAAATAAATGTGCGTATTCAAGTTTATCTGGTTCACGAATGTCTGAAGTGAGTACTAAATCTAATTCATCACTGAGCAGATCAGGAATAGCGTCATAACTAAAGCCGCGCTCATAATCAACTTTGATATCAGGCCAAAAGTTATTGAATTCTTTAATTGTTGGTAATAACCAATGAAAACAAGCATGGCATTCAACACTAAGTCGTAATTGTGAAATTGGTTGATTAAGACTTTCTTTTAAACGGCATTTGGTTGCTTCAACACGCGGGAGTACTTCACTGGCAAGTTCAAGTAATAGCATACCTTGAGGAGTAAAGCGCACCGGTTGAGTTTTACGTTCAAATAGTTGGCAATCAAGCTTGTTTTCTAAGTCTTTGATTTGATGTGATAAAGCGGATTGAGTCAAAAATAATTCGCGCGCAGTATTTACCAAAGAACCGGTTTCTTTCAAGGTTGCTATGGTTTTTAAGTGTTTTACATCAATCATCTTTAATAATTCTCATGGGAAAGGTGAGCTTAACTCAGATTACGGCCATACTACGCTTTTATTTAAGCATCATCAACGTCTAGATGGCTATGGCGTCTATTTTTTTACGGGAAATTTACAAGTTGACGATATGTCTTTATCTGGCAGCGCTGTCATTGTGTTTTTTTATTTTTTATAAATTATTACCATGAATTTACCTCAAGTTTGAACTGAGAAAGCATCAGTTATTTGATATAGGGGATAGGTTTGTGATTTTAGCCATCTAAATAGCTAGAAGTGAATTTAAAAATGGCACAATTACATAACTTAGGCTTTCCTCGTGTAGGTAAAAAGCGTGAACTTAAATTTGCAGTAGAATCGTACTGGGCTGGTAAAATTAACCAAGCGCAGCAAGGGGGGGAATGGGTAAACCCAGACTATGGTTTGAAAACCCGTGGTTGGGAAGAAACGCGACAAACACTTGATAATATGGTTAAAGCAACCAAAGAGTTGCGTGAGGAGCTGCAATAAAGAACATCCCCCTACGATGTAAAGCCCTAACCAAACTTAGTTAGGGCTTTTTTTGTTGATCTGATTTGGGTTCATCTTCAGTGGTTGGTTTTTTAAAATCCATTTTTGCTGAGTGTTTGATCAGCAAAATATTACCGATAATGATTGCTAACACTAAGATGATAATGAGTATATGCCAAATTTGCATGGTGATCTCTAATGAGCCATTTATAAGTATTTAGTGTAGCAAAGATTAACAAGGTTAAAAACGTACCGTAGCAATATGAAATAGAATGATTAAATTTTTTGGTGCTAAATAGGCACTAATAAGGTGCTGGTTAGGGGCTTTTTAATCTCTTATGAACAGCGTAAATTACGCTACAAGATTTACTTAGGACTTATCAACAATGATTTCACTTGGTCGTTATTTATTATTAATCGCGCTAGTTTTTAGTGCTTCCTTGTTTGCGCAAACACAACAGTCACCTAATCAGTTATTAACTCAGGTAGGCGATCAGCTGTTTAGTGAAATTGGCAAAATAAACAGCCAAGGCACAGCGAGCAAAAGTGACATGGCACACATTGTTGATCAGTATTTAATGCCTAATATAGATGTTAAATTTGTTTCCTATAAATTATTAGGTAAGCACATTAAAGGTATCGATCGCCAACAAGCGACTGCATTTATAAGTGCAGTGGAGCATTACTTGACCACTACCTACGCTGCTGCATTAATGAAATATACTGGGCAAGAAATAAAATTCGAAGAAAGTAACGATGCTGCAGAGAGCGAGTTTGCCACGGTTAAGACGCAAATTATTGCAGATAATGCGCCAACGATTGACTTACACTTTAAGCTTCGCCAAGGTAAAGATGGTAGCTGGAAAGTATATGATATTGTCGCTGAAGGTATTTCGTTACTCAGTGCAAAGCAAAAAGAAGTTATTCAACGAATTTCAGAAGTTGGCCTTGACCAAGTGACAGCTGAGCTTAACAGTAAGTAATCATTTCCAAGTAAGTCTCCAACCTAAAGCACCGTGCAGTGTTAACTGCATGGTGCTTTGTTATTTTCTTTTAAAATCACACGGTTTGGCTATAGCGTGTGGTTTTGGGTATGCTAGAATAAGCGCTTACATACCCACTGGTATCACTAATTTACTGGGGTACTTAAAATTATATTAAGCGCAGTGTCAGTTTGTAGTTGTTAAACTCTTTTACTGACCTTTGTACCGAGCAAGATAGACACTGGAGTTGTGTTTTTTTAATGGAAAATGTACTTATTTGGCCTAAAGAATACCCGTTATTAGTCAAAGGACTTATTGAGCAAAACGGTGCATTTATTTTAGACGCTTTAGAAGCATGGCCAGCTTGTCGCTCGACTGAAGAAGACGATGGCGTGTGTACTACTATACTACCGCCTATCTATTATTTAACTTGGTTAACTCCCCTTGAGCCATTCGAAGAGTGTTTTTTCCAACACATTTGCGAATATGATGAAGCCGCTCAACAGTATATTTCGGCAGCTAAAGATTACTATTTTGATAACGAATATAGCCCAGAGAGTTTGGTGTTATTACTTTGTCAACGCCTCGAAAAATATGCAGCTGTTGCATCACAAACGACGATACAAACACCCGTCACGTTATTATCTCAGTTATTCTCAAAACGTTATTTTACCATCATCGAGTTTGCGCTCAATGCAGGCAGTAAAATGAGTGCTGGAGATGCTTTGGCACTGTGGAAAGAAGTTGATTTTCGTGAACGTTTTAGCACCTTTATACCTGACTCAATCGATGACGTTAATGCGTTAAGTGAATTAGCGGCGAAAAAAGTTGCGGGCGGTAAGGATTATTTCACCTTATTGACCCAAGTATCACCAGATGTTGACTCAGTGGTGCTATTAGAACAAGCACTGTTGGCGCATTTGCGTTTTGATACAGCTAAACAAACGATGGCGATGCGTTTTATAGAGCAAGGCGCAACAGGGACGTTGGCGGATGAAAATGGTAAAACGGCCTTTATGTGGGCTGTTGAAAAAGGGTTTGTTAATTTAGTACAAACCTTATTAGATAAACAAGATAAAAAACAACGTGATGCCCTTGGTAACAGTGCTTTACATTATGCGGTACTAGCAAAAAATGAACCTTTGATGGTGCTATTATTGAAGTCTGGCTATGACTTTCGTGTTCGTAACTGTGATGGCTTAAGCTGTTATCGTTTAGCAGTGAGTGTTAAAGCCAGTCAGTTAGTAAAATGCTTAGAGCGTGATTTTGGTATTAAAGAATTATCGCCTGATGGACAATTTTCGCGGATCAAAAAAGTCCATGGCCTACATGCGATAGTGACTTTGTTATTGCCGCTACAATTGTTTTTCTTTTTTGACGATACACTTGTGATTAAAAGCGAGTTGACGCTTTGCTTTACTATGTTGGCTATAGTGTGTTTCTTTTTTGCAATGAGTTTAAAGCGCTGCGCTTTATACCCGCATATTAAACACCCATGGGGGTTATTTGTACTGCGTTGTTGCTCATTGATCAGTTTAGTCGGGCAGCTAGGTTTAGCAAGTATTGTGGCATTGGCGACGTTAAGTGAAGTTGTTTAAGCTTTTTGCATGTATTGTAGACAAAAAACGCGCTAATTAAGCGCGTTTTTTAGTTGTTAACTTTAGTCTTTATTATCAAATTCATGAGCCGCTTTTTCTGTTGCTAGCTCATCTTTTAGCTTTTGAATTTTTAGCCCTAACTCTTGACCACGGCGACGTGCATAATAAGTGCAACCAATAAACATCATACTGGCGAAGAGCAGCTCTAAAACGACCCATATTAGTTGTTCTTGTGCGACCCATAGCAGGGTAAAACCGTGAATGAAATAGAACATAACGATAAAGTTTGCCCATGCATACGTATAAGGTTTATCTTGAATGATACCTTTTAGCGGCAGTAAAAGCGGCAAAATATACACAACAAAAATAAATCCATTGCTATGACCTTCTCTGGGCTCTAATAAAAACAACCAAAGTGGCATCAGCAGTAATAAGCCAATATAGCCAATTATTGCAATACGTTGAAAACGGATAGTGATAGCCTTTTTCGGCGTGAGTTGTGGGTTTAAACCGCTGTGCGATGTCATTGTAATTTTCTCGTGATTTTAACTAAGCGTTGTCCAACGCTTTGGCAAATTTTAATTTCGTCTTTACTTAATTGCGCGCTATTTTGTGCACCAGCAACATGGCTTGCGCCATAGGGAGTGCCGCCGGTTTGCGTTGCCAGTAATTCTGGTACTTCATACGGTACACCCATTAACAGCATACCGTGGTGCAATAACGGCAATGACAAATTAAGCAGCGTTGCTTCATTACCACCATGCATGCTACTTGATGATGAAAATACACAGGCAGGTTTATCTATTAATTGCCCTTTTAACCATAGGTCGCTGGTGGTTTCCCAAAAAGCTTTGGCTTGTGAGGCCATCATACCAAAGCGAGTTGGAGTACCAAATGCTAACCCATCACACAGGATTAAGTCGTCTTTGCTGATCACAATATCGTGAGGTTCTCTAGCTACAAAAGTTCTTAACAGTGCAGTACCACCTTGGCATTCAATCGACTCTGCAATTTCATGAGCCATAGCAGCAACAGAGCCATGACTTGAATGATACAACACAACAAGAGTAACACTCATTAAAGTACGCTTAATACGTTTTCTGGTGGGCGACCCAGAGCGGCTTTATGGTCATTTACGACAATAGGGCGCTCAATTAATTTTGGATTGGTCACCATGGCTGCAATGAGCACGTTTTCATCATGCTCATTTTTAAGGTCTAACTCTTTGTAAATATCTTCGTTAGTACGCATTAGTTCACGTACCGAAGAAAATCCCAGCTGTTTAACTAAGATGCTGATCTGCGCATGATTCAGTGGGGTTTTTAAGTATTCGATTATCTCTGGCTGAATCGATTTTTGCTCAAGTAGGGCTAATGTTTCACGCGATTTTGAACAACGTGGATTATGAAAAATAGTAACAGACATAGTAACAATCCAATTTGATAAAGTAAGGCTATTTTAGGCCAAGCGACACGAGACTTAAAGCCTTGCGAGCTCTTTTTGCATTTGTCGGTATTGCGTTAGCAATGCTTTGAGACGTTGTTGTTTAATTAGCTCCTGCGGCTTGACAAAGTTGAGTGCTTTTTGTACTTCATCAGCGGCTTTTAAGTAGGCACCGTATTGTGCGAGCACGTCGGCATTCGCTTCATGATAAGCGGCTAAGTTATCTTGTTTTTTATAGGCATCTGCAAGGAGTTGCATGCCTAAATTATGTTCAGGTTTTTCTAGTAAAAATAATTTTAATACTTGCACTGCAACATCGTATTGCTCAGCTTCAAGTGCTGCATTGGCATAGTTTAAGGTAATAACTTGATTGTTTGGACGATTTTCATGCAATGCGGCTAAAAACTTGACTGCCTCTGCGGCTTTTTTCTGAGCTATTAATAGATCAGTATGCGTATCAATATAGAATAAATTTTTAGGATCAGACTTTAAAAGTTCGTCTAAAATTGGCGTCGCCTCATCGAGCTTTTTTTGATCCAATAAACTAATACCCAAACCATAATTAAGCGCTGTTTTATTATAAAAGCTGTTTTCACGTATGAGCTTTCTAAAGAAATTCTCAGCTGCTTCTGGTGTTTGGTGGTAGCGAGCAATCACGCGGCTTTTGGCAAGATTAAATTCTAAGCTATCTGGAAGTTGACGTTTTTCAAATTGCTGTGCACGTAAGCGCACGTCAGACACGCGGCTCTCTGGTAATGGGTGAGTCAGTAAAAAAGCTGGCGGCTTGTATTTATAACGAATTTGCGCAGCGAGTTTGGTTAAGAATTCACTGGATGCGTAAGGATCAAACCCTGCATTATTGAGCGTTTGCATACCAATTCGGTCGGCTTCTTGCTCCGCTGAACGACTATGGGTGAGTTGGCTAAATGCACTTTGTGTTTGACTCGCTGAGATAATTGCTATGCCAGCATCAGGAGACACAACGGTTGCTAAAATACCGGCAATCATACCGGCAATAGTCAGTGCACTGTTATCTTGTTGTTGTTGCATGCGACGTGCAAGGTGGCGCTGGGTTACGTGGGCAATTTCATGGCCAAGCACAGAGGCAAACTGACTTTCGTTATCGGATTGCGCAATTAAACCGGTGTGCACCCCAACATGGCCACCATAAAAAGCAAATGCGTTGATTTCAGGGTTGTTTATCCAAAAAAATGAAAATGGAAAGCGTACATCATTGGCATTGGCAACCAGTTTGCGGCCAATTGTCGTTAAGTATTCATCAAGTACGGGATCATTAACAACGGGGGATGAGCCGCGAATTTGCATCATCATTACTTTCCCGATCGCTTGTTCTTTTTCAAGAGGCATAGCTTGCAATGCTGACGTACCAAGATCTGGTAATGTAAAATTAGTTTGTGCCTTTAATGGCTCACTGAGCAGTACACTAAACGTTAAAAGTGTACTGCATAATGTAATAAAGGCTGATTTAAGCTGCATTTTATTCCTTGTTATGGTCTTCACCTAGCATAAGTTTAGCAATGTCAATTTCATCACTGCATGCTCTGCTATCTCGTTCGCACAATTGATACAATTCTTTGATTGTGACACCATCTAGCTTTACAACGTTCAATTCTCGTTGCAAAAAATTAATGATTTTATGAACTACTTTGTGTGCATGAAGAATTATCGCTTTATCTGCTTTGTCACCACGTTCAAAGTAAAAACCAATAAATTTATGTAATTGGTTTATTCGGATCAAACTTTTCATTGATACCGGATCCCATTCATTAAACTCTATAAAGCGGTTATCTTTAACGTATTTATCTATTGTAATGTCTTTTGCATAGGGTAATGCCCATAATTCAAAGCCTCGGTCGGTAAATACTTGGTGTAACGCAATTCTTGGCTTGTTTTCACAGTGGATCTCTCCAAGAGCGTCTTCATGACCTCCTAGTAAATCGAGATTCCAATTGCGCCTATCTATTATTCTTTTAACGGCATTGTCAAAACCGTGTTCTAATATCCCTTCTGACTCACTCACCGAAGAGGCGACAAGGTGATAGAAGGGCGGGAGTTCGCCCCAATTTATTTGTTTTTTATACCAGTTAATTTCTTTGAGAGTTGGATTACTGGGTAGTTGCGCTTTATTATGCGTGCCAGACATTAACTTATCCTTACTACTAACTATGCTATAAGGATAAACTATTGCGATGCGTGTTTTAAGAAAAAGTTACATTTGTTATTAATAGTACTGATAAGGACCGTATTATTATTTATTTTTATAGGGTAGATACTTGGTTATGCTAGAGCAAGATTTGCGCGGATTTAAATGCCCGCAGCAATTTATCCAGTTTAAATTGGCTTTACGCCAAGCTGCAACTGCGAAAACCATAAAGTTTACACTTTTAGTAGATCAATCTACTCAAGATATGGAGCGCTTTTTGCAAAAAAATCATTATCAATACAAATTAGAACAACAGCGTGGGTTGTTAATCGTGGAGCTAAATAGTGTTTGAATATGTAAAAATGTGGTACGAAAGAAAGTTTTCAGATCCACATTCAGTGACTTTATTGTTTTTATTACTCGCTTTAATGGCGATGTTTTATTTTTTTGGTGCACTTATTGTACCCGTGTTAATTGCATTAGTGATTGCTTATCTGCTTGATTGGCCTGTTGCGCATTTAGAACATTTTGGCTTACACCGTTTTACTGCCACTATTATTGTCATGTTGATTTTTTCAGGACTGATGTTGGCCTTATTGATTGGCATGGGACCTATCTTGTGGCAGCAAGCCAGTAATTTGGTGCAAGAAAGCCCACACATGATAGAACAGGGAAAATCATTTTTACTGCACTTACCTGAGCAATACCCGAGCTTAATTAGCGCCGAACAAGTGCAATCCATGGTAATGAGCGTTGAAACGAAAGCAATTGAGTTTGGTCAAGTGTTGTTATCTGTCTCGCTAACATCATTAAAAGATGTCGTGGCATGGTTGATCTACCTTATTTTAGTACCATTGCTGGTGTTTTTTATGCTTAAAGATAAGCTTGAGTTGATCAGAAGCGCAGAAAAACTTGTTCCTAAGCAAAGACGCTTAATTCTACAGGTGTGGCATGAAATGAACCAACAAATCATGAATTATATTCGTGGTAAAGTGTTTGAAATTTTGATTGTAGGCTCTGTATCGTTTATCGCGTTCACTATTTTTGATTTACGTTATGCAGCGCTATTGGGCGTACTAGTGGGGTTATCGGTGTTGATCCCTTTTGTCGGCGCTGCCCTAGTAACAATTCCAGTTGCAGCCGTAGCATTATTTCAATTTGGTTTAGAAACTCAGTTTTGGACTATCTTGATTATCTACGGTGTTATTCAAGCGCTGGACGGTAATGTGTTAGTGCCGTTACTATTCTCTGAAGCGGTTGATTTAAATCCGGTATTTATTATTGTCGCGGTGCTATTCTTTGGGGGGTTATGGGGGTTTTGGGGCGTGTTTTTTGCAATCCCTTTGGCTTCCTTAGTTAAAGCATTACTTAATGCATGGTCGACTAAACATGAAGAACAAGCGAGCGAGCAAAAACAGCGTTAGTCATAAATAGTATAGATAACGCACTTGAGAGACTAATTGATTATTACGCAGCTCATGAATTTTATGTAGAATGGGTTATAAGATATATCTTTTAGTAATATGGTGCGTTTTCTAATGTCTGATTTATTATTTCCAACTGACACTTGTTCACAAATTTACCTTGATGCAAACGCAACAACCCCTGTGTTACCGTGCATTGCTGAGGTTGTCTCGCATACGATGCAAATTTGTTTTGGTAATCCTTCTTCTTCTCATATTACCGGTATTCAAGCTAAACACTTATTAGAGCAAACGCGTCAAAAAGCGCGTAATGTGATAGGTGCACAGCAGGGCGATATTTTATTTACTTCAGGAGCTACTGAAGGCATTCAAACCGCTGTAGTGTCAACATTAATCGCGGCTAAGAATCACACCATTAAAAACCCAGTGCTATTATACGGTGCGACTGAGCATAAAGCGGTACCTAATACCTTAATACATTGGAATAGCGTATTGGGTATAAACGCAACCGTGCTTGCGATCCCAGTATCGAGTGATGGCCTTTTAGATTTAGATTTTATTGCTCAACACGCCAATGATGCACTGATGATTTGTACCATGGCGGTTAACAATGAAACCGGTGTTTATCAAGATTTAAAAGCGATTGAAAAGGTAATACGAACACATAACACGGAAGTTGCGTGGATGGTGGACTGCGTACAAGCGCTAGGGAAAACCGCATTAGCCCTTAGCGATACAACGATTGACTACGCGCCATTTTCAGGCCATAAACTTTACGCACCGAAAGGTATTGGCGTGTTATATATTCGTCAAGGCAGTGCTTATACACCATTTATTGCTGGTGGTGGCCAAGAAAGTGGCATGCGCTCCGGTACTGAAAACTTGCCCGGTATTGCAGGTCTTAACAAGCTGTTTTGTTTATTGCTTGATAAAACGGACGACACTTTTAAATCACTCGATGTGCTAAATAGCTACCGTGAGCAATTACACCATGCGTTAGTGGATACCTTTGGTAATATAACCTTTAATCATACTTTTGCATTATCAGTACCAACAACGTTAAATTTTGCTGTTGATGAACTCAGTAGTAAAGAAGTGATGGATTTGTTCGATGCGGCAGGCATTCGTATCAGTGGTGGCTCGGCTTGTAGCTCGGGCGCAAATCGTAGTTTTGTGTTAGATGCTATGGGAGTGAGTGATTGGTGTAGTGAAAATGCAATACGTTTATCATTTGGACCGGCAACAACTCAAGCTGAAATAACCTCTGCCTGTAAGCGTATTCGTTCACTTAAATCAATATTACAAGCTAATTGTTTGGTGGTTTCAGATTCGTCATCACCACAGCAAGAAGCGTGCGCATTAGGGTTAACACAATTTAGACATCAAGGTGCGTGCTGTTGGCTGTATGTCAGTCAAGATAAACAAGCGGTGGTTATTGACCCTATTATTGAGCTTATACCGCGTCTTGAAAAAATAGTACACACACAAAATTTAACAGTAGCAGCTATTTTAGACACTCATGCCCATCAAGAACGATGCTGTGCGACTACATTGTTGGCACAAGCCTTAAAGTTCAGCTTGCAAGACGAGCATGAATTAGGTTGGCCAGTGCAGCAAACGAGTATTGCATTACCTGAATGCACCATTGAGCGCTTAGCTACTCCCGGGCACAGCAAAGACAGTGTTAGCTACTTATTGAAATGTAACAGCTCTCAACAAGTGCTATTTTGTTTTTGCGGTGATTTGCTGCTGCCAGCAGGGCTTGGTAATACAGCAATTGACGGTGGGGACGCGTTAGTTATGGCACACTCGTTACGTCAACTATCAGCATACTTAGTTGAATCGACGGTTATTTGTTCTGGTCATGATTACCAGCAATGTTTTGCTATTAATTGGCAAGTTCAACAACAGCAAACGCCGTTATTGCAAGCATTATTGAGCAATGAATTAAGTGATACTGAATTTGCTAATAACAAACAACGCAGCGATGAGGACAATTTATGTAAATTTGCAACTTTGTGTGGTTATGCTGACAGTTTACAATTCAGTACGGCTTATGAACTAAGTGCCGTGCAAGCAAAAGATATGTTAACTATAAGCGATGTCTATTTAATTGATACCCGTGAACCCTATGAGCATGGGGCAAATAATATTTCTCAGTTATTTGCAGTCAGCTCTGCAAGAGTGATGAATATTCCGCTAAGTAGAATGGCCAACGCCTTAGTCGCAGGACAATTAAGCACTCAAGGGAAATATATTTTACTTTGTCGCAGCGGTAATCGTTCAAAACAAGCGGCAACTAACTTATCTCAGCTTGGCTTTACTGACGTGTATAATCTTAGCGGTGGAATGGCATTGCTTTAATGTAGAAATTAAAGACAAAAACAATAAAGGCGCTTGTAAGCGCCTTTATTGTTTTTAATAGCATTGTAACGTTATTGTTTTGGCCCTGAACTTTCACGGATCACAATTGAGGGGGTAAATGATGTGATGATGTCTTTATCTTGGTTACGAGCACCGCGAGTTTTGGTAAATAATAACCTTGCAGCATGTTGAGAGATAACATCGTTTGCTTGATGAGCGGTGGTTAACTTTGGCCATGTCTGACGGGAGAAAGGAGAATCCTCAAAGCCCGTTATAGATAACTGTCGAGGAATGTCAATACCCATTAAGCGTGACGCAAATAAAGCACCTGCGGCCATTTCATCGTTGCCACCTAAGATTGCAGTGATCGCTAGTTTGTTGTCATCGCCTAACAATGCTTTTGCACCTTCAACACCTGACTCAAAGGAGTACTTGCCATCATAGACCAATTCACTGTTAAAGTGAGTTTTATGATCTGCCAGTGCTGCTTTATACCCTTCAAGACGCTCTGATGTTGATTTATGCTCTTTATCACCACAAATAAAACCTATATTTTCATGACCATGTGTTAATAAATGGGTAGTGATCTCATATGCTGCTTTATAATCGTTTACATAAATGCAGGTATCTTGATCTTCATCAGTTGGGCGCCCGGATAACACTCTAACGTAGTGAATATTCAACTCATCAAGTAAATTGGTAATACTACTTTGTTCTGACAATGGCGGTGTAAGCACAAGCCCCGCTAAACGAGATCGCTTGATCATGGTAATAAATTCATCTTTCATATTTGTATCTGTGTAAGTGCAAGGATGGATCACCAATTCATAACCTTCGTCTTTACAGCGAGAGAGCACACCATTTTGCATATCAATTACGTAATACGCATTAGGATTGTCATAAACCAAACCAACCGTAAATGATGACGTGCCAGCGAGGTTTCGCGCTGCAAGATTTGGCTGATAGTTCAGCTCTTTTACAGCATCCATGACTATATCGTAAGTTTTTTTACGAACAGATGGTTCTTTATTGATCACCCGCGAAACCGTTTTCATCGAAACCCCAGCGAGCCTCGCTACATCATTTATAGTTACTTTCATAGAGTTACTTTTAGGTTATTGTTTTAGCGTTGTCATATTCTTGATAAGAATACATTTAAGTAGACTTAACAAACGTGTTATTCATTAATTCTTCATCAAGACCAGTTAGTGTATCTAATGTTCAGTAAAATTAGCAGTAAAATAATTGAGATAATTTTTATGATACCGGTGTCAAATGAGTGAAAGTACGTTATTATCTCGATTATAAAATATGAAACTAGCTTATTGACAGCGCTGTCATTCTAACTTATTGTTAACTTTGTTTGTAAATCAATACGCTATCATTTCACTTTATTCATATAAAGATAGTTATAAATCAGTTTGTTGCAAGTTTAAGGGGATGTTAAAAATGAGTTGTCGTTCACAATTAGCTAGTTGGCAAGCATTACAAGAAAGTGCGAATAAGATGAAGAAAGTTCATCTTAAAGATTTATTTGCCAATGACAGCACGCGATTTGCGCAATTTTCGACTCAGATCCCTGGCGTTTTATTTGATTATTCAAAACAATTGATTGATAACAGCGTAATGACACAGTTACTGTCTTTAGCACAAGAGTGTGATATCGCTCATTGGCGAGATAAAATGTTTAGCGGCGAAAAAATTAATACCACCGAAGATAGAGCCGTGCTTCATACTGCACTTCGTAACCGTAGTGCATCATCATTAGTTGTAGATGGCGAGAATGTAAGTTCGGTGGTTAACGCTGAATTACAAAAGGTTAAACTGTTTGTTGAAAAAGTACGTAGCGGGCAATGGTTAGGTTATACCGGTAAAGCCGTGAAAGATGTTGTGAGCATTGGTGTTGGTGGTTCAAACTTAGGCCCACAAATGGCCACGGAAGCACTGAAAAGCTATGCAGATGACTCATTAAAAGTACATTACGTTTCAAATGTTGATGGCGTACAAATTGCGTCAGTATTGAAAGACATCGATCCTGAAACAACTTTGTTTGTGATTTCTTCAAAAACATTTACAACATCTGAAACCATGACCAACGCAAAAACCGCCGTTAAATGGTTTTTAGAGTCAGCCGATGACAAGCAAGCCATTGCTAAACACTTTGTAGCAGTAAGTACTAATTTAGAAAAAACGGCAGCGTTTGGTATTGCAGATGAAAACGTATTCACAATGTGGGATTGGGTAGGTGGTCGCTTTTCATTATGGAGTGCGATAGGCTTACCAATTGCACTGTACTTAGGCTTTGAGACATTTGAAGCAGTGCTTGAAGGTGCATTTGAAGTTGATGAACACTTTAAAACGGCCGAATTAGCAGAAAATGTGCCATTATTAATGGCTTTGTTGAGTGTATGGAATACCAGCTTTTTAGGTTTCGATTCACAAGCAATTTTACCTTATGACCAAGCTCTACATATGTTGCCTGCCTATTTGCAGCAAGGTGAAATGGAAAGTAATGGTAAGCATGTAAATTTTGCAGGCAACACTGTACCGTATACCACAGTGCCAATTATTTGGGGTATGACCGGCATTAATGGCCAACATGCCTTTTATCAGTGTTTGCACCAAGGCAATGTAATTGTGCCGGCTGATTTTATTGCCTCTATTAAACCTCAGGTTAATATTGGTCAGCATCACGACATTTTATTATCGAACTTTTTTGCACAAACCGAAGCGATGATGATGGGAGTTGATGCCGAGCAAGTTCGTGCTGATTTAACAGCCAAAGGTAAATCTGAAACTGAAATTACAGAATTGTTGAATCATAAAATTCATCAGGGTAATCGCCCTACCACATCAATGCTGTTAGATACGGTGGATGCAAAAACGGTTGGTCGATTAATCGCTTTGTATGAACATAAGATTTTTTGCCAAGGTATCATCTTAGAGATCTGTTCGTTTGATCAATGGGGTGTTGAACTTGGTAAAGGCTTAGCCTCAAAAATTGAAGCTGAGTTATTGGATGACAATATAAGTCATCCACATGATAGTTCGACAAATGGCTTAATGAGCTATTATAAACAACGTCGAGCGGATTAAAAATTCGCACTGTACAATCCAATTGTGCCGTGCAACCAAATACCTTTGAACGGGTAACGCTGGAGTTCTTAGGGCCCGTATATTTGTGAGAGGATATACAGAGCCCCTAAGACTCATTTAATACCAGTTTGAAATGAATACAGCTGAATCAATATTCA
Organism: Pseudoalteromonas ostreae; assembly: GCF_018069805.1. Taxonomy (GTDB): domain Bacteria; phylum Pseudomonadota; class Gammaproteobacteria; order Enterobacterales; family Alteromonadaceae; genus Pseudoalteromonas; species Pseudoalteromonas ostreae. Next base: position 41,147 of record NZ_JAGPYN010000026.1, read on the forward strand.
GTGATAAAAACAAGCGAATTCAACAGGCTTTTTCTCGAGTACGATGCCAAAAAGCTGACATCAACTAAACAACAAGAATATATGCCTGCACTATCAATAGTGGATAGTTGACAACGGGGCATAGCAAACGTAGAGAGTAAATTATGTTAAATCCTTTTGATATTGTAATTTTTGGGGGCGGTGGTGATCTTGCATTACGCAAATTATTACCTGCAATGTATCGCGCATATCAAGAAGGCAACCTTCCACAAGGTTCTCGTATTTTACCGACGGTTCGTGAAGAAAGTAAACGTGCTGAATACATAGAAACAGCCCATCAGGCATTAAAAGAATTTTTAGGTAAAGGTGAGTTTAATGCTAAAGATTGGAAAGCTTTTTCCGCGTGTTTAGTGCCAGTTGTAACCAATGTTACCGAAGCGGACGATGATTGGGATAAACTAAAAACAATACTTGATGAGCACGATGCAGACAAATCTCGCGTGTTCTATTTATCACTTCCTCCTGCGGTATATGGCAGCTGCTGTGAAATACTGTCTAGCAAAGGCCTTATCACTGCAACATCACGTGTCGTTGTTGAAAAACCAATTGGTTATTGTGGTAATTCAGCAGAAGAGATCAATGCAAAAATTGCAGAGTTTTTTAGCGAAGAGCAAATTTTCCGTATCGACCACTACTTAGGTAAAGAGACAGTACAAAACTTAATGGCACTGCGTTTTTCAAACTCATTGTTTGAAAACATGTGGGATGCTAAATCAATTGATAATATTCAAATCAGTTTATCGGAAACCGTTGGCCTTGAAAGCCGTGCTGGGTTTTACGATAAAGCCGGTGCTTTACGTGACATGGTGCAAAACCATTTATTACAATTGTTATGCTTAGTGGCAATGGAATCACCAAATAAACTTAATGCAAACAGCATCCGCACTGAAAAGTTAAAAGTATTGGAATCACTACGCCCACTTGTTGCAACGGATGTAGATAACAACATTATTCGTGGTCAATATGTACCGGGTGATTTGGATGGCAAAATTGTCCCAGGTTATCTTGAAGAATTAAATGAAGGCTCAAGTAAAACAGAAACATTCGTTGCAATTCGTGCTCATATAGATAACTGGCGTTGGGCTGGTGTGCCATTTTACCTACGTACAGGTAAACGTATGGCAAAACGCTGCGCTGAAATTGTGGTTGAATACAAAAAAGTATCACACAATGTGTACGGTGATAATGTTGGCAATATTGAACCAAACCGTTTGGTTATCCGCCTCCAGCCAGAAGAGACAATTCAATTAACCTTGATGTCAAAGCGCCTTGATAATTTAGAGATGCAATTAGAGCCGGTAACCATGAACATTGAGCTGTCGCAAGCTTATAGTAATGGTTTCCACTCAGATGCATACAAACGCTTGATGTTAGATGCGACTGCAAATAATCCATCTCTGTTTATTCACCGTGATGAAGTACGTCAAGCTTGGAAATGGATTGACCCAATTATCGAGCGCTGGCAAGAAAAAGGTAAGCCTGCTTTATACCGTGCCGGTAGCTGGGGACCTGATGATGCAGATGAGCTATTAGCTGAAAATAATCATGTTTGGTTTAACACTGGCGATAAGGCATAACAATGGCAACCATAGTTGAGAAATTTTTTGATTCAAAAGATGCATTAACCGCAGAGCTATCTACAACACTTGAACAAAGGTTAGTCAGCGGTATTGAAGCTGATGGCCGTGCCGTACTGATGGTATCAGGTGGTTCATCACCCGCACCCGCTTATAAGCACTTATCTAATCTAGCATTAGATTGGGAAAAGATAGATGTTGCTATGGTTGATGAACGTTGGGTTGATGTAGCACATGAAAAAAGTAATGAAGCGTTTATTAAAAGCACGTTATTACAAAATCATGGTGCGGCAGCTAACTTCATTACTATGAAAAACAATGCCGAGACTGCCCAACAGGGTAGTGCAGAATGTGAAGCTGCGTACCAACAACTGAAACGTCCATTTGATGTGACTATATTAGGCATGGGACCGGATGGTCATACCGCTTCATTATTTCCACATGCGGGCGGTTTACAGCAAGGGCTTGAAACATCACAATTGGTATGTGCAATTAATGCTATAGAAAGTGAAGTAACAGGGAATATTACCGAACGTATGACGTTAACTTTAGCAGCGATTGCGCAGTCTAAAGTGGTTAAGTTACTGATCAGTGGAGAAGAAAAGCTTGCTGTATATAAAGCAGCAAAAGCCGGTGGAGATGTAAACGACATGCCACTACGTGCAGTTTTAAATCACCCAACAATAAATATTGAAGTTTATTGGGCTCCGTAACGACTTAATCGACCCAAACTTTAAAATGCAGGCTATAAAGCCTGCATTTCTTTCTCTTTTACCAACACGAAAATAAGCTCGAAATAACAAGCCCCATAAATTCTTTGAGTTAACTAAGTTATGTTTTATAGTGACAGCGCTATCATTGTAATGTGAAGAGATGCGTTTTTGTTCATCCAGCTAAAGTTATATTCTTATCAGCAAATAAGCGAAATGTCCTTTCTGTATAGAATAAGTGGAAGGTTTTTTACACTAAGACTTATCTAAAATAATAAAATTACCTCCTAAAAAAGTGCATGTGGTTTTCTGTTTTTGAACTTAACCATGCTATTTTCCCGCCGTAAAACTGTAACAATTTATAAACTCAATTTTTTAATGTATTAAGATTCAATTGGTTAGTATTTTTATAGCTATTTTTTTGCACAAAATGGCTAAAAAGATGTAGCAAATATGTAATTTAGAGTGTATGGTTTGTTACTAGATGACAACGCTGTCATCATCACTGGGCAGAAGTGATAAATAAAACCAACAAAATGATTCAAGGGGAATTCTGTGTTAGCTAAAAATTTTAAAAAAAGCTTATTAGCAGTAAATATCGGTCTTGTAATGAGTGCCGGATTCGCTGGTGCTGCTTATGCAGCTGATGAAACAAAAGTTCAAGAAGACGTTGAAGTAATCGAAGTACGCGGTATTCGCGCTTCAGCTAAAGCTGATATTAACAATAAGCGTTTTGCAAATGCTGTTGTCGACTCCATTACTGCAGAAGATATTGGTAAATTCCCAGATAAAAACGTTGCTGAATCACTTTCACGTATTACAGGTGTTGGTGTTAGCCGTGAGTTTGGTGAAGGTGAAAAAATTACTGTTCGTGGTTCTGATCCGACTAAAAACCGTACTTTATTGAATGGTCAAAACGTAGGTACAGCTGATTGGTTTATACTTGATAATCCATCACGTAGTTTTAACTTCACTATGCTACCTTCTTCACTAGTAAGTAGCCTTGAAGTATACAAATCACCAGAAGCTCGTTTAGATGAAGGTTCAATTGGTGGTACTGTTATTTTAAGAACGCGTAAACCACTCGATTTAGATTCTGGCACGACTCATATCACGTTACAGAGTCAGTATTCAGAATCATCAGAAGAACATGATCCATTAGTTGAAGGTTTTTATTCTTGGAAAAACGAAGACGAAAAGTTTGGTATTTTGATCTCAGGTTCAAAATCTGACCGTACAGTTCGTCGTGAAGGTTTTGAAGTACTAGGTTGGGATGCAAATTCAGCTGACGGTACTTACGCGCCGCGTACTATGGGCGTTCCTGTTTTCCGTCAAGATCGTGAAAGAACAACTTTCTTCAGTTCAATTCAGTTCGCACCTTCTGATGATTTTAGTGCAACATTAAACATCTTAGATTCGAAAATGGATGTTAATAACACTAACTCTAATTTCTTACTAATGAATCCTGGCGCAGGAGCTGATTTAACATACGTAGGCAGTAATGCAGTTAAAGGCACTGGTGGTACCGATGTTCGTTGGAATCACATCAACCGTATTTCAAAAACAGATACAAACTCAATTCACTTAGATGTTGATTTTGCAACTGATTCTTTCTCTATGAATGTTGAGTTAGGTACTACTGCAGCTGAAGGGGGTACTTTAAATGAAACATCGTGGGAATATGGTGGACAAGGTGACTATAACTTCGATTTAACAGGCTCTACACCTACAGTAAATGCTGGGGTTGATGGTACTGATCCTTCTAAATTTAATGGTGGTTGGATTTGGGGTGGTAATAAACCAACAACTGATGATGAGTCATATGGGCAAGTTGACTTTGATGTACCTGTAGAATTAGGTGCATTCACAGCTGTTAAATTTGGTGTGAAATATCGCGATCAAAAACGTACACAAGACAGAAATGCATATAGCTGGCATTGGGGTGTTGCAACGGATGGTACAAGCCCTAATTACATGACTCAGATCTTGTCTTCGCAATGTAAGACCTTAGCGAAGTGTGATCTTGCTGTCGGTAGTGATAGCGTAGGTGCGGATGTTGTTAATGGTGATATTACGCAACAATTAACGCATAACAGCGCTCAAATGATAGAACTTGGTTTAGGTCCAAATGCCTCTTATGCTGTACATAAAAACTTAGGTGAGATCTTTGAAGTAGTTGAAAAGAAAACATCTTATTATGTACAAGGTGATTTTTCTGGCGATGATTACCGCGGTAATATTGGTATTCGTGTAGCTAGAACAGATCAAGACTCTTCAGGTTACTTATTCTCTTCTGATTCAGAGGGTCTATTAACAGTTAAAAATCCAGGTGAAAATGCAAATTCAACACCAACAACACTTGAATGGGTTACTGAATCTCGCAGCTATACAGAGATTTTACCTAATTTTAACTTGTCATATGACTTAGCAGAAGACCAAATTGTCCGCCTTTCTGCAGCTAGAACAATGGCTCGTCCTAACTTCTTTGATATATCGCCAATTACAGCGCCTGGTGATTTAGGAGAAACGAACCCTACAGCACAAGCCGGTAACCCTAACCTAGCTCCACAAATAGCAAACCAGTTTGATGCCGCTTGGGAATACTATTTTGATGATGCGTCATTATTCGCTGTAACGTTATTCTATAAAGATATTGAAAGTTATCAAACTACAGCTACATCTACGCAAGATTTTTATGATCAGCAAAATTCTAGCTGGGTTACAGCAACAGTTTCTCGTCCTGCAAATGGTGAAGGTGGTACTACAACTGGTTTAGAAGCATCACTTCAGTATGATTTAGGTAATGGTTTTGGTGTGTCTGCTAACTATACATACACAGATGCAAATAATGATGGCGAACGTGATGTAGCAAACCCTGGTTCAGGTTTAGTTATGGGCGCATCAGAAAATATGTTAAACGCTTCTGCATTTTATGAAAATGATATGTTTTCTGTTCGTGCAATGTATAACTATCGTACTAAATGGTACAAAGGACTTCATTCATCAGGTACAGAATTGTGGAATGATGACTACGGTCAGTTAGATTTTAGTACTACTTATAATGTAACTGAAAATATTTCGGTTGTATTAGAAGCTATAAACTTAACTGATGAAAAAGTTGTTGAGTTCAACACTAGTGAAGATCGTGTACTATCAATTTATGAAAATGGTCGCCGATTTGTTCTTGGTGCTAACTTTCGCTTCTAAGATTCAACTCATATAAAAAATGCCGCAATTTAGCGGCATTTTTTTGCCCAACTTACAAAATCAATGTGATATTAAAAAATTTATCAGCATAGTGAATTAAATAAGTTGGCGGTTTAATGTGTTATTAATAAATTAGTGGTTATTGCTTTTTATTCTTGAGGTTAGTGCTTCATATGCCAGTTTAATTTTGTTTTTATTACCACTTAATATTCCATCATAACTTTTAGTTTTTTTATTGAAGGGGTCTGATTTATTGAAAACATAATAATCAAAAATTTTTTGCCATGATTTTCTCTGATGCTCAGGTAAATGTCTAATTGTTAAAATGCTATGTAATAAACTATCGGAAGCATTGTTGTTTATACTCTGGGTTGTGGTTTCATTTTTCCACCAATAATTAATTAATATATTTATTTTTTCAGTTGCTTTTACATTATGCCACCACAGCGGTGGAATAAATAAAGCTTCTCCTTCATTTAGTGATGCCTTTAATACTTGAGCTTTTACATTAGAGAACTTTGGAAACTTAGTAAGGTCAGGTTGCGAAAAATCGACTTGACTAACAGCGGGACCCGCTATGGAAAAATCCAGTGGTGCAACATATAAATTTGAAATAGCTTCGGCAGGTAGTAGATAAAAAGTTCTTTTTCCGCAAAGGTTAAAAGCAATATTATGCTCACAGTCATAGTGTCCTGGTACTGTAGTAGAGTTGCCTATCCAAATTCTAGGATCAACATTATCTAAAAAGTCAGGGGAAGGGTTATTTTTCAAGAATGAAGTTAAGCAATCTTTTATTAAGGCACTTTGTACTGCGATGACATCGGTATTGTTTGACTTTAAATTAAGAATAAGCTTTTTAAGTACCGAAGGAAAAGGAGCATCGTATTTCTTAAAAGTATATGACTCAAAAGTATCATCTGAAAAACCAATTAATCCATTGTGTTTTTCATCAATAACTAAAGTGTTAACAAGCTCTGGTTTCGCTTGGCTTATTAAGTGGCGTAATATTTTTTCTTCAGAGCGTTTCGCAATATTTAAAGCTGGCCAATTGTTAAATAAGTTGGTTAAGATTATTGGTGTGTTTTTGCTTTCAAGATAATGCTTTAAATTATCAATTTCTTTCGCGTCGATTCGTTGTATGTTCATGCTTTAACTTACCTTAAATACATGTTACTTTTAATAAAATAATAACATATAGATGAGTGATTTATGTCAGATAATTATGAAATATTCAGCTTGGAAAAACATAAAAAGTATTCTGTTCAAATTAGTGGTAAATATTCATACGCTAGCCACCTACATATGGTAAGCATTGTACCTAGTGAAATTGCAAAAGTAGCTTTAAACTTCCCAATTTCTTTCATTAAGTCAAAAAATGAAGGTTATCATATGGTCGCTATTTTAGGTTTGCAAGCTGGCTCGAATGTGTTTATCGATGATGATCATTTTGATACGGTTTATGTTCCACAGAATATATCTAAATACCCTTTTTCGTTAGCAAAAAATGCTGAAGGGGACATCGTAATTGCGATTAATTCAGATGAGTTAAATGATCTAGGTGAAGGGGTTGCTTTAGTTGCTGATGATGGACAACCATCTGCCTATATGCTTGAGAAGAAAAAGCAATTAAAACACTTAGCTGAGCAAGAAGTGATTGGCAATCAGTTTATCGAAAAGCTAAGTGAGTTAGGTTTGCTTGTCGAGCAAAACTTCAAGTTTGATTTAGGTGATGGTGATAAAAAGCAAATCTCAGGTTTATTTTCTGTGGATCGTGACTTATTAAACACATTAAGTGATGAAGAATTACTTGAATTACAGAAAAGTGGAATGCTTGAGGCTATTTATTCTCAGTTAATTTCTTTAGGTCAATTTCAGCGACTTATCGACAAATCTAGAATAGGATAAATGCATTAAACTGCTATACGTAAGTTTTGGGCTGAGGATGAACAACCGATGATTGACAGCAGTTCATTTTAAAAAAGTCCAACGTACAAATTGCAACAAACATTTCACTTCCATTTTTGTAGCAAAACCTTTAGCCTTAAGGTACTAACAGCAAAAATATAAACTTATTAATAACGGAGCAGTAACATGGCGGAGCAACAAGTACAGCCTTTACACAACGAAAAACATGCCAACACTAAAATTCAAAACGGCATCAATGTAGAATTTTTAAAAACTCAGCATCTAGTGCCTGTCGTTGCACATGAGTTCGCGCGTGTAGCAAATGAGTTTCCAATGTCTTTCGTAAAAAATAACGAGACTGGTCAATTTCAAGCTGTAGCTATGTTTGGTTTAGAGCCTGGCGAAAACCTTTTTGTACAAGATGGTAAGTGGACTGCAGCGTTTGCTCCTATGGCAACAACACGCTACCCACTAGGTCTAGTTAAACACCCACAAGAAGATCAATACGGTATTGTGATTGACGAAGCAAGCCCATTAGTGGGTGAAACTGAAGGTAATGCATTATTTGAAAACGGTGAAGAGACAGATTACTTAAAACGTCGTAAAGAAGCACTAGTATCATTTATTGAGTTTTCTCATGTAACTGAAGCATTCACAAAATATCTTGCTGATAAAGAGCTTTTAGTAGCGCAAACATTAACAGTTGATATTAAAGGCGAGAAAAAAGACATCAATGGTATTTACCTTATTGATGAGAAAAAGCTTAACGAGTTAAGCGACGAAGACTTTTTAGAGCTTCGTAAGCGTGGTTATTTAGCGCCTATTTTCTCTTTCTTAACGTCTACGCATCAAGTAGCACGTTTAGCTCGTTTGAAAGCGCAACAAGCGTAATTTAAACAAAATATTAAAAAGCGCCTTTGGGCGCTTTTTTTATGTCTTTTATCTGGTTAGGGTTGTAATTTGGCGCCAATTTATTCAGATTGGTTATACTTATTTCCAACACAAGCTACCTGTATGAACAAGTCACTTTTTAGCGCTTTAGTTAGTGCGTGCTGTATAACGTTAAGCCCATTAGCCATAAGCGCTAGTGCACCTTTCGCGATTGCTATTCACGGTGGGGCGGGCACGATTGAAAAAAGCCGTTTTACTCCAGAGCAACAACAAGCTTATCGCTCTAAACTCAAAGAGGCGGTCGAAACTGGCTATAAAGTACTTGAGCAAGGTGGCGAAAGCCTTGATGCAGTAACGGCTGCAATCAATGTATTAGAAAACTCGCCATACTTTAATGCCGGTCGAGGTGCGGTATATACCTATGACGGCAGCCATGAATTAGATGCGTCAATTATGGATGGTCGTGATCGTCAAGCGGGCGCTGTTGCGGGTGTTAAACATATTGAAAATCCGATTAATTTAGCGCGCCTGGTGATGGAAGAATCGGTTCATGTGATGCTCAGTGGTCAAGGTGCTGAAGAGTTTGCCAAAGAGCAGGGCGTTCCATTGGTCGAAAATAACTTATTCGATACGGATAACCGCTATAAAGCGTTATTAAAAGCAAAAGAAAAACTAGATAAAGCCAAAGCTACCAGTAAAGAGTATCAAGCTGCGCATCGGGCGTTACCCGTCAATTATAAAATGGGCACTGTGGGTGCTGTTGCACTTGATAAAAACGGTAACTTGGCGGCAGGTACTTCAACGGGCGGGATGACTGCAAAGCGTTTTGGTCGCATTGGTGATGCCCCTGTAATTGGTGCTGGTACATTTGCTGAAAATGCGTCATGTGCGGTATCTGCCACTGGCCACGGCGAGTATTTCATTCGCTATAATGTTGCGGCTGATATTTGTGCACGAGTTAAATATCAAAGTAAGACTATTGCACAAGCAGGTGATGAAGTGATTAATAGTGTGCTAAAGCCGATTGGTGGTACTGGAGGAGTGATCATCGTTGATAGCAAAGGTAATATAAGTTTACCGTTTAATACCAGTGGTATGTATCGGGCCAGCAAATCAAATACGCAAGCGACCTATGTGGCAATTTTTAAAGACGAATAATGAGGTTATGTCGATGTTCTACAGCCAGTAAGCTATGCTGGCTGTGTATTAGTAGTGAGGCGTTTTTTTTCATAATCGCTTTTGATTATCTCAAGTGCTTTGAGCACATCATCAGCTGCAACTTCATGTTGTTCAAGCAGCATAATTAAGTCAACGGCTAATTTTACGTGTGTAGGTGCTTTGGTTAACTCTTTACTCATGCTCGACCTTTTTTTTCGCTATTTGACTGATTGCAACATCAATAGCTGTATTTACTCGTTCTTCCATATGAATTCGTTCGGCCTGTGGTAAGTAAAACTCCATATCTACGTCATAGCGAATGTAACGAGCGGGTAGTTGGTTTAGTACTGTACAGCAAAAATCAGCCATTACGTCTTCACTATAGTGCTTTTCAAGTTGTCGTTTAATGATTTCTTCAATCATAACTTTTTCATAGTAGTTGTGTAGATCGTCATGTAATCGCACTGTGTTATTACCTTAGTGGTATTGAGCTGTTTTTAGTTTATACCAAGTGTGGGTATAAATCGACAATCGCTTGAAAAAGCAGTTTATGAACCTCAACTAATTTTTGTATATTTCGCTGATATCCGCCGAAGGAGCTTACCACCCGCTGCATTTTTATGCCGTATTTAACGGCTTGAATACTTGCCGCTATAAAAAAGAGTACTCCACCTGTTGATTTGAACGTGTGAAACTTATGTTCAGTAATCGCGCGTTTAAGTTACTTATACTGAACAATTGGAAAGCGATGGTATGCAGGTAATTCAAGTACAGAGTTTAGTGGATGATAAAAAACAGTCATGGCTAGCGTAATTGTTGTCTTTCAACTATTTGAATTTTTTCTTCGGTGGCAGATATTGCCTTACGGCAGCGACCTAGGCGGCCATGAAGAGTAAGGATCTCTAAGTTTATGGCTTTTGCTTTAACGGGGCCCACGTTTTGCATTCTTAGCTTACATTCTTCAACCATTAGCACTAAGCGACGCTCGAACTCATGATTTTGTTTGAGTTCGTCATATAGCTCATGGGCGGGTTGCATAATTTGTTTTACAGCTTGTTGGTAAGGTGCCGATTTATTATAGGTTTTACTACGGGGTTTGTAAGTGCTTTTGTTTTCTTTTTCCCAAATAGGGGTTGATTTAATGACGTTAAATACGGCTTGCACCTGATTACCGATACGCTCTAAAGCATAATTATGAGCATGGCGACGCTCCAGTGGTGGAAGACTATTAACTTCATCTTCAATTTCTAACACATAATCAACTAATTTCATGCTTTTAGTAGTAAACACACCACGGTCAAATAAACTGGGTTGTGCCTGCATATAACGGTTTTTAGCAAATAACTTGGCTTTATCAAATTGCTCAGCATGCTGCTTTAAGGTTGCAACTTGTTGGCAAAGCTTATCAAAAGAAGCTGTTCGCATTTTATAAATAAGCCTCGTAAATTAGTTTTAACGCTAAAATTATCACCACAGTATTAAAAACAGGACGAATAAACTTACTGCCAAACCGAATTGCTGAATGAGCTCCAAGCCAGGCTCCAAACATCAAAAAGAAGCCCATTGTGATGCCGAGTAAAAAGTTAACATGACCAAGCGCTACAAAAGTAATCAGTGAGACAAAATTTGACACAAAATTCATTGAACGGGCTAAACCACAGTTTAGCAGTAAACTCATTTTATACAGTAAGCTATTTGATGCAGTCCAAAAAGTGCCGGTGCCTGGGCCCGCTAAGCCATCAAAAAAGCCTAAGCCTAAACCTTGCAACCATTGTTTTATTTTAGTTGCTTTATTCAATGGTGGAAGGTTGTCGTGCTCTACCGTGCTTAAATTGCCAAACAAACTATAACAAGCGACTAGAATAATCACGATGGGTAATAGCTTGTTTAAAAATCCGATACTAAGGTAGTCAACAATAAGTGTACCTATTAACGCGCCAATGGCGGTTGCGATTATTGAAGCGGCCCAGAATTGAGGATTAAATAGTTGCTTACGAAAGTAAGTCACACTTGCAGTGAGAGAGCCAAAGCTTGCGGCTAATTTGTTAGTACCAAGTGTTAAATGGGGGGGTAATCCTGCAGTTAAAAGTGCTGGCACGGTTAACATGCCACCTCCGCCGGCTATTGCGTCTATAAAGCCTGCGGCAAGTGCCACTGCGCAAAGAAGTGCCCAAGTTGTTGGGTCTAGTGCAAGTTCAAACATTAATAATCTATTTGTCTTTTAAAGGGTGGTAATGTGTCAAGCATGGCTTTGCCATATCGCTTGGTCACTAAACGGCGATCTAGGATGGTAATGCGTCCTAGATCGTTCTCTTTACGCAGCAGTCTACCACAGCTTTGCACTAATTTCTTAGCCGCATCAGGCACTGTGATAGATAAAAATGGATTGCCGCCTTTACTTTGCACAAATTCAGCTTGCGCTTCTTCAATCGGCGATGTGGGCACCGCAAATGGAATTTTAGTGATCACTAAATTCTCAAGGTATTTACCCGGTAAGTCGAGTCCTTCGGATAAGCTTTGTGTGCCAAATAAAATACTGCCTTTGCCCGCATCTATATTCTTTGTATGGTGTTTTAACAGTGCTTCACGCGACATTTCACCTTGAACTAAAATGTTGAGGTTTTGAGTGCGCAAGGCTTTTACTACATGTTCCATTTGCCAATAAGAGGCAAATAACACTAAGTTGGCTTGCTGATTATTTAAGTGATCAGGTAATACTTTGGCTAAATGGTCGCTAAACTCTTTATCTGTGGGCTCGATGTGTGATGTTGGTATGTGTAATGTGGCTTGATTAGGATAATCAAACGGAGAAGGTACTTTTAAGTATTTTACACCTTCTTCTTTAGTAAGACCGCTTTCGTAAGCAAAATGATCGAATGAACCAAGTGCAGTCAGGGTCGCTGAGCATAAAACAGCGCCGGCGCATTGACGCCATAATTTATCTTTTAAATAGTAGCCAACTTCAATGGGGCAGTCGCTTAATAAATGATCGTGATGGTTTTTGTACTCTAAGCGCTTTATCCAACGGGCATGCGGCGTGCCTTCGCCTTTAGTGGCGTAGCTATACCATAATTTATTGAGTTGTTCTAAACGATTAATATAATGGCCGCTTTCGCCTAAAATAGGATCGGCAACATAGGGTTTAATATCACCATCACTGACATCTTGTACTAAGGTATCGTGCATTTTATTTAAGCAGCGCAGGGCATCGAGGGTGGCCTCGCTGATATCTTTGGCTTTAGTGTGTAACGATTCAGGTATTTCGCCATGTTCGAATCGGTATGTATCGTCTTTTGAATAGTTAAAATCGGCATTATCCAAAATATCGCGAACAACTTTTAAGTCTTTATTGGCATCATTAATACTGTCACAGAGCTTAAAATTTTGCCCAATGGCTTTTTGACCTACTAATACTTTGGCCATTTTACCACTGAACTTGGTGAGTTTATCAAGCCAATCAATGGTGCCTTTAATCGTCGCTGCGGCAGATGAAAAGTCACGCGTAATATGAGCAAGATGATGAGCTTCATCAATAACGTAAATACTATTATCTGGCTCGGGCAAAATTTTCCCGCCACCTAAATCAAGATCAGCTAATAATAATGAATGGTTAATCACTAATACATCCATTTGCATTAAACGTTGGCGGGCAAGTTGAAAAGGGCAGGTTTGATGTGCTTTCATTTGTCGTTGACAAGCATGTTTATCGCAAGCAATTAATCCCCACACGCGATCAGGAATAGTATCTGCCCAGCTGTCTCGATCGCCTTGCCACTTTTTATTGGTGTAAGCATCGTAGAGTTGCTGCAAACATTTAGTTTCCATCGCACTCAGTGGCGAGGAAAGCGTAGGCATAAAGTCCATTTGCGTTTGATTATCACCGTTGACTGCATTATGTAGTTTGTGAGCACATAAGTAGCGCTGGCGGCCTTTGACTAAATCAAACTTGAAATCAAGGCCTGAATGTTTTTTAAAAAAGGGTAGTTCTTTACTTATTAATTGCTCTTGAAGAGCTACTGTTGCAGTAGAAATAATTAACTTCTTTTTTTGTGCAAGCGCCAGCGGTAATGCACCTAAACAATAAGCCAGCGATTTACCCGTACCAGTTCCTGCTTCAATAACGCAGATCCGTTGTTTTTTGTGGTACTCGCCCGCCAGTGTTTTTGCAATTTCGGCTACTAAGTAATTTTGGCTACTACGAGGGCGATAATCACTAAGGTTATCGGCCACATGCTTGTGAATTTTTCTTATCGTCGTTTTTAATGCATCAGAAAGCATGGGTGAATAACCTAAAGTATGTATATAATTACAGTGCTGTATATTAATTGGGATCGAACGTTGACACAAGCAATCTATCAAGGCTTTATACTTTCTAGGCAACAATATGCTGCTGATAAGTATAGTCGCCATAGTGGGATCACACTGTGCTATTGGCTAAGCTCTGATCATGGTCCGATAAAAGTGTTAGTGCCAAATCAACAAGCGGTATTTTTTATTTTAATAAAACAACGTGCTTTAGCTGCTCAGTTGTTATCCAAGCACAATATAAATGTCGAATTTAAAGACGTTGCGATTAAACACTTTAGTGGCGAACAATGCATCGCTTGCTATTTTTCAAGCTCACAAGCGTTATATCAAGCAAGACAGCTTTTAGAAAACCAACCCCTAGAAAACCAGATCACAGTATATGAAGGTGATGTACGCCACAGCGATCGCTTTTTGATGGAGCGTTTCATTCGAGGTGGGGTGTGGGTAACAGGCGACGTTACTCAACAAGCTGGCTTTATCCAAATCGACAATGCCCAGCTAAAAGCAGCTGATTATTATACCCCACAGTTTAAAACGCTGTCACTGGATATTGAATGCAGTGGTGAAGGTGTATTGTTTTCAGTTGGTTTAGTAGGTGAGGGGGTTGATTGCGTTATTATGGTTGGCGAGCCACAACACAGTGAACAGACTATTTATTGGTGCCATGACGAAATCGGTTTATTAAATCAGTTACAAACCTTGCTACAGTACGTCGATCCAGACATTATTATTGGTTGGAACGTCATTGAATTTGATTTTAATGTACTGAATCGACGCGCGGATGCCCTTGGCGTTAAATTATTGTTTGGCCGAGGTAATGGACAACTACAGCTCAGAGATGGGCATTTTACCCGCTTAACCCTGCCCGGTCGCTGCGTTATAGATGGTATTGATACTTTAAAAAATGCCACTTATCATTTTGATAGTTTCTCATTGGCTAATGTAAGCCACAAAATACTGGGTGAAAAAAAATTAATTCAAAGCGATAACCGCCTCAGTGAAATTATTCGTCAATACAATGAAGATAAACTCTCACTCGCAGCCTATAACCGACAAGACTGCGTGCTCGTTAATCGTATCTTTGCAAAGTTAAAGCTTATTGAATTTTCCATTGTACGTACGCAACTAACAGGGCTTGAATTGGAGCGAATGGGCGGCTCTGTCGCTGCGTTTACTAACTTATATTTACCGTTATTGCATCGAAGCGGTTATGTTGCACCGAATCTAGGCGATCATGGCTTATCGTTTGAAAGCCCTGGCGGTTTTGTGATGGAGTCAATTCCTGGGCTATATAAAAATGTTATTGTGTTGGATTTTAAAAGCTTGTATCCATCGATTATGCAAACGTTTTGTATTGATCCGCTTGGGTTAATTCGCGGCTTAGAGGATCCTAATAACGCGATTGCAGGTTTTAAAGACGCTTTTTTTTCTCGCACTGAACATCACCTTCCTAATTTAATAAAAAAGTTAGCCTCATCACGGCAACACGCAAAAAATACTGCTCAGCCCATGCTGTCGCAAGCTATAAAAATCATCATGAACAGTTTATACGGCGTGTTAGGCTCAAAGGGGTGTCGTTTTTACGATCCACGCTTATCAAGCTCTATTACTTTGCGTGGTCATGAAATAATGCAAACCAGCAGATTGTGGATCGAAGAGCTTGGTTATACTGTTATTTATGGTGATACCGATTCAACATTTGTGAGCCTACCAGATGAACTTGATTCAGATAACTGCAAAGAAATTGGCAAGCAATTAGCTAATACTATTAATGAAAAATGGCAGCAAACAATAAAACAGCGCTTTGCGACACAAAGTTATTTAGAAATAGAATTCGAAACACTTTATAGCCCATTTTTTATGCCGACTATCCGTGGAAAAACCACCGGTTCAAAAAAACGTTATGTTGGCCAGGTACAAGAGGATGATAAAAAAGAATTAATTTTCAAAGGGATGGAAACCGTACGAAGTGACTGGACAGAATTAGCGCATGAGTTTCAAACCGAACTATTTGAAACTTTATTCAGCGACAGTTTTACTGTTGAAATGTTAACACCGATTATTGAAAGTTACATTACGCGTTTGTATGCTGGGGAATTTGATGACAAACTCGTATACAGAAAAAAACTCGGCCAACACTTGGCTGATTACCAAAAAAATATCCCTCCTCAAGTCCAAGCTGTCAAAAAATACCAAGCAACTCACCCTGAATTTGTTATTAATAAAGGCCAAATTGTTGAATATGTGTACACCCATATTGGTGCAGAGCTCTATGCAAACGTGCAGCAAACCCAGACAAGTCAAAAATATGACTATGCAATTTATGTCGAAAAACAGCTCAAACCAATCGCACAAATGATCCTGCTTCCCTTGAATAAAGATTTCAATTCGCCCAATAAAGCACAATTACAACTTATTTAAATAGTTCCAAATATCGGTGTTATTAAATTATTGTTGCTAAAAAGTGTATTTTCGAATGCGCATCAATTTTATTGTTGCAATTATAGTTGATTTTGTACCGATATCCTGTATTAACTTGGTTTTTATGCCATATACATTAAATTAATGTGAACAAATATTTGCATATTAGTTTTTTTTGGTTAGTATTGTGGTGCTTTCGCAGCATAAGCGTTGCGATTGTTTATAAAAATCAAATAAAAACCCACAACATAGTGGTCCAGGGAGAATCAAATGTTAAATTATAAAGTTTCAAAAGCTGTTCGCTTAGCGATCGCTTTTGGTGCAGCATCAACAGCTGCGTTTTCAGCAAGTACAATTGCTGCAGAAAAAGCCGCTGAAACAGTAGAGCGAATCGAAGTTACAGGTTCTGCGATTAAAAGAACTGATATGGAGGGGGCCCTGCCGGTTCAAGTAATTAGCCGCGCAGATATAGAAAAAACTGGTGTTACGAATGTACCAGACTTGATTCAACAAATTCCTGCAATGCAAGGCTTCACTACATCATCAGATTCAGTTGGAGGAGGTGGTGGTGGTATTTCATCTGCTTCAATTCATGATATTGGTGAACAGTATACGCTTGTTTTATTGAATGGTCGTAGACTTGCTCCTGCAGATTCTGCGGGGACAATCGATCTTAATTCAATACCTTTTTCAGCAATTGAACGGATTGAAATATTAACTGATGGTGCTTCTGCATTATACGGCTCAGATGCCATTGCTGGTGTATTAAACTTTATTTTGAAAAGTAGTGTTGATGAAACGCATGTATCAGCTCGCTATGACAAGCCACAGGAAGATGGTGGTAATAACTGGAGCTTAAGCCTAACAACAGGTTTTGGTGATTTAGACAGAGATGGATATAGCTTCGTTTTTTCGGCAAGTCATGAAGAACAAGAACAGCTTGCAGCTCTTGATCGTGATTTTGCTAAAACAGGTATTTTGTCTTTTGAAGACCAAGGTCGCGATTTATATTTTTTTAATGGTTCAGGGAATGCTATTCCAGGTAATGCGCGTATTCGATATACTGATGATAAGACTGGTGAGCAGGTTCGTGCCGCATTCAACCCTTATGCTAATAAAAACGGTAGTTGTGCAGAATTTAACTCAGCAATTAATGATGAATGTTGGTTTGACTACACTACTACGATTGAGATAATCCCTGAAAATGAGCGAACTAACTTCATGGTAAACGGTGAAGTGTCGCTTTCAGATGATATTGTTGGTTTTGTTACTGCTGCATATACAAATAACAAAATGACTGCTCGTATAGCACCATACCCTACAGGTTATTTTAATTTGCCGTCAGATTCTTCACTAGTAGAAAATGAAATACAGCCTTATTTACCAGAGGGCCTATCAGCAGCTGAAATCGCCTCTATTGACCAATATCAGGCACGTTGGCGCGCGCTTCCTGCCGGTAATCGCACTACGGAATATGACACAGACTCTACACATTTAGTTGTTGGTGTACGCGGTTTTACATCAAATATTGATTGGGAAGGTGCTCTAACCTATTCTAAGAACAAACGCGATCAAAACTATCCTACGGGCTGGTTACTTGCCGAACCATTTATAAAGGCAGTTTCGAATGGTGATATTAATGTATTTGTAGCACCTTCGGAGTTAGACGATGGCAGTAAGCAAGCCTTATCAAAAGTTGTATATAGCGGAAATTGGGAAACAACCGAAGTAACCATGACTGGCGTAGATCTGAAAGGTTCAATGCCAGTTTTTGATCTTCCAGATGGTTCCGCCTATCTTGCTGTAGGTGGTGATTACCGTAATTATGAATATAACAATTCAATCTCTGAAACAAATGCAAACGAGGAAATTCTATTCCTATCAAGTGGTACTAATTATGATTTAGAACGAAGTCAGTATGGTATTTTTGCAGAATTAGTAATGCCAGTTATTGAAAATGTTGAATTAAACGCATCAGTTCGTTATGACGACATTGATTCTGTAAAAGATAATATTGCAGGCGCAAATGTTGATAATGGTGATAGCGATACAACTTATAAGTTTAGTGCTCGTTGGCAAGCTACTGAAGATCTATTACTTCGAGGATCTATAGGAACTGGTTTTAAAGCTCCTTCATTGCTTTCAATCGCTCGTCCTCGCGTTCCGTTTGGCGTAACTGGTGGAAATTATGAATGTCCTTTCCCTGATAGTGATCCGTTAGCTGCATTTTGTTTTAGTGGACGTTCTCAATACGGTGTATTTGTTCAAGGTAACCCTGACGTGAAGTTTGAAACTTCAGAGCAGTACACAATTGGTTTTGTATACGCTCCTTCAAATGAATTTAGTATTCAAATGGATTATTGGCAAGTTGAGTTGGAAGATTTAATAACAAGCTTAACTGAAGCCCAAATCTTTGATGGAGCGGCTCAATATCGAAACTTATTTACTACTCGTCCTAACTTAGCAACTGGTGAAGATGAGCTTGCTATAATTCAGTCATCAGTAAATGTCGGTAAATCCGTAACATCAGGTATTGATTGGCACGTTGGTCTAACAAATGATCTTTCATTTGGTACACTTCGCACTAGTTGGACGGGTACGTATTTAATCGAAAATGAGTACACTCGCCCAGGTACTAATGATGATTGGATCACGAGTTTAGGACAATTTGGTGATAATGATGCGGTTTCTTTTCGTATTAAATCGCAAATCAGTTCTACGCTAACTCATAGCGATTTTGCTCATACAGTTAGAGCGAGTTACCAGTCTGGTTATCAAGATCAATTACAATCTGCCGACACATGCTCTGTAACAGAGGTTGATGCTTTTGGTGATTGTGTTCAAATCCAATTGCGGGTGCCTTCGCATACAGTAATAGACTATCAAACAAAGTATGACTTTATGGATAATGCAAGCATTACATTTGGTATTAATAACCTGTTTGATAAACAACCTCCACTTTCATTACGAACAGGTGGAGCTGGTCATCAGGTTGGCTTTGACCCACGTTATTTTGATGCATATGGACGTACTTTCTACCTTCAAGCTGATTATAGTTTCTAATTATGCTTTTTTGATTTAATAGTAAAAAGCCTCGCTAAGCGAGGCTTTTTTACATATCTCAGCTTGATTAATTTCTTGAAAGTCCATTCTTATGTAGCAATTTATCATTTATTGAAGCAGCATTAGTGAATTTTTTTGCACTAGCTTTTGCATAAAATGTAAATACATGATTAATGGTCAATAAAAACAGTCGCTTAAGTTGTTTATTGACTGTGTTCTTTTGTTTTTAACTGTAAATCATCTGGTCTCAAAGTTAAATAAGTGTTGACCTTCGACTGTCCCTAATATTAGTATCGGTGTGCTCAATAGGGTACTTAGTGTCATTTATAGATACTTACCCACTCTATATGAGCTATTAAAACTAATAAAATCATATATAAATATGACCAGGGAGAATCAAATGATAAATAATAAAGTTTCAAAGGCAGTTCGTCTAGCGATCGCTTTTGGTGCCGCATCAACTGCGATACTTGCAAGCACGGTAGTATCGGCCGAAGAGAAAACTGAAGTCGAACGAATTCAAGTTACAGGTTCAAAGATCAAGCGTATAGCTGCAACCGCACCGACTCCTGTTGTTGTGATCAGTAGAGTAGAACTTGAAAATGCGGGCGTTAGTAATGTAAACGACTTCTTATCTGAAATGCCAGCTGCGGAAGTAGGTCTAAGTCCAGAAAACTCAAACAACTATATCTATGCTAACGGTCTAAATACAACTGACCTCCGTGGTTTGGGATCTAGCCGTACTCTGGTACTAGTGAATGGCCGTCGCTTTATTGGTGGTTCTGCTGGTGATAACACTGTGGATTTGAACAATATCGCGACTTCAATGATCGAACGTATTGAAATCTCTACAGGTGGTGCATCGGCGGTATACGGTGCTGATGCGGTCGCCGGTGTTGTTAACATCATAACTCGTACTTCTTTCGACGGCATTGAGATTGACGCTGCAACTACTCGTCCATTTGAGGGCGGTGGCGAACAAACATTTGCTTCACTTGTACTCGGTAAAGAGTTTGATGGCGGCGGTTTCATCTTTAACTATGATTTTGCTGATCAGAAACAAATGGCTAAGCGTGATAAATCATGGTGGTATGACAACCCTGTTTCTTCTGTACCCAACCCAAATAATACAAGTGGTAAAGATGGTATCCCTGCTAATATTCCTTATGAAGGCAAAAAGCACTTCGGCTTATATGATGAGTCGAGTGAGTTTGACTTGGGTGGCAAAAAGTGGACATTCGATGATAACCTAGCCCTTCGTCCTTATGATATCGGCAGTGGTTACCTACCAAGTGACCCAACCTCTTCAGTCTACAAGTACTACGGAGATGAATTCAAAGATGGTATTGAAGAAGGTGATAATGAATTCTTCCGTACACCGCTAACGCGACATAC
>NZ_JAGPYN010000027.1 GCF_018069805.1 Pseudoalteromonas ostreae
ACCACAACCTACGGTAGTTAATTTAACGACGGACTATTCTGTTTTCCTAGAACCTCGCTCCTTTTCCCTTGCAACTTGTCGCTTACCTCGCACTAACCCCTTTATGCTCAGCTTGCGCGAGTTGTATATATTTACGCTCAACTAGTTGTGATAGCGGCACGAGTTCAAAACCTTGTTGTTCAAGTTCGGGTAGCATGCGCTGTAAAAATTCAATGGTTTCAGGGTAAGGGTGGGCAATCGCGATGGCGAAGTTATAACGTTCGGCTTTATATTTTAATTCGTTGAGGCGAAATTGCAGCTGTTGTTCATTAACTATGTTATCTAAAAACACATGGCGGCCAACATTTTCAACGCCATATAAGTTGGCAACATTTTGCGCTTGGCTTAAGCCAGTCGTGCGGCTATCTAAAAAGTACAGGTTGCGCTTTTTCAGCACTTCCATAGTCCATTTCATGGGCAGGCTTTCTTGAGTAAGTGATGAGCCCATATGATTATTTACACCTTTCACCTGAGGTAAGGTTGCAAGCGCATTGCCGAGAGTGATTTGTAATTGTTCTTTGCTCATATCGCTGGTAAGTGCGCCGGGGCCAAGTGCTTTACTGTTATCCAGTGCTTGCATGGGAATATGTAGCAGTAATTCTTTATTTGATTTACTGGCTAAGCGCGCAAAAACTTGCGAATACGGGGTATGAGGCAAAATAGAGAACGATATTTTACCTGGTAAATTTAGGATTTCGAGGTCGCGTTGATGGTTGCCAATATCATCAATTACAATCGCTATTTGCTTATTTGCGGCAAGCGTTGGCAAGCTAAAAAACAGCCAGAACAACCAAGTTAATTTTTTCACGTTTCTAATTTTTATTATCTTTTTTATAGTGAGCTAAAAGCTTTATTTCATAGTTAATAGCTGCTGTGCTTTTAATAACAGTGGATCAGCTGAGTCTGTGTGTGACCATAGCTGATCGTCATTTCCTTGTTCGTTTTTTATTATAACTACTTTATCAATTTGCGAAAGGGTTGATTGATTAATCGCCACGTCGGGGGTGACTCCAATCCCCTCAATAGATTGACCCGATGGGGTAAAGTATTTTGCAGTGGTTAGTTTTAGGGCTGTATTACCATTGCCTAATGGGATCAAAGATTGCACCGATCCTTTGCCAAATGATTGACTGCCAATTAGTGTGGCACGGTGATTGTCTTTAAGTGCAGCGGCTAAAATCTCTGCTGCTGAGGCTGAGTTTTCATTAATAAGTACGACGATTGGCGCACCATTTAAAATGTCACCTTTTTTGGCGCGAAAGTGCTGGTTTGCATCATAAAAGCGACCTTTGGTGGTGACTATGGTGCCACTTTGTAAAAATAGATCTGATACCGCTACAGCACTTTGTAATGTGCCGCCAGGGTTATCGCGTAAATCGAGCACTAAACCTGTAAGTGGATTACCGTAATGGCTTTGCAGTGCTGTTATCTGCCGCGCAACATCGTGCAAGGTGTGATTGCTGAAGCTATTTATTGCCAAATAGCCAATACCAAACTCTGATAACGAACTGCTGACACTCTCTAGGTTAATCTCTGATCTAGTTAGGGTAAAATAAATGGGTTGTGGTGAATTACTTCGTTTAATCGTTAAGGTCACCGTTGCGGTATCACTATCTTTAATCATTTGCGCAACTTGATTAATGTCTTTATATGCGATTGTTTGCTGATTAACGGCAAGTAGCACATCATTCATTTGTACTCCGGCAATGGCTGCGGGAGAATCTTTAATCGTGTTTACAATAACAATTCTTTGTTGTTGCTGTTTTACTTCAATCCCAAGGCCTGTATAGCGGCCGTTAGTGCTGCTAAATAGCGCTTCTAACTCGTGTTCATCAAGGTACTTAGAGTATGGGTCTAGCTGTGCAAGCAGGGCTTCAAATTGTTGGCTGCTTTCAAAGCTTTGTTGCAAAGCTAAGTCTTCAACATAATAGGCGTGGATATTAAAGAGGATTTCGTTTTTTTGTTGGCTTTTTAAATCGCCCACCGAGGTCACTGCAAAGCTATTAAAACTCAGGCACAAAAAAACACTAACGAATAATAAATAGCTTATTAGAATGCGGTTAAAAGCAGAGTATTGTAACCGCTGTATATGTAATTGTGTATTTAGCATCAGCTGCTCCCAGTGGGGTGCAGCTGTTTAATCAATTAAATGCGTCTGCACCATGTTACAGGATTTACTGCGCGTCCTTTGTGGCGTATTTCAAAGTATAGACCAGAATTTGCTTGTCCGCCGCTTTGTCCAACTAAAGCGATTATATCGCCTTGGCGAACCATATCGCCGACGTCTTTTAACAGGGTTTGGGTATGACCGTATAAGCTCATAAAGCCGTCACCATGATCAAGTACAATCACCCAGCCATAGCCTTTTAACCAATCAGCAAATACAACTTGGCCATTGTGGACGCTATGCACATTATTGCCTTCATTAGCGCCGATTAATACGCCTTTCCAGTCAATGCCGCCGTGTTTTCGCTGTCCGAAGCTGTGTTCTATTTTACCTTTTGTTGGCCAATCTAACTTTCCTTTACTGCTTGCTAAGCCGAGTAGTTCAACCTTTTTACTCTTCTCTTTTTCCAGCTCTTGTAAGGTTGTGACTAAGGTTTTTTCATTCTCTTTTAGGTAATCAATAGAGTTTTTAGTTGAGCTAAGTTTGGTTTTTAGCTCACTAATATTTGCTTTACGTTGCTGCTGTGCAGCTATTAGTGCTTGCTGGCGATTGGCTTGCTCTTTATGTAGAGCAACTAAATGAAGTTTGGTTTTTTCAAGTTCGGCTTGTACACCCGCTATTTCAATCTGGAGTGCTTTTAACTCATCAATTTGCTCAATACGCGCTTTGTTGAGGTAATTATAATAACTTAATGTGCGTTCAACCTGCGCGGTATTTTCTTGATTTAATAGCATTTTAGAGTAGTCATGTCCGCCAGACATATAGGCACTTTTAATTTGTGCGGCAAGGGCATGTTGTTGCTCTAGGCGTTTTTCCTCAAGTGCTTCAGCTTGCTGCTGTTGCTGCTTTTGTTGTTTTTCAGTATCGCGAATTGATTGCTCGGCAATATTCAGTGCCTTGGCATTTTTTGCGATCTCAAGTTCGTGCTGTTGCAGGTTCTTTTGCGATTTTTCGATGTCTTTACGCTGGGCGGCAAGTTCAGCTTGGCTTTGCTTTAATGCTGTTTGGATTTCGCTGAGATCTTTTTTAGTACGGTCTTCATTAGCGACAGCCGAAGCTGTCATCAATGAAGACATAATTAATGTACTAACAACGAATTGTTTAACACATCTACGCATGGTTTATTTCAATGTCATGATTGGTGTGCCAGTCATCTCGCTCGGTTGTTCCATGCCCATTAAGTGCAACATGGTTGGCGCAACATCACTGAGCGCTTTGCCTTCGCTTGGAGTTGCATCACGACCAACATAAATGAAATGAACCGGTTCACTAGTGTGTGCGGTATGCGCTTGGCCAGTTTTAAGATTAGCCATTTGTTCAGCATTACCGTGATCAGCTGTAATTAATGCTTCACCACCAAACTCTTCAAGGGCAGCAACAACACGACCAATACAATGATCAACCGCTTCACAGGCTTTTACTGCGGCTTCAAATACACCTGAGTGACCGACCATATCGCCATTTGGATAGTTACAAATAATTGCATCGTATTTACCGCTTTTAATCGCCTCGACGAGTTTATCAGTGAGCATTTCTGAATTCATTTCAGGTTGTAAATCGTAAGTCGCAACTTGTGGTGATGGGATCAACTCACGGGTTTCACCTTCAAATTCATCTTCACGTCCGCCACTGAAGAAAAACGTAACATGTGCATATTTTTCAGTTTCAGAAATACGTAGCTGTGTTTTATGGTGTTTTTCAAACCATTCACCCAATACATTAGTCAAAGGGACTGTGGCAAAGGCAGCTGGTGCGTCGATGTCTGCTGCATATTCGGTCAACATAACAAAGCCGCTTAGTGCGGGTGCTTTTTTCTTGGCGAAACCGTCAAAGTCTTTATCAACAAATGCGCGGGTCATTTCACGAGCACGGTCGGCTCTAAAGTTTAAGAAAATAACCGTATCACCGTCATTAATTTGTACTGCGTCTTGGCCTTGTGCTGCAATGGTAGTTGCAGCAACAAACTCATCGTTTTCATCACGTTCGTAAGCCGCAGCTAATGCATCAACACCATTTTCGTAGCTATGTTGTGCGATCCCACTGACCATTAGGTCGTAGGCTTGTTCTACTCGGTTCCAACGATTATCGCGGTCCATTGCGTAGTAGCGGCCAATGATCGATGCTAAGCGACCACAGTTTAATTTGCTAAACAGCGCTTCAATACGTTCAATTGACGCTTTTGCGCTGCGTGGTGGAGTATCTCGGCCATCTAAAAATGCATGAAAGTACACTTCTTTAGCGCCGCGCGCTGCAGCTAATTCAATTGCAGCTACAATATGATCTTCATGGCTATGCACACCGCCTGGGCTTAATAAACCCATTAAATGCACCGCTTTATCAGCATTCACTGCTTTATCAATGTTTTCAACTAACGTTGGATTATGTGCAAACTCACCGTCGTTTATCGCTTTAGTGATACGGGTGAAATCTTGATAAACCACACGGCCAGCACCTAAGTTGACATGGCCTACTTCTGAGTTGCCCATTTGCCCACCAGGAAGGCCAACATCTAAACCAGATGCAGAAATTAAGGTATGCGGGCGAGTTGCCCAAAGTTCATCTAAAACAGGGGTGTTAGCCGCTAAAATTGCATTACTTTGGGTATCTTCACGGTATCCCCAACCATCTAAGATCATGAGTACGAGAGGTTTTTTATGCTGTGTCATTTTGATTCCTGAAAATTAGCTCCTGTTTCAGCTAAGCATACCGTGTTTTGTAGTTATGATCAGCAATCAAAGCTGCATATTAAAATATTTCACTCTCTGGTAATTTCTAATCAAGCACGTATACTTGCGTGGCGAGGGCATTGCCCTTACGTTTAACCCCAGTGCTACAGGCGCGGGACAATTTTCATAGTGGAAGACGCATGGATCAATATATTGAATTTGTCGGTAATCATCCGATATTAAGTTTAGCTTGGGTTGCTTTAGTTGCACTCATCGTGGGCGGCTGGTTTAAAAGTAAGTTTTCAGCAATTCGTCAAATAAATCCGCAACAATTAACGTTATTAATTAACCGTGAAGACGGTGTCGTTGTAGATATACGCACACAAAAAGAATTTAATAATGGTCGTATTGCTGGCGCTGAGCATATTAGCCCTGAAAAAGCGAAACAATCTGACTTCTCAAGCCTTGAAAAGTCTAAGAGTAAACCCATTATATTGGTATGTACCACAGGCATGACAGCCTCAGGTATCGCAACTGCTATGCATAAAGCTGGTTTTGAATCAGTTTATGTTTTATCTGGTGGTATGGGTGCATGGCAAAGTGCTGGTCTACCAACGACAACAGGTCGCTAATTTAGTTAGGCCGATAGAGGAATTGTTATGAGTAATGTTGTTCTTTACACCAAAGCGTATTGCCCTTTTTGCCAACGAGCATTGGCATTGCTAACCAGTAAAGGTGTGCAATTTACAAATATAGACATTGGTGTGCAACCTGAATTACGCGATGAAATGATTGCCAAAGCAGGTGGCGCGAGCACAGTACCGCAAATTTTTATTAATGATGAGCATATCGGCGGTTGTGACGACATGATGGCGATTGAAGCCCAAGGTAAACTTGACGCTAAGTTGAACGCTTAAGCATTTATTATAAAAACGATTAAAAGTTAGGAATTATCATGAACGAAGAAAATCAGAACGTAGCAGCACAAGAAGAAACTGGCGCACAATTTACGATTCAACGTATTTACACAAAAGACGTGTCTTTTGAAACGCCTAATTCACCTGCTATTTTCCAAAAAGAATGGACACCAGAAGTTAAGCTTGACCTTGATACACGTTCAAACAAATTAGACGAAGGCGTGTTTGAAGTCGTATTGGCATTGACTGTTACTGCTTCTATCGGTGAAGAAACGGCTTTTTTATGTGAAATTCAACAAGCTGGTATCTTCACTATCGCTGAAGTTGAAGAAGTACAACTTGCGCATATGCTTGGCGCATTCTGCCCGAACGTATTGTTCCCGTACGCACGTGAAGCGGTATCTAACTTAGTTAACCGTGGTACATTCCCACAGCTTAACCTTGCACCTGTGAACTTTGATGCGTTATTCGCTCAATATATGCAGCAACGTGCAGCGCAAGCTGAACAGGCAACTGCAGACGCATAATTGATGAATACAGCCAATTCAGCTGTTACTGTTTTAGGGGCGGGGTCTTATGGCACCGCCCTTGCTATTTGTTTAGCCCGAAACGGTCACCAAGTGACACTTTGGGGTCGTAATAGCGATGACGTTGCCACGCTTGCAGCTGAGCGGAAAAATCAACGTTACCTACCTGATGTCACTTTTCCTGACACTTTACACCTTGAAGCCGACTTACACACCGCAGTAACTGCAAGCCAAGTGATCTTGGTTGTTGTACCAAGTCATGCATTTGGCGATACGCTACAGCAAATTAAGCCTTCATTACTTGAAGGGGCACAAGTTGCATGGGCAACCAAAGGGCTTGAACCAGATACAGGCCGACTTTTGCAAGAAGTTGCCCAGCAAGAATTAGGTGATGCTGTGCCACTTGCGGTTGTATCAGGCCCTACATTTGCTAAAGAAATGGCAATGGGTTTACCTACGGCTATTTCAGTGTCGTCAACATCAACTGGCTTTGCAAAACAATTAGCTGAGCTATTGCATTGTGGTCGCTCATTTAGGGTCTATAACAATAATGATTTTATTGGTATTCAGCTCGGTGGCGCGGTTAAAAATGTGATTGCGATTGGTGCGGGCATGTCGGATGGTTTTGGTTTTGGTGCTAATGCGCGGACAGCTTTGATCACCCGAGGTTTGGCTGAACTATGCCGGTTAGGCTGTGCGCTGGGTGCTAAGTCAGAAACCTTTATGGGCATGGCAGGGTTGGGAGATTTGATCCTAACGTGCACCGATAATCAGTCTCGTAACCGTCGTTTTGGTTTAGCGCTTGGCAAAGGTGAAGGTGTTGAGCAAGCGATTGAATCAATTGGTCAAGTGGTCGAAGGTTACCGCAACACCAAAGAGGTTTATTTACTGGCGCAACGCACCGGCATTGAAATGCCAATCACTGAGCAAATCTATCAGGTACTTTATGAAAATAAAGACGTGAAAGAAGCTGCGATGGCGTTGTTAGGTCGCGAGCAAAAATCTGAGTAACAGTGCCTTGTAGCTGTCAGTGTTTATGAATTTGTATAAACACTGGCAGCTAACGGAGTAACTAAAGCGGAATTTAATCATTACTCGAGCTAGATTGTTTTTTCTGGTTATTTTTTTCAATAAAAGCAGCTACTTTATCAGCATGAAGCGGGCGGCTATAGTAATAACCTTGCATGGTATTACATCCCATTACATGCAGCATATAAGCCTGCTCCTTCGTTTCAACGCCTTCTGCAACGACATCTATTTTTAAGTATTTTGCCAGACGAATAATGGTCGCGGTGATATTACGGTCCTGTTCACTATCAATAATATCTTTAATAAAAGAGCGATCTATTTTTAATGTATCTATTGGAAAACGCTTTAAATAACCAAGTGATGAATGCCCAGTGCCAAAGTCATCCAGTGCAATGGTAAAGCCAAGTGCTTTTAAGCGATTCATTTGCTGCTGGGCAAATTCAGGGTTATCCATCATGGCACTTTCGGTGATTTCTAACTCAACACAGCGTGCTGGCACATCATAGTTTGTTAAACACTCGGTGAGAGTTTCGACTAAACTACTTTGCTGAAAGTGCAAGGCCGAAATGTTAATCGCCACTTTACCAAAACTTACTCCTTCATTACGCCATAATTCGAGCTGTTTAAATAACAGCTTCATTAGTAATAACGTCAGCGGAATAATCGCGCCATTTTGCTCCGCCAGCGGTATAAATTCATCCGGGCTAATAATACTGCCATCAGCTTGCGGCCAGCGTACTAATGCCTCAAAACCATGAATTTGATCTTTATCTGCATTATATTTTACTTGGTAAAATAATTCGAAGTCTTGGTTTTCGATTGCCCTGAATAATGCACTTTCTTTGCTGAGTTCATTAGAGTCTATGGTGTGTTTAGACTTATCAAAAAACTGATAATTATTGTGGCCCATCTTTTTAGCGTGGTTAAGCGCACTATTAGCACTGCGCATCAGTGCCTCGCTGTTATAACCGTTTTCTGGGTATCCGGCGATGCCACAGCAGGCAGAAATAAAGCTCTCAACACTATCAAGCATAAATGGTGTTTGGAATTGTTTGAGGATATTACCGGCCAGTTTTTTAGCGAAAAAAACGGTCTTACCTGAATATAAATAGGGCGGTACGAGTATAGCAAATTCATCACCTCCTAAGCGGGCCAAGGTATAACCAGAATCAAGATTACGAGTGAGTCTGCCTGCAACTTCTTTTAATAGTTCATCACCGATTGCGTGACCAAGGGATTCGTTAATTTTATTAAAATTGTCTAAATCTATAAAAATAATTAATAATTTAGGGAAGTTGTTATTGCAGCTGGCAATTGCCATATTAACAGATTCAATAAAAATAGTGCGATTGGATAGCCCTGTGACAGAATCTCGCGTGGTTAATTTTAGCATCGCACGTTCATTATTCTTACGTGCAGTTACATCTGAAAATAAGCCAATATAATGCGCGCTACTAGTACGTAGGTTAGGGGTTTCTACTTTGGTTATCGATAAATCTAAGGCATAGGGCTGCCCATCTTTACGCAAATTCCAAATTTCGCCAGACCAATAACCATCAACTTCTAGGTCATTATAAATGAGGCTTTCTAATTTTTTATCGCGACCGTTTACAGTAAATGCTTTTGGCTTTTTACCCGCAACATCAGCAAGCCTAAAACCACAGATTGTTGTAAATGCTTGATTTATTTTTGTTATTTGGAAGTGCTCATTGGCGATCCAAATGGCATCTTTTGATTGTATCATTAGCGCATTGACTAAATTATGCTTAGCACTATTTTTTAATCTATAAACGATTAACAGCAGTAAAATAGCAAAAACAGCCACTAAAACGAGGTAATTGATCCAGTTAGGGAAGGTAAAAACCGTTTGTTTAATCATTAACACTAACGGTTCGGTATTTACTTGATTAAGATTTTTAACTTCAAGGTAAATATTCTGTTTATTACTTGTCAGTGACAGCATGGTTTGAGTCGTCGGCAGTGCTAGCCAATCGCCATTGGGATCGAGTCGGTAATTGAGCCGCATAGGTAAGAGGCTATTACTGCTAAACCAAACAGAGATGCCTTTTAGCGGTTGGCTGGTATTTACTGCGTTGGTTGCTAAATGGTAATAGTCTTGGTCTTGCTCTTGATAGTGTAAAGTCAGATGACTGATTAAAAAAGAGCTGTTTTGAGGTGGTACTTGTGTTGAATGCACTTCTAATAAAGTATTACCCGTTGGCGCAAACAACATTATTTTATCACGGTAGCTAACGCTAAAGAGTGATTTTGGAAGTTGCTCATAACTAATAGAATCATCAATATAAGCGGCAATACTATGAGTGGCATTTTCAACCCATAGGTTAGTGCTGGGTTTGTAGAGTTTTATCGCTTGAGAATCAACTATCCACAAAGCATTTTGTGGTGCTTCGTAAATGGCTGTGGTGTTAAATGTACTTACTTTATCAAAATTTATCTCAAGTGTTATTTGCTGAGAATTTTCAGGTGCTTGCCATTGGCTCTGCCATAAGCCGTTACTTGTCGCAAGCCAAAGCCTTGCAGAGTTACGTTGATAATACATAGCGTTGATCTTCCCGAGGGCTTCAGTTTCAAGCTCAAGGGCGGTGAGCTGTTGTTTAGCAATATAAAATAATTGCTCACCATTACTTGCTAAATATTGCTCGTCATTAAGGGATGTTAAAGCATTAATGTTACTAATTGGTAGTGTTTGGCTTTGTTGCTGCGTCGCAAAATCATATTTTATTAATTGTTTTTTGGTTGCTACCCACAGTGTTGTTGGGGCAGTTGAATGCAGCGCAGCAACTTGATCCTTTATTAATAAATCAAAAGTGAGGTTGCGGGCACTGTATAAATATAAACCAGTGTCGGTTGCAACAGCCCATTTGTCTTCGCGCAGATAAGCGATGGTAATAATTTTTTTATGTTGTGTAAAATTACCTAACTGCTCCAACATGTCAAAGTATTGCTGCATACGCGGAGCTGGATTATCGGTGATAGGGGTTGTGATAATTTGCATTTCAGGAAGCTTTAGCCAGCTTTTAGTGGCAGTTTGCAGCCACAGTTGTTGGTTGTTTTGTTTAATTGATACAAAGCGTGTTGGATCACTATAAAACAAAGGATTTGTGTTTTTGGTCGTTAAATGATGTTTATAAGCGCGATTTTTATGTAAATAATAGAGCTGATCATCAAAGTAATTTAGTTGTTGAACATGCGCATGCTGGAGTTTTATTTCTTGCATAGAGTGCGCGTTGTTAAACAGGTAATGTTGGTCGTTATTGGTGTTGATAAGGATCGCTGCTGAGGTTTGACTAGGACTCAACTGCGCGATAGGCGCGGGGACGATGAGCTGAGCTGTAATCGCATTACTTGCTAAATCAAAGTGACTAACTAAATTACTACCTGAATGTAGCCATAGGCTGTTGTTAAATCCCAATGCGAGTTCGACGATCTGCTCTGAAAAGGCGAATGGGGAATGGAGTTTTTCGTCTTTTATAGTGTGGATCTGACCTTGGTACAGAAAGTAAAAGCCGAGCTCGGTGGTTAATATCGGCTGTTTTAGCGGTGTTGCTGTTAGTTGAATTAACTGGTTGTTAATTAAGTTGATTAAACTCAGCCCTTGCTCAGTGTTAATTAATAACCAGGATTTATAAGTCGCTACTTGTAAAATGACTTGATTCGCGAATGATGAAAAAGGCGGTGCTTGGCCACTAAAAAGATGCACCGAGTCGTAGTTAAACAGCCCTTTATTGGTTGCGAGCCAAAACGCATTACTCGGGTCTTGAGTAAAGTCATTAATGGTGGGTAGTGAAAGCTCATTAGCATTTAATTCAGCTACATTCGCGTTTACATTTACAATAGATAACATGCTAACAAAACAGCATATCTTTAGGGCGGAACGCATTACAATCCATTGAATAAGTTTAAAAAGAACGTATTTAGAATAGTGTAGGAATTGATAAAATGCGAATCGATGAAAGTTAAATTTATCGCATTGCGCACAATTGAATTTGTAAAGCAACTAGCGGCTAAAGCGCCTAATAATTATAGACGCATTTTTTGTGTGCTTTACTGCGCGTTAGGAAAGCCTAACTGACGCCATGATTCATAAACAAAAACAGCCACAGCGTTAGATAAGTTCATGCTTCTACTGTTCGCTTGCATAGGAATACGCACGCGCTGTTCATTAGGTAGTGATTGAATTAAATCATCTGGTAAGCCACGTGTTTCAGGGCCAAACACTAAACAATCACCCGCTTCATAACTTGCTTGATGGTGAAATTGACTGCCTTTGGTGGTACATGCATATACTTTTTTTGGTTGGCATTTTTCTAAGTAAGCTGCAAATGAAGCATGGCGTTGCACATGGCTAAATTCATGGTAATCAAGGCCAGCTCTTTTTACGCGCTTATCGTCCCACTCAAAGCCCAAGGGTTCGATTAAATGCAAAGCATAGCCCGTATTTGCACACAGGCGAATAATATTCCCTGTGTTAGGTGGTATTTCAGGTTGGTATAAAACGATATCAAGCATAACGAGCCTTATTGGTGATCTACATTTTGACGTTCGAGAGTATACACGAAACAGATAAAAAAAATGATATACTCATTTTAAGCAAACACTTTAAGCATAGGCAAAAACGTGCATCAGCGCAGTTATGAGTTTTGGGTAAAAACAGCAAGTGTAGTCACTATGATTATGGTGAGCTTGATGATTGGGGCTAAATGTTGGGCATGGCTTGCGTCTGGCTCTGCGTCTATGCTTGGCTCACTTACTGACTCTTTGATGGATATTACCGCTTCAGCAATGAGTTTTATGGTGCTCTTTTATGCACTGCGCCCAGCTGATGACGACCATCGCTTTGGCCATGGTAAAGCCGAAGCCTTGGCGGGTTTAGGGCAAGCGGCATTTATTGCCGGCTCTGGCTGTTTACTGGCGTTTCATGGTATAGAGCGATTATTTAATCCGGTGGTGTTAAATCATTCAATGCTCGGGGTATGGGTTAGTCTATTTGCGATTGCCTGTACTTTGGTGGTGGTTTACGTACAAACTAAAGTGATAAGGCATACCGAATCTATCGCGATCAAAGCAGACTCAGTACATTACAAAGGTGACTTAATTTTAAATGCCGCAGTATTGATTGCGATATTACTGGCACAAAGTGGCATGCTTTACGCCGATCCTATTTTTGCCATTGGCGTTGCGGGTTACTTACTTTATAACAGTTGGGATATTGCTAGACAAAGCGCTGATCACTTAATGGATAAAGAGCTACCAGAGGAAGAAAAAGCCAGCATTATAGCAATCGCTAACAGCCATAACGATGTATTTGGCGTGCATGATGTACGCACTCGACAAGGTGGTAAAATTAAGTTTATTCAAATGCATTTAGAGCTTGAAGATCAATTGCCTTTGATCCGAGCTCACTATGTAGCGGATGAAGTGGTGGCGATGATCCAACAAGAATTTAATTGTGAAATGGATATTTTGATCCACCAAGATCCCATGTCACTGAGTCAAACAAATGCTCAACTCAGTGAATCACAAAACTGATAAAAACGGCTAAGTACAGCTTGGCGAATAGGGTCTTGTTCAAACAACAACTCGTGCTTAGCATTCGCAAATGTTTGTAAAATAGCATTACTTTGACGGTGAACTAAGGCTAGTTGGGCTTGGTTATCAACCACAGTATCGTGCTCTGCACTGGCTACAAAAAGTGGTATCGATAACTGTTGTTGCTCAAGAGTTGTCATAAAGGCAAAAGCTTCATTCAACCAGCCGTAAGTCACCCCCCCTAATTGTAGCGCGCTATTCGTTTGGTAGGTTTGTCTAAATAAATCATAGCGAATTTCGCTGCTGGTAAGGTCGTTCTGTGTAAAAGCAATAGGCAGGTAATCTGCTTGGCCAAACGCATAGTGTTTCTTAAAGCCAAATAAGCAGGCAGCACGGGCGGCAAATTTAGCCAGTGATTTGGGAGTGCTTTTGGTGAAAATATCAAACATGGGCGAAGACAAAAATACCCCACTGTAGTTATGTTCAAACCGGGTTAGGAAATCAAAGGCAATCGCGCCGCCCATTGAATGCCCTAGGATGATCTTTTTGCCTTGGTAGAGTTTACTGACAATTAAACGGTCAAACAGGGCTAAATCATCAGCATAATCACTAAATTTATTAACAAAACCTTTATGAGGATTGGCTAAAGCGCGATAAGAACGGCCTTGGCCTTGATGATCAATAATAAACACCGCATAGTTATTTTTGTATAACTCCCAGATTAGTTCTTGATATTTATCTAATCCTTCAATGCGTCCAGAGCAAATAACAATAGCGGCCTTGGCATGCTCAGGTATCACATAGCCATAATATAAATCGCCATTATCGGTAGTCAGCTGCGCTTTGTGCAACTGCTGCTGAAAGAACTGTGTGATCTCAGGCTGTTGGGTAAGTAGGTTTTGTTCTGTGCTGTAAAACATAATGGCCATGATTATTGTTGTTTACCCAGTGGTAAGGCGATACGCACACATAACCCACTTGGTTGTTTATTATGCAGCGTTAAACTGCCAGAATGGGCGACAATGGCATTTTTAGCAATCGCTAAGCCAAGTCCTGTACCGCCGCTAGTTCTGTCTCGTGCATCAGATTGGCGGAAAAAAGGCTCACATAGCTTGGCTAAATTTTGCGGCTCGACACCCGGTCCATCATCGCTGATCTCTATATAAATAGCATCACTTAAACTCAATGTTAGGGTAATTGTTTGCTCCGCATACTTTATTGCGTTGCGTAAAACATTCTCTAGCGCACTGGCAATGAGACTTTCGTCACAATAAATATCAACATTGAGTTGACCATTTATAATTAATTGTTTATTGGTCTGTTTAGCTTCAAATTGCGCATCATTCAAAACATGATCAATAATGATCTGTAAAGATTGTTGATGCAGCGATAGCGCCTGACTTTTCGCCTCTAAGCGCGATACTTGCAGTACATCAGCGATCATTTTATCGAGCTGATTTGCTTCTTTTTCAATGCGTAATAAATAGGTTTGGTTTTCTTCTGGGGTCTGCATTTGCGCAAGACCCGTAGCCATTTTAAGGCGAGTTAAGGGGGAACGCAACTCGTGAGATATATCAGCCAATAAGCGCTTTTGTGCAGAAATCAGTTGCTCTAACTGAGTTGCCATACTATTAAAATCGCGGCCAAGTACGCCCAGTTCATCTTGCCTATTTGGATCAATTTCAGCGCGTGCGGTTAAATCGCCGTCAGAGAGCTTAATTGCAGCTTGCTTTAAGTGATTAATAGGAGCAATTAGGTTACGACTAAATATAAAACTTAAAGTTAATGAAGCCAGTAAAGCAATGATCACTTTTAGCCAAACCGGCATCAGCTTTAACCGTATAAAAAAAGGTGGTTGATGATTCTCATCAATCTCGTATAGGTAAAATTTCCCCTCGGGAAGATTTATTTTTATCGGTCCGAATGCTTGATAATACTCGGTAAAAATAATTTGTGGTGGCATATTTTTAGTGAAATTAAGTAAACTTAAATCAATTTCACTTGATGGTACTCTGCTACTGAGCGAGTGATCTGGCTGATCTGAATTCAAATATAGTAACTTTTGTTTTGCAAGCCGAGGGTGAGTTAAAATTTCGGCAATCGATTTATTATGTTTTAATACCATACGTTCGATGCCTTTCGCCGTGTATTGCAAGTTTTTCTGCATGGGCCCATGTAATTTTTCATAACTGACTTGGTTAGTCGCAATGTTACTTAAAAACACCAAAGCAGTAATGGTGCCTATAATTGTGAGCCAAAACCAAGCAAAAATTTTAAAAAACAAAAAATGCTGAGGGTGCTTTAGCCAGGAAAATAGAGTTTTATTACTCACCTTGGATAAAGACATAGCCCGTTCCTCGCATGGTTTTTATTCTTTCTGCATTGTTGAACTCGGCAATTTTTTTACGAATATTACTCACATGCATATCAATTGAGCGATCAAAAGAGGCTAGGCGCCTACCGAGCACTTCTTCACTTATTTGTTCTTTACTGACCACTTCACCTGCATGTTTGACCAGTAAAGCAAGTACTTCATATTCAGTACCAGTCAGGCTTAGTGGGTGTTCATCTACATACGCTTCGCGGGCAGCTAAATTTATAACAATATTATTAACGGTTAACTTATTGCTGCTGGTATTTGCTAGGCTAGTAATATGTTCTATACGACGAGTAATCGCTTTAACCCGTGCGAGTAATTCACGATGATTAAATGGTTTAGGAATGTAATCATCAGCGCCTAGTTCAAGACCAAAAATACGGTCAAAGTCTTCACCTTTGGCGGTTAGCATAATTACCGGCGTTAACTTTTTTTGTCTAAGCTGTTTTAATACTTCAAAGCCATCTAGTTTCGGTAACATAACATCGAGTAAAATGAGTGCATAATCATGTTCAAAAGCTTGCTTTAAACCTTGCTCGCCATCGTGTACACATTCAATTTGAAACCCTTGCGCAGTTAAATACTCTGAGAGTAACTCACATAAACCGGTATCATCATCAATCATTAATAGCTTCATTATTTGCTCACCTTAACTACGCTGGAATAACTTCATTTTACGCCTTAACGCACTTAAAAGTGAACCTTTACACAACCTTTACATTGCTTTGCGTTGCTTTGCACTTGGTTAGTTATAGTGAATATAACAACTGAACAGACACTAAGTTACAAGCAACTCAAAGGTAATGATTATGACTATTTCAAGTAAAGTTTCTAAACTAGTATTAATTTGTGGATTAGCGACAGCAACATTAGGCACTGGCGCCGTAATAGCAAAAGAGGGCATGGATCATAAACCAGGCCATTCTCAACAGCATAAACAAGCGCGCTTTTTACTCTCTGAGCGTGGCATTAAAAAGCTTGATTTAACTGAGCAACAACAAACTCAGTTAAAAAGCATTTTTGATGCGCAAAAAGCACAGTTTAAAGCGCTACGTGGCAACGATAAACAGGTCATGAAGCAAGAGCGTGCTGCACATAAAGCACAAATGCAAGCATTGTTAGATATGCCAACTTTTGATGAAGCCGCAGCAAAAGAGTTATTAGCGCAGCGCCAAACCAAAGGCGAGCAATTTGGCTTAATTAACCTAAAAGCGCAGCATCAAGTATGGCAAGTATTAAATGCTGAACAACGTGAAAAGTACCAAGAAATTAAAAAACATATGCGTAAAAAAGGCCACAAAAAAGGTGACAAAAAACGCAGCCGTGACGAACAAACGGCAGGCTAAGTAATTATCAAAATTATTAAAGCAAAAAATGAAGTGCGGGAGAGATCCTGCGCTTTTCTTTTTTAACGACCCATGTAGCAGCGATTTTATATCGCGACAGGGTTTGCTCCGCAGCTGAGTTTTATCCAACGTTTAAATTATATATTTGCGCGGGGTAAACCCGCGCCTACGAAATATCACCCATCTCGTAGCAGCGATTTTATATCGCGACAGGGTTTGCTCCGCAGCTGAGTTTTATCCAACGTCTAAATTATATATTTGCGCGGGGTAAACCCGCGCCTACGAAATATCACCCACCTCGTAGCAGCGATTTTATATCGCGACAGAGTTTGCTCAGCAGCTGAGTTTTATCCAACGTCTAAATTATATATTTGCGCGGGATAAACCCGCGCCTACGAAATATCACCCACCTCGTAGCAGCGATTTTATATCGCGACAGAGTTTGCTCAGCAGCTGAGTTTTATCCAACGTCTAAATTATATATTTGCGCGGGGTAAACCCGCGCCTACGAAATATCACCCACCTCGTAGCCGCGATTTTATATCGCGACAGGGTTTGCTCCGCAGCTGAGTTTTATCCAACGTCTAAATTATATATTTGCGCGGGGTAAACCCGGGCCTACGAAATATCACCCACCTCGTAGCAGCGATTTTATATCGCGTCATAGTGTCGATAGATAGCAAGGTTGCTTGATAAGTGTACGTTATTTGCGTATATTTAATGGCATGAAATCTATCTTTATAGAATCGGTTATTTTTGAAAAATACCGACAACAGTATTTAAGTGATGAAGAGTATCGGCTTTTTCAAGCTGACCTAATGCGCAGTCCTAAACAAGGTGATGTAATTCAGGGAACTGGCGGTTTACGTAAAATACGAGTTGCAGGTAAAGGGCGAGGAAAACGTGGTGGTTCAAGGGTTATCTATTACCATTTAGATGAATTTCAGCGTTTTTACCTACTGACCATTTACAGTAAAAATGAAATGACAGATTTAACAGCAGATCAAAAGAAACAGTTAAAAGACTTTATGGAGGCGTGGCACAATGAGCAATCGTGATTTATTTTCAGAGCTAAGTACAGCGCTTGTAGATGCTAAAGCACATTCGCAAGGTAAGCTAACCTTACGCACGCATGCTGTGAGTGACGCAAGTGATCTCGCTATTTCACCCGATGAAATAATCAATATTCGCGAAGCATTTAATATGTCACGCGGGGTATTTGCAAACCTATTACATACCTCAGCAAGAACCCTTGAAAACTGGGAGCAAGGCCGCAGCGCACCTAATGGTCAAGCAATTACTTTACTAAAACTAGTGCAGCGTTATCCTGAGACTTTAAATCATATAGCTGAGTTGTAGAGTTAGTTTTCCTAGCCCCTATAACCTAGCTCCTATGTTAGCTCTTTTATCGCATTACTGATCCCATCTAAGCTTAGCGGGTACATGCGGTTGTTCATGAGCTGCTTGATAAAATCAATTGATTGATAGTAACGCCAGTGTTCAACCGGTTGTGGGTTGAGCCAGGCTACTTTATCAAAGTGATTGGTAATGCGGGCCAACCATGCGCTGCCGGGCTCTTCGTTGTAGTGTTCAACTGAGCCGCCGGCATAGGTAATTTCATACGGCCCCATGGTGGCATCGCCAACAAAGATCACTTTATAGTCACTGGTGAACTTGTTGATCAGCGTCATGGTGTCGATGACGTTGGAATGGCGGCGTTGGTTGTCTTGCCAAACATGTTCGTATAAGCAGTTATGAAAGTAGTAAAATTCTAAGTGTTTAAACTCGCTATGCGCGGCGCTAAATAATTCTTCACAGGTGTGAATGTAATCATCCATTGAGCCGCCAATATCAAACAGCATCAATACTTTTACCGCGTTGTGGCGCTCTGGGGCCATTTTTACATCCAGCATGCCGCCTTGTTTGGCGGTAGCACGAATGGTCTCGTTTAAGTCGAGGGTGTCACTGGCGCCAGTGCGAGCAAACTTGCGCAGTTTTTTAAGGGCGAGCTTAATAGTACGTGAGCCAATTTCACGGTCAGAGTCCAGATTACGATATTCGCGTTTATCCCATACTTTTACTACTTGGCGATTGCGGTTGCCGTCTTGACCAATGCGCACGCCTTCTGGATTGTAGCCATACGCGCCAAATGGCGATGTACCACCTGTGCCTACCCATTTATTGCCGCCAGCGTGGCGTTTTTGTTGTTCTTCTAGGCGCTCTTTGAGGGTTTTCATTAGCTCATCAAGGCCGCCCATGGCTTTAAGCTGGGCTTTTTCTTCATCGCTTAGGTGTTTTTCAAACTCTTTGCGCAGCCAATCTTCAGGTAAGTTGTGCTGCTGTTTTAAGCTCTCGAGTAAGTCGAGATCGGCAATGCCGCTAAAGTAATCAGCAAAGGCTTTATCAAAACGGTCAAAGTGGGTTTCGTCTTTAACCATAATGGTACGGGCTAAATAGTAAAAACCGTCAACATCGGCAAATACCGCGCCTTTTTTTAGCGCGTTGATCAAATCAAGCAGCTCGCGCAAACTAACAGGTAAACGGTATTCACGCAGTTTGAAAAAAAACGCAACCAACATCTTAACGGCGACTCATAAAGGCAAGTTTTTCAATTAAGCTGATATCTTGCTCATTTTTAAGTAGCGCGCCAAACATGGGCATTAAACCGCCTTTTTGAGTTTTGTCATGCAGAGTTTTTGCATCGATGTCTTCAGCCATTAAAAGTTTAAGCCAATCGAGTAGCTCACTGGTAGATGGTTTTTTCTTAATGCCGTTGACCTCACGTAGGCCAAAAAACACTTCGAGTGCTTGGCGTACTAAATCTTGTTTTACATCAGGGTGATGCACATCAACAATTTGCTGCATTTCGTCGCTCGATGGAAAGTCAATATAATGGAAAAAGCAGCGGCGTAAGAATGCGTCAGGTAATTCTTTTTCGTTATTTGAGGTGATGATCACAATAGGGCGCTGTTTAGCAACTACGCGCTCGCCGGTTTCATAAACATGAAACTCCATTTTATCAAGTTCAAGTAATAGGTCGTTTGGAAACTCGATGTCGGCTTTGTCTATTTCATCAATCAATAATACTGGGCGTTTGTTATGCTCTTCGCCGTAGGTAAAGGCTTGCCAAAGTTTGCCTTTAACAATGTAATTACCGATGTCGTGCACGCGCTCATCACCCAATTGGCTGTCACGTAAGCGTGAAACAGCGTCGTACTCGTATAAGCCTTGCTGGGCTTTAGTGGTTGATTTGATATGCCATTGAATAAGCGTGGTATCTAAACTTTTCGCCAGCTCTTCGGCCAGCATAGTCTTACCTGTGCCAGGTTCGCCTTTTATTAGTAATGGCTTTTCTAGCAATATGGCGGCATTAACCGCTTGTTTTAACGAGTTACTGGCGATGTAGTTATCTGTAGAGTTAAATTGCACGTAAATACCTATCTGGTCTGAGCAGTGTTATTTTAAACATGATGCCATAACTATTCGGCATCGCCAAGGTAAGCAAAGCGGGGAATAATCTGGCCGTCTTTTTCTACGGTTTCTAAAAACATACTCAATGGACGTGCCCAAATACCAAACTCGCCATAGAGGGCTTGGTAAATTACCAGCTGTTCTTGTGTCTCGCTGTGGGTGGCAACATAGAGCACTTTATATTGTGGACCTTTGTAGTGTTGGTATATGCCTGATTTGAGGGGATGTGGTTTTATTGCTGTAGTCATGTTTTGATCTCTTGTATAATTTATCTTTGCACTTTTAATGCTAACTAATTTGCTAATACTATGAACTATATTTCGTTAGATGATTACAAAAAAGCGTGGGTTTTTCGCCATCAAGATGCGCCAGTAACAGACCAAGACCTTGCTTTAATTAAACCTATGAGCCATGAGCGTGCCGCAGTTTTATGGAGCACCATGGTGAGCCGAGAGCATGACCACCCTGATTTTTTTGAAAAAACAGACTGGTGTGGCAATGACGACAATTTCTCGCAAACTATTGCGTGGGAAGCTGCCTGGGAAGAAGGTGCTGAGCAATTGCCAGCGGAGATCCTTGCGCACTTAGGTTGGCAAGCTAATACTACAGTGTATTTTTGTATCGCCCGCGATAATATTATCGAAACCAGCTTTGATGTGTTTAAACGCAATTGGCAAAATTTTATGTTTTTAGCTGATGGTAGTCTGTTATTAGGTAAGAAACGTGATGAAGTAGTGCAGTTTTTAGAAACTGGCGATGCTAAATTAGGTATAAAGTCACAAGTTAAGTAACCTGAGCTTTGCTTTTGTAAATAGCAGAGCTTAAAAAGCAGTCAATACTGTGCTATAAAACAAGCAACTAGATGTTTTAGAGTATGATCGTTGGCTGCAAGCGACCCCTTTCAACAAGTCGATATTTGGCAATCAGATACACAACGTGTGCTATATGCACAGTTGTGCAATGCTTTTTATGCGCGGGAAATAGGTCAATTAGTTGTTGAAGTGAATGAACAGCGTTTACGCAAGCGATTAAAAAGTCTTCCTTATTATATAGAACGCGCAGCAACGGCCGTGGTAAATGGTCAAGTTCCTTTTCAGTTAGATCCGCACAATGGCTGTTGGCTTGATAAGCAAAAAGCTCAGCCTCCCAACGCAAAAAATAATGATGATTTTTATCAAACACATAAAAATGTAGGTTTAATTGTTCCGCTTTTACTCAATAGCGCAAATCAAACCCGTGTTGCAATAGACAGCATCGACCAAGTAAGCGACAATAAACTTCATTGTAATGAGCATGGTTGGTTTGACTGCCAAGGTCAGCCGCTTGAAGGGCAGTTGGTGGTGTTATTAAAGCCCACAAAGGCAACAATGGCCGCTGCTTGTTGTGGCCATCAGTGGTCTTTTGATAAACGCACAACACCGCGAACGTTATCACTGAGAGAAATGCTGCTAGCAGGCAATATCAATTGGCGTAATTTAAAACGTCCTCATGTTCGAGTTAAAAAAATATAATACCAGTAGCCTTAATCGCATTATAAATTTGTACTGGTAGAGTAAAATCAAGGAGTATTTAATGCGACTGTTTCAATTCACGCTGCTGTGTTTAGCGTTATTTGTACAATATCGATTATGGTTTGGCCACAACGGTGTACAAGATTATAGTCGTTTAAAAGCTGCGGTTACTTCACATCACGATACTAATGCTCAATTGATCAAACGTAATAAAGTGCTTAAAGCCGATATTGAAGATTTAAAGCTTGGTCAAGAAGGGGTGGAAGAGCGCGCCCGAAATGAATTAGGGATGATCAAACCTGGCGAAACATTTATTCGTGTTTTACCTGGGCAGCAACAAAATGACAACTAATTATACCCTTGCAGCCATAGTCCCTGCCGCTGGTGTGGGCAGCCGAATGCAACATAGCGCACCAAAGCAATATATACGCTTGGCTGGTAAAACAATTCTTGAACATACACTTGCTAAACTAGCGCAACTCAAACAGTTAACGACTATTGTAGTAGCCGTCAGCGATGATGATCCTTATTTTGCTGCGCTGGAGTTTATTGATCAGCGCATTGTCCGTGCAAGTGGCGGCAAAGAGCGAGCAGACTCGGTACTTAATGGCTTATTAGCGCTTGCAGATAACCCGCCTGATTGGGTGTTAGTGCATGATGCGGCAAGGCCACTGGTTACGCTGGCTGATATTGAGTGCTTACTTAGTGAATGTATTAACGCTGATGAGGGCGGTATATTAGCAAGCAAAGTGAAAGATACCATTAAGCGCGGTGCAACTCATAGCCAACAAACAGTGCCACGGGATGACTTATGGCAGGCGTTGACCCCGCAATTATTTAAGTACCAAGATTTATTGCAGGCATTGCAAACTGCGCTCGCTCAGCAGGTAACAATTACCGATGAAGCCTCAGCAATTGAATGGGCGAATAAGCCCGTAAAGCTTGTGGCTGGGCGCAGTGATAATATTAAAATAACCACCCCAGAAGATTTAGATTTAGCCAACTTTTTACTCCAAAAACAACACAGTGAGAATGCATCATGATTCGTATAGGCCATGGCTTCGATGTCCATAAATTTGCTGGCGAAGGCCCGTTAACTATTTGTGGTGAAAAAATTGCTTACCCACAAGGCTTTTTAGCGCACTCTGATGGTGATGTTGCGATCCACGCACTATGCGATGCTATTTTAGGCTCATTAGCAATGGGTGATATTGGCAAGCACTTCCCTGATACCGCCAGTGAATATGAAAATATAGATAGCCGTATTTTATTACGCCATGTTGTTGATTTAGCTAAGCAGCAAGGCTATGTACTGGGTAATGCGGATGTAACGATAGTAGCGCAAGCGCCAAAAATGCTGCCGCATATTCAAGCCATGCGTGCAAATTTAGCCGCCGATTTAAACGCTGACCTAGATCAGGTAAATGTCAAAGCAACAACCACTGAAAAGCTCGGTTTTGAAGGGCGAAAAGAAGGTATTTCAAGTCATGCAGTGGTTATCATGAGCAAGCAATCACTATGAGCGAGTTAAATTATTTATACGGTGCACCACTATCTAAAGCAGATTTTAAAACCACTGCTGAAGATTTTATGGTGGACGAAGACTTAGGCATCGAATTTACCGGCAGTGGTGAACACGTCTGTTTACAGGTTGTTAAAAAAGGCGAAAATACCCAATACGTTGCTAAATTACTTGCCCAAAAAGCGGGGATTTCGCCACGTGATGTCAGCTTCGCTGGTATGAAAGATCGCCACGGAGTGTGTAGTCAGTGGTTTAGTGTGCCAGTACCCATTAAAAAAGACATTGATTTTACTGAACTAAACAGTGAATCACTGTTTATCATTGCTCAGCAACGGCATAATCGTAAGCTGCGGACTGGCTGCCACAAAGGTAATAAATTCAGTATTATTCTACGTAATGTAACCCAGCCGTTAGACATTCTTTGTCGTATCAACGCGGTACGCGCCGGGGTGCCTAACTATTTTGGCGAACAACGCTTTGGTCACGATGGCCATAATTTAGTGATGGCTAAAAAGATGTTTGCCGGTGAGCGCATTCGTGACAAAAAACTACGTGGTTTAATTATCTCTGCTGCACGTTCTTATGTGTTTAATCAAATAGTGAATTTGCGTGTTGCTGAGCACGGCTTAGCTAAAACCATGCACCGTGAAGTGTTTATGCTCAGTGGTAGCAATGCATTTTTTGAAGATGCCATTAGCGATGAAAACATCGCTCGTCTTGCCTCTGGCGATATTATG
This sequence comes from Pseudoalteromonas ostreae, assembly GCF_018069805.1. GTDB lineage: Bacteria > Pseudomonadota > Gammaproteobacteria > Enterobacterales > Alteromonadaceae > Pseudoalteromonas > Pseudoalteromonas ostreae. Next base: position 23,860 of record NZ_JAGPYN010000027.1, read on the forward strand.
ATGTCTGCGCCATTGGTCGGCACTAGCGAAAAAGGCCTCACCGAACAAGAAAAAATATGGCTAGAGCCGTATCAAGATTGGTGTGAAGGGCTTGGTAAGTTAGGGCTGAAAAATGAGCGCAGAATGTTGCGTTTGATCCCACAAGATTTAACCGTTGCAACGATTGATGAAACTACCATTAAATTGAGCTTTGGTTTACCCAAAGGCACCTTTGCCACGGCATTGTTACGTGAGCTGGTGGATTACACAGATGCAAGCCCACGAGTACATAAAGAACAGGACGCTGAAAATGAAAATTCTCCTAAGTAACGATGATGGTGTTAATGCAAAAGGCATTGCAGTTTTGTATCAGGCATTGACGCAAATTGCAGACGTAACCTTAGTTGCACCTGATCGCAATTGCAGTGGCGCAAGTAACTCACTGACGCTACTTAATCCACTGCGTGCTACTACGCTCGATAACGGGTTCATTTCGGTCAATGGTACGCCCACTGATTGTGTACATTTGGGCGTGAATGAGTTACTGAATGAAAAGCCCGATTTAGTTGTAGCTGGCATTAATCATGGCGCGAATTTGGGTGACGATACTTTGTACTCAGGGACTGTTGCAGCAGCAACCGAAGGACGTCATTTAGGCTTGCCCGCAGTGGCGGTGTCTTTGTGTTCAAAAGAAGGCAATCATTTTGAAACGGCAGCTGCGGTGACTGTCAGCATAATTAAAGGGTTAGCGTCACATCCATTGCCAAAAGATCAAATCATCAACATTAATGTGCCAGATATTCCGTTATCTGAGCTAAAAGGCGTGCAAGTAACGCGTTTAGGTGCGCGTCATAAAGCAGAAACCATGACTAAACAACAAGATCCATGGGGACGCGACATTTATTGGTATGGGGTTTTAGGTGCTGAGAGTGATGCCGGAGAAGGTACAGACTTTTATGCTATTAATAATGGCTATGCATCGGTTACGCCACTAAGTGTTGATATGACAGCGAAAGATAGCTTGGCAGCGGTTGGTGAGTGGCTTAAAACGATGGAGATCAACGGTGCTGGCTAATTATACTCGAAGTGCCCGTGCGCTCGCTGACCTATTACAGCGTGAAGGTGTTGAAGATAAATTGGTACTCAGCGCTATTGCTGATATTCCACGTCATGCCTTTGTTGATGATGTACTCAAGCATAAAGCGTATCAAAATACGGCGTTGCCAATAGGTCAAGGACAAACAATTTCACAGCCATATATTGTTGCCCGTATGACCGAGTTACTGCGTTTGGCTGGCGTGCGCGATAAGGTACTTGAGATAGGCACGGGTTCAGGCTATCAAACAGCGGTGCTGGCGAAAACCTTTTCAAAAGTATTTTCGGTAGAACGAATTAAAGCGTTACAATGGCAGGCTAAGCGCCGTTTACATAACCTAGACTTATACAACGTTTCCATGAAACATGGCGATGGCTGGCAAGGCTGGCAGTCACAAGCGCCGTTTGATGGCATCATTGTAACCGCCGCTGCATCGCAAGTCCCGCAGGCATTACTTGATCAACTCATTGATGGTGGGGTGATGATTGCGCCAATCGGTAATGAAGATCAACAACTGGTTATGGTTGTGCGCGAAGGCGAAAAATTTACTCAACATGTTATTGCGCCAGTTAGATTTGTACCTTTAGTCCCTGGCGACATTGAATAGGAAGTCACTTTGAAATTGTTTACTAAGTTATACGATATGGCATTAGTGTGGGCAAAACATCGCCACGCAGAGCGTTATTTAGCAGGGATGAGTTTTGCTGAATCGGTTATTTTTCCTATTCCACCGGATGTAATGCTCGCGCCGATGTCGCTTGCACAACCGAGCAAAGCATGGCGCTATGCTACTTTTGCTACAGTTGCTTCGGTGCTTGGCGGTATTTTAGGTTATTTGCTCGGATTTTGGTTATTTGAACCTGTAGTAGAGCCATTAATAGCGCAAATGGGTTGGCAAGAAAAGTTTAATACCGCTTTAAGCTGGTTTAAAGATTATGGCGTATGGGTGGTGTTTTTAGCCGGTTTTTCGCCAATACCCTATAAAGTATTTACTATTGGTGCAGGGCTTTTGCACATGGCGTTTTTACCTTTTTTATTAGCTTCTGCTGTCGGGCGTGGTGCGCGGTTCTTTTTAGTTTCAGCGCTAATGAAGTGGGGCGGAGTAAAAATGGAGCAAAAATTACGTCAATATGTTGAAGTACTTGGCTGGGGGGTAGTGATTTTAGTGGTGGTTGCATACTTTTTACTACGTTAAGCATCTAAATAACTACTTTTAGCACAAGGAGCAAAACACCATGAATAAACTGTACGTCTTCTATGTTACTTTATTTACAAGTGTTTTGCTCAGTGCCTGCTCATCTCGACATGCCCCAGCTCCGGTCAGTAGTTTAAATACCAGTGTTAAACCTTATACTAGTAAAGTAAATATTAACGGTGACCGCTACACGGTTAAAAAAGGCGATACGTTATACTCAATAGCCTTTAGCGCCCAGCAAGATTTCCGCACGTTAGCAAAAAATAATGCCATACCAGCCCCTTACATAATCCTCCCTGGGCAAATAATTTCTTTTAAAGGTGTACCTAAAAAAACAAAAAAGCGTAAAAAGTATACGAAATTGATAGAAAAGTCTACAAGTAAAATACAAAAAAATAACAAAAAATTAAAGAAAGAGCTTGATCAGCCAAAACAACGAGAGTATGTTCAAAAACAAGCCAATAGGAAAATTAGTAATAATAACAGTTTGTCCTCGACCCAAGTTAAGTGGTCGTGGCCAGCTAAAGGAACAGTAACTCAACGTTTTTCAACCAAGGAAAGCGGTTATAAAGGGTTACAAATTACTAATAAAAAAGGTGTCGCTGTTTTTGCCGCAGCACAAGGGACGGTCGTTTATGCGGGTAACGCACTTAGAGGATACGGTAATTTAATTATTTTGAAACATAATGATGATTATCTTAGTGCCTATGCACATAACTCAAAGTTGTTAGTTAAAGAAAAGCAGGATGTGAAAGCTGGGCAAAAAATAGCCGAGATTGGCAGTTCAGACTCTGACGTGACGGCATTGCGTTTTGAAATCCGTTATCGAGGACAAGCTGTTAATCCTGAGAAGTATTTGCCTTAGCTATCGGTCGGGTATTGATCATAGTGATATAAGTTCACTTGTTTGCTTGAGGGTACGCTCATGGGTAACACAGCAAAAATAGAGAAAACGAAAGATGCGATTGATGATAAATTTGATGATATAGCTGTAGCTGATACAGACTCCGAATTATTAGATGACGTCGATAAAGATGATGACAAAGAAGATGAAATATTTGCCAAAGAGGAAATCACTAAGAATTTAGATGCGACTCAGCTGTATTTAGGTGAAATTGGTTTTTCGCCATTATTAAGTGCTGAAGAAGAAGTCTTTTTTGCTCGCAAAGCATTGAAAGGCTGTAGCGCTTCTCGTAAACGAATGATTGAAAGTAATTTACGTTTAGTTGTTAAAATCGCCCGCCGTTATAATAATCGTGGCCTTGCGTTACTTGATTTAATTGAAGAAGGTAATCTTGGTTTGATCCGCGCCGTTGAAAAATTTGATCCTGAACGTGGTTTTAGATTTTCGACCTATGCGACTTGGTGGATCCGCCAAACAATTGAACGCGCCATCATGAATCAAACCCGCACAATTCGCTTACCAATCCATGTAGTGAAAGAACTTAACGTTTATTTACGCACCGCACGTGAACTAACGCAAAAGCTGGACCATGAGCCCACTGCCGAAGAAATTGCAGCGTGTTTAGACCGACCAGTTGAAGACGTAACTAAAATGCTGCGTTTAAACGAGAAAATCACCTCTGTAGATACACCTATTGGTGGTGAAAACGATAAAGCATTGTTAGATATTATTGCCGATGAAAAAGGCTTTGGCCCGGAAGGCGAAGTACAAAATAATGATATCAATAAGCACATTGTAGACTGGTTAGGTGAGCTTAATCCTAAGCAACGTGAAGTGCTTGCACGTCGTTTTGGTTTGTTAGGTTATGAGCCATCAACGCTTGAAGATGTGGGTCGTGAAATCGGTTTAACCCGTGAACGAGTAAGGCAAATTCAAGTAGAAGCACTGCGCCGCTTAAAAGATATTTTGCAGCATGAAGGATTAAGTACTGATAGCTTGTTTGATCAGTTTTCATAACACTGACTAATACAGCAATAGACGCAGCAAAAAGAAATACACACAGAAAATAATTATTAAAAAGCTGAAGAGCTAACTCTTCAGCTTTTTTTGTGGTTAGCTTTGAGCTCAAAGCAAGGCTTTTAACTTATAAAGTAGCGCGTGTGCTTGGCGCGGACTTAAGTCATCAATATCAATATCAGCAAGCTGGGTTTCCACTTGCGATGGTTCAGCTGCAAACAATGAGGGCTGTACTGCATTAATATCAGCAGTGACTGGCTGATGATTCTCCAGCATTTTAAGCTTTTGTTTTGCCTGCTTTATAACTGCTTTTGGCACCCCAGCTAAGGCCGCTACTTGCAAGCCAAAACTTTTACTTGCGGCACCATCAAGCACTGTATGCATAAAGGCAATAGTGTCGTTATGCTCTATTGCATCTAAATGAACATTTACCAATCCAGCTTGCTGCTCGGCTAGTTCGGTAAGTTCAAAATAATGGGTTGCGAATAAAGTTTTAGCGGATATTTTTGATGCTAAATGATCGGCTGTCGCATAAGCCAGTGATAGACCATCGTAGGTACTCGTCCCTCGGCCAATTTCATCCATTAACACCAGTGACTGCGCGGTAGCATTGTTTAAAATGGTGGCTGTTTCGGTCATTTCGACCATGAAGGTTGAGCGACCTGATGCTAAGTCATCACTGGCGCCAATACGTGTAAATATACGGTCGATATTACCAATTTTAGCGCTGTCTGCTGGCACAAAGCTACCAATGTGTGCCATTAACACAATCAGTGCAGTTTGGCGCATATAGGTTGATTTACCGCCCATATTTGGCCCTGTGATGATCAGCATTTTACGCTGAGCATTAAGTTCTACCGGGTTGGCGATGAATGGGTCTTTCATGACTTGTTCAACAACTGGGTGGCGGCCTTGCTTGATGCTAATATTGTCATTATCGCACAGTTCAGGTTTAGCATAATTAAGCGCAATAGCTCGCTCAGCTAAGTTATTTAGCACATCTAAATCTGCCAGTGCTGCCGCCATTATTTGTAGCTGTTCAATGTGCGGGGCAATAAATTCAAACAGTTGTTCGTAAAGTTGCTTTTCAAGCGCCAGAGCTTTTGATTGGCTACCTAACACTTTATCTTCATGCTCTTTAAGCTCTGGAATTATATAACGTTCGTTATTTTTAAGCGTTTGGCGACGAATATAATCAGCAGGCACTAAATGTGCGTTGGCACGACTTACTTCAATAAAAAAGCCATGCACACGGTTATAACCGATTTTAAGGGTGCTAATACCGGTGCGTTCACGCTCGCGCTGTTCGAGTTGTTCAAGAATGTCGGTAGCGCCTTGGCTGAGTGAACGCCATTCATCGAGTTCACTGTTGTAACCCGGTGCAATTACGCCACCATCACGAATAAGTACCGGTGGGTTTTCAATCACTGCTTGCTCAAGTAATTGCTGTAAATCAGGTAATTCAGGAGATTGCGCGATGATCTGACTAATGCGAGGATCGCTGGCATCAGTTAATAGCTCGTGCAGTGGAGCTAGGGCTTGCAGTGCGCTGCGCAGACGGGTTAAATCGCGCGGACGAGCGGTCCACAATGCTAAACGAGCAATAACACGCTCAATATCACCTATTTGTTTTAACGACTCATGTAGCTCACCACACAGCTGTACATCGATAATAGCACTTATCGCATTAAGGCGAGCGTTAAGCTCAGGTTTAGAACGTATTGGTGTATGAATACGACGCTTTAATAGTCGTGAACCCATCGCGGTTGCTGTTTTATCAAGTACTTGCGCTAAGGTGTTTTCAAAGCCACCAGAGAGGTTAACGGTCAACTCTAAATTTTTACGGGTAGCAGCATCTAAGATTACGGCATGTTCGTTATGTTCTAATGTGATGGCGCGAATATGGGGTAGAGCAATACGCTGCGTGTCTTTCACATATTGCATAAGGCAACCGGCAGCAACTAATGCAGCAGTTGCTTTATCAACCCCAAAACCGACTAAATCTTTGGTGCCAAACTGCTCGCATAATAAATGTTGTGCAGTGTCTAAGTCAAACTCCCATTCAGGGCGACGGCGAATACCTTTAATATGTTCAATCAAATGAAAGTTGGCAAAGTCTTCGCTATAGAGTAACTCTGCTGGTGCTAAGCGTTGTAAAGTTGAACTAAATGCTTCTTTAGTATTTACTTCAACAATATTAAAACGGCCTGAGTTAATATCTAAGTAAGCAATGCCATACACGCCTTTTTTACTTTGCCAAACGCTGGTCAGTAAATTATCTTGGCGCTCTTGTAATAGTGCTTCATCAGAAATGGTGCCAGGGGTAACAATGCGTACAACTTTGCGCTCAACAGGTCCTTTGCTGGTTGCAGGGTCGCCCACCTGTTCACAAATAGCGACGGATTCACCCATTTGTACCAAACGAGCTAAATAGTTCTCTACCGCATGATAAGGGACGCCTGCCATAGGAATAGGATCGCCGCCGGCTTTACCACGGTGAGTTTGTGAAATATCAAGCAGTTGTGCTGCACGTTTTGCATCATCAAAAAATAGCTCGTAAAAATCGCCCATGCGATAAAACAGTAAAATATCACGATGCTCAGATTTTATTTTTAGATACTGCTGCATCATCGGAGTTTGTTGACTTATATTGTGCGGTGCATAAAGATCGAACGACATGTATTTACCCAAAGGCTGAATATGGAATTACATCAAGAGATTAAAACACTTGCTGCGCAGTTAGGCGCTATTTTAACGGATAAACGCTTATGGATCACTAGTGCTGAATCATGTACTGGTGGTGGAGTGAGTTATGCGTTAACAGATACCCCTGGCAGCTCGGCTTATATTGACCGTGCATTTGTAACATACAGTAATCAAGCTAAGCAGGATTTACTAGGGGTTACAGAGCAAACCTTAACTTTATACGGCGCAGTGAGTGAGCAAACTGTTTTGCAAATGGCCGCGGGTGCGTGTAAGGCCGCAGGGGCCGATATTTCGGTTGCGGTATCGGGTATTGCAGGTCCAGGTGGTGGCAGTACAGAAAAACCAGTAGGTTTAGTATGGTTTTGTATTCAAATTGGCGAGAAACAGTATCCGAGCCAACAGATATTCGCAGGCGATAGAGCGCAAGTTAGGTTGCAAGCTATTGTTTACTCATTAAAAACCATTATAGAAAAGATAAATTAATAAAATTAGCTTGATACTGTGATTTCATACAGTATACTTGTCTGCATTAGCCGGATTTGGAGAGTAAAATGAACGATAACAAACAAAAAGCGTTGGACGCTGCTTTATCTCAAATTGAACGTCAATTTGGTAAAGGCTCAATCATGAAATTGGGTGACAATAAAGCGTTAGATATTGATGCTATATCAACAGGCTCTCTGGGCATTGATATCGCTTTAGGCATAGGTGGTTTACCTATGGGACGTATTGTTGAAATATATGGTCCTGAATCATCAGGTAAAACTACGCTAACTTTACAAGTTATCGCTGAAGCACAAAAAGAAGGTAAAACTTGTGCATTCGTTGATGCTGAGCATGCACTTGATCCAATTTATGCCCAAAAATTGGGTGTAAATATTGATGAGTTATTAGTTTCACAACCTGATACAGGTGAACAAGCACTTGAAATTTGCGACATGTTAGTTCGCTCAAGCGCGGTTGACGTGGTTGTTGTCGATTCGGTTGCTGCACTTACACCGAAAGCTGAAATTGAAGGCGACATGGGTGATTCACACATGGGCCTACAAGCACGTTTAATGTCACAAGCATTACGTAAGCTAACCGGTAATATCAAACGTTCAAACACTTTATGTATTTTCATTAACCAAATCCGTATGAAAATTGGTGTTATGTTTGGTAACCCAGAAACCACTACTGGTGGTAACGCACTTAAATTTTACGCGTCAGTACGTTTAGATATTCGTCGTATCGGTTCTGTTAAAGAGGGCGACGAAGTGGTGGGTAACGAAACCCGCGTTAAAGTGGTGAAAAACAAAGTGGCTCCGCCGTTTAAACAAGCTGAATTTATTATCATGTATGGTGAAGGCATCTCTAAACATGGTGAGCTGATTGACTTAGGTGTTAAGCATAAGATTGTTGAAAAAGCGGGGGCTTGGTATAGCTACAATGGCAGTAAAGTTGGCCAGGGTAAGTCTAATTCAATAAAGTTCTTAAAAGAGAACCCTGAAATTTCAGATGAGATCGAAGGCAAGTTACGTGATATGTTGTTATTAAAAACGACAATCAAGCCAGATGATATTGAAGATGCTTTACTAGCTGATGATGCTGAGCTTTAAAAGTATTGAATAAGCGCGATTTGACCCGCACTTAACATTAAAAAAGCCGCTAAATAATATTTAGCGGCTTTTATGTTTGCTCAACGAAACCTGTTTCGGTGGTATTGGTGGATCAGCGTGCAAAATAGCGCAACACTTAGTCATCCTATGCTGTGTTTGGGGGGAACAGGGAGCCTGTTTTTGTGCATGGGGAAGCCTGACACTTAAATTTGGTGTAATACTGATGGAATAGAATAAAACAGGAGCCGTATACGAAGCCCGCATGTACGATTATGTGAAAAAGGAGGGGAAAAGCCTCACCCTACTCGATAGTTTTCACTAGTCAGCTTTCACCTTTTCCTTACTTTACTTTAGAAGTATAGCCGTCCATTGACTTTTGTGCTTAAAATAATCACAATAGCGGCTTATTTTCAAGGTGCTTGTGGTTACTTTTCAAGGTTGTTGATTAAGTAAAGCAAGATAATCGGGAAGTTGGTGGCGTTTATAGGATATAAACGAAGTCCAACACTGCCCCCGCAACGGTGATACATATTTTTAGCTAAATTTATTAGCGAGTTATGTTAAGTCCGGAGACCGGCCTTGAAGTCAATTTACTATCACTTGTGCGGTGGGCGCGGGTCAGGGGATATCATGTTAAACAAATCTACTCTAGGCGTAGCAATTGCCGCTGCGTTGTCTTTTTCTGTGTCTGCAGAGCAATCAATTGAACGCCTGACGGTAACCGCTAATAAATTTGAGCAATCAATTACTGATGTACTTGCCAGTGTAACTGTTATTGAGCGCAGTGATATTGAAAAAAATAACTATCGAGACTTACCATCAATACTAAGCAACATTGCAGGTGTTGATATTGTACGCAACGGTGGCTTTGGTCAAAAGGCTGATGTATTTGTTCGTGGCGCTACGGCAAAGTATACCTTGGTGCTAGTTGATGGTGTGCGTGTCAGTGATGCAAGTTCTGGTAGCGTATCATTAACCAATATACCGGTTAACAGCATTGAGCGAGTTGAGATTGTAAAAGGTGCAAGGGCTGCAATTTATGGTTCTGATGCTGTCGCTGGTGTTATCAATATAATTACTCGTCAAGCAACTAATAATACACTATCTGCTACGTTGGGTACTGATAGCTATGAAAACTACCAGTTAGCAGGTGGGATTGTAAAAGATGCCGTTACCTTTAACTATAACTTAGGCTATGAAAATACTGACGGCTATGATGTAACAGGTAAAGATCCATCGCTAGCAGTAACAAAAGATCATGATGACGACGGTTATACCAATAAAAATATTGGTTTTAACTTAGCATATAAAACTGAAAATTCCGGTGTATTTAGTTTGCTAAGCCAGTATAGCGAAGGCCAAGGTGAGTATGATAACGCTTCTAGTAATGACGCATATGACTTTGAAAACTACACCGCTAAATTAGGCTGGGAAAAAAGCTCTGAGATTTATACACAAAGTACCTCTGTGAGTATTTCTCAAGAAGAAAATATTCAAACAGGTACCGATGAGCAGCAGGTTTACAGTACAGAGCGGGTTGAATTTGAATACAGTGGTTTATATACACTAACTAATACGGTTGATATTACCGGTGGTGTTAATTTTTTAAATGAAGACTTGTCAGGCTCTTCGGCGAAATCATCTGAAGAACAGCGTGATAACACAGCACTATTCGTTGGCGTATTTTATGATGATGATACTTGGTTAGGAAATGCAGTAGTAAGAACCGATGATTATGACTTTCATGGTCGTGCAAATACTTACACAACAGGTTTAGGCTATCGAGCAAATAAATACGTAACGCTACGGTTAAGTCATGGTACAGCCTTTAGAGCACCATCATTGATCAATGCATTTGTCACTGATAGCCAATGGTATGCCCCTAATAGTGATATTAAACCGGAAGAGTCAGTTAATAATGAATTTGGCGTTACTATAGATACGCAATGGGGTCGTTATGATATTGCCATTTTTGACAACAAGATCGATAACTTAATTACTAACGAATATGATGCAGACACAGGTAAATGGGTAGCAACTAATATTGATAAAGTGTCTATGCAGGGGATTGAATTATCAGCCGAGTTTGAAGGGTTTGGCTTTCAACATAATGTTAATTTGAGCTTATTAGATGCCAAAGATGAAACAACCAATACTGATTTACCGCGCAGACCCTCTGAAATGTTCAATTATACGCTTGGCAAAAGCTGGGGCGATTTTGATGCCAACTTAGTAATGCAATATCGTTCCTCGCGCCCATCAATCGCTTATTATGATACTGAATTAGCCGCTTACACAGTATTTAATTTATCAGCTAATTATCAAGTGATCGATGACCTCTCATTCCAAGCTCGCATCGAGAATATTACAGATAAAGACTACTTTACGGCAGGTACTGGGGTTACCGCTAATGGTGAATTACTTGGTTACAATGCAGCAGGACGACAGTTCTTTGTTGGCGCAAGCTACCTGTTCTGATCTCGTTCTAGCTTAAATAAAAAAGCCCGACACCTTTGCGTGTCGGGCTTTTTTATATTTAGATGAAAATGCTTATTTAGCACTTTGCTTAGTTTACTAAAAACTGTTTATAGTCTTTCTCAAACTTTTGCAGCTTAGGTGCAATCAATAAACTGCAATAGCGTTGATCAGGGTTTTCGTTGTAATAGTCTTGATGATACTGCTCTGCTGGGTAATATGTGGTTGCAGGGCTTACTTCGGTGACAATGCCTTCGCGTATTTGGCTTTGTAATTTTGCAATATATTGATTAGTTTGCGCTTGCTGCTCTGCACTGTGATAGTAAACAACACTGCGGTACTGTGTGCCTACATCATTGCCTTGGCGATTCAGCTGTGTAGCGTCGTGCAAAGTAAAAAACATTGCCAACAAGGTCTCAAAACTTATCTGTTTGCTATCAAATTCGATATTAACGACTTCAGCATGGCCTGTAAGCCCCGTACATATTTGTTTATAGGTTGGATCCGTTGTTTCGCCACCAGTGTAACCAGAGCTTACTTGTAAAACGCCTTTTATGCGTCTAAATGCTGCATCGATACACCAAAAACAGCCGCCACCAAAGGTTGCAGTTTGAATGTCTGTACTCATATATGTACTCCTAAAAACGTTAAGTTACGCAGATGTTCTAGCCTAGCAGAAGAACGACAAAGACGGTGTTTTATTTCATGAGTTAGAGCGAGGAAAGAGTAGAAGCGTTGCTGCACGGTGCAGCAACGCTATAAGTCAGTTAAAGCTCTTTTAGCGGTCTTTCAGCTTCTTGTTGGTTGAGCTTTTGTTGTAAAAACTCAGGAGACTGAGTATTGCGAGCCAGCGCATAGTACGCCGCAGGAACAACAAATAGCGTAAGTATGGTTGCTACAATAACGCCAGTAAACACCACTACACCAATTACCATACGGCTTTCTGCACCAGGGCCTGAGGCTAGCACTAATGGCACCGCACTCATTACCGTAGTCAAAGAGGTCATAATAATTGGTCGCAATCTTTGGGTTGCTGCTTGTAAAATAGCTTCACTAAACTCTACGCCTTTATCGCGCAATTGATTGGTAAATTCGACAATCAATATACCGTTTTTAGCACTAAGGCCAATCAGCATTACAATGCCTATTTGGCTATAAATATTTATGGTTAGTCCTGTAGCCCATAAACCAAACATTGCGCCCATCATACCAAGTGGCACAGTGAGCATGATCACAAAGGGGTGCATAAAACTTTCAAATTGCGCCGCTAGCACTAAGAAAGTAACGGTAAGCGCCAAAATAAACACGTAGGTCATTGCCGAAGCGCCTTCGTAGAATAATTGTGATTCACCTTTATAATCAATGGCGCCATCAATATCGTTTTCTTCCATTGCCACTTTATTTAAAAAGTTAAGCGCTTCTTCAAGGGTGTAACCATCGGCGAGGTTAGCGCTCAAAGTAATAGCACGCATTCGGTTGTAACGATTTAGCCTTGATGCAGTGGCTTCTTCTTTTAAGCTAATTAAGCTATCAAGGGGAACTAGTTCATCACTGCGTGATTTTAAGTAAATATTTGATATATCAGTAGGATCAGCAAAGTCAGCTTTGGTGCCCTTTAATATCACATCGTATTCTTCACCACGGTCAATAAAGGTGGTAACACGGCGTTGCCCTAACATGGTTTCAAGGGTGCGGCCAACATCCGAAACTGAAATCCCTAAATCCGCCGCTTTGTTTTTATCAATACTGATCAAAAATTGCGGAAAGGTTTCTTTGTAGTCATGGTCAATACGTACCAGCCCTGGATTTTTCTCTGCACGTTCAATGATCCGGTCTCGCCAATCAGCTAATTGTGCATAATCATTTCCTTGCAGGACAAACTCAATGGGCCGTGATGAGCCACCGCCACCAATACCACGACGCATAATAGCAAAAGCGCGCACATCGGTGACTTCAGTCATTTTTGCGCTGATCTCATCCATTACTTGCCAAGTTGAACGTTTACGTTCATCCCAGTCTGCCATACCAACAATTGCCACACCACCGCTGCCACCCCAGCCAGGTACGCGTACCAGCACTCGACTTAGTTCGCCCGCTTCGGAATAAGGCATTAAACGTTCTTCAATTTTTGCCATGTTAGCGGCGTTATTTTCATAACTTGCCCCTTCAGGGCCACTCATCATGATAAAGAAAGTACCACGGTCTTCTTTTGGCGTAAGTTCTGAAGGAATTTGTTGGAACAATAAATAACTAACAAAACCAGCCAGCAGTAAGGTGATCGTTAAACCACCAGAACGGGTTATATTTGAGCGTAATGTATTTTTATAGCTTTGTTCAATCTTGTCAAAAATACGATCCATCCATTGGCTGAATTTACTCTCTTTTGAGGAGGGCTTAAGGATTAATGAACACAACGCTGGCGAGAGTGTTAATGCGGTAATGCTTGAGAAGAATACCGCAGCGCTGACGGCCATCGCAAACTCGGTAAATAATGCGCCGATACGGCCATCCATAAATACCAAGGGCACGAACACCGAGATCAGCACTAAGGTGGTGGCAATAATTGCAAAGCCAACCTCTCGGGCGCCACGATAAGCGGCTAGTAGGGCAGGTTCGCCTAGCTCGATACGCCGGTGAATGTTTTCTAGCATTACAATCGCGTCATCAACAACCAAGCCAATTGCTAGTACCAGCGCCAGTAGTGTCAATAAGTTAATTGAATAACCCATCGCCAGTAAGAACATAAAGCTACCAACTAACGCCACTGGGACTGTTACCGCTGGGATCAAGGTAGCGCGAATGTTCCCTAAAAATAAGAAGATAATTAATACCACCAAAGCCATTGAAATAGCCAAGGTACTGTAAACCTCGTTAATCGATTCTTTAATAAATATTGACGAGTCATAGCTGTCTTGAATAGTGGTGCCTTCTGGCAGATTACGTTTGATTTTTTCAAGTTCAGCACGGGCATTATCGACCACAGTAAGTGTATTGGCCTTAGCTTGTTTAACAATACCAAGGCCAACCATGTTGCGGCCATTACCACGGAATAAGCTTTCATCGTCAGCGGCTTCTAAGTTTACATCAGCAACTTCACCAAGACGAACTAAGTAACCATCGTCACCACGTTTAATTACCAAGTTTTTAAAGTCACGCTGCTCTTTATAACTACGCGCTGTTCGTACTGTAAAATCACGGTCGATAGATTCAATTTCACCAGCTGGTAGCTCAACATTTTCAGTTCGTAGGGTGTTTTCTATGTCGCTACTGGTTATGCCACGAGCAGCCATTGCTTGGCGGTTGAGCCAAATTTTCATGGCATATTTACGTTCACCACCAACACGCACATTGGAAACACCATCTACCACAGCTAAACGGTCGACAATAAAGCGCTGTGCATAATCAGATAGTTGCAATGAATCCATGGTGTCACTATTGAGTAAAAACCATGCAATAGGGCTTTCATCACTGTTAGATTTAGATACTTCTGGCGGGCGTACTTGCTCGGGTAGACTATCAAGTGCGCGTGCTACACGTTCACGGACATCGTTTGATGCGGCATCAATATCACGGCTGATATTAAATTCAATGGTAATATTTGAGCGACCATTTCTACTTGATGAATTAATGCTTTTAATGCCTTCAATACCGGAAATACGGTTTTCCAGCACTTGGGTAATTTTTGTTTCAATGATCTCGGCTGACGCTCCCGTATATTCAGTGCTTACACTGACTATGGGTGATTCAATATCAGGATATTCGCGCAGCGGTAACATCGAAAAAGCCACTAAACCAAAGGTTAGTAACAATAGGTTAATTACAATCGCAAAAACGGGGCGTTTGACACTGGTATCAGTAATTTTCACGGTTTACCCCTTCACAGACACTTTGCTACCAGAACGAATTTTAATAATTCCTTCTGTAACAATTTGCTGCCCATTACTAATACCTTCATCAATGGCAACCCAGCCATTGTGACGACCTGCAACGTGAACCTCTACTTTGGTGGCTATTCCGTCTTCAATTTGAAAAACATAATGTTTATCTTGTTGTGGGATCACCGCTTTTTCTGGCACCATCATGGCTTGGTTAGAGCTCAATTGCAGGGCCGTATTAAGCAACATGCCAGGGCGTAATAAGCCACTTTTATTCGCGAAGCTGGCTGTGACTTCAACACTACGAGTAATTGCATCAATACGCGTACTAACGTGGGTTACTTTACCGGTGAATGTTTGTTCTGGGTAAGCATCATTTTGAGTCATAACTTTCATGCCAACGTTTAATTGCGCTAGGTATTTTTCCGGAACTTTAAAATCGACTTTAATTATGCTGATATCATCTAAACTGGTAATTGTGGTGCTGTTATTTACATAGGCACCAATTGAAATTTGACGCTTACCTAAAATGCCTGAAAAAGGTGCTGTAATGGTCATTTCAGATAGTTTTGTTTTGGCATTTTCTAACTGTGCTTCGGTGGCATCAACACGAGAAAGTTGTTCTTCTAATAATGATTTTGCGGTTGCCTGTGAGCGGGAGAGCTCAGTTAAGCGCTCAAGTTGACGTTTTTCTTCGCGTAAGTTAATTGCCAGCTCTTTTACTGTCAGCTCTTCTTGTAACGATTGTAATTGTACGAGCTTTTGACCTTTACTGACTAAGTCACCATCTTTAAAATAAATGTTAGTTACGTAATCATTTTGTGCGCTTTGTATATAAATTGCTTGATTTGCGCGTGCACTGCCGATAGCCTCTATGAGGACGGCATTTTCTTCACTTACAACAGTGTGAGCGGTTACTTGCGTTGTTTTTTTTGTGAAGTTAGATTGCTCACCTTGGCTGCTTGGGAAATAAAGATAAACACATAGCCCCAGAAGTAGAGTAATAATAAATGGAAATAGCGCTTTGCCAGATTGCTTTGCATACATTGTTAAAAATACCGGAAAATTAATTGCCTCTAGTGTACAAAATTACAGCGTGAATTGGCGGCCGCGTATCTCATAAATCTGTTGGTTAGGCGTAAAAGTTAAGTTTTTTTCAGTTAGTTCCTATTTTATGTTTGTGTATGAGAGAGTTATGAAGTTAGCAACTAAATGTCCGCGTTGTATGAAAGTACGTAAATTGATAATTTGGACTATAATTATGTACGTTTTTTATATTGTTTTTTATCGTTATGGTTAAACGCAAAAACACAGTTTTGAAATTGCGTGCACAAGGAGCGCGCAATGGTATCGAAATTCTCACCGTTGGTGCGGTGGGGCTTATATTCACTATGTTATTTAATTTGTTACGGCCCGGAGAAATTAGCATTTTCGAAATTTTTTTAGTGAGTTTATGCGTGGTTGCCATTTTTATTGGTTTTTTAAAAACGCAAGAACCATTTTATAGTTTAGTTATTACAGAACAAGAACTTACTTATCAGCACAAATATGGCTATTGGTGTATTAAACATGCAAACATCCACCACAGTGGGATTCCTAAAGTAGAACAACAGCTTGAACAACTTGAGTTAAATGCAGTAGGTATTAAACTTAACGACACTGATGAATTTTTATTACAATTAGCACCAAGAATTGCTGGTAAATTATTGATCGAACAACGACATTTATTTATACAAGTGGTTCAAAAACATTGCAAAAATGGCAATTGCCCATCAGAATGGTTAATTGAGGATAATTATTATACTTCAGTGAATGGTCGCAGTTTTAATGGCTTGATAGCCATGTTTGCCAATAGGATGCGACATCTTCGGCAATTAACAGGATATGATTTACTGTTACCCGCAAGTGTATTAGATAGAAGTATTTGGGATTTTAGTCATAGCTTAAATGCATGGCGGAATAACCCAGTCGTATTTATAGAATCTCAATTAGAGAGTAAAACGCCTGAAAATAGGCGTTAGTTAGTAGGATGAAGCGATGAGTCAAGATAGATCTTTTATAAAAAGTGGTCGAAATACCATAATCCATAAAGATAAAAAACTCGATTTAGTGATCGTGAATTCTGAAGTGCACCCAAGAATCAAGGTAACTCCACATGGTTTAGAGCCATTTAAAGAAGAGCTACCAAAAAATCGTCGCGAAGCTAAAGAGCGCTACCTCGATATGGTTTACATAGGTAGTGCTGATGTATTTGGTGAAGAGAAACGCTTGCTGTTTATTCAGGCGCTGGATGGTCGCGAGTATAAGGTCGATTATAGTAAAATAGGCACAAAGTTATTTGTCCGCATTCACCAAGATAGCTATTTATAACACTGTTTTTTTCATCTGGTATTGTTGTTGCCAAATTTATTGATTGGCGTGGCTATTATTAAAGCTACGTAATTTCAGTTTTAAATGAGGAACTAGTGCATGAAACCCCTTTTCATGGTTTTACCGTTGTTTGCTGTATTAACAGCATGCGGAGGTGGAGGCGGCAACGATAATCCTGTGGTTGCAGCATCTGTATTTGCTGGCGATGATCAGCGTATTATTGAAAAAAGTGAATTTACTATTGAAGCTAAAGGGTCGCCCACAGATGGTAGCTTTACCTGGCAGCGAGTAAGTGGACCAATTATTGCTGATTTCCCCCTTGTTGGTGCGCAACAAACAATTACGGCTCCAGATATAAAAGCAAACAGCGAGCTATTACTGCGCGTTAGTTATCAAACTATCGATGGTCAATTAGTCAGTGATGACTTGCTGATTGAAATTGAGTCAAATAATCAACTTCCGCAAGTGATTGTTACTCAAACAGCACCAGAAACATTACCTTCTGATTATAAAGATATAATTACTCTTAGCGCAGCAAGCTCGATAGATCCAGATGAAAATGGACAAATTAATAGCTACAACTGGCAACAGATTGTAGGGCCAACGCTTGCAGTAGATAATAATAGCAACGCGACAATTAGTTTCTCGCATCCGTTACTCGATACTAATACCTTGATCACTTGGTTAATAACAGTGGTGGACGATGAGGGGGGGGAGTCTAACACGCAGTATTCTCATACCCTAAACAAAACCAGCGAAGTGATCATCGCTAATGCAGGTGTCGATCAGAGTGTTGTTGAGCTGGATAAAGTCACCTTAGATGCCACAGCATCAGAAACTGTGACCGAAACATTTAAGTGTTTTTGGCAGCAAACCGCTGGCACAGTGGTGCTTGATAACCAGCAGCAATGTATTACTTCTTTCACAGCACCGGCAACAGAGGCAGTCAACACCCATACTTTTGAAGTAACCGTGACTGATAGCAAAGGGCGCACAGCTAAAGATAGTGTTGATATTGTCGTTAACTCAAAGGCATTGGGTCTAATCAATGATACAGGGATGAGCAAGTGTTATAACAATACCCAAGAAATAGCCTGTACAAGCACCGATTTTCCTCGTCAAGATGCCTCTGTTGGTCGCGATAGTGGCGTTGGATCACATATCGAAAAAGTGGGTCGAGGTGAGCAGGCTTTTGACTTGACAAAACTTAATCAGTTTGCCGATGAGTTGTTAGATAGCGCCGCTAATTTTAGCTGTATTCGCGATAACGTTACGGGTCTGATTTGGGAAGTAAAAAGTCCTAATACAGGCACTTTGCCAAATACGGCTTTGCGTGAAGGACAAAATCATTATACTTGGTATTTAACCAATGAAGATGGTGTGCAAACGGGGAGTAGTCCAGGTACGCCTAACAGTACCTGCCCAAGTAATAGTAACTGTAATTTGCAAGTGTACGTTAATGCAGTAAATGCTCTTGATTACTGTGGCGGTACTAATTGGCGAGTGCCTAGCTATACTGAGCTGTTAACGCTACTTAATTATGGTAAGCATGGACAATCAATATTACTTGATGAAAACTACTTTCCCAATACACCTAATAGTAACTTACTCGCGGATGGACTCATTTATTGGACCTCACAAACCGCAGTCGATGGGACTAGCTTATCGCAAGCGTATATTTTTGATATGAGCGACGGGAACGATTTGGCTTATCCAAAGAGTAATACCGCGTTTGTTCGGTTAGTAAGAACGGCAGGAGCAACACAATGAAATCATTATTAATTGGCTTATTGTTGGTGACTCCTACAGTAATGGCTGTGTGCTATGAAGGCGTAGCGCAAACGACACCTAGTACACGCTTCACTGTAAATTCAGATGGAACTGTCAGTGACAGTGTTACAGGACTTATGTGGCAAACCTGTAGTTATGGACAAGGTTATGATGCCACAACCACTGGCTGTATTAATAGTGCTGTAAAAGTAAACTGGCAAGAGGCGCTAAGAGCCGCAGTGAATGACCGAACCGGTGCATATACAGATTGGCAAGTACCTAATAATAAAGAGCTTGCTAGTATTTTAGAGCACAGCTGTGTTACCCCAAGTATTAATCAATCTGTATTTTTAGGTAATAAAAGTGAAAACTATTGGACAAATACTTCAGGTATTGCCGATAAAACTTCAGCGTGGGTATACACCTTTGACAGAGGCCTTAACAGTTTGCACGATAAAACCTCGTTTGTGTACCTACGCTTGGTTCGTTATGAAAAGTAGCGAGCTTAGTTAATTTAAATACTGCTGAAATACCTCTAACCGCGCTTGTTCTAGCGCGGTTTTTATTTCAGCACCTTTTATACCTTGGATAATAAATTGCTGTGGGTTAATTGCTCTTGCCGTTTTGGTTGCTGTTAATAATTGTTGTTGGTTGGTCAGAGGGACTGCTTGATTAACCTCAATAGCTCTAAGTACTTCGTCAAATCGTTCAGGGCGGCGCCATAAATCGAGTTGATTGCAGCAATCGAGTAATTGCTCTGCGGTAATTGTTTGGCTAGTTAAGGTTGCTTGGTGGGCATTGAGTTGTAATGCGAGGTCGCGTACGTCATTGGGAAGGCGAATCGTTTGGCTAACTGCTTTTATGTCATCGGCGGTTAACGAGCTGGTGGCTTGTGCAAATAATAGTGGCTGATCGGTGATATTTTGGCTTTGTGCGTAAGCGTAACGGGTTTTTAGTTGTTGATATAACTCATCGCTCCACTTACCTGCTAAGGCTGGGCTGATAGCACTAAGCGCACCTAACTGGGCTAAAATATTCAAAAACTCAGCAAATGCGCTATCCGTTAATGACTTTTCACATTCAAGCCAAATTCGTTCTGCGGTGAGTGTTTGTAACTCACCTTGGTTGATCATCTGTGTTAGCAATTGCCGGGTTTCTTCGGCAATGGTAAAACCAAGATAATGATAACGAGCTGCAAAACGGGCAACGCGTAATATACGTAGAGGATCTTCGCTAAATGCGTCAGATACATGGCGCAAAATGCGGTTGTCTAAATCTTGCTTGCCGCCATAAGGATCAATTAAGTTGCCATCGTGTGCTTTTGCAATGGCGTTAACGGTTAAATCGCGGCGGCGCAAATCGTCTTCTAAGGTGACATCTGCTGAAAACTCGCAGACAAAGCCGCTGTAACCTTGACCTTGTTTTCGCTCAGTACGAGCTAGTGCGTATTCCTCTTTAGTTTTTGGGTGCAAAAATACCGGAAAGTCTTTACCGACTTGTTGATAGCCTTGCTTGAGTAGTTGCTCAGGAGTTGCCCCTACTACCACATAATCGCGCTCTTTAATAACTCGTCCAAGTAGTTCATCGCGAACCGCGCCACCGACCAAATAAACTTGCATAACTTCCCCTGAATATTAACTGTGCAAACTATTTTACGTTATTTAGCCAATAAAACGCTAACAAGGTTTTCACTTACGCTGTTTTTTTGCCATTATAGGCCGTGATTTAATCAGTAAGGGAATTTAGGGTGTATTTAAGCTATTTTGGCTTGTCAGAGAAGCCGTTTTCAATCGCGCCAAATCCACAGTACTTATTTTTAAGCGAACGCCATAAAGAAGCGTTGGCGCATTTAACTTATGGCTTAGGTGAAGCCGGTGGGTTTGTATTGTTAACTGGAGAGGTGGGAACAGGGAAAACGACCTTAACCCGCAGTTTGCAAGAGCAGCTACCTGAAAACACACAAGTGGCGTTGATCCATAATCCAGCACTGTCACAATTGGAACTGTTAGCGAGTATTTGCGATGAATTTCATATTGTTTATGACGAGCAAAATGCGACGTTAAAAACCTTAACAGATGCAATTAAAAAGCATCTTGAAGCGAATCATCAAGCTGGTGGCCACACTATTTTGATCATTGATGAAGCTCAGCTTTTAGCCCCTGACGTGCTAGAACAGCTTCGTTTATTAACTAACATAGAAACAAACCATAAAAAATTACTACAAATAGTATTGGTTGGTCAGCCAGAATTACAGGCTTTATTAAAGCGTAATGAGTTGCGTCAGTTAGCGCAGCGTATCACTGCCCGTTATCATTTACTACCATTAACCGAGGGGCAAACCTTTGCTTACGTTAAACACCGTTTATATGTGGCAGGTTGTGATCGAGGGCTGTTTTCAAATGATGCGTTAAAAACAATTCACTTAGTTACGGCAGGTATTCCGCGTTTAGTAAATTTATTATGTGAACGCTGTTTAATGGGCGCTTTTTCTAAGCAGCTAACCATGATTGATAGTGATATAGTAATGCGCTCTGCACAAGAGGCGTTACCGCCGAGTGCATTGAATGCTGTTAGTGTAGCGCAGCAGTCGTCGTTTAATTGGCTCTATCCATTGGCATTTTTAACTGTGTTCAGTATGGGTATTGGTTTGTCGTTTATTCTTTAATTAATGGTCATATATGTCGTATTTATTAGAAGCCTTAAAACAATCAGAACAACATGACGAAGCGTCAGTACATGACAGAAACGCTGAACAATTAAAACAGCAGCAAGAGTTACAACGCTATCGTGTTATTGCAATTTCGCTTGGCTTGTTGGTTGCTTTTTTATTGACCTTGATGGCAGGATTTTCAATTGGTAAATGGTTACAAAAAAATCATTTAAATACCCCTGAACAAGTGGTAACGACTGTTCAGGATCAATCAGTGGAGCCTGCTGATGACGAAACACCTGTACCTGCCACAGTGAAGTCTGAGCAATCGATACCTGTGCAAACAAATCCAGTACAAACTAGCCCAGCGCAAGTTGCTAGCTCGCAGCCGATGTCTCAGCCGCAATTTGTTCACCCTCAGCAATACCAACAAGCAGCGCAATATCAGTGGGTGCAAGTGCCAGTAAATACTGCACCAGCTTATTCACAAGGTCAGCCAATGCTGGTACAAACACCTAATGGTTATCAGCAAGTATATGCAGCGCCTCAGCAGCAATATAATCCTAATGCAGTGCAAATGCAGCCAATGATTAACAATAGCGCTAGCAATATCGATATGAGTAAATACAAAGTATTGGGGAAGCCTATTGGCGAACCGACTAGTGATAAATCAAAGCCGTTGGCAGCAGGAAATGATGAAGAGCTTGAAACTGTACCAACGG
Source organism: Pseudoalteromonas ostreae (assembly GCF_018069805.1). Taxonomy (GTDB): domain Bacteria; phylum Pseudomonadota; class Gammaproteobacteria; order Enterobacterales; family Alteromonadaceae; genus Pseudoalteromonas; species Pseudoalteromonas ostreae. The sequence continues at coordinate 46,217 of NZ_JAGPYN010000027.1, forward strand.
CGCTTAAAAATGCCTTTGCTCGCGCTATCGAAGATACTCAAAGCACCCAATCTCATCAAGTAACGCAAGGCACTAGAAATTCATCTTATGCTGAGCCGATTGAGTTACTACCAGATGCTTTGCTGGCATTGATGCCAGAAATTAAATACCAAGCGCATATTTACTCATCATCACCTGATAAACGATGGGTTAAGCTCAATAATCGGGAGTTATACGAGGGCGATAGTATTGGGGACTTAAGAGTATTAGAGATCACTCCTGAGCAAACGGTGTTGAGTTTTGATGATTATGAATTTAGCTTAAAGGCACTGCAAGATTGGCCGAGCAAATGAATTAACACGATTTTTTCGTATGCGATTATGGAAGAAACTACTTAATTTAAAGGCTTTAATAGCAAAAAGGGCGCTAATTAGCGCCCTTTTTTAATATCAACTTAAACTCTACTCGTCGTCTTCAACTAAAGTCATTAATGATGTATTTCCGCCTGAAGCTGTGGTATCAATACTAATGGTCTTTTCGGTCACTAAGCGTTTGATGAGCGTGTCGTAGTACTCAGCACTGATCACTGGCAAGATTGCCCCTTTACGTTGTGCTAGCTGTTGACTGAAATAGCCTAAGCGTGATGAACGCGCTGCAACAACTGCACCGGCCAAATGAGCATGCGCTAAAATAGCTTGTAATTGATTCGGTCTAGCTACTTGGAATACACCTTCAGCAATACCTGTTGAGATAAACTTATCTTTAAAAGCTACGGCTTCGTCATAGAATAACTCAGACGCTACGGTGATCACCGTATTACCAGCTGCAAGAGCAGTGATGATCGAAATAGCCCAGAAGTTAAACGAGGTACTCTTATCGGCATAACATACAACGCAGCCACGCGCTTCAAGGTGAAGGGTGTTTGATTCACCTGTAGGCCCTGGCAATGTTGTAAACTTACGCATGTGCTTTTCAAGACGATTAAGCTGTGCGCGTGCATCGGCAAGTGTCAGTGCTAAATCGTCTGCTAACTCATCGATAATATCAACCGTTGCTACTTTAGCAAGCAGCTGACGTACTGCAGAAACACGATCATTTAATGGTGTAGCGCGCCAAATTTTTTCATCACGCATTGAGTTTGCCATTAACTTCTCGACTTGCTCAGCAGCACCTGAATAGTGGTGAGTGTCAAGCTCGTCTGGTGTTAAGTTTGTCATTTGCACGTTTTCAGGCGATGCTTTTTCTTTAACTAAACGAGTTAAATAGTTAGGGCCACCTGCTTTAGGACCTGTGCCAGATAAACCACGACCACCAAACGGTTGTACGCCAACAATTGCACCAATCATGTTACGGTTAACGTACACATTACCCGCGCGCGACATTTTTGCTAGGTACTCGCAACGCTCTTCAATACGTGAATGGATACCCATGGTTAAACCAAAGCCAGTGTTATTAATTTGGTCAATCACGTTATCAAGCTCTGTGCCTTTAAAGCGGATGATATGCACACATGGGCCAAATACTTCACGTTTAAGTACAGATAAATCATTGATCTCATATAAACGTGGCGCAAAGAAATACGCTCCGTTTTCGCTGTTATCTGGAATGTCACATTCATAATGCAGTGTTGCGTTGCCCTTTAAGTACTCAACGTGTTCGTTTAAGTTCTTTAAAGCTTTTTCATCAATTACAGGGCCGATATCGGTTGATAGTAATGATGGATCGCCAATGTGTAGCTCTTTTAGTGCGCCTTTGATCATATCAATTACACCATCAGCGATGTCTTCTTGTAAGAATAATACGCGAAGCGCTGAACAGCGTTGACCGGCACTTTGGAAGCCAGAGCTGATCACATCGTCAACAACCTGCTCAGGCAGTGCTGTTGAATCAACGATCATACAGTTTTGACCACCTGTTTCGGCAATTAATGGCACTTGAATATCATTACGAGCAGCCAATGTTTGCGAAATAAGTGTGCCAGTTTCTGTTGAACCAGTGAACATAACCGCTTGAATACGCTCATCAGGAACAATGGTTTTACCTACTTCACTACCACGAGCGATAACAGGCTGTACCACATGTTCTGGTAAGCCGACTGATAGCATAAGCTCAATAGTGCGCAGCGCGATGTAGCTCGTTTGCTCAGCAGGTTTTGCGATAACTGTATTACCGGTTACAATTGCAGCAGCAACTTGACCCAAGAAGATTGCCAGAGGGAAGTTCCACGGGCTGATACATAAGATCACACCACGGGCTTCAAAACGCTCATCTTCACTCAGTTCTTCCGCACGGGCTGCGTAGTAACGACAGAAATCTACTGCTTCACGTACTTCATCAATACCGTCTTGGGCTACTTTACCGGCTTCTTTGATACAGATAGCCACAAGCTCATCGTGATGACGCTCTAAAATGTCAGCGATACGGCGAAGTAAGTTAGCACGTTCTTTAACTGGCGTTTGCGACCAAGATTCAAACGCAGTTTCTGCGTTAGCAAGCAAGGTAAGCATTTCATCGCTATTTTGTAGCTTCACATGGCTGATGATTTCTTTATGGTTTGCAGGGTTTTTAACTGCAATTGAACCTTCAGGAATATCGCTTTCACTAATACGGTGCTCTGCAAACCAGCTATCAAGATTTTCTTTGAATGGAGTGATGGCATTGATATCAGTTAAATCCATGCCTTTTGAATTAGCACGCTCTGCGCCGTATAAATCAATTGGCATCTTAATTTGGGTGTTGTACTTATTACGTAATCCTTGCAGTGTTTCTACTGGATCAGGTAATAATGATTCAACCGGCTTAGTAGTATCTACAATGGCATTTACAAACGATGAATTTGCACCGTTTTCAAGTAAACGACGTACTAAATAAGCCAATAAGTCTTCGTGTTGACCAACTGGGGCATATACACGGCACTGAATTTTTTCTTCAGTGACGATTTGGTCGAATAATGATTCACCCATACCGTGCAGACGTTGGAATTCAAAACCTTGGTTATCACCTTTAGCCACTTCTAAAATTGTTGCGGCAGTGTAGGCATTGTGCGTTGCAAATTGTGGATAAAGCACATCTCGCGCTTCTAGCATTTTGATTGCACAGGCTTTGTACGATACATCGGTAGTCGCTTTACGGGTAAATACTGGAAAGTGCTCTAAACCATCTTGTTGAGTAGTTTTTATTTCAGTATCCCAGTATGCGCCTTTAACTAAACGCACCATCATTTTACGGCCAACACGCCCTGCAAGCTCTGTTAACCATTCAATGACGAAAATAGCACGTTTTTGATAGGCTTGAACCGCCAAACCAAATCCATGCCAACCAGCTAGGTCATCATCACTAAATACCGCTTCGATTACGTCAAGTGAGATATCTAAACGGTCTGCTTCTTCTGCATCAACGGTAAAACCAATATCGTAGCTTTTAGCAACCAGCGCCAACTCTTTTAGCTTAGGCACAATTTCGCTCATTACACGTTCTTTATGTGTGAACTCATAACGAGGATGAATAGCTGATAGCTTAACTGAAATACCAGGACTCTTAATTGGACCACGGCCATTTGCTGCTTTACCAATTGCATGAATCGCATTCATGTAGCTATTAAAGTAACGCTCAGCATCCTTCATGGTGCGTGCGCCTTCGCCTAGCATATCGTATGAATATACATAGCCTTTTTGTTCTTTCTCAGCAGCGCGCTCGATAGCTTCATCAATGGTGCGACCCATTACAAACTGCTTACCCATGATCTTCATAGCAAAGTTTACTGACTTACGAATAACCGGCTCGCCTAGACGGCCAATGGTTTTTTTCAGTACACCAAACTGCTGTTCTTTGGTTTTATCAGTGTAGTTAACCATTTTACCGGTCACTAATAGGCCCCAAGATGACGCATTAACGAATAGTGAGTCGCTGCTGCCTAAATGAGAGCTCCAGTCGCCTTTAGCTAACTTATCGCGAATTAGGGTATCTTGAGTTGCTTTATCTGGTACACGAAGCAGGGCTTCTGCTAAGCACATTAATACCACACCTTCTTCACTTGAAAGCGAAAACTCATTTAAAAGTGCATCAACACCGCTTTGACCATCTTGGTCACGACGAATATTGTGAACTATTTGGCGAGCACGTTCCCAAGCACGGCTGCGGGCTTTTACGCCTACTTCAGCAAGCGGTAAAATATGATCAATTACGGCATTTTCATCGATGCGGTAAAAGTCACGGATTTTTTGTCGAATTGGACACGTTGTTGTCAAATCGCCGTCGAATAACATAAGCAACCCTCTGGTGTGTGGAGTCTTGCAGCGAAAAAATTTTGCTGCCTGATTTTCATCTGTGTAATGCGTGCATTCTAATTAAATTCCAGCAGAATATGCTGGTTAAATTTGGCGTTTTACGATAATTTACAGGGCATACCTTAAACTTATCCGCATAAAATTCTGTTATGACAAGTCCGAATAGATTACGCATGCTAGATCGTATCGATTTAGCAATTTTAGACGTTCTGCAAAAAAACGGCAGAATATCTAATGTTAACCTCGCAAAGCAGGTTAACTTAAGCCCTAGCCCGTGTCTTGACCGAGTGAAACGGCTTGAACAAGAAGGTTATATTGAGGGCTACTTTGCTAAGTTGAGCGAAGCAAAACTTAATCAAAGTTTAGTCGCGCATGTGCAAGTGTCATTAGTGACCTCAAATACTGCGGTGTTTAAAGTGTTCCGAGAGCATATTTTAAGAATTAAACAAGTGGTTGAATGTGACATGGTGGCAGGAGGATACGATTATTTATTAAAAATTCGGGTTTCGGATATGGATGAATATCGCCAAGTGCTTGGAGACTTAGTTGATATACCGGGTGTCGGTACGCACCATACTTATATGGTGATCGAAAAAATTAAACAAGATACAGGGCTCAGACTCGATACTTAAATGTAAACTCGCAGCTACCAATACGTAGGCGCGGGTTTACCCCGCGCACTAAAAAAGCACCCTAGGGTGCTTTTTTAGTATTAAATATAGTGGTTATCGATTATGCCCAGCCGTCGTAGCGCTTACGACGTGATAATACGATAGTCAAAATAATACCTAAGAACAAGCCAATAAATGCAATCGCGCCACCATAGGTTAATAGCTGACGTTTTTCTTTTGCACCGGCTTGTTGTTTTTCAGTGCGCTCAACTTCTAAGGTACTTTTTAACTTAGCAATCTGCTCTGATAGAGCTGTGTTTTGATCAGTTAAAGTTTGGCGTTGCTCTTGCAGCTGTGGCAATTCAATTTGTGCTTGGCGCAGTTGTTCTTGCACTGATGCCATTTCTTCGCTCAAAGTACGGTACTGTTGATGGATCCCTGCTGTTTTTGACACAAACTTAGCTTCAACCCAGCCTTCACGGCCTTTATCATCAACAACTTTAATAAAGTCATTTTCTTCAGTAGATAATTGCGTCAATTTAGTGCCTGCATCAACAGAGCCAATAATACGGTAATTTTTACTCGCGCCTGAATGCATAAATGTATAAAGGTTATCGACTATATATGCGGTGTTTGCGTCGCTAGCTGAATCAGTTTCTTCAGCGTGACTCATAAATGCGGCCGCCGCGAATAGCAAAGCTAAAAAAGAATGTTTAAACATCAATCTACCCTGTTAATGTAACCGTCCGTGGGACAGCAATCGTATTATTCATAGTTAAGTATTGAGATAGTATGGATTTAGCGCCTTAATAGCAAGGCTGATATTGTAATCATAGCTGCTGTTTGCTGATTCAAATAAGCTAAAAAATTTGCAATGTTGGGCTGCTTTGTTTATTTTGAGCTCTTATTTATTTTAAAGGTAATCCTCAAGCCAAATGGATACTGAGATAGAACTGAAGTTTTTGGTGTCAGACGCCGTAATTCCCCTGATCCCCGCGTTAATTACTCAATTTGCAAAAACGGTTACTAATAAACCTTCGCGTAGTTTACAAAATGCTTATTTTGACACACCGAGCCGTGAATTAAGAGCGCTCGATATCGGTTTTCGTACCCGGTGTGCTGATCATCAATGTGAGCAAACCATTAAACTTGCTGGAGACGTTATAGGCGGGTTGCATCAACGACCTGAATATAATTTACCACTAGAAAGTAGCCGACCAAATATAACTGCATTTGATGCCAGTATTTGGCCGCATGGTATGCAAATAAGTGCAATTGCCGCTAATCTTTACCCTATTTTTAGTACTAATTTTATTCGTCGTACTTGGCTAATTGAAACCGACAGCGGCGCTAAAATTGAGGTGGTGTTAGATAAAGGTGAAGTATCTGCATCGGGTTTGATGGAGCCAATTTGTGAGCTTGAAATTGAACTAGTTGAAGGTAGCCGCGATGAATTATTTACTTTAGCCGATAAGTTAGTGAGTCAAAGTAATATTCGATTAGGGCTTTATTCAAAAGCCGCTCGAGGTTATCGCCTTGCGGATGAAAAACCACTTAAGCCAAGTAAATCAATTGGCTTTGTATCATTGCCTAACAATGCAACGCAAGAGCAAGCACTTATAGCCGCAATTGGCTTTGGTATTCGTTTCGTACAAAAACACGAACAGTGTTATTTCGACAAGCCGAGTTTAAAAACGCTTAAGCGTGTAACTGATGGTATTAGTCTAATCCGCCATACGTTTTGGTTATTTGATGATATTGTTGATAAAAGCACCACCGAGCTATTACGCACCGAGCTAAAATGGCTATTAAGTGAATTGGCGTGGGTTGAAAACGCTATCCAACTTAAAACCTATACCTCCAAGCGCCATGCCTACTATAAAAAAATTAACAGTGCGCCAGAGTTGACTCAAGTCATCAACGACTTAAAAGAGCTACAGCCGAGTATTGATGATATTAATCGACTATTTCATAGTGCCCGTTATAACCGCCTATTGTTGTCTTTAACCACCTGGCTGGTGGATAAACAATGGCGTAGAAGTTGGGGACAAGTACAGTTTCAAGCAGCGGAACAACCAGTCGCTGAGATTGCTAATCGATTATTTGAAAAAGATTGGCAAGATCTTCATCAGTTACTTCCAGAACAAAAAACACTGACTGTTAAGGATTACTTGGATTTACGCATGCGTTTAGAAAACAGCTTACTCAGTGGTAACTGTTTAGGTTCGTTATTTGAAAAAGATGAACGCAGTGAATTTCGTATACCATGGTTAGATATTTCACATGGCATGTACGAGCTCAGTACGCTTGAGTATTTAAAGCAGTTATGTGCAGGACAAGATGATGAAGAGCTGGCAAAAATTCAAAGCTGGCTTGAAAGAAAGTCCGAATTCTTGGTCGACGCAATGGAACAAAGCCGCTTAGCTTCATATAAAATATCGCCTTACTGGCAGTAGCTAGTACATAGAGAATACACCTGGTACGGCGGGTATTATTACCAATGTTATTATTTAGTGCCAATGCGCTCAGTGGTGTTCAGCATTGGCAACTCTGAAAACAGCGTGATGGTGCAAGTATGTACTACAAAAAACATGACAATGGTATTTTTGAAGTGCAGGCTGAGAACACTGTAGAAGGCGTCACGGCCAATGATTTTTATGATATTGCTAAGTGATAGCGGCAGCGCACCGTTGTGGATAAAAATGTTACCCATGCGGAAGTGTTAGAGTAATTAAGTTCCTCTGAAACTATTGTACACACGAGTTTGACTCGCCGTGGCCGATTGCTGAACGCTAATAATCGGTAACCCTCCCGCGCTAGGAATATACGAAGTTAAGCATTGTATAGTGCCTTTACTTAGATAACGTTTTACCTACAACTATAACATCATAAATTCGTTACCCTGTATTTTATTCGGGCCCCTAATGCTGGCGTGAATCTCGATTTAGACAAATATAACTAGCCTAATAAGTCGGCCGCAGATTGTCCGACAGAGGTGAATACATTAGAAGCGTAGTTAATAGATTTAATTGTGACAGAAAATACTCAGTTTTATAGCATGGAGCAGTCATTATTTAATGCGACGCAAGAGCGAAGGGGATTTGGTTTTCAAATAATACAACGCATGAGCAGCATGGCGTGGTGATTTATCGGCACTTTATGGGTATTATAGGGTCAATGAGTAGGATATAACTGACAACATCACTGCAATTTGTCGAAATTGATGCACGGACTGTCGCCATATACCCAGTATATAGCGACAGTCTGGTATTTATAAACTCAAGGTATGGATTAAAGTAATATGCTTGGTTCATCACTAGATAAGCAAACAAAACTTACACGCGAAAGATTATACAATGACTAAACCAGAGATTAATTTAGTAAACAAACCCAATGGCACAGGGGTTGGGCGTATTTTAAAAGCAACCCAATGCTCTATTAAGGGGTTTAAAGCTGCATTTAAGGAAGAGTCAGCATTTCGTACTGAACTTGCGCTAGGGCTAGTATTACTGCCGCTGTCTTTTTGGCTAGCGCAATCATTACAGCATTGGGCATTATTGATTGTGAGCTTTTTAATATTATTGATAGTTGAACTGCTCAACTCTGCCATTGAAGCCTTAACCGACAGAGTTGGTGTGGAATATCATGTGCTATCTGGGCGTGCGAAAGATATCGCTTCAGCGGCTGTGACATTAGCACTGATAGTGTTATTTATTGTATGGGTTGTGGCTGGGTATGAAAAGATACTTACATTGATAGGTTAGGGAGTTAGGCAAAACGTCACTGGCTTTAATTGCGCGGGGTAAACCTGAGCCTACGTCTGGTAGCAGCGAGTTTACCTCGCGACAATAACCTAGGCATTTACAGCAACATAATCAGCAGGTATAAAAAAAGCGCCAATTGGCGCTTTTTTTACATTCACATAAGGCTGAGATTATAGGCCAGCTGCTGCGCGAAGTGCATCCGCTTTATCTGTGCGTTCCCATGGGAATTCGTCACGGCCAAAGTGGCCGTAAGCCGCTGTTGGTAGATAAATTGGGCGCTCAAGATCAAGCATTTGAATTAGGCCGTATGGGCGTAAATCAAAGTGTTCACGGATTAATTCGATTAAACGTGACTCTTCAAGCTTACTTGTACCAAACGTTTCAACACTGATTGACGTAGGCTCTGCAACACCGATTGCGTAAGATACTTGTAGCTCACACTTGTCAGCAAGGCCAGCAGCAACGATGTTTTTAGCAACGTAACGTGCAGCGTATGCAGCTGAACGGTCAACTTTTGATGGATCTTTACCAGAGAATGCGCCGCCACCGTGACGAGCCATGCCGCCGTAAGTATCAACGATGATTTTACGACCTGTTAAACCACAGTCACCCATTGGGCCACCGATAACAAAACGGCCAGTTGGGTTGATAAAGAACTTAGTAGCACTAGTGATAAGCTCAGCTGGAAGTACCGGCTTGATGATAGTTTCCATCACAGCTTCTACTAAATCTTTTTGTGAAATGTCTTCACTGTGTTGAGTAGAAAGTACTACAGCGTCAATGCCTACTGGCTTGCCGTTTTCATATGCAAAAGTAACTTGTGATTTTGCATCAGGACGTAACCAGTTTAACTCACCGCTTTTACGTACTTGCGCTTGACGCTGTACTAAACGGTGTGAGTAAGTGATTGGTGCAGGCATTAGCACTTCTGTTTCATTACATGCGTAACCAAACATTAGGCCTTGGTCGCCAGCGCCTTGTTCTTCTGGGCTTGTACGGTCAACACCTTGGTTGATGTCAGGAGATTGCTTACCAATCGTGTTTAAAATTGCACACGAATCAGCATCAAAACCCATATCAGAATGAGTGTAGCCAATTTCACGTACAGTTTTACGTGTGATTTCTTCGATATCAACCCATGCGCTAGTAGTGATTTCACCACCAACCATAACCATACCAGTCTTTACGTAAGTTTCACACGCAACACGGGCATGAGAATCTTGTTCTAAGATGGCATCTAGTACCGCGTCAGAGATTTGGTCCGCGATTTTATCCGGATGACCTTCAGAAACAGATTCAGAAGTAAATAAATGTTTTGCCATTGTCTTTGCTCACAAATATTGCGCTTCACAAACGTCGGTAAGAGCGCTAAAAAAATTTAGGGGCGTATTTTATCTAAAACAACCATAGTTGCATAGTGTTTTTACGCCTAGACGTCTAAATAAAGTTACTAATAACTTTTTGTTCTTAAAAAATTTTCATAATAGCCAATTTAATCAAGGTTTTTAATTGCACATAGCCCCTACAATAAGTAAGAATGGGTGTTCTTGAAAAACACATAACAACCAGCGCAAATACAGTTAAAGGTAGGAGAATTCATGCCGTCTCGCAAAGAACTTGCAAATGCTATTCGCGTCTTATCAATGGACGCAGTACAAAAGGCCAAATCAGGCCACCCTGGAGCCCCTATGGGCATGGCTGATATCGCAGAAGTACTATGGCGCGATTATCTAAACCATAATCCAACAAATCCAGAGTGGGTAGACAGAGATCGATTTATACTTTCCAATGGCCACGGTTCAATGCTTATTTATTCTCTATTGCACTTAAGTGGTTATGATTTGCCAATTGAGGAAATTAAAAACTTCCGTCAAATGCATTCAAAAACACCAGGACACCCAGAATATGGATATGCGCCAGGTATTGAAACCACTACGGGCCCACTAGGTCAAGGGATCACAAATGCAGTGGGTATGGCGATTGCTGAAAAAGCATTAGCCGCGCAATTTAACCGCGAAGGTCACGATATTGTTGATCACCACACATATACTTTCTTAGGCGATGGCTGCTTAATGGAAGGTATTTCTCATGAAGCATGTTCACTTGCCGGCACATTAGGCCTTGGTAAGTTAGTGGCGTTTTGGGATGACAATGGTATTTCGATCGATGGGGAAGTGGAAGGCTGGTTTAGCGACGATACACCTGCACGCTTTAAAGCCTACGGTTGGCATGTAGTAAGTGACGTTGATGGCCATGATTCAGACGCAATTCGTGCAGCCATCGAAGAAGCACGCAGCATCACGGATAAACCAACCCTGATTTGCTGTAAAACAGTGATTGGTTATGGCTCACCGAATAAATCAGGTAGCCACGATTGTCACGGTGCACCACTAGGTGAAGACGAAATTAAAGCTGCTCGTGAGTTCCTTGGTTGGACTGGCGAGGCATTTGAAATCCCAGCTGATATTTACAGTCAGTGGGATGGTAAAGAAAAAGGTAAGCAACTTGAAGCAAATTGGAATGAGAAATTTGCCGCATACGCTGCTGCACACCCAGAATTAGCCGCCGAATTTAAACGCCGCACACGCTCAGAGCTACCAGCTGATTGGGCTGAAAAGTCTCAAGCGTATATTGAGCAACTTGATGCAAACCCTGCCAACCCAGCATCGCGTAAAGCGTCGCAAGATGCATTAAATGCATTTGGTCCATTGTTACCAGAGTTTATGGGCGGATCTGCGGATTTAGCAGGTTCTAACCTAACAATTTGGAAAGGTTCTAAAGGCCTTGAAGCGAATGACGCAAGCGGTAACTACATCTATTACGGTGTACGTGAGTTTGGTATGTCAGCCATCATGAATGGTATTGCACTGCATAAAGGGTTTATTCCTTACGGCGCTACTTTCTTAATGTTTATGGAATATGCACGTAATGCAGTACGTATGGCTGCACTGATGAAAGTGCCAAGCATTTTTGTATACACGCATGATTCAATTGGCTTAGGTGAAGATGGCCCAACTCACCAACCAGTAGAGCAGATTGCTAGTATGCGTTTAACGCCTAATTTAGTGAACTGGCGCCCGTGTGACCAAGTTGAATCTGCAATTGCATGGCAACAAGCGATTGAACGCAAAGACGGCCCAACGTCACTTATCTTCACGCGCCAAGGCCTTGCTCAACAAACTCGTTCAGCGCAGCAATTAAGCGATGTGAAAAAAGGTGGTTATGTACTTAGCTGTGATGGTGAGCCTGAGCTTATCTTAATCGCAACTGGCTCTGAGGTGCAATTAGCACAAGATTCAGCCGCTGAACTGCGTAAGCAAGGTAAAAAAGTACGTGTTGTCTCTATGCCATCGACCGATGTATTTGATGCACAAGACGCTGCATATAAAGAAAGCGTATTACCAGCAAGCGTTACACGCCGCGTAGCAATAGAAGCAGGTATTGCTGATTACTGGTACAAATACGTAGGCTTAAACGGCGCTGTAGTAGGTATGACCACCTTTGGTGAGTCAGCACCAGCTAATGAGCTGTTTGAGCACTTTGGCTTCACGGTAGAAAATATCGTAAACAAAGCAAACGAATTATTTTAACCTTAAAGGTTAAAATGTAAAAAGCCCGCACTGTGCTAAACGCAGTGCGGGCTTTTTTATACAGAGCTGTAAGCTTTAAGCCGTCAGCCGTCAGCCGTCAGCCGTCAGCCGTCAGCTATCAGCTATCAGTTTTAAGTCTGAGGCGCAGTGCTAGGGAAAAGCCGTAGGAGGGGGCTTTAGCCCCGATTATTCTTGCCGCTTTTTTCGATTGTTTGTAATACCTTGTAGGCGTGAAACTTGTTTCGCACGTTGTCTATGTAGGTCGTGCTTTAGCGCGTATGTATAGTGTCAAGTAAAATCGTAGGAGGGTGCTTTAGCCCCGATTGTATGGTGTTCAAATTGCCTTATCTGATTTTGCTTTAAGCTGAACAAAAACTTAGTGATAGTAATATCTTAGCTAATTTGTTAAAACTATAATAATTTAGAAATATGAGCGTTAAATCAGCAGGAATATTAACGATTAGCGCATTATAAAATGTTATGAGTTAGAGTGAATTATGGAATCACAGGTAGAGCTAGCAGAAAAATCAGCTCGATTTATGAAGCTTCTTCCCGCTGGGGTTGATAGT
>NZ_JAGPYN010000028.1 GCF_018069805.1 Pseudoalteromonas ostreae
AAGGTTATTTTGTATCGACAGTTGGTTTAGATGAAAATATGGCTTAGATTATATTCGAAACCAAGAAAAGGATGATGAACACCGAGATCAATTAAAGTTTCAAGTGTAGTACACCTTAGGCGTTTTCTTTAGCCCTTTGAGGGCGTAATCAAATAAGCCTCCGGCTTTGCCGGAGGTCAGTTAACTACTAGCAAATAAAGGATATGACTTTTGACTTATACAAGATTACCTATTACTGGCTTATTGAGAATTAACCGAAAAAATACCGCGTTTATGCACAAGACCTCTAGTTAGTCATTAGAAGGTTTATGGCTATATGCCTGCACAATTCAAACAAAGTAATTTGTATCAGCTATTTTGATTTAAAATAATTGAATGAAGACTGTAAAGCTAAGGTTACGCATTACTTCAGATTATGTATGATGTGTTCTTTTGTCTGGTTATCCATAGCTCTTTTGATTAATTAACTAGGAACTTACTCTGTTAATTAATTTTATGTTTTATATTAATAAGTTAAACGTTACTTAATTGATATTTAAAAAAGGGGAAGTGTGATAGAACTGTGCAATTCATCGATAATATTTATCTCATAACTAAATAATTGATAATTAGCGAATATAGTCCTTGAACAGGGGCACTGCATACGTTAATTTCACCTATCAGGTAAATGTAGGAATGAGGAAATTATATGCAGTCGTGGAACCCAAATAGCTGGAGAGAGCTCCCAATACTTCAGCAGCCACAGTATCCAGATCAAGAAGCGCTTAAAACAATCGAAGGCCAATTAAAAAGTGCACCGCCACTGGTCTTTGCAGAAGAGACCCGTAGTTTATTTAAACAACTAGAAGACGTTTGTGAAGGCCGTGCCTTCTTACTTCAAGGTGGTGATTGTGCTGAATCATTTAGTGACTTTAATGCCGCTAATATTCGTGACACATTTAAAACAATTTTACAGATGGCCGTTGTACTTACTTATGGCGGTAAATGCCCTGTAGTTAAGATTGCGCGCATGGCAGGGCAATATGCTAAACCACGCTCAGCAGATTTAGAAACCATTGATGGGGTGTCTTTACCTTCATACCGTGGTGATATCGTAAATAATTTTGAGTTTACTGAACAAGCGCGTATTCCCGATCCACAGCGCTTAATGACGGCTTATCATCACAGTGCAGCAACATTAAATTTATTACGCGCATTCGCACAAGGTGGACTTGCTGATTTACACCAGGTAAATCGTTGGAACATGGGGTTTGTTGCCGCTAACCCACTGAAAGAAAAATACCAACAGCTTGCGGATAAGATCCAAGATGCGCTTGAGTTTATGGAAGTATGTGGTATTAACTCAACAATTGCACCAAGCCTAAAAGAAACTGATTTATATACCTCTCATGAAGCGTTATTACTAGGGTATGAAGAAGCGCTTACTCGCCGAGATCATCTATCAGGCGAATGGTATGACTGCTCCGCACATTTTGTTTGGATTGGTGAACGTACTCGCCAACTTGATCATGCCCATATCGAATTCTTTAAAGGTATTAAAAATCCAATTGGGGTAAAAGTTGGACCAGGAATGGATCCTGATGACTTAATTCGTTTAATTGATGCACTTAATCCAGATAACATCCCTGGGCGCTTAACATTAATCACACGTATGGGTGCTGATATACTTCCTGAAAAGTTACCAGCATTAGTGCGTCGCGTTCAACAAGAAGGCCGTAAAGTAATTTGGAGTTCTGATCCAATGCACGGAAATACTGAAAAAGCGACATCAGGGTATAAAACCCGAAGCTTTGACAATATTTTACGTGAGATAAGCCAGTTCTTCGCAGTTCATAAAGCTGAGGGCTCGTATGCAGGTGGTGTTCATTTAGAAATGACCGGCCAACATGTTACAGAGTGTACTGGTGGTGCTTATGGATTATCTGATGACGATTTAGCACAGCGCTATCGCACTCAGTGTGACCCACGTTTAAATGCTGATCAGGTATTAGAACTTGGCTTCTTGGTTGCAGATTTATTAAAAGACGCACGTAAGTAAAGTTAGTCCAAAAAATTAAAAGCCGCACATGCGGCTTTTTTAATATCCGATATTACTTTTTATTACAAAATTTGCTAAATTGAAGTTAGTACTTACGTCGCTCAAGGTTAGTATCTGAAATGATCTTAGCTGAAATTTCTTCTACAGAATGATGGGTCGAATTTAAATACGCCAACTTATATTTTTTATACAACATTTCAACTTCACGTACTTCGATTCGACATTGCTTAAGCGAAGCATATTTTGAATTAGCCATCCGGCGTTGGCGAATATCAGCCAATCTCACAGGATCAATAGTTAGCCCAAACAACTTCTCTTTATAGGCAATTAAGCACTGCGGTAATTTACCCGAATCTAGATCTTCTTCAGTAATAGGGTAGTTAGCCGCTTTAATACCGTATTGCAGAGCTAAATAAAGGCTTGTTGGCGTTTTACCACTGCGACTTACGCCGACTAAAATTATATCAGCTTCAGCATAGTTGCTAATATTAGCACCATCATCATTAGTAAGCGCATAGTTCACAGCATCAATTCTAAAATCATAACTTTTTTCATGCATTGAATGAGTACGATGAATTTTAGGCACAGGTGCAACTTTGATCTCTTGCTCTATTTTCTCACTAAAAGTAGTTAAAAAATCATAAGTAACCGCGTTTGATGAACGAATAATTTCACTTAAGTTATGGTTAACGAAAGTAAAAAATACCAGTGGTTTTTCACCTTCACGCTGTGCAGTTGCATTGATAATTGCTTTTATTTCGTTCGCTTTTTTTTCAGTTTCAACAAAAGGAATAGTTTTATGATTAAATTCGACAGGAAATAAAGACAAGGTCGCATGACCAAACACTTCAGATGTGATTGCCGTGCCATCTGAAATATAAAACGCAGTTCTCATAAAGCCTCTTTTTTATTACATTTAATTTTAAAATAAGTGTATCACGGTTTACGTGAGGACGTTTGCCAGTGTAGAATGGGGGCGACCTTTATAAAAGGTTTTCTTTCTTAACTCTCACAGTTAGTACTACAATTTGTTTTTTGGAGAAAGATCCGTGCAAGAATACGTTCTCTGGTATCAAGAGCTTGGTATGCAAGATGTTCCTCGAGTTGGTGGTAAAAATGCCTCACTTGGTGAAATGATTTCAAACTTAGCCAACGCAGGTGTGCAAGTCCCAGGTGGTTTTGCTACTACCTCAGACGCTTTTAACGAGTTTTTAGAGCAATCAGGACTCAACGCAAAAATTCACGACATTTTAGATACTCTTGATGTTGATGATGTAAACACACTCGCCAAAGTCGGCGCCGATATCCGTCAGTGGATTATCGATACCCCATTCCAACCTAGTCTAGATAAAGCAATCCGCGATGCATACAGCCAACTCCACGGCAATGCAGAAGACGATGTTTCATTCGCTGTTCGTTCATCAGCTACTGCTGAAGATATGCCAGACGCCTCGTTTGCAGGCCAACAAGAAACGTTCTTAAACGTTGTTGGTATTGATTCTGTAATGACTGCTATTAAACACGTATTCGCTTCGTTATTTAACGACCGCGCTATTTCTTATCGTGTTCACCAAGGCTACGATCACCGTGGTGTAGCGTTATCAGCGGGTATTCAACGCATGGTACGCTCTGATAAATCAGCATCAGGTGTTATGTTCAGTATTGATACTGAATCGGGCTTTGAAGATGTAGTCTTTATCACATCAAGTTATGGTTTGGGTGAAATGGTTGTACAGGGTGCGGTTAACCCAGATGAATTTTATGTTCATAAACCAACGCTACTTAAAAACAAGCCAGCTGTAGTACGTCGTAACATTGGCTCTAAAGCCATTCAAATGATTTACTCTCAAGACAAAGCTCATGGCAAACAAGTAGAAATTGTTGACGTAGACTCAGCACTTTCAAACAAATTTTCGATTACAGATGAAGAAGTGCAAGATCTTGCTAAACAAGCTGTAATCATTGAAAAGCATTATGGTCGTCCAATGGACATCGAATGGGCAAAAGATGGTAACGATGGCAAACTTTATATAGTTCAAGCGCGTCCAGAAACTGTTCGCTCAAACGAAGACACAAACGTAATGGAACGCTTCCAACTAAATGGCAGCAGCAATGTTGTTGTTGAAGGCCGTGCAATTGGTCATAAAATTGGTAGTGGTGTTGTACGTGTACTTGATTCAATCAAAGAGATGGACCAAGTACAAGTAGGTGACATTTTAGTTACCGACATGACAGACCCTGATTGGGAACCTATCATGAAACGCGCGGCTGCGATTGTTACAAATCGTGGTGGTCGTACATGTCATGCTGCAATCATTGCACGTGAGTTAGGTATTCCAGCCGTTGTTGGTTGTGGTAATGCAACAGACTTAATTAAAGCAGGTCAAGAAGTTACTGTATCATGTGCCGAAGGGGATACAGGTTTCATCTACGAAGGTATTTTAGACTTTGAAGTACTTACTTCACGTGTGGACGAAATGCCTGAACTTCCAATGAAAGTGATGATGAACGTAGGTAACCCAGATCGCGCATTCGATTTTGCACGTTTACCACATTCAGGTGTTGGCCTTGCGCGCGTTGAGTTTATTATCAACCGCATGATTGGCGTCCACCCTAAAGCGTTATTAAATTTTGATGCACAAACAGATGCATTAAAAGCAGAAATCACAGACATGATTGCCGGTTACGAATCTCCTGTTGAATTCTATATCGGTAAACTGGTTGAAGGTATTTCTACCCTAGGTTGTGCGTTTGCACCAGAGCGTGTAATTGTTCGTATGTCTGATTTTAAATCAAACGAATACGCTAACTTAGTAGGCGGCCAGCAATACGAGCCAGAAGAAGAAAACCCAATGATTGGTTTCCGAGGCGCTGCACGTTATATCTCTGAAGACTTCCGTGATTGTTTTGCACTTGAGTGTGAAGCAATAAAACGCGTAAGAAACAGCATGGATATGACCAACATCGAAATCATGATCCCATTCGTACGTACCCTTGAAGAAGGTAAACGCGTTATTGAACTACTTGAAGAACACGGCCTTAAACGTGGCGAAAATGGTCTTAAAGTAATCATGATGTGTGAGCTTCCGTCAAACGCATTAATGGCTGAAGAATTCTTAGAATACTTCGATGGTTTCTCTATCGGCTCTAACGATTTAACTCAGTTAACGCTTGGTCTTGACCGCGATTCAGGTTTAATTGCCCACCTATTTGATGAGCGCGACCCTGCAATCAAAAAGCTACTTTCTATGGCTATTAAAACAGCGAAAGAAAAAGGTAAATATGTAGGTATTTGTGGTCAAGGTCCTTCAGATCATGAAGACTTTGCTGCATGGTTAGTAGAGCAGGGTATTGACTCTGTTTCACTAAACCCAGATACAGTACTTGAAACTTGGTTATACCTTGCTAAAAAATTAGCAAAATAATCGTTAAAGTATAAAAAATGCCAGCGTTATTGCTGGCATTTTTGTTTACTCAATATGTTATAGCTTTTTTATAACTTTTATCGTGCTAACTTCTTATCTAAGAACGCGCAAGATTTTGTCAGCGCTTTTTGGCAAATTGCTAAATAATGGCGTGCTTTAGGGTAATAAAAAGAGAAACACATAAGCCCTGCAATAAAAAAGATCAAAGAAGGGCCAGGTACAACAGCAAAAAATAATCCCAGCAACATAAATAAACTGCCGACTAAAACTAATACACATTTTTTCATTTCAATTCCCTCACAATAAAGCATCTACTACGAGTATAAGTAATCACAGCCTTTTAACGATAAAAAGAGTGTTACAAACTGTAAAATCTTCAATTTCTATTGCTCTTTAGCATGATATAATCGAACAAATGCCTTAATTTACTACCGTCATGATAGCAACTATTAGCCAACAAGATGCCACGACCGATTTAGTCGCAAGTTACTTAAAAACTATAATTAAACAAGGGTTTACTGGTGATACTGATGCAAGTTATGCAACTCGTATAACTGCATCAACTGATAACAGTATTTACCAGCAGTTACCGCAAAGTGTTATTTTTCCTAAAACTGAAAAAGATATTCAAATTGCTCTGCAAACTGCTGCACAAGACCCTTATCTATCGCTAACTTTTGGACCACGCGGCGGTGGTACAGGCACCAACGGTCAATCATTAACTCCCGGGATCGTAGTCGATTTATCACGTTATATGCGAGAAATCCTCGAAATTAATCCTGAAGAAGGTTGGGTTAGAGTGCAAACGGGCGTGATTAAAGATCAACTAAATGATTTTTTACGCCCTTATGGATTTTTCTTTGCACCTGATTTATCAACGAGTAATCGCGCAACAATCGGCGGAATGGTTAATACCGATGCATCAGGGCAAGGCTCACTGGTGTATGGTAAAACGAGCGATCATGTTTTAGGACTTACCACTTATTTAGTCGATGGCACACAAATGTCAACGACACCAATAGACATTGATAAAGCCAAACTAATTGCCGAACAAAACACAACAATCGGTAAATTGTACGCCACAGTGATTGATATTTGTTTGTCTGAGCGGGATGCAATTTTAGCCAAGTTTCCACGTTTAAATCGCTTTTTAACCGGATATGACCTAGAGCATGTGCTAAGTGATGACTTACAAACTTTTGATATGAGTAGGCTGATAACTGGCTCAGAAGGTTCGCTTGGTATTGTTACTGAAGCTAAATTAAACATCACACCTATTGCTGAATTCAAAACCTTAATCAACATCAAGTATGATAGCTTTGACTCGGCCCTGCGTCATTCACCATTCTTGGTCGATGCCCGTGCTACCTCAGTTGAAACCGTTGACAGCAAAGTTTTAAATCTTGCACGTGAAGATATTATTTGGCATTCAGTATCGGACTTAATAACCGATGTGCCAAATAAAGATATGCAAGGGCTTAACATGGTTGAGTTTAATGCTGTATCGCCTGATGACATAAAAGACAAAGTTGAGTCACTATGTGCATTACTCGATGATTGCGTTGCACAACAAAAAAATGGCGTAATTGGTTATCAACTTACCAGCAGTAAGGCTGATATTTTAAAAATTTATGCCATGCGTAAAAAATCAGTTGGCTTGTTGGGTAATGTTAAAGGCGCACAAAAACCTTTAGCGTTTGCTGAAGACACCGCCGTACCACCTGAGAATCTTGCAGATTATATTGTTGAATTTAGAGCTTTGCTCGATAGCCATAATTTACAATATGGTATGTTTGGTCATGTTGATGCCGGTGTATTACATGTTAGACCGGCACTTGATATGTGTGATCCCAAACAAGAAAAATTACTGCGAGTGATCTCTGATGAAGTTGTTAAACTCACCGCTAAATACGGTGGTTTAATGTGGGGCGAGCACGGTAAGGGGTATAGAAGTGAATATGGCCCTGAGTTTTTTGGTGAGCATTTATTTAAGCAATTACGACTTATAAAATCAGCTTTTGATCCTAACAATAGGATTAATCCCGGTAAAATATGTACTCCAATTGAAAGTAAGGACTCACTCGTTAGCGTTGATGATCAAAAGCGTGCGTGGTTCGACAGACAAATTTCGGTTGATGTTAAAACTAGTTTTAATAATGCAATGACATGCAATGGCAATGGTATTTGCTTTAACTATGATGAAAACTCTCCTATGTGCCCATCATATAAAGTAACCGGTGATCGTCGTAATTCACCTAAAGGTCGCGCAAGTTTAATGCGCGAATGGCTGCGTTTACAAGAAGCAAAAGAGATTGATTTAATTGAGGTTGAAAAAGAACTTAATAAAGGTGAAGTGATCACCTGGTGGGAACGTTTTCAACATAGCCGCGATAAAAAGAAAGGCGTATATGATTTTTCTCATGAAGTTAAAGCCTCAATGGATGAGTGTTTAGCGTGTAAAGCATGTACCACAGCGTGCCCAATAAAAGTTGATGTGCCGACTTTTAGATCACGTTTTTTAAATTATTATCACAGTTACTACGCGCGCCCACTTAAAGATTATCTAGTCGGTAATATTGAAGCCAGTGCACCATTAATGGCCAAATTTTCAAATGTAATAAACCCAATTGTAAAAACTAAATTAGTCAGCTCATTAATAAAAAAATCTGTTGGCTATGTTGATACACCCGTGCTTAGTTCACCACGTTTAACAAAACGGATTACTAAAACACACGAATTTAATTTTGCACAACTTTCAGGCTTAACTCCCGAGCAACAAAGTGAGTATGTACTAATTGTGCAAGATCCGTTTACCAGTTTTTATGAAGCTGAGCTGGTAGAAAGTTTTATAAAAATAATTTCCGCACTAGGCAAGAAGCCAATACTGTTACCGTTTAAGCCAAATGGAAAACCGCAACACGTTAAAGGTTTTTTAAATGAATTTAAGATCACAGCAAAAAATGCAGCGACATTTTTAAATTCATTATCTGAAATAAATGCACCACTTGTAGGTTTAGATGCATCATTAGTAATGTGTTATCGGGATGAATATAATTCTATTTTAGCGGATGAACGTGGTGAGTTTGAAGTGCTCCTTGCTCATGAATGGTTAGCAACACAATCTTTTAAATCATTAGCTAACAAAGTTGATAGCGATATAACTTTTACGTTATTAAGTCATTGTACTGAAACAACCGCATTACCAAAAGCAGCAAATGTTTGGCAAACAATTTTTACTGACTTAGGCCTAAAACTTCATACAACAGCAACAGGGTGTTGCGGTATGGCGGGGACATATGGCCATGAAGCGCAAAACCAGAAAAACTCTCGAGCATTATATGAAATGAGTTGGCAAGGTGTTGTAGAGAAAAATAAACCTGAGCAATTATTAGCAACCGGTTTTTCTTGTCGTAGCCAAGTTAAACGCTATGAAAAATTCAAACCAAAACACCCAATAGAACTACTAGCAGATAAGCTAAGCAATAACATTTAATATAAAAATGCCGCACGCTTTTTAAAAAGGAATGCGGCATTTTTTATATCGTGATTTTTATTTTAAATAACTATCAGCAATAGGCTTGGTGCTCATACCATGAATAAAAACACTAAATAAAATAGTTGTCATAGCAATCGTAGCTATAAAGTATTTATTTTCGATGCCGCTATCGATCACCATTAAAGTAAATACAATAGATGCTAAGCCTCTCGGGCCAAACCAAGCAAAAGTAAAACGTTCTTTCATTTTTAATTTAGTAAATTGTAATGACAACATCACAGGGATAATTCGAATAAGCGTTGTACTCAGTAGTGCAAATACAGCAAGTGCCCATGATAATTCTGGCAAAACTAAATAGCTGCACACAAAACCAAATAAACACCAGATCAACAAACCAGTAAAGTCAGCGATGTGTTCACTATCTTCAACGAGTTTTAAGCGTAAATCCTGATCGGTAAATCTATCAAAAATTAATCCAGCAACAAACACCGCAATAAAACCACTGCTATGCAAACTTTGTGCGATTGAAAAAATGGCCATTGCCATACCAACCACTAAAAATGGGCTACTATTATTTGAAAAATAATGACGTTGCATGACAAACTTAATCGCGGGAATGATCAATCCCATTGCAGCAACTGCAACCAGAATAGCCACACCTAATTCACGCGCAAAAACAATGACCGTATCAAAAACCGAAAATGTAGATGCAGGCTCTTTTGCTAACAACATCAAGACTAAAAATATTGGCACACATAAACCATCGTTTAAACCACTTTCAGTATTGATCCCTTCCCGAATTTTTTCAGGCACCGCACTGCTATTTAATAATCCTTTACTAAGCGCTGCATCTGTCGGCGTTAATATTATTGCAACTAGTGCTGCTTGGATCAGTGTGAGCTGGGTAAACATTAAACTCGCAATAATAATTCCAGCAAACAAGGTAAGTGGTAAAGCAACAAAAAGTAATAGGCTAGGGTATTGAAAACTATGTTTTAAAACTGTTAGTTTGGTTTTTGCCGCATCAGTAAATAAAAATATGCTCAGTGTTAATTCTATTAAAGGTAATAAGTGGTCTAAGTCTCTGGTTAAATAAGCCGTTTTATTTGGTAGCATGAACCCGATCAACGCACCGATTATAACAAAAAACATAGGTCCGGTAATTTCTGCTCGCTCTAATTGATGCATAGATAATGAATACATTAAAAAGGCTAAACCCACAGCGGCTAATACAACATATTCCATTTATATTTTCCTTTTAAATCCTGATTTTGCTCGTTCTTTGATATTTGTCTGAATATATATTTGATCGGTGGTGGCAATTTTTGCATGTCCTAAATCTTCCGATAAATGTTTTAAAGGACGCGTTTGTGCATCATGCGTAGCACCAGTATGTCTTAGCCAATGCGCAGTTGCCGATTCTAGTTGTTCGGCATCATCAGTAAAGCCGTCATCAAGTAAAGATTTTTTAGCTAAATCAAAACTTTGTTGAACTAAACGACGAATTTGTCTAACGGTCATTCCGCCTTGGCCACGAATTTTATGCACCAATGGATCAGATTCATCAACGCGGGGCAGGGCCGGTAAACCTCTGTATAACCTATAACGTTTTAAATAAGTTACAAAATCTTCACTGAGTGTGACATCGCGTAATTTATTTCCTTTACCCATAATTCTTAAAAACCAAAAGCCATCATTATCTTGCCAAAAATGAGACATAACAGGCGACCATTGTGGTCGCTCTGATAGTTCAGAGATCCGTAAATAAAGACCTTTTAAACACGCTAAGGTAAATAAATTTCTTTCAAGATCAGGTTGTTGCTCACACTTATCACGTGTGACACCAAATACATATTCCCATTGAATATCACTCAAGGTATCAGGAATTTTTATTTGTGATTGCACAACTAAATAAGGGCTATTCTTTTTTACAACCGGTACAAAGTTAGCAAAGGTTTTTTCTTCTAAAATAGCAAACTTGTAAAATACATTTAAAGCAGTAAACATAGCCGCTAATGTTTGTTGGCTAGCAATAGATTCTTTGAGCATAAAAGGGCGCCAATTTTCGTTTAATCTACGGATCCCTTGCTCATCTTTATAGCGCCATTGCACTGAAGTCATGGCCCAACTTTTATCGGGTTCGACCATAAAATCGACATAGGCTTCTATGTCTTCACGTTTTAATTCAAATACTGATTTTTCTGCGACTAACCAAGACCATAGGTAAAAGCGTTCAAGTTCGTTACGAAAACGATTATAGGTCGCTTCTGATTTTCGACCATAAACATATAAAAATTGATACAAAAAGACTAATTCTTGCTTAGATTCAGCGACAATCAAGCCAACTTGCTGTATAAAGGTGGCAAGTTCAGGGTATTCTGATTGCATTGTATCATCTTCAAGATGGGCAATTTGATACCGTAATTGTTTTAATGTATCGACCAAAGCAACAAGCATAATATAGTTATTTCTAATAAAATAAAGTAGTTACAGTTTAGCTTTAAAGTCCGATACTGTCTAGTATTGGACTTAGCGAATGATTATATTATTAAGCTAATCAGATAATACCAAAGCAATGTTGCTGATTTAAGGAAGGCATATGAAAAAGTTAATAGTAGTTTTAAGTTTAGTTGCACTTACATTAGTCCTGTCTGGTTGTGCTACAACAGGTAGTGCTTCTCCAACTGAAAAGCGTAATTTAGTGCAAAATATGCGTGCAGATACACTCAGTAAATTATACAAAGAAAAACCAGATGTTGTTAAAGAGCAAATTAAAAATGCCGCTGGTTATGCAGTATTTGATAATGCTAATGTCAATGTTATTTTAGCCAGCTTTGGTGGCGGCTATGGTGTAGTTAAAAATAATTTAACGGGTAAATCAACTTATATGAACATGGGTGAAGCCGGTTTAGGACTTGGTTTAGGTGTTAAAGACTTTAATGTTGTAATGGTTTTTCATAACCAAACTGCGTTAAATCGTTTTATTGAACATGGTTGGGCCTTCGGTGGCAATGCAGATGCAGCAGCAAAATACCAAGATAAAGGCGGTGCGCTTGTTGCCGAAGCCATTGCAGATCAAGTAACTGTTTATTCATTAACCGAAAATGGCCTAGCATTACAGGCCGTACTGAAAGGCACTAAATTCTGGGTAGATTCTGAGCTAAATTAAGACCTTAAAACCCTTCTAAAAGTGGACTAGTTCGTGCAACTACGCCCACTTTAACAAGCAAGAACCAATTTAACATAATATAAATTATAGGCTTTAATTATAAATATACTAGTAAAAAAGGGCTGTGCGCCCTTTTTATAATAACCATACTAATTGCTGTTGTTTTATAATAAACTTTTATTTAATAGAAATATAAAATAAAGCAGCTAAAACACCACCTACCACTGGACCAAGCACTGGGATCCATGAGTAACTCCAATTACTATCAATTTTTCCTTTTATTGGTAATAAAAAGTGCACAATACGGGGGCCTAAATCTCGAGCTGGATTTATTGCATATCCTGTAGTTCCACCCAAAGAAAGCCCTATACCCCAAACAACAAAAGCTACTGGAATTGCACCTATTGAACCTAAACCTATTTTTACTCCTGAGCCATCATCAATTTCAGCTGAAGAGAAGCAAAATACACAAATTAATAAAACAAAAGTCCCTATTACCTCACTGAGTATATTTCTAAACGTGTTTGGTATAGCCGGTTCTGTACAAAAAACAGCTCGTTTTAGCGTAGGATCTTCAGTAGCATCGAAGTGATCCTTATAAATTGCATAAACTAACGAAGCACCAATCATTGCGCCAATAAATTCTGCAAGAATATAACTTGGAACTTCAGCCCATGGAAATGATCCAGCTACAGCTAAGCCTATTGTTACTGCAGGGTTCAGATGCGCGCCACTATAGGGGCCAGCAACAACCACACCGATAAATACCCCAAGTGCCCAAGCTGTAGTAATCGTCATCCAACCGCCGCCGTTGCCTAATGTTTTTTTTAGTATGTCATTCGCAACAACCCCGCCTCCAACTAAAATAAGCAGTGCAGTTCCTAATATTTCTGCTAAGAAAGGTGTCATTTTTATATTCCTTATTACTAATAAAAATAAAACCAACCTTAATAATATTTATTACATAACTGTAAGCAATGAATATTTTGAAACTATTCTACATGTTTCAAATAACCAAAAATTTGTATAAATATTATTATTTTTACGCTTAGAGTTTATAGTCGTGTTATAGAAAAATAACCTACAGTAATAAACCCTAACTAAGTTGGTATGGTTTTATAGCTAATCCAAATTATTCGCCGCCGCTTTGCACTTTTTTAACTGAATTACACCAGCCAGCATATAGCTCATCACGCTTTAACTTAGTCATATTAGGTACAAATCGTCTATCGCAATTCCAGCTCGCTGCTAATGACTCAAGCGATGGGAAAACACCAGCTTTAAGACCAGCTAAATATGCTACACCTAAGGCAGTTGTTTCACTTATGGTTGAACGGTCAACTTCCGCACCTAAAACATCAGACAAAAACTGCATAAGCCAACTATTTATTACCATGCCACCATCAACCTTTAGTACCTGCGGCCTTACGCCATCTGCTTCCATCGCCTTTTGAAGATCCTTTGTCTGGAAACAAACTGACTGTAGCCCTGCTGTTACGATCTCTTTTATACCAGTATCTCGGGTTAAGCCGAAAATGGCACCTCGCGCATCGGAATCCCAATAAGGAGCACCTAAGCCTGTAAAAGCAGGAACCATATAAATACCGTGATCTAGCGAAGTATTATTTGCAAGTAATTCTGTTTCGTCAGCTTTTTGGATTAATTGTAAGCCATCTCTAAGCCATTGAATTGCTGCACCTGCAATAAAAATACTTCCCTCTAGCGCATATGTTGGTTTTCCATTTAATCTATAAGCCACCGTACTGAGAAGTCTATTTTTAGATTCAAGAACTTTATCGCCTGTGTTAACCATCATAAAGCACCCTGTTCCATAGGTACTTTTGGCCATTCCTGATTGAAAACATGTTTGCCCAAATAGCGCGGCTTGTTGGTCCCCTGCCATAGCTAAAATAGGAACTTCGTAACCTAAATAACGCTCATCTGCGATACCAAAATCATCTGATGTATCCATTACTTCTGGTAACATCTTTACTGGCACATCTAGTAGCTCAAGTAATTCACTATCCCACTCTTGTGTATGAATATTAAATAACATAGTGCGTGAAGCATTAGTTGCGTCTGTACGATGTTCTTTTCCGCTTGTCAATTTCCACAATAAATAAGTATCGACAGTACCAAAAATTAAATCGCCTTTTTCTGCTTTTTCTCTTGCGTTAGGGCAGTTTTCTAAAATCCAATTTATTTTAGTTGCAGAAAAATATGGGTCTATTAGTAGACCCGTCTTTTTTATAATTAAATCTTCTTTTTCGGCAACTCTTAAACGATTACATAGCTCTGATGTACGTCTATCTTGCCAAACTATCGCGTTATAAATGGGTTCACCAGTAATTTTATCCCACACAATTGTCGTTTCACGTTGGTTAGTAATACCAATAGCAATAACTTTATCACGTTGAGGATCTAAGTGTTTCATTACAGCGGTTATTGTCTGTTGTACAGAAGCCCAAATATCTTCTGGTTTATGTTCTACATAACCATCTTTAGGAAAGTGTTGTTCAAACTCTTGTTGTTCTAGGTATGCAATATTGCCATCTAAATCGAATAATACACTTCGCGAGCTAGTCGTACCTTGATCAATTGAAAGGATATAATTATTCATTTTTTCATTTTACTTTCGGTTATTTTCGTTTTTGTACTATTACATGGATTAATTGCTAAATGCAACAAAAAAACAACAAAAATACAGTTTTAATATATAACTATTTATGTGATATGCATTCGTTACTTTTTAATTTATAATTTACCATTAACTAGATCTAAAATTGCGAAAAAAATGACTCAAGACCAGAGACACGAATCTATATTAAAATTATTAAAAGAAAGAGATTCAATTTCTATTGAAGAATTAGTAAGTCACTATAAAGTTACACCTCAAACAATAAGGCGAGATCTAAATTATCTTTCTAATTTCAATAAATTAAGGCGTCATCATGGTGGTGCGAGTGCTATTTCAAGTATTCAGAATACAGCGTATAAAACTCGGAAAATTATGGATCTAGAAGCTAAACAAAAAATAGCACAGCACTTAGTGAGCATGATACCTAATGGCTCTTCCTTATTTATAAACATAGGCACTACAACAGAAACAATAGCTAAAGCACTTCTCGGCCATGAAAATTTGAAAGTGGTAACGAACAACCTTAATGTTGCGGCTATATTAGGTGTTAAAAAAGATTTTTCGGTGCTTATCGCAGGTGGAGAAGTTAGACACCGAGATGGTGGGATTATTGGTGAAGCAACAGAAGATTTCATTAACCAATTTCGGATGGATTTTGGCATTATAGGTATCAGTGGTATAGAAGAAAACGGGGCTTTACTTGATTTCGACTACCGAGAAGTTCGCGTAGCGCAAGCAATCATTGAAAACTCACGCAAAGTCTTACTTGCTGCAGACCATTCTAAATTTGGTCGCTACGCGATGGTAAGATTAGGCAATATCTCTCAAGCTGATGATTTTATTACAGATTCTACACCACCTAAAAGTATTCTTAGTTTACTTGATGAGCATAATGTCAAACTTCATATAGCTAATTAAAGGGATATCATAACAGTCTTATGTACTTTTATTTACATTAGCTGTACCCAGCCTAGTTAATGCAAATCCTTTATCTTGGTTTTATCAACAGAGTGTAATTAACCATCAGTAGACTTATTTTATCTAATAAAACTCAATAATACTGACAATTCAATAGTCTATACTGTTTTAAATGGTTGAAGTAAAACCATTCGAGCCCCCCCTTATCTTTCCAACTTCTTTGAACCTTCAAAACAAGTGGATCTATTTTCTTTTATGTAGTTTAATGTTTGTAAATGTTCGGTATGACTATTATCTTTATTGAAAAGAAAATTAAAAAACATGCGTAACCTTAAATTTGCAAATTTTTCTTTGTTAATAGAGCTAATGAGGTTTTAATTTTTGAAAAATTCACTTGTGTCAATTCAATAAGACTATAAATGCCATTTATTACGTTTTAATACGCAACATATAACTTTGTATAAATGGTTAAACTCAATATGCGCTTTGTATAGCCTACCTTAGGTAGATATAATTTAATTAAGCTGATTTAAATGGCTTGATATTTAAAATAGGAAATTTAACAAATGAGTCAACTTAGAGACAATAATATTAGAAAGCTTCCTCTAGATATCTATGATGTTTTAATTATTGGAGGAGGTATTAATGGTGCTGTATCGGCGGCTTCTTTAGCCGCTAAGGGTGCTAAAGTTGCCTTAATAGATAAAGGCGACTTCGCTGGTTTCACTAGTTCAAACTCATCAAACTTAGCTTGGGGTGGCATAAAATATTTAGAAAGTCATGAATACAATTTGGTGAATAAACTTTGTAAAAGTAGAAATCATTTAATGCGTAGCTATCCTTCTACAGTCAAAGAAATTCGTTTTTTTACAAGTATTCAAAAAGGCTTTCGGTTCCCTGCATTCTTTGTTTATTTAGGGACTATTCTCTATTGGTTTATGGGACGTTTTTTTACAAAATCGCCTCAATACCTTAGTGCAAAAAAAATAAAATCATTAGAACCTGTCATCAATACAAACAATGTTGAGGCTGGATTTGAATATTCAGACAGCTTTTTATTAGATAACGATGCTCGCTTTGTTTTCAACTTTATTCGCTCGAGTATGAGTCATGGTTGTATTGCCGCTAACTATGTCAGTTCGACCGGGTCAACTCGTTCTAATGAAATTTGGACCACAAATGCAATAGATGAGATATCTAAAAAAACATTTTCTATACGTTCTAAAGTTATTATTAACGCGGCGGGCCCGTTCGTTGATCCGATCAATAACATAAATAGTCAGAATACAGCGCATCATCATGTATTTTCAAAAGGTATTCACCTTATTGTTGATAAAATCACTAATAGTAAGAAAGTACTGACGTTTTTTGCAGACGATGGGCGACTGTTTTTTGTGATCCCGATGGGACCTAAAACTTGCATTGGCACAACTGATACACAAGTTCATGATCCTCACTCACAAGTGACTAATGAAGATAGAAACTTTGTGCTTGATAATGTAAATAAATTATTAAAACTAGAAAAACCGCTCACAAAAGACGACATTATAGCTGAGCGTTGTGGAGTCAGGCCATTAGCAATTAAAAAAGATGGAAATGGCAAGGCTGACTGGGTACAGTTATCGCGTAAACACGCAATTGATACCAATAGTGACCAAAAATACCTTTCTATTTTTGGCGGCAAGCTAACTGATTGTATTAATGTCGGCGATGAGGTCGCTAATTTAGTTACTAACTTAGGTGTGAAACTGCCTTACAAAGATTACAAATGGTATGGCGAAGCTGATGATACCGTCAAAAATGAGTTTATGCACCGTGCAAAATTGATGAATTTAGACGGCTTAACACCAAAAACATCAACTGAGGCACTTACTAAGCGGTTTTGGAGACGTTACGGTAGAAATGCAATTAATATGCTCGAAAAAATTCGCGAATCTCCTGAAAAAGGCGAACTTCTGATTAAAAATTCCGAGTACTTACGTGTAGAAATTGAGCACGCAGCTGAACGAGAAATGATAACTAAACTCAGTGACTTTTTACGTCGACGTTCTAAAATTTCACTGGTTGTAAAAAGTGAAGATATTCTCTCTGATCCCGGTTTACAAGAGGTTTGCCAAATTTTATTTGGTAAAGATAATGCTGAAGCTAAACTCCAAGAGTATATTGCAGAAATAGCTAAATAACCTGAATCTCGTTTAAGAAATTGAACTAAATGCCTGTTCCGAGATCCGATCTTTCGACCAAGAACGATTGGATAAACAAGGAACAGGCATGATTAAATTAGTTGAATTGTTTTGCGATGTCGATGATTTTTGCAAAGTATTTATACCCCAATGGAAAAAACAATTACTCGAAGATGGCACCCAAAAACGTCAGCGAGCAGGCCGTATGACGACCAGTGAAATTATGACTATTGTTATTAGTTTTCACATGTCACATCATCGTGATTTCAAAAACTACTACCTTGGTTATGTATCACTTATGTACAAAAGTGAATTTCCTAACTTACTCAGTTACACACGATTTCTAGCCGTTATGCCGAGAGTAATTGTGCCAATGTGTGCTTATTTCACTTCACTTAAAGGTAAACCCACAGGCGTTGAATTCATTGATTCTACATCTATTAAGGTCTGCCATAACATTCGTATTCCAAGACACAAGACCTTTGATGGAATAGCCCAGCGAGGTAAAGGAACGATGGGATGGTTTTATGGTTTCAAGCTGCATTTAATCGTTAATCATCATGGTGAAATTGTTGCTGCGAAAGTGACAACAGGAAATGTACATGATACTCAACCAGTCCGCGAATTAGCGAGCTGCCTGACGGATAAATTATACGGTGATAAAGGATATTTAAGTAAGGCTTTAGAAGCGGATTTGCTCGATAAAGGGGTAAAGCTGATCACGACGGTTCGCAAAAATATGAAGGCAAAAGCGATGTCATTATGGGATAGAGCGATGCTTTCAAAGCGTTTTATAATCGAAACAATTAATGACCAACTCAAGAATATATCCTTCATTGAACATTCGAGACATCGGAGTATGAACGGCTTTATGTTGAATTTAGTGGCTGGATTGGTGGCTTATTGCTTTAAAGAAAATAAGCCACACCTTAATTTAACTGACGTAGAGCTTAACGCATTAGTTATCGCTTAAGCAGATCTCAGGTTAAATAGCTTTACAACTATTTTATTAATTATAAACCGTTGAACAATAGTCAAACTATTGAAAACTACATTTTATTATTTGGAACATCAATGAAATTATTTAATTTTTTATCAAACGCTTCAGCCAGTTTTTCTGTTTCTCTAAATACGGTGTTCCAATATTTAATACGCGTGTCGGCATCAAGATCAGTAAAGTCGTTTCTGTCTGGGATTTTTCCGTAAGGTAAGTTGGCTACAAATTCTTTTGATGGGGTGATCATCACCACGTTGTCGTAATTTTGTGGTGACACTTTTCGTTTTAAATTTTTATCGAACCACCCTGCTTTTGGATCTGAATTAAAATGCGGATACAAAATTAAGCCAGGGTTATTAATTTTTAAATCAAAGTGGTAATCAATAATGCCGCCATCGCGGTAAATTCCTGGTGGCGAACCGGCAATATTTTTTATACCTTGCATTACTAGTGGTATAGAGCCCGATGCAAGTAAGGCATCTTTTAAATTTGTTTGTGTGAGTGCGATATTTTTGGTTTTAAAATTGTAGCTGTCGGTAATACTTAAATTACTATTGGCCGCGCCAAAAATAAAACGCTCATATTGCCTACCTAATAATTTTCGATTAACTCGGTTAAGCATATAACTTTTTGATAAACCCAAAAGCTGTATTAATTTATGTTCGCTGGCAATAAACCCGTTAGATTTTGCGACAATAAAATGCGCTTTAAAAACGGGATTATTTATAATTTCAGTAACGCCATCATCACCAAATACATCATCTAATAATGCGCGGGCTTTTAGTGTAATTTCAGCGGGCGTTGGTTTATTACTAGAATATCGGGTTTGCGAATACGATTTCGCTAACCGCTTAATGGCTGCAACTGGATCGTTTTGTGCAAAACAGGCTGAACGAAAAGCCCCTGCCGATGAGCCAATTAAATTAAGCGGTTGGGTGCGATGTTTAAAAAATTCGCCAAATATATATTTGTCTAAACCAAATAAGGTAAACCATTTAGGGCCACCACTTGCCCCTAAAAACGAGGTAAAAAGCTCGGGTTTAAAACCTTGTTCGTTTATTATTTTTGCTGCAGTTTTACCCGCATAAATGTCGATCATCTAAAAATACTACCTGTAGAGTCGCAGTTTAATGTTGTTAAAGCCAAATTTAAAAATGAATATTTATGCAATAACAACACGTTTAAACTTTAATCTTAATCCCAAATTCCGTCTTCACATTTACCCTGCACTTTTACGTTTTTTACCTTAAACTCAGGCTCTATGCCTTTGTCTCTTTGTGCGTGGTAGTCGTTAGTAACAGACAAAATAGTCGGTGTGAGTAGTATAATAGCGATTACGTTTACTACTGTCATTAACCCTAGAGCAATATCAGCTAAATCCCATACTTGTTTTAAGGTGGCTGATGCGCCCCACAACATCATTGATAAATAAAGCAAAGTATAAATACCGCGCCCTACTTTGTTATCGAGCTTAAATAAGTGGAGGTTACTTTCGGCGTAGGCGTAGTTAGCAACCACCGAGGTAAAAGCAAATAAAGTAATGGCAGCGGCTACAAAATACACCCCACCTTGTGCTAAATGTGAGGTCATAGCGCTTTGCGTTAAGCGTATGCCTTCCATTTCGCCGCTTATATCTACATCGGCCAATAAAATAATAACCGCGGTACAACTGCACAATACGATGGTATCGAAAAAGACCCCTAACATTTGTATGTAGCCTTGTGTAGCTGGGTGGTTTGGCATTGGACTGGCACTTGCCGATGCATGCGGCACACTTCCCGCGCCAGCCTCATTAGAATATAAACCGCGTTGTATACCATTTTTAATGGCTGCACCCATGGCGCCTGCACCAGCTTCTTGCAAGCCAAACGCTGATAAAAATATATCTTTAAGCATGGCAGGTACTTGGGTGAAGTTAATCAATGTAATTACTACAGCAACAAGCACAAACACGATACCCATAACAGGTACTACTCGCTCGGCGAATCGGGCAATGGCTTTAAAGCCCCCTAAAATAATAGAGCCTGCTAAAAGTGTGATCACAACACCTGAGTAAAAAGTGGGTATTTCAAATGCGTAATTTAATGCATCAGTAATGGTGTTGGTTTGCATGGCGCTAAAGGTAAAGCCGTAACCTAAAAACAAGCATAAAGCGAAAATAATGGCAAAGCTGCGACTGCCTAAGCCTTGTTGAATATAATACGCAGGGCCACCTCTAAACTCGCCATTGCTGTCGCGAATTTTATATACCTGGCCTAAAATACTTTCTGCAAATCCGGTTGCCATGCCCAGTATAGCAATGACCCACATCCAAAATATGGCGCCGCTACCACCGAGTGATATAGCAACTGCCACACCAGCTAAATTACCTGTCCCTACTCGAGCACACAGCCCAGTACAAAGCGCTTGAAATGATGAAATATCGTTTTTATTACACTTACTACTGCCTTTTAACAGGCTAAACATATGCTTAAATTTAACAAGTTGAATTGCTTTTAAACGTACCGAAAACCAAATCCCTGTAAACAGTAAAATGTAGATCAGTATTTGTCCTTCGCCCCAAAGCAGGTTATTTATACTGCCTACGATTAAATCAAACATATTTGCCCTTGTTATTATTTCCCAACCTAAAATGGCATAGATATGCTAGATTTGAGAATATTTAGTTGGCAATACTTTATCTTGCTGATATAAATTAGCAAGTACTGAGAGTGTTAAACCAATAAAAAGTTATGCACCCCCTTCTACAATACCGTCCATGTTTGTCAGTAGCAGTTAGTAAGTTTACTTAATTGGCGTCAGGATCAGTGTCATGAATCTATCAACATCAGTAGTTAGTTGGCTATAGCAACAGTGTGCACATTGTTTACTGGATATTGTTCAGTAAAATAGTTATTACCTGC
The DNA here is from genome assembly GCF_018069805.1 of Pseudoalteromonas ostreae. GTDB lineage: Bacteria > Pseudomonadota > Gammaproteobacteria > Enterobacterales > Alteromonadaceae > Pseudoalteromonas > Pseudoalteromonas ostreae. The sequence continues at coordinate 21,768 of NZ_JAGPYN010000028.1, forward strand.
CAATAAACCTAATTTGTAATCACGACGTAGATCACTGGTTGAACTACCAAGTAATTTGCTCGAAAGCTTTTGGTTTGCAAAAATTTGTATTATTTCTACATCTTTCGGAGGGTTGGCAATAAATGCTAACTCATCTTCATACGCTTGTTCGTGTTGTAATAAGTAATCTAATGTTTTTGGGCAGTACCCTGATGCACAAACAAACGCTTTTAATTTGTTTACCCATGCCGATTGCGCTTGGAAATCTTGATCAGCAGTGCGTATTACCACTATTTTACGTGCACCACGATTATAGGCTTCGCGTACTGGTAGTGGCGCTGCAAGGCCACCATCTAAGTAAAAGTCTGACTCAGCGTGTAGGTCATCAGTTTTATCTATTTCATTAGCAGCTAATGCGTTTAACCACGGCGTTAACCTTACACCTTGTTTATATAAAAATGGCAGCGCACTTGATGCTTTTAATAGATCTCGCCATTGTTGCCCTTCACCAGTTGGTGATAAAAAATAAGGTTTACGATCACGCGCATTGGTTGCGGTGATGAGTAGCTCTCGTTCACCCAAACTTGCTTTTGCCGTTTTAAAATCAAGTGCTCTGTTTACTTCGGTAGTTTTATCAAAATACCAGTCTAAGTCGACTATATGTTTACCCACCAAACCACGGCCTAATTGAAAAAACCGCTTATGGCGCGAAAGCCCTCTTATTAAGCGTTTGGCATACCCTTTTTGGCGAGCTAAATAACTAGTTAGGTTTTGTGAACCTGCAGAAGTACCAATAAATAAATCAAATGGGTCATATTCATGTTCAAGCCATGCATCTAGGACACCTGCGGTAAAGATCCCTCGTTGCCCACCTCCTTCCGCGATCAATGCTGTTTTATCGAAAGAATTTGTGATTTTAGGATCTTGAGGTTTCAAAATATGCCTTCCTTTGTAATTACTTTATTGGTTTATAGCTTCATTTTAATGTGTTTAACTTAAACGTTAAAATTGATTATATAAATCGAATTGATTAGAAAAACAGAATACCAGCTTAAGTAATATCAGTGCTGTATTTGCACTTATAAGGAGAGTTCAGAAACTAGCAAACATTCTGTATTAGCTAACTTCTGTAGTGTAACGGGGGTTAAGTGTACCTTCGCTTAATTTACTGTGATTATGCTTTTAATCATAAGGGGTTACCACGTAGTAACGCTAAGATACGCTGTTTTGAGATTATGACTAAAAACTGTGGATACTCATCTACGCCAGTTGGTAAGCCAAGTATTGCTTTTATTTTAAGTGTTTTTCATCAGGTATGCGTAATTGTTTAACGAGTGGGTGATTTATTCTTTTCATTTCTGTTAATACTAATTGAGCAACTTCTCTAGCCCCGAGTTCATTGAAATGAGTATTGTCTTCTACGCCCATTGGGTAATTTGGGTGCAAGTTAGGTGCTATATGCATAAAGCGCAAGCGTGAGTTGATGCCACCTAGCTTTTGAAAATACAGTTGGGTTACTCGTTCCATGTCAATAAAATCGACCCTTGTTTGCTGGGCTACATCTCTGACTATATCAGCATAAATAGGATGGGTGTCTTTGATTTGACCTTTTTCATTAAAGTTGCGTCGTATTACCGGAGTCATCAATAATGGCTGTGCCTGCTTTGCTCTTACTTCGGCAATAAAATTAACCAAGTTTTGTTTATATTGCTCAGGTGTGGTGTAGCGGTCCACTTTCTGTTTTGACTGATCATTATGACCAAATTGAATGATCACCCAATCATCTTTATTAAGTTCATTTATAATGCTCGCCCACGTACCTTCACTGATGAAGGTGCGTGTACTATGACCATTTTTAGCACGATTTTTAACCTCGATGCTGTCATTAAAAAATATACTAAACGGCATACCCCAGCCTGTTTCAGGGTAATCCTTCACTTCTTTAATTGACATGGTTGAATCCCCTGCCATAAAAAGCTGAACTTTAGCGGTTTCTGACATACTTGAAAAACTCATCATGATAAATATTGCTGCTATTAATTTTCCCATTACCTTTGCACTTTGTTGTTTTAAAAAATTAGTTTAGCTCGTTATAAAATTATTGTTGTCATTATAAATATACCACCAATTGTCAGTGATGGTATATTTATAAGTTAAATCATGGAACTAAATGAAGATAATGAAAGGCAGGCACAAATTTAATTAAAGCAGAATTAATGTGGTAGGCAAATGTATATCCAGAAGTATGAGTTTTATGTTATGGCTGAAAGTATGCAGCCTGCTCGTATTAGGTCCCTGTAATTAAAAGGTTAAAAGTATTTAATTTGTACTTCTTAGTGCCTTTTTTGACCGATTCGCGTTTCGCTAAATAAAGAGTAGCGGCATCATCTAGTGACGAACGCGCAATAAATGACAACCATTCATAACTAGCTCAGAGCAGACACCCAACACAGCTTGTTACATAAGTTTAATATGCAATGCATCAGGGCTATATAATCTCTACAAAATTAGCTGACTATTACACCCACTAAAGCGTCGGTTTACCATCAGCATCGATGCCACGCTTCCAATACGCTGAACACACTATTTTCGCACTGGGGATCGCAAACTGCTCTTTTGCAAGGTTTTGAATTGTGCGCACAAGTGAGCCTTCAAGCCCCATAAAAATTAATGGTGTGCCCATGTATTGATTTAAACAGTGCGTGACCTGCTCTACTAACTCTATTTGTGGCTCAGTCGTAACCAACCACTTAATACGATGTTTAGTATGCGCCTCTATCGTATCTAATTTGATGATATCTTGCGAGTCTGTAACGTGTATGATCACATCAACATCAGCTGTTGCAGGTAGTTGCTGTAAATACCCGTTAATAGCATTAACTGAGGTTAAATCAGCAATCATCAAATACTGCGAGTGACTAAAGTCATCAAGCTTTTTAGGGCCAGGGCCTGCAATTGCGAGTTTATCACCAAGCTTTGCTTGTTTAGCCCAATCAGTTGCGATACCACGATGCTGATTGACGACAAAATCAAGCGTAATTGTATGGTTAATAGTATCAATCGCTCTGATTGTATATGAGCGCTTAGGTGCAGGGTTAGCGGCTTTGAGGTCAATTTCAACCTCATCTTGTCCAGCATGTGGTAATAGTACTTTTACGTACGCACCTTGTTGATCCGCAGGAAAATCATGAAACTCATCTGAGCCAACAACCAGACGCTTTAAATGCGGAGCTATCGCTGTTGTGCTTATTACGGTTGCACGACGTACTTTTCTACTCATTTTGATCTCCTCAGAAGATTTATTTACGTGTTTAATTGCACAACGCCCCATTGGTTGATAAAATCAACTATAGCAATTTAATTGACATTGTCAACCATTATGGATTTATTATGAACTCTTCATTGGCCAATACATTATTTGCTTTAATGCAAAGTTATCGCGTTACCATACGCGAAGCCATTAATGCAGGTGAGCTTGGGTTAAACGCAATGCATGTGCGTTGTCTACATATTATTGCAGCGACAACTCACTGCACTGCTAACGATATTGTGAATCAAACCCAGCGCGATAAAGCGCAAATTGCACGCTTAGTTAAAGAATTAATTACATTAAATCTGATTGACAAAGATGCCAGTGAGCACGATAAGCGTTGCTTTATCTTATCGTTTACCTCTGAAGGTCATGCTCTTTATGACAAACTATTAAACGCCGAACAGCATGTTAATGAGCAAATGTGCAAAAACTTAAACTCTCAACAAATCAATGACTTTTTAGATACTGCTCAAAAAATGATTAAAAATATGCAGTGATCGCAACTTCATTACTTGGCATAAGTTAACTAAAACACATATACTGTACACTTATACAGTGCTTGTGTTTGGTTAATTATTTATGTTTGTTATTCCTATTTATATCGAAGCGGGCATATGCGGGTTTGAATCACCTGCTGCTCAGTATAAAGAACTTGGTTTATCACTGGATCAGCTATTGATCAAACACCCTGATGCGACGTTTATTGGTATGGCATCCGGCTGCTCAATGCAAGAGGTCGGTATTTTCGACGGCGATTTATTATTGGTTGATCGCGCCGAAGAAGCTAAAAATGGTGATGTCATTGTAGCTAACTTAAATGGTTTATTTGTTTGTAAATTATTAGATAAAACGAATGCACGGCTACTCTCTGCATCAGACTTATATCCCCCAGTCCAACTGACTGATAGTGATGAATTTCAATTAGAAGGTGTGGTTACTCGTTCGATTCGATTACATCGCTCTAGTGCTGAGCTTCGCCAATGTATTGCTTAGTTGATGCAGTGGCGTTTTACGCCAGCGCTGAAAAAGTATTTGATCCAGCGATCCGCTCAAAACCTGTTGTGGTATTAACCAATAACGATGGCTGCATTTGTGCGATATGCCCAATCGCGCGGCGCTTAAATATCCCGAAATTTCAGCCCTACTTTAAAGTTAAACATTTACTGGCCAAACATAAGGTGGTTATTCGCTCATCTAATTATGAGTTGTACGCGGATCTAAGCGATAAAATGATGAATGTGATCAGCCGTTTTTGCGACACCCAACGCGTATATTCGATTGATGAAGCATTTTTGCAGTTTAACGGCTTTACCCCACTCATTAATGACTGGCATCAGTATGGCCAGTTAATTCGTCGCACAGTTTGGCGCGAAACAAAACTCCCTGTTGGAGTTGGCTTTGGCCCTACACCAACCCTTGCTAAAGCAGCTAATCATGCTGCTAAAAAGCTCAACGGTTTTAATGGGGTTGCAGTGATTGATAGCGAACAAACACGGCAACACATTTTAGCCGCGATGGATGTGGCTGATGTCTGGGGCGTTGGCAAACGTTTAGCTAAAAAACTCAAACTACTTAACATTAACAGCGCGCTTGATTTAGCCAAACAAACACCACAACGTATGAAACGTTTATTTAGCGTAGTGCTTGAGCGTACAGTTAATGAGCTAAATGGCAGTGTGTGTTTAAATTGGGATGATGTACGCCAAAATAAGCGTGAAATTTTTTCGACCCGTAGTTTTGGTGAACGTTTAACTGATCCGGTTGCATTAAAAACAGCGTTGATCAATCACAGTATTATTGTCGCTCGCAAGCTACGTCAGCAACGCTCCTTAACTAAACGCCTGTTACTATTTGTGGCAAGCTCGCCCCATGAGTCACATTACTATAAAAAATCATTAGTGTATGAGTTACCCGTATCTAGCGCAGATAGCCGTGTATTTGCTAAAGCAATTAGCGAAATATTTACGCAGCTATATCAACACAACGTCCGTTTTTATAAATGTGGTGTGGGTGCACTCGAGCTTAGTTCACAACAGTTTCAACAACCCGACCTATTTGCTTCTAGCCAAGACAACATAAAACTAATGGAGTGTTTAGATTCAATTAATAAGCGATACGGCTGCGATACGCTAACTCTGGCAAGTCAACAACAAAGCCAAGCATGGCATATGAAGCGTGCATTTTTATCGCCTCAGTACACAACGCGTTGGCAGCATTTACCGAAAATAAGTTGTGATTTATAAAAAACTCACATTATCGTTAAATTTAAAGTTGTAGTTCAAACTGACAACGAACATTACTGCTCTCTACACTGTACGCAAGCGTTGTAGGCGAAATAAAACGCAGCGTTTGGCTCGTGTCTAAATTATCTGTCTCGTTTTCACAGCGAGTATGGCGTAGTGACATGGTAATGCTTTGCGTGGTGTATTTATACTTAGTAGTGACCAAACAAAAGTTAGCGACTTTATTCGTTTGTGTGCCATGGTGTAAGTTATTAAAAATAATTTCATCACCGAGCTTAAAGCCAAGATCAGGCTCATTTGCATCAAGCCATGCTAACTGTCCACCAGCACACATTTTAGCCTCACCTGATACCAATTGATAACTACCAACCTTAGTATTGAATAAATTAATAAACTGACTTTTATTACTTGGCAGCTCAGTTTTAGCACTGACAACTGTAGTTAAACAAACCGACACTAAACACAGTAATACTTTACGATAGCGCATTAAATACCTGACATTTATTGATTTATATACTCAGCATAGCATAGCTACGGTGATTAAAATAAAAACCAGCCAGTATACTGAGTCATGGTTGGTTTTTAATATTATGTTACTGCCAATATTTAGCAAATAGTTGCGGATATGCCAACTTTAAAAATTTAGGCTTATCTTTAAAGCGCTTACCTTTGGGTTGATCAAGGCCTGAAGGAGCAAAGGGTAATTCGTCTTCATTACGCTGTTCATATAATAAACCAGCGATCAAGTCATACTCATCTAAGTAAGGATAAGGCTGCTCGTTTAAATGATAAACAGGTGTGCAATCAGCCAAAGAATCAGCATTTTCAAGCGCAGCATTAAAAGCTGCTTCGCCACGAGAGATTAACCAACAACGAAATTCTGAGAAACCGTATTCATCATTGCAACCGGCCATTACAAACGCAGCACCGAATAGCTCCCAAGTATAACTTTGGCGCATACAAATGCTAAATTGCTTATCAAATTCAATGAGCTGTGCATCGCTTAAATCTGTAAGTAGCACTTTTAAACGTTCACTAACTGATTCTGGCTCAGCGGTTCTATCTGCAACGGTAACTAATTGCCAGAATTCGCTTAAAGTAAGTGCACTCATGACAAAATCTCTTTCACTCGCCCTACTTGACCATTCTCTAAGCGCACTTTAATACCATGCGGATGATTGGGTGATTTAGTCAAAAGGCGCTCAACAATACCTTGCGTTAATGTGCCGCTACGCTGATCTTGTTTTAAGACGATATTAACTTCGGTGCCAGGGGTGATTTGTGAACGAGTAGGTACTGCCATAATGGATCTCTTTTACTATTTTTTTAGATTATAGCTGTATGTCACTGTGATACCAAACTAAAGCACTGTAATCGCTATCTTTACATGTGCTGATATAGTTCACCTGCGTTTAAGGTGATTGATAAGTGAACAGTCAGGCTTTTGATTACATTAGACACATTAGTTTTCCATAAATTTAATCGGCTAAAAACAGAATCTCTTGAGGGATTAAGTTAATAACAGCCAGCTCTGCCACTATAATACTTTCGACTAACGCTAGATGTTGCTGTTGTTTTGCCTGTTCAAGAGCAACAGCATCAATAAAATAACACCTGACTTTGAGTGATAAAGTCGGTTTTTTTAAATCTATATAATGAGTTAACCAACTAAAGCCTGTTAGATGATCTTTGATATGCTCGCATGCGCCTGTTAAGGTTGTGCGTAATAATTTATCGATCTGTTTTTGCGTTTTAGTCATTTTTAGTGGTGTGCTCTTGGCTTGAATCGTTCTCTAGAACTATGTCTTGCTGGTTTTTAAATTCTTTATAACCGTTTTCTTGGCGCTTTATACATTCATGATATTCTTTATCAGCCATATGGCTGCATTCACTTAAACGTGCAGCTTGAACTTCATGATAGCGTGCAGCAGTGCTACAGCCGGTTAAAAACAGTACCGCTAAGGCACTTACAACCCATTTAAGGCTATTGGAAAACATTAAAAATTCCTTACATTTTAAACTGGAAAAGTAATTTATCCCTGACGATTTTGCTGTATATTGCAAACGTTTTCTATTACTAACCGTTAAGGGCTAATTATGATGTTGTCGCAGTTACAAGAGCTGTTCCAGCGTATCGATAAAAGTAAACTATTTCAATCATTTGTTATCGCCGTTATTGTTGTATCAGCGCTCACCGTTGGTGCACACACCTATTCGTTACACCCCACTGTTGAATTTGCTTTACATTGGATGGATGTGGGGATCACGGTGTTTTTCTTAATAGAACTAATTATCCGCTATATTGCAAGTAAAGGCTTAAAAGACTTTTTTAGTAAAGGATGGAATATCTTTGACTTTATAATCGTCATTGGCAGTTTATATCCAGCTGCAGGTTCGACCATTTTTATAGCCCGTTTACTACGAATATTCCGTGTACTACGTTTAATCTCAATGGTACCAGAACTACGTTTGTTGGTTAACTCATTATTAAAAGCCATACCACAAATGGGCTACATTGCGCTGTTAATGTTTGTTATTTTCTATATTTATGCCGCAACTGGCAGCATGTTATTTTCTGATATAAACCCATTTCTATGGGGAGATGTGTCAATCTCAATGTTGACTCTGTTCAGAATCGCAACCTTTGAAGATTGGACCGACGTCATGTACGAAACCATGACTGTCTATAAATTAAGTTGGGTTTACTACCTTACTTTTATATTTTTAACTGCTTTCGTGTTTTTAAACATGATGGTAGGCGCTATTTTAGAAGTTATGTCAGAGGAACATCGCAATGCTCGTGAAGAGCAAGCCGAGGTAGATTCATTGCCTGCAACCCAAGGGCAAATCAATGAACTAAAAGCACAAATAGCAGAACTAAAAACACTATTAAAACCCAGAAACTAAGTTTTCAATACTTTGTCATACTTTAAAGCAAGAAACGATCAAATTAATGAAGCGATGCAAAAGTACAATAGAAAAAGGCTGGCACATTGCCAGCCCTCTATAATTAGCTATATGTAGCTAGTAAATTAATCTTTATTATCAACAATAATACGTAGCATACGACGCAGTGGCTCTGCAGCGCCCCATAATAATTGGTCGCCAACGGTAAAAGCACTAATGTATTTAGGCCCCATTGCTAACTTACGAATACGCCCTACAGGAATACTTAGTGTACCTGTGACTTTAACTGGGGTTAAATCCGTAGCAGTGATATCACGCTCATTAGGGATAACTTTAACCCACTGATTATGTGACGCTAATATCTGTTCTATTTTCTCAACGCTAATATCTTCACGTAGTTTAATGGTCATCGCTTGTGAGTGGCAGCGCATTGCACCAATGCGTACACATAAACCGTCAACAGGTACTGGTTGCTTACTTGATCCTAAAATCTTATTCGCTTCAACTTGTGCTTTCCACTCTTCTTTAGATTGACCTGATGGCATTGGCACATCAATCCAAGGAATTAAGCTACCCGCTAGCGGCACGCCAAATTGCTCTTGTGGTAGATCGCTTGAGGCAATTTGTTGTGTTACTAGTTTATCAATTTCTAAAATAGCGGCTTGTGGATCGGCTAATTTATCAGCCACACTTGCATGAATAGAGCCCATTTGCGCGATCAACTCTTTCATATTGCGCGCGCCCGCACCGGATGCAGCTTGATAAGTCATTGGGCTTACCCATTCAATCAAGTCTTGCTCAAATAAACCACCCAACGCTAATAACATCAGTGATACTGTGCAGTTGCCACCCACATAAGTTTTAACACCTTGTTCAAGACCTTGTTCAATGACATCTTTATTGACTGGATCAAGTACAATAATACTGTCGTCGCTCATACGAAGGGCTGATGCCGCATCAATCCAATAGCCGTCCCAACCTGCTTCACGTAATTGCGGATATACAGCTTTGGTATAATCTCCCCCTTGGCAGGTAATGATAATATCCATTTTTGCCAGCGAATCAAAATCCATTGCATTAAGTAATGGTTTTGCAGGGCCTGCTAAGTCAGGACCAAGTTGACCAGTTTGCGAGGTGGTAAAAAAAGTGGTGTCGATATGATCAAAATCATTTTCTTGTTGCATTCGCTCCAGTAATACTGAGCCAACCATGCCCCGCCATCCGACCAATCCTACTTTTTTCATTGTTTGCTCCATTATTTGAGTCATAAGAAATACCTAATACATTAAAAATCATTATGTGAGATTTAATTTTATAGGCTCCTAAGCTAACACCACCAGCACACTAAAACTAGTCAATAAGCTGTAACTTAAATATTTTTCATAGTGTAAAGAGGTGCAAACAACATACAGCGTAAGTAATTATTAACTACCTTAAATGTAGTGCTTCATGTCAGCTTTAACAGTTTAAAAGTTAGGTTTCACTCTAACTTAGCAACCTCAATCAATATTTTTTTACTACAACCTGTAAAATCATCTTCAGAGTATTGATCTGAACTACAAAGGGGTGAACTAAATGCTAAAGAAAATGAATGAAACAACGGGGTAAGCCTGATCAAATGAGTAACGACGAAAAAATATTATTAGGGTATGTGATTATATTGATCAGAATCTTGATGACTTAACGCAAGCTATGTTAAGTCAAGTATCTGGTTTTTCTAAATATCACTTTCATCGTGTTTTTTCGGCTTATATCGGGCTTACCCTTATTAAGTTTATTCATATGTCACGACTAAAGCGGGCATCTTTTAGGTTAGTGTTTAAAGCTGAAATAAAAATTATAGATATAGCTTTTGAAGCTAGATTTGAAAGTTATGAAGCATTTTCAAGCGCATTTAAGCGCGAGTTTGGACAAAGTCCTTCCGAATTCAGAAAGTCCCCAAAGTGGCTTAACTGGCATGATAAAACAGATACGTTAACCATACGGTTAACTAAAGTAACGGATAAAAAATGGATGTGGAAATTATTAACTTTAGCGAACAAAAAGTTACAGCACTAGCACATTATGATGCTCCTAAACTTCACCACCAAACTTCAATGAAATTTATGGCTTGGCGTAAAACAAGCAAGTTATCACCAATCAAAACCAGTAATACCTATGGGATCCCTTATTCTGATCCAAATATAGTAAAAGCAGAAGATTTTCATTTTGATCTAAGCGGTGCAATAAAAGCAGACATACCTGAAAATGATTATGTTAACTTTATCCATGATGTACCTGAGCATAAGCTAATAACAGACATTTACTTGCCAATAAAGTAATTTTATAAATTAGGAATTAAATAATGCCCCACTCTAATAATATGTTTCTTGTCGGTTCATTACCGTCTGTATTCATTAAAACCGCTGCACCTATTATTTTAATGATGTTGGTCAATGGTTCGTTTTCTTTAGTTGATGCTTACTTTCTTGGTGAATATGTTGGCGCACACGCTCTTGCTGCCGTTACCTCTGTATTCCCAGCCTTTATGTTACTAGTGGCTTTATCAAGTTGGGTTTCCACTGGCTTTTCAAGTGTGATGGCAAGGTTGTTGGGGGCCAATAAAAAAGCTGAAGCTATTTCAGCTTACTATCAAGCGATGACGCTATCTATATTCGTTTGCACTGTGCTAATTTTACTGTTTTTAATGGCCGGCGAACAACTGGTGCTGTTTGTTAATAATGGCTCAGTAAGCTTGTCGAGTATGAGTTATGATTATTTATCATTAATGATCTTTTTTTCACCTTTATTGTTTATTCTTACCATTAATAGCGACAGTTTACGTTGTGAAGGACAAATGTCTTTTATGGCGGTTGTTCCTATATTATCAGTATTATTGAATATTATGTTTAATTACATTTTTATTGCAATGCTTGGTTGGGGTGTGAACGGGTCCGTTTCAGGTACTTTACTAGCTCAAGCGTTATCCTTGTTTGCAGTATATTTCTTTCGCCATTACAGTCAAACCACACTAAAAATTGCTATTGTGCGCTTCACTGCAAGTCGTAAGTTATGGTTAGACTTTTTAACCTTAGGCGCACCGACAAGTTTATCTTATGTTGGTGTCGCACTTTCTTCCGCTTTTATTTTATATAACCTACAAATTTGGAGTAGCGAAAACTACAGCATGACTGTTGCGGCTTATGGTATTATTACCCGAGTCATGACGTTTATTTTTCTTCCTTTATTGGGCTTGAGCATGGCGTTTCAAACTATTTTAGGTAATAACATTGGCGCGGAAAAATGGTTAAGATCAAATGTCGCTATTAAAATCGCTATCATCAGTGCATTTATTTATTGTGTATTTTTCCAGTTGTTTGTTTTGCTACTTAAAAACCAATTAGGGGAGATGTTTGTTAGCGATATAAATGTTAAAGCAGAAGTAGCGCGTATTTTACCTATTATGTCATCGTCCTTATTTTTATTAGGCCCGTTAATGATGATTGGTGTTGTATTTCAAGCCATGGGCGATGCTAAAAGAGCGGCTATTTTACGACTAGCAAAAATATACTTTTTCACCCTGCCATTGATTTTTATACTGCCAATATTGTTTGCCGAAATAGGGATTTGGTTAGCAGGCCCAAGTGCTGAGTTTTTAGCACTGTTACTGACCATTCAAGTTTTATATCAACGTCAGCAACAATCAGGAAACCCGCTTGGCTTGTTTTTCAAAGATAGATAAACAATCCATCTGTAAACCTCTTTAAAGGTGATTTTTCATTAAATTTATAAGTACAAGTTAATAAAAAGCCCTACTCTTAGTAGGGCTTTTTAATAGCTTACTGCAACTGCCATTTATTCCCAAGTGTTAAAACTCGTAACTAAAGCTCACACTTAATTCTCTAGGCGTTTCTTGAGAACGAATTAGCACATCATTTTGTTCTACTTCAAAATTTTGTCCCAACATGTTTTTCACTTTAAAAGTTAGTGTGGTATTAAACGTTGGGTAATAACTATAAACCATGTCTAACGAGTTTACAGGTTGTTCGTAAGCATCATCAAAGTTATTAACACCCGCAGCTAAAATACGATCACCAAATACATTGTAGATAACAGAGGCTTGATGCATGCCATCATGTGAATCGTAATTCAATTGTAAGTTGGCAACATACTTTGAATGCCCCGTCATACGTCGCTTAAGGTTAGTGAGATCGCCGCGCTGTTCTTCTGCAATTTCAACTTCTGAATCACTAAGCGTTAAGTTACCAGAAGTAAAAAAAGCACCTCCTAATAAATCACTGTGCAGTTCAGTTAACCATTCTGCTTCAATACCGTAAACATAGGCTGTACCCGCATTGTCAAATTGCAGAGTAAAGCGGCCGTCGCTTTCAGTTAATAGTGCTTCGATTGGTTTATCAATATCTTTATAGAATGCGCCAACTGAGTAATTATCGCCATTATCCATATAAAATTCGATACGTGCATCAAAGTTATCTAAGTAGCTAGATTCTAAGAATGGGTTACCAAGAGTTCGATAACCAGTCAGCGGATCTTGGAATTGAACAGGGCTTAGCTCTCGTAAATCTGGACGTACAACCGTGCTGCCATAACCAAAACGAACTTGATACGATTGCTGACTATATGTCATAGATAACGAAGTAAAATACTCATCTTCCATCACACTTGCTTGTTCTATCGCATCTGCACTTAATTTATCAGCCAGTAAAGCAGGATCGAATGCTGAACGAGAAAAAGCAAGCGCAACTTGACGGAAGTCCTCGTAACGCACACCACCACTTAAACGCCAATCTTGAGCAAACGTTACGTCAAAAGAGCCGTAATAAGCGTCAATCATTTGCGCTGCTAAGTAATCATCAGCTGTTGGCTCTTGGAACAATAACTCGACATCCGTTGAATCAATCACAGCATCGTTAGCAAAAAAACTACCGATTGACAGTGCATCGTCTTCACTTTGTGCTAGATCTAAAGACTGAGTTTGGCTAAAGCGATAGTTAAAAAAGTCTGTGCGGTAATCACGTGTTTTTTCAACAAAGTAACCACCACCAGCAATTTCTACTTCTGCGTTATCAAAGTAAAAAACTTTGTTTACATTAACGCCCCAGTTTTCGACATCGTCTTCTAGCTCAACAAATCGATACAAATAAGGATTACCACCTAAGCTACCATTGTAAAAAGTACGTTGATATTTGCCATCTAAGTACTCATCACGAACCGTTACTTCAAGCTCACCTGGTATACTTGTTGTTGCTGTTGAGTCAGTATATTGCCAATCTACGCCTACACCTTCAAGAAAACCCCACTCTAAATTGTGCATGCCACGAAGCTGAAGTATTTCAAGTTCCCGTTCCTCAAAAGAGGTTAAGTGGCTACGCTGCAACTGCCCAGCATCAATACTTAATGACTTTGAAGGCTCTTGGTAAAGCGCAACAGAAGCTTCATCTTCAGTATCTCGTAGCATCATATAGGTGGCTGTTAAATCATGGCCGCCAATTTTATAACCTAAATTTAGAGAGCTATTTAATTTTATATTATGCTTTGTTGATACTTCTTTCTCTGTGGCAGAGTAACAAGTAAAGTCATCTTGTGAACATGAGGACTCAGATGCGTCAACAGAAGAAAGTACTGCGCTAAACTTCTCTGCATTAGACCATTCATTTTCATAAGCAACTGATGCTAAGAAACCAAAAGAGCCATCTAAACCAAATAAGTTATCAAATCGGTCGCCATAAACAGCTTTAATGCCTGCATCAGGGTTTAAGCTTTCTTTTTCTAAGCCAAAATCTCTTGGTAGTGCTTTTGATAAACTTTTATTTAAGTCTATTGCAGCTGCTTGACCAATATCAGCCCCCTGACGTCTTGACTCAACATCTCTTATATTTCTGTATGAGATATCAGACAAGCCATTGATATAGGTATTTAGCGCAGCCTTAACCGAACCAGATAATGCGCGTGTACCATCATCTTTACCTAACCAGTCATCACCGCCGCCATTATATGTATAGCCTTCGTCGTTTGTATCTTTATAACTGGCACCAATTTCAACTTTAAATAAAGTATCAGTTGGAATGCTCTTGGTTCTGATATTAACATCACCACCACCAAAAGCCGCTGGCATATTAGGTGAATAGGCTTTTTGCACAGCCAGGGATTCAATAATACTTGATGGGAAGATATCAAGTGGAATTACATTTCGTGTTAGATCTGGGCTTGGTACTATCGCGCCATTTAAACGTACGCTTGAATAACGCTCACCTAAACCGCGTACATAGATAAACTTATCATTAACTAATGATAAGCCTGTAACACGGCGAAGTGCTGAAGCGGCATCGCTATCACCCGTTCTAGATATTTGCTCTGAACCCATTATATCAGCAACAAATGCCTGATTTTTACGTTCATCAATTACCGCACTGGCACTTCCTTTAAGGCGTGTACCAGTAGCAACAACTTCTTCTATCGCGTCTTCATTAATTATTTCTTGTGCCTGATCAGCGAAAGAATGAAATGAAGAAAAAAGGGAGAGCAGAGATAACGTTATTAGATTGGTTTTAAACTGCTTTTGATGTTTCATATTTATATCCTCTAAACCTAAAATTCCCTTAAAAAAGGCGCCATAGCGCCTTATAATTAGAGCCGGTCTAGATTAATTACTAGCGCGTTGTAAAGATGCGGCAACAAAATCAGCCCATTCACTTGATTCACCTTCTTTAAGTGCACCAATATAACCTGCGTTAGTAAAGAAAGAGTCAACTTCACTCATGTCTTTAGCTGTTGTAGCTACCGCAGTACCTTGTGAATCTGTAATAGTTGCTGCTGTTGAAACACCATCAGCACCAAGTACATTTGCAAAATCAGCAAAACCAATTAACTGGTTATTCTCGCCACCAGTAAACCAGGTATTTATATCAAAACTTGCTAACGCGCCTGTTAAAGGAGTATTTACGTCTTCAAAATTCTTACCACACGCAAATATTGAACTCATAAATGCGATATCACCGTTATTTGCATTTGCATGCACACCTGCATCCCCTGATTTATCTTTTTCATTATATAAATCAAAACAGCCAGCACCATCTACAGATGATGAGTTTACAAACAACATATTAGCTAATTGCGCTTTACCCCATTCTTTCATTTCCATACCGGCACCAGTACGACGCCCTTCAGCACCTTGGTCACCAGTAGTAACAACGGTTGCATTAGCAATTGTTGGGTTAGAAACAGTTGTCACTAAATCTTGTGCGTCTGCAGATAATGGATCGACCTTTGCACCATCTGTTTCAAAGCCATGATTTCCATATTCATTTGAACGGACAAGAATATATTGTCCATAGCCTTTCCAACCCTCATCCCAGTCAATACCGTCATCACCTGTATCAGTGATAACAATATGTTTGAGGTTAACGCTACCACCAAAAAGCTCTATACCATCATCAAAACCATTATGAACATGCACATAATCAATCGTTGTGCTTGAACCGACAGCATTAAGGGTTAAACCATTGAGTTCATCACCTTCAACACCAAAACCCGCATATTTAATAACTATATGCTTAAGGATACCGCTGCTATCTTGCGGATCATTACCACCGTAATACGATACAATACCTTCAGCAGCGTGGTTACACATATCTTGTGCAGCAGCCGCAGCTGTACAACGGATAGAATGACCTCGACCATTTACCTGAACGCCACCCCAATCACCAATTTGAGCAGTTGTTGAATCATCACCATCAACTTCTTTAATGCTTGTGAAAATAATTGGCTTATCTACTTCACCAATTGCTTCAATATTTGCACCGCGTGCAATACGAATAAAACTCTCAGGCTTGGTAAAAGCAATTGTCGCTCCAGCTTCAATAGACAGTGTAGGGCCATTACCATCAATTGTAGCGCCAGTTGATGTATCTACATCATCACCAATAAATAATGCACCTTCAAATACATGTGCGCCGCCATTGCCTAATGCAGGGATAACAAAAGAACTGGTAATTTCTTTTGCATTACTTGCAAATGCTTGACTGTAAACACAGTTAGTCCCTTTAGCTTCACCTGTAAATGTAGCTCCATCTAATGTGTACGTAGCGCAACTTAATGCATCACCACCATCATCACCACCTGGGTTAGTCACTGAGTTGTCTACACTATTATCTACACTGTTATCAACTGTTGTTGGTGTAACATTAATATCACCACCGCCACAGCCAGCGAGTGTAATTGCAGTAGCCACAAGGCTGACCTTAAATAAACCAGATAATTTCATTATTCACTCCGTTAAAGTATTTAATTATTTTGTTAGCGCATTAAGTAAAACTCAAGTCACTTTAAAACACGAAAACCATGCTTTAAGGTCACTTGAGCTTTAGAACGAGCACTACAATACGGGAGCTGTATGACATTACAGTTACACTTTAATAAACATAAAGTGACAATATAATTTATTTAAATAACAATTTGTTAGGGATATTTAGAACGAAAAAAACCGCCCTGAGGCGGTTTTGGTGTTGCGATTATAAAACGAGTTTTTTAATAAAATCGTTGAAGTTAAAATGGCGTTTTTAACGCATATTTACTTATAATAAAGCGGTGCGTAATGTTTCTGCATGCAATTTTTCACGCTTCACGTATTTGATCCATTGCTCGGCGAGTCGCTGCGATTTTTTATGCTTCTCGGCTTGTTCGAATGCTAAAATAGACGCGTCAAAGTTTTGTAAATTATATTGTGCCATACCTAAAGCAACATAAGCATTTGATTCAAAATCTAGTGAACCTTTATCAAGCGCTTTACGCGCTGCGTCAGCTGCATCTTCATACTTTTCAAGATTCACATACACTTCGGCTAACCGTTGCTCGTACTTTCCATGGCTAGAAAGATCAGCTGCTTTTGCAAAATAACTAACAGATTTTTCATCTTCTTTTGCTTGTATCATAGCTTCAGCTATGAATGCGTAATTTTTAGCTGACTTTTCCGCAATACCAGATGCAACAGCTTTACTCATCACACCGGCAGCTTTAAAGGCTAAACCATTGTATAAATAAACTTGTGCAAGTTGACGCAAGTCTGATTTAGAAGTCAAAAAACCTTGCTGGTAAGCGGCTTCGAGTATTGCTAACTGCTGCTTTTCTTTACCTGTTTCGCCATACATACCACCGAGTTGCACCCAATACTCAGGCTTATTGTAAAGTTTGACCATACGTTCAAGTACAGCAACTACATTGTCAGTTTGATTAAGTGAATAATACATAGCACGCAGTAACACTAACCAGTTCTCTTTTGGCTCTTTGCCTTCACTATCACTTTGCGCGATAGCCAAGTTAATGTTATCAATACCATTTTGGTAATCTTTTAGCTGATAGTAAGCTTGCGACTTAAGCACATAATACGCATCTGTTTTAGGCTTAGTATTGATTTCATCCCATTGCGCTAAAAAGTCTAACACTTTGTTGTAATCGCTATTCGCCATTGCAAGCTGCGCTAAACTAAAGCTGGTGCTTAATCGTAATGACTCAGGGATCTCTTCTTCAGCAACGACTTTTTCAAACGATGCGATCGCTTTTGCTAAGTCATTCTCATTGTAATAAATAAAACCATAAAAATTATACATCATGGCTTTTTCATACGAGTTCATACTGGATGAACGTTCATTAATATTATCAAGTGCAGCAAGGCCAGCTTTTGCATCACCATCATCAGCTAATTTTTGCGCACGAGCTAATTGGCTATATACTTTTTCACGCAGTGCCGGCACACGCTTTGTTTTTACTTCCTCTGCATAGGCCGTTGCTAAATTAACACCTGGCAACATACTTACTACGCTTGGTAAAGTAACACTAGCACTAAGTGCTAACGAGCAAAATAATGCTGTTTTTAATAATTTCATAATCGCCTCGTTTCTCTATCCATTTATTCAGTGCTAACCATTTATTTGGAAAGAAATTTTATTCTGTACACCCGCAACTTCAACAGCTTCGCCGTCTACTACGCGAGGTTTGTATTTAAATTTAAGTGCGGCATCCATGGCTGCTTGATCAAACAATGATTCGGGCTCAGCTTTTACTACCTTTGCATCACGAACGGTACCTTGCTTAGTCACTGTAAACTCAACAATCACATAGCCTTCAATGCCCCGTGACAATGCTCGACGCGGGTAAACAGGTGCCACTTTTACAATCGGTAGATATTCACCGTCACTAGAGTCAAGAGCTAGACCACCACTAAGACTAACGTCAGCATCCACACTGGCACCAAAGTCAAAGTTAGACGCTGCTGCATTTGGATCACTATTTTGCATTTGCGGTGATTCCATTGGCGGTGGTGGCTCTTTTGGTGTTGGTGGCTTTTGTGGTTTACGCTCTTTCTTTTGTACTGTTTCTTCTTTTTTAAGCCTTACAAAATCAAGTACATTCCCTTTAGCTGGCTCAGTCATCGCCCCTTCACCACCGGTGATAAGCGCCTGCATGCCCAAAAACAACATAAAAGTCACAACACCGGCAACTAATAATGCTACTAAATAACGCATTATGGCTTCCTTAGGCTTCTTGTGCCGCGATAGACACATCAAATACACCTGCGGCGCGTGCTGCATCCATCACTTTAATAAGGGTGTCTGTGGTGGCTTTTTTATCCGCTTGAATAACCACACTACCTTGGGGGTTTTCTGCTTTTAAACGCTCAATGTTTGCTTGCACAGCACGCACATCGATTTGGCGTTTATTGATCCAAATATCACCTTGATCTGAAATCGCAACTAGAATATTTGCACGCTCTTTCTTAACGGCTGTTGCTGCTTCTGGGCGATTCACATCGATACCTGACTCTTTAACAAAAGAGGCGGTTACAATGAAGAAAATAAGCATGATGAACACAACATCAAGCATCGGGGTCATGTTTATTTCTTCTGCTTCATCTTCTTGAAAAAGGCTTCCTAATGGGGCTCTCATTTTATTCTCCTGATTGTATGTGGCTTTCGCCACATACTAAAAATTGTTGTTTAATGGTCTAAAACCATGCTGTCTTCAAGTAGGGCGACTTCGCGCTTTGCTTTGCGTTGTAAGTATGTAGAAGCAAATACACCAGATAACGCACCAACCATGCCTGCCATTGTCGGGATAGTCGCTTTCGACACACCTGATGCCATTGAACGCGCACTGCCCGTTCCGGTAATCGCCATCACATCAAACACTTCTATCATACCTGTTACCGTACCGAGTAACCCCAGCAGCGGACACAAGGCAACCATCACATTGATCAGCGCTAAGTTGTTGTTTAACTTCATCCCAGCGCGTGAAATAGTAGCTTGGCGGATTTGCTCAGCGTTCCAGCTATTACGCTCATCGCGCCCTGTCCAACTACTTTTAATGACATGTTTGTAACTACGAAAACCATTAAAAAAATAAATAAATCGCTCGAGTATCAATAACCACATCGCGAAGATTAACACTCCGATGACCAATAGAACTTGGCCACCAGTGTCGAGAAAATCACGGATAGCATTGATTGAGTCAATCAATAGCACCATGGGTTATGCTCCCTTTTCGCTACGCTCAGCGATAATACCTGCGCTTTGTTCTTGCAAAATAAGTAGCAAGTTTTTAGAGCGGGTATTCAATAAGGTGTATAAAAATACCGTTGGGATTGCCACAACCAGGCCAAGTACCGTAGTAACAAGCGCTTGTGAAATACCACCAGCCATTAATTTAGGGTCACCTGTTCCAAACAAGGTGATTGCTTGGAAAGTATTGATCATACCGGTTACCGTACCAAGTAGACCTAACAATGGAGCAACGACCGAGATAATCTTAATGAGCGTTAAGTTGCGGGTGATTTTTGGCATTTCACGTAAAATCGCTTCACTTAATTTAAGCTCTAAGGTGTCGTATGCTACATCTGGGTATTGATCTTTGACTTTCATTACACGACCAAGTGGATTGTCATCACGTGGCACCGAGTCTTTAAGTTGACGACGGATTTTGCTGCCCATTAGCATCAGTGAAACAAACCGTTCAATAGCGATAATTAAAGCCAGTAAGCCAACGCCTAAAATAACGTAACCTACCGCACCACCTTGATGTACTTGCTCTGAAGTATCAGGTGCTTGTACTAATAAACCAAGGATAGAGCCACCGGTTGGGTCAAGCGAAAATTGTACAGTGCCTGATTTAGCTTGTTGTAAATCACTCGCCGTTGAGGTGTAACGGCCAACAGGCTGACGAGTAAGCTCGCTTAACGTATTGGTGCTGGTGTTATAATCAAGGTACTTACCTTCTGAAATTAAGTTAAATGCACCCACTCGCATAACTTCTTGCTTAGCTTTGTTGCCACCTTCTACAATAACATCTGTTGTAAAACGTGACACCTTACCTTGCTCAGTCATTTCGCGTTGCAGTTCAAACCATACTTTTTCAATGTCTTCGATTGATGCAAGTTTAGAAGTCGAGCCCATTTTTTGAGCCAATTCATCCATAAAAGCACCACGACCAGGCAGTTGTGCAGACACTACTGACGTTGCAAATTTATTACTTGAATCGCCAGCCACTTGTTGCAGTACACCAAAAAGTTCTTTCAATGAACCCATACGCTTAGATAGTGTATCGGTTAGGTTGGCAAGTTTTACTTCATTTTCTTCAAACTGTGTTTCAAGACGCTCAGACTCAACCAACATTTGGTTACGTTTTGCTTGGCTGTTTTTAAGCATTTGCACTTGTTCATTTTGACGTGCAGCAAATTCTTGCTCGCGTTGTTTATTTTGTGCTGATTGCTGTGTTTTACCTTGCTCAAGTGTTTTTAATAACGAGTCTAAATCCATTGCTTCAGCAGCAAAGCTGTTGCCCGCAAAACCAAGGGTGGCACCAAATAAAGCAATTTTGGTCATTTTTGTAAAAAGTTTCATTTTAACCTCTTAATCCGCAGCGTGTACTGGCAGTGTTAACATATCTGGGGCAAGTTGCTTACGTGCAATACGTAAACCTTTACTAATTTGGCTGATTGTTGAGTCATCCAGCGCAACAAACTGTTTGCTTGTTGTATCCCATGAGCCTGCTTTTTTACCATCGCGAGTAAGGTAAATAAGCTCTAAACGACCAATGCGTAAGAAATCGACTTCACGCTCTTGACCATCAACATCTAATAACGCGGTATAGGCTTCGATGGTACGGCCGTAATCAACTTCAACTTGGTACGCTTCTAAAACACGGCGGAATTTTTCACTTGAATTAATGTCAGCACGGTTCATCATGTCTTTTAATGACGCTAAACGCTTTTCACGTTCATCGGTTAAAAATGGCACATCAAGCGCAACAAATTGCTCAAGGCCGGTGATCATGCGTAGCATTAATGGGGTAATTTGACGTTCAATAATAGACACTTGATCCATTGATAAATTAATGGCTTCCATTTCACTCATTTGGTTACTAAGCTGTTTGCTTAGTTGTGCGTTATAAACCGTTAAACCATCAATTTCTTTATTGAGGGTTTTAAACTGTTGTAAACGCCCCTGCATTGAGTCTGCAATCTTGTCTATTTTTGTTTGTGATTGCGCAGCTGATTGGTTAATTTCACTGCTTTTATCGATAACCTTATTTAAATCATTGGCTTGCACTGTTGCACTCATGGCTACAATACTAGCTAATATCAATGGTTTAACGCCTTTCATCGCATACACCTTTACTCGTTAAATTAGCGGATTTGCTAGTTGCTTAATATCAATGAACGAGATTCTATAGGTGAAAAATGACAGAGGTGTTGCGCTAAAAAGTCCTTTTTATGACAACTGCCATAAATACAGCTTTTTACGTTAGATAAAGCAATAGTTTTTAATATTTAACAAGCGTGTACGCTTTGATGATGAGTGAAGTGCGATTAAATAAATTAATCAGCAAGTATGCGATGAATGGTGCTGATCGGAGCATTTTCTGTTGGTATAGTTTACGGCAATAGCAAAGTACTGCTGTATATGACAAAGAACTAACGATGGAAAACCCTGCACAGGTAACTGCTGAACATACGCTAGCTCTGCCTGTTCAAGTTGCTCACTTTGCAATATAGCTAAAAACTCATCAGCAGCAAGACCAGCAACTTTATAAATAATATCAACTTAAAGACAAACAAGTTCATAATTGCATCAAAGAAGTAACAAACTCAAATTGGAACATTCCAATTACATTTATAAGCAATGTCTATTGAATACGTATTCAGCGGGAATAATAAGGAGGTGAATGCATTTACAGTATTGCAAATGCATTTATCTGAATAAAGAGCTTTTCTATTAGATTAGTTTATTTTTTGTTGCCACTTGCTCGCAAGTTTTACAACATTCAACCCGTACCAAGCGATAAAACAATAGCAAAGTGCTGGGATAATAAAACTAACTTGAATATTCATTGCATCAGCAACAACGCCTTGAATTAACGGTACTAATGCACCACCAACAATCGCTAAACAAAGCCAACCAGATCCTTTACTGGTTAATGAACCTAGCCCTTGAATAGCGACTGAGAAAATTGTCGGAAACAAAATAGAATTAAATAAACCAATCGACAGCACAGCATACAGAGCAACGTTACCATCAGTAAATACAGTAATTAAAAGTAACGCGATCACCGCAAATGCGTTAAAAGCAATTGCTTTTGAAGCCGCAATTTTTTGTAATGCTGCAAAGCCAATAAAACGCCCTACCATCGCCCCGCCCCAGTAATAGGCAATTAATGCGGCAGCAGCATGCTCTTCGAGCCCCGCAATATGAGCTTCACCAAAAAAGTTAACTAAAAAGCTGCCTATTGCCACTTCACCACCAACATAACAAAAGATACCTAATACCCCCATAACTAAATGAGGAGCTTGCGTTAAAGAGTGATCTTTTGCTTTGCAATCGAGTTCTTCTTTGTGTGATTTGATTTCTGGTAGTTTTAAAAATGCAAACACGGCAGCAATCGTAAGCAGTGCAGCAGCAAGCATTAAATACGGGATTTTTACTGACTCTGCTGTCGCCGCAGATGCAGTCAATGTGCCTGCTGCACCAAAGAACAAAATGCCACCAACATACGGCCCTATAGTCGTTCCTAATGAATTAAGCGCTTGTGCTAAATTTAATCGTGACGAAGCTGTTTTTTCAGGCCCAAGTGCCACAACGTAAGGGTTAGCAGATACTTGTAAAATGGTAATACCACTGGCTAGTACAAATAATGCGGTTAAAAATAACCAATATTCATGTACGACCACAGCAGGATAAAATAACATACAGCCGATAGAAGCCACAATAAGACCGCTAAGCACACCATTTTTATAACCAAATTTCTTAACCAATAGCCCCGCCGGTAAAGAAACAATAAAGTAAGCACCAAAGAAGCAGAACTGCACTAACATCGCTTCAGTATAACTAAGATCAAACACCCCTTTTAAACGCGGGATCAGTACATCATTTAGTACTGTAATAAAGCCCCATAAAAAGAATAGAGCTGTCATTGCAGTCAAAGGTAACAGGTAATTATTATTTTGCTGCGACAGCTCAGTGACAAACGTTTTATTTGTATTTATTTCACTCACGTAATTTTCACTCCATTAACAAGTTGAACGTGATTCTACACACTCCAATAAAAAGATCACAAACTAATGCCTGGATCGTTCCAGCTATTTTATTTAACTATACATTTGCATCTTTACCAACGTTGCTGATTTATCGCAGTAAAAGTTAATAATTAAATATAAAACCGCGCCCTCACTAAAGCCAATACTCATAGAGTTTCTCCTAGCTAGGATACGCACATTTATGATATCGTTATTTATAAAACATACTCAGAACGTACTGCTTGGTACAAAAAAGGAATTTCCAAATGAACATCAAACTACTTGCTGGTTGCGCAATTGCTGTTGCTGCGGGTGCAATAATCTATACACAAACTGACAGTTCATCGGCTTCATTAGAACTTGCTCAACTTGATTACGTCCCTGCTGATACTGCTTTATTTTATGGCCAGCTAAAACCATTTCCCTATAGTAAATATTTCAATTTGATTCCAGATCAAATGAAAGGTGCAGATGATTTTACGCCATTGATCGAAAGTTTAGCGACAAGTAACGATAACAATGCACAGTTTTTAGCGTCTCTATTAGATCAATATCAAACATCATTGGCATCTTATGAAGCACTAAAAGTAACTTGGGGACTCGCCGATGATTATAAAGCTCTAGCCTATACAATTGGTCTAATGCCAGTATTACGCTATCAACTGGAAGATGAAACAGCTTTATTTAATACAATTAATCGCTCAGCTGATAAAGCGGGAATTAACTTCACAACACAAACTATCGAAGGTGTTGACTACAACACGTATCCTTTGGTACTTGAAAATGATATTACATTAAACCTAATTGTGTCTGTAAAAGATAACTGGGCTACCATCACGTTTGATACAAAACTTAATACAATTAAAGATTTACGTCTTGCTTTAGCAATTGATAAACCAACAAAATCATTAACGCAAACCGCTAAACTTGAAAACTATATTACCAATTATTCATTTGATGGCCACTCTATTGCGTATGTAGACCATGTTGAGATTGCTAATGCTATTACCGCCAAAACACCATCACGCCTAGGTGAAATGCTTGATGAACTATTAAAAGAATTGGGTGATCCAAATGCTTTTAATGTAGCTAGAACACCACAGTGCCAAAATGACATCACCAATCTTGTTAGTTATTGGCCTGCATTAGTAACTGGTAGTACATACATAGAAGTAACAAACTCTGATGCTCACTTTAAAGCAGATGCTATTTTCCAAAGCACTGCTACAGATATTATTAACACATTAAAATCTGTGCGTGGTTTTGTTCCTGAACATACGACTAAACTTGACGGGCAAATGCTAAGCTTTGCTTATGGCGCGGATATTTCAAAAATTCCGCCACTTTTAAATATACTTTCTAGTACATTTAAAAAGGCTGAATTTGAGTGTGCCCCACTTGTTGAATTACAGCAACAAACTCAAGAGGCAGATTTCACTGCACTATCAATGATGACCGCTATGGCTAATGGTATTCAAGGTGTCAGTGTAAGTATTCAAGATCTTGTTTTAGAACCCGATGCTAATCAAATGCCACAATTAAAAGCTTTAGATGCACTAGTCACACTTTCTGCGACAGATCCTGATAATTTACTTTTTACTGCTAAAGGATTTTTACCCGCATTAGCGGAGCTTGAAATACCAGAAAACGGCGATGCAATTAGTGTCAATGCCGCAATTCCTTATCCTTTACCTGCTGGCCTTGATATAAGATTAGCAAAAAAAGGAAAGCATATTGTTTTATTCACGGGTGAAAAGTCAGCGGCTATTGCAAATCAATTATCAGAACAAGTGATTGAAAAGAATGGGTTTTTAACTACCGCAGTTGACCTCAGCTCATTAATGACTCCTGTCATCGAAGTATTTAAAATGACAGGACAAGTGATCCCAGAAGAACTTGAACAATTAAAAAATCAAACAATGTCTGTGTATTTTGCGACAGATATAAAAGATGAAGGGATTGCTATTAATTCAGAGATCAAAATTACTAAAAAGTAATAACTTTTTTAGATTTAGAAATAAACAAAAAAGGGGCATTAATTGCCCCTTTGTCAATTATTCAATTCAGTTTTTACTATTTATGCCATATCATTTTATTATTGGTGTCGCGGCTTTGAATAATCGTTTGATCAGAGCTTTCTACTCCACCAAGTTTAGCTTGTCGATCGTAAAGAACCACATTACAGGTAGCTGCTAAATTCATACAACCGATTGTGGGGATATACACCACTTCATCGCACCAGTTCAGTACATCTTTGCTAATTGAGCCATCTTCAGGGCCAAAAATATAAAGTGCGTTTTCAGGATGAACAAACTCAGGCAATGGGGTTGCACCTTCTATTAGTTCAATCACCACCACAGTCGCACCTACGGGCTTTGCTGTTGCTAAATCGTCAACGCAAGTCAGTGGGATGCGTTCAACAACATTTTTTGTGTCGGTATGAAACTTTTTAGCATTTAAATAACGCGTGCCAGTAAAAAATACTTGTTCAGCCCCATAGCAACCCGCAGCTCTTAACACTGCGCCAACGTTAGAGGGACTTTTAGGATTGATCAAACCAATCTTCGCAGCCATTAATCACAATCCCTCGTTGGCCAATCTGCTTCATACAGATCAAAGTCATCTAATGCTACATCACAATCTTTTACTGTTTTGTCTTTTACCGAAATACCCAAGGTATGCATTAGTTCTTTGCTGCCACCGTTATTTAATGGATGCCAAGACGCTAAACCACGGCCTTCGTGCAAACGACGGTAACTACAACTTTGCGGCATGAAAAAAATGCTGTCGAGGTTTTCTTTGGTTAATTTTACACATGACGGGACTAATGTTTGTCGATTTTCATACTCACTACAACCACACGTATTATTATCTAAGTATTGGCAAACAATATTAGTAAAAATGAGCTCTTCCCCATCGCGAAGTTGATCTGTGGCGGTAAACTCATCTTCATCTTCGCTGTCTATAAAAGTATTTAAACAGCATTTTCCACAGCCATCGCAAATGGCTTCCCACTCATTTTGTGACATTTGCTCAAGTGATTTCTCAAGCCAAAATTGGTTTTCAAACATGGTATAACTCGGTGCCCCTAATAACGCGCATTTTAGCTTAATTGAGCACCGCGCGCAAAGCCACATTCAGCTTTGCGCTATTTCAGTTTAAAAGTTAGCGCTGCGTATCAACCCAACGTTTAATTTTCGCTTCTAGTATTGGCATCGGCAAAGCACCATCAATTAAAATTTGCGTATGAAACTCTTTAATATCAAATTTATCACCTAATGCTTGTTTACAATAATCTCGCAGTTCTTGAATTTTAAATTGACCTAATTTATACGACAATGCTTGTCCTGGCCAAGCTATATAGCGCTCAACTTCTGCGGTAACATCACTCAAAGCCATTGAGGAATTAGCCAGCATGTAATCAATACCTTGTTGACGAGTCCAGCCTTTAGCATGAAAACCTGTATCGAGCACTAATCGCATAGCGCGTAATTGCTCATCAGATAAACGGCCATACCACATATATGGGTCGATAAATAAACCCAATTCTTTACCTAGGCTTTCAGCATATAATGCCCAACCTTCGGCGAACACTGTGTAACCACCAAATTTTCGAAACTCAGGTAATGACTGAACTTCTTGCTGTAAGGCGATTTGAAAATGGTGTCCTGGGGCTGCTTCATGGATTGACAATGTTTCGAGTAGAAACTTAGGCTGCGCTTTTAAATTAAAGGTATTAATATAAAAAATTCCTGGACGAGAGCCATCCGGTGCTGGTGATTGATAAGATGCTCCCGCAGCAGACTCAGCACGAAAATCCTCAACCGCTTTTACAACGTAATCAGCTTTGGGGGTAATGTTAAATAATTTAGGTACACGCGCGTCAATTTTTAACTTTACGGCTTCATAGGCCGCAATTAATTGCTCTGGCGTATCAAAATAAAACTCTTCAGAATCTCGTAAATGAGTAAAAAACTCACTTAAACTGCCTTTAAAACCAACGGTTTCCTTTACTGTTTTCATCTCATTAAGGATACGCGATACTTCTTTTAAACCAATTTCATGAATTTCATCTGCAGATAAACTCAAGGTGGTGTTTTTCTTTATTTGGTATTCATACCATGCTTTACCATTTGGTAAATCGCTATACCCTACTGTTGCACGGCTATTTGGTATATAAGTGGTCGCTAAAAACTCGCTCATTTTTGTATACGCTGGGACCAACTTATCCATAATAAGTGCACTATATTGGTCAGTGAGTTGTTGCTTTTGCGCTGCTGTGAATTGCTCTGGAAGCTGTTTTATCGGACTATAAAATAAAGATTGTTCTGCACTGGTAACTATATGCGCTTGAAATTGCGGTAATAACTTTTCAGCTAATGGCTTTGGTAACACAATGCCTTCATTTACCCCTTGCTGCATAGCATCTTGCACACTGCTTAACCAAGTTACAAAACCTTCAGCACGCGCGACGAAATTTTCATAATCTTGATAGCTTGCAAATGGCTGCGCACTTTGCGCCGATCCAAAGCCTGCAAACGTATTGTGAGCGCCAGACATTTGGTCAATTGGTAATAAGTAACTCGGGAATTGAAAACCTTCGATTGTTAATGCTAAATCCCGTGCCAGTATTTCATAACTTAATAAGGCTTGACCAGTTAACTGCTGCTGGTCAATCGCCGCTAAACGTTGCTGATAATCTTTATAAAAAGCAAGCTGCTGAGCTCGGTTTTGCTCGGTAATCGGTGCTGTAAATTGGTTGTTGTATTGGTTATAGCCAATGTAAGTGGCATCAAGAGGGCTAAATTGCAACGAATCCACAAAGTACTGCTCAACCAAGCTATTTAATTGTTGTGTTGTTACGCTGGCAGTTTCATTTGTTAATGCTGATTGTGGCTTGTTTAAATTATTATTAGCCGTATTTGAACACGCCGACAAAGCGCTGAGTACACCCGCGACAAGCAAGGTTAACTTAAATTTTTTCATAATGATCCCTGAGTATAAGTAGTAAGCACAAGTATGCAGATTTCAAATAGCTAAATAAAGAAAATACGATACGCGAACTCCGCTATTAAGTAAGGGTTCAACTAGCTAGTTGAAAACAAAATATTGCCGATGCTAACGCATTGGAAGCAAGGGGTAAATCAAAGGTATAAAGTTTAGATAATTGCTCTTTTTAGGTAATTAACACTTGAAATACAAATGCAACACATTATCATTGCGAAAATTTTCAATGATAGCAACTTATGACATCACATAAACTTTCTTTAATTACGCTCGCCTGCATAGCATCGTTTAATGCAGTTTCTGCACAAGAGTCGGATCTTGAGCATATAACGGTATATCAAAAACAAAACCATGTGGTATTAAACTCAGGCCTTGCCACCAAGTCTGACATGTCGTTAATGGAAACTCCGGCCCCTATCGTTATCGTCGATCAAGAGCTTATCAACTCGCAAGGCGTTGATAACTTACAAGATTTAGCGCGTAATATTAGTGGCGTAACTCAAGCGGGTAATAACTACGGAATTGGCGACAATTTAGTAGTGCGTGGATTAGGTGCAAATTATACTTATGATGGTATGTATGGCGGTGCGGGCTTAGGCAATACCTTTAACCCTACACGCTCGCTAACCAATGTTGAAGCTGTTGAAGTGCTTAAAGGTCCTGCTACAGGTTTATATGGCATGGGCAGCGCTGGCGGTGTTATAAATTTAATTGAAAAAAAACCGCAGTTTGAAGCTCTAAACTCAGTGCAAGCCGAAGTTGGGCAGTGGAACACCTATTCACTCTCTTTTGATAGCACCAATGCAATTACCGAAAATCTAGCATACAGAGTTAATGCAAAAACAGCACGTAGTGATGGCTACCGTGATTTAAAAGATGACCGCGATGAAATCTACGGCGCATTAAAATATGTGTTTAATGACCGCCAAAATATTATGATCTCAGCCGCTTATATTAAAGATGCCATTGCTGTTGACTCCGTTGGCCACCCTATCCGTATTTATAATGCGCAGTCGGTAAATGGCAAAACCGCCGGCCAAGTGACTGCGAATGATTTAGTCAATGATCCAACTACTGCTGGGCTGCAATTATCTGATGCACAGCGCCAACAATTAGCGAATTCACTTGCGGAGTCTGATGGTTTAACCCCGTATAAATTTGGTCATCGCGGTATTATCTCACCCATGGCAAAAGATAATGAAGGTGAAGAACTGCGTTTTAAACTCACTCATAATTACTACATAACTGATGATTTATTTTTAAATCAACAGTTACAATACCGTAACTATGAGTCAAGCTTCTCTCGTCAAACGGGTGCCTATAACTATGTATATTGGAACCGTAAAGGAGTAATTAATGCAGACCCTCGTGCTCCACTCGTTATAGATGATGTGCTCTACCCATTTGCTGCACGTCGTCAACAATACCGTCAAGTACAAGCCGATGAAAAGTCATGGCAATACTTTGCAGACTTACGCTATGACTTTAGTTTAGGTGATATAGAAAACGAATTTTTAGTCAATGCAAATTATGAAGACCGCGATATACGCTTCACGCAGTATTCTATTTGGGATAAAGACTATATTCTCAAAGATAAAAATGGCGATATAACCTATCAAGGCTCTTTACCCTATATTCTAGATATTCGTACACCGGTTTGGTCAGACGGGCAATTTAGCGACTATGATCCGCTAAAAACCAGTAATTATAGTAAAAAAGTGCAAGCATGGGGCTTAGGACTGCAACATGTTGCTTATATCAATGACAGCTTCACAACCCGTATTGGTGTTGCATACAACGAAATTACTCAAAAATATGAACATTTAGGTGTTGATGCACGTTACCGCGCCAGTGCCGCTGCTGCGACGCCAGAAGCAAGTACCTCTGATAATGGTTTAACCTATAATTTAGGTGCGACATACAAACCGACTGATGACCTGTCTATATTTATAAACCATTCGAAGGGTCGCACTGCGTATAGCGTTTTAGGCTCTGTTGCAGGCAATGAAGCTGACCGTGATGATGCGCAGTCTCTTAGTACTGATTTAGGTATAAGAGTAAAAGCTTTTGATGATCAGGTACTCGCCTCATTCGTGGTATTTGATACCGCACGTACTAACTTAGAATATGCAAACCCTGCCTATGATGATACAAAGCCAGATCCATCGGTCCCAAAAAATTACTTTGATGGTGAAGAAAAAACCCGTGGTGTTGAGCTTGATTTAAATGCCTATTTAAATGAGCAATGGAAAGTGAATATCAATGGTGTTTATCAAGATGCGCGTGAACAGAAAAACCCTAATGTGAGCACATTTGCTGCGCGTCAAAAAGGTGTGCCTTATGTAACAGCAAGCACATGGTTAACATACAGTGCTCAGTGGTTTGAACTAGCCCAGCCACTAAAACTAAGTGCAGGTGTTAAGTACGTGGATGACCGTAGTACCAATGCATCATCATTTGGCATTCCTGATGGTTATGTACCAAGCTATACTATTTATGATGCTGCGCTGAGTTATAACACTGATAAATGGGGCTTACAGCTAAACTTAAACAACCTGTTTAATAAAGTGTATTATTCAAAGGCAATGTTTTTAGGTGGTATGCCAGGCGAAGAACGCAATGCGAAACTAACTTTGAGCTATAAGCTTTAAGTTATAAGCTGTAAAAGCGCACAAAATGCTTGTGCGCTTTTTTACCTTTACATAGTAACGACTATACGGCCATTAATTTCACCTTTGAGCATATCGTCAAATATGTCATTGATATCTTCAAGACGTTTTTCTTCAATAATTGCTTTAACTTTGCCCTGTGCAGCAAACTCTAAACATTCTTGTAAATCTCTACGTGTGCCAACAATTGAGCCAACAACAGAAACACCATTGAGTACAGTGTCAAAAATAGGCAACGGCATCTCCTCAGGAGGCAGACCAACTAACACGCATTTTCCACCACGGCGAACACTCTTATAAGCTTGCTCAAAGCCCGGCTTGGATACAGCGGTACATACCACAGCATGTGCGCCCCTTACCTGCTCAAATATAGCCTCACTAGGCACACATTCTTTAAAGTCCAAGGTGATATCTGCACCTAACTCTTTTGCTAAAGCCAGTTTTTCAACACCAGTATCCACTGCAATTACATTAAAGCCCATTGCCTTTGCATATTGCACCGCAAGATGCCCAAGCCCACCTACACCAACAATAGCGACCCATTCTCCAGGCTTTGCACCTGACACTTTTAACGCTTTATAGGTTGTCACACCGGCACAAAATAATGGCGCAGCTTCTGAAAAACCTAAGCTTTCAGGGATCTTTACAACATAGTTTCCATCGGCTAAGCAATATTCAGCGTAACTACCATCAACTGAGTAACCCGTATTATGCTGTGAAAGACATAAGCTCTCTTTACCTTCTAAACAAAATTCACAATGACCACATGCACTGTATAGCCAAGGAATGCCAACACGATCACCAATTTCTAAATGAGTAATATTGCTACCCAGCTGTTCGATCACTCCAACACCTTCATGCCCTGGAACTAACGGCATTTTAGGCTTGACTGGCCAATCACCATGACAGGCATGTAAATCAGTATGACACACACCACATGCGGCTATTTTAACTAACACATCATTGACTCCAACGGTTGGAATGGGTAAGTCTGAAATTTCTAATTTGCCTTTGTAAGTACTATTAACGGCTGCTTTCATTACTCGTTCCTTGTTGTTGCGAAGTTGTTTATTGAGTAGTTGTTAAGAAATTAGTTGTCGTAAATTAGTGTACACCTTACGCGACTCTAGATGAGCAAAAATTAATCTAAATCAAACTTTAGTGATATAACTTGTTCTGAACGACTGTCATCCCCTATGCTTGATTCAGCCAAGGAAAATTCAGCGTATTGCTCAGTAAATCTTGCTAAACATATTCAGCGTGCTAGCATTAATTTCATTATTTATTGAAACTTGAGAAGCAATGACGTTATCAGATAAGAACTTTGCCTTTGTAATGCACTGTGGCGAAATGGGCAGTCGTTGGGGTTTTAATCGCACCATTGGCCAAATGTGTGGTTTATTGATCATAACCAAAGAGCCAATGACAGCGAACGAAATCGCCGACGCCCTGAGTATATCTCGCGGTAATGTCAGTATGGGTATCAAAGAATTACAATCTTGGCGCTTAATTAAAGTGCAGCATATTCCAGGTGACAGAAAAGAATACTACGCACCCGCTGGCAGTATTTGGGATATGGCAAACCGCGTATTTGAAGAGCGTAAAAAGCGTGAGATTGACCCTACTCTCAGTTTACTCAGAGATAATTTGCTAGAGCCTGCAACCAACGATGATGAAAAGTTTGCCCAGCAACAAATGCATGAAATTCATGATCTACTCGAAACCGTCACCAAGTGGTCTTCAGAACTACAGCGCTTAAGCCCTGAACAGCTACAAAGCTTAATGAAGCTAGGCTCAGGTATTGGTAAAGTACTCGACTTTAAAGACAAGATATTGAAGAAATCGTAGCAGCGATTTTACATCGCGACTGAGGTGCTAGGTTCAAGGTGCTAGGTGCTAGGTTCAAGGTGCTAGGTTCAAGGTGCTAGGTGCTAGGTGCTAGGTGCTAGGTGCTATAAAAGTTTAACCACAGAGTTCACCGAGAAGTGAATAAGAGTTCAAAGATTCTTACTCTGTGCAGCGCAAGCGCCTCGGTGTTCTCTGTGGTGAATAAAAAGATAAGTTGTGCTAGTTAGAGCCAGACAAATACCTAATTTAATCTCATGTTGGCATCATTTTGACTATCCTGACTACATTATTGAAACGCGGTTTGTTAGGTTGCTAGTTACTAAAGAAATTAACCACAGAGCACACCGAGTTCACCGAGAAGTAAATAAAAGTCCAAAAATTTTTACTCTGTGCAGCGCTAAGCGCCTTTGTGTTCTCTGTGGTGAATAAAAAGATAAGTTGTGCCTGTAAGCTCGCAGATAAATATAGTACTTAACCTCATACACACCTAAGTTATTTAGCTTTCTGCTAACTAAGTTATTTGATCGAATTATAGTCATTGAGATTGGCTAAATATAATAGTTAATCGCTTAGTCAAACTGTTGTGTGCTCACATATTCAAGGATATGAGCGACGCGCGTATATTGTCCAATTTAGCTCTACTTGAAGATATTAGAAAACTTTGTGATAGTAATATCTTAGGCAATTTGTTAAAACTGTGTAAAGTATAAATATGAGTATGGTCGGAGTAGAAAGCTCCGCCCTTCGCACACTATAAAATGTTAGATGCAAAAAAGGGGAGTTCCATAGATGGGGTTTTACATTCGCAAAGCCATTAGGGTTGGACCGTTCAGGTTCAATTTATCTAAATCCGTCGTAGGCGTATCCGCAGGAGTTAAAGGGCTTCGTTTTGGTACAGGGCCGCGAGGTAATTACGTCCACATGGGAAGGGGAGGTTTGTATTACAGGAAAACTTTACCCTCTGGTACCGGTGGGAGAAGTCAGGCACCAAATAGTCCTGAATTTCAGCAAAGCAACACCGAGATTGAACACGAGCCATTAAAAGAAATAGAAAGCGCCCATATCACGTGGATGGTTGATTCATCATCAGCTGATCTTGTCACTGAAATGAATGACAAAAGGAAAAAGTTCAGAATATGGCCATTTATTGCAGTGCTTGGAGCTATTTTAACGTTCATCGCTTTTAAGAACTCTGAAACACCAACCATTGCACTTGTTATAGCAGTCCTTACTGTCGCCCTCGCTGTTCTTGCATCCATAAAGGATGGCTTAAGGAAAACAACAGTTCTGTTTTTCGAACTAGACCCAGAAATAGAAGCCCTCTACCAGAAATTACATGACTCATTCGGACAGCTTTCGTCATCCTCGAGCAAATGGCATGTAGAGGCTGAAGGTGCTGTCAAAGACCGAAAGCGTAATGCCGGTGCCACAAGTGTAATCAAACGAACCTTAATATCGCTGGGCATAGGAAATCCCCCGTATGTAAAAACTAATGTTACAGTTCCTTCCATTCCAGTTGGAAAGCAAACTCTATATTTCTTTCCTGATAAGGTTTTTATCTTTGAAAAAAATGGTGTTGGTGCTGTGAGCTATCCGAATCTTAGAATATCAGTGGAAAGCACAAGATTCATTGAAAATGGAAGCGTTCCAAGAGATGCAAAGGTTGTTGATAAAACTTGGAAGTATGTCAATAAGCGAGGCGGCCCCGATAAACGTTTCAAAGACAATCGTGAATTGCCAATAGCCTTATATGAAGACCTAAACTTCACAAGCGATACAGGATTAAATGAACGAATTGAAATATCAAGGGTTGGCTTTGGGGATGATTTCTCAAATGCTATCACCATGTTGGCAAAAAACAACTAATCGGGTAGCCGGAGGTCTCTAACCTCCAGCCCCCACACCGCCCATCATGCACTTTTTATTAGCAGGAAGTGCAATGAGCGGTTCACCTTCCATAGCAAATATTAGTCCAAACATATCTCAGTGACGCTAACCCTTGTGAAAATAGATAGTCATTGCTTAACCCATTGTTATTTTTTATGCCCTACTTCCACCTATCAAACGTCTATAGCACTTTGCCAAAACACCAATTAAAACAACACCCTAATTTTCTTTTCATTTTTT
>NZ_JAGPYN010000029.1 GCF_018069805.1 Pseudoalteromonas ostreae
TAAGAAAGCCGCTTCAGAAATGAAGCGGATTTTTTACGTCTGGAATAAAGTAAAAATATTAGCTATCAGCCGCACACTGTCAACCTATACACCGTAGCGTGGGTTGAGTATCTGACACCCATGGATAAAAGAACGCGACGGTATCCGCACATAGCCTTGTACATCATCTTAAAATACTACGTATGCATTTAAGTATCATTTATTTAATTTGTATTCATAAACAACATTATTTTCATCTTGATAAACACTCTTTATAGTTTACTGCAAACCATTTCTATTGACTGCTCTTATAGTTACTGCAACTATAAACCTTGCTAATTAGGTTGTTGTAAAGGAATGAATAGCATGACAGTTGCGCAGATTGTGATCATTGAAGATGAAAAAACGATCGCTGATACACTGATCCATACTCTAGAAATAGATGGTTTTGCTGTGCGGTGGTTTGCTACCGCAGGTGAGGGGCTTGAGTATATTAAAAATAACATGCCTAGCTTGTTGATTTTGGATGTTGGTTTACCAGATGCCAATGGTTTTGAGCTATGTAAGCAGATAAGAGAGTTCTCTGTGGTGCCGATTATATTTCTTACTGCCCGTAATGATGAAATAGACCGCGTGGTGGGGTTAGAAATAGGTGCTGATGATTATGTTACTAAGCCATTTAGCCCGCGAGAAGTGCTTGCAAGGGTTAAACTTAGAATTAGACATAGCAAAACTGCGGTTAAAACATCCACCTCCCCAGAATCTGTCTCAGGGCTTTATGCTGAAAATTTTGATTATCATTTCCAAAACCAAGCATTGGCTCTCACAGCATTGGAATTTAAATTGCTGGATAAGCTAATTAGCCATCCTCGCCAAGTATTCTCCCGTGAGCAACTACTAGTGTCGGCGCAAAATCATCAAGATGGCATCTATGCCCGTAATGTAGATAGTCACATTAAGGCTATTCGCAATAAACTACGCGCAGTATCGGCTCCTGAATGTATTCATACTAAACGTGGCTTTGGCTATTACTATGAATCCACCTAAGCAAGTAAATACAGTGTTTTCTCGTCTTAAAAGGTGGCCTAAAATTCCACTTGGACTGAGGCTATTTTTACTCTATTTTGTGTTAGTGATTTTAACCGCTTACTTGGTTAGCTCCACAGTTATGAGAGAGATCAAGCCAACGGTACGCCAAGCGAGCGAAGAAACGCTGGTCGATATGGCAAACATGTTAGCTGTAATGGCAAGCAATCCAATGGCGAGCGGCGATATCGCACAGAGCGCTTTTGCTAAGCAAATCAACTTTTATGGTTTACGTAACCCTGATGCTGCTATTTGGGGAGTTGAAAAAAAATCTGTTAATCATCGAGTTTATATAACCGATCAACAAGGAATTGTGGTGCTAGATTCATGGCAGCAGGATGTTGGTAATGATTTTTCTAAATGGAATGACGTTTACCTCACCTTGCGTGGCGAGTATGGGGCACGCTCAACCGCATTAGACCCTAATGATCCGCTATCAACCGTCATGCATGTAGCGGCACCTATTCTCTATAACAATGAAATAATTGGCAGTGTCACAGTTGCCAAAGCGAACCGTTCGGTACAGCCCTTTATTGATATTTCTAGGTATCGGGTATTAACTTGGTTAGCGTTAATGAGCGTACTCGCGCTTATAATTGGAGCGTTAATCGCATGGCGTATAAATACGGCGTTATATAAGCTGGCAGACTACGCTGATAAAATGGGCCTCGGTGAAAAAACCAGTAAACCCACCTTTAGAGTTTTTTATGAATATAGCTTACTCAGTGATGCCCTTGAAAATATGCGTCGTCAGCTTGATGGTAAGCGATACGTAGAAAATTATGTGCAAACTCTAACACATGAGTTAAAAAGCCCATTGTCAGCGATCAAAGGGGCTAGTGAAATACTACAAACCCCTACCACGGTAGATAAACAACAGTTGTTTGCTCAGAATATTGAAACCGAAGCTACGCGCATGCAGCAATTGATTGATAAGTTGTTAGCTCTAACAAAGCTTGAGCAACTCCCTGAACTTGAACAGCGGCAATCAATTGATTTACCAACTTTATTGTCGCAGATAAAGGCCTCTTGTATCAGCAGGCTAATGACCAAACAAGTAGAGTTAAGCGTTGTATGTGATAACAAAGTCGCTTTTGTGGGGGATCAATTTTTAATACAGCAAGCTTTGTACAATTTGTTTGAAAACGCGCTGGATTTTGTATACGAACAGGGCAAAATCAAGATCACTGTTACGCACACTGTAAGCGAGCTTTGTATTAACGTCGAAAACACTGGTCCGAAGATACCAGATTATGCGTTAGAGAGAGTAACCGAACGCTTTTATTCGCTTGCCAGAAGTAATGGACAAAAAAGTACCGGCCTTGGACTTAACTTTGTAGAACAAGTAGTTAAATTACATAAAGGCAAGCTAATAATAAATAATACTTCACAGGGGGTATCTGTTCAGCTGTTCTTACCAACTCCATAAAGACTCCACATAAGCACCACTTCAACTCCATGTTTGTTGATTATTCTGTAGTTATAACAAACACGGAGTAAATAACAATGAAACAAAAACTGGAAACAAAATTGGTAATTATCATAGGTTTAGTTGTGCTGCTATTAGTACCTATTTTTATGATACAGGACTTGATTGATGAGCGTTCAGAGCTGCAACAGCAAGTGCAGGCCGATATCGCACAAAGTAGTAGTGGTGAGCAGCAAGTAATAGGGCCATTTATAAACGCGCAATTTATAGAAACTCATATTGTTGAGGGTAAAACCACGGAGCAGATAAAAACATTGTTGTTATTGCCTGAATCATTAAAAATAAATAGCGAATTATCTTCATTTGAAAAATACCGAGGTATTTACAAAGCGTTGTTATATCGCTCCGAGAATCACTTTGAAGGTCAATTTAATACCGAATCTTTAAAGCAGTTAATTGGTAAAAATATCAAAAGTGTGTCTATGGTGATGGCGATTAAAGATATTCGTGGTATTGGTCAGGGTAGTACTATGCGCATAAATAACCAAGAATATGCGTTGCAGCCAGGCACTAAGTTGGCGCAATTGCCTGAAGGCGTTAATATAGAGCTCGATTATAATGTTTTACTTGCGCAGGAGACGCTGGATTATCAAATTGATTTAAATCTACAAGGAATGCGAAAACTAGCTATTGCTCCTATCGGTAAAGAAACCAGTCTTAACATGCAAGCAGATTGGCCACATCCAAGTTTCGTTGGTGATTATTTACCTATCGACTCACGTATTTCAGAGCAAGGCTTTACTGCCAACTGGCAAACAAATTACTTTGCTACCAACTTAAAAGAGCTGTTTCAGCATTGTGTTTTTCAAAATCAGTGCGAACAATTTAAGCAACGTAGCATGGGAGTTAACCTTGTTGATGGTGTTGATCATTACTTAAAAAGCTATCGTGCCAGTAACTACGCAATTTTAGTGCTGATATTGGTATTTGCCAGCTTCTTTTTACTCGAAGTGCTACGCAGCGAACCTGTTCATCCGGTGCAATATGGCTTTGTCGGTTTAGCACTGGCCGTTTTTTACTTATTGTTGATATCACTTGGTGAGCACCTAGGATTTAACCTTGCTTACTTATTGTCAGCGCTTGCCTCTTCATTATTACTAAGTATTTATGTGGCCGGTATGTTGAAAAATACTAAGCATGGGGGGTTATTTTTGATCGGTATACTGTTTTTATACAGCTTACTGTACGGGCTATTAAGCGCAGAAGATTACGCATTGTTGATGGGCAGTTTACTGGTGTTTGTAGTGCTGAGTTTGATTATGATGCTGACCCGTACAGTAAATTGGTACAACACTAAATCACAAGCTGATGATTAATCTCTGTTTGCAAAGGGCTGCATGATTGCAGCCCTTTAATTATTCAGGCCTAACACAGTTAGCATTGGGTATAGCCGCTGAAGATAGGCTTATTATCCAGCGTTCATGTTATTTAACTTGCTGATAAAAATACGGTTAGCTTCTCGCCTACTTTTAAGCGATCGCTTGAAAGGCTATTCCATTGTTTTAGCTTAGTGATGCTGACTTTGTAATGGTTGGCTATTTTCCATAAGCTTTCGCCAGATTTTACCTTGTGCTCTATTTGTGTATCGGCTAACTGCGGCAGCACCAACTTTTGGCCAATACGTATGGTACTACTTTTTAAATTATTGAATGCTTTAAGCTGACTCACACTCACTTTGTAGCGTTTTGCAATAACACTCAAACTATCGCCACGTTTAACAGTGTAATGCTGCCATTGGCTGTAATCGTTGCTTTTTTGATTTGCGATCATGGTTTCAAATTGTACTTTCTCGCTGGCAGGAACGACGATATGCGGCGCATCAATAATTGCTGGGAAGCGAATAACCCCGTAATTTAAAGACTCTAACTGTTGCCATTGGGCTTTATTATCTAAAATAACTGAGCCAGAAATGGCCACTTTGGCTATCGCATCTTTATTTGCGATTGCAGGGAACGCCATTTTTTGGCTTTTTAATAATTGTGCCGCAGCAAGTAGTTTAGGTACATACTGACTGGTTTGCTGAGGGAGTTTTAAACTGAAAAAGTCAGTTGGTTTACCTTGCTTTTTATTGTTGCTGATCGCTCTAAGTACACGGCCTTCACCTAAGTTATAGGCTGCTATAGCGTGATACCAATCACCATCAAAGCGTTTGTATAAGTACTCCATAAAATCCAGAGCAGCGCGGGTACTGTCGATCACATCTTGGCGGCCATCGTACCAAGGGCTAATTTTTACCTTAAAGTACTTAGCAATGGCAGGCGTTAATTGCCAAAGCCCAGATGCATGCTTGTGCGAATAGGCACTGGCATCAAAGTCACTTTCAATTAGCGGCATTAACGCTAATTCTATGGGTAAGTTCCGCTTTTCAACCTCTGTGACTATATAATAAAGGTAAGGCTCAGCACGGCGACTAATTTCATCCATATAGTTTGGGTGAGATAAATACCAAGCAATGCGTTGCTGAACTGCTGGGTGGCTTGAATTGGCAAATGTTAGCTGTGCGCGAATACGTTGCCATACATCATCAAGTTCTTTTGTGGTGAGTGGCGCTATTTGTGCAATATCTTCGCGCTGTTCACTAACAATTGTTTTGGGGTTAGCCTTAATTTCAGGGGTTGATATTGGTGTATCGGGTGTGGTTTCACAGCCGGATAAAATAAACACTAATGGCAAAATGCGGATAAATCGATTTACAAACACGTACTAAACTACTCCGAAAATATAAATGCGGCTAACCTAAAGCAGGTTAGCTTAACATAAGGTGAGTTAAAAATTACCGGCAGATGAATTTAACTGTCCCTTAAATTGCTCTTTGTAGCGACGTGATAAGTTAAGTACTTTGCCGGTTGTAAGTTTTACTTCACTGTCCCCGCTCGATAGTGGCGTGATTGATTCAACCGCGTCTAACCGAATGGCATAGGAGCGATGAATTCGGCAAAACCCTTGCGGTTCTAACTGAGATATAAGTTGGTTCATAGTTGCACGTAACGGGTAAATCCTTGCATCAATATGTAGATTTACATAATTACCGCTAGATTCAAGCCAGTCTATTTGTGCTACGCGGACAATAAATTCTTTTCCCAGTTTTTTTACCAGTAGTCTGTCGAAATTTAAATTTTCAGGCGTATCTTCGCCTTGTCTGATCGGTGCTGCTTCACCGGTTAATTGGTTTACGACATATTGATAAGTTTTAATAACAACAATTAGAAATAAAAACCCCCACAAGTCTTTTCGATATTCATAAAGTAACTCAAACCACACTAATCCAAAGTCATATTGCATACCTTGTACGGTGTAAATGAGCTTGCGAATGGTGACCATAATGCCAATATGCAATAACGAAAAAGCAATGCTTGCCAGCAGATATAGCAGTAATGAGCGGGGGATTTTTTGCCAACTAAAAGACTGGGTTTTTAATAGCCAAACTAAAGCGGGAAACAACAACAAGGTGCCAATAGCGCTGGAATATTCCCATACAAACGGCTCCCAGATCATAAATGGGAGTTCGCCATCTCGCTGGGCTTCCATAATGTTTGAGCTGGCATTTATAGTATTGTTGATAAAAATATAACTAGATAAAAATAATGCCGCATACCAAGTT
Organism: Pseudoalteromonas ostreae; assembly: GCF_018069805.1. Classification (GTDB taxonomy): domain Bacteria; phylum Pseudomonadota; class Gammaproteobacteria; order Enterobacterales; family Alteromonadaceae; genus Pseudoalteromonas; species Pseudoalteromonas ostreae. The sequence goes on from NZ_JAGPYN010000029.1 coordinate 6,156, forward strand.
TGATAGCGCTGAAAATGCGTTAAGGAGATCATTATTATTGTTACTCTTTAAAAGACCATAATTAGACTAGCAAGATAGTGATAGATCACCAAACTTATCATCCCTGATATCCACCGTTTATCCCTACTGACTGTTTTATCAGCCTTTTCTGATTGCTTAACGCAGATTGTTGTTCATATTTGTTATTAATTATTCGTAAGCTAAATCTACCATGACACTTAAAATAGTAATTAAAAACACAACACGCACGCTATTACAGCCATGGCAAAATGCGTTCAACCAAGCTGTTGAATTACCACCGCGCCGCTATGATTTAGATTGGCTACGGGTGATTGCATTTGGTTTATTAATTTTCTACCACACCGGTATGCTATACAGTGAAAATTGGGGTTTTCATTTTAAAAGCCAGTATTTATCCAGCAGCATTGAAAATATCATGCTCTTCCTGTCGCCATGGCGGATGGGATTAATTTGGTTCATTTCAGGTGTGGCGCTGCGCTTTATTGTTGCGCGTTTTAGTCTGGGCATGTTTATAACTACGCGCAGTGTAAAAATATTACTGCCTTTATTGTTTGGCATTTGGTTTATTGTGCCGATTCAGCTTTATGCGCAAATGAGCCAAGAGGTTGGTTTAGCTATGAGCTTTTGGCAGTTTTACAGCCAGTTTTTTGATTTAACCAATCCGTTATTTGAGCACTATCAAGCAGGTATTTGGCCGCATGTTGATGTAAACCATCTTTGGTACTTGCGTTCGTTGTGGCAATTTACTTTATTGCTGGTGTTGGCAATGCCACTGTTTCATCACTCTCATGTGCAAGTAGTAATCACGCGTTTATGTGAGCGCTCGTTATTTACAGTTTTTATTGTATTGCTATTGCCGCTGTGTATTTTAAAACTCAGCTGGCCGAGTGATACATTCAGATACCCCATGGGCGCGCTGTTTTTACTTTACGGTTACTTGCTTGCGTGGCAGCCTGCATTTTACAGCAAATTGCTACGTCACTGGCAGGCGTTATTTGCGGTATTCATTGTAGGTTATTTGGTTGTTGTGTTGGGTTATCAGATGATTTGGCAAAACCCAGCTACGAGCCAATGGCAAATTACTAGCATGGATATGCTGTATACCTCGCAACGATTAGTGGGTGTGTTATTGATGTTGGCACTAGCACAACGTTTTTTGAATCACGATCACCCTAAACTGGCTTTATTAAACTGTGCAGTATTCCCTTTTTATTTATTACATCAAAGTGTAATTATTGGCCTAGCTTATTACTTTAGCCCATTGCAATTAGGCCCTTGGCTAGAGCCAACACTCATTATTTTGTTTACGTTTGGATTGTGTGCGTTGGTTTGTTGGGGGCTGAGTTATGGTGCGCTACTTAGACCATTATTTGGCATGAAAGCCAATTACCAACACGCAAAGCTAGAAACAGTATACTTAAAGCGTATTGGTATGCTTGTTGGTGGAGTCGCTATTTTACCTATGGCACTTAGGTTACTGTTCTAAATGCCATAGGTTTATTTGTTTAGGCTCGGTCAGTAGCGCGTTTAAAACTCGCCACTGAGTGAAATAGTGAGGCTGGGTTCACTGTGTTCTAGCGCATAGTAGCGATAATCTAACTTGCCAGTTCTATCTGGGTAATAAATATGGCGGTCAAATAGATACTCTCCACCAAAAGCATCTTCAAGTTCTATATTGATCTGCATGTCATTATCCAAGTCGAACTCGGCGTAAAAATCGTAAGTAGCGCGATCTTTTTGTCGGTAAATTTCTTCTGAATAGAAACCTGTTTCAGTGTTGGGTAGAGATGCCAGCACACCCCATGCATACCAATCCCCGTTTTTTCTAAACTCTATCTCTGCACTGTGCGGCTCTAGCCAAGATATGGCCCGATCACCTGTTAATGGGTCATCGTAGTTGGCATCGCGATATTCATAAAATGCATTTATGAGGCTGTCTTCCAGTAACTGATTGGTTTGTATACTGATATTGATATCTAAGCCATAGTAATAGGCGTGCCCTGCATTACCGACCCCCCAGTCACCATTCTCAAAACGAATGAACTCATGAATATCACGCTTTTTTTGCCAAAAAGCTCGCGTATTTAGCGTCCAGAGATCTTCTGCTTCATAATTTAACTCGTAACTTAACTCGATACTTTGTTGAGGCTTCAACTCAGTGTTGCCAGATTGCTCACGGCCAAAGTCATTGCCCTGGCTATCCAGAAAGTCAGAGAAATCAAGCTGGTCGACCTTACGCTGCAAAGTGAATGTTGATTGCAGGCCGTTTTGCGCTTGGTGGCTGAGCTTAATTAGAGGTTTAAGATAGCGACTTTGTGTTTCATATTGGGTATTTGATTGGCTGCTGAGCTTAGCGTATTCAACCGTTAATTTACTGTATAGCTGCCATTGCGGGTTAAGCTCGATTTTGCTGGCAATAAAAGGCTCTGCACGGGTTTCACTGACGCTGGTAGTCGTGATTTTGCTCTCTGCGGTGTGCGCTTCTAACGTATCTGCCTCTAAACGGTTATGACTCACCTCTATACCTAACTCTGGTTGCCACCACAAAGCAGGTTGCTGACTTGCAAGCTTTAATACTTGCTCTGTATTTGATTGGTTTTGCTTAAATTGAGTAAGCGTGAGTTCACTGTCGCTTTGCTCTGTGGTGAACGCAACTTGGTCACTGTCACGAAGGCGAAGTAATCCCGTCACTTGCCATAACCATGATTGTTCGCCTGCAATTGCTTGCTGTTGCCAGTCAAAGCCCAACTCATACTCATCGAGTTGAGATTTATCTTTTATAGCCTCATTACCCGACTCATCGTTATTGTTTTGCCAATCACGTTTATAATCTTCTTGATAATGCTCTTTAAGTAACAGAGCATTTATTTGTAATACGCTACCAGTCATCACCTTGCTTGATGTAATACCTGTACTGATATTTTCAATGCTTTCTTGATACTGCTCTTGACCATTTAAATAGCTGATATTTTGACTGTTAGACTCAGTGTAATCAGTTACAGAGTAAGCAACATTTTTGTCAGTAGAGAGCTTTAACTGGTGATCCCAATTCAGCCATTGTGTACTGACTTGTAGCGAGGCTGCATTTGCTTGGTTAAAGTCTTTATGTGATTTAGCACTAACCTGCCAATTTGCCCTGTTTTTAGAATTATCTCTTATAATATTAACTGCTTGCGTATATTGGCTGGTAGAAGAAAATGGATGGCCGGCTAAATAGACTTCCATTTCAGCAATTTGGCTTATGGGTAAATCTGACAAAACCGTTTCTAGGCTTTGCGACTTATTGAGAACGGGCAGGCCATTAATCAATACATTGCCGCTGGCGTTACTCAGGCCTCGTTGATTATTTGAATCAATAAACTGAAAGCCTGCAACTTGCTCAATAATATCGAATGCAGTTTGCCCCTGCATGGCTAGAAGATCATCGCTGGTATAAAGCGCGGCTTTATCTTCAATGACAACCCGCGTGACATTTTGGGCGAGCACTGAAGAGTTACAGCTTAATGAACTGATAAAAAAAGCAGAGGTAAGCCAATTTTTGCGATGCATTGTGCGTCCTTGTAAGTGATTTAAAACGTTGCTATTAGATTTTATTCAAGGGCTGACCACAATATTTAAGTGTTAACTGGCTTGGTCTAGGGACGAATGGATGGGTTTCTTTCCAGTTATCCCATTGAGCAGGGATAACTGGACTGACTTATTTAAGCGCGGCTCATGCGACTTGTTGAAGATAAGCCATAACGGCTGTTTTATGGGCTTTACTCAGGGCGACAGTTTTATCGTTCGACAGCACTACAAAACCACTACCTGAAGGCTTAATTGTCACCTTTTTGATCAATGTAATATTCACTAAATGTGAGCGATGAGTTCTGAGAAAGGTATTATCAGGCAAGTTGGCTTCAACCTCTTTCAACGTGGCACGTTTTAACCAAGCTTGTTGTGCCGTACAGATCTCTACATAGTTACTGGCAGAATTGAACTGAATAATTTCGTCATAAGGAATATCAACAAATTGATCGTTATGTTCGACGGTAATACAGGCTTGGTATTCGTTTTGCGATGCTTTTGATTGAACGGACTTTGATTTTATCAAGCGCTGCCAAAGGTAAACATTTACGAAAATCACCAGAGGGTGTAAGGGGGCAAAATATAAAAACGTATAGGAGATTGGGTCGTTAAGCGCATAAAGGTCAAAGATTACTTGTGCGCTCATGGCAAAAGCAGACACACCAGCATAAGCTAGTAGAGAGAGCGTTGTGATATGTTTTTTCTTCTGTTCAATAAGGCTGAGGGCTCTAAACAGTAAAGGCGTAATAATAAACCACAACCCCCACTCTTGAGCTGCCCAATACCAGACATTATTGAGCTGATCTTCAGGTGCAACCGATAAATCATGCAATACATATATTGTGGTAAGAAAGAGTATGACAATACACCAGACGATACTGGATATTTGCCACTCTTTACGTATTTGCTTGTCCATTACTGCCCCAATTCAGAAACTTCGTTTAGTTTACTTGCTGAGCAAAAATTGGCAATTTATTGCGAGAATTTTTTAGCTCGATCATCCAAATACACACCTAAAGCATGCGCCTTGTGGTTTTGGTACATAAATTAAATCACCACCGTGGTTGAGCATGATTTGCCGTGAGAGGCTAAGGCCAATGCCGGAGCCTTGTTGCTTGGTGGTAAAAAATGGCACGAAGATCATATCTATCACATGTTCGCTGATGCCTGGGCCGTTGTCGCTGATTTCAATATAAAGTTGTTGGCTAGTGTTTTGCGCCAAGCTGATTTCTACCCTTGCTTGAGTGGCATTCTCTGCGCTGTACTTTTGGTTACTCTTTAGTACTTCAAGTGCATTTTTTATTAAGTTTACTAATACCTGTTCTATTTGGCTGCTATCAAGCATGACTAACTGCTGATTTTTAATCGACAGTTCGATATGGGTGTGTTGAACGCGTGCTTGTTGTTGATGTAAAGCGACAATACGCGTTAGCATATCGGCTAAATTTGCCGGTGTTAAATTGGGTTTAGGTAAGCTGCTAACTTGGCGAAAACGAGCAATAAAATCCCCTAAATGAGCGGTTCTTGATGCTAACGTGTTTAGCGCAAGCTGTAAGTCTTGTTTATCTTCAAGCTCATCAAAACATAGCTTTTGTGGCAGTAAATTGCTACAGGTATCAGCCAGTGATGACAGTGGCGTAATAGAGTTGGCAATTTCGTGCGTAAGTACCTTAGTTAAGCGCTTATAAGCTTGTTGTTCTTTAAGTTGTAATTGATCATGGATTGATTGCAAGCTCACTACTCGGCGTACTTTACCTTGTATTTCGGCAATACTCAGTTGAATTGAGAGAGTGTCGTGCTGCTCGCCATTTTGCCAATAGGAGGTGCTGCGAAGATTATGACTGGCGTTTAAAATTAACTCACCTACAGCCCCTAACTCATGTAAATGTCGAAAACTCTTCCCCAGTAATTTACTAACGGCTGGGTTTGATTCGATCACCTCGCCGTTGTCATCACATACCATAACAGCTAAATCAACATGGATGAGCAAAGCTTGTAGAAACTGTGCTTGTTGCTCGGCATTAAAACGTGCCGTTTGCATTTGCGTTTTTACTTGTTCAAATTGCTTAAGCATTGGATGTTGTTGACCAAGCCCCAAGGTGCTGTCGCCATTGGCTAAAGCGCGGATCACCATTTCAGCTTGTTTTTGTTGGTGCTTAAACAGCGTAAAAATGTGCGCTATTAACGCCATGGCGACTAGCATTATAAACAATGTCGTCGCTGAGAAACCATGCTTTTGCAATACATAGCTAAGCAACGCGCTTACACTTAGAAGTGCGATAATATTAAATGAAAGCAATAAATTAGCTCGCATGATTATAGCCCATACTTTTCAAGGCGGCGGTACATGGCACCGCGGGTTAAACCCAGTGCTTTGGCCGCATGACTAACATTACCTTGATGGTGCTTAAGTGCTGCGCGAACTGTACGTTGTTCAAGTATGTCTAAATCAAAGGTGTCGTACTGCGCTACATTGTTTAAAACCTCTGTGTTTTGGGTATTCTCGTCAGTACTAACTGATGCTGAATTACCAACCACTGAGCTTATATCGAGTTTATCCCCTTCAGTTAAAATAACCGCACGCTCTATAGCGTGAGCCAATTCACGTACATTACCTGGCCACGCGTATTGGCAAAGTGCACTCATATCATCATCGCTAATGGTTAAGCTACGTTTATATTTTTGCGCAAAGTGTTTTAGGTAGTAATTAGCTAATAATGGAATGTCATCGCTGCGCTCCCGTAATGCCGGAAGGCGAATTTCAACGGTGTTTATACGGTATAACAAATCTTGACGAAAACGTCCCTCTGCGACGGCTTGATCAAGGTTGTCGTTAGTGGCGCAAATAAGGCGGATATCAATATCAACGGCTTTACTGCTGCCAACGGGTGTTATTTGCCTATTTTGCAGTGCAGCCAGTAATTTGGCTTGATGCTCTAGGGGTAAATTACCCAGTTCATCTAAAAATAAACTGCCACCGTGGGCAAGCTCAAATTTACCAATGCGATCGGCTTTAGCATCAGTAAACGCGCCTTTTTTGTGGCCGAATAGTTCACTTTCAAATAAATTCTGCGCTACTGCACCCATATCTAAACTCATAAATGTTTGATTGTGGCGCATACTTGCTTGATGAATGGCATGCGCGGTCAACTCCTTCCCTGTGCCACTTTCACCGGTTATCAATATGTTGGCATCAGTTTGAGCTGCTTTTTCTATGGTGCTAAACACCTGTTGCATCGCATTGCTTTGACCTAAAAATTCAAAGTTAGGCGTGTTTAAGGCTTGGTTTAACCCTTGTTTTTGCCGCGTTAATTTGCCCACTTGCTGTTTGTCTTTGGCGTGTGAAAATGCGGCGGCGACTGCGCCAAGTAATTGCTCGTTTTGCCAAGGCTTGGCAATAAAGTCAGAGGCCCCCGCTTTAATTGCATCTACAGCTAATTGAATATCGCCGTAAGCGGTCATTAATAAAACAACGATATTAGCGTCTTGTTCGATAATTTTTTTTAGCCAATAAAAGCCTTCTTTGCCACTTATTGAGTCTTGGGTAAAGTTCATATCAAGCAATATTACGTCAACGGGCTGTTCGAGCTTGCGTTGCTCGTTAATGATGCCTGCAATGTCAAATGGATTGTCAGTGGTTTTAACACTTTGATAATGCTGCTTTAGTAATAAACGTGCTGCAATGAGAATGTCTGGGTTGTCATCAACAATTAAAAGTGAGCCTGTGTGTTTCATGATTTTTATTCTTATAGAGTTTTATTTAGCCTAAAACAAAAAAGGGACAGTGTCCATAAATGGACGTTTATAAAATAATAAAGTGTTCTATAAACGGACACTATAATTAGTTTATAAACATCATAAATATATAAGTGATTGATTTTGTTTTTAAATTAAAGTTGGCATACGCTTTGTAATAGCAATAGGTAATTAGTTAAATTAAACCAGTATCAAGGTAGTCGACATGGACAAAAAAATAGAACGCTCATTTACGCAAAAGTATTTTAAAAAATTTACTTTTGCAGCACTTGCTTTAGGTGTTGCTGCGGCTGCATACGGTTTTACGCAAAGCAGTGATACAGGCCGTAGCCAAAATATCGAGCGCAGCAGTTTAACGGTTAGCACGGTTAAACAAGGTGCCTTTAAAGATGCTTTGAGCTTACGCGGTCAAGTGGTGCCAAAAACCAGTATTTATCTTGATACTATCGCTGGCGGTCAAGTGGAAGAACGATTAGTCGAGCAAGGCGAATATGTTGAGAAAGGCCAACCGCTCGTGCGCTTAAGCAACACTAACTTACAACTTGATGTAATGAGCCGTGAAGCACAAGTTACCGAGCAGCTTAACTTTTTACGTAATACGCAGATGATGATGGAAACCAGCCGGTTAAATTTACGCCGTGACCTATTAGAAATCGAATTAAAAATCACTCATTTAACACGCCGCTTAAAACAAACTAAGCCCTTGGTTAAAAGCGGGGTGTTGGCGCAAGAGCAATTAGCAGAGCTTGAAGAAGATTTAAATTATTACCAAGCTCGTAAAGAGCTCACCCTTGAGCGCCAAAAACAAGAAAACTCAATACGAGAGGTGCAAGTGGCGCAGTTGTCAGACAGCGCTAAAATGCTAGAGAAAAACCTCCAGTTTGCCCGTCGAAACCTCGACAACTTATTAGTAAAAGCGCCAGTGTCAGGCTATTTAAGCGAGCTTGATGTAGAAATTGGTGAGTCAAAAAGTAGCGGCGCACGACTCGGTCAAATTGATATTCCTAATGAATATAAATTAGTGGTGCGCATGGATGAGTTTTATTTAAATCAAGTTCAGCGCGATATGACAGTGATGATTGAGCTTGATGATGGCGTGATTACCGCCAAGGTGAGCAAAATCGATAGCCGCGTACAGCAGTCACAATTTCAAGTAGAAGTGGACTTACCCAGTAACACTAAAAGCATTAAGCGCGGACAAAGCATTGATATTGAGTTAATGCTAGGGGATGACAATAACAATGCCTTACTGCTTAAACGCGGGGCTTTTTTTACTAACTCGGGCGGTAACTGGGTTTATGTAATCGAACAAGGCGGTGATAAAGCAGTGCGCCGTGATATTCGCCTAGGCAAAAAGAATCAACACTATTTTGAAGTGCTTGAAGGGCTCAATGCTGGGGATCAAGTGATTATCTCAAGCTACAGCAACTTTGACAAAGCACAGCAATTACAATTTTAAGGAAAATAATAATGATAAAATTAACTAATCTAAGCCGCGTATTTCGTACTCAAGATGTTGAAACTACAGCGCTAAGTAATATCAATCTAACTGTAAACGAAGGTGACTTTTTAGCGATAATGGGACCATCTGGCTGTGGTAAATCAACTTTGCTGTCTATTTTAGGTATGTTGGATTCACCAAGTGCAGGTAGCTTTGATTTTGCTGGAACCGACATTGCAGGCTATAGCGAAAAGCAATTGTCAGAGCTTCGTAAAGCATCAATTGGCTTTGTATTTCAAAGTTTTAACTTAATTGATGAGCTTACCGTATTTGAGAACGTAGAGCTGCCATTACAGTATCAAAAAATAAGCAAAAGCGAGCGCAAAGATCGCGTTGAAGCCATTTTAAAACGCGTAGGTATTGATCACCGAGGCGAGCATTTACCACAGCAACTTTCGGGTGGTCAGCAGCAGCGGGTAGCCGTTGCGCGTGCATTAGTGATTAATCCCAAACTAATTTTAGCCGATGAGCCAACCGGTAACCTCGATTCTAAAAACGGTGATGAAGTGATGGCGATGCTACGCGAATTAAACCGTGAAGGCACAACGGTGATCATGGTGACTCACTCAGAAAAAGAGGGTGCCTATGCTGATCGCTTAGTGCGCCTATTGGATGGCCAAGTGATGCTTGATAAAGCAAATGTTGCGCAGCAAGCCGTTGTTGAGGTTGCTTAATATGTTTATTAATTATTTAGTCACTGCTTTAAGATCATTCAAGCAACAAAAACAGCATTTTATCCTAAACCTTTTAGGGCTAAGTATCGGCTTAGCTGCGGCAATTTTAGTGGCACTGTTTGCACAAAACGAGTTGTCATACGATAGTCAGCAACCACACGCTGAACGTGTTTACCGTGTAGGCCAAGATTACTCAAAGTTAGGGTTATCAGTTATTCCTATTTTCAATTATTCATTAGGTGCGCAAGCGACAGAATACAGCCAGGTTGAAGAAGTGTTTGGTTTGACGATGGTATCGCTGACTCGAGAAGCTATGGTTGACGTGCAGTACCGGGATCAGGGTTTTAAACTTAATGACTTGTATGGGGCAACGCCAAATATTGAGAACTTTATCAATATAAACACATTGGCAGGGGATTTAAAAAATGCAATGAGTACACCAGGGAGCCTGGCGTTAAGTGAATCTGAAGCACTGCGTATTTTCGGTGCAGTGAATGCTATTGGCAACACGCTACAGCACGAGCAAGGGCAATATACTGTACGGGCGGTGTTTGCGGATTTACCTAGCAATACTCATTTTGCGTTTAAAAACCTCGTTTATGTAAAACATGATCCAAATAACCTGATGATTAATAGTAGTTATGTTTATATGCGCTTGGCGCCGCAAGCAGACCCAAAAGCACTCGCTGATACGCTTTCGAAACGATTTTTTTATGAAGAAATGGCGGGAAAAATCGCTACTGAACTACACCCATTATTAGACTTACATTTTACAGCAAAATCGCCATTTGAAATGAAAGCAGGCGGCGCAAAGCAAGTTGTAACGATTTGTGCAGGGTTGAGCGTGTTACTTATTTTGATAGCTGGCTTTAACTTTATCAATATGACAGTAGCGCAGTCTGCAAAGCGCGCCAAAGAAGTAGGGGTGCGCAAAGCACTTGGCGCAAGTAAGCTGCAGTTAGTAACACAGTTTTTAGCTGAATCTACTTTGGTTGCTCTATTGTCGATGATTATTGCTTGTGTGTTAGTGGAACTGTTATTGCCAAGCTTTAACCAGCTGGTCGATCGTGAACTGGTAGTGAGTTATTTTTCAGCCTTTGGTTTGGGCATTATGGCTGTTGTTATTGCTGTAGGCATACTTGCAGGTTTGTACCCGGCATTGTTTATCTCATCATTTAGCGCAAAACGAGTGTTAAGTGGCGATTTACAACGTGGTAATACGGCCATTTGGGTACGTAAATGTTTATTGACCTTGCAAGCTTCATTAGCAATCGGTTTGATCATTGCATCAGTTACGTTATTAAAACAATTATCTCACTTACAAAGCCTTCCTTTAGGCTATCAAACACAGCAACGCTTAGTGGTTTCAGAGTTGCCTGTGCAATCGGTATTTACGCAGCAGCCTAGCGCACTAATTAATCGCTTGACGGCTATAGATGGTGTAGAGCAAGCAACGATTATTGATACTCGTTTAACCGTTTCAATTAACAATACATTACAGCCTACTTGGCCCAATGGTGAATTTTCAGGTGGAATAACCCCTGTGATAGGTTCTGGTTTTGATGTAGTAAAAGGGCTAGGCCTTACGCTCATTGCTGGCAGAGACTTTAGCCGTGAGTTTTCCTCAGACTGGGCGACGCGAGCAAATGGGGTTACAACAGTAGGTACAATTATTACAGAAACCGTTGCCAAGCAGGCTGGTTATAGCAATGTGGCTGATATTGTTGGACAAAAAATTAAAGACACAGGGCGTAATGTGGATATGCAAGTTGTTGGTGTTGTAAAAGATGTAAAAGTTGGCAATGCACAAGATGCTAACTCTAACATTATGTTTTTATGTGGCTTTAACTATTTAGCACCAGTATCTGAAGTGATTTTAACCGTGAACCTGCAAAACCTTCCTGCTATAAAGCAAGCAGTGATCACAGCCTTGGCTGAAGTGTCTAATATTTATGAGCCAAAAATAAACCTACTAACTGAAAATTATAAAGCGGTATTAAAAGGTGATGAGCGTGTTTCTTTTGTCGTACTTATATTTACTGGCCTTGCAGTGTTCTTAACTTGCTTAGGTACTTTTGGTTTAGCTTCATTTGCCACGATTCGTCGCCAAAAAGAAGTCGCTGTACGCAAAGTACTGGGTGCATCACGCATCAGCATTATGAACCTATTGGCAAAAGAGTTTTTAATTTTAGTGTTAGGAAGTGTAGCCATAGCATACCCGTTAACCTATTGGCTGGTGGATGATTGGCTCGCAAACTTTAATGAGCGGGTTGATCAAGCGCTGTGGGTTTATCTGGTTGCAGCTCTAAGTGTTGCTGCAATTACTTGGCTCACGGTTGCAAGCATCGCCTTTAAAGCCGCCAGTACGAGGCCATCGTTAACATTAAGATATGAGTAATAACGAGTAAAGAACCCTACTAAAGGTCTATCAGAATACCGATAGACCTTTTTCAAATATCTTTAATTTTCACCGCAGGATTGCCAGCAACCACTGTATTTGCAGCCACATTTTTGGTGACGACTGACCCTGCGCCTACCACGGTATTATCACCAATACTAACACCCGCTAAAACAATAACTCCCGCGCCTATCCAGACGTTATTGCCGATAGTAATCGGCGCTGCAAAGTTCTCTTTTTTGAGCCGCTCTATGGGATTAACCGCATGAGAGACCGCTAATAATTGTACGCTCGGGCCTATTAAGCAGTCGCTACCAATAGTAATTGCCCCCTCACTAATTGGTGCATCTAACACCGTACAATTAATGTTTATAAAAGTACGATCACCAATTTCAAATTGCGAGCCATAGTCACAGTGGAAGCCTGCCTCAATAATCACGCCTTCACCACATTGAGTAAATAAACTCTTAATGCGTTTTAAGTTGCCTTTACTTGGGCTTTTGTTAAACAAGCGGCAAGTCTCATGGGCGGTTTTGCGCGCTTCAAGTAATGGTTTTTTTAGGCTATTAAATTGAGTTGGATGAGTCATTATTTTAAGGAGTTAATAAGTGTGTATTGATGATAAAGCAAAATTGGCAGCTAACCAAACGGGACTACCTGTTGTTGTTGACAGTGAGTGATTCAATGAAACCCGACTTTATGCAGAATAGATTAAAGTCGGGTGCCTATTTATAGTTTTATTTATGGATATACCCAAACCACCTCAATTCTGCATCTGAGGTGGCTTGGGAATATAAAGCGCTTGAGTCTTATTTTCACTCATTTCGTAATGCCTTTATTGGATCTTGTCGTAACGTTTGGTTGATCGGAAAAAAGCTGGCAAGTACTGATACCGCTAATAAACCCAGCCAAATGACCGTTGTTAACCACCAGTCTATAGGCAGGTCAACCCCAGGTAATGACATACAATAGCCTATAATTAAAAATGCCAACGAAAAGGCTAACACTAAGCTCATTATTATGGGTTGCATGAGTTCTAATAAGCTTTCTTTTAGTAGCCTATAATTGTCAGCCCCCATAGAAAGTTTTACGCCTAAGCTATATCTGCGCACTTTAACTAAATAGCTAACAATACCGTTTATGCCAATACACACCATCAGCAGCGATGTTGATGCCAACACAATTGCCAGCCATGCTGCATTTAAGTGACGTTGCCTTTTTTCATCAAACATACTTGTTAAAGAGGCTATGTTATTAATGTCTAATCGTTGATCTACTTCTAATACTGCTTGTTGAATATGGGCAATTGCATTATTTTCATCTGCAACAGTAATCAAATATGTAAATTGTTGCCAACCAGGGTAATCTTTAGGTGTGAAAACTTCAAAGTTTTCACTTTCAGGGCTGCCCGGTACATAGGTGTTGCTGACAATACCTATGATTGAGTAATATCTTTTATTATCAAAACTCACTTTACTGTTTAGTACTTCATTACTGTTTTTATTAAGTAAATCTGCAAGGCGTTGATTGATAATGATCGGTGGGTTTTCTAGTTGTTCATCCCCTTTGGCAAAGCCTTTCCCCGTCATTGTTAAGTTAAGTTCAGTAAAGTAATTGGCAGTTACTAAGCTATTACGTGCTTGGGCAATATACTGTCCAGCTTCGTTATATATTTGATTGACATTAACCGTTTTTGGCAGCCTCATTTCGGATGACACAGCTAAGCTGCTCACATTATTAAGCGCCAGCAACCGCTGGTTAATTGCTTTGTGTAAATTAATACGTTCGCCGGATTTATCGACATTACTATAGTTTATTGTTAATGAATATTTACCTTGTGTATCCAGTCCGTTATCTCTGAGTGCTTCAGAAAGAGTTACTAAAACTACGTGGCTAGCAGTGGTTAATACTAAAAACGAAAACAAAATTTGCAGACCAACAAGTAAATGGCTGGTGGCTGAACTCATTTGCTTGCCCGTGCCTTTACCGCTGCTTTGTAGGCTGCTCATTAAGTTTTGCTCTTTCACTACACTAAGTTCTATAAATGAATAAAGTGAGGCAATGCTGATAATTAGAAATGCTGAAAACAGCAGCGTGTTAATGCTCAAAGAAAGTGTATCTAAGCGTTGAATGGCATCGGCTGCTAGGTTTTGAATAACGATAAAGCCGATTTGAGTAAATGTTAGAGCCAATAACACCGCAATACTAATGAGTAAAACATTATGTTTGAGTGTTTCAATAATGAGCTGTCTTTTACTTGCTCCGAATGCAAAACTGATTGCAAGGGGTTTGATGCGCGTAATGGCTTTTGCAAGCTGCATACTAGAAAGGTTGATAAGTGCAATGAGCATTAATAAGCACACACCCAATAATAGCATTAATACAATCCTCCCGCTGTCGCCCCTAAGTGCATCATTAAATGCAGTAACACGCGCATTGACAGTAAAGTCTTTTAAAATATTAGGAGCGTGCAACTGCGCACCTTTGAGTGATAAATCACTTAATTGTTTACTAATTTCTTGCTCTGAGATTGCGGGTTTAAATCTAACAACGTTCTTATATGCACCCATAAAGCCATTTGATGTTTTAGGGTTAAAAGCTTCGTCAGCATCCATGGGAAGCCATATTGCATCATTTATATTGCTGTATGAGGGTAATACGAGATCGTCAGGTGCAACACCTACAACGGTAAAGCGACGTTGGTTTAGTTGTATTTTTTTACCAACAATATTCGGGTCACCATTATAGTGGGTTTGCCAAGCACGGTAGCCTAAAACGACTGACATTTGCTGAGTACCGAGCGCTTCTGATTTGTTAAATAACCGACCAAGCTTGGGTTGTACGCCGAGTAAATCAAATAAATTATGTGTGGCAAGTATTACGTCCACAGCTGGTCTTGTTGGTTTATCTAGTAGCTTATAGTCAGTCCATTTATGATAAGTAGCAACATCAGTAAAAACGGTGTTTTCACTCTGTATGTAGCTCATTACTTTTGAATTACTTGCAGGCCCTGAATAACCTTTAGAATTAATTGTGCCTTCAAGCAGATATAAGTTATCGCTCTGCTGATAAGGTAGTGGGGCGAAAAACACTAGATCAACCAAGCTAAATGAACTAAGCACCATGGACAGTGTAAGTGCCAGTGTAAAAACGGTGGTGAAATAGTATTGTTTGGCACGTTTAAAAGTATTGTAGGCAGTTTTTAACATGACTGAGCAACCTGTTCTACATTTGCAGGTGTGCTTGGCACGAGTTCATCGTTTTGGGCAACTACAGTACCGTCTCTTAACTGGATATTGCGCGTAGCCATATCGGCATAACGGGGATCATGGGTAACTAATACAATCGTGGTGCCTTGCTGATTAAGGTCTTTTATTAATGCCATGATTGCATCGCCATTTTTTGAGTCCAAATTACCTGTGGGCTCGTCGACCAACATAATGCCAGAATCGCCAGCTAGTGCGCGTGCAATCGATACGCGTTGTTGTTGACCACCAGAAATTTGATTCGGATGTAAATCAGCTTTATCAGCCAAACCTACTTTTTCTAGGCAACCTAACGCTCTTGCATGACGTGAAGATAGCGAGTCACCACGGTATTTTAGCGGTAGCGCAACGTTTTCAAGTACGGTCATTTCATCAATTAAGTTAAACGATTGAAACACAAAGCCAATGCGATTACCGCGTACTTTCGCACGTTGGTTTGAGTCCATATCAGAGACGAGTAAACCGTCAATGTAATATTCACCACTTTGAGGGGTGTCGAGCAGCCCCATAATGTTAAGGAGTGTTGACTTGCCACAACCAGAAGGCCCAGAAATAGAAATAAACTCACCGTCGTACACGGTAAAGCTAATCCCTTTTAAAATTTGACTGACTTGTTCGCCATTAGAAAAAGACTTGCTTAGGTTATTAACTCTTAAAATTTCAGTATTCATATTATTCTTCCTTAACCAGCAATTTTTATTGTTGTTGTTTCTGCGGGGATATCTAATGTGGAAATAATAACCTGTTCGCCAGGCTCTAGCCCTGACAACACTTGAATAAGTTGGCCTGATGCTTTGCCGTATTGCACGTCAATTTTAACTGCTCTGTTATCCATTGTGAGTTTGAATAATGAGCCATAGCTACCTTCGCTTGCACCTGTTGGTTGTTTTATATAATTCACCTCTTTTTGTACATCGGCAAAAATAGTCGCATCGACTTGCTGCATAGGCTTCATGGTGTCTAATTCTGAAGCTTCGAGTTCAATATCAATTTGTACAGCACCGTCGCTGATCACAGGATCTACACGCACCACTTGACCGCGCACTTGGTCATTCAAAGTACTAATTTGGGCTGTCATACCTATTTGAATTAAATGAGCTTGAATTTGCGGTACTTTTATTTCACCAACCAAAGGAGAGAGGCTACCGATTAGCGCCAGTTCAGAACCCGCAGTGACACTTTGCCCTAAACTTAAAGGCAGACGTTGAATAACACCACTCATCCCCGCTTTAACTGAAAGCTGCTCCACCATCAATTTGGCGACATCAAACTCGTCTTGCGCTTGGGCTATTAAGTCATCTTGAATCGAAAGCGACTCTTTTTGCATCTGTGCTAATTTATCAAGCTTGGATTCTTCAAGGTCAATACGCTTTAATAACTGCTTGGCTTCGAGCTCATTCTTCTTCGCGCTGATCCCCGATACAATACCTGATTTAGCCAGTGTGCGTTCTGCTTCAACTTGTAACATGGCAATTTCAGATTGTGCTTTTAGCTCTGACACGGTTGACTCGTTATTTAACAACTCACGCTGTTGCAGTAATACGGTTTGCCGTTTTTGGGTTTTGGCATTTTTAAGCTTTGCTAACGCCAAGCGAAGCTTACTTTCTAGCTCGGGGTTATTTAAAGTGAGGATCACTGTGTCATGGTTAACCACAGCACCCGCTTTTAGTTTTATTTCGTCAACCACCGCATTACTTGTAGCTGTGAGAAGTCGTTTATTGATTGATTGCAATGAACCATAGCCATCCACCTTAATTGAAAAATCACCGCGCTCAACCTTCGCAATGGTGACAGAGTCTTTTGATATAACTTCGGCATTATCTGCAAAGCCTAATTGCCAGCCAGAGATAAGCATAACGACAGATAAACCTATCAACCCTTGATAGATTAGTTTGGATGTAAACTTCATAGTTATTCCTTTTTTAAACGAAAATACGGCAACGTATCAATTAGGCAATAATGTATTAATAATTTTACTGTAACCAAACTGTGACTATGTTTAAAATCAAGTAGTTAAGCTGTTGTGGTAATGATAGGTTGCGTAGGTTATGATTGGACTAAGTAAAAGAAATTGGCCGTTAAGAGCTGTAATGGAAATATGTTGATTCAATTAGGTGAGTATTTCTTAGACACAGACGAAATGTCTCTTCAAATTAATGAGCAGTTCGTTGTACTTGAACCAAAAGTATTTGCCGTATTGATGTATTTTATTGAGCATCATGAGCGTTATATTTCAATGGATGAATTGCATGATAACTTATGGAAAGACCGCTGTGTTTCTGATGCCGCAGTAAGGCGAATTATAAGTAAACTTCGCATAATCTTGAATGATGATTATAAAGATCCTAAGTATCTCCAATCCCTTTCTAAGCGCGGCTATAAATTAATTTGTCCTTTTTCAACAATTCTTTCCCCTATAGAAAAAAAACAAAAAAGTATAGAAAAAACAGAGCACAAGAATGTTAAAAAAGCTAAGGTCTATTTTTACCTTATTGCAATAGCGATTCTTTTTCTTTCGTTAGCTTATCTTTTATTTAAATACAATGTCGATGAAGTTTCAGTTACTGCTAGGGTGGTAAATACTGTCGTCTCAGACAAAAAAGCCTTTGCAGCCTCCAGTGAAGGTCGATACATTGCATTTACTAGTAAATTAAGTCATGAAAAGAATTATCATATTTATTTAAAAGACCAGAAAACAGAGACTATAGAGGTGCTTGTAGATAATACAACCCTGCCTACAGGTTTGGTTTTCTCTAATGATGGGGAGCGCTTGTACTTTTCCGATAATTTAGGTGGTATTGCTTTATTAAAGCAGATAGATCTAACAAATAAAGCGCATGGGATAGGTACATTAGTAGCTGATTTTTATTTTATCACAGATGTGTTTATCGACAAAAATGAAAATGACGTAATTTATTTTTCTGGGCAAAAAGATCAGCAAAGTGCATTACTTATCTATAAATTCAACTCTGAAAAAGGCTTGCTTGAAGAGATTACTTCTGTTCCTCAAAAAGGATTTCATGATAGTCGTGCGGATATTTCTCCAGACTCTGGTAAGTTGGTTGTACTGCGAATCTATTTGGGTAGTAAGCGTAATTCTATTCGAGTACACGATTTAAAGACTGGCAGAACTCTTTTTCACCATGATCAAAATACAACTATCTATGATGTTCATTGGCTTGATGATGAGCATATCATTTTATTAGATGATAAGAAGCTAGCTAAAATAAATGTTAAAACAGGTGATTCAAATATTATTATCGATAAAAACAAAGGCCTTATCGCATTAGAACGAGTAACCCCAAATACACTATTAGCTATCAGAGATAATGATATTATCAATACTCTGATAGAGAAAAAGCTGCCATTAAGTGATTTTAAAAATGTTGAAATGATTCAAAAGAAACAACCTGAGCAAGATAGTAACATTATTGCCTATCAACCATTAGGTAACAAAATCTGGACGGTAATAAATGAGGGAGGTGTTAGCTCCTTAATTTTTTATGAAAAAAGCAATGTGACGAAAAAAGCAACACTAATGAGCACTGAAAACCCACTAGAGTTGCTCGGCGCCTCTCTGTCTGGACAATATGTATTATTAAAGCTTCAAGACCGCATAACAATTTTTAATACGTTTGATAATAGCCTGACTTACCTCTCTAAAGCTGATGAGTTGATTGGCGATGTTATTTTTTCATTAGATGATAAATCCATTCTATATACGCGAAAAAGTAATGGTGAATGGCAAGTATTTGAGTATGTGATTGAAGAGGAAACTAAAAACCTTATCTTTAAAGGTTACCGCTTTATTCGCCAATTTGAAGGGGGATATGTATTAGGGGATAATACGGGGAGGTTATCACGCTTTGATGAGTATAAAGAAACGATGACTCCAATGTCGGTAAGTATGTCCACTGAGACAAACACGAATTGGGCTGTAATAAACGGTAAGGTATTATGGAGTAATCACAATTTGATAAATACGATCTTCTATGAAATAGACTTACATGATGTTGATGCTTCTAGCCTAAAGTCAAAAACGTTTGGTTTTAGTGTGATTAGACCAGGGTTTTATGTGGACAAAGTGAATGGTTTAATTGTCGTTGAAAGTTTAGGTAGTAGAACTAGTGAAATTATTTCCATTGATATTCAATAGGTTGAAATATTTGAAGCTTATCGACGCTCAACAAATCTTGAGGCTGTAAAAATTACGCGACGTGAAAAAGAATGTATTCGTTGGGCTTCTATTGGAAAGACCTCTTGGGAGATCAGCCAAATACTCAGCATTAGCCAAAGAACCGTTGATTTCCATTTAACAAATTGTATTAGAAAGACAAACAGTACAAACCGACAGCATGCCATTGTTAAATGTATTTTGAGTGGAGAATTGCTAAGCCCTCAATAGAATTTCCCTGACCAATTAAAAGCGCATATTGCGCTTTTTTTGATCTACACCTTGCCATTTTCATAGTTTCGTTTAAAATCTCTTAACTTTCGAAACGAAACTTAAATGATTTACTTAATGACTAAACGAAACACCCAGCAACGTCGTCACCTTATTCTTACTCAAGTTAATGAGTTAGGTGAAGTAGCCGTAGATATTTTAGCTGAGCAGTTTCAAACCTCTGAAGTAACCATTCGTAAAGACTTAACAGCGCTTGAAAAAAGCGGACTATTACTGCGCCGTTATGGTGGCGCGATAGCATTGCCGCAAGAAATTGTAAGCGATGATATTGATTCAAAACGTAAAGTGGCGATTGCAAAAGCCGCAGCAGCACTAATCAAAGATCATAACCGCATTATTATCGACAGTGGTCGTACTACAGCAGCAATGATCCCTGAACTGGGTAATAAGCGCGGTTTAGTGGTGATGACTAATGCAATTAAAGTGGCTAATCGCTTATTGGCGCTGGAAAACGAGCCAACACTTTTGATGACCGGTGGTACGTGGGACCCGCATTCTGAGTCGTTTCAGGGGCAGGTTGCAGAGAGTGTTTTACGTTCTTATGATTTTGATCAGCTATTTATTGGTGCTGATGGCATTGATGTTGAGCGCGGTACTACTACCTTTAATGAACTTGTAGGTCTAAGCCAAGTTATGGCAGGCGCTGCTCGTGAAGTTATAGTGCTGGTGGAGTCTGAAAAAATCGGCCGAAAAATCCCTAATTTAGAATTACCTTGGCAGCAAGTGACTACGCTTATCACCGACAGCAACTTAGCACTCGATACTCGCCAAGCAATACAAGCGTGTGGTGTGCAGTTGATCTGCGCCGAGCTATAAATTTACAAATTCGTGTTTATTACAGGCCGACAACACCTGTAATGTTCATTTAAATATTAAACAACACATACAAACCCAAAGTTGACGCTTTGGCATGTGCAAAAGGAGAAATTATGTGTGGAATAGTTGGGGCAGTTGCAGAACGCCCAGTAAATAAAATTTTAGTTGAAGGCCTTAAGCGTCTTGAATACCGTGGTTACGACTCAGCTGGTGTGGCACTTTTAGATGGTAATACACTTAATACCGTAAAAGCAGTGGGTAAAGTAGTTAACCTTGAAAACGCGCTTGATGAAGCTGGCGTAAAAGGGACTACCGGTATTGCACATACTCGCTGGGCAACTCACGGCGGCGTGACGAAAGCAAACGCGCACCCGCATATTTCAAACAGCGAAATTGCCTTAGTGCACAATGGTATTATTGAAAACCACGCCAGCTTACGTGAAGCGCTGAAAGGCGATGGTTACGAGTTTTTATCAGACACCGATACCGAAGTAATGGTGCATTTAATTCATCAACTTCGCCAGCAGCACACTACTTTATTAGCGTCAGTTCAAGCAGCTGTTAAACAGTTTGAAGGCGCATTTGGAACCGTTGTGTTCGATAAAGCGAATGATAACGAAATTATTGTAGCGCGCTCAGGCAGTCCGTTAGTTATTGGTTTAGGCCTTGGTGAAAACTTTATTGCTTCAGACCAATTAGCACTATTACCTGTAACGCGCAGCTTTATTTACCTTGAAGAAGGTGATGTTGCGCGTATCACCCGTAACAGTGTGGAAATTTTTGATGTAGACGGCAATGCGGTTGAACGTGAGGTTGTTGAATCAAACATCACACAAGATGCATCAGGTAAAGGTGAATACCGTCACTACATGCTTAAAGAGATTTACGAGCAGCCGCTTGCTGTACGTAACACCCTTGAAGGACGTTTAAACGACGACCGCGTAGCGATTGATGCTTTTGGCGATAGCGCACAGCAAATATTTAAAGACGTAAAACATGTACAAATTATTGCCTGTGGTACGTCATACCATTCAGGTATGGTTGCTCGTTACTGGCTTGAGCAATTTGCAGGTGTTAGTTGTAACGTAGAGATTGCCTCTGAGTTCCGTTACCGTCAGTCATTTGTACACGAAAATAGCCTATTAGTAACGATTTCACAATCAGGTGAAACGGCTGATACTTTAGCTGCGCTTCGTTTAGCTAAAGAGCAAGGCTATATGGGGTCAATGACTATTTGTAACGTACCAGGCTCATCGCTTGTACGAGAATCAGACCTTGCCTTTATGACCAAAGCCGGTGCTGAAATTGGTGTAGCCTCTACTAAAGCATTTACTACACAGCTTGTTGGTTTGTTAATGCTTACTGCGTCTATTGCTCAAGAGAAAGGCTTAGATCAAAGCGCGATTGTTAACGCTATTAAACTGCTACCAGCTAAATTAGAAGAAACGCTACTATTGGCTGATGGCATTGCAGACCTTGCAGAAGAGTTTGCTGATAAACACCACTCACTGTTTTTAGGTCGCGGGTCGCAATACCCAATTGCAATGGAAGGCGCACTTAAGCTTAAAGAAATTTCATACATTCACGCTGAAGCGTACGCAGCGGGCGAGCTTAAACACGGCCCATTAGCACTGATTGACGCCGATATGCCAATTATTGTTGTAGCACCAAACAACGAATTGCTTGAAAAACTTAAATCAAACGTAGAAGAAGTCCGTGCTCGCGGTGGCATTATCTATGTATTCGCAGATAAAGACTCACACTTTGAGTCAGACGAAACCATGCGTGTGATCAACGTAAATCATGTAGATGACGTAATTGCTCCAGTTGTATATACAATCCCATTACAGTTACTTTCGTACTACGTAGCGGTAATTAAAGGCACTGACGTTGACCAACCACGTAACTTAGCAAAGTCGGTAACGGTTGAGTAAAATCAAAGGGTAACCATAAATAAATAGTGGGTGAACAATAAAGTTTTCCCACACTTCTTACCCTTGAGATTCTTCTTAGATCAAAACCGATATTTATAGATGTCGTCGATGCATCGTTTAGTATCTACTGTTCTAAGCTACTAGCTAGATGAGCTCTCCTCTTTTCACCCCAATTAAAAAACATGCCCTGCGTATAGGTCTTCGGCTGCTGTTGCACTCATATTATGCATTTTGGTGCGGGCAATTTAGCTCTATGTTTTCTCCACATGAGCGGTTGAAAAGTTCAAGGCATCGTTTAATTGGTGAAATTAAATATAAACTCAAAAGCTAATGATTCATTTTTATTTTCTTTTGGGCTAAATTTGGTGTTTTAAAGTTGTTTTAAAGGTGGGGCCGCGCATGACTGCTTTTGAGGCTCAGATTTAGTTTTTCGATTAAAATCAAAAACGCCAACTCAAGGTTGGCGTTTTAATTATGAAGCTAAAGTAGGCAATTAAGCTTTGGGGCCTGCATTTTTAATTTCGTCAGATACGTCGTATTTTGCGAAGTTTTCAGTGAAATCTGCGGCTAACTTAGCTGCATATTCAGCATACTTAGCTTTGTCTTCCCAGGTATTAATTGGGTTAAGTAGCTCGCTGTTAACGCCTGGTACTGCAACTGGTACGTCTAGGTTTAAAATATCAATATGTTGAGTTTCAACGCCAGCTAGTTTACCGGATACGATAGCATCAACAACAGCGCGGGTAGTTGGAATATCAAAACGCTTACCTGTGCCGTAAGGACCGCCAGTCCAACCAGTATTAACTAGGTACACCTTGGCGCCAAATTCACGTACACGCTTCATTAGAAGCTCCGCGTATACACCCGCTGGACGTGGGAAGAATGGTGCACCAAAACAGGTTGAGAATGTTGATTCGATATCGCTGGTAGAACCAATTTCAGTAGAGCCAACTTTTGCTGTGTAACCGCTTAGGAAATGAAACGCTGCCGCTTCTTCGCTAAGGATTGATACTGGTGGTAATACGCCGCTTACATCACAGGTTAAGAATACCACTGCTTTTGGCTCACCGGCGCGGTTTTCTATTTTACGTTTTTCAACGTGCTCAAGCGGATAAGCTGCGCGGCTATTTTGCGTTAGGCTAGTATCATGAAAGTCAGGAATGCCTTTGTCATCAAGGACAACGTTCTCTAGGATAGTTCCAAAGCGGATTGCATCCCAAATAACAGGCTCATTCTTTTGTGAAAGGTCGATACACTTAGCATAACAACCACCTTCAATGTTGAATACACTACCAGGTGCCCAGCCGTGTTCGTCATCACCGATTAAAAAGCGAGTTGGATCTGCGGATAAAGTTGTTTTACCAGTACCAGATAGACCAAAGAATAATGCTGTATCGCCAGCTTCACCTACGTTAGCTGAGCAGTGCATTGGTAGCACGCCTTTTGCTGGTAGTAGGAAGTTTTGCACTGAGAACATTGATTTTTTCATTTCACCGGCATAACGCATACCTGCAAGCAATACTTTACGTTGTGCAAAGTTGATAATTACTGTGCCATCACTGTTAGTGCCATCACGTTCTGGATCACAAACAAATGAAGGTACATTCATTACCTGCCACTGGGGTAAATCAGATGCATTATAAGATTTAGGTTCGATAAACATATTTTTGGCAAAGATATGATGCCATGCAGTTTCTGTTGTAACAACAACAGGTAAATAGTGCTCAGGATCAGCGCCTACTTCAAGGTGAGAGATGAAGTGGTCGTTGCTCTGCACATGTGCTTCTACACGTGCCCATAAAGCGTCAAATTTATCTGCATCGAAAGGGCGATTTACATTACCCCACTGGATTTCATTTTCAGTACTTGATTCTTGAACAATAAAACGATCTTGTGGTGAACGACCAGTACGACGACCAGTGTTAGCAACAAAAGCTCCATTGGCGGCTAAAGTCCCTTCACCGCGACGGATCGCGTGTTCGACAAGTTCAGCTGCAGTTAGATCGACAAAACGAGTAGCGCTTGAAGTCATGTTTATACCTAAATTGTGTGAGATTGAACGGGATAGCTCTGGGGTTCTTGTTTCCCTTTAAGCTGTAATTATAGTAACAGATGGATTAGGGATATTCGAGCCTATGAAAGGCCTAAAAACACATATATTTAGTAAAAAACATGAATAATTTCAATGATACCGGTGTCATAAAAGTAATACAATTCATGACACCGGTATCAATTTTTGGCATAAAAAAACCGCAATAAATGCGGTTTGAATTTTGTTGGCTTATTGAACGATGAGATTAGTTGAAAATACTTTTCACATCTTGTTCATTAAAAACGTAATCTTTTAAGCAATAATGGCAGCTAATTTTTACTTCACCATTTTCAATAACGTCATCTAATAAAGCTTGTTGGCCTATATTAACGAGTGCAGTGATGGTTTTTTCTCTACTACAACCACATTTAAACTGGATTGCTTGCGGCTCGTAAACACGTGGATTGTCTTCATGGTAAAGACGAGTAAGCACAGTTGCAGCATCAAGCTCTAACAACTCTTCAGCTTTAATTGTATTGCTAAGTGCTTCGAGGTGGGTAAAGTCAGTAATCGACTTTTCTTTATTTACAGGCAACACCTGTAATAGTAGGCCAGCAGCTTTAGCATGACCTTGTGTTGTATCAGTTGCAAACCAAAGACGTGTTTGTAGTTGCTCTGATTGTGCAAAGTAGGCTTCAAGACATGCCGCTAACGTATCGTGCTCAAGCGGGACTATACCTTGATAACGTTCACCTTTAGTTGGTGTGATTGTCAGTACCATCACACCGTTACCGATTAGTTCCTGGATGGTTGAGCCTGTTACTTCACCTTGCAGGCGGGCAATACCGCGCATATTTTGTTGATGATCGCCGTTGATAACCGCATATTTTACCGGACCATCACCTTGCAGTTGTACTGCTATATCACCTTCAAACTTTAATGTAGCTGTAAGTAGGCAGGTTGCGACCAGTAATTCTCCCAATAAAGCTTGCACTTGCGCGGGGTAATTATGATCAGCAATCATTTCATTATAGGCTTGCTCTATTTGTACGAGTTCGCCGCGGACGTCTAGTTGATCAAATGTATAACGATGAAGTAGATCTTGTTGCATGATTGGCTTTACCTAACTTGATTTCATTTTTAAAAGTTCGCGTCTTTGCTTTTTATCTGGTTTACGGTCCGGATGAGGAGCAAAAAAACTATTATTCTTGCGCGCGATGCTATTGGCTTCGCGTTTTTCGATACTTGCATCAGATTCGTGATACAAGGTTTGAGCAATGGGGGCACTTAAGCGTTTATCAAGCAATTTAAGTACAGTGATAACTTTTTCGTCAACTCCTTGAGCAAGTTTGATCACGGCATCTAGTTCGACTATTTTACTAGGTTTAGTGCGCTGGCCATTATAATGTACTTTGCCACCTTGCACCATGTCCCGTGCGATGGCACGGGTTTTATAAAAGCGTGCGGCCCACAACCATTTGTCTAAACGGATACTAATAGCTTCATCTTTTGACGTGGGATTACGGGTGTTATTTTTTGACACAATCATACTCAATTAAAAGCGCGGCTCGGTAAGCAAAATTTAGCATGAAACTTACCAACAAAGAAATAGTCGAAGTTTTTTACACTCGGCTTGAACGTTAATTTACCTTGTTTACAAAGTTTAATATTAGTGCGCTTGTTGAATGAAAAATGAAAAGGTACTATAGGCCAGCGATGAAGCAGAAAATTAAAATAAGAAACGTCATTTATGGAACAGCAATTACAACAGCTAAAACATGTAGTAAGTAAATTACCCCACGCTAAATTGAGTTGGGCAATAACGCTATTAGTCGTTGTTTATATTTCCTTTTTATCGGCAAAGCTATTTTGGCTAATATGGCCATCCTCAGTTAATTCTAGCCTTTCTCCAAGCTATATTAATAGCGTTACAGGTAAACCTGAACGGGTTAATACGCAATCAATTTTAGCACAAAACTTGTTTGGTAAAGCCGATGCGGCGCCTAAAAAATCAGCAAGCAAACAAACTCAAGTCATTAACAATGCGCCAGAAACTCGATTAAGCATTAATTTAACCGGTATTGTTGCGGTCAGTGGTAATGATCAAACCGGCTTAGCAATTATTGAATCTCAAGGCCAACAATCAACCTATTTAGTAGATGATGTTGTGCAAGGCACTCGCGCTAAGCTTGCTCAAGTATTACCTGATCGAGTAATTTTAGATGTCAGTGGCCGTTTTGAAACGTTAATGCTTGATGGCGTGGATTTTACTAAAACAGTATCAATGCCAGTACTTGCCGAACGTGATAGTGATGAACCTGAACTCGATGACGGTCCGCAAATGGAAAGTGACCGTCAAATTGATGTAACAGCAAATCAAGAAGTAAAAGAAGCAATTATAGAGACCCGAGAAGAACTGTTAAAAGATCCCGGTAAACTATTTGACTATATTCGAGTATCTCAGGCTATGAAGGATGGCGAGCTTATTGGCTATCGTTTAAGCCCAGGTAAAGACCCTGCACTATTTACGCAGATGGGGTTACAAAATAACGATTTAGCTGTATCGATTAACGGCTATCAATTAACAGATTTAAAACAGGCCATGTCAGCCATTAATGAGCTGCGTAATAGTACCGATGCGAACATTACAATTGACCGTGATGGCGAGCAGATTGATGTGCAATTTAGCCTGCAATAACTTAGCTTTGGAGTTTTAATATAATGGTTCACGCGCTACACCTCAAAAAAATCAGAAAAGGGTTAGCTAAGTACGCAACACTTTTTTTTGTGGCTAGCTTATCTCTATCGGTGTCTGCCGTTGAGTATGCTGCAAACTTTAAAGGGACCGATATCAACGAGTTTATTAATATCGTTGGTAAAAATCTGAATAAGACTGTCATTATCGACCCGAACGTACGTGGCAAAGTAAATGTACGTAGCTATGAATTAATGGACGAAGCTCTTTATTATCAATTCTTTTTAAATGTACTAGAAGTTTACGGTTATTCAGTTGTTGAAATGGATAACGGCATATTAAAGATTGAAAAAAGCTCTGATGCTAAAAAATCAAACGTACCGTTAGTCACTGAAGATGATCAAGCGCGTGGTGATATGATGATCACTCGTGTCGTACGTGTAAAAAATGTTAGCGTACAAGAACTAGGCCCATTAGTGCGTCAGTTTAGCGACCAAAAAGATGGCGGTCATGTTGCCAACTTCAACGCTGCAAACGTCATGATGTTGACCGGTCATGCAGCCTCAGTAAACCGACTTGTTGAAATTATTCGTTCAGTTGACCAAGCTGGTGATAAGCGGGTTGATATTGTAAAGTTAAATTTTGCCACCGCTGACGATGTGGTATCTGTGGTTGATAATATTTACAAAGATAGCGGTAAAGGCAGCGTCCCAGAATTTTTGATCCCTAAAGTAGTTGCAGATGGCCGTACTAATAGCGTGATTGTTAGTGGCGAAGGCCAAGCAAGAACCCGTGCTATTGAGTTAATTAAACGCCTCGACGGTGAGTTACAAAGCCAAGGCAACACTAAAGTAATTTACCTTAATTACGCCAGCGCTGAAGATTTAGTGAAAGTGTTGCAAGGGGTTAGCAAAACGCTTGGTGAAGAAGGTCAAGGTGGGGCAACTAAAACCCGTAGCCGCAATCAAAACGAAACCAGTATCGAAGCTCACCCGGATTCAAACTCATTGGTCATTACTGCTCAACCTGACACTATGCGTTCATTGGAGTCCGTGATTGAACGGCTTGATATTCGCCGTGCTCAAGTACTCGTTGAAGCAATCATTGTTGAAGTAATGGAAGCTGATGGGATTAACTTTGGTCTGCAATGGATTTCAGAGCAAGGCGGTATGATGCAGTTTAATAACGGCACAACCGTTCCTGTTGGTTCTTTAGCTGTAGCTGCTCAGCAAGCTCGTGATAAAACAATTACAGATAGCGTTGTAGGCACTGACAATGCAGTAGTTACTCCTATTAAGAAAACTGTAGAAGGTGATCTTGGCCCGTTAGGTAAGTTGTTAGGGGGCATCAATGGATTGGCCATGGGTATTGTTAAAAACGATTGGGGCGCGATCATTCAAGCAGTCTCTACTGATACTAACTCAAATATTCTTGCTACGCCTTCGGTTACCACCATGGATAACGAAGAAGCATCGATGATTGTCGGTCAAGAAGTACCGATCATTACTGGCTCGCAAACAGGTTCTAATAATAACAACCCATTCCAAACGGTTGAGCGCCAAGAGGTGGGTGTAAAGCTTAAAGTAACGCCACAAATTAATGATGGTTCAGCTGTACAGTTAACCATTGAACAAGAAGTATCTGGCGTGAGTGGTACTACTTCGGTGGATATATCTATTAATAAGCGTGCCATTAAAACCACGGTTATGGCTGATGATGGCGGCATGGTTGTGCTTGGTGGTCTAATTGATGAAGACGTGCAAGAAAGCGTCTCGAAAGTACCAATATTAGGTGATATTCCTATCCTAGGTCACTTATTCCGCTCAACCAGCACCAGCAAGCGTAAACGTAATTTAATTGTGTTTATTCGCCCAACCATTATTCGTGATGGTATTAAAATGAATAAATTGAGCCACAGCAAATATAACTTTATCCGTGGCGAGCAGTATAAACAAAAAGAAGATGGTATTGATTTAATGCCTCTAACCGATGCACCAATCCTACCTGAGTGGAATGATGCATTAGTATTACCGCCAACCTATGAAGAGTATTTAAAGCAGCAAAATACAGATGAGCGCAATAATGACTGATGCAATCACTGAGATCACCGCAGAGGCCTCACAGCCGCTAAATAATAGCGAGCTGATGACCAGTAACGATTTAGTTGAGCTGCCTAATAAACGGCTACCATTTTCATATGCACGACGTGCAGGCATGTTATTAAGTAAAAATAACGATGACCGGGTGGTTTTCTATCGTGGTGAGCTTGATATTGATGCATTGTTAGAAGTTCGTCGCATTGCTGGGCATGGTTTTACGCTTGAGCACTTAGCTGATGATAAGTTTGAGTTGTTATTAGAGGCATCGTATCAACGCGATAGTTCTGAAACCCAGCAAATGATGGAAGACATAGGTAACGAAGTCGATTTATTTTCACTGGCTGAAGATATGCCGCAAACGGAAGATTTGCTTGCCGGAGATGATGATGCACCAATCATTAAATTGATCAATGCGATGCTCAGTGAGGCGATTAAAGAAGGCGCGTCAGATATTCACATCGAAACCTTTGAGCAAGAGCTAGTGATCCGCTTTCGGGTTGATGGCGTGCTTAAAGAAGTGTTAAAGCCGAATCGTAAACTCGCTTCATTGCTAGTTTCGCGTATTAAAGTCATGGCGAAACTAGATATTGCTGAAAAGCGTATCCCGCAGGATGGTCGTATTAGTTTGCGTATCGCAGGACGTGCCGTTGATGTTCGGGTATCAACCATGCCATCAAGTTTTGGTGAGCGGGTTGTACTGCGTTTACTTGATAAAAATAACGCGCGTTTAAATCTTGAAGATTTAGGTATGACGCTGCGCAATCGTGAATTGTTCTCTGATTTGATCAGTAAACCGCACGGAATTATTTTGGTGACCGGTCCAACTGGTTCGGGTAAAAGTACCACGCTTTATGCGGGCATGAGCCAAATTAACTCTCGCGATCGTAATATTTTAACGGTTGAAGATCCAATCGAGTATGAAATCCCAGGTATTGGTCAAACTCAGGTAAATACTAAAGTTGATATGACCTTTGCCCGTGGCTTACGAGCAATCTTACGTCAAGATCCTGATGTAGTAATGGTTGGTGAAATACGTGACCTTGAAACCGCACAAATTGGCGTACAAGCCTCACTTACTGGTCACTTAGTGATGTCGACATTGCATACCAACACCGCAGCAGGTGCTATCTCTCGTATGGAAGATATGGGGGTTGAACCCTTCTTGCTGTCATCTTCTTTGTTAGGGGTATTATCGCAGCGTCTAGTGCGAACTTTATGTAAGAGCTGTAAAGAAGGTCATGTTGCAGATGAGCGCGAGTGTGAATTGCTCGGCGTACCATTTGTAAATCCGCCAACTATTTACCGAGCCGTTGGCTGTGAAGAGTGTAACTTTAATGGTTACCGTGGTCGTACCGGTATTCATGAATTACTGGTAGTTGATGAAACTGTTCGCGAACTTGTTCACAGTGGTAAAGGTGAGCAAAGTGTTGAAAAGTACATTCGCAAACATACCCCAAGTATTCGCCAAGATGGCTGTAGTCGTGTATTAGCTGGTAAAACCACCCTTGAAGAAGTATTACGTGTAACGCGTGAGGAAGGTTAACAATGGCAGCATTTGAATATCGCGCGCTCGATGCTCGCGGCAAAGAGAAAAAAGGTATTCAAGAAGCGGATACCGCGAAACAAATTCGCCAATCTTTACGTGAACAAGGTCTTACGCCGCTCGAAGTTGTGCCCGCCGCAGAGGGAGAAAAACAGGTAAAAGGCGAAAAAAGCCCGTTATTTGGTAGTTTTTTTAAGTCAAAAATATCGACCTCTGATTTAGCACTAATCACTCGCCAACTCGCAACGCTAATTCAATCATCGCTTCCTGTCGAAGGGGCTGTTATGGCGGTGGCTGAACAGTGTGAAAAACCACGTATGAAACGTATGTTAATGTCGGTGCGTTCAAAAGTTGTTGAAGGTTATACCTTGGCTGATGGCATGTCTGAGTTTCCACATGTATTTGATAATTTATACCGCGCTATGGTAGCTGCGGGTGAAAAATCAGGTCACTTAGATGCTGTATTGAACCGTTTAGCCGATTACACGGAACAACGCCAACACATGCGTAGTCAAATCACACAAGCGATGGTGTATCCGGTGATATTAGTAATATTTGCCATTGGTATCGTGTCAATATTACTAGGTACTGTAGTGCCTAAAATATTGAAGACATTTGAAAAGTCAAAGCAGGTTTTACCTTGGACGACTGAATGGGTAATGGCTGCTAGTAACTATGTGCAAAATTATTGGTTCATTACTTTGGTGTTATTTACCGCGACAGTGATTGGTGTTAAACATGCGCTAAAACAGCCTAAGATCCGTTTTTGGTATGATTCGAAAATTCTGATGATGCCGGGCATTGGCAAAGTTGCTCGTAGTATTAATACCGCCAGATTTGCTCGTACACTGAGTATCTTGTCATCAAGTTCAGTGCCATTACTAGAGGGAATGCGTATTTCTGGTGGCGTATTGATCAACGAGAAAATTAAAAAAGCAGTGGCCGATGCCGCAACCCGCGTTAGTGAAGGGGCAAGTTTAAGAGCGTCCTTACAACAAACAAAATTATTCCCACCGATGATGCTGCATATGATCGCCAGCGGGGAGAAATCAGGTGAGCTCGAGCAAATGCTAGAGCGTGCTGCAAACAATCAAGACCGTGAATTTGAAACCATGGTAAATGTCTCGCTAAAGCTCTTAGAGCCTGCGATGATAGCGTCTATGGCGGTTATTGTATTATTTATCGTAATGGCCATATTACAACCTATTATGGCAATGAATAAAGCGATCGGACTTTAACTATTTTAGGGATTTCGTAATGCATTTTCACCGTGTTACGATAGTTAATTATTAAGAACAACAGAGGTATGTACGTGAATAAACAAGCAGGTTTCTCATTACTCGAAGTTATGGTGGTACTGGTTATCATTGGTATGATCATGTCAATCGTGGCACCCAATATTATGGGCCAGCAAGAAGAAGCGGCACTTGATAAAGCGCATCTTGATATTCAGCAGCTTGAAGATGCTATGAGTCTTTATAAATTAAAGAACAAAGCATACTTAACCACAGAGCAAGGCCTTGAAGGGTTAGTGACTAAAACTAGCGTAGAGCCAGTACCAAAGCGTTTTCCTGAAGGTGGCTTTATTTCTAAATTACCAGAAGATCCATGGGGAAATCCGTACCAGTTAATCAGCCCTGGTGAAGTTGGTAAATTTGATTTGTTTTCAATGGGACCTGATGGCGAAGTGGGTACTGATGACGACATTGGTAACTGGGATGAAGAAAAATAATAATGGATCTTGATATAAAGGCGTTTTTACACCTAGTACTGAGCTTAGCATGATGTTAAGTCGGGCTAAGTTGCGCCTTGCAAAGCTAAAGTCACCGATGCGTGGCTTTAGTTTAATTGAAATTTTGGTTGTGCTAGTGGTGATCGCCTTCGCCACTAAAATGGTGGTATATAGTCTTGATGGCGGTGTTGAAGATGAATTGGACAAACAAGCACTGAGACTGCATACCACCATTAATATGGCTTCTGAATTTGCAATCTTAAATCAGCTTGAATTAGGTTTTCAGCTTGATAAAGATACCTTAGAGTTTTTAGTGTTTGATGGTGAAAAATGGATCACCTTCGAGCGAGAAAAGCTGTTTGCGCCGATGACTGTTGATGAGCGTCTTAAGTTGACACTTAATCTAGAAGATCTCGCATGGGCTCAAGATAATCTACTCGAGCAATCCAATTGGCGCGAGTTAATGAGTGGCGGTGATGATGATAGCTTACTCGAATTGCAAAAAATGAAAATCCCGCAAGTGCTAATTTTATCTTCTGGTGAGGTGAGCGCATTTCAACTTATCTATGAATTAAAAGATGAAAAAGAACCTGTGTATTTCATCGAAGGGGAATTTTCCGCACCGGTTAACTTACGCAGAGAGCCAGAATAATGTATCGCAGGTCTAAAGGTTTTACTTTACTTGAGGTTATGGTGGCGCTGAGTATTTGCGCCATGGCTGGGATTGCCGCCATGCAAGCGACAGCCGAGCATATTAATCATTTATCAAGCCTTGAAGAGCAAACCTATGCCTCTTGGGTGGCTGAGAATGTAATGATTGAACAGCGTACCTTAGGCGATAAGTGGCAAGGCAAAAATGGCGCAAAAGGCACTGAAACAATGGCTGGTATAGAATGGTATTGGCGTCAAGATACCGAAGCGACAGCAGATAAAAGTTTTGTAAAAGTGACTATTAATGTATTTAGCGATGAAAAGTTAGAGCGCTCGGTTTATGAGCTCATCAGCTATTTAAATAAAGGTAGAAAATAAGTGAAGCAGCGCGGTTTTACACTATTAGAAGTGATGGTAGCGCTGGGGATTTTAGCATTCGTTGTGTTAGCTACTCACCAAATTCTTGATTCGACCACCAAAGCGAAAGATGCATCAGACGAAAAAATTGCAGAATTGAATGGTTTGCAAACGACCTTTAGGTTAATGGATCAAGATTTCAGCCAAATGACAAAACGTGCCGTGCGCAATGAAGCTGGTGATGTGCAAGAACAATATCTACTTGCTGGGCGTTACACCATTAATAGCCAGTATGATGGCATTGCCTTTGTACGAGATGGCTGGGTTAACCCAATTAATTTGTTACCGCGCTCAGAGCTACAAGCGGTGGGTTATCGTGTTATTGATGACAACCTTGAGCGTATATATCGGGTCTATGTTGATCAACTCGATAATCTTGAGCCGCGAGTGCAAGTTATTCTTAAAGATATCGAAGATCTTAAATTTGAATTTTTAGATGAAAAAAATGAATGGCAAGAGCAGTGGCAGGGAAAAGCCTTGCCAAAAGCTGTGGCGGTGACATTGCAACAAATTGATGAAGAACCAATAAGACGCGTTTTTTTAGTACCGGGTAATGGAAAGACGGGAGGTTTAAGTGAACCATAAATCTCAACATGGCGCCGCGCTTATAATTGTTTTGTTTATTGTTGCTTTGGCATCAATTTTAGCTGTTGAGATGAGTGCTAATTTACTCGTGCAAGTACAAAAAAGTACCAATATACAAGGCCATCAGCAAGCTAAGTGGTATGCCTATGCTGCAGAAGAGCTGGCTATTAAAGCGTTATTACAAAGCAAAAAAGATGACCCTGACAAAACCACTTTAAAACAAATTTGGGCGCAACAAGGCGATATTCCTTATCCGGTTGATAATGGTACTTTGCAAGGCAAGATCACGGACTTACAGGCTTGTTTAAATCTCAATGCATTACGTGTTAAAGCGCCACAAGCGGGTAGTACTGATAAAACCAATCCTGCGCACACCGCGTTATTAGCGCTATTAGAAAATATTGAGGACTTGCCAGCAGAAGAGTCGGAAGAAGCCATGGCTGACAGTGTTTACGACTGGCTCGATGAAGATAGTATTACTTATCGTTCTGGCGCTGAAGAAGATGAGTATTTATCGCGTAAATCACCATATATGACAGCGAATAGTTTTTTTGCATCAAGCTCAGAGCTGCGTTTGGTTAAAGGGTTTAATCCATTAGTGATGGAAAAAATCTTGCCATACGTATGCGTGATCCCAGGTAGCGAATTGTTAGCAATTAATGTCAATACAATCGTTCCTGAACAGGCATTATTATTGAGTGCATTGATTGATGGTTTGAGTGAGTCAGGTGCGCAAAGTGTGCTATCGGTCCGGCCAGAAGAAGGCTTTAATAATATTGAAGAATTTTTTGAACAAGTGAATCAACAAGGGGCTAAAAATGTTAAGTCTGTTGAAAAACTGTTCACCATAAATAGCGAATATTTTAAACTACAAGCGCAGGCTAAATTTGTCGATCTGCGTTTTTCGATGACCACATTACTGCATGCCAAAGATGGCGAAGTAACTATACTGGCGCGAAAATTTGGAGGCGTACAGTGACAGAAATACTGTTGATCCGCACGGGTCAAACTCAACAAGAAAGTATTAATTGGCTGATTTACTCACCATTAGAACAAGAAATAATTGCCAGTGGCGGATTGCCGAACGCTGAGCAACTGAGTGAGTTAGTTGAAAAAGCACAGAGCCGTGAAGTTGTGGTATTACTACCATGCGATCAGGTGCAACTAAAAACCGTAATCCTGCCGACCAAATGGAATCGTAAGCTTGAGCAAGCGCTACCATATATGCTTGAAGAAGAGATTGCATGTGACGTAGATGATTTATTTATCGCGATTGCTGAACCTACTATGGTCGGTGACAAGCACGCCATTAAAGTTGCTATGACTGACCGAGAATGGTTTGAAACTTGGTTAGCTGTATTTACTGAACATGGAATTGAAGTGTTCAAACTGTTACCCGATGCATTATTGCTCCCTACTGCGGAACATGAGGGATTAAGCGTAATTGAGCTTAATAACCAATGGTTATGTAAGCAAGGCTCATGGCGGATAAGTGCTGTAGAGCAAAGCTGGTTAGCTGAGTATTTAACTGCTTTAGGTCACCCTGATGTTGCACATTACAGCCCTGCCTCGCAATTTCCAGAAACGGTTAATCTTACGGCGCATACCGATGCTTATGATTTACCGCTGGCGTTATTTGCTAAACAATTACCTGAGATAAAATTCAATCTTCGCCAAGGCCAATATCAACTGAAAAAGAAAAGCGCATTATGGTGGGCGTATTGGCAAGGTGCCGCCATTGCAGCGAGTGTCGCGTTAGTTGGCTCTGTGGCTGTAAAAAGTATTGAATTGTATCAGCTAAATAGTGAGCTTGAAGTCGCTAAAAAACAGGTGGTTGAGCGTTATCAAATAGCCTTTCCGGGGAAAACAGTTCGTCCGCATTTGATTAAAAACCAAATTCAGGGTGAATTGGCTAAATTAGAGGGTGGTAGCAGTGCCGGCTTCCTAGACTTAACGAATGAGTTGGTGGGTGTATTTAGCCAAGTGCAAGAGTTTACCCCTGAGACATTACGTTACGATCAACGTCGTAATGAACTTAGAGTGCGTGCTCGCGGAAAAGATTTTCAAACCTTTGGTAAAGTTAAAGCAATTCTTGAACAGCGCGGATTAACTGTAGATCAAGGCTCATTAAATAATGATGGCGACTTTGTAGTCGGTGAAATAAAACTACGAGGTGCTGCATGAAACAACAACTTTTAAAACATTGGCGTGGCTTAAAAGATCAAGAACAGCAGTTGATGATGGTCGCGGGGGTTATTTTTGTTATTTTTATCTTAGTTATGGGTATTTTTAGACCACTCAACAACGCGATAACTGAAGCTGAAAAAAACCAAGTTAAACAGCAAGAATTGTTAGCGTGGGTTGATAACAGTATTGTTAAACTCAAAGCGGGTAGTGCGCGTGCTGTTACAAGTGACCAAAACTTGAGTCAAATAGTTAATGCTAGCCGTGGTCGCTACGATATAACCATAAGCAAAATGCAGCCTAGCGATAATTCATTAAGATTAACCATCGACTCGGTACAGTTTAATAAGCTCATAGAATGGCTTGATGAACTGGTAAACACTAAAGGCGTATTGATTGAAAATTTAGATCTCAGTCGCGATGATAAACCAGGCTACGTGCGCGTTAGCCGACTGGTATTAGAGAAGTAAAGAATGAAAAAAATAGCGATTCTTATAGTAATATTTTTCTTCGGTTTTATCTTTTTTGCACTATTAAAAACGCCAGCTGCAGTTGCGCTTAATTTAGCAAATCCTTATTTGCCTAAAGATCTGCAAATAGGTAAAGCATCGGGTAGCATTTGGCAGGGTAGAATCATGCAGCTGCGCTATCAAGATGAACAGATTAATAATTTAAACTGGGATATTTCTGGTTGGGCATTATTCACCGGACAGCTTACAGGCAGTGTAAAGTTTGGTGATCCGCGACAGACCAGTGAACTGTCAGGGCGCGGTGACTTTAGTTATGGTTTACTTGATCAAGTAGTTGCATTAAATGATGCTACATTGCGTTTGAGTGTTGAACGTGCGATGCAGCGTTTGCAGTTGCCATTACCTATTAATGCTAAAGGCAGAGTAATTGTTGAGTTAGATGAATATCTCTCAGGAGCGCCTTATTGTGATGCATTAAAAGGTGAAATCGCCAGTGCAAACATCGATGTGCAAGGATTGTCTGGCTGGTTTAGCGTTGGTCCATTAAGTGGCAAGTTAAGCTGTAAGTCGGGCGATATAGCCGTGTTAGTTGATCCTGAGAACCGCTTAGGCTTAGCGGCTGATGCAACCTTAAAAGCAAACATGGACTTTAAAGTGGCTGGATATATCAAGCCAGAAGCATCACTACCAAAAGAAGTACACGATGCCGCCAAATTTTTAGGCCGTGCAGATAGTGATGGCCGTTACCCATTAAATTTTTAAACAAGGCTGAATTGTTTTATGCAAATTCCTGAATTTACACAGCAACATGGCCAGCAGTTAAGTACGTATTTAGCGAGCCGCAATGGCGCCATGACATTTGTGCAGAGCCAAGGTTACTTATTTGCGGTTATTTGCTCTCCTGAGCCATTAGACGTACACGAGTGGCTTGAGCAGATAGTGCCAGATGCACACGGCCAGCTAGAAGAACAAACATTATTTGCATTTATGGCTTTGTATCATCAGATCAGTGAGCAAGTTTATGAAACAGGTTTTAAGCTCCCTGTAAGTTTACTGGTGAGTGATCAAGATGACAGCTACCTAGATTTGCATGAATGCCAGCAATGGTGTCAGGGTTTTGTTCAGGGAGCACAGGTGTATATTGATAAGCTAATGCAAGCTGATGCACTGACAACAGACTTAACTGATGCATTGCAAACCGCTTACGCCAGTTTAGGCTTTTTTGCTTTAGAGCCCCAGCTTATCACAACAATTGCCCAGCAAAATCAGCTTAGTGAAATACAACTATGCCAGCAACAGTATGAACTAATGGGAGATTTTGCATTAGGATTTGCTGAGTTAATAGAAATTATCGCGGTGCAAAGTGGTTTGTACGCAGATGAAGAAGATGGTTGGAGTTAGCATTATGCTAAATCCAACACAATTTCAGTACAGCCCTTAGGGCATTTAGCAACCCCTTGGCCGGGTTGCTGAGTCTTTAAATCTAACGTTAATATGCCTTGGCATACTTCACATTTAACCGTTTGTCCTTTTGCCAGCTTCTTCAGTAGGTTTTTATGTTGGTTAAACGATGCGCTGCTTTTTTTTGTTAAAGCTGAAAAATCCACTATTTACCTCTGCGCTCAGCCAATGATGTTGAGACGATGTCACACACTGTATTTAAACGATCTTCGTAAAAATATAAGTTGAGATCTTTACTGCGGCAGTAACGAGTATGGAATAGCTGCAGCTGTTCATCAGTTTGCATGGTTTCTTCTAAATACTCTAACTCGCTTTCTGAGAGTGTTAGTTCTGACTTGATGCGGTTTTTTGCCATGCTCGCAGCGGGTCCACGGTTAATATTGCTAGCACTACTTAATAGTCCTACACCTTCTCCTAATAACTTTTCTCGAGGCTCTTTTATCATTGGATGATCAATTGTGAATAATGCAAGTATCACTACAACTAGTACAAGGAATTTTTTCATATGTGAGTAAACTTTGATCTGAACGGGTACGAATTAGGCAC
Organism: Pseudoalteromonas ostreae; assembly: GCF_018069805.1. Taxonomy (GTDB): domain Bacteria; phylum Pseudomonadota; class Gammaproteobacteria; order Enterobacterales; family Alteromonadaceae; genus Pseudoalteromonas; species Pseudoalteromonas ostreae. Next base: position 44,969 of record NZ_JAGPYN010000029.1, read on the forward strand.
CAGTGTAATAAAATGCCCCTTTGTAAAGCAAGCAAGTTAGGTGAATAAATTATTATCAATGAATATCAGCTTTTTTGAGGAGAATTGATATAATGACTGAGAACAATTGGATTTTTCAGAAATCTCTGAACTTTTACAGCACAGAAGTTTAGTTTGCACTATTTTAAAATGTAAGCTTAGTTGTTAATTATCTAAATAATGCAATATGGTTGTTTGACTTTCATTCTCCAAGCGGCGTTGAGGAACTTCGATGGATCAGCAAATAAAAGTAAAAAATATTCCAAGTGAGGTCAAGATCGAAAAGCCTGATCTATACACTCAACAGGATAGATTTAATCCTCGCAATCGCATTTATGTGCGTGCGGTTAAAGGGTTACATCAACTATTAAGACAGCGTATTGGTTTTCTTGGCATGCTGGCTTTTATGGCTTTACCTTGGATAAACTTTAACGGCCAGCAAGCCGTGTTGTTTGACCTGATAGGTCAAAAATATAACATCTTTGGGCTAACTCTATGGCCACAAGATTTTACTATTCTTGCTTTTATTCTGATGCTTGCTGCATTCGCGTTATTCTTAGTAACCACCTTTTATGGTCGGGTTTGGTGTGGTTATACATGCCCGCAAACAGTGTGGACGTTTATTTTTATTTGGTTTGAAGAAAAGTTCGAAGGGACAGCTAATCAGCGTAAGAAGCTTGATCAGCGACCTATGGACTTTGATAAATTTTGGCGTAAGACAGCCAAGCATACCAGTTGGGTAGCCTTTTCTTTATACACCGCACTGAGCTTTGTTGGTTATTTCACACCTATTCGCGAGCTGTTGCAGGATTTTATTACTTTTGATGTAGGTAGCTATGCATTGGTTAGCATTATCGTATTTACTGTATGTACTTATGGTAATGCTGGTTGGATGCGCGAAATTATGTGCTTGCATATCTGCCCGTATTCGCGCTTTCAATCTGCAATGTTTGATAAAGATACCTTCACAGTAAGCTACGATGAAAAACGTGGTGAAAATCGTGGGCCACGTAGTCGTAAACAAGATCGACAAGAGCTTAGCTTAGGTGACTGTATTGACTGTAATTTGTGCGTACAAGTATGCCCAACAGGAATCGATATTCGCAATGGCTTGCAAGCGGAGTGCATTAACTGTGGCGCCTGTATCGATGCCTGCGATGGGGTAATGGACAAAATGAATTATCCGCGCGGGCTTATTTCATATACCACTGAGCGTAACCTCGAAACGCCAGAGCATAAAACCAACCCCCTGCGTGCTAAGATTATTGGTTATATTGTTATATTAGTGGTGCTCAGCGCAGCGCTGGTAACGAATATTGTGATGCGTAAGCCAATGGACTTAGATATTATTCGCGATCGAAATCAACTCTATCGAGTCGATTTTAATGGGCTTGTCGAAAATACCTACACACTTAAAGTGATCAACAAAGCACAATACGAGCAAACCTTTAATATTAAGGTGGTAGGACTGGAGAACTTTAAGTACATAGGTAAGCAAACTTTTACCGTACAAGCGGGCGAATCGCACAACGTGCCATTATCATTGGTGATGGATCCGTATGATTTGAAAGCGCCGATGACCGAGTTTAATTTTGTATTATCGCCAGTGGACAATCCAAGTTCACAAATTTCGCAGCCGAGTAACTTCTTTAAAGCGCGATAGTTAAGTACACTGATAACAAATAAAAAGCGGGATTTTCCCGCTTTTTTTATAATTGATGAGAATTATGAGTAAATTTAGTTTTGTTGACCTCACCCCAGATTCGATTTTAGATGCGGTCGAAAGTATTGGTATTTACGCAGAGTCTGGCTTATTAGCACTGAACAGTTACGAAAACCGTGTCTATCAATTCAAAGCTGAAGATGGCCTACGTTATGTGGTGAAATTTTATCGCCCCGAGCGCTGGAGTAAGGCACAAATACTCGAAGAGCATAGTTTTGCATTTGAATTGGCTGATGCTGAAGTGCCTGTAGTTGCGCCGATACAGCGTAATGGCGAAAGCTTATTTGAGCATAATGGTTATCTATTTACTTTGTTCCCAAGTGTCGGGGGGCGCATCTTTGAAGTTGATAATCTTGATCAGTTAGATGTGTTAGGACGCTTGATTGGTCGGATGCATCAAGCAGCTAAAGCGAATGTTTTTAGCGAACGTCCGGTCATAGGGTGTGACGAGTATCTAGATACAGCTAAAATTCAGTTACAAAACAGTAATCTGGTGCCTAGCAGTTTAACTACCGCGTTTTATACTATTTTGGATATGGTGATCGCTAAAACGAAATCGCTTTACCAGCAGGTGGATGCTATACGCTTACATGGTGATTGCCATGCCGGTAATATTCTGTGGGCCGGTGATGCGTTGATGTTTGTTGATTTGGACGATAGTCGTCAAGGGCCTGCGATTCAAGATTTATGGATGATGCTCAGTGGCGATCGAAACAATCAACTGTTACAGTTAGATACCTTAGTGGCTGCCTATGAAGAATTTTGTGATTTTGATCACACTCAACTCAAATTAATTGAACCATTACGCGCAATGCGTATGATTCATTATATGGGGTGGCTAGCTAAACGTTGGGAAGATCCGGCATTTCCGAGGAACTTTTCATGGTTTGCTGATGACAAATACTGGGAGCAACAAATTTTAGCGCTGAAAGAGCAGTATTCTGCACTTCAAGAGCCGCCGCTGAAGTTGCTGCCTAACTAATTATTAAAAATATCTGAAACGAGAGTCCAATGCTTAACAAACTAAAATTGAGTTTACTACTGCTATGCCTACCTTTTGCTGCGATGGCCGCAGATTTTAAAGCTGGTGAGCACTATGACGTACTAAAAATTGAAAAAAGTAAAACCCCACAAGTAACAGAGTTCTTTTCATTTTATTGCCCGCACTGTTTTAAGTTTGAAGCTGTAGCTAAAGCAATGGAAAAAAGCTTGCCTGCAGGTACTGAGTTTGTAAAAAACCATGTCAACTTTTTAGGTGGTTTATCGCCAGAAGTGCAAAGTAATTTGAGCTATGCATATATCATCGCTAAACAGCATAACAAAGGTGAGCAAGTTGCAGATCAAATGTTTGACAGCATTCATATAAAACGTGCTCCACTCAATAACATTAAAGACGTCAAAGCATTACTTGCAGTTAATGGTATTGATAACGATACCTTTGATAAAGATATTGCCAGCATGCCTGTGATTGCGGCGGAAAAAGCCATGCAAGACAAGCAAAATAAGTTTTCACAAATGGGAGCCTTAACCGGTGTACCAACGTTTATCGTTAATGATAAATACAAAATCAATATCAATACCATCAAGAGCCAAGAGCAGCTTGATGAGTTAGTTGCCTTTTTATTACAACAATAAGCTATTAAAACAATAATTTTTGGAGTTTTTACCGATGATCAAATTAGTTAAAGCAGGATTGCTGGCACTTTTATTACCATTAGCCGCGAATGCAGCACCAACAACTTATGAAGAAGGTGTGCATTATGATGTAGTATCTGAGCGCGCTAGTAAAAAGCCAGAGGTAAAAGAGTTTTTCTCATTTTATTGTCCAGCGTGTAATAACTACGAAGCTCTATTAGTTGAGGTTAAACCTAAACTTGATACAAGTATTGAGTTTAAAAAGAGCCATGTCGATTTTGTTGGTGTGCGTGATCCTGAAAATCAACAAATGATTTCACAGGCACTTGCAACAGCTGAAGTACTACCACAAAAAGATGCCATTATTGCAGCTATGTTTAATCATGTTCACGTTAAACGTGCTAAGTTTAATGAATTAGCTGATGTTAAAGATGTATTTGTCGCGCAAGGTGTTGACGGTGATAAGTTTGATAAACTGTATAAAAGTTTTTCAGTACGCACTATGAGTTCAAAAATGAAGCGTGACCAAGATTACTATAAAGATAAGGGGGCACTGCGTGGCGTACCAACATTTATCGTAAATGGTAAATATAAGCTTAACCTAGGTCGTGAATCAGGTATTACTGAGCCTGAAGATATTAGCAAATTGATTAATTACTTAGCTGCTAAATAGAGCTGTTTAGTGTTTATTGTAAAAGCTCCGTACGCGGAGCTTTTTTGTTACAGGTGGTAAGAAATGCATAAAATACTGGTTTCAAGTTGCTTACTTGGTGCTCCCGTGCGCTACGATGGTAGCGGACAACAGTTACTCCATCCTCAGCTTATCGCATGGCAGCAGCAGGGACGTATTGTCGCTTTTTGTCCTGAGATTGCTGCTGGTTTATCCACACCTAGAGATCCTGCTGAAATCGTCAACGGTAAAGTGATTACCAATACTGGTGATGATGTGACACCGGAATTTCAGCTAGGTGCAAAACAAGCATTACGCCTTTGCCAACAATACAATATTCGTTTTGCGCTATTAAAGGAATCAAGTCCTTCTTGTGGTCGTAATACAATTTACGATGGCTCGCACAGTGGTATTAAGGTGGTTGGAATGGGATTAACGGCTTCGCTATTAGAAAAGAATGGTATTAAAGTCTTTAGTGAGCAGCAAATGCCAGCGCTAGTAAAAGCACTGGCATAAAGACTTTACAATTTACGTTGCAAAAATACCCCTGATTCAATGTGGTGGGTATATGGAAATTGGTCAAAAATAGCAAACCGTTTGACTTCATGAGTGCGAGTTAGGTGCTCTAAATCACGCTCTAGCGTATCAGGGTTACATGAGATATAAATAATACTCTCGTAGTTAGCCACCAAATCACATGTTAGTGTATCCATGCCTGCGCGCGGCGGATCAACTAAAATGGTCTGGCAATCATAGCTGCTTAAGTCAATCCCTTCTAAACGTGAGAAGGTTCGTTCGCCTTTCATAGCTTGAGTAAACTCTTCGCTCGACATACGAATGATATCTAAGTTAGTTACGTTATTTTTAGCAATATTATACTGCGCCGAGTGTACTGACGATTTAGAGATTTCGGTTGCTAATACACGATTAAACGAACCAGCTAAGGCAATTGAAAAGTTACCGTTACCACAATAGAGCTCTAGTAAATCATTTTTTAGTGGTTTACATAAGTCTTGTGCCCACTCCAGCATCTTAATATTTACTTTAGCATTTGGCTGCGTAAAGCTGTTTTCAACTTGTTGGTAAATAAGTTGCTGGCCATTAACTGTTAAACGCTCAGTAACAAAATCATCACCGAGTACTTCTTTTTGTTTGCGAGCACGACCAATAAAATCAATTTTAAAGCGCTCACTCAATGATTCTTTTAGTGACTTGATAGCTGCTAGCCATTCTTCGTCGAGTGGTTTGTGATAAAGCAGACTCACTAAAATCTCACCGCTTAAACTAGAAAGATAATCTATTTGGAATAATTTACGACGCAAGACTTCACAGCCTTTAAGATTATCGATCATTGCCTGCATTACTTCCCCAATTAGCGGCGCTGCAGGGTCAAACACATCGACTCTGATTTTATCTTTGGTGGCTTGATCAAACATAATGTGGAATAACTCATCGCCATCGTGCCATACTCTAAATTCAGCGCGTTGACGGTAATGAATTGGCTCAGAGGCAAAGACTTCTAATTGTTCAACACCAAAGCGTTGGAATTGCGCAATGATACGTTGCTCTTTTTCATTTAACTGTGCGTCGTATCCTGTTGTATCGATCTTTATAACCGCCATTACCTACTACCTTATATCATTATGCTGTTTATCGGCGCTATTGTAGGGGGCAGGGATTATTTGTCTAGGGTCTGTTTATCTTTCTAGGTTAATTTTGCAGCTGCCCGAAGGGTTCTGCCTAGGGGCGATTAACTCTTTGTTACTTACATGGATGTAAGTAAGGGGCGTGAGCAGGACGCGGAAGCTTTGCTCAATTTTTACTTAGCCCACTAGGTTACAAATCTCGCGCCGCGATTAAATCGCCCCGAGGTTGAACAAATTTTAATCCTTAAAGGTCAACAGCCCCTAATTTTGAGTAATAGTAAATGCTGTTTTTTTGTACATTTCACTTTAGTTATTTATTTTTGTGCCGATACTTAAGTAAGCAAACATAGGAGTCGGATCATGAAAATTGGCAACTTTGGCTTTGTTCCAAACAACAACGTCAATAAATACAGTAACAAAGCTGCATTACAGCAACCTACAATACAGTCGCCTCAAGATAGTTACCAGCAACGTGGTAAAGAATTAGCAGCAAAAGTGTTAGGTGACAAAATGGCTGAGGCCTTAGGCTTACCTGTCGCGGAAGAGAAAAAAGACAAGCCACTCTTTGATTTTGAAGAAATAGTCAAAAACGTTTTGGACTTTGTAACTGGTGCCGTTAAGAAGGCGCAAGCCAATGGAGCCGATAATGAAAAACTCAAAGGTATGCTTAGTGATGCACGCAAAGGTGTGCAAACAGGTATTGATGATGCCTATGGTGAATTAAAAGATACCGGTATTCTAAACGACGAAATTGAGCAGGGCATAGAAAAATCCAAAGAAGGTATTTTTAATGGCCTGGATGAGTTTGAAGAGGATTTATTTAACCCTAAGCCGGATTCTGTCAGTGTTACTCAAGCACAGTATTTAAGTTTAAGTAATAATGCTCAGTATAACTTCACCACTGCAGAAGGTGACGAAGTGAGTATTAGTTTTGCTGATGCATTTAAACAGCAATCAGCCAGTAGTTATCAGCGTAATGGTCAAAATGAAGGCTATGCCAGTGCATCATCACAATCCCGGGAATTATCATTTAGCATGTCAGTAAATGGTGATTTAAACGAAGATGAACAAAAGGCTATAAATGCAATGATGGAAGACTTGCAAAATGTTAGTAAAACATTTTTTGGTGGTGATTTGGAACAAGCCTTTGAACAAGCACAAGAGCTCAACTTAGGCAACGAACAGCTAGTCGCGTTTTCAATGGACTTAAAGCAAACTAAAACGTTTGCAGCAATAAAAGGCTATGAAGAGAATAAACCAACACCAGAGAAAGCTGTGGCTGAAAAAATAGCTCCATTTAATGACGATCTAAAAAATGCCTTTAAAAAAGCGGGTGATCTTGGTTTGCAAAATGAACTGTCAGGCATTTTACAATGGTTAAATCAAGACCAAGAGGAAATAGGCAAATTAGTCGACTATACAAAATCAATGTTTGAGCAAATGAATAAATTGCGCTCAGCAGCGCTAGAGAGTGAAGCATAAGCTTTATTTTCAGTACACCGCGTGGCAAACTGCTCAGCTTAGTTATCATAAGGAGCGAGTTGTTTGTCACCTCATATCATGGTTTTTGATTCGGGCATTGGTGGTACCACAGTGCTGAAGCATATTCAGCAATACATACCTGATGGCCGTTATAGTTATTTTATGGATAACGCCTACCTACCTTATGGAAAGCTGAGTCAACAAACCATAATTCAGCGCCTCACCGGATTATTAATTTTTATAGAAACACAACAATTACACGTTGATGTGTTAGTTATTGCTTGTAATACCGCATCTACTTCAGCACTGAGCGCGCTTCGCGAATTAACCACGATACCGATCGTCGGTGTAGTACCTGCAATTAAACCCGCCGCTTTATTATCTAAGTCACAGCATGTTGCCTTATTGGCCACACCAGCAACAGTAAAAAGTAGTTATACACAACAGTTGATAAGCCAGTATGGTCAAGCTGTCACAGTACATTTATATGCGAGTGTTGAGCTTGTAACGTTGGCAGAGCAAACATATCAAAGTAAAAAGATTATCCAAGACAAGCTAGTTGCAGAGCTCGATAGTCTCGTTATTGATAATAGAGTGGATGTAGTCGTGTTGGGTTGTACGCATTTCCCAATTTTGGCAAAAGGTTTGAATGAGTATTTTAATAGCGCTGTATTATTACTTGATTCCGGCGTAGCAATAGCCAAACGGGTGTGTGCAATACTCACAGAACATAATACAGGTTGGAGTAATAAGCTTGACGCTAATTGTAAAGGTGAAAAAAAGCCGTTACATTATTACGCAACGGCTTCTATTTATATTGATGAGCAACCGGTGGAGCTAGTTACGTTGATCGATCCGACTCAGAACGAAAAGAGTTAGATTCATCATCTTGTTTTTGTTTTGCTTCACGAACTTTTAATGTACGTTGTTGAAACTCGCTATCGTTTAATTTTGCAATAGCATTATCAGCATCCAGCTCTGCCATTTCAACAAAGCCAAAGCCACGACGTTTGCCAGTATTTTTATCCTTTAATAAGCGTACATTAAACACTTTACCTTGTTCTTCAAATAAAGCGCGAACTACACCTTCATTTGCACGATAAGGAAGATTGCCCACATAAAGTGTTTTTGTTTTTACTTCGGCTTCTTCTACATCGCCAGATGACATTGCAGCTATAACTACACCACCAATTAATAAACCTGCACCAAATAACAGTGCAGGACTTAATTGTAGGCCCGAAAGCGCAAAATTAACTATAACGAAACCAATAACAGCAAGGATAACTGAAGAGATAAGAGATTTTTGATCGGGTAATTTCATTTTGATCTACCAATAAACAGGAAATAAACATTAATTTAACATTGTGAGCTTGCTATCTTAACGCGATAAATGAACATAGCAATGATATTTATGCGAAATAATTTAATTTACATCAAAAAAGACTCGAAAAAGCATCGATTGAGTGTTCTTTTGAAACGTTTTGCATGCTTTTTGAGCGAATGGTAAAAAGATTGAAAAAAAGTGTTGATCTGTTTTTGGATCTCCCTATAATGCGACCCCACTGAGACGGGAAACGCCAACGCA
>NZ_JAGPYN010000030.1 GCF_018069805.1 Pseudoalteromonas ostreae
AATAGTCATTGTCTAGCGCCATGTTAATTCCTTTTGTTTTTGTTTTTGAGCCCTCTCCCACTCAAACACCTGTAATACCTAATACCTTGCAAAACGCCAATTAAAGCAACAGCGGACCCTCTTTTTATATATAACATGAAATCGAAGTAGTCAATTGAATAAAAATAAGAACTCGGCTATGGTTAATAAATAAAAAATAGATTAAAACGAATTATTTGACATGCTCGTTAAACCCTCGAACCATCAAGGAGTTGAAAGTGAAAAGTTTAACAATTGCTGGAGTAGTTGGATTGTTATTTGCGATGGTTATAATCTATTGGCTTAGTCCGTTAAACAATGGTGCCGTAGCTTTAGTGATAATTGTTTGTACTGGGGTAACAAGCGCAATAGCAAAAATGTTCTACTCAAACCCTAAGGATAGAGATAATGATTAACAAGTATAGAATCAACCTTTTCTTTGTTTTCGCTCTAATAGTATTATTATTATCCTGCAGGAACAACAACCTAGAAGAGAAGTCAATAAATACACCCGCGCGAGACTTTTTATTGGATGGGGAGGCTGAATCCGATGATTATACAATTCATGGTTACATACTTCTCTCATCTAAATTAGATAACTCTCAAAGATATTTGAAAATTTGTGAATCTTATCTACGCCATTTCGATCCAGTCTCAGATTTTAAAGGTGACAATCCTAGTATAAATTTAATACCAACATACTGGTTATTAAACTCTGATGCTAGAGTTGCAGTAGACGCATTTGGCTCCCAAATCTTACTTCAAATGACTTGTAATGAATATGTTGAATTATATGACTATCCAAGAGCAAAAACGCTCCTAAGTAAGGCGAAGAAATTATCTGCAAATGGGCCTGTTTTAGCTGCTTGGTCTACCCGAGGTATTAGCCATAAATTACTAACTTTTGATATTTCTAATTTTGATGAAAATGATTCTGACCGAGCTATGCTGATATGGAAAGAACGAATCACAATGAACCCCAATGTTTGGAATAATGGCCTTAAATTAGTAATAGTTAGGGAGGAGCTTAGAAGTTTTTTACAAAAATACGGTGATGAAATCATCAGTGTTATCAGTGTTTAACAAGGTCATACTGCAACGTCTCTTTGCAGAAATCACTACGTTCGGAAGCTGTTGCGTAGTTATCGCTTAATACAAGCATAGCTGTATCAGATCTTATCTTCTGACATCAAAATCACTAACACCGCTATAAGGGCATTAACGAATTTATTTTTTCCTTGTTACTCATAAATTTTAATGTTTTTTCTTAAGCGCTGCGCCTCTAGACCTTTTTGTGAATGAATCACTGAAAGGTCTTTTACACCGAGATTTATTTATAATAATGTACCAACCAATTAAGCGCGAGATAAACTCGCGCCTACAACAAATGCACCTAGCATCTAGTTACCTAGAGCCTAATTACTTATTAAATCGCTGGGTAACCAATGCGATCAGACAAGTAACCAACACTGGTGGCAAAGTAATATGAGCGATTCCAATGCATTAACGCTTTGTAATTATCATAAGCTAAATACATACGGCCATTCATATCATCAGGCATAACCAATGCAGCCGTTACATCTACGGCTGGTAAATCAGTACCATCCATTCTACGTACACCTAAAGCTTGCCAATCAGCTAACGAACGCTCTGAATCAGCCCAAAACTCTAACCATTGAGTACGTGTTTTAGTTCCACGTTGCAATACATAGCTAGGTTCGAAGCTTTGTGGTAACTTAATTTGACGACCCCAAGTAAGATCACTATTCCAGCCTGCTTGCTTTAAATAGTTAGCTATTGATGCAAAGGCATCAACTTGGGTGGTCCAAATATCTTTTCGACCATCTTTATCATAATCTACCGCGTAGGCATTAAATGAGCTTGGCATAAATTGCGTTTGCCCCATTGCACCTGCCCATGAACCATTGAATTTATCTAAAGTAATGTGCCCTTCCTTTAAAATATCAAGCGCGGCCCATAATTGGTTTTTATACATAGTTTCGCGACGGCCATCAAAAGCCAGCGTGACTACCGATGAAATAACGTTGTGACCACCTTGGATTTTACCAAAGTTACTTTCAAGGCCCCATAACGCAACAATAAAGCGTGCTTGCACGCCGTACTCGGCTGCAATTTGTTCTAAAATATCTTTATTTTCAGCGTATAGTTTACGTGCGCGGTCAATTTTCCATTGTGGCACACGCTTTGGTAAGTAAGTCTCTAAGGTTTCTTTAACTTCAGGCTGATTTTTATCAGCAGAAATTACCTTTTCTTTAAAGTGTGCTGTAGCGAAGGCATCTTCAATTAATTGACTATCGTAGCCTTTTTGTGCTGCTTCTTGTTTTAAACCTGCAACATATTCATCAAATTGTGCTTGGGTCTTGGCCAGTGCCGATGTACTAATACAGGCACTACATAAAATTGCAGCCAATTTAGTCATTATATGTTTAGTCACTATCAACTCCATTTTGTTTTCTATGCTCAGCTAGTAAGTTAGCTTCAGGTGGCGGTAACTGAAGATAAAACCCGACATCAGTTAATGATTTCTCAACCAAACTTAAATCAGCCCCGCCTAAATGCGTTCGTTTTGCTAAATTAATTAACATTACGTAATGTGGTTGACCGAACATAGCCATTAAAGGTTCCGGTACCTTGCTAAAATCATCTCTTTTTTCAACAAAAAGGAAGGTATCCACTTTTTTCTTACTTTTATATACCGCAGTCAGCATTATGAGCCTATAAAATCTTGCTTAACAGTGCTGCACACTATAACATGAGAGTCATAATAAGTTAGAAAAATTAGATTAGAAATTTCACCTTATCTATATAAACGCAGGCCTTATTCAGCCTGCGTTTATCTAAAATTGATTTCTGATCACACAATTCAATTGAGCGTGTATGTCGGACCAAACTTTTGAGCTAAAAGGGAATCTTTTTACGTTATCAGTTTTACATCTTTATAGTACTGATATAAACCTGTTAGCTGAGCAACTGTATATAAAAATTGCCCAAGCCCCTCGTTTTTTTGAGGGTGCGCCTATTGTTGTTAATTTAATTGAGATAAAAAATAACCTTGTTGATTTTGTTCATCTAAAGTCTTTATTAGAACGAATGAACTTTAATGCTGTTGGAGTCTGTAATGGCTCTGATGAGCAACATACGCAAGCCAAAGCCGCTGGGCTCTCAGTTTTAAATTATTCACAAGACGTTAAGAGTGAACCTGTTACAAAGCAGAGTAATACTTCAATTGTTGAGAAAACAGTTTACTTACCTGCCCAAGTCATCAATGGCACAGTGCGCTCTGGTCAACAAGTGTATGCTAAAGACCGTGACCTAATCGTCATTGGTGCGGTAAGCCATGGTGCAGAAGTCATTGCTGATGGCAATGTACATATTTATGGCACATTACGTGGTCGTGCAATAGCAGGCGCACAAGGTTACAACGAAGCACGTATTTTTTGCCAAAAATTAGAAGCAGAGCTTGTTTCTATCAATGGCAACTACTGGATCAGCGATTCTCTGCAAGGTGAGTTCTGGGGCAACGCTGCACAAATCCAACAAAAAAATGAATCTTTAGAAATTTCAGCTTTGGTTAAAGGATAAATCTTATGGCAAAAGTCATTGTCGTTACGTCAGGTAAAGGTGGTGTAGGTAAAACTACATCAAGTGCTGCAATTGGCACAGGTTTAGCACTTAAGGGCTATAAAACAGTCATTATAGATTTTGATATCGGTTTACGTAACCTTGATTTGATCATGGGCTGTGAACGTCGCGTTGTCTATGACTTTGTTAACGTTATAAACGGTGAAGCAAATTTAAATCAAGCACTTATCAAAGATAAACGGGTAGATAAATTATTTTTATTACCTGCCTCACAAACTCGTGATAAAGATGCTTTAACTCGCGAAGGTGTTGAACGCGTATTAAACGAGCTGAAAAAAGACTTTGATTATATCGTCTGTGATTCGCCAGCAGGGATTGAAGCCGGCGCTATGATGGCAATGTACTTTGCTGATGAAGCAATTGTAACAACGAACCCTGAAGTATCATCAGTTCGCGATTCAGACCGCATTTTAGGTATTTTGCATAGCAAATCTAAACGTGCTGAAGAAGGGCTTGAAAACATAAAAGAACATTTATTACTGACTCGCTATAACCCGGAGCGAGTAGCTAAAGGTGAAATGCTGTCAGTTGAAGATGTGCAAGATATTCTTTCTATTCCATTACTTGGGGTTATCCCTGAATCACAAGCGGTATTAAGTGCATCAAACTCAGGCCAGCCAGTTATATTAGATACAGAGTCTGATGCTGGGCAAGCTTATGCCGATGCAATTAATCGCTTATTAGGTGAAACAGTCGAATTTCGCTTCTTAGATGTAGAAAAGAAAGGTTTGTTCAAACGGATATTTGGAGGTTAACGTGTCACTACTTGACTACTTCCGCTCAGAAAAGAAAAATACAGCGTCACTAGCAAAAGAGCGATTGCAGATCATTGTTGCGCATGAGCGCTCACAGCGTGGTACACCTGATTACTTGCCACAATTGAAACAGGATATTCTTGATGTTATCCGTAAATACGTCAACATCAGTAATGACGCGGTTCAAGTCCAATTCGATCAAAACGAAGATGACTTAGCGGTATTAGAACTCAACGTCACTTTACCTGACGAAGAGAAAGAAAAGAAATAACTAAAAGGGCGCTATTACAGCGCCCTTTTCACATTTTAATAGCATAAAAAATCTAATGTTTATTTTACTACTTGGCTTTATTATTTAATTAAAGTCTGATTAATAAACCTTGAAATTTAAATAAAATGGGCATCTCAACTAAAGAATACCCTTTAATTTTATATTATAAATTATAATCTTTAGAAACTATAATTAGCACCTAAATAAAAGCGTCGTCCTGAATACTGGTTATAAGTAAAGCGATTACTTTGTTTCCAATAACCTTCTTCAACTTCCTCAGTTAAGTTAACCACTGAGGCTGTTAATGACAACTGCTCAGTCAAACTATAAGCCGCATTAACATCTAACTGGCCATAATCTTTCGTATACATGTTGTAACCTTTATGGATACCATTTGCACGATCATCTTTCCAGTTATAAGATGCCCTTACACTAAAATCATCATTTTCAAAATACACTGAAAGATTATATTGATGTTTGGCTGTTCCTGGGATTTCAGCCTCTGTTTTTTGACCATTCGTTGACACTTGGCTGGTGCTTGTATCTGTAAAAGTATAGTTAGCTAACACCCCAAAGCCACTCTCGAAAGAGTGTTGGAAAAACAACTCAACCCCTTGTGATTGAGCGTCACCACCGCCAACTTTAGTATTCATTTCAACTTCTATGGGGCCATTACAACAATCATGCTCTCGTTGAACTATTTCAACAGCAGAAATGGGCAAATTAGCAATATCTTTAGTAAAGTATGTCGCACCTAGTGCTGAGCCTTCCCCGTAATACCATTCGATGCCTAGATCGAACTGATCAGAAATCATTGGATCTAGGCCTGTATTAACCGAAGTGCCTCTACCACGCCCTGTCCAAGAGTCTGGTGAGTTTATATTAACCGGTGGCCCATACGACTCAGCTTGGCTCAGGTCAGAATAGCTTACACGAGACATCGTTCTGGCAGCAGCAAATCGAACAACAACATCTTCATTCGCATCCCATGCAAGGTTAAAGCTAGGGAGCCACTCCCCATCGTCACTTGAGCGCTCATTAGGGGCCGTATCATTACTATCTTGGCCTATTACATCATCATAAGTTAATGTACTTAGTTCAGTATTAACGTAACGAACGCCAAAGTTCCCCCTCAAATCACGCCATTGAAAATTACTTTGTGCATAGACCGACCAAATGTTTTCCTCTAAGGTATACGTTCCAGATAATGTTGGAACTACAGTTGGGCTAAAGTTATTTAAAAGATACTGTTCTAAAGCAGCGAAATCAAAGGCAAGGAAATCAAAAGCACCAGTGTTTCCGGCACTGTTATCAATAATGGTATCACTTACTAAACTTTCTGCGTCTGGATGAAAGTCAGGATTGTGAAACCATTCATTACCAGATAAATAACCTCGGTAACCACCGTTATCAGCGATGCCATCATCCCAACGAAAATCATTTCTTATACCTTTAATTTCATGTTGTCGATACTTTGCTCCGACAAAAAAACTGGTAAAAAAATCACCATCAAAATCTATTTTAAGATCCGATTGAATGTAATCTTCAGAGTCTTTATTTTCTGATGAATAAGAATCAAACCAATCATAGTATTGGTATGCTTGTTTATCTTTTGATAAATCTGTGGAAACTTCGTAGCGAGGCTCACCATTTTCTATATTAAAAAACCAACTGTTAACTGAACCTTGGCGAGCATCTATGTTTGCGTAAGTTTCTTTTGATGTACCACCTTTAGCTTCGGTATGACCAACTTGGACTGAAAGTGAATAACCATTTCCATAATAAGTCGCATCAAAATCAAAAGAGTTTGATTTTGATTCACCAAAACGTTCTCTTGCAGTCAATTGAGGTGATAAAAGCCCACGCCTTACTGGAACACCATCGTTAACATCAGCATCCCCAAAATTATTATCATTTAATAGACCATTATCTGCATTTCCATAAGCAACAACAGTGTCTCCATCTAGCTTAACCCCAAAATATGGATTGTGATTATCATTCCATTCAGCGAAAAACACTTCTTGTCCAGTTTGATCATAACCAAGCTTAGCGCCAAAATAGTTAAAATTTAGGTCTAACCTATCTGTTGGCATCCATTGGATAGCAAGCTGATAACCATCTCGTGTTCGATCTTGGTTAGCATTTTTTACATGCATACCCGATGGTGCCCACACATTGTTATAAACCTCACCTGTTGCTTGATCGACAATTGCTGACTGATCTGCACCTTCAACTGTATCTGAGTAAAAACGCCAACCCGACGCTACATTAGAGACTGTTGTAACAGTTCTATCTTGTCGTGTATAACCGGCTAAAATACCGAAACTTTCATCATCATTCTTCCATGAATAAAGTATATTAAGTTGAGGTTGTAAGTCCTCAGAAACATCATCGTAAGTTGCTTCAACACTTAAAGCGCCTGAATTTTGATCCATCTCAAGAGGCTTGCGAGTATTTAAAATAACAGTCCCACCAATCCCTCCTTCATCTATACGCGCTTCTGCACTTTTAAATACTTCCACACTACTAATCATACTGGATGGCAACAACGTATAATTAAAACTTCGAGTGGGCACACCAGCCCCAGAAGAAGCAATATAATTGCCATTTAACTGTGTGAGGGTCCAATCTGGTGATGTGCCACGAATACTGACTCGACTGCCTTCGCCACCGTCGCGACCAATAAGTACACCTGAAACTCGTTGCAATGAATCAGCAACATTTTTATCTGGAAATTTACCAATATCTTCAGCTGTTATCGCATCAACCGTTGCATTAGAGAGTCGTTTTATAGCTAAATTTTCAGCAGTTGAAGAACGAATACCTCTCACTTCAATCACTTCAAAGTCATCGTTATTTTGATTATCTTTTTGATCTGCATACGCGACATTGCAGGCAGTCATTAATGCTAAAAATAATACTGATCTATTAAATTGTCGTGAAAGTTCAGTTGATTTATTAATGTTACTATAATCAGCCATACCAATCTCCATCATTGTGTGTGTTATATTTCACTCAGTAAATTTCTAGTTACGTCGAGTGATTTATTATATCTTTACAGCCACTAACTTATGCGGTTAATAAATTGTAAAGGTCACAGTTAGGATAAGGTTACTGTATATAAAGTGATAATATATTTTCGGTGTGAATCAGTATAAAATCGGCGTAAACCACAATAAAATACAATTTAAACGGTAAATATTCACCCTTTAATTTATATACAAGTATTCAATAAAAATAACAATTAAAAATGCCGTAGGTTACTAAATACTTCACAAAATACTCGCCGCATCAAGTAATTTACTTCCTGCCTTTGAGGTAATTGCATAATTAAAACCAGGTTGAATACAATAAGATCCATATTCACCAGATTTACTCAAGGCTAGAAAACCAACTTGAAACTGTTTATAATCACCCAGCTTATGGGCAATTCGCTCAACTGCGCCCTTACACGCTTGCGTAGGTGTCATACCTTGGCGCATCATTTCGACCACTAAATGACAGCCTACCGTTTTTATCATCAACTCGCCCATGCCCGTTGCCGTTGCAGCACCGACTTCATTATCAACGTACAAACCGGCACCTATAATGGGCGAATCCCCTACTCTGCCTGACATTTTAAAGGCCGCGCCGCTAGTGGTACACGCCCCAGATAAATCGCCATTACTATCCAATGCTAACATGCCAATTGTGTCGTGATTTTCAATATTGATCACGGGCGCATATTTTGATTCCACCAGCCAATCTTGCCAGGCCTTTTTAGCTTGCGGGGTTAATAAGTTTTCTTCTAAAAACCCTTGTGATTTAGCAAATTGCAGCGCACCTTCGCCCACCAGCATCACATGAGGGGTGGTATCCATCACCAATCTGGCAACTGAAATTGGGTGTTTAATATTCTGAAGATAGGCCACTGCGCCACAGTTTTGATTTTCATCCATAATGCAGGCATCGAGAGTAACAGTCCCTTCTCTATCTGGATAACCACCATAGCCAACTGTCATCACATTTGGGTCTGCTTCAGGAATTCGCACACCAGCTTCCACAGCGTCAATGGCTTTACCATCCTCTGCAAGCACTTGCCATGCGGCCTTATTAGCCGCTATACCATGTTGCCATGTAGAGACGACGATAGGTTTATCCACTTTACTTTTAGCTACTGTCTTAAATGGTATTAATGCAACAGCACTTGAAATAGCTGATAACTTTAAAAAGTCACGTCTGTTAGTGATCATTATTGTTCCTTAATAAATTTGCGAACATCGGCTGTAAATCAAAAGCAAGCGATTCAATTTAACCACCACTTGCATACAGGGTTGGTGTATCTGTTTAATCTTTAACTGAACGTATATTTAAAGACTGTTGAAAACGCTCACTCCAATAATGAGTTCGTTTTAAATAGTAATCAGCAGCTAAAGGGCTGTAATCAAGGTACTTATAGTCACCCACTTGCTTCTCAATCGCAGGCTCGATCTGAGTCCCTTCGTGCCATTCATTAAATGAGGTCACTCCGATAAAGGTTGGAGCCACTGCAATTGCTTTTTTAAACATCGTGTCGTAATACTTTCCAGATTCGCGTGCCCTGAAGTTTTTTTTGTTCCACGGACGAATTCTATCGTCAGCATACCCAGGACCGACACTTGGAATAAATAGTTTATTATGTTGCTTTGCCCACTTAGCTAGGTATGGCCAGTTTTTAGTGGTACTGCCATAAACAAATCCATCAACAGCAAAGTAGCTATAAAAGCCATCCATACCACTGTTTAAAAAGAATGACTCTTCACCTTTATCAACCCACAGCCCTATAAAGTTAGCATCATACGTTTTACCTCTGACTGTTAATTCGCCTTTTGGTAGCAACACTTTCTGCCATTCACTGATTGGCATTTTGTATGAGTCATAAACATAATATAATGGCTTGCCTTGGTAATGATATAAAGCGGGGTGTTGGCCAAAACGCTGATCTAGCTGTTTTACTACTTGTAAAAATTCAGCCGCACTGTGATAGATAGGTTCAATATGGAAGTTAACTTTAAGGCCAATTTTAGCGGCTTTATCCATAAAAACGGGCACTGAACTGCTACCAAAATCGCTATCGCCCCACCAGCTTAATATAATTACGCTAACTCCTGCTTGTTTCATCATCGCTAAATGGGTATCCATAAGTGCTTCGTCGTTTGCACTGTAAGTACCTAATTTAGGGTAGAAATTAGCACCAATGTCATCGCCACCAGGGTAGCCTTTACGCCCCACAATAGGTTGATCACCGTAAGGTAATACCTGATGATCCCAGTGCGCCCATTGACCATCAACTTTTAAGTTGCCATACCAACTGTAATAAAAAATATGCAGCCCACGCTGTTGAGATCCGGCTGCAGATCCAGCAGACACATAAAAACTGCATAATAAAAGGCTTATTAAAATGGCCGAGCACCTATTTAATCGCGAAAGTTTATTCTTAAACAACATATTATTTACCGTTTCACCTAAAAATAGGTAGCTTGAAGCGCTATTTAGCACCCACAAGCTACCAAACAATCAAAACTAAAATGGTTGCAGTGGGCCTATTAGTTCAAGTTCAGAAACGTGAACTTGCTGAGCATCACCATTGTTAGCACTAATACTTAAGCGATATAAGCTAAACGCAAAGCCATTGCCTATTGTAAAGAGGCGTCGTTGGTTTAATTGTTCAAATTCCTCGTCTTTAAAGCTCGCTATTTCTAGCCATGTTTTACCACCATCATTTGAGCCTTGTAAGGTGAAGTTTTTCGGATCTTTGTTGTTACTATCACTGCCATTCGTGATTGAGATATTAGTAACAATCTGTGCTTGAGGTAATGCAACATCAAGCCACACGGGCATGGCCTCAGCGGCTGTCGTCCATACCGTCGCTATATCATCATCTGTGGCATTATTTTCTACCACTCCCTCTTGCTCACCAGCACCTGCAAGGACTGATGACGCAGTTGCAGAATGATCAACTGAAGCAACCTGAGGACCTATTAGCTCGATCTCTGCTATTTGCATCAGCGTATCGTCGCCACGGTTTTTAGTTATATTGAAGCGATAAAAACTAAAACCTAAATCGTTACTAAAAGTGAAAACACGACGCTGAAAACGCTGCTCAAAGTTCTCACCTAACCAAGCACCAAGTGTGATCCAATTTTCACCGTCATTTGACGCTGCTAAGTTAAAGTTTTGCGGATCACGTGAATCAGCATCATTTGCACTTGTTAATGCCAACTTATTAACTGCTGTCGTATTACTGAACTGTACCATTGCCCAAGATGGATTCTCGGCGCTTGGTGCACCAGACCAATCATTATGATCCAACCATTTGCTATCAACATTACCATCGAACGCTTTAACACCCGCCTCACCATCACCAATCTGATTACGAACGGTAATTATTGCATCGGCTGATAACGCATGATTTAAATCTGCCACTTTAGGTCCTACCAAGGCAATCTCAGCAATTTTGACCCCAGCGCCTGCAGATGTTTTAGTTATGCTCAAACGATAGCTAGAAAATGCCAGTGTATTATTGGTCGCAAACGATAACCTTTCACCACGACGTTCAAATGTTTCATCTGAATAATCAGCTAAATGAACCCATGTTTGCCCATTATCATTACTTGCAGTAAGTGAAAATGTAGCGGGATCACCCTCTGCGTTTTGAGCATCTGAGATCAGTACTAACTTATCAACGGCAGCGGCTTGAGCGAGCGTAGCTGTAATTGTTACTGGTACTTCAGTTGAAGGCACATCTGAATTCCAACTTGTGTCATCATTATTATCAAATGCCTGTGCATAACTGTCACCTGCACTTGCCGATATTACGACACTATCAATTGGTTCAGCATGATCAATACTTGCATTTATGGGCCCCACAAAAGCAATCTCTGATAACTGCATTAAACCATCATCACCTCTATTTTTAGTGATATTTAAACGATACGAGTAAAACTCTAAGCCGTTGTCAAAACGAAATTCACGTCGCTGAAAGCGTTCATCAAAGTTCTCACCGATGAACTTCCCCAAGGTTAGCCAGTTTTCACCATCGACTGACCCTTGAATATTAAAGTTTTGCGGGTCTCGAGACTCAGCATCGTTAGCACTTGTAATGAAGACACTATTTACAGCGTGTTTTTCAGCAAAATCAACTTGGAGCCAAGATGGATCTTGCTCACTTGGTGCACTAGTCCAATCATTATGATCAAGCCACTTGGTATTAGGGTCACCGTCGAATGCTTTACTTTCAGCTTCGTTGTCACTTATACGATTACGCGCTGTGATCGTTGCTGTAGCAAGATTTTCGGCATTGGTAATTTCTTTAACAGGACCACTAGATGCGGCACTTTCAAGAAAAGGTAGCGCAACATCAATGACATCCTCAGCTGATAGCGCTAATTTATCTAGGTAAGGAAAACCAGCAATGGTGTTTAACATACGCTCACGTAATGGCTGTAAAGCCACAACATCGCCGTCACTAGCTAAGTTAATCGCACTAATGAGTTCGTTAATAACACCCGCGACAGTTTCATCTTTATTAAGACTTGCAAATACTGCGTTAGCTAAAGAAAGTTTAATAATATTAATGTCGGCCAATTGGTCAATACAATTACCTTCACTATCGCAATCTTGGTCTACTACAAAATTATCGTAGCTTTCGGCACTGATCAATTGGGTTTTAAATACATTGGCTTTACTGTCGATCCCCAGTGCTTTTAGTACTAAACGCGAGTTATCCGATAAAGCTAATTCATATAACTCACGCACAGCAACATTTAAACCATTGGCAATACCTTGCTCAACTAAATGAGTGGCGGTTGTAGTTAAAGCATTTACTTGAAAATTAGCGTCTGCTACGCCATCACTTGTAGATGCGAAAGGCACATCAACATATGTTAAAGTCGCTAACTGCAGATCAGCAATCTCAGTGCCACTGATCTGTTCACCGATTAGGTGTTGAGCACAGCTGGGCGCATCACAGATCATCGTTGAGTTAGCATCCGCATTAACAGTCATCTTAAACATACCGTTAATACCAAAGCCTTGTTGACTTTCTATGCTCAGATTTACCATACCAGCAGCATCGGTTTGACTATTAGACGTCACCTTAATATCTGAGCCATTCATTTGCTTTACAGTGACCGTTGCGAAACCTAATGTCCCTTTCACTGCACTACCGGCAATATCAGCAGAGGTAATATCAATTTTTGCTGGGATATCAGTCGGATCCGGATCATCAGCTCCACCACACCCTGATAGGCCGATCATTGCTACCAGCATAATGCTAGATATTTTACTAAGTTTGGGCTTATTCATGTTTATTCCTCTATACGATTCTTGGTTATTTGTTCCGTCTCACCTTGCGCTATTAAAAGCGGTAAGTTGCACCTGCGTAAAAACGACGACCACTGTATGCATTTTGAATAAAGCGGTTTTTAGTATCATCACCTAGATGCATGTAAGTATCTGACTGAGTGAGGTTAATAACGGAAGCAGATAACACGAGAGCATCAGTCAAGTTATAACTTGCATTGACGTCTACCTGATCATAGGCTTCATTGTAATAGTTCATTTCCCATGAGGCGTTGTAGCCTTGAACCGTTGGACCGCGCTTATTGTATGAGGCGCGAACACTGAATAAGTCATCTTCATAAAATACCGATAAATTCATTTGGTATTTAGAACTGCCGATCAAAGGTGACTCTCCCACCTTTTCGCCATCAAGCTCTACATTGGCTTGATTAGTGTTATTGCGGGTATAATTAGCATAAAGACCAAAGCCATTATCAAAGAAGTGTTGGATAAAAAATTCAGCCCCTTCAGAAGAAGCATTCGTCCCATTAGCAACAGTACTAAAATCCCTAACTGCAAAATTGTCGCCACTGACATTTACTTGCTCATCACCTGCGTTGGGTAAATTAAATGAAATGTCCGGTGCACTGCGGGTAACATCAATTATTAAAGGCACAACAAAGTTATCAACATCTTTTTTAAATAGCGCAATACCAAAGCCAGAGCCAGCTCCGTAGTAGTATTCTAAAGACATATCAAATTGGGTTGACTCAAATGGCGCTAGCTGGTTATTACCACCGGATCCCGTCCACCCTTCGCCATCAATAATTGCATCAAAATTGTCTGCCGATGAGCGATCCGTTGAGTATTCATTCGACGTGTACGTTAAAGTCTGAAACTGGCCTAAATCATCATAACCAGGACGCGCCATGGTTTGTGATGCTGCTCCACGAAGTACCCAGTTGTCATCGATATCCCAGACTATATTAAAGCTGGGCAGTATCTTCGTTTCTGTACTCTCTTTTTCAATAAAAACAAAATCTTCTACACGTTGTTGGTCGATTGGTAATTCATTGCCATTGTCGTCTTTCCAATCTAATCGGTAGGTGATTTTATCTGATGATCCGGTGGTCGTTTTGGTGCGCACTACGCGTACACCCAAATTACCCCGTACTTGTGAAAAACGATAATCAGCTTGCATATAAGCCGCTGTAATTTCTTCTTCAACACTATAAACGTAGTTAGGCTCAATACGCGTATAATGAACAAAGTTTTCATTCAAATGATCTTGGTATTTATGCCAGTTTACAGCTGGGAATAAGTTCGTATTAATAACATCAGATAAGTTACCTAATGAATCTGAATAAATTAAATCTGCAATATCCGGTATGCCGCCATTTTTAGAATAATCATCGTCCAAATCAATGGTGCCTTCAGCTTCACCTTTTGCTATATCAAAATCTTGGGAGAGATAAAAGCTGTTGCGAGTATCGCGATGAATTTTACCTTTGCGATATTTCGCACCAAAATGCAACGTTTCAATTACGCCATAATCCACAAAATAGTCAAAATCAATCTGTCCGTAATCTTCTTCTTGAGTACCGGTCACAAAACTTGAATCGGTGGCTGTTACGTCAGGATCGCCACCAATGCCTGCAGCCAAGTTACTGATCATACTTGGATCCATATAAGTGGTCATGCGCCCATCAGAAAAATCGTACCCATAGTAAAGCGAGGATTCATTTGCATAATAAGCGGCACGATACTTTTGGGAAGGGCCACCTTCCGCTTCAGTATGACCCAGCACTACTTTAACGTTGTAATTATCACCTTCGTATTTAGCATAAAAATCATATGTATCAGAGCTGGACTCTTCAATCGTATATTCACCATTAATACGTGGGATAGAAGAAACAGCCTGAGTGCCAGATGCACCAACAGAGTAGTCTATACCTGTAACAAACTGAGACTCTTCATCAACACGGACATCGGTCCAGAAATTATCGTTATTGTTCCATTCTGGGTATTCTAATTGATTTAAAATTGAATCTTGGCCCAATTTAAAATTAAAATAATTAAAGCCAAGCTCTAAGTTACTGGTTGGTCGCCATTGAGTAGTAAACTGGATCCCAGTTCGATTTCGCTCTTCATTTAAGACTTCCTGAACCATACTTTGTGCAGCGTAACCTTGTGCCCCGCCTTCAACCATTTGATTATCTTTCATTTCAGAATAAAAATAATTTTTATTCATGATATTAATACGCGAGCTTTGTGAGCGATTAGTGCGGTCTTGTTTTGTATAACCCACTAAAACCCCAAAGTCTTCATCATCATTCTTCCATGAATAAATACCACTAAACTGAGGTTCGTACTTATCGGTGATATCAGAATTACTGGTTTCAAAATTAATGATCCCAGAATTTTTATCCATATCAAGAGGCTTGCGGCTATACAACAAAACCGTACCGCCAATTCCGCCCTCATCAAGGCGAGCTTCTGAAGATTTATATACTTCAACGCGTTGGATCATCGTTGCAGGTAATAATGCGTATGAAAATGAACGCGATGGTTCACCGGGGGACGAAGCTATAAAGTTGCCATTTAATTGGGTGAAGGTTAAGTCCGATGATAAACCACGAATACTTACGGAAGCCCCCTCACCGCCATTCCGTTGTATAATTACCCCAGGCACACGCTGCAATGAGTCTGCCACATTCTTATCTGGGAACTTACCAATATCTTCTGCGGTAATGGCGTCAACGGTTGCGTTAGACAACCGCTTAATCGCTAAGTTTTCAGCTGCCGAGGCGCGAATGCCCCTAACTTCAATTACTTCTAGGTCGTTTTCTGGTGCTTTTTGTTCTTCTTGTGCGTATACGCCATGACAGTTTGCCATCAACGCTAGCAGCAGCGCAGATTTCTTAAACCGCCGTGCAAGATCCGCCGATTCACGACTGTTCTTATTATTGGTCATGTTTATCTCCAGTATTATTGTGTGTGGTTAGTTGTGTTAAAGCACTTTAAAACCCATGATAATCCCTGTGGGTAAACCTTAAGGCATTTCGAACTGGGTTAATAGCTTGTTAAACTGCTTTTCAAGAATAGGGTTCTGTCGAAGAAAGTGATAATAGAAATTCGGTTGCCGCTAGGACAAAATCGGCGTTAAGGTTAAAAAAAGATCCAATCGGTGCTGAGCTAGTTTATAGTCATCAACTTAAATTAATGGCATATAAAAACACTTTGCATATTCATTAAAAAGTAAAAAATAAAAATAAGCAACTGATTTATAACAAAGTTATATTTATTCTAATAGTATCAACCATTATTAAATATTTTATTATTAACAATATCGCTAGTATTTTGGAACGAAACAATGCGTAAAAATTTAGAAGTCTGTTTAAACGCCGATGATCATATTCAGTTAGCTGATAATGTAAAAACCGCATTTACAGCTGGCGCCGCTAGAATTGAGCTTTGCAATACAATGCAACTTGAAGGTCTCACTCCTAGTGCAACAGCAATGACTATCGCAGCTCATGCAATGCCCTCAGAAGGCGAGTTGCTTATCATGATACGACCTGTTGCGAATCAATTTATTGTTGATGCAACAATACTGAAGCAAATGCTTACACAAATAGCACACGCGGCGCACGCAGGTGCTACCGGTGTTGTATTTGGTGCGCTAAACGCCAATGGCGTTGATGTCGCAGCTACCACAGCGCTCATTGCCTGTGCACATAAATATAATTTAGCAACGACATTTCATCGCGCCTTTGATTGTATAGAAGACAGCGAAAAGGCAATTGGTCTATTAACTGAACTGGGCATTGATCGTATCCTCACAAACGGCACTAAATGGACTGATGATAAAGACGTTATGCAAGGTCTTAATCATTTACAAACAATCATTAGCCACGCCAATGATCATATAGAAATTGTTATTGGTGGTGGCGTAACCACTGATAATGCAAGTACACTTTGGCAACTTGCCAACAATAATTTAGTGTCACTACATGCCTACTCTGGTGTACACAACAAGGATGGCTGGGTGGATCCGTTATTAATTAACGCAATTTTAAATCAACGAACTAACGAGCAAGCTAAAAATGACTAACGACTCTCAACCTCACCTGTATTTAGGTATTGATGGCGGCGGTACAAAATGCCGAGTCAGGCTTGAAAACGCACAAGGCACCCTACTTGCTGAGGCAGTAAGCGGTGCAGCAAATATTGCAACCTCCGTTGAAGTGGCGCAGCAATCCATTATTGATGCAACAACACACGCATTACATCAGGCTGGTTTAGGGCTATCAAAACTCGGGGCAATTTATGCCTATGCAGGACTCGCTGGCGCTGGCATTGCCGGTGCAAATAATAAGATGGCACAGTGGCAGCATCCATTTGCACAATTTAACTTTTCAACTGACTTACACATAGCCTGTCAAGGTGCCCATGGTGATAACGGAGGTGCAATTATTATTTTAGGTACTGGCTTTTGTGCAGGAGCAATAAAAAACGGTAACGTTATTGAATTAGGAGGCCATGGATTATTATTAAGTGATGGCGCAAGCGGAGGCTGGATTGGTTTAACTTTATTTCGTTATGCGCTAGAGGTTTTAGATGGCTTATCCCCCTCAAGCTCATTAATAAATACCTTATTGGCACAGCTTAGTTGTGATACAAGTAACCAGCTGACAGAATTAGCACTCAATGCCAAACCCGCTTTTTTTGCAGGTTTTGCGCCTTTAGTTTTCGCAATGCAAGATGATCCTTGGGCCATTATTATTTTAGAGCAAGCAGCGCGCTATATTACCCGTTATATCGACCATTTAGTTAGCCACGGCTATCACAACATTACATTAATGGGAGGCACAGCCGAGAAAATTACTCCTTGGTTATCAACCAAAGCACAAGGTTATCTTTGTGATGCGCACTACCTGCCCGAGCAAGGCGCTATTCAATTAGCTAAACGGCTGGCTTAGGGCTCAATTTGGGAGCGCATTTGTGAGGGGATCTCACCAAATAAGCGTCTGAATTGTTTACTAAAATAGCTAGGCTCTGAAAAACCGCATTGATAGGCTATTTGTGAAATTGGTAAACGAGTTTCAACTAGTAGCTTACGTGCATTTTCTAAACGTATTTCGTTAATAAATTGATTAGGTGTTTTTGCTAAATGTTTTTTAAATCGCCGCTCTAACGCACTTACCGATAAATGAGCAAGCTCGGCAAGTTCTTCAATACAGATATTGCGATGATAGTGTTCACGTATATAATTTACTGGCCCTTCAATCGCTCTTACATGCGACAAAGCCTTTGATGTTTTTTGTAAATGCCGTGTAACGCCATAAGTGCCCAGTATTTGACCATCGTCAGCTAAAATTGCTTTTTTGGACGTTGAAAACCAGGCTAATTCACCATTTGAGGTTTGGTTTAGCTCCAAACGATCAGTAACTACATAGCCATTCATTACACGTTTATCGTCATTGACGTATTGAAATGCTAAGTGTTTAGATGAAAAGTCAAAATCAGTTTTCAGTAAAATTTGCTCTAATAACTTATACCCTTGATGTTCAATAAAATGTTGATTCGCGTAAAGAATTCGACTCTCAGAATCCTTAACCCAAAACAAAATATCGGGTAATAAATCAAATGCCGAGATCAGTTGATTTACGCCCGCTTTATTTATGATCCCTTGCACTTTCATAATAATATATTCTATAAATATGAATTTATAATAATATATAAAACGCCGATTTTATTGCATTGTCAACCGAATTTTTATTATCCCTTACGCTGTTCATTCCCTATTATCAATAACATGATATTAACTAAACTCAGTAGACGATTACTGACATGGAGCTTTTTTCATGAATAATGCCAAAATCCGCATGGGGATGGTCGGTGGTGCACAAGGTGCATTTATCGGTGCAATCCATCGCATTGCTGCACGCTTAGATGGCTTAATTGAGTTAGCCGCAGGCTCCTTTAGTTCAGATCCAACCCGCAGCCAAGCTACTGCGGCAATGCTAGGAATAAATCCATCTCGTTGCTATGACAGCTACCAACAAATGTTTAGCGAAGAAGCTAAGTTACCTGCCGATCAACGAATTGATTTTGTGGCAATAGTGACGCCAAATCATTTGCATTTCCCAATTGCAAAGTGTGCGATTGAAGCTGGTTTTCACGTTTTATCAGATAAGCCAGCCACCCTAAATTTAGACCAAGCGCTGTTATTAGAAAAAACTCTGCAAGCCAGTGATTGTTTATATGGATTAACTCATACCTACACTGGTTACCCGATGATCAAAGAAGCGCGCCAACGTATTACTGATGGCGAGCTGGGCGCTATTCGTAAAATTATTGTTGAGTACAGTCAAGGTTGGCTTGCCACCAGCGAAGATGAAAATGCCAAACAAGCCAAATGGCGTTTAGATGCTGATAAGGCCGGTATTAGTTGTTGTATAGCTGATATAGGAGTGCATGCTGCAAATCTAGCTGAATACGTGAGCGGCCTAGAAATAACCGCACTATGCGCTGACTTAAATCATGTTGTTGCAGGCAGAACACTCGATGACGATGGCACTGTGTTACTGCGTTTTAACAACGACTCTAAGGGAGTACTTCTTGCCAGCCAAGTTGCATTAGGAGAAGAAAACAATCTTAATTTACGTATTTATGGCGACCAAGCAAGTCTTGAGTGGTCACAAATGGAACCAAATAGTTTGTGGCTCAAAAGTCATAACACGCCAACCACCCTATTACGTGCAGGTGTTGGCCTAAAAAGTACTGCGGCACAAAATTCACTGCGAACACCTGCAGGTCATCCAGAAGGATACCTTGAAGCATTTGCCAATATCTATGTCAATTTTGCAAAACAAATTCATGCAAAAAAAGCCGGATACTCAGCATCCAACCATGACTTTGACGTGCCTGGTATTAAAGAGGCAATTCGCGGAATGGCATTTATAGAAAATGCTGTAGCAGCGTCGAGAAAAGACACTAAGTGGCAACCATTTAAAATTGGATAAAAAATGAAACAAATTAAAGGTCCAGCGATCTTCTTAGCACAATTCATCAGCGATGAAGCTCCTTTCAACAGCTTTACCACTATTTGTCAGTGGGCAGCAAATTTAGGCTATAAAGCGATTCAGCTACCGACTGTAAATTCTCGTATTTTCGATTTAGAAAAAGCAGCCCAAAGCCAAGATTATTGCGATGAAGTGACTAGTATTGCTGCGCAGGCAGGGCTTACAATTTCAGAGCTATCAACACATTTACAAGGGCAGCTTGTAGCCGTTCATCCAGCGTATGATGACATGTTTGACAATTTTGCCCCTCAAGCACTACGCGGTGATCCTATAGCCAGAACAAAATGGGCCATCAATCAGTTAATGATGGCCGCTAAAGCCAGTAAAAATTTGGGCTTGAAAAGCCATGTGACTTTTTCAGGAGCGCTACTGTGGCAAACTTTTTATCCTTGGCCGCAGCGTCCAAAAGGACTTGTAGAGCAAGGGTTCCAAGAACTTGCGAAACGCTGGCTGCCAATCCTCGACTACTTTGATGAAATGGGTGTGGATGTTTGCTATGAACTTCACCCAGGGGAAGATTTACATGATGGCGTAACGTTTGAGCGCTTTTTAGCTGCGACAAATAATCATCCACGGGTAAATATTCTTTATGATCCCAGCCATTTTATTTTACAACAACTTGATTACTTATCATTTATTGATATTTATCACCATCGAATTAAAGCATTTCACGTCAAAGATGCAGAGTTTAATCCAAATGGTCGCAGCGGTATTTATGGTGGTTATCAAGATTGGCAAGACCGCCCTGGTCGGTTTCGCTCCTTAGGTGATGGACAAATTGATTTCAAAAGTATCTTCAGCAAATTAACGCAATATGGTTTTGATGGCTGGGCAGTTCTAGAGTGGGAGTGTTGCATTAAACATCCTGAAGATGGGGCGAAAGAAGGCGCACAATTTATAAAAGAGCATTTGATCCGCCCTACGGCTAAAGCATTTGATGACTTTAGCGCAATGGACACAAATGGTCAGCGAAATAAGCGGATATTAGGTATTTAATAAACAGGATCACACACAATGAATAACAACAATAATTGTATTATTTTTCGGCTTTGCTGCATTGCATTAATTGTCACATCAATGACTTTCGCAATAAGGGCCGGCATTTTAGGACAACTAGGCGAGCAGTTCGGACTCACTGGTACACAACTTGGCTGGGTAAACGCCATGGCATTTTTAGGCTTTCCGGTTGCAACCATGCTCGGGGGCATCATTTATAACGCGATTGGTGCTAAAAAGTTGGTTGCATTAGCGTTTATGTGCCACCTAGGCGGACTTATTTTAACTATCACTGCAGATGGTTTTTGGGGATTATTGATCTCGACATTTTTAATTGGCTTTGCCAATGGATCGGTTGAAGCCGGTTGTAATCCACTGATCGCCAAAATGTTTCCTAAAAACACCACCACTATGTTAAACCGCTTTCATGTTTGGTTTCCTGGTGGGATCGTAATTGGTGCATTAGCTTCAAATGCAATGACATCCGTTGGCTTCAGCTGGCAATGGCAAGTTTCGCTGATCCTTGTGCCTACCATTATTTATGGTGCGATGATGCTTAAAACGCAATTCCCACAGTTTGATACACAGCAAAATTCGACCACCAGCAACTTAAAACACTTACTCTCGCCGCTGTATTTGTTTCTCATTATTTGCATGACACTGACAGCCGTAACCGAATTTGGTACACAGCAATGGATTGAGCAAATCCTTGGTTCGTCAGGCGCTTCGCCTATGGTTATTTTAGCTTTGATCACTGGGTTAATGGCATTAGGTCGTTTTTTTGCGGGCCCGATTGTGCACCGCTTTAGTCCATCGGGTGTCCTACTGGGATCGGCTGTTTTTTCAACACTAGGGATATTTTTAATGAGCCAAGCGCAAGGTAATACCATCTACCTTGCCGCAGCAATGTTTGCCATTGGCGTTACTTATTTTTGGCCAACCATGATCGGTTGTGTCGCTGAGTATGCCCCAAAAACAGGTGCACTTGGCATGTCGTTAATTGGTGGAGCTGGCATGTTTGCAATGAGCATCTGGAACCCCGTCATAGGCCATTGGATTGATAATGCGCGAACACAAGCACAAACAACGAGTGTCAGTGTAGAACAAGTTGAAGTGCTCGCAGGACAAGCTGTATTGCAAAATCTACTGGTTTTTCCGATTGTACTGATCATTGTATTTATTGGTCTTCATCTGTTTATAACAAAAAATAAAAACGTTGAAAAATACGTTTAATAGCAATAAGAAACACACAAAAACAAGGGGTATTATATGCTTAAATCAATCTTGATGTTGTCAGTTGCACTGGCTTTTAGTAGTACTGCTTTTGCTAAGACACCAGATAACCAACTTTCTAAAGAAGAACAATTAGCTGGCTGGCAATTACTGTTCAATGGCAAAAATATGTCGCACTGGCGCAATTTCAAAAGTGAGACACTCAGCTCAAAATGGACTATAGACAATGGCGCAATGTTACTCACTAAAGGCGGTGGCGACATACTCACGAAAAAAGCCTATCGCAACTTTGACTTAAAACTAGATTGGAAAATTAGCAAAGTCGGCAACAGTGGTATTTTTGTTCTTGCCGATGAGCAAGGGAAATATATTTACTCGCACGCCCCTGAAATCCAAATTATAGATAACGAACGCCATTCAGATACGAAAATAGACTCTCATTTATCTGGCTCTATTTATGATTTATTTACACCACCTACTTCAGCTCACAAACCTGCAACTGAGTGGAACACGGTGCGTATTAGGATGCTTAATGACCATTTACAAGTTTGGCAAAATGATGTCAGCACTGCCAGCATTGTTGTGGGCAGTAGTACTTGGAATACCTTGGTTAAAAACAGTAAATTTGCGACTTGGTCTAACTTCGCAACAGCAAAGGAAGGTCGCATAGGTTTACAGGATCATGGTGACAAAGTGTGGTTTAAAAATATAAAAATTAAGGAACTATAAGCATGTCTACATTTGATCATAAAGTACTGGTTGTTGGCTCCGGCGCAGGTGGCGCAATGGCCGCTTATACCTTAACTAAACTAGGCCATAAAGTATTATTACTTGAAGCGGGGCGTGATTACGATCCAAAAAAAGAAAGCCCAATGTTTCGCCGTAACAGTGAAGCCCCTTTAATGGGCGCAGGAAATAAAGACAAAAACTTTGGCTTTTACGATGCAACCGTCGATGGTGGCTGGCAAGTTCCTGATGAGCCTTACACTAACGCCAAAGGCACTGATTTTTACTGGTGGCGTGCACGCATGTTAGGTGGAAGAACTAATCACTGGGGACGTTACTCATTACGCTTTAGTGAACATGATTTTAAAGGAAAAAGCCAAGATGGCAACGGTGCAGATTGGCCTTTCACTTATGATGATATCGCGCCATGGTACGACATCACGGAAGAACTAGTGGGTATTTGCGGCACCAATACCGGCCTTGATGATATGCCGCCATCTGCACCAGGGGTATTACAGCCACCACCAACGCCGCGAATTCCTGAGTTACTGATTGCTGCCAGTGCGAAAAAATTGGGTATCGCTGCTGTGCCTATGCACAGAGCAGTATTAACTCGGCCCAAAGATGATCGTATGGCGTGCTTTTATGCAACACCTTGCGGCCATGGTTGCTCTATCGGCGCGGCGTTTCAAACTACAACCTCATTATTACCTATGGCAAAAGCAACTGGGAATTTAGAAATAATTACCGATGCAATGGTTAAATCAGTGACTGTTAATGATGACGGAAAAGTAACGGGTGTTACTTATATAGATAAGCAAACCGCAGCTGAAAAGCATCTCAACGCAGATATCGTGATCCTTGCCGCTAGTGCCTGCGAATCCGCACGTATTTTGCTAAATTCAAAACACGCTCATCATCCCAAAGGTTTAGCTAACTCAAGTGGCCAAGTAGGTCGTAACTTAATGGATTCAACCGGGGCTTGGCTTGGTGCGCAAGTTCCAGCATTAAAAGGTCGTCCACGTTATAACGAAGATGGCCACACTGGAAATCATTTATTTATTCCTTGGTGGGGACACAAAGCGCACGCCAAAGGTGAGCTTGATTTTCCCCGTGGTTATCACTTTGAGATCAGTAGCGGTTTTAATCAACCTGGATCTGGAGTCTCTGGCGATAAACGTGGTTATGGTATTAAACTAAAACAACAAGTTCGTGATGCCTACGGAGCTTATGTTGGCTTTGCGCTGCGCGGAGAAATGCTCCCCAACGATGATACCTACATGGAAATTGATGAAAGTGTTAAAGATAAATGGGGTATTCCGGTTTCTAAATTTCATTTCAAATGGTCTGATCGTGAGCTAAAACAAATTGAACACGGCTTAAAAACAGCGAAACAGATCCTTGAAAATCTAGGGGCTACTGTGGGCAAATTACCTGCTGCTGAAAAAGCAATTTCAAAAGGTGGTGAGATCATTCATGAAGTAGGCACCACTCGCATGGGCAGCTCTGCAAAGGATTCAGTGACCAATCAATGGGGCCAAACATGGGATTGCGACAACTTATTTGTGATGGATGCAGGGGTATTTGCCTCTAATCCACATAAAAATTGCACATTAACCATCATGACATTGGCAATGCGTAATTCAACCTGGATAGCCAAACAAATAGAACAAGGAGCGCTGTAACATGCATAATGAAGATCGTGTTGACTCATACAAATATATTTCCGGCATGACACGCCGTGAATCGTTAAAGTGGCTTGGTTTATTAGCCGCAGGTTCCGCAGTATCACTTTCAGCAGGGTGTAGTAAAGCGCTAGAAGAGACAATTAGTGATAAAGGACATTGGCCTGACTTAGATTTAAAACCTATAACAGCTAAAGGTTATGGCACTGATCCCAATATGGTTATGCCACCACAATCACCTTGGCCATTGACATTAACTCAAACACAATTAAATTTAGTTGCGGTGTTAACCGATTATATCGTGCCTAGCGAAGGTAACAACCCAAGTGCAACAGAGGTAAATGTACCGAGTGTGATTGATGAGTGGGTAAGCTCACCTTATAACGGTCAACAAAAAGACCGCGTTACTATTTTACACGGCTTAGCATGGATCGATGATGAGGCAGTGCTGCGTTATAAAGCACCATTCGTCGCATTGAAAAAAGAGCAACAAACAGCCATCTTAAATGATATTGCTTATTTTGATGATGAAACCCCTGCGCAGTTTCAACGCATTGGTAATGCTTTTTTACGCTTTAAAAACCTCGTACTTGGTGCCTACTTTTGTACACCGCAAGGTTGTAAAGATATTGGCTATTTAGGCAATGTACCTATTGCAGGTGATTACCCAGGACCTACTGACGAAGCCAAAGCCCATTTAGATAGCGTTTTAGCTGAACTGGGTTTGACCGAGTATGCTTATCAAGATTCAGTTGCCAGTTAACGCTAAGTTATTTTTTAGCTAGCCCAGCCCTAAGCAGGGAGCACTTCCCTGCTTTTCCTCGTAGGTGTTTTTTATGTTCAAAATCAAATCATCATTTAATTATGTTATTTCAATTCTGTTTATTTTTTGTGTTTTAAACTCGCTGTCTATCTATGCAAAAACAAGCAAACAACTACTCCCCGTTAGTGTTCAGCTTTGGTCTGTTAAAGCTGCCTTAAAAGCGGATTTTGATGGCACCCTTTCATCTATTGCTGATATGGGCTTTCAAGGTGTGGAATTTGCAGGTGACTTTGGGCCTTATAAGAACAATCCAAGTGCACTGAAGGACAAACTCGCTAAGCTAAATTTAGTCGCTAGTAGCGCACATATCGGCTTTGGCTCCTTAACGGATGACACCTTAGCAGACACATTATTGTTTTATAAAACCCTTGGTGTCTCGATTTTATTTGTACCTTGGGATGAACGAGCTTGGCAGCCACAAGGAATTACCTCTTTGACCGAGCAACTCACTCAGGTTAATGAAATCGCTCAGCGCTATGCTATGCACATCGGTTTTCACAACCATAATAAGGAGTTTAATCAATTCCAAAACGCGACATACTGGGACGCTATTGCCGGTAATACGCCAAATACCCTGCCACTGCAGCTTGATATAGGTTGGGTACATTATGCAGGAAAAGATCCTGAATATTTCATTAAAAAATACCCAGGACGAACCCTGGCAACCCACTTAAAAGTTCGCACCCATCCTAACGATAGCTTAAGTCCTATATTAGGTGAAAATGATTATCCATGGCAAAAAATAATAAAAACATTGATTGTTGATGGCGCCACTCAGTGGCTGGTCGTAGAACAAGAAGAATACCCGAATGGGTTAACACCAATGCAAAGCGTGGCTAAATCTAAAGTTAATTTAGATAAGATCCTCGCTAAAATGGGCGAATAAAATAACTTTCTCCCCCCTCTGACACAAACAGTAGGGACTAACAATAGTACATTAACTATCTTAGTCCCTATGAACTCTTAATAATTATACATCCCACTCTTTGAGTGTGTCTTTTAAATATTCATAACGCCATGAGTTAAGTAAATCGGGCTTTGGAGTCTGTTCACGCTCAGCGCTGGTTAACTTCCAATTCCAACTGATCAACTGGTTGATTTGCTTTTTAGATGCAAATACATCTTCTGGAATGGCCTGCTTTTTAGCAACTGCAGTGATTTTTTGTTTAATTTCTTTGGCTACTTTTTTATAACTTGGAAAGTCAATAAGTCGTCTTAGTGGCTCAGGAAAATCTGCAACAGGGATCACTTTAGCTTTTTCAATACACTTTAAGATTTCAACGCCCGAGCGGTTAACTTCGATGCTATCGACTTCTGGCACATTACGCATTGCAGTTAAACTCGTTGGTTTGCGTTTTGCCAATTCAACCAAGCAGTGCTCTTTTAATACAAAGTTAAGCGCTAAATTTTTGCGTATCGCTTTGTTACGACGCCAAGCCGCAAGCTCTCTTAATACAGCAAGATCCGCAGGTTTTAATTGCCAAGCATTTTTAATGTCTCGATACAGATGTTCATCCGGTGTTTGATAAGAGCGTTTTTGTGCAATCAACTCACTTTCATTGATCACAATATCAAAGAAACCAGCGTCGTTGATTTGTTCAATAATAATTTTAAAGCACGGTAATAAATGAAATACATCAGCTGCAGCGTAATCGAGTTGTTTAATTGTTAGCGGACGCTGTAACCAATTGGTCCGTGATTCGCTTTTGTCAATTTCAATATCGAGTAAATTTTTTACCATATGAGCAAAGCCCATGCAGTTACCATTGCCTAATAATTGCAAAGCAAACTGGCTATCAAATAAGGGGGCTGGTACGAAGCCTGCGTATTTTTGAAATACTTCAATATCTTCCGACGGTGAATGCAAGACTTTTAACACCGCAGGATCACGTAAAATCTGCCAAAAATCAAACAATGATAGCTCGGCTAGCGGATCGATTAATGCTAAATGTTCGCCGTCATAAACTTGAATAAGGGCAACTTCAGGATACAAAGTACGACGACGCATAAATTCTGTATCAATTGCTAAGATGGGTTTGTTACGGATCTGCTCTACAAACTCATTTAATTGATTTTGGGTTTGGATCAATTGATATTGCACTTAATCTCCTACAATAAAAAAGCCGACATAAGTCGGCTTTTTTAGCTTGCTAATCTTTCAAGGCTCGTCTGAGTATTTTGCCAACGTTTGTTTTTGGCAATTCATCCCTAAACTCAACCAGTTTTGGGACCTTGTAATTAGTTAAATTATCACGACAGTGTTTTATTATATCTTTTTCAGTCAAAGATGGGTCTTTTTTAACAATAAAAACTTTAACTTGTTCGCCGCTCACATCATGAGGGATACCAATTGCTGCTGCTTCTAAAACACCTTCATGCATTGCAATCACTTCTTCGATCTCATTTGGGAACACATTAAAGCCAGATACGATGATCATATCTTTTTTACGGTCAACAATATAAAAGAATCCCTCATCGTCATAAGTGGCTATATCCCCTGTGGCAAACCAACCATCTTGCAGGCACTCAGCCGTTGCATCAGGACGGTTATAATAACCAACCATCACTTGTGGACCTTTAACCCATAATTCGCCTGGCTCACCTTTAGCTGCTTCTTCACCATTATCTAACATCAACTTGATCTCAGTATTAGGTGCAGGTAAACCAATCGATCCATTATATGCGTTTAAATCATAAGGACTAACAGTAACTAATGGGGAACACTCAGTTAAACCATACCCTTCCATTAATTTGCTACTGGTGATCTTTTGCCACTTTTCAGCAACAGGGCGCTGTACAGCCATACCGCCACCGAGTGACATTTTCAAACTTGAAAAATCAAGCTCGGCAAACCCTGGTGTATTCAACAAACCATTAAATAATGTATTTACGCCGGTGATCGCAGTGAATTTATGTTGGCCTAATTCTTTCACAAAGCCTTTCATATCACGCGGATTGGTGATCAATAAATTTAATCCGCCATACTTCATAAACGTTAAGCAGTTCGCTGTCAGTGCAAAGATATGATAAAGCGGTAAAGCAGTGACAACAACTTCTTTACCGCGTTCTAACACTTTATCTAAGCAACCAGAAACCTGCTCTAAGTTACCCACCATGTTACCATGGGTCAGCATTGCACCTTTAGAAACACCTGTTGTACCACCGGTATATTGCAAAAAAGCAATATCAGATAAACACACTTCAGGTTTAGTGTAATTGTTTTCGTTAGTCGCAAGTAAAGCTTCAAACTTTATAGGGTTAGGCAGTGAATAGCTTGGCACCATTTTTTTAATATGCTTAACAACAAAGTTAACTAGATGCTTTTTCAATCCCCCCATCATATCACCCACTTGGGTAACAACGATGTGCTTTACTTTAGTATGCGGCAATGCTTTTTCGAGCGTGTCTGCAAAGTTAGCCAGTATAAAAATTGCTGATGTTTCTGAATCATTTAATTGATGTTCAAGCTCACGCACAGTGTAAAGCGGGTTAACATTAACTACCACACAACCGGCACGTAAAATACCGAGTATAGAAACCGGTGTTTGCAATAAATTTGGCATCATTACAGCCACTTTATCGCCTTTTTTTAATCCCAAATCATGTTGAATATACGCAGCAACACGTTTTGTTGCTTGGTCTATTTCATCATAACTTAATGTTTTACCCATATTGGTAAAAGCAGGCAAATCTTTGTAGTCAGTGAAGCTTTTTTCAAACACTTCTAACAACGAGTTGTAGTGCTCAGGATCGATTGTTTCAGGCATACCCTCTGGGTAGCGCTTCAGCCAAATTTTTTCCACTCTTAGCTCCTGTTCTATTTATAATTTATTTTTATTAAACCTTAAACTAAGTAAGGTAATTCCACAATTGAGCAATCACTCTAATCCGCAAATATTCCCACATTTTGTGCCAATATACAATTAACATGCACCCGTTTGTAGCATAAATGCATGAATCTGCTGTAAACATTGTTCAGGGCTTTGCATATGACAGTGGTGGCCTCCTTCAACTTCATTTACTATTAAGCTTTTGTAATAATTAGCATATTTATTTAAATTATCACTAATAAATGGATACCCTTTACTACCTATAATTAGTAGGCAAGGCACATTTATTTCGCTTATTACCGCTATGCATTGTTGCTCATCAAACCTAAAGCCTGAATGATTTTTGAGCTTTTGATCAGTTCTTAGCAGCCATCCTTGTTCGGTTGCTCGTATATTTCTGTCCATCAAAAGTGCTATTAAATCCAAAGGTAAGTCACTTTGTGCCGCTCGTGCTTGGTGTATTATTTGTTTTGACTCGTACTGTCGGGGTGCTTTTTGATTTACACGCCGTCGATTCAAAATTGCATTTCTAAGCTGCTCAACCACTTTTTCACTAGGTGTTGTGACAACTCCCAGTCCTTCTATCATAGTAACTGTATTTACTTTATCAGGAAAGCAGCTGGCAAAAAGTCCAGCGGCCATTGCGCCCATAGAATGGCCAACTAAATGTACTTTCTTAACTCCCAGTTGTTCGATCAAGTTATAAATATCATCAATATAATCGATGAAATAATAGTGCGCATCGCTACCACGCCAATCTGATAAACCATGTCCAGGAAAATCCACACAATACCAGGTTGCAGTTAAGGTGTTATGTTCTAACATGGGTAAAAAACTATGACAATTATCAAGCCAACCATGTAATGCAATGACAACCTCTGTTCCTTGCCCAAATGTTAGGCCATGAAGTGTTAATGCGCCACTTTGAACTGAAAATGGATGCACTGCGTAATTCCCCTTTGTTTTTAGTTTGTTTAACGTAAAAGACATTTATTTATACTACATTGCGTATACAATGGCACTACATAATAAACAGGGTACAAAGATGAAGAAACAAATAAGCCTCTTGGCATTATTATGCTCGGCAAGTGCATACGCAGAGCAAGCACCAAAAAACATTATTTATATGATTGGTGATGGCATGGGCCCCGCTTATACTACAGCATATCGCTACTTTAAAGATGATCCGTCGACCAAAGAAATTGAAGGTACGGTGTTTGATACAATCCTTAAGGGAATGGCACATACTTACCCTGACGACCATACTTATGTAACCGACAGTGCCGCTGGCGCAACAGCTTTGAGCTCAGGTCATAAAAGCTATAATGGTGCAATTGCGGTCGATACTAATAAAAGGCCAGTAAAAACAATGCTCGAAATTGCCAAACAAAAAGGCATGATCACCGCATTAGTTGCTACCTCACAAATCAATCATGCCACGCCCGCGAGCTTCGCTGCACATAATGAATCTCGTCGTAACTACGATGAAATTGCCAATGACTACATTGATAATAAAATTGCCGGTAAACTTCCCGTTGACTTAATGCTTGGTGGCGGTACTAAATATTACATCCGCGAAGACCGTAATTTAGTTGC
Organism: Pseudoalteromonas ostreae; assembly: GCF_018069805.1. Lineage (GTDB taxonomy): Bacteria > Pseudomonadota > Gammaproteobacteria > Enterobacterales > Alteromonadaceae > Pseudoalteromonas > Pseudoalteromonas ostreae. The sequence continues at coordinate 30,986 of NZ_JAGPYN010000030.1, forward strand.
AGAATTTAAGCAAGCGGGCTATCAATACAGCGATGACTTTAGTGCGTTAAAAGATATCAAGCAAATTCCTGCTTTAGGTTTATTTGCTCCAGTTGGGCTTGACTTTGCGTTAGATAATAACCCAACACGCTTAGCACAAATGACCAATAAAGCGCTTGAGTTACTTAATGAAAATAAGAAAAATGGCTTTTTCGTGATGATCGAAGGCAGCCAAATTGATTGGTGTGGTCATGCGAATGATATTGCCTGTGCAATGGCGGAAATGGATGATTTTGCTAAATCAATCGAGCAAGCAAAAGCCTACATTGATAAAAACCCAGATACCTTATTGGTGATCACCGCAGATCACTCTACAGGTGGTTTAACATTGGGTGCGCATGGTCAATATAAATGGGAAACCGAGGTAGTAAAAGGTGTGAAAGCTACAGCCGTTAAATTAACTAAACTAATGTCTGAGTCTGATGATTTAAAAGCCATTTGGACTGCTAACACGAATATAGAATACACTCCCGAAAACCAGATCAAGCTTGAACAAGCAAAAAAATTAGGTGATAAACCACTTAATCTTGCCATCAAAGATATTATCAGTAGAGCCAGCTTCACCGGTTGGACTACCGGCGGTCATACTGCTATTGATGTACAAGTATTTGCCTATGGTAAAGGTGCTGATAAATTTATCGGCTCACAAAACAATACTGATATTGCCGATAAACTGATCGGCTTTATTGAACAGCAGTAACGTTTAACTAGCATGTTGCTTTCTGAGCGTAGCAGATAACTGCAACATTAAAGGTTAATTATATAAAGCCCAGTCATAATGTATCTGGGCTTTTTTAATCACAGCTGGAGGTAAACTTTTGCCAAATACTGGCACATCGACAGATGTTAAATTACTGTCTAATTGTTAAGCGTAAATGTCCACACCAATTAAGTTTTGTACTTCAGCTCGGCGTTCTAAATTAGCAAACTCGGTGTAGGTTGAAATAGCACGACTTACTTTGGCTGTCGGTTGGTCATAAATCGTTTGTTGATAACTAGGTTGGGCAGTATCACTTTGTAACTTATCAGCCAGCGCAATACCTGCTTGGCTTGATTTAACAAACTCCGCAGACTGTGTATTATCAGCAGCAGATTGCCCTAATAAACCCTGAGGTTTATTCGTGTTTATCTGTCTTGAGGTAATTTTACCGAGTATGTCTCCCGAGTAAAACCCTGAGCCAATAGGTAGATTCAAAGCTGCGTCTCGTTACTTAGGTTATTAAATTATGTGCCAAATTTAATAACCTTGCAAGTTGCTTTATTAATCAGTTTATTCGCGTCCAGGTAGTTTTTTCCAGGTTACTGTATCACGTACATATTTAGGTTGAGCTTGCGCAGCACTGACCGTACGTTGCGCACTGAAATCATCGCTAATTGTAGCCAACATAAAACCGGCATCAGGTAATATGATATCGTTATTGATAGCAATTTGTGGCTTATCTGCCAGTGCCTCTGGGTATGTTTGCCAGCCAGTACCCACTGCAATCCCTGGTTCGTCTGCAAGAGATAATAATGCGGGTTTTAATACTTGTTCGTCACCTTGTAAGGTCATCACACCATTATCACTGAGTCTATAATGGGCAAAATATATTTCTCCCATACGCGCATCAATAGCACTAAATACACTTTTTTCACCGGTTTGTTGATAAGCTTGCTGCGCCATCATTTGTAGCGTTGACACACCAACTAGTGGCAGTTTACATGCATAAGCTAAGCCTTGCGCAATAGCAACACTAATACGCACGCCAGTGAAACTACCTGGGCCTTGCCCAAAACCAATAACATCTAAATCAGCTAAACGGCAATTTGCCTTAGCTAACAACTGATCAACCAACGGTAAGATTTTTTGACTATGCTGTTGCGGGCATACTTCAAAATGGTGAAATAACTGACCATTATAATTGAGCACTAAAGACAATGCTTCGGTAGAAGCGTCAAATGCTAATAGATTAATATCACTCGTACTGATTGCGTTATTCATGGTAATTATTTCTCTAGTTAATGTGTTCTAAAAATTCACTGGCCACTTGAAGGCTACGTGTGCGGCGCATCGGCGGCAAGCTTTTTAAAAAGACTTGGCCGTATTGGCGTGTCACTAAACGGTTATCGCAAATCACCAACACCCCTTTATCCTTACTATCGCGGATCAGTCGTCCAACGCCTTGTTTTAGTGCAATCACCGCTTGTGGCAATTGAATATAAGCAAAGGGATCATGTCCTTGTAATTGCGCATCTTGCATTTTAGCTTGGAGCAGTGGATCATCGGGTGCTGCAAAGGGTAACTTATCAATAATAACACAACTGAGTGTGCTACCTCTGACATCTACTCCTTCCCAAAACGACGCCGTACCTAATAATACGGCATTACCATGGCGGGTAAATTTTTCTAAAATAATACGTTTAGACATTTGCCCTTGCATATAAATGGGATAATCAATCTGAGTACTTAGCCCTTCGGCGACTAAATGCATCATCCGATAGCTGGTAAACAAGACAAAGCAGCGCCCTTTTGCTGCTTTAATTAAATCGAGGGTAAGTTTAACAATCGCATGAGGCATATTCACTGCATGTGTTTCAGGTAAATAACGCGGTAAACACAATAAGGCTTGCTGATAATAATCAAACGGGCTATCAACCATCATACTTTTGGCGGGTTTAAGGCCAAGGCTTGCGTTAAAATGATCAAGTGCATTATCGACAGATAGAGTCGCTGAGGTGAATACAAAGCCAGCCCCGGTGTCTGCCATCATTTGCGCAAATTTAACCGATACGTTAAGCGGAGTTATATGTACGGTTAAATAGCGGCGTGTTGTTTCATACCAATAACTGTTACCTGTTTGGCTTATATCAAACACCCGCTCTAATTGCCCTTTAAAAGCTAAGGTACGCTCAAATGGGTGTTCTATTTTATCGCTACGGTCTAAACAATGTTTGAGTACTTGATACAAAAAGTCTAAATCGCTGATCACCCTATGTAACGCGGCGCAAATTTCTTTACTTGCCAGCATTTGTCGCCAATCACCTCGGCTACCATCTAAGCCAAATTGTAAGCGCAAGTCGGCAACACTGGTTTCAAGCTTATTTAAGGTTTTACCAAGTTGCAGCATATCCGGAATGTCAGAGCGATAAATTGCTCGTAAATCATTAATTAAGTCCACCAGCTTTTTAGTGCTGATACTCTCACCAAAGTAATCACTGGCAATTTCACTTAATTGGTGTGCTTCATCAAATATATAGGCATCAGCTGTGGGAATGAGTTCAGCAAAGCCGGTATCTTTTACCGCCATGTCTGCAAAAAACAAATGATGGTTAACCACTACTATATCGGCATCCATCGCTTTTAAGCGGGCTTTGCGAATATAGCAATCTTGAAAATCAGGACACTCTTTACCTAAGCAGTTATCCGCAGTGGAGCTTACATAAGGTAATACTTTGGCATCTTCTTCGATACCAATACAATCAGCCAGATCACCGGTGTGTGTTTCACTGGCAAATTTAGCCACCATGGCCAATTGATGCATCACATCAGAATCATCGGTCGGTACATGCGCTACATGTTGATTAAGCCGGTAAGTACATAAATAGTTACTGCGCCCTTTTAGCAGCGCGGTTTTTTTACTCGCACTAAGCGCTTTGACTAATTGTGGTAAATCACGGTGGTATAATTGTTCTTGCAGCGCTTTCGTGCCGGTTGAAATTATTGTTTTACCTTTAGACTTTAGCGCGGGGGCTAAATAAGCGTAGGTTTTACCTGTACCTGTGCCCGCTTCAACCACTAATTGCGAGCGGTTTTTTAATGCATCACTCACCGCAACCGCCATATCAATCTGCGGTTGGCGAGGCGTATAACCATCTAGAGATTGCGCTAACGGGCCTGCTGCACTAAAAAGCTGTTTGATAATAACGATCGCTTTGCTAAAAATAATAGCGGGATTTTACGTAAGCATAGCCCCAAGGGCAAGTGAATACGCAAAGCAAATAGCAAAGGAGCAATGCCCCTTTGCTATTGTTATTATTGTGCGTTGATCGTTAAAGTAATACCACTTGCCGCAGTGTAACCTTGTAAATCAATATACCAAGCACCAGCTTGGGGATTGCTAATAGTACAGCTTTCATTATTACCATTTTTATAAGGTCGACATTGATATGTTGACGTTGATGATGGCGAACCAAAGTTCACATATAAATCAGCATCCCCGCTACCACCTGAAATAGAAATATTTAACGACGAATAACCCGCACTGATATTTTGACTAAAGCGAGTCCAACCTCTTGTTGTTACACTGACATTCGTCTCGGTACGATTAATTGGTGTCGGTACATTATTGTCACCATCATAACTCCCCGTTAAGGAAATACCGGAAATAGCGCTCCATGCTTCAACCATGACATGGTATGTACCTGATTGTATATTACTAATAGCGCATGCTTCATTACTGTTTGAATTAGTGCTGTTACAGTCAAAGTCTTGCAAAGTAGGCGGTGCGCCAAACTTAACGTATAGATCAGCATCGCCACTGCCACCTGTTGTAGTAAAGTTTAAATTACTACTTCCTGCAGGGACTGCTAAGGTATAAAAAACTTGCTCTTTAGCAAGTGCATTAATTCCAGACACTGTGACACCATTTTCTAGTTCATTGTCAGTGGGCGGCACTTCATAACCAGCATTTTTAGCCATTTCTGCTAAGTAGCTCACTGCAAGCTTGGCAAATTTACTCGCATGATCAGCATCAAAGTTACGGTCGTTTACAGTATGGATAAGCGGGTTAATATCAGCCATGCGCGACTCAAATGGCATTGAGGCGGCAAAGCCCTGCTGATACCACGAAGCATGATCAGAACAGCCATAGCCACATTGGTCAAAACCATAACTTAAGCTGGGTAAATAAGTGTCGATCAATTGCCCCAAAAACTGGTTTTGGGCGCTGTTTGTATAATCTGTCATCATCACAATATCATCACTACTGCCATGATTACCGGTCATATCAAATTGCACCATGCCTACCACGTTTTTGCCCTGTGATTTATACGCCGTTGCAATCGCTTTTGAACCCCGTAGCCCCACTTCTTCGGCTGCAAACCCCATAATTTGGATTGTTCTTTGTGGTTGATAGTTATTATCTACGATTGCCCGAAGCACTTCCGACAAAACCGCAATACCGGAAGCATTATCATCCGCACCGGGTGCCCTACCATTACTAGGATTCGATTGATTTATTGAATCTAAATGACCACCAACAATCACTATTTCATCCGCTTTTTCACTGCCTTGAATAGTCACAATGACAGATGATTGCGACCAACTATGGTTAAAATAATCAACACTTATATCAGCCCGGTTGCTTGCTAACTGTTGCCAATAATCTTTTAACCATTGTGATGCATCAACCCCACTTTGTACTGAATAATAGCGATTATTAAAAGCACTCAATGAATTAACGGTATTAGTTAGATCATTAGGGCTAATGTTATTGATAAGCGTCTGTACCGTTTGCGCGTTATCTATTGTGTAGTTAATAGCCGAACTATTAATTGACTGATTATGTACTTTAGCTAATTGCTCAGTATAAAGCTGCGCCTCTAGCAATGACTCATGTGCAACAAAACCACCACAACGATGATAGTTATCGTGCATAAATTCACTTAAATTAGCAACTTCAGACTGTTTAATACGCATAAAGTTAACAGAAGATAAGCTGGATGCTTGTGGCGCGAGGAGTTCTGTACTGTGTTTATGAGCTGTTTGATTTAATTTGTAATGTTTAGCTGCTACAGGGTCAATACTCACCCAAATGCTATCAGGCTCTTGTGCTATTACTTGCTGACTTACCAATAATGACACAATGCCAAACAGTACGCTTGGTGCAAAGATATTCATAACAGTTTCCTTTTTATTTGTGTTTACCCAAATCCAGACTTTGAAAATATAAGGGTAAAAAAGGGAGCGAATGCTCCCTTAGGTGAGGGATTAGTTAGCCGTTATGGTTAACGTTACGCCACTTGCAGCACTGTAGCCTTGTAAATCAATAAACCAAGTACCCGCTTGTGGAGCAATAACTTCGCAACTTTCGTTGTTACCATTTTTATATGGTCGACATTGATAAGATGATTTTGATGATGGCGAACCAAAATTAACATACAAGTCTGCATCACCAGAACCACCCGCTATAGCAACATTCAATGTTGAATAGCCCGCGCTTAGCTCTTGACTGAAACGAGTCCAGCCACCCGAGCTAACACTTACATTGGTTTCAGTACGGTTTATTGGTGTAGTACCTGTATCTCCACCATCAAAACTACCCGTGAGTGAAACGCCCGATATTTGGTTCCAGGCTTCAACCATTACATAGTAAGTACCCGCTTGAACATTACTGATAGCACAGCTTTCTGTGCTTGTTGAAGTCGTGCTATTACAGTCAAAGCTATTTAGGGTTGGCCTTTGCGCAAATTTTACATACAAGTCTGCATCACCACTTCCACCTACCGTGTTAAACTGCAAGTTGGTGGCATTAGCTGGTACTTCTAAGGTAAAGAACAGTTGCTGTTTTTCTGTACCACTGATCCCAGTGCGTGGCACGCCATTGCTAAGTGGCTCGTCAATTGGTGGTTCTACTCCTCCACAACTACTGCCAGGGCTTAAATTTGAGGTTACCCCCACTGCCGCAAGTGCGCTTTGTACATCATCAGGGCTGTAATCCAAATCACATGCCGCATCCATTACACCATTACCTGCTAAGTCCCAGTTGGTACTAGCTGTCCAATATAATTGATTTGCCCGCGCCATGACTTCAAAAGCTTTTCTAGTATCCCAACCAGCTTTGGTTGCTAAATTATAGAATGCTTTATTAAATACACCGGAGCTATAATGTACATCCATACCTGAATAATAGCTTGATTGGTTATCAATTGAACTACCATCTTGGGTTGGGTTATTCATGTAGCGCAACGCACCATTGCCTTTAAAAATTTCTTGGCCAACTAACCAATCATTAGTGCCTAGCATATAAAACTCGGCAGCTTCACCAGCCATATCAGAAAACGCTTCGTTCAAGCCACCCGATTTACCACTGTATATTAGCCCTGAGTTTTGCTCCGTAAAACCATGGCTAACTTCATGAGCAGAAACATCTAAACTAACTAATGGATAAAAAGTATTTTGACCATCACCAAAGGTCATTGCAGATCCGTCCCAAAAAGCATTTTCATAATTACTGCCGTAATGAACACGCATTTTCAATTGAAAAGACAGCGGAGGCGTACCAATCCAGTCGTTATACATATTAAAAATGACATTACCAAAGTAGTGGGCGTCATTTAATGGTGAGTAAGCGCCATTTATTTCTTTAAAGGTGTTTTCCGGGCAAGTAAAGGAATACGCTGAAGAGCCACTCGTACCGCCATTTAAATTAATGGTTTTAACATTTGCGTTATTCATGGTGCAAGTGTTGCCTGACTGCGACACATCTAAACTACTAAAATCAGTCCCGTAAATGTACTTTCCTGTTTTTAAATTTCCACCAGGGCCTGTAGCATTGGCATGTTGAAGGTTATCAAAGCTATGTAAAACCTCACCAGAATTCGCATCAATGATCTGATAAGGTCGAGAAGGGTTAGCGCCATAAGTAACATACGATACTTCATACACTAAATGTGCGACATGTTGCGCATCAAGCCAAATTGCCAAACGCGATTGTTCATTGTGTTTTTTAAAGCTTACTGATTTAACCGCTGCGGGGGAGTTTTTTAATCCCTGTGTAATAGCCATTTTTTTACTGAGTTTTGGTATCACCGAGCTTATATCACTACTAATATCATATACAGCAGCACCATGAGCGCGTTTTAATTGGCCGTTATTATCAAACGTTAAACTCACAGTATCACCAATGACTGGTAATCCTTGATACTGTTGTTGATAACGGCGAGTCGTATCACCATTGTTACTTTTTACTTCTTTTAATACGACTAACTCATTACCTGCATCCAAACCAACTAATTGTATTGGGCTTGCCATAAGTACCGATGACGCACTATTTTGTAAAGTTGTAGTTAGGGCTGCTTGCTCATTAAGATATTGTTTATTTGCAGCTATTGCACTTGATGCTTGCGTTACCGCAAAAGCAGCAAGAGTTGCTAATGTGATTTTAGATAAATTCACGTTTACGCTCCATTTAGATTGTTATTTAATATTTTTGTATTAAACCGACACTACCCGTCCCGATTTATGTTCAGCCTAGACTGCTTTCACTAAAATTAAAAATGAAACAAAAAATTAACAACAAACAACAAAAATAAAAATAGATACCTTTTAAAACAACAACTTAAATAAAGGATGTTAATTTAAAACTACAAAACACCAAAAAAACTGTAAATAATTAATTACATTAAATTAACATTTGATTACATGTAATTTAACTAAAATTATGACGTGATGCACTGCCGTGATTATGTTAATTGCCGATATAGAGCTGTAAGTATAGATAATAAACTGAATATATTGACAATTAAGAAAGAAGCCGTTGCCGTTTAAAAGTAGTAATGCCCACGAACCCTAAAACAAAACCATCAACTAATTTTGTTGATATTGCATGAGTTACACATAAGTTTATTAAAAGTGTGATTATTAGCATTATCGCGGTGACATTTCATAGCCTCAGGAGTAACATACCCGCGCGAAAGTACATTCCTTTTTGCTCATTCCAATATATTATTTAAGGTCAAACAATGAATGCTTGGTACCTCATTTGTTTTTTATCAGCATTAGCGATTTTTATCGCATTTGCTAACCAGTATATCCTCAAAATGCAAACCACTATTGCCATAACAACTGGCTCAGTAGTGATTTCACTGTTATTAATACTCGCGGTAAAGTTATTGGGCGATTCAACTGCACTGGAGATCACACAGATAGTCTCAAGTATCGATTTTAATCAATTATTACTCAAAGGCATGCTCGGCTTTTTACTGTTTGCAGGCGCACTGGAAATTAACCTTGCGGCACTCAAAAAACAACGTTTTGAAATTACCGTACTGGTGTTATTTTCGACCTTAGCCTCCACCTTTATCATTGGCTTTTTAAGCTTTTACTTATTTGCCGCGTTAGGCTTTGCGGTGCCTTTTATCTATTGTTTATTGTTTGGTGCATTAATAAGTCCAACCGATCCAATTGCAGTGCTTGCAATTATTAAACAAATGCGTGCCCCTGAAGGTATTTCTGTACAAGTTGAAGGTGAATCATTATTTAATGACGGTATTGGCTTAGTTATTTTTACCACGATTTTTGCCGTGGCTTTTCTTGACACTGAAGCCAGTGTTGCAGGTATTGCTGAGCTATTCTTTGTCGACGCACTGGGAGGAATTGCATTTGGTTTAGTAATTGCGTTAGTGGGTCACTATTTGATCATCAACAGTCGTGATGTAAATATTCGTTTGTTACTCACTTTAACTATACCGACAGCAGGATTTGCCGCTGCCAATATATGGGAAATATCAGGAGCCCTAGCCATGGTAACTAGTGGTATATTGTTAGGAAATATAACCCGCACCAAAGCGACAGAGCGCACTGGGCCTGAAGACACTCGCTATGTAAAAGACTTTTGGCACGCCACCGATAGCTTTTTGAATGCATTGTTATTTTTGATTATCGGTATGCTAATTGTCACTATGCCTATCAGCCTAGCTGAAATTGGTTTAGGCCTACTGATGGTGCCAGTAGTATTACTTGCTCGCTTTATCAGTGTTGGCACACCGTTTGTAGTCTTTAAGAAATTTAGAAAATACGACAAGCACTCAGTTAAAATTTTAACTTGGGGTGGCCTGCGCGGTGGCCTTGCTTTAGCAATGGCTGCTGCAATTCCTCGTGATCAGGTAATTGTAGGCGGCTCTGATTTACACAACTTGCTTGTTATTGTTACCTACGTTGTGGTGATATTTTCGATTATTGTGCAAGGACTCACTATTTCGCCATTAATTCACAGTAGCATTAGTGCCAAACAACAAAACTAACATTTAAACTTACTTCTGGCGCCGTGAGCTAATGCTGACGGTGCTAGAATTAGTTACGCATTTTCTATGTATAAGCTCCTAAACGTATTACGCCCATGTGTCTAAATGAGTTTCGTCATCCTCATTTGTTTCGCGCTCTTTTCTAGCTGTTTCAAGCTTTTCTTTTGCGAGTAGTTCCTTGCGTTCCAACTGACGTTTTTGCCGCTTTTCACGCTCAATTCGCTGCGCGTTCGAATCTTTTAGACCCGCAATATGAAAAGCGCCTTTGGATTCAAGTTGCAAACGAGTGATCTGCCCTAAATAAGGGATCATAATATCCATACGTTCCTCCTTTGGTTACTCTTATCATCGGCCGTTATAGCTTATTCTTTAATTTATGCAAAAAAAACTTGCCAGCTTCCCTACAAGTGTGTTTTTCTATGTGTGAAATTTACTTAACCAGATTAAACACTTTTGTTTACATTACACAATGATAAAACGGAAGTTACTTAGGAAATAGTATAATGCGCTTAAACCTGACAACAGTACATCACCACCATTCACCGGAATAACCTGTCAGGTCTTTCGCTGAGAGGTTATTCCTAAAAGGAACCTCTGGCGAGTCAACATACTATGATTCATTTTTCGCCCTGAGGTTCCCTCGGGGTTTTTAGTTTTTAAATTAAAGGAAAAATGAATAATGAGTAATAGCAACCGTCTACGTATCGCCATTCAAAAAGGTGGCCGCCTTTCTAAAGATTGCCAAGACTTACTAAAACAGCTAGGTGTTAAGCTTAATTTACGTGAACAACGCTTAATCGCCCACTCAACTAACATGCCAATTGATGTACTACGTGTGCGCGATGACGATATCCCAGGGCTGGTAATGGACGGCGTATGTGACTTAGGCATAGTAGGTGAAAACGTACTCGTTGAAGTACAAGCTGAACGCCAGCGCCAAGGCGTGAAAAGCGAAATAACTAAGTTGTCTAAACTAGATTTTGGCTACTGTCGCCTAGCACTTGCATGGCCACAAGAACTCGGTAAACAAGATAAAAGCTGGTTTGAAGGCAAACGTATTGCTACCACCTACCCTGAAATTTTAACTCAGTATTTAAAGCGCGAAAGCATAAACGCCAGCACAGTCATGCTGACAGGCTCTGTAGAAGTCGCACCTCGTGCAGGACTGGCTGATGCAATTTGTGATTTAGTATCTACCGGTGCCACACTTGAAGCCAATGGCCTTATGCAAGGTGATACTATTTTAGAATCAAATGCCTGCCTTATCCAAAATAAAGACTTACAAGATGCTGACAAACTAGCGCTTATCAATAAACTTATGCCACGCTTACGCGGCGTGAGACAAGCCAAAGAAAGCAAATACATCATGCTGCACGCGCCAAAAGATAAACTGGATGAAATTTGCAATATTCTACCAGGCTCTGGTCAACCAACGGTATTAGCGCTTGCTGGCTCTGATGAGTACGTAGCCCTGCACATGGTGAGCAGTGAAACATTATTTTGGGAAACAATGGAGCAATTAAAAGCGCTAGGCGCCAACTCTATCCTCGTTATGCCAATTGAAAAAATGATGGAGTAAGTCAATGTTGCGCTGGAGTGAGGTTTCCAAAGATGCACAAGCAGCGGCGCTAATGCGCCCTGCTGTTAGTGCAAGTGTGGAAGTAGAAGCTATTTGCCAAGCTATTATGGCAAACGTAAAAGAGCAAGGCGACACAGCCTTACTCGACATGGCTAAGCAATATGATAACCGCGAAAATCCGCGCTTATTAGTGCCGCAAAGTGAGATCAATGCCGCTGAGCAGCAGTTAAGCGCTGAGCTTAAATATGCGATAGACACAGCCTACGCTAATGTAAAACGTTTTCACCAAGCACAGCTACCCAAAGATATTAAATTGTCGACTCAGCCCGGTGTGTTATGTGAGCTAAAATACCAAACCATTGAAGCCGTTGGAATATATGTGCCAGGTGGCAGTGCCCCATTGCCTTCATCAGTGATCATGCAAGGTGTACTGGCGCAGCTAAGTGGCGCGACAACCGTAGTGTTAGCAACACCGGTGCAAGGTGATTTACCGATAAACCCAGCAATTTTATATGCGGCTAAACTATGCGGTATCAAAACAATCGTAGAAAGTGGCGGCGCCGGTGCAATCGCCGCAATGGCTTATGGTACAGACTCTGTGCCCAAGGTGAATAAAATTTTTGGCCCTGGTAACAGCTTTGTGACTATGGCTAAACAACTAGTCGCTCAGACCATTCCAGGCATGGCGATCGATATGCCTGCGGGCCCATCTGAATTGTTAGTGATTGCCGATGAACGCGCTAACCCTGAATTTATTGCCGCTGATTTATTATCTCAAGCTGAGCACGGCGCTGATTCGCAAGTAATTCTACTGTGTAACAGTGAAGGTATGATTGTCCGCACCGAGCAAGCCATTGAACGCCAATTAGCTAAACTATCGCGTCAAGATATTGCCGCAAAAGCATTGGCTAATTCATCGCTTATTTTGGTTGATTCAATCGAGCAAGCATTTGCTGTATCAGCACAATACGGCCCTGAACACTTAATTTTGCAACTGGCTGATGCCAACCCGTATTTGGGTAAAATAAAAAATGCTGGATCTGTGTTTGTGGGTGACTACACGCCAGAGTCAGCCGGTGATTACGCCTCGGGTACTAATCACGTATTACCAACCTATGGCTACAGTGCCACTTATTCAAGCTTAAACTTACTTGATTTTTTTCGCACTTATACGGTACAAACCATTACTCAAAATGGTTTAAAAAACTTATCAAAAGCAATTTTACCATTGGCTGATGCAGAAGGACTTGATGCCCACGCAAATGCTGTAAAGGTACGTTTAGAGGCCATAAATCGAGGTAATGAACAATGAGTAATAATCCCTTATTACCAGCCAATATTAATGCATTAGCAGCATATAGCTCGGCAAAAAGTGAGAAACTAACCGGCACAACGTGGCTTAATGCAAATGAAAGCCCGTATGTTAAAAGTATCGATATCAGCATTAATGATTTAAATCGCTACCCTGATCCGCAACCTATGAATGTTATTAACCGCTATGCTGATTACGCAGGACTCACTGCTGAACAAGTACTTATGACCCGTGGTGCGGATGAAGGTATTGAGCTACTGGTACGCACCTATTGCCAACCAGAGCAAGATTCGGTTACTTTATTTTTACCTACGTACGGCATGTACAAAGTCACCGCCGACACCCACAACGTAGCAATAAATGGCTTAAGCCAAGCATTATTAGTCGATGGTACTGTTGATCAAATAGTCAACGCTGTTGGTAATAGCAAATTAGTGTTTATTTGTAATCCAAATAACCCAACAGGCAGCTTAACACCGCTTGAAAAAATAAAGGCTATTGCAACAGCACTTGAAGATAAAGCACTGGTCGTTGTGGATGAAGCTTATATTGAATTTTGCCCAGAGCACAGTGCAAGCAAACTCATCAATGAATTTGCCAACGTGGTTGTGCTGCGGACACTTTCAAAAGCGTTTGCGTTAGCAGGCCTACGTACAGGCTTTACTCTTGCACAAGCGTCGGTACTTGCGCCAATACGTAAAGTGATTGCACCGTATCCGGTATCAACGGTAGTGGCAAGCATTGCTGCAAATGCACTCAGCCCTGATGCCATTACTTCAATGCGTCGCCAAGTAAGTATTTTAAATGCACTAAGGGCAAAGCTAAAGCAGTGGCTTGAAGCCTCCCCTGCCGTATTACAAGTGCTCAGTGGCGAAGGAAACTTTGTCACTCTAAAGCTCGCCGATAAAAACAGCTTTAATATCGCACTTGAGCAAGGCTTAGTTATGCGTGCTTTTACTTTATACGGCGAAAACGATTGGCTACGTATTTCAATCGGCAGTGAGCAAGAACTAGAACAAGTAAAAATATGGTTAGATGGCCTAAGCCAATCAGCCACTTTTAAAGAGCAGGAAGTATCATGAGCAACCCGTATTTATTTATCGACCGTGATGGCACTATTATTGAAGAGCCAATCACCGACAAGCAAGTAGACAGTCTTGAAAAGTTAGCGTTTTTACCAAACGTGATCCCTGCTCTTTTGCAATTACAAGGCGCAGGCTATTGTTTAGTGATGGTGTCAAACCAAGATGGCTTAGGCACTGACAGCTTTCCAACGGCTGATTTTGATATTGCCCAAGATAAGATGATGGCTATTTTATCAAGCCAAGGTATTAAATTTGACGACGTATTAATTTGCCCACACTTTAATGAGCAAAATTGTGATTGTCGTAAGCCAAAAACAGGGTTGCTTACCGAGTTAATGCGCTCAGGTAAAGTCGATTTAGCACGCTCATTTGTGATTGGCGATCGCCAAACAGATATTGGCCTTGCACAAAACTTGTGTTGCGAAGGTATTTTGTATGACGGTGATTGGAATGCAATTGTCACTAAACTTACCACCGCTGATCGACAAGGCCGCGTGACTCGCAACACTAAAGAAACGCAAATTGATGTAAAACTCAATTTAGATCAAAGTAAAAATGGCGAGATCAGCACCGGCCTTGGCTTTTTTGATCACATGCTTGATCAAATTCGCACTCACGCTAACATCGGCCTCGATATTCAAGCTAAAGGTGACTTACACATTGATGAACACCACTTAGTTGAAGATATCGGCATTGCCCTTGGTTTAGCGCTTAAACACGCCCTTGGTACTAAATCACAAATTGCTCGCTATGGTTTTGCGCTACCGATGGATGAATGCAAAGCAGAGGCACAAATTGACTTGTCAGGTCGTGCTTCGTTTGTATTAAACGCTAACTTTAGCCGTGAAAAAGCCGGTGATTTAGACGTACAAATGGTTGAACACTTTTTCAAAAGCTTAAGCGACAATGCAGCGATCAGCTTAATATTGTCGGTTAGCGACGGTAACTGTCATCACCAAGTTGAAGGTTTATTTAAAGCGTTTTCTCGCGCTTTACGTATGGCCATTGCCGCTGACGCCAGCCAACAAACAGCAAGCTCTAAGGGGTGTTTATGATTGCCATAATTAACACCGGTTGTGCCAACATAAACTCTGTACGCTTTGCTTTTGAGCGCTTAGGGCAAATGCCAGAAGTGATCACCTCGCCAGAGCAACTTAAAAACTTTGAACGCGCCATTTTACCAGGTGTTGGCCATGCCTCTGTCGCTATGAGACGCTTAGTTGAAGGTGGTTGGCAACAAGCGATTAATGAATACCAACGCCCGCTCATGGGTATTTGTTTAGGCATGCAGTTACTGTGCGACAGCACTGAAGAAGGTAATGTGCAATGCCTTGGTAAAATACCTGGGCACGTTAAAGCGCTGGATGTTGGTAATTTAACATCACCCCATATGGGCTGGAACAACCTTACCCTTAATCGCGAGCATGCATTAACCAAAGGCCTTGATGTAAACAAGCAAGTATATTTTGTGCATAGTTTTGCCCACACGATTAACGACGCCACACTGGTTAGCGGTGAATACGGGCAAACCTTCTCAGCGATTGTTGCCAACAACAATTACGCGGGGATGCAATTTCACCCAGAGCGTAGCGCTAAAGTCGGTACTCGGTTATTGCAGAACTTTTTAGACTGGCAGCTATAAATAAAGCGTACCAACACAAATTAATAAAGAGGATTCACGTGATTATTCCAGCATTAGATGTACTACAAAATCAAATTGTGCGCTTATATCAAGGTAAATACGATACCGCACAGTTTTACCCGTTTGAGCTTGGTGCGCGCTTACAAGAGTACGCACAAAGCGGCGCAGGTAAATTACACCTTGTTGATTTAGAAGGCGCACGCGATCCAAGCAAAAAACAATGGCAACACATTCAAGCAGCCACCAAAGCACTTAACGTACCGTATCAAGTTGGTGGCGGTATTCGTACAGAACAAGACGTAAGCGACTGGCTTAAAGCCGGTGCTAACCAAGTAGTAATTGGCTCTATGGCGGTTGAAAAACGCGATGAAGTAAAAAGCTGGATTGAAAAATTCGGTGCCAAGCACTTTGTTATCGCCCTCGACGTTAATAAAACCGACAATGGCTGGGCCCCAGCCACCCACGGTTGGCTAAGTGAATCAGAATTCAGCTTATTTGAATTAGTCGATTTTTATGTAGCACTGGGTGTAATTGATTTTCTATGCACGGACATCAGTAAGGACGGCACCATGACTGGTCCTTCGTTTGTATTGTATGAAGATTTAACCAAACACAATAGCAACATTAAAGTGCAAGCCTCTGGTGGTGTAAGCTCGCTTGATGATATTAAAAAGCTCAAAGAACTTGGCGTAGGTGGTGTTATTTTAGGTAAGTCACTGCTTGATGGCGCATTTAATGTAGAGGAGGCGTTGGCATGTTATCAAAACGCATAATCCCGTGTTTAGACGTTAAAGACGGCCAAGTAGTCAAAGGCGTTAAATTTAAAGGCCACGAAGTGGTTGGCGACATATTAACAATGGCTAAAGCGTATAGCGAAGCCGGTGCTGACGAACTGGTATTTTATGAAATTAGCGCCAGTGTTGAAAAACGCCTACTCGATGTAAACTGGGTAGAGAGCATCGCACGTCATATTGATATTCCATTTTGTGTTGCAGGTGGTATTAAATCAGTGGCTGATGCAGCGCGCGTATTAGAACGCGGTGCTGATAAAATCAGTATAAACAGCCCAGCTATCGCCCGCCCTGAGCTTATCAAAGAACTACATGATGAGTTTGGTAAACAATGTGTCGTTGTCGGCATTGATAGCTTTTACGATGAAGTAACAGGCGAATATTTAGTGTATCAGCTTACTGGCGATCCTAATGCGTCAAGCCGCACCCGTTATAAAACGCAAGAGTGGGTAAAACGCGTGCAAGACTTAGGCGCAGGCGAAATCGTACTCAACTGCATGAACCAAGATGGCGTACGCAATGGCTACGATAACCAGCAGCTGTCTAAAATGCGTGCTTTGTGTGATATTCCACTTATCGCCTCAGGCGGTGCTGGCACCATGCAAGATTTTGTCGATGTATTTAAACAAAGCCACGTTGATGGCGCACTGGCAGCCAGCGTATTTCACAAAAATGTGATCAATATCGGCGAATTAAAACAATATTTAATAGATAACCAAGTGGCGGCGCGACTATGCAACTAACCAAACAAAACCTTACCCAAGTTGATTTTGCTAAAAGCGAATTGATCCCCGCTATCGTGCAAGATGCCCGTACTGGGGTTATTTTAATGCAAGGCTTTATGAATCAAGAATCGCTTGAAGCCACCTTTGAAAAGCAAAAAGTGACGTTTTACTCGCGTTCAAAAAATCGTTTATGGACCAAAGGCGAAACCTCTGAGAACTACTTAGAAGTGGTGTCTGTTCATACTGATTGCGACTATGACTCTATTTTAGTGCTGGCTAACCCACTCGGGCCAACGTGTCACTTAGGCACACAAAGTTGTTTTGGTGATGCTGCAAAACCAAGCCTAAGCTTTTTAGCGCAGCTTGAGCAAGTAATTGTATCGCGTAAAAACGACGACCCTGAAAAAAGCTACACCGCCTCTTTGTTTGCTAAAGATTTAAGCCGCAGCTGTCAAAAAGTGGGGGAAGAAGGCGTTGAGGTCGCTTTAGCTGCAATGAAATATGATAACGAAGAGCTAACCAATGAATCCGCTGATTTGATATATCACTTAATCGTATTGCTACAGCGCCAAGGTCTAGAGCTACAAGACGTCGTTGCATGTTTGCAAGGTCGTCATAAGTGATTTTTAGTGTGGTTAAGCGCTGAGTTATGCTTAGCGCTTTTTTAAATATACAAAATGCTGCACGTGAAGAAATACTGGTTAGTCAAAAAACATTAGCCGACTGTTGAGCAAATGGCTAACGATACAGAGCCCCCGATAACTACATTCATTATCTTCATGTTATCTTCTTAGCAAGCTAACGCACCTTTAAGATAACCCGTTTGTAAATTTATTTTGAATATATCAACATGCTTAATTGTGACTTAGATATACTTGTTGCTATAAAAAGTACTATTGCGTATGTTGAATTAATGCTCTAGTTTTGTAAAAAATAAAGTTGCAAATATAAGAATCGGTTTATCACTGCCGTTCAATTTTTACAGGAGATTTATCTTGCTTGATATCGTCGCACTTTTTATTAAGACTAATCAATATAAAACATTTCATGAAGCGTCTGTGAAGCTAAATATTCCTTTACCCACCTTACTCAGAAGAATAAAAAAATTAGAAGACAATTTATCTTTAGCGTTATTTTATCGTGAAAAAGGCTGCTTGCGATTAACAGAACCAGGGAAAAGTTTTTATAGTCATTGCTTTATTCATGTTGAACATTTACAAAGTATTTTATGTGATTTTAAGGACGTTAGCGAAGATAAAGTAGGTATAATCAAACTGATAGCCCCACAAAACTTCATTAAAAGTGTGTATTTTACTGGTGTAATAAACCAATTCACAACATTATACCCTAATATTAAGATTCATATGATGTTATCTGATGAACGTCTAGATTTAAAAAAAACAGAGTTTGATTTAGCTATCAGAATAGGACAATTAGAGAGTTCTCAAAATATATGTAAAGTAATCAATCAAATGAATTTTGTTTTAGCCTGTTCACCAAACTTAATCGAAAAATATGGCTTGCCAACTAACTTTGAAGATTTAGCTAAATTACCTCATATATCGTGTTCTCCATTTGAAAACTGGTCTTTTATAGCGACTAACAGCGAAAAGGTTATTTTTAAGCCCCAAGCAGATTTTGTGTCTAATGACATTGAAATGTGTGCTTTATCCGCTATTGAAGGTAGAGGTGTCTATTATGGACCTACGTATTGCTTATTACCTCATTTTAAAGACAACAGCTTAGTTAAAATTTTAGAACACTTTGAGCCTATCAAACGCGATGTTAACTTAATTTGGCCTGATAAATTAATACCTAAAAGCACGCGGTATTTAATTGATTTCTTAGGACTCTCACTCAGTGGAATTGAGATATAGCTCAACCTTAATCACTTATTGCTTGAATTGCATAGATATTAGCTTAACCAATGGGTACTTCAGTAGCGACTAACATTTTTGAAAAATCAACTTTCATTTATGTCTATATAAATAAATACATAACTATTTAAAATCAAAATTAGTCCAAAGTTAAATAACTTTTAAATTAATAAATGGGCTCAATCTATAGATAATTTTTTAAAGGAAGTAATTTAAATGAAAAAAACATTACCAATCTTATTCTTAGGGTATACAAATATCGTTAGCGCCAATTCCGCAATAATTTATCCTGATCAGTTACAATATGAAAATTTAGGGGCTGGGATCTGCTCATCTGACAATAGGTTAATCACCCAATCCGAAGCACTAGTTTATAGAAGTGACATTGTTAATAAAATGGGGAAATGGCAAATAACAGGATTGGCGGATGGCTGGGTAATTATGGGCTCTGGCTATGCAGGCGAAATAAAGCAAGGGACGGCCTCAAATTCTTGGTGTTATCCTAAAAATCCGATCAATGAAATCCCATCACTAAGCGCCCTTAAAATTGCACCCGGTAGTCAAAGCCAAATTGAATGGAATTTAGTTAATAAAAAAGAACAGTTTATAAAACCACTTTCATACCTTGCACATTATATGGGCTTTGCATGGGTAGGCGGTAATCGCTCGAATTACGTTGGTGAAGATATGGAAGTAACCAAATCAGGAGCTGGATGGAAAATTCAAGGTTATAATGGTGGTAGTTGTTCAGGATATCGATGTGAAGAGAAGAGCTCAATTTACGTTTCTAATTTTGAATATATAATGGATACCGGATCATATAGAATCACAGGTGATATTGTTTCTGCTGATAAAGAACTTATTCGAACACTGACAGTACCAGCGGTTAATAATACCTCAGTAGATCAAATGTCAGTGGTCACTATCGAATATGATGCATCGACTAACTGGTCAAAAACAAATGATTACAGTATTTCTGAATCTGTAACTTTATCAAACACTTGGAAGTCACCGTCTGTCACAGGAGGCTCAGATACATCGTTATCAGTCACAATTTCTGCAGATCAAGCGTGGGGAGAAAGCAACGGCGGCTCACAGGGAGAACGAGTTGTTGTGCAAGCAAGAACAAACATTCCTGCTAATACCAGCTTAAATGCAAAAGTTGACCTATTTAAATCTTCTATATCTTATCCTTATGAGTTTGATGCTGATATTACATATGATGTATCAATCGATGGTTTTATGCGTTGGAGCGGGAATGCTTTATTAAGCCATCCTGACAACAGACCAACTGAGAATGCAAACTTTGTAATTGGCCGTTGGGCAGGTCAAGAAAAAAGCATCCAATATCAATGGGAGCATAGATATATTCCCGGTGAAAATAAAAAGTGGGATTGGCCTTGGATGATAGAGCAAACAAATTTATCAACCATGCAATATGAGTTAAGTAATGTTTTACGACCTAAAAAAACAACGTTAACTGGTCACTTTTTTGCAGAAAGTCAATTTGCTGGTAATGTATATTTTGGCGACGAAACCCCGTTGCCAAGCAACCAGCGCAGTAAACGCAGTGTTGCAAGTATTGAGCAATCCAATGCTGAAAACCTAAAAAAAGACTTAGAAAAAGCAGGGTTGAAAAATGTTGTGGTTAAAATTGAAATGATTGACTTATAAATAAACAAAAATGCTGGGGTCTTGGTAAAGTAAGATCCCAGCAACTAGCTTATCTAAAGAAATAAGCTAAAAATCCCTACTGCCAATTATTTAGTTGGGAATAGGTTCTTGGTTATAACAAAAATAACACCAAAAACTTCAGCTAGTGTACCACCCATATATAAATTGAGTGACCATTCATCAAAAGCTAAACATTGAAATCCGACACAAAAAAATAGTAAATTCATTACTACCAACTGTGCTATCAGTATTTTAATAAACCAATTAGCATAAAATTTTTTTAATTCTCGATCTGCTTTAAAGTCTTCGACCTTTTCTCTCACTAAAGGGTCTGTAGGAGTCGTTTTATTCTTATCTTGTAGATTTGTTTTAATTAAAGACGCTAAAGCTTTCTTCTCCTCGTCTGCCATTATAAAAGGCCTAAACTTTTTAATCTATGCTTTAAAGCTTCATTAGAAACCCCAAAAAACATTGCCATATCAAAATGGGTTTTTCTTGATTTAAATAACTTTTTTACTATTCTTTCAGGCATCAGCAAGTTAGCCGCAAATTTATTTGCGAAAATTTCTTCAGGATCACTGCCAGCCGACGCACTTAACCCTCTTAAGTCCACATATTCATACTCAATACCTTCATCTTCGGACTCAATACGTGAAACGTAGTGACCTAACTCATGTGCGCACGTAAACCTTTTTCGGTTACTATGATCAGTATGATGTAATGCTATTATTGGCTCTTCACCAACTTCTTTTATTAAAGCGCCAGATACACTAGGAGGCAGATCCGTGTCTAAAACCTGTAAACCCATTTGTTGTGCTATAGATACAGGATCAACAGGAAAATCATTACTTGCCCAGAGTGTTTCAAATACCTTATTGGCTTCAATTTTTGGATCAAGATTCATACAATTTCCTTGATTAGGAATTTCAATTAACTTTATACATGTTAAAAATATACAGATCAATACAACTGATTAAGTATGGCTGTGTTGTATTTCAGTGTTGGTGAACTATATTCAATATACTGAAACCTAATAACGGTAGGTC
>NZ_JAGPYN010000031.1 GCF_018069805.1 Pseudoalteromonas ostreae
AAGTAATATACACCTACCATCGTAGGAGAGCGCTTTAGCGCCGAAAAGCTTTAACATAGAGCTAGATCCATAACACCATCACGGCTAAAGCCTGTTCCTACAAAGTAATATACACCTACCATCGTAGGAGAGCGCTTTAGCGCCGAAAAGCTTTAACATAGAGCCAGATCCATAACACCATCACGGCTAAAGCCTGTTCCTACAGATAATATACACCTACCATCGTAGGAGAGCGCTTTAGCGCCGAAAAGCTTTAACATAGAGTTAGATCCATAACACCATCACGGCTAAAGCCTGTTCCTACAGATAATATACACCTACCATCGTAGGAGAGTGCTTTAGCGCCGAAAAGCTTTAACATAGAGTTAGATCCATAACACCATCACGGCTAAAGCCTGTTCCTACAGATAATATACACCTACCATCGTAGGAGAGCGCTTTAGCGCCGAAAAGCTTTAACATAGAGCTAGCTTCATAACACCATCA
Source organism: Pseudoalteromonas ostreae (assembly GCF_018069805.1). Lineage (GTDB taxonomy): Bacteria > Pseudomonadota > Gammaproteobacteria > Enterobacterales > Alteromonadaceae > Pseudoalteromonas > Pseudoalteromonas ostreae. The sequence goes on from NZ_JAGPYN010000031.1 coordinate 487, forward strand.
CGGCTAAAGCCTGTTCCTACAAAGTAATATACACCTACCATCGTAGGAGAGTACTTTAGCACCGAAAAGCTTACCCTCGCTAACTTTACTCTCGCCAGCTGGCAAGCTACTTTCTTGCAGACAAAAAAATGCCACCTTTCGGTGGCATTACACACGGGATTATTTCTACATTATAGAAATTCTTTTCAAAAATTAGGTTCTAGGTTCTACTACAAAGTTTATAATAGCTCGATTTTTGTCAAACTTATCCAAGTAACTATCTTTTCCTAGTACCTAGGAAATTATCTATTTCCAGCTTTTCATCTTGTGCCCTTTTACAGCATAGAAAAGAATGAATAAATAACAAGGTAACATGACGATATAAGCACCCTGCTGAGCCGCCGCAGAATCCACACCACCACTTGCTAGACCCCAAAATAGTGGACCAAATGCCCCTCCGGCAATACCCATAACAAGTAGGCCAGAACCAACACTGGTTAATTTACCTAAACCAGACAGCGCTAATGGCCATACAGCAGGCCATACAATAGCATTAGCAAATCCTAACACAGCTATCATCAATAGTGTATCTGGTAATTGCACTTCTAAGCTAAGCGCTGTTGCTATCACAACTGAACTAGTATCGCTAAATACCACGGCAAGTGTTAATACACAACCTAATATAGCTGATGCACTTAATGCCGCTTGCTGCGAAATAACACGTGGAATAAGCAAGATACCTAAAATATAACCTAGTACCATACAGCTCATTGTATAAGAGGTCATTACACTATATTTTTCAACGCCAAGTGATAAAGCAAAAGTACCAATGGTATCTCCAGCAATGACCTCTACAGCTACATATACAAATAAAGCGGCTACACCTAGCGCCAAACTAGGGTGTGCAAGTGCAGCTTTGACCTGCCCTTTTGCTCCTTGCTCTTCGTCATCAATTAACTCTGGTAGCGGCATCTTAGTTACTGCAAAACCAAGCGCACCAATGAATAAAGCCATGCCTAAATAAGGGTAGATAAGACTGTTTGCCATTGATTCAATTTCTGTTTGCGATAATTCTTTACCTACAAGGCCTGTGAACTCACTTAAAATTAAAGCGGTGAATACGATTGGTGCAATAACACCAGCGCCTTTATTTAATATGCCCATAATACTAACGCGTGCTGCGGCCGACTCTTCGGGTCCAATGCGTACAACATAAGGATTAACTGCAGTTTGTAATAATGTTTGCCCTGCGCCCATCACTAATTGTGCAAATAAAAACAGTGCAAACACTTGAGTTTTAGCCGCTGGAATAAACAGCAAGCCTGCAATCATCATAGTTCCCATGCCGATAGCCATACCATTTTTATACCCAACTTTACGGATGATCATCGCCGACGGTACAGCTGTAAACGTCACTGCTATATAAAACGAGAATAAAATCAGCGATGCTTGAAACGGGGTCAACTGCAATACTTGCTTTAAGTAAGGCATAAGCGAGCCATTCAACCAGGTTGCAAAACCTAGGATGAAAAATAACGTGGCTACAATGGCCATGGGTATAAAGTTACTTTGTTTATTTATTTTTGACACTGTGGCTTCCATAAAACTTCTTCTTGTTGCGAGCTATCGTTATAATTATTTATTGCAATTCAGTTCAAAAAACTTAAATCGACGATTAGCGCTGCTGCATTTTATAACACCTTGGCGACATTTAAATGACAATGTCGAAACAAAAATGACAGCGCTGCCATAAAACTTTACGTTAATTACCACCATATTACTAGTAACAATTTATTTTACAACGGTACAAAAAAGGGCCTTTATGGCCCTTTCAAAACGTAATTAGTTACTAATATATTAATTTATATGAGTAATTCTGCTTTTTAGTTTGCTATCTAAGCTACTACGTAATGCTACAGACTGCTGTTCAGAAACACTGATCGGAGCTGTATATTGCTGCCAACTCGCGCCATTATCTAAACTATACTCGGTATTTAAATATGTAAACGGCGTATTAATCTCAAGCTGGCCATTGTTAATCACGCCACCGGGTACCGGCAAATGTAAAGTTATGCCTGCATTGGCCAATTTAGTAAGCTCTTTCAAACCAACTGCAGCAGAGAATTGTGCCCAGTCTTGTTCTTGGCTTTTATGATCAACCTGCTCGCCTTCCCATGGTGCTTTATGCCATGCACGCTCAGCAACAGACAGAATGCGCGGGAATATCATTGCCAATACTTGATCTTCGGTTCGAATAGTTTCAGACCAAACTTGTCCTTGCATACCCAGGATGTTTTCTGGCTTTTCAAGCTTTGGTAGCGGGCGGCCAACTAAAGCTTCAAGGTTATCTATCGGCTCTCGTGTTCGGGTGTAATCGGCATTTGCATACACATCGTCTGGCATATAATTAAATGCTTTTTTAGTATCGGTATAGCGAGTTGCCCAATAGTAACCACGTTCTTCTGGGTGAGCTTCATAAGGGTGGTCAAAGTATAAGTGTGTACCATGCGATAGAATCACTTGGTAGCCAGCATTGGCAAGGCGATAAGCTCTATCTGCAACACCCCACTCCCAAATATTGTCCCACACGTTCGCGGTAAAGGTTTTGTTTGGAAATTCGTCGCGCTTAAATGGGTTTGTTTGGTCATACATTAAACCATCTTCCCATGCGCCAGGCGAAATCCCGCGTTTTTCAAGTAACTTGGCCACACGTTGGGTAAAGTATGGTTTTAAATCGCCAGCCCCCGCCACGCCATTGTTTGGATCGGCAAACATTGCTTGGCATATTGGTGAGCCAACCCATGAACCGGCCCCTACTTCATCACCACCAAAGTGAAGGTTAGTAAGCTGAACGCCTGCTTCGCGGTACATTTGTTGTAATTCGTAAGTAACCTTATCTAAAAAAGCGTAGGTTGAATCCATACATACGTTCATCGAGTTATCTTTGTAGTTTTGCACCGTCATATAAACCGAGGTGTCTTTTGGATCACTCAGTAAATACTGTGTCGCAGCACTGATATCTACCTGCTGAGTCTCTTTTCCCGTATTCTTTTTATTCACAAGCTTATTTTTAGCTATTCGTTGCGCCTCATCGGCAAGCTTATGATAACGCGCTTCCATTGCTTTGATTGATGCGCGAGCATGCCCCGGCCCTTCAATTTCAGGAATGATTTGAATATGGCGGTCTTTAGCAAATGCTAGTAATTCAATAAACTCGCTACGAGTTAAGTAACCGTTACCTGAGCCGGATTTAAATGGTCCGGTGCCTAGCTGTGTTAACAGACATTCTTTTTCTTCAAGGTCAAAACAGCGATAACCACCAATATCAGTTAGCTCTGGTAATCCTGGTATTTCTAAGCGCCAACCTTCATCTTCTGAAAAGTGCCAATGTAGTTTATTCATTTTATAACGCGCCATTTGCTCAACCAATTTGAACATAGCGTCTTTGCCGTGGTAATTGCGACCATTATCATAGTGCATACCACGCCAGGTATAACGAGGGCTGTCTTCAATCTCAAGTTGTGGAACGTCTACAGTACCATGGCTATTTGCCGGGAGTAGATTAAGTAAGCTCTGCATGGCATAGAACACACCGGCATTATCACTCCCAACAATTTCAATACGGTCGTCATCTATTTCAAGAGTGTAACTTTCTGATTTACTACCGGCCAACTGTGGATTTACTTTTAAGCTGATCAGTTTTTCTTTAGCTAGTTTGATGTGATCTGGCTGTGCTTTTAAGGTCAGGCCATAGTCATCTTGCAAATCTTGCATAAACACCATGACTTCGTTCTTTAACTGACCTTGGAAACTGATCTGCCAGCTGCTATCAAGTGTTGCAGTACCGCGATTAAATTCGACTTTTTGTGGCTTTGGAATGATCCGCTTTAATGCGTTTTGTTGCGATACTTGACTTGTCGTTTGCTGATTACGCTCAAAGCGCACTTGTGGAGTAACCAATACAGTTAAGTCTTTTGGCTCACTATAGCGGCGTAGTTGATTTTCACGCTCGAACGGTGCAACAAACTGGGTCATGTCTTCGCTATCAGTATTTGCAAAAATAGCCGGTTTATTATCTCCTGAGACAAAAAAAGCACGTGGCATAAAGTCAGAGTAGGCAACCACCCAAACTTGAGCATCAAACTCAAGTTCTAAGCTTTTACCTGGGAGCAATCCTGTAAAGTTTTTAGTTGGGGTAATGCGGTGTAAATCACCATTTACGTGTTCAATATTTAAACCCGCAACTAGCTCAGTACTGATCTTACGAACTGAGTGAATATACAACTGCCAATCACTTTCACCAGCAGGAAGTGCAACATCAGATTGGTTGTTTAGTGTAATTGTCCCTAAAAAACCAGCGGCTTTATTATGAAAGTTATCAACCACAGCAAATGTCAGGGTGGTCTCTTGGGCAAAGTTGTTCACTTCATTTTGCGAAAACTGCGCCTGCGCCATTAATGGCATCATCGCGATCAAACTTGCTAAAGTTCGCTTTTTAAAATCCATTGCTCTCTCCTCGTTGTATACCCTAGACTACGCATTTCCCCCACGTAACCTGTTATTTATTATTATTTATTCACCTCCATCATATAAAAGATAAAATGACAGCGCTATCATTAATTGAAAGAATAAGCTATCAGCTATCAGCTATCAGCTATCAGCTATCAGCTATCAGCTATCAGCTATCAGCTATCAGCTATCAGCTATCAGCTATCAGCTATCAGCTCAAAAATAAAAAACCATGCTGACCAAGTCAAGCATGGTTTTCATTATACCTCTCAGCTGACGGCTGACGGCTGACGGCTAAAAGCTTCTGCCTTTAAACTTTCATACACACATATTTTTCTTCGAGGTACTCGTCGAGCCCTTGGTGGCCACCTTCGCGACCAAGACCTGACTGCTTAACCCCACCGAACGGTGCGACGGGGTTTGATATTAACCCTTCATTAATACCTACCATGCCGTACTCTAACGCTTCGCTCACTCGGTATATTTGTTTCAAATCTTGGCTATAAAAATAAGCAGCTAAACCATAAGGCACATCGTTGGCCAGTGCTAAAACTTCAGGCTCTTCATCAAATACAATGATACTCACCACCGGGCCAAAAACTTCTTGATGGTAAATGTCCATCTCCGCAGTTACCTCATTTAAAATAAGCGGTGCTTGATAGTTACCACCAAGCTCAACATTATCACCTATTTGTACCGCACCTTTTGCTTTGGCATCTTCAACCAACTCTTGTACTTTTTGCTTAGCTTTAGGATAAATCAACGGCCCTATATCTGTTGCGTCATCAAGCCCATTACCCACTTTCAGCGCTGTAACTTTTTTAGCTAATTTATCGACAACTTGATCAAGCACGCTACGCTGCACAAAAATACGGTTAGCCGCGACGCAAGTTTGCCCGGCATTCCTAAATTTTGCCCCTATAAGTCCCGTTATCGCTTCATCCAAATCGGCATTATCAAAAATAATAAACGGCGCGTTACCACCCAGTTCCATTGAGGTACGCTTAATAGTAGGGGCACATTGTGCAAGTAATTGCTTACCTACACCCGTTGAGCCGGTAAAAGTGAACTTGCGAACAAGTTCAGATGCAGTTAGTAACTCACCCACCATTTTTGCATTTTCAGAGAGCAATACATTAAAAGCCCCTTTTTCAAAACCGGCTTGGTCAGCTAAGTAAGCTAACGCGAGTGCGCACAAAGGAGTATGTTCCGAGGGTTTTAGTACAAAGCTACATCCGGCGGCATAAGCTGGTGCAACTTTACGAGTAACCATAGCAATTGGAAAATTCCAAGGGGTTATACCTGCAACTACGCCAATAGGCTGTTTAAAACTAGTTAAACGATGATTGTCATCAGTGGCGGGGATCACATCACCATAATTACGTTTGGCCTGCTCGGCATACCACTTAATAAACCCAGCCCCATACTCAACTTCACTAAGGGCTTCTTTTAGAGGCTTGCCTTGCTCTTTAGTCATTAACTCAGCAAGCGTTTGTTTGTGCTTCATAACCAGTTCAAACCAACGCATTAATACATTACTACGCGTTGTGGCATTGGTAGCTTTGAGTTTAATAAATGCGCCGTGAGCGGCGTTGATGGCTTTATGAACCCCATCATCATCGATATCACTTACCATGATGATGCTTTTCTGTGTGGCGGGATCATCAACACTAAAGTGTTTTTCAGTGGAGTAAAACTCACCGTTAATAAATGAATCAGTAAATATAAGATGTGACATAGAAATCCCTCCGGTGTGTAGCTATTAGCCTTAAGCTGTAAGTTGTAAGCTAAACAAAAACACCGCGATCAAATTGAGCGCGGTGTTTTCTTTAAAGCTTAAGGCTTACAACTTATAGCTGCGCTTTAAATCAATGCTCTTCATTAACGATATTGAGATTGTACTTAGGTATTTCAACTATTAAGTCTTCATCACGGATAATTGCTTGGCAACCAAGGCGTGATTCAGGCTCTAAACCCCATGCTTTATCTAGCATGTCGTCTTCAAGCTCGTCACTTTCGTCAAGTGAGTCAAAACCTTCACGAATAACTAAATGACAAGTGGTACACGCACATGACTTTTCACAAGCATGTGGAATACTAATACCGTTTTTAAGTGCAACATCAAGTACAGTTTCACCACTTGGTGCATCAATTGCAGCACCGTCAGGACATAATTCCGGATGGGGAAGAAAAATAATTTGTGGCATTCTAACCTCTTTTAAATGTTGTCTACTGACTGCCCTTGCAGTGCTTTTTTAATCGATGCATCCATTCTTAACTCAGCAAATTTACTGCTGGCGTTATCAACTTTCTCAATGGCTGCTTTTATTTCATTTGGCTCGGTAGCTGTCTCACGAACGGTCACTAGTTTAGCAATTTCTGTATTTAAGTTAGCTAATTCATGTTCATCGAGTAAAGCGCTATCGGTTGCAAGTGATGCATAAAGTGCTTCAATAACACGCAGTGCTTCTACTTGTTGCTCTTTGAGCATACGTGCTTGCATGTCATCTTTGGCGTTAGTCATAGATTCTTTAAGCATATTAGCGACTTGGTCGTCTGACAAACCAAACGATGGTTTAACTTGAATGTCAGCTTGTACACCGGTTGATTTTTCCATTGCCGATACACTTAGCAGGCCATCGGCATCAACTTTAAACGTAACGCGAATATGTGCAGCACCCGCTGCCATAGGTGGAATACCCTTTAAGCTAAATTTAGCTAATGAGCGGCAATCATCAACCAGCTCTCGTTCACCTTGCAATACATGCAGAGACATTGCCGTTTGACCATCTTTAAACGTAGTGAACTCTTGTGCTCGTGCGACAGGTATAGTGGTATTACGTGGAATAATCTTTTCCACTAAACCGCCCATAGTCTCAAGACCAAGCGACAATGGTAGTACATCAAGCAGTAACATGTCTGAATCAAGCTTATTACCTACTAACACATCAGCTTGTAATGCCGCGCCGAGGGCTACTACACGATCAGGGTCGATAGAAGTAAGCGGTTCTTTATTAAAAAATTCAGCAACTTGACTGCGTACAATTGGCATGCGAGTTGAGCCGCCAACCATAACCACTTGAAGTACTTCGTCATTACTAATGCCCGCATCTTTAACTGCACGGCGGCACGAACGAAGTGTCTTTTTAACCAACACCATGGCCAGTTCTTCAAACTTGTCACGAGTTACTTCAACCGTGTATTTTTCATCATCAAACTCAAGGCCAACATTCACTATAGCGTATTGACTAAGTGCTTCTTTACAGGCTTTCGCTTTGTTGATGAATAAGCGTAAGTTTGAGGGTGATAATGTCATTACCCCAGTTTCACGTTTAAAGTGATCGACTAGTAATGAATCAAAATCGTCACCACCTAGGCTTGAGTCACCACCGGTTGCCAATACTTCAAATACGCCTTGGTTTAAACGCAAGATTGAAATATCAAAAGTACCGCCACCTAAATCATAAACAGCAATAATGCCTTCTTGGCCTGAATCTAAGCCATAAGCAACAGCCGCTGCCGTTGGCTCGTTTAATAACCGTAGTACATTAATGCCTGCAAGCTCAGCAGCATCTTTAGTGCTTTGGCGCTGCGCATCATCAAAGTAAGCAGGTACTGTGATCACGGCACCTAAAATATCTTGTCCGGCAAAGCTTTCTGCTGCGCGTTGCTTTAACGCTTTTAAAATATCGCTGGATGCGGTGACTGGGCTGATATTACCTGCTGCGGTAGTGATGGCTAGTGCGCCATCATGCTGGCAAAAATCATACGGTAATTGGCCGTAGCTTTGCTCTATTTCAGCTTGAGTTTTACCTAAAAAACGTTTAACTGAAACGAGCGTATTGGCAGGATCTTGCGTAGCCGCTTGTGCCGCTTCTACACCAACCGTAATGCTGTCAGCCTGATAGCGAACAACCGAAGGGAGCATAGCTGCACCATTAACATCAGTTAATGTACGGGCCTCGCCACTTTGCACTGTCGCAACTAATGAGTTGGTAGTACCCAGATCAATACCTATTGCTAACTTATGTTCATGTGGTGCCGCGCTCTGCCCCGGCTCAGCAATCTGCAATAATGCCATAATGCTCTTTAACTCTTGTTTGACTTACATGTAATTCAGTAAGTTAGATAATTAATCGTCGAATAAACTGTCTTCAATTCGCTCTAATTCATCGCGTAATTTGTACACGAACTTTAATTTGCGAATATTATCAGCGGCTAACTGCCATTGCTGTTCATCATTACTTGCTAATTGCTCTGCTAACTGCGCGCTATATTGACTATCAAGTTGTTTTATTTGCTGTTCAAACTGGGCTATCGCAGCATCAGGATCTGCACTTGCAGTTAATTCTTCTAGCTCTTCACGCAGTTCCATTTGTTGCATTAAAAACTGCGGATCTTGTAAGGTTTGCTGTTCAGCTCGAATATCAACACCCAGTTCGCTAAGCATATATTCAGCACGCTTTACTGGGTGCTTTAAAATTTGTAGGGCGTCGTTGATTTCAGCCGTATTTTGTACCGCTAATAATTTATCGCGGCTACTAGCATTCGCATGACGGTCTGGATGAACAGCACGCTGGAGTTCGAGGTAATTTTTATTTACTGTTGCTAAATCCACATTGTAATCAACGGGTATCGCAAACAATTCAAAATAGCGCATAATTCCAACCATGCCAAATTAACATATTGGCTTAAAATTCAGATAGAACAAAGCCCTACAAGTGCAGGGCTTCAATATACAGTTCTTTCAATCTTTAAACTGTGAAACTTTCACCACAACCACACTCATCAGCTTGATTTGGGTTAATAAATTTAAACCCTTCATTCAAACCTTCTTTGGTGTAATCAAGCTCAGTACCATCAATATAAACCAAGCTTTTAGCGTCAACGATTACTTTCACCCCTTGGGATTCGAATACTTCGTCGCCGTCAGTTAACTCGTCAACAAACTCAAGAACATAAGCAAGACCTGAACAGCCCGTCGTTTTAATGCCTACGCGCAGGCCTAGGCCTTTACCGCGATTTGCTAAAAATGATTCTACGCGGTTTGCTGCCGCATCTGTCAATGTCACTGCCATGATTATCTCTTACTTCGCTTGTTTACTTTTATAGTCTGCAATTGCTGCTTGGATTGCATCTTCAGCTAAAATTGAACAGTGAATTTTCACTGGTGGCAACTCAAGCTCAGCACTGATATCAGTGTTTTTGATCATTGCAGCTTCATCTAAAGTCTTACCTTTAACCCACTCTGTTACCAGAGATGATGAAGCAATTGCGCTACCACAACCGTATGTTTTAAATTTAGCGTCTTCAATCACGCCTGAAGCTGATACTTTAATTTGCAGCTTCATTACGTCACCACATGCTGGTGCGCCAACCATACCGGTTGCTACTGATGGATCATTTTTGTCTAAAACACCTACATTACGTGGGTTTTCAACATGATCGATTACTTTATCACTATACGCCATTATACTATCCTCATTACCTGCTAGCGGATGTACTCATCAATTAATGATGAGCCCATTCAACTGAATCTAAATCAACACCTTCTTGATGCATTTCCCAAAGAGGTGACATCTCACGTAAGCGACCGATAGAGTTCTTCATTAAATTGACGGTATAATCAATCTCTTCTTCGGTAGTAAAACGACCAATACTGAAACGAATTGAGCTGTGTGCCAATTCATCGTTGCGGCCAAGCGCACGTAATACATAAGAAGGCTCTAAACTTGCTGAAGTACAGGCTGAACCTGATGATACAGCTATGTCTTTAACAGCCATCAATAACGATTCACCTTCAACAAAGTTGAAGCTGATGTTAACAATTCCTGGTACTGATTGATCCGGTGTACCGTTAAAGTACACTTCATCCATATCAGCCATAATGCCATCAATTAAACGCTTACGCAGCGCGCTGATGTGTGCATGATCTTTTTCAAAGTCTTGTTTAGCAATTCTAAACGCAGCGCCCATACCAACTAATTGGTGTGTCGCAAGAGTACCAGAGCGCATACCACGCTCATGACCGCCACCGTGCATTTGTGCTTCTAAACGAGCACGTGGCTTACGGCGAACATATAAAGCACCTACACCTTTCGGGCCATATACTTTGTGTGCTGAGAATGACATAAAATCAACTTTAAGTTGTTGTACATCAATTAACACTTTACCTGCGCTTTGCGCGGCATCAACGTGAAACATAATTTTACGTTCACGACACATTTCGCCAATAGTCGCGATATCTTGAATCACACCTAACTCGTTGTTTACGTGCATGATGCTTACTAATACGGTGTCGTCTCGCATAGTTTGTGCAAGCTTTTTAAGGTCAAGCAGGCCGTTTTCTTCAACGTCCATATAAGTAACTTCAAAACCTTGGCGCTCTAACTCACGACATGTGTCTATCACTGCTTTATGCTCAGTTTTAGCGGTAATAACGTGCTTACCTTTCTTTTTGTAAAACTGTGCTGCACCTTTGATTGCAAGGTTGTTTGATTCTGTCGCACCCGACGTAAAAACGATTTCACGTGGGTCTGCGTTAATTAGATCTGCGATATCAGTACGTGCCTGATCAATCGCTTCTTCAGCTTGCCAACCAAAACGGTGTGAACGTGATGCAGGGTTACCAAAATTGCCATCCATTGTTAGGCATTGCATCATTTCTTGTGCAACACGCTCGTCAACTGGCGTGGTTGCTGCATAATCTAAATAAATCGGTAACTTCATTTCTTTCTCCGCTGGACGCCAACTTATAGTTGGCAGCTTACTTGAATATTTTCCAATTGCTTAAGTGCATTATTAACGCTGTTATTTTGGCGAGATGAAACTTCCTTCACATCTGATTTTTCCACCAATTCAGCAAGGGTAATACCGTTTAAAAAGTCTTCTATTCGAGCACTTAGATCCGACCATAAGGTGTGAGTTAAACACCGCATACCGCTTTGACAGCCGCCCGTTGCACCATGGCACCGGGTTGCATCTATTGATTCATCAACAGCGTTGATCACATCACCAACCGAAATAGCATGCGTTTCACGACCAAGTAGATAACCCCCACCTGGGCCACGCACAGAGCTAACTAAACCACTTTTACGTAATCGGGCAAATAACTGCTCTAGATACGACAAAGAAATTTCTTGTCGTTCTGAAATATCGGCAAGGGGAACTGGCCCTACATGTGTATGTAGCGCAACATCCAGCATCGCTGTGACGGCATATCTGCCTTTTGATGTTAACTTCATAGAGCCCCCGCACTAAAGAGTGCAAATTTTAATTACCAGAGTAAAATAGTCAAGTATTATTATGACGTAGCTTTAGAGCTGTAAGTCGTAAGTTGTAAGTTGTAAGTTTTAGAGCTTAGAGCTTAGAGCTTAGAGCTTAGAGCTTTCAAAACACTTCAATACCCGACTATTTTAGTCAAGTACTGTGTTCATTGTAATTACCTGAGTAATTTAGTCAAGTATTAGTCTTATAACTTTCGCTTATTTAGTAGACTTATTTATTGAGGTTAAAATACCGCGTAAAATATTTAGCTCTGCATCTTCTGGGCGAGCACGGTTAAATAAACGACGTAGCTTAGTCATTACCATGCCCGGATGCTGCTTAATAATAAAGCCTGTTTCGAGTAAGGTTTGTTCTAAGTGTTCGTAAAATAACTCGGTTTGTTTTGAGCTTGGATACACAGCATCATCTACTTGCGTTACTTTGGGTTGTTGATTTAAAAACGCCATACGCGTTTCATAGCATAACGTTTGCACAGCCATTGCTAAATTAAGCGAGCTGTATTCAGGATTGGCAGGGATACACACATGGTAGTTACACAGTTGCAGCTCTTCATTACTTAAGCCACTGTTTTCGCGACCAAACACTAATGAAACAGGACCAGTAACAGCTTCAGCAACTAGCTTTTCACCACATTCACGTGGTTCCACCATCGGCCACGATAAAGTACGTGAACGTGCGCTAGTACCAATAGTTAGCGCGCAACCTGCAATCGCTTCTGCAACTGTGTCAACGATTACCGCATTACCTAGCACATCAGTTGCACCAGCCGCTAATGCACTAGCGTGGCTATCAACTTCACACGCTGGATCAACTAAATACAGTTTTGATAAGCCCATGGTTTTCATCGCGCGCGCCGCTGAGCCGATGTTACCTGAATGTGAGGTGTTTACTAAAACAATGCGGATGTCGTCTAAGATCATTACTGTTTAACTCATACCAAAAAATTGCGCGAATTATAACATGGATGTTAGCTATCAGCTATCAGCTATCAGCTATCAGCTATCAGCTATCAGCTATCAGCTATCAGCTATCAGCTATCAGCTATCAGCTATCAGCTATCAGCTTTTATTTTAGCCTTTAGAGCTGTCAACATTTTTGATAGCTCAACAGTTTCATTTATCCACTGCAAACCAATATCTTTATTTATGTAGTTAATATCTATTCCTATATAAATCTGTGTTCTCGTTTCTGCTAATGAAGATCTGGATATATCTAAAAACCGCAACCTCTCTTTATCACTTTCGCGAGTCATACCTTCTGCTATATTACTAGGAACTGATAGACCAGATCGCGTTAACTGGTTTCTAAAGCCAAAATCATTAAGATCGATTGTAAGTTTATAAATATCTGCACTTAATCTTGCTGATCGTTTCCATACTTCAAGGTTCTCAAAGTTCCTATATATTAACCATTTCACAAGCATGGTTAATATATAGGAACGATAACTTTAAAATGCAAATGCCCAACTTTGACGGCTGACGGCTGACGGCTGACGGCTGACGGAAAACAATACTAATAAACCTCTTCTCAAACAGCTATGTACAAAAAACACTCAAAACTTTTTGGGGTTTATTGTTTACTTTGTGTCAAAAATCGCTAGAATACGCCGGCTGAAATATATAGAAATATATACACGTTCTTTTACAACCCAAAGGTAATACCATGCATCCAATGTTAAACATTGCGGTTCGCGCTGCGCGTAACGCAGGCAAAATTTTACTTCGCGCTGGCGAAGATTTATCAAAAGTTGAAGTGCAACAAAAAGGCACTAATGATTTAGTAACGAATATTGATAAAGAAGCCGAAGCCGTAATTCGCGACACTATTTTACAATCTTACCCTACTCACTCTATTGTTGGTGAAGAGCTAGGTGAGCATGTAGGTAAAGATGCAGATTACCAATGGATTGTTGATCCTATTGATGGCACTACAAACTTCATCAAAGGCATTCCTCATTACGCGGTTTCTATCGCACTTAAAGTTAAAGGTCGTTTAGACCAAGCTGTTATCTACGATCCAATTCGTGGCGAGCTTTTCACTGCTTCTCGTGGTCAAGGCGCACAGCTAAACAGTAAACGTCTTCGTGTAAGTAAGACAACTGTTTTATCAGGCACTGTACTTGCTACAGGTTTCCCGTATAAAAACAAACACCACATGGATGCTTACACTGAAGCATTTAAAGCATTGTTTGTTCATACTGCCGATATTCGCCGTGCAGGTTGTACAGCATTAGATATGGCGTATGTTGCTGCGGGTCGTGCTGACGGTTTCTTTGAGATTGGTTTAAAGCCTTGGCACAGCGCTGCTGGTGAGCTAATGGTTAAGGAAGCTGGCGGTATGGTTGTTGATTTTGCTGGCGGTAATAACTATAGCCACAGCGGTAACCTTATCTGTGGCGCACCAAAACTGACTCAAGCAATCATTCGTGAGATCCGCCCAGTTTTAACTGAAGCGTTACTTCGCTAATTATTAGCCCGAGTAAATTATAAAAAGGAGCTTAGGCTCCTTTTTTAATGCTAAAAGTGAAATAAGTGAGGAAAAGTAGCTAGTCATAATAATTATTTTCTAGTTTTAGGCGTGCTTACCTTTTAGGTTTAAATAAAGCTACACGCTGGTGAATAAATACTCAAGTAAAACAGCCCCCCCTTAAAGTTATTTCATATTACGTGCTTTTCCGGGCTTAAACGAACAACCGCAAGCGCGGGGCCACGTCGTTTACATAAAAATAGATAACTGTGACGATAACGTTTCGCTTCTTTTTTGGCATCGGTTGCCAATGCCGCAATTTGATGACTGTTAGTGCATTGCTCTAAATCGGGCTCAACAACCCCAATTGATAATGTTAGCAGTGGTACAAATTGTTTTTCACCTTCTCGATTGCTGGCCCAATAGCCGCCACTGGCAATATGCTCTGGGGTAAAAAAGGCCCGTGATTTTAGCTCAAAATCACTAATGATTTGATTACAAACTGACTCGGCATCATCACCATCAAACACCACCATAAAGTCATCGCCGCCAATATGACCAACAAAGCTTGGTATGTTACTGCATGCCTGCGTAGTCACATCCGCGAGCAATTTTATAACGCTGTCACCACTGGCGTAACCATATAAATCATTAAACTGTTTGAAGTGATTTAAATCGATATAAGCGAGTGCGAAGCCATGTTTTACTCTTAGCCTATGTTCTATCGCTTCATTTATTGCCACATTACCAGGTAGCATTGTGAGTGGATTAGCATGCTGGGCATGACGTATTTTCTCTTCGGTAATATGTTTTAAAATATCGCGAAGCGGCGCAAGGCCCAAATATTGCCCGGCGCGTGTAATGATAATATGTCGGCGAATATCAAAGTCATTTTCTGTGATCTGCTGGCTTACGGTATCAAGTAGCTGGTTTTCATCAACCACCAAGGGTTGCTTATGCATTAATGCTGTGACGGGTTGCTTATCATATAAAGCGTGACCATAAGGCGCTGCAAAAACCTCTGTCAGCTGATCTTTATGTAATAGTCCAATCGGTTGCGAATCGTGGTTGATGACAGCTATGCTAACAATTGCTTTATCTTTTTCAAAGATATTATGGGCATCTTTACAACGGGTATGGCTATCGATAGGCATTTGCTCAACAGCCAGCCAACCTATTGCCATTGACTGCTCAAATTGATCCGCTAGTGGGGTAAAATTTAACTGCTGCAATTGATCTGAGTTAAACTCTGAACTTGGCCGTAAGCTTGGCCGTTCAAGCAAGAACCCTTGCGCATGAACAATGCCAAGACCTTCAAGTAAACTAAGCTCTTCAGGGCGCTCTATTCCCTCTGCAATCACCGCTGTTTTAGTGACTTTAGCGAGTTCAATAATGGATTTTAAAAATTCCTTTTTAACCACACTTTCGTCGCAATGATCAATAAAGTAGCGATCAATTTTTACATAATCAGGGCATAATTCTGACCATTGCTTTAACCCTGAATAACCCGCACCTAAGTCGTCAATCGCGATTGAAAAGCCCAGCTTGCGATAATGAGCAATGGTTTTCAATAATAAAAAGCCATCATCCACTTTTTCTTGCTCAGTCACCTCTATCACCACTTTATTAGCAGCTAGACCAAATTGTTCAACAAGGTGTAATGTTTCACCTTTAGGGTGACAGGGATCAAGTAAAGTTTTCGGGCTGACATTTAAAAACAACTTACCCTGCAGCTTCAGTTTTACAAAGTTTTCGATTGCTTTAGAGCGGCACAACAACTCAAGTTCTGAGATTTTATCAAAGGTTACCGCTGCACTAAATAATGCATTAGGCATTTCAAGTGGACAGCCTTTAGGGCCACGGCTAAGCGCTTCGTAACCTAATATTTGCTGCTCGGCAATATCAAAGATGGGTTGAAATAACGTGGTAACTTCACTGTTTTTTAATATATTTTCTAATATACCAAGCCGATCACTCACTATTATTAACCCATAACTTCATTAAGAGCGGTTAAAGTAGCAAGAGCGTATGACAATTTTATGGCAGCACAGTGTGTTGCACTGAATAATGAGTTAGTTATTTAATGCCCGTGCAACCTGCTCAAAATGCGCTATGACTTCAATAATATCAAGCTCCGCATTTTGATAAGCGTGTTGATCAGCGAGTCCCAAGCGTGTACTCGCTTGCACTGTTACCGAGTGAACGAGTAAGTCTTTGGCGTGATAACACACAGGATCATCAAATTTAGGCAGCTTACCATCACTGTGATACCCGCTTTCGATTTCAGCCAACGGCAATGAAGCAATCACAGTTGCCACTTCACTTAACGCATCTAAGTATGCTGTGCATTGTGGATATTTAACGACAAGCTCTTTAATTAAGGCCTGCGATAAAGTGACTAGCTCTGCGGATTCTTCCTCTAAGCTGGCTGGATCCTTTCTCGCACGAATATTATTAAGCAAGGTATTAGCTTGATATGGGTATTGTTCAAATGCACTTAATTGTGAAGATTTCACAACATGCTCAGCTTGTTGAGCTGTTAAGTTATTATCACATCCGCTAACAATAATTAGACTACTAGCGACTACAAGTGGCTTTAACATTAGTTAGTTACACCAATACTTAATCAATAATGGCTATTATAGGGAAAATTTAATTTCATAAATAGCAACAATTAAAGCTGCGCAGCATAAAAACAAAAAACCGCTCGTTGAGCGGTTTTTTTATACAAACTTAGTCACTCTAATTAGAGTAATTCCTATGGCATAGGATCTAAGTCGGCACCTTCTTTTTCGATCACTTCTGGTATTAAGTCTTCTTTACTTACGCCCATCGCAATCGCAACGGCACTAGCAACATAAATTGAAGAATAAGTACCAATAAACACACCAAATAACAGCGCTGTAGCAAAACCATGAATCGTTTGGCCACCCCAAGCAAACAAGGCAATTAACACTAAAATAGTGGTAATTGAAGTTACTAGAGTACGGTTAAGTGTTTGCGTTAATGAAATATCAATTATCTCAACAGTATCGTCGATACGTACTTTGCGGAAGTTCTCACGAATACGGTCAGATACAACGATAGTATCGTTAAGTGAGTAACCTATTACTGCCAATATTGCCGCCAATATAGTTAAGTCGAATTCTAAGCCTAATACTGAGAACAAGCCAAGAGTAATGATTACATCGTGTAACAGCGCCGCTACCGCGCCAACCGCAAAACGCCACTCAAAGCGAAATGCCACATAGATCAAGATACAAATAAGCGCAGTTAACATGGCAAGGCCACCCTGCTCTTTTAAGTCTTCACCGACACTTGGGCCAACAAATTCAATGCGGCGCATTACCACACTATCGTCTGCTATTTTAAGTGCATCAATTACTTGGTTGCCAATGACTTCGGCTTTAACATCATCACCGCGCGGTGCTAAGCGAACCAAAATCTCTTGGCTTGAACCAAACAATTGTACTGATGCATCTGCAAAACCATTTTCAGCTAACACTGAACGTACTTTCTTTAAGTCTGCTGGTTGTGCAAAACCTACTTCTACTGCAGTACCGCCCGTAAAATCTAAGCCAAAGTTTAAACCTTTAACGAAGAACGATGCGAACGATGCCAAAATAAGTAGCGTTGAGATGCTCATAGCAACTTTGCGCAGCGACATAAACCCTAAAGTTCTGCCGCCTAATTTTAAAATTTGCATATTTGCTCCTTAAATTGACAGCTTATCTACGCGCTTACCGCCGATAAATAAGTTGATCACCGCACGGGTACCAACTATGGCTGTAAACATTGAGGTGATAATACCAATCGCAAGTGTTACTGCGAAACCTGCAATCGGACCTGTACCCACTGCGAATAAGATAATTGCAGCAATTAAGGTGGTAATATTAGCATCAAAAATCGTACTAAAGGCGCTGTCATAACCATGATGAACGGCCTGTTGCGGGCTACGACCGTCAGCAAGTTCTTCACGAATACGTTCAAAAATTAGTACGTTAGCATCAACGGCCATACCGACTGTTAATACAATACCGGCAATACCTGGCAGTGTTAATGCAGCACCTGGGATCAGTGACATTACACCCACAATCAATACTAAGTTAGCAGCGAGAGCAATATTAGCGACTAAGCCAAAGCCTTTGTAATAAACCAACATAAAGATCAATACAAACAAGAAGCCTAATGCAACCGCAGTCATACCCGCTTCAATGTTTTCTTGTCCTAAGCTTGGTCCTACCGTACGCTCTTCTACAATCTGAATTGGCGCAACCAAAGCACCAGCACGTAGTAGTAAACTTAAATTATGCGCTTCTGCAGGGTTATCAATACCGGTGATACGGAACGAACGATCAAGACGCGCTTGAATAGTTGCCACGTTAATGACTTCTTCCACTTTAATTGGTGGTAGCGCTTTACCGTTTTCGTCTGTTTTACCAGAAGGCTTGTACTCAATAAATACCGTTGCCATACGCTTGCCAATAGCACGCTTAGTGAAAGCATTCATTTTCGCGCCGCCTTTGCTATCAAGGCTAATACTTACTTGCGGACGTTGGTATTCATCGGCACCCGATTGCGCACCAGTAATGTGACTACCTTCGAGAATAATGCGTTTTTTAAGTACCACTGGGTAGCCATCACGGCTCATGATCATTTCAGTACCAGGCGGAATACGCCCTTGCGCTGCTGCCGTTGGATCGGCATTTTCGTCTACTTCACGAAACTCAAGGGTTGCTGTAGCACCCAAAATCTCTTTCGCACGCGCAGTATCTTGAACACCTGGTAGCTGCACAATAATACGCTCTGCACCTTGACGTTGTACGTTAGGCTCAGCAACACCGATTTGGTTAATACGGTTACGGATAATGGTTTCGTTTTGCTTGATAGCATAGTCACGAATTTCTTTGAGTTTTTGCTCGCTGATGGTGGCATAAAACGCGTTATCGTTAGAGCTATCATCAATGTAGTTGTGTAATGGGTAGCGTGACTGTAAGAAGCGCTCTGCAGCGTCTTTATCTTCGTCACTGCGCATTTCAACGCGAAGACGTTCAGTACCAGCTACGCGGCGAACGGTGCGATAGCGTAGTTTTTCTTCACGTAAATCACTTTTATAGTCTTGTTCCATTTGTTCCAGCGCGTTATCAACCGCTGTCACCATGTCAATTTCCATCGTAAAGTGAACACCGCCACTTAAATCCAAGCCCAATTTCATTGGATTACCGCCAAGGGCTTTTAACCAATGAGGTTGCGCCGGGGCCATGTTAATGGCTGAGATGTAATCGTCGCTCAACGAATCACGCAATAAATCTTGCGCTTTAAGCTGCTCTTCAACATTTTTAAAGCGGATCAACACTTGACCGTTTTCGAACTTAACTGATTTTACAGTAACATTGTGCTCTTTGAGGGTCGCGTTTACTTTGTCTACTACAGCTAGATCTGCATCAGTTCCTTTAGTACCTGAAATTTGTATGGCCGGATCACGACCATACAAATTAGGAGAGGCATACAAAAGACCTATCGCAATCACAGCTAGAACAAGTAAATACTTCCATAATGGAAACTTGTTTAACACGTGGGCGTCCTTATTATTGTTATTATAGCGACTTCATTGTGCCTTTCGGCAATACTGCTGAAACTGCAGATTTCTGTACAGTTACTTCAGCTTGGTCGTTAAGTGAAATAACAATGAAGTCTTTATCTTCAGAGATTTTAGCGATTTTACCCACTAAACCACCTTGCGTTAATACTTCATCGCCTTTAGCCATCGCGTTCATTAGCGCTTTATGCTCTTTTACACGCTTAGCTTGTGGACGGTAAATTAAGAAGAAAAATACTAGACCAAAAATAGCTAGCATAATTAACATCTCATAACCACCACCGGCTGGAGCTGCACCTGCCGCACTTGCGTGGGCGTTTGAAATAAATAAACTCATAACACTTCCTCTTTAATTTTTAAAATTTAATTTGTAGTATCTGCAAGCTCTGGCACATCTTGGCCGCGGCGTGCATAAAAATCATTTACGAATTCATCTAACTTGCCGTCACTAATCGCATTACGTAAACCTTCCATAACACGCTGATAATAACGCAAGTTATGAATGGTGTTTAGTCGTGCACCTAAAATTTCGTTACATTTATCAAGATGATGTAGGTACGCGCGGGAATAATTCTTACAAGTATGGCAATCACACTCAGGATCCAGTGGACCGGTGTCTGTTTTATGTACTGCATTGCGAATTTTAACGATGCCACCAGTTATAAATAAATGGCCATTACGGGCATTACGGGTTGGCATTACACAGTCAAACATGTCGATACCGCGACGCACAGCTTCAACTAAATCTTCTGGTTTGCCTACGCCCATAAGGTAACGCGGTTTGTTCTCTGGCATTTTGTATGCACAGTGATCAAGAATGTTAATCATCTCATTCTTAGGCTCACCCACAGATAAACCACCAAGTGCATAACCATCAAAACCAATTTCTTCTAATCCGGCTTGTGATTGCGCACGTAACTCAGGGTACATACCGCCTTGGATAATACCAAACAAGGCTGATGGGTTATCACCATGACCTTCTTTTGAACGTTTAGCCCAACGAAGTGATAACTCCATTGACTCTTTTGCTTCTTTTTCAGTGGCTGGATAAGGCGTACATTCGTCAAAAATCATCACGATATCTGAGCCTAAGTCGCGTTGCACTTGCATGGCTTTTTCTGGCGAGAGCATGATTTTTTCACCATTGACTGGCGAGCTAAATAATACACCTTCTTCAGAAATTTTACGCATTGCGCCTAAGCTAAATACTTGAAAACCGCCTGAGTCGGTTAAAATTGGTTTATCCCAATTCATAAAACCATGTAATCCACCATGCTGCTTGATGATTTCAGTACCAGGGCGAAGCATCAAATGGAAGGTGTTACCTAGGCAAATATGCGCACCAGTGTCTTTGACTTCATCTGGGGTCATACCTTTGACAGTACCGTAAGTACCTACTGGCATAAATGCTGGAGTTTCTACTACGCCTCTATCAAAAATCAAGCGGCCACGGCGGGCTTTACCGTCTGTACGGTCTAATTCAAATTTCATATCATCCTCAATGTCAGAAAAACAGTCCAACAAGCTATAATTTAACCGCTCGATTCTACCATTAGTTACTATGGCATTACTATTAATTGGGCTAAAAGCTGAAATTAAAAGTAAAAAAACCCAGCATTTTGCTGGGTTCTCAACTGATTTAAGAAAGCTTTATTTCCGAGTCAGAAACATCGCATCACCGTAACTGAAAAAGCGATACTTTTGTTCGATTGCCGTTTGGTAAGCACTCATAATATTTTCCTGCCCGGCAAAAGCACTGACCAGCATAATAAGTGTCGATTCCGATAAGTGAAAATTAGTCACCATGGCATCAACCACATTAAATTGATAACCTGGGTAAATAAAGATATCGGTGTCACCAAAGTAACTGGCTAATTGGCCGCCATGTATCTTAGCTGCTGATTCCAAAGAACGTACCGAAGTTGTGCCTACCGCAATCACTCTGCCGCCGTTAGCTTTGGTTGCAGCGACTGCTGCAACAACATCATCAGGCACTTCAATGTATTCAGAGTGCATTATATGATCATCAACCGAGTCTACGCGCACCGGCTGGAATGTGCCCGCGCCAACATGCAAAGTAACAAATGCCATGTTTACGCCCTTGGCTTTTAATGCTGCCATAAGCGTATCATCAAAATGTAGACCAGCAGTTGGCGCTGCAACGGCGCCTGGTTTTTCACCATAAACTGTTTGATAGCGTTTGCGGTCTTCGTCAGTATCTGGACGGTCAATATACGGCGGTAGTGGCATATGACCAATATCATTTAAAATTTCCAGAACGTTTTGCTCACCTGTAAACTCTAGTTCAAACAGTTCACCCTGACGACCCACCATAGTCGCCTGCGCTTTACCTTCAAGAATAATAATTGTACCTGGTTTAGGCGATTTACTGGCGCGCACATGGGCAAGCACACGATGCTCATCCAGCACTCGCTCTACTAGTACTTCAAGTTTACCGCCAGATGCTTTTTGGCCATACATACGAGCTGGGATCACTTTGGTATTGTTAAATACCAACAAGTCATTTTCATTTACTAAATCAAGAATATCGCTAAATATTTTATGTTTTACAGCGCCACTTGGGCCATCTAAGGTTAATAAGCGACTGCTGGTTCGATCCTGTTTAGGAAAACGAGCAATTAATTCATCAGGTAAGTCAAAGCTAAAATCAGCCACGCGCATAGGATATATCCAGATCAAAAAAGTCGCGCCAAGTTTAACTGTATCGTGCTATTAGCTCAACCAACGGCTTTAATTAAAATACAATGGAATGTTCTCTTGTGGTTCGAGACAAATGGCATTATTCTACTCAACTTGATTAGAGCTAGGTTGATAAGAGGTGTGACATAAATGGCTAAGCAGCTAACTTTGCTGATCTTAAACGCCAGTGTCGCTGAGCGTCAGGCTGTTAAGTCAACCTTAAATCGGCTCAATGTATTTACTTTCCTTGAAGTAGCCGATAGCCAACAAGCCCTCGAAATTCTTAAATCTCAAGCTGTCGATGTGATTATTACAGGTCTTAATGTTGGTAAAATAGATGGCTGGCGATTTTCTCGGATGATCCGTTCTGGGTTATTAAAAACTCCAAAAAACACACCAATTGTACTAACTCCACCTATCTATTGTGAGCGAATAGCCGAAACGACGGCCCGAAGTTATGGCATTGATGCGGTATTACCATTTGAACGCCAAGATATGCTGCCACAAGTATTGGCAAATGTATTATCAACGCATTTAGAAAAAAGCAGTCGGTTAGATTTACTGCTGCTCGAAACCGACAGCACTAAAGCGGCTGAAATAACACAACAATTACAGCTAAACTTTACCTGCACCCATGTTTCTAGTGATAAGCAAGCATTATCAATCTATTTGCAGCAAAAGTTTGCCATTGTGTTACTTGATGCAACCGCAGCACACGCAGGAGCTGCCAGTCAATTAGTTGAAGAGATTTTACAACACAACCCAAAGCAAGCCATTGTAACCATTATTGATACAAAAGATGCCGATCATGCTGAACGACTGTTGCTTTCAGGGGTCACTGATTTTATTCGAGCACCGTATGAACATACCTTGTTAAGTAAAGTATGTGACCATGCTGCGCGTCGTGAAGATTTTATGGTTAGTTATGCCGAGTTTGCACAAAAAGTAGAACAGTTAAGTCAAAGTCAAAGCCGCTACAAAGAGCTATTTTCAGCCCACCAGCGAATACTATTACACCTCAATACAGTAGTGCTTGAATTTGATCAACAAGGCCGCATTCGTTTTATTAACCCTGCTTGGGAAGCGCTTAGTGGGTTTGGCATAAAACAAACCTTGAGCAAAGCACTCTCTGACTTTTGCATTAATGACTGCAAAGAAAAGCTACTTGATACTATTAGCAATATTTTGCAAGGCGGCGCTTTGCAACAACAAGTAGAAGTGCAAATTATTCATAAAGATGGCCGAGCTATCTGGGTTGAATGCCGCTTACAACTAATCAAAAACAGCAGTAATGCGGCGACAATCACCGCCACTATTGATAACATTCATGAGCGCAAACAAGCTGAATTACAATTGCGTCACTTGGCCTTACATGACACGTTAACTGGTTTACATAACCGCTATTATTTTGATCAGCAACTGAATCGAATTTGCCAACCACAGCGCACTAATGGCGACATAGAGCACGCTTTAATTTATATTGACCTTGACCACTTTAAAATAATTAATGACAGTAAAGGCCATCAACAAGGCGATATAGTTCTTAAAGAAGTTGCGCAACTATTTAACGCCAATATCAGTGATGAACACTTAGTGTGTCGTATTGGTGGGGATGAATTTGCAGTGATCTTAAATAATATGAATCTGCTTGATGCACACTTGATAGCTGAAAGTATTTGTATGGCTATTGAAGGTCATCAGTTTAAATCTGAAGAACAAGTTTATTCAATTAGCTGCTCGATTGGTTTAACGCAAATAACTGCCGCAAACCACGATCCGAGTGAATGCTTAAAACAGGCCGACATTGCCTTATATGTCGCAAAGAGCTTGGGCCGTAATCTCGTTCATTGCTACTCTAAAGAAGATGCCAACCATAATACCTTACAAGCAGGCTTAGAGTGGGGACACAGTATTCGCCAAGCACTGCAACAAAACCAAATTGAATTACATTACCAGCCAATTTGGGACTTTAAACAAGGTGGTGTAGCTTATTTTGAAGCGCTGTTACGCTTAAAGCTCGATGATGAACTGGTTTATCCAAACCAATTTATTCCGTCACTTGAATTATTAAACGACACTTACTTAATGGATCAATGTGTGATCAGCAATGCCATTGCTGCCATCGCAGCCAACCCTGAGCTAAATCAAGTTGCGATAAACCTATCTGCGCAATCGTTTTTAGATGAACGCCTATTACCGCATATCGAATCGACCCTTGAAAAGTGCGATATCAGCCCTACCCGGGTTATTTTTGAGATCACTGAATCTGCTAGTATAAACAACCTGACAGCTACTCGTGCCATGATTGAGAAACTAAATCGCTTAGGCTGTCATTTCTCAATAGATGACTTTGGCACTGGCTTTAGTACCTTTAATTATCTTAAGCAACTGCCAGCTCAGCACGTAAAAATAGACGGTTCGTTTGTTCGCGATATGCTCAATGATCCAATCGACATGGCGTTAGTTAAAGCGATAAATGATATTAGTCGCTCGCTAGATAAGCGCTCTGTCGCTGAGTATGTAGAAAACAAAGAGATTTTTTTAGCACTAAAAGAAATAGGAGTTGATTATGGCCAGGGTTACTTCATTTCACGCCCAGTGCCCGTAGAAAAAATCAAATATCAGTTACAAAAAATTTATCAAAACAAAACTTTTTACGAACAATCACCTAGCTAAAATAGCGAGTTTTTCATACAAATCTACGCATTTTTTTACTTCCATCTTGTGATAACTCATCTATACTTTGCTCACAGGGCGATAAATGTCTTGTGATTATGATGATAACCAAAATTTAACGTGACATCGTTAAATGATAGCAACATACCACTTAAAAACTAACGTGTTGTTATTAGTATCATTGTCAATTAATGGAGTGAATTATGATGCAATTAATCGTGTTACTATTAGCGGTAAACTTAGGGATAACTTACCAGTGCTATCGATGTGCCAATATCAAAGGTTACCCTGTTGTAACATTCACCTGCTTAGGTTTGATCCCCTACTTTAATTTAGTGGTGTGGGTTTATTTGTTATTTTTACCCGATATTACGCCATTTAATAAACAGTGTGAATACGAAGGCCATAATGAAAAGCAGCCTTTATAAGTGGCTGCTTTTTTGGTCAGGGATAAGCTATTAATTTTACTCTTAACATCAGTTCGGTTAATTAAAATTGGTAGCTAATTGCCTTAAGGGCTAGATCGCTGGCTTTAATGTCACCTACTACACACTTTTTTATATCTGATTTATTAAATACTTTTATTAAACTCGTATTTTTATCGCCGAGCCCTTTAAGAACAAAACTCACATGCTCGTCGTTTGGTAAACTACGCAAACCACTGCCATAGTCACAAAGCGTTAAACTAATGCTTTTATTGACTTGTACGAGCAACTTTTGTTGCTCTGCGGCTTGCTGTTTGGCACGCTCTGCTTGTTTTTCAGTGATGTCTTGACGAAGTTTTTGTTGCTGTTTAGTGAGCTTAACTTGTTGTTTTTCAAGTTCCGTTATTTCTTTTTCAAGGCTCTTTTTGCGTTCTGCTAACTCTTTAGCTTCTGCGCTATTATCATGTCGACTAGCAAACTCAAGATCACGCTTTTCACGCTCTAAATCGCGTAGCTCACGACTTATATCACGCTCTTGCTCGGCAGCTTCTCTTACTCGTTCAGCCCCTTCCCTCATAACTTCCATGGCCTGTTGATAAGCTTTACGGGATGACTCAACAGCATGTTCACTTATTGCTTCTGCATGGTCACTAATAAACTCAATATTCACTTCAGAGAAATCAATGTCAGGCATAGGGGGTAATGGCGCATTAGGTACACTACTTAAAATGGTTTGCCAGCGGTTTGTGCCGCGCACATCTAACTCAAATACCACACCTTGATCAACAAAGTAGTTAGCTGAAATTGCGCGGACCTTTTTATCCGTATCTTGTTTTAAGGCACTGCTTAAAATATTTTCCATAATACCGACTTCACGCTGTATAGCGGCCAAGTTTTCAGGTATTTTCGCCTGAAGGTTGCTGCTTGTACAACCAATAACGGCAATGATAGCGCTGCTGATAAGTTTTATATTCATGCTCTTTACTCCTAATTTTTCGCAATGGCGGCCATTGGCTGCTCTTGTACTTGTTCGGCTAAGTCGTTTAGTTGCATCCTTAGATACGCTTGATCTTGAGCACGCTGGGTTTTGATGTAAGTAATTAAGCTATTAATGTCTTCTTGACGTTCAACACGCCCAGTAGTAATCGCCTCTTTAGCGAGTTGATACATGTGTTGCTGTTGTAATTCATTTTGCGCCGTTATAATTTTTTGCAGTTGGTCAATTTGCTTTTGCTGTGACTCTAATAACTGCGTTTGTTTCGCGACCTGATCCAATAATTCTGGAGCCTGTTGCTGCGGCATCAGTAAAAACACCAACGAACAAATCATAACTGATGCAGCAACAGCCCACGCTCCAGCGACGCTAAACACACGCACAGCTGAGAGCTGCGATATTGTTGATTGGCGATCCCAGGTTGGTACTGGTACAGCCTTATAATCACGGCTATGCTGTTGCCATACTTTCGCTTGGCTCATCAACGCTGCATATTCGGGATCATTTTCGAGCTGCTGCAATTGTTTATCGCTCAAAACTTTACCGTCTAACCATTGCTCAAAAAGCATCTCTAAATTAGCCATCTACGGCCTCCAAATGAACTTTTAATTTACCTAATGCACTGTATAACCGCGACTTAGCAGTATTCGTTGAAATATCTAATTGCTCAGCAATCTCTTCAAAGGTGCAATGCTGGAAAAATTTCAGCTCCACCACTAAACGCTGCTCCCATGGTAACTTATTCAACATACTTTTTAATTGCTGATGCTGGGCCTGTACTACACGATTCCCTTCTAATTCACTATGTTCACAAGCTTGTTCTGGTACATCATCTAAGCTCTGATAATGCTTACGACGGCGGTAGTATTCAACGCTACGCCGATGCACAATTTGAAATACCCAGGTACTAAAGCTCGACTCACCACGAAAGTTCGGCAGACTTTTATACACTGAAATAAACACCTCTTGCATTAAGTCCATAGCATCATCTGGGTTACTTAGCATCCGCAAACAATAGTTATAAACTTGGCTTTCATGCTGTTTAACCAACTTAAGCCAGGCGCGTTTATTTCCTTGCTGTGCTTTGGCGATTAATGTTTCTATTGATTGAAAAAACACGATTCTCGATGCTTAGTTATTTTACTTATGAGGTTAGTCGATAGAGTGAAGCAGATAGTTTGGAAAAGATAAAAATAAATGAAAATAAATAAAAAAGCTCACCTAAATGAGCTAGTCATCCGCTATTAAACGGCATTGTTGCTTTAAAAAACTTTCTAGCATTTGGCTAAATAAACGAAAGTCTCGAATACGACCGGTTGTTTTGCGCCATAAAATACCAATATCGCGGTATGCGTCACTTTGTGAGGGAGTGGCAAGCATGTTTTTGTTCGCTAAAATACCCGCGTTAATCGCCATTTGTGGTAAGAAAGTTACCCCTAACTGGTGCTCTACCATGCTAAGTAAAGTGTGTAAGCTCGCCGCTTCAAACGGATTGATACAGCTTGAACGATTTAAATGACAAGCACTTAATGCGTGCCCTGTCATACAATGTTCTCGCTCTAATAAGAATACACTGGCTTCCGGTAACAAGTTAAAATCTTCTATATTCTTAGCGGGTAAATAGTCTTTATGATGTACTAAGCAAAAGTGATCTTGCGCGAGTACTTGAGTATGAAATTTATCTGTATCGTAAGGTAGTGCTAATAGTGCCATATCGATATGGCCATGCTCGAGTTTATCTAACAAGCTGTCGCTGGTATCTTCAATCAGTACCAGCTCTAAATCAGCAAATTGTTGCAGACAAAGATGATATAAAGGCGCCGCTATAAAACTAGCAATGGTTGGAATAACACCGAGGGTGAGCTTACCGCTTAGCGGTGTTAAATGGCTTTTCGTTAGTTCTTTAACACTGAGCGTATCGTCAATAATTTTACGGGCTCGCTGTACGACATCTTCACCTATCGCGGTAAACATAAGACTGCGATTTTCACGTTCGATAAGTTGGCATCCCAATGTTTCTTCGAGGGTTTGAATTGCACTGCTAAGTGTTGATTGACCAATAAAACACGCACTTGCGGCGCGGCCAAAATGCTGATGTTGATGAACAGCCAACAAATACTGCAGTTGTTTAATACTTGGTAAGTTCGTCATACTTTCTTTACCCACAAATAAAAAGACCCCAACACCAAGGGCGTTGAGATCTTTTCAAGCTAAAAGTCTGTAATACTTAAAGACTGCTGGATTTAAACTCCAAAGGCAGTTCTCAGTATGTAGAAAATAACAATAGCAAGGGCAGCGCCAACTGGCAATGTAATTACCCAAGAAACTACAATGTTTCTGATCACACCCATATTAAGTGCAGCAATTCCACGTGCCATACCTACCCCTAATACCGCGCCAACTAAGGTTTGTGTAGTAGAAATTGGCAAGCCTGTTCCCGATGCAATTACAACTGTAGAAGCAGCAGCTAATTCTGCCGCAAAACCACGACTTGGTGTTAAATGCGTAATGCCTTCACCAATAGTTTTAATTACTTTTTTGCCTAAAATTGCAAGGCCTGCAACAATACCGAAACCACCTAGAGGTAAAATCCACCATGCAATTGACGCTTGCTTAGCTATTTCGCCATTATTTTCAACAATGTTTACAACTGCCGCTAGTGGACCAATCGCGTTAGCAACGTCATTAGAACCATGAGCAAATGCCATACAACATGCAGTTAATACCATTAAGATAGCAAATACTTTCTCAACGTTATTAAATTGCATTTTCTTATCGGCTTTTGGATCAATCTTTAATCGAGAAATAACGACTTTACCAATAATACCAACAATAACAGCAATACCGATTGCTAATGCATACCCTTCAACAGCACCTAAATTAATACCAATGTGCTTTAAACCTTTCTTGATGGTTACTAAAGACATGATAAAACCAGCTAAACCCATATAAATAGGCACATAGCGTTTGGCATTGTTAAGTGGCGCCTCGGTGTCAAAAATTAACTTTTGCGCACTCATAAAGATTAAGTAGGCAATAAACCCTGAAATCGCAGGGGTAACAATCCAACTCCCCACAATACCTGCAACTTTGTCCCACTGAATCGCTTCGCTACCAACTGCAACTAAGGCAAATCCGATGATAGCGCCAATAATTGAATGTGTGGTTGATACCGGCCAACCTAAGAATGAAGCTATTAGCAACCAACTACCCGCTGCAAATAATGCCGAGATCATCCCTAATACCATAAGTTCTGGCAGGTCTAAAAATGGCGTAGAATCGATAATGCCTTTACGAATTGTCGATGTTACTTCGCCGCCTGCTAAGTAGGCGCCTGCAAATTCAAAAATCATCGCTATAAAAATAGCTTGTTTTATAGTTAATGCTTTTGAACCTACCGATGTGCCCATCGCATTAGCAACGTCATTCGCGCCAATACCATAAGCCATAAAAAAGCCGACTGCTGCGGCAATTAAAATTAATACCGTGCCATAAGATGCAATGATATCCATTGTGTAACCCTAATCTTTCATTATTGAACTGAGTGTAAATTACCGAGCTAACATCAGCTCAAGACGCGAACCAACGCGTTCTGCGATATCCGCAAGCTCGCCGACCCATTCGATGATTTTATATAAAAACATTACATCTACAGGATTGAGTTCATTTTCAACATCGCGTAATTGGCGACGTATTATGATTTGCATATCATCCGTGTCTTGTTCAATTGCATCCAATTCAACGAGCATTTTTTCTACTAAGGTCACTTCACGACCTTTAAAACCTGTTTCTAGTAACTCATCTAACTCATTAATTGCGTTTGATGCTTGTTTAGTTGCATCAACACAGCGAGTTACATAGGCTAAAAAGTTAACTTGAATTTCTTTTGGAATGGTCATCTCACGACCAATTACACGACCAGCAATGTCTTTTGCTTTATTAGCAATTTTATCTTGCTGGGTGACGAGTTCGAGCAGATCTGTACGCTCTACCGGCATAAATAAACCGCGCGGTAACTGTAAACGTATATTTCTTTTCATCTCGTCGGCTTCACGTTCTAAAGTACGAATGTTCAAGCGAATCTCTTCTGCTTGTTGCCACTCTTCTTTAAATACATGATTGAAAAAAGGGATCAAAGCTTTACTTGCTTGATGTACCTTCTTGATGTGATCTTCCATTGGCTTTATAGGAGATTTTGCGAATACCCCTAAAAATGCGTTTGTAGGCATAACTGACCCTTAAATCAAATTAGTATGCTTTGCGGCGTGAATTTTACAGCATTCACCGCGATTGTGAATGCTTTTATTACATCACAGCTACCGCTACAGCATTATAATTATAACGAAAACAGAAAAAGCGACCATTGGCCGCTTTAATAAAATAAGACGGTATCAAAAAATCTATAACGATTTTTCTATATCCTCTTGAGATGTATGACGAATATCTTTACCATTAACAAAGTAAATAATGTATTCAGAGATGTTTTGACAACGATCGCCAATACGTTCCAATGAACGTACCGACCAAACTAAATCCATAATTTTTGGAATTGAACGTGGGTCTTCCATCATATAGGTCATAATTTGACGAGTAATTGCTTCATACTCACGGTCAACCTTGGCATCTTCCTTATGTACTTCAAATGCTTTTTGTACATCCATACGTGCAAAAGCATCGAGTACATCATGCAACATTTTTGAAACTTGGCGACCCATATTTTCGATGTTAACTAATAAATCTTGCTGATCTTTAGTAAATGAATCTAACGCAACTTTAGCAATACGCTCAGCCTCATCACCAATGCGCTCAAGATCTGCAATGGTTTTGGCAATCGCGACCACTAAGCGTAAATCGCTTGCAGCTGGCTGGCGACGAGCAATGATACGGGTACATTCCTCATCAATATTTACTTCCATGGCGTTTACTTTATAGTCGTTTTCACGCACTTTACGCGCTAACTCAGCATCGCCATTGCTAACTGCATCAAGCGCACTATTTAGTTGCTGTTCAACTAAGCCACCCATGCTTAATACATGGTTACGAACGTTTTCTAACTCTTGGTTAAAGCGGCCAGAAATATGCTTATTAATATTGTGTTCCATTGTTTACCTTCTTATCAAAATAGCTAACGTAACCCAAAAACAGCTTGACTCAGCCTAGCCATAACGACCGGTGATATAATCTTCTGTTTTCTTTTTCGTTGGGGTAGTAAATAACGTATTGGTATCTGAGTACTCTATTAATTCACCCATGTACATAAAAGCCGTTTGATCAGAAACCCGCGCTGCTTGTTGCATGTTGTGGGTTACGATAACAACGGTAAACTTATTTTTTAAATCGTTGATAAGCTCTTCAATTACCAGTGTTGAAATAGGATCCAATGCTGATGTTGGCTCATCAAGTAATAATACTTCAGGCTCGATGGCGATAGATCGCGCAATCACTAAACGTTGCTGCTGACCACCTGACAAACCAAATGCGCTATCGTGCAACCTATCTTTTACTTCATCCCACAGTGCCGCGCCTCGCAGTGACTGTTCAACCACTTCGTCTAATTTACGTTTTTCTTTGATACCTTGTAAGCGTAGGCCATAAACCACATTTTCGTAGATTGATTTAGGAAACGGGTTCGGACGCTGGAATACCATACCGACATTGCGACGCAGCGCTGCAACATCTACCTTTTTATCATAGATGTTTTGTCCGTGTAGTAAAATTTCACCTTCAATACGGCAAATATCAACCAGATCATTCATACGGTTAATACAGCGCAATAACGTAGATTTACCACAGCCAGATGGTCCGATAAATGCGGTTACTTGGCCTTTGGGAATATTCATATTCACTGAGCTAAGCGCTTGTTTTTCACCATAGTAAAGATCTAAGTTTTTGATCTCGAGTGCCGTTTGCTCGGTGCTTAAATTGTCTAAGTCCAATTTCAAACTGGTGCTTGATTGGTTTACTTGTGGAGCGACTGTAATCATGTTTGTTACCTATAGAATCTTTACTAATTATTGATCAAGCGATCTAAATTTTTCACGTAAATGGTTACGTATGCCTATCGCGGTGATATTCAGTGTAATAATTACTGATACCAGTAAGAATGCGGTGGCATACACTAGCGGACGTGCCGCTTCAACATTTGGGCTTTGGAAGCCAACATCGTATATATGAAAACCTAAATGCATGAACTTTCGATCTAGATGAAAATACGGGAAGTTACCATCGAGCGGTAATGTCGGTGCCATTTTCACCACACCCACTAGCATCAATGGTGCAACTTCGCCGGCAGCACGCGCCACCGCTAATATTAAACCGGTCATAATCGCAGGACTGGCCATTGGCACAATAATACGCCATAACGTTTCAGCTTGCGTTGCGCCCAGAGCTAAAGAGCCATGACGAACCGTACTTGGGATACGTGATAAACCTTCTTCAGTTGATACAATCACTACAGGCAGCGTTAAAATGGCAAGCGTTAGTGCGGACCACATAACGCCTGGAGTACCAAATACTGGACTAGGTGCGGCTTCTGGATAAAATAATTGATCTAAACTGCCACCCAATACATAAACAAAGAACCCTAAGCCGAATACACCGTAAACAATTGAAGGCACACCGGCCAAGTTAATTACCGCGATACGGATCATCTTAGTAATCGCATTTTTAGCTGCGTATTCATGCAAATAAATAGCTGCCACCACCCCAAACGGCGTTACAATTACAGCCATCAACATTACCATAAAAACAGTACCAAAGATTGCCGGGAATACACCACCTTCAGTATTAGCTTCACGCGGATCATCCGAAACAAATTTACCTAGTTGTACAAAGTAGTGACCTAGCTTTGCAACAAAGCTCATGTCATTAGGAAACCAAAAATCCAAAACCTGATACAAAGGCAAAGTAACAATTTCACCGCGCATATCTTTTACGGTTACCTGATCACGCTTAGCTTGTTTGCGCAGTGCAAACAATTGCTTTTCAAGTACGCTATACTCGGCTCTTAAATCAGCACGCTGTTGCGCAAGCTCAGCCACTCGCTCATCGGTCAGGGCATCATCGAGTAAATACGATTTCTCTTGTAAACGTAAACGCTCTAATTGATAGTTAATATGACCAATGTCACCGTTTTGTAAATCAAGCGCTTGCTCATTAAGCTCAACAGCACGTTCAACCAGCTCTTCTAATATTTCCGTTTTATCATCATTGATCACTTGGCCGTCTTTTATTACTTGTTCAACGTAGCCATAAAAATTACCATTTTTACTGCGTTCAAACACCGCGATAGCCGCAGGCATGGTATATGATTTTATGTCGGTTTCTATTACCCAACGAAAATCTAAATCAACGTATTCACGGTTACCGGTTTTAATTAAATAACGTTCTAGTTGCTCTTTATCATAACCAGATAAATCAACACCGGTTGCCTCAAGGCGCGATTTAGGCACCATTTCACGGTCGTATATTTCACCAATTACGGTTTGCTGCGCAACCGAGCCCTGTAACTCGAGTTGTACGACTTGTGATGGCCAGAAAAAGCTTAACCCTTTCCAAGCAATCATTGCTAATAATCCCAAGACAGAAATCAAACTGATACTTACTGCACCACCTGTCATCCATATCCAAGGAGAACCTGACTTAAACCACTGCTTTAACATGTCGTGTCTCCCACTTACATCGAGCTGTATTTATCACGCAACTGCTGACGCACAAACTCAGCAATTGTGTTGAAAATAAAGGTGAATATGAATAATACAAATGCGGCTAAAAATAAGATCCGATAGTGTGAACTACCCACTTCCGATTCTGGCATTTCTACTGCGATATTTGCGGCTAAAGTACGCATACCTTGGAAAATACTCCAATCCATTATTGGCGTATTACCCGTTGCCATTAGTACAATCATGGTTTCACCTACGGCGCGGCCTAAGCCCATCATGACCGCAGAGAAAATACCAGGACTGGCGGTTAATAGCACGACGCTAATTAAGGTTTGCCATTGTGTTGCGCCCAGCGCCAATGAACCGTTTGATAAATGCTTAGGCACACTAAATACCGCATCTTCCGCGATAGAAAAAATAGTCGGAATAACCGCAAACCCCATCGCAATACCGACTACTAGTGAATTACGTTGATCGAAAGTCAAACCCAATTCGTTAGTTAAATACTGGCGAACATTACCGTCAAACATCCACAATTCAACCACGCCACTCATCGCAAAGGCTAACCAACCAATCAGTAACAGCACCGGTATTAATAAGATTGAATGCGCTCCATCAGGAACACGGTGACGAATGCTTTCTGGTAATTTAGTCCACGCAAATGCGGTGGCTAAAATACCCAGCGGCAGCATGAATAACAAACCAACAATCGCAGGTAAATGCTCTTCTATCAACGGTGCAAGCCACAAGCCTGCTAAGAATCCTAAAATTACAGTTGGTAATGCTTCCATAATTTCAACCGTTGGTTTAACAACTTTACGTAATGAACCTGACATAAAATAAGCAGTGTAAATTGCCGCTGAGAGTGCAATCGGCACTGCGAATAGCATCGCATATAAAGCAGCTTTTATAGTACCGAATGAAATTGGCACTAAAGAAAATTTAGCCTCAAAGTCATCACCGGCAGACGTTGATTGCCAAATATAACCCGGCTCTGGATAACCCTCATACCACACTTCTTGCCACAAGGCTGACCAAGTCACCTCAGGGTGTTCATTGTGAATTTCAATCACAGTTAATTTGTCATCAGCTAGAATAAGTGCCGCATTTGAGCGGGGTGCAATAGCAAAGTTTTCAATCGGACCTTCACTGATTTTACCTTGCCATAGTTTTGCTTCACTGGTGGTGTAATACACGCCTAACTCACCATTAGAACTGGTGGTAAAGAACGTGCGACGATAAAACTCAGTGAATATGTCTAGTTTAGGCTGCTTTGAGGTTTCAAACGCGCGTATTTTTTGATATTCACGGCCTTCGTCAGTATTAATTTCAAACCACTGCGAAACTTCACCATTATCATTCGCTACCATCAGCGAGTTAGCACCGGCTAATAATTGCGCCGAAACCAAGTTGGCATTTTCTTCATTAGCTGCCAGCATTTGGATCAGCTCAACCTCGCTTGGATTGCGAGTATCGTAAACATAAATTTGATTGGCTGAGCGCACAAAGGTACGGGTGGTATCTGGCGACATTAGCAGTTGATCAACGCGCCCTTCAACATCAAGTTCAGTGCGCTCAACAACCCATTCAACTTCACCGCTGAACATGTTTTCTTCTGCAACAAAACTGCTAAAGATCACACGTTTGTCAGACGTTTGTGCCACAACAGCAGTTTTATCTTCATAATGACTAAATGCAAATTGTTTAATGGCAGCGCCATTATCGTCAACCTGCAATGTTTTTTCACCAAGTGGATAACCCAAACGCGGTGTTAATTTACGTTCATTATTAGGAAAGGTAACTAAGAATTTAGGTGACACTATCATCACCGACCCATTTTCTAGTCCGTATGCGTAATGCCCTTGAAATGGCGCGCTGGTTGCAAAACTACTCACTTCACTGTCAAGTGGTACAGCCAAACCCGCAAGTTTTTTACCAAAGCTTTTTTTCTCAACACTGTAAAAATCAACTTTACCCTGTTTACTCAGTAAAAAAGCAACTTCTGTTTGCTCTTCAACTCCTAGGCCGGTAATTTTTTCAGCATTACTAAGCGCAAAGCTATCGCGCGTTTCTACTTTTGCTGATTCAAAAATAGGTTGCACAACATACAATAAATAGAAGAATATCAATAGCAAAGCTATCAACACCATGATACCGCCAGCGGTAATGCTAAATTTGGCAAACCGATCTTTAAATAGACGGCTTCTATCCGTATTAAAAGACGGTTTATTCGGATTGGAAGTCATCAAAACACCTATAAATCTTAACGTTGAATAGATTATATTTCACCAAGATGACAGTATTGTTACAAACGTCATAATTACTAAGACTTTGTTGTGGCATTCATCACACAAAACAAACAATGTTTATATTCAATAACTTGAAAATTTTTCAACTTAATGATTTATTATTAATAAACAAAAGTTTAGACAACGAAAGCGGTAAACTCAGACTATTTTACTGTATTTAAATTCGACTAGTAACAAAAAAAATGGACAAATTTGGGTACTGAGTCAATACTCAATTCGGTTCTTTACTAAATATAATAATCATTCAACAACTTCATGCTTGGGCATTAATTATTCAATTACGGCATTTTAAGGGATTCACTATATGAAGCAATTAGTTATAACTATTTTGGGGCAAGATCATCCTGGGCTTGTGGAAGATATTTCTTCTGCAGTTTTAAATCATCATGGTAACTGGCTCACCAGCAATTTAAGTCATTTAGCGGGCCATTTTGCTGGCATTATCGAAGTCGCAGTGCCCGCTGAACACCTACAAGAATTACAAAATGCATTGCATGGCTTACCGCGATTAGAAGTACGGATTGAAACAGGCACAAATGAATTACCTGACACACCAGCTGAGCAGCTTAACTTTGTGATCACTGGTAATGATCGACCTGGTATTATACAAGAACTTGCCGGAGTATTGCGTCACAAAGGAGCAAATATTACCCACCTAAACTCCAAGCAGCAAAGTGCACCAAACTGGGGAGTACCAATTTTTAGCGCCATTGCAACCGTTGCTTTGCCAACAGGTATGAATAAAGACGAAGTTGTGACAGCACTCGAAGCTATTACATCTGACCTAATTGTTGATATTGAAGACGCTTAAGCACACCTCACAACAGTTTCTTACTGCAAGATAAACATGTCATAAAATTGACATGTTTGTCATTTTTATGTCATCTAAGTGTTCTATATTTTGTTCAGTTGCTATCCAAGGAATAGAAAATGAACGCCTGCGCTGATGTGTCTCAAACAATTAATTATTTTGCCCCTGAGTTAAGTTGGCTGTCTTTTAATGATCGTGTTTTACAAGAAGCTAAAGATAAAAATAACCCGATTATTGCACGTATTCGTTTCTTGGGGATCTTCTCTAACAATTTGGATGAATTTTTCAGAGTTCGGGTTGCCGATGTGAAACGGCGCATTTTATTAAACAAACTTCCTGATACCAATTTTGATGAAGACGAAATTTTACTTACCCAAATTCAGCAAAAGGTTATGCAGCTTGGTAAAAAATTTAATGTTATTCATCAGCAAATTCTCGATGATTTAAATACCCACAACATTCATGTTTCTCGTCCTGAACAACTTAGTGAGTTTCATATTAACTGGCTAAAAATATTTTTTCACGACAATGTATTACAGCATATATCGCCGATCATGCTGGATGAAAACAAAGACTTTTCAGATCATATTAACGATACAATGACGTACTTATTTGTCGAAATGTTTAACGATAAAAGTCATTATGCAATGTTAGAAGTCCCTACCGATCGCGTACCACGCTTTGTAATTTTACCACCCGAAAAAACCCGCCGTCATAAAACAATTGTGATGTTAGATGATATTATTTTGTTTTTCTTAAGTGACGTATTTAGCAGTTTCTTTAGTTTTACTGAAATCCAAGGTTACGCAATCAAACTGACCCGTGATGCAGAATACAACCTAGATGATGAACTAGAAGAAGGTATTTTAGATAAAATGTCTAAGGGACTAAAGCAGCGTATTTATGCCGAGCCGGTGCGCTTAGTATATGACCAAACGATGCCCGAGCCGATGCTCAAAGTAATGAAAAAGCGCTTAGGTGTAACCCACCACGATGCGTTGATCCCTGGTGGTCGCTATCGTAACTTTAGAGACTTTATTGGTTTTCCCAATGTTGGTCGGCAATACTTAGAAAACAAGTCTCTACCCGTTTTGCAAAGCACAGCCTTTAACAATCACGCCAGTGTGTTTGCTGCAATTACTCAGCAAGATATTCTACTTTATTATCCATATCATACATTTAACCACTTATTAGAATATGTTCGCCAAGCAGCATTTGACCCTAATGTTACGCAAATCAAGGTGAATATTTATCGCGTAGCTAGCAAGTCTCGATTGATTTCATCGCTAATCAATGCGGCTAAAAATGGCAAAAAAGTAACGGTAATGGTTGAACTCAAAGCCCGCTTTGACGAACAAAACAATATCGGCTGGGCTAAAGTCCTAAGCGCTGCGGGTATTAAAGTGATTTTTGGTATCCCTGCACTTAAAGTACACAGTAAGCTATGTATTATCCATCGTCGCGAAAAAGGTCAAATAGCAAAATATGCGCACATTGGCACCGGTAATTTTCATGAAAAAACTGCAAAAATTTATACAGACTTTAGTTTATTTACTAAACATCAAGGAATTTGTGACGAAAGCGATAGCGTATTTAAGTTTATAGAAAGTAGCTATAAACCCTTTGTGTTCGAGCACTTAATGATTTCGCCGGTGAACGCTCGACAGCTGTTGCTTGGCTTAATTCACCAAGAAATAGCCCATGTCGAAAATGGTCAAAGCGGTAAGATCACTCTAAAAATAAATAACTTAGTCGACAAAGAACTGATTGATTGTTTGTACTTGGCCGCTCGCAGCGGTGTTAAAATTCGCATTATTGTCCGTGGTATGTGCTCCTTAGTACCAGGACTCAATAATTTTAGCGACAACATTAGAGTAATTAGTATCGTCGATCGCTTTTTAGAGCACCCGCGAGTTATGATCTTTGGCAATAATGGGGATGAGAAAGTCTATATTTCATCTGCGGATTGGATGACACGTAATCTTGATCAGCGGGTTGAAGTTGGCGTGCCCATTTATGATGAAAAACTACAACAACTCATTATTGACGTACTTGAACTGCAATTTAAAGATCGTACTAAAGCACGGATTATTGATAGCGAACAAAAAAACCATTATGTTAGGCGCGGGAATCGTAAAAAAATACGTTCGCAAATCGCTATTTATGATCACTTAAAAAAATGGGAAAACAATTATAATAATGAATAATTATCCCTCAATAGCTGCGGTTGACTTAGGCTCAAACAGCTTTCATTTAGTGGTCGCAAGAGAAGTTGACGGCTCACTGCAGATTCTCCATAAAGAAAAACAACGGGTATATTTAGCGGATGGTTTAGACGATAAGAATCAACTTAGCCAAGCAGCAATCGACAGATCGCTAACGATTTTGAAGCAGTTTGCCACCACACTGCAAGACTTCCCCGCAACTAATGTAAAAATAGCTGCAACTTATACGCTCAGACGCGCAAAAAATATTAATTCATTTTTAACTCAAGCAAGCAGTGTTTTTCCCTATCATATTGATGTGATCTCAGGGCAAGAAGAAGCCCGTTTAATTTACCAAGGAGTAGCTCATTATATTCATCACGATGAAAACCGTTTAGTAATTGATATTGGTGGTGGTAGTACCGAGCTCATTATTGGCAAACATTTTAAGCATAAGCTGCTATCAAGTCGCAATATGGGCTGTGTAAGTTATACCAAACAATTTTTTGCCGATGGTATTATTAACAATAAACGCTTTAGCAAAGCACAAATAAAAGCAGAGCAAGAACTTGAAGTCATTTTTGCTACTTACATTAGTGCGGGTTGGCAATCTGTTGTAGGCACGTCTGGCACAATAAAATCAATCTTAGCGATGATCAGCGCAAACGATCCTGAACAAAAAAATATCACACTGGAGCGATTGCTCGAACTTAAAACTCAATTTATAGCCGCCAAAACTATCGATAACCTATTGATTGAAGGTTTAAGCCCTGAGCGTCAAGTGAGTATTTGTGGTGGCCTGGCTATTCTAATCGCTATTTTTCAATTGTTTAATATTACTGAAATGGATTACAGTGACTTTTCACTGCGCGAAGGTCTGCTACATGAGATGCAGCAAAAGTTAGCGCTTAAAGACATACGCACCAATACCATAGCTAATTTAAGCGAAAGAAACACAATCGATAAGATCCATGCTGGGCGTGTTGCCAATACTGCCGATTGGCTATTTTTACAAGTACAAAAAGAGTGGCAACTTGACTCGTTAGACAGCCACCAATTACTAGTGTGGGCAGCACAATTACACGAAGTGGGTTTAGGTATTAACTCATCGGGCTTACACAAACATAGTGCATATGTGGTTGAAAACAGCCAACTACCTGGGTTTACGCAACAACAGCAAACATTATTAAGCTGTATGATACGGTTTTACCGTAAAAAAATTCGTTTAGAAGAATTTCCAACTTTACTCTCGGTGCCACACTATCAAATATTACAGTTAATTGTACTACTCAGACTGGCTATATTATTAAACCAAAAACGCCTTAACGATCAACATCAGGAGTTAGCCGTTTCAGTAAAAGGCAACAGTATGCTGTTGCAGTTTCCACTTGGATGGCTCAACGAACAAACCCTGCTTTATGCAGATTTACAACAAGAACAAAAGCACTTGAAAAAGGTGGGTTTTTTAATCGATTTTGTATGAAATACAGACATAGTTAAATTTGGATAGCCTTGGCTATCCAAATTAGGTTCTCTATTACATATCCATATGACGATTAGCGCTTTGTATCATCTGCTTTAAGCCTTGCTGCTCAAGCTCTAACAATTGCGCTAACTTCTCGTTGCCTGCTGGAGTTTCTGCACGACTAAGTAGGTATTCATAAAGGTTGATCACTTTTTTGTGCTGCTCAGATAAGTAACCTTGCATCACTTGCTCATCAACACGCGTATCGCGATCCAAATCAGTAAAATTAATTAGCTCAGAGTTTTCAGCAAAGTACTCGTAACAATAAGTGTCTAAGGTATTGATCTCAGTGATGGCTTTAAAACCAACTAAATCCTCAGCCAACTTTTTTTCATACTTAACAAAATAGTCTGCGAGCATACGGTTATGCTCTGCTAAATCATCTCTGAGACTAAAAAAGTTAGCCGCCATTTGCGTGTGAAAGAGTACAGTCCAGTCGTACACTTCTTGTATTGTTTTAACTTGCATGTGCATTCCTTAATTAACCCTAGTAACCATACTCCTGCGTAAAACGTGCCATTAAAAAGTTAAATTAAAACAGAGAGGTATTAAAAATACTATCACCCAAACTCGTATAAGTTACAAGCCATAGGGTAATTTTTATAGAGTGGCGGTAAAAAGCGGTGGCTCCTATTTTATTTGAACTATGGCTAAGTGAAATACCGAGTCAATAACAGGCATTATTCAGATAAATCAATATATGTTCATTACAGCCTTTTCATACCCTAGCCGTAGATAAAATACGCGCTGCTAAATATGAAAAGGCAATAACAAAGAGCTAAGCTATTCCTGCTATTTATACTGATGTTGAAGTGAGGCTGGTTTACCCCTCCTCAAACTCTTTATAAATAAGCCACTTTGGAAGGTAGGGGGTGTCGGGTACCTGCCAGCCATGCTTATCATAGGCAAGCCCTGCCACCGCGCTTATCAGCAAGGCAACATCGCCTCCCCATGTAACTGCCCCCTCCGGAGGGTCATTGTAAAATTTATAATGCAGTTCAATAGCTTTATGGATTGCCCGTTGGTAATGAGCAGCATCGTTTGATAACACCGCTACCCACACATCCAAATAAGGTAAGAATAGCTGGTTCACGTAAGGCGCTCTAAATTCATCAACATGCTCAGGGCCTGATTTTTCCATTACCTCGCGTAATAACACTGTTTGGTCTGCGTCTTGTACAAATATATTTCGCACAAACTTGAGGAGTGCGAAGTCAAAGGCATCAGGGTACTCAAGCCAATCTTCTTCGCACCGGCAGATTAACTCAACCGCATCAGCATCTCTTAAGCAAAGCGCTAAACTCAATTGCAATAACCAATCATCAACCATAATAGAGCGATGCTCAGCACGACCCTCTAAGCGAAACACGTGCTCTTTTAAGGTAAAAATATGGCGCTGCCCAGGATTTGACACTAAATTATAGTGCGCATGTAATAAATCCAGGCCAAAGCGCATAATAGGCACGCCCTCAAGCCCTTTCTCTGCATTTTGTGCATGAAAGCTTAGACTTATACAATCCATTGCGTCAGAGTTTAACCGTGCCTGCGGCTCCTCATAAATCGCGGGCTCTAGCTCGAGATAACGCTGCCACCTATTGTTATAAGTATCTAAATGAATTTGAAAAGCATTTTGCAAATTCACTAATTTATAATGGTCATTGTGGTACTTTAAATCGCTCATAACTGAATCTTTCCAATGGTGTAATTTGTCACGTCAAACGTTGGCTTTAAGGTGCTGCCAGTTTGAAACTTCTGCTGTACTTTACGAAACTCAATTTTATCAGAATATTTTTCAAATGTTTGTAAAGTGTTGCCTAGCGCTTTTATTTCAGCGCTATTGTTGCCCGCACCAATCGCCTTATTGTACTCGCGCTGCATGTTTTTAACCACTGACTGCACATAAGAGGTACTGCCTTGCTCAATAAAAATAATAGGGGTCAGATCACTTGCTTCAT
>NZ_JAGPYN010000032.1 GCF_018069805.1 Pseudoalteromonas ostreae
TAGCAAGCACCTCTCTGTTACCGCTCGACTTGCATGTGTTAGGCCTGCCGCCAGCGTTCAATCTGAGCCATGATCAAACTCTTCAATTAAAAGTTTTTTCTGTCTTCTCGACACGCTCAATGAATTCTGAATTTATTTAATATCTTTCGATATTGAATTGACTGTGCCGAAGCAACTTATAAATAAGTTACTTCTGTTGGTCACTCAGTTTCAATTGAGACTCTAAATTTTTTGCCTTGCTTAGCGAACTAAGCTCGGCTGTTAGAACTCAACCTGTACGAGTGCCCACACAGATGATTGCTTTATATTGTTAAAGAACGTTGCGGTTAAAGTTAAACTTTATCTCGCTAGGGCTGCGCATATTACGCTTTCCTATTTTTTTGTCAACACTTAATTTTAAACTTTATTAAAAATCTAAACTTAAGTTTTACTCGACTAACTGATTAACTCTTGCCTCGCTAAGCGTTGCTGTCTGCCGTCTCAGTGGGGTCGCATTATAGGGCGCGGCGAATTTTACGCAAGCGTTTTTTAAAGAAAACTATAAAAAACATGCCTTACGCTTGCTTTTTAGCCAAGATGCTTAAAAACACATCTAAAAAATAGATAATCGCTATTGTTTAATCCTTCTAAAATAGGGTTTCACATTCATATACGTTGATATTAATAACACTAGTATTGTATATATGAAATTTCATATATACACTTAATGGATATTGTCAGTCAGAATATTTAATTTACATGTCCCAAAGTAATAGTTCAAAGCAAAGTGTGCTCTTTCTGTGCACTGAGAATTCAGCCCGTTCACAAATGGCAGAAGTATTACTGAGAAATAAAGCGGGAGAGATTTTTGATGTTTATAGTGCTGGGATCGCTCCTAAAGATATTGATCCTAGAACAATTAATTGTTTGCAAAAGTTTAACTTGCCGATAACTGAGCTCAGCGCAAAACATATAGCTGAGTTTACAGATAAGACTTTTGATTATGTTATTACGCTATGTGAAAGAGCAAACAATGAATGCAGAGCTTATAAAGGCGCACTGTTGCAACTTGCGTGGGATATTGCAGATCCAAAAGTAATGGTAGGTTTAGAGCCCTTTGTCGCAACCCTCTATGAACTTGATAAACGACTGGATATGTTTATTGACGTACACGGTAATATTAATAACCTGCAATCACATCAGTATGTGCCACTATGTAATAGTACCAT
This sequence comes from Pseudoalteromonas ostreae, assembly GCF_018069805.1. Classification (GTDB taxonomy): domain Bacteria; phylum Pseudomonadota; class Gammaproteobacteria; order Enterobacterales; family Alteromonadaceae; genus Pseudoalteromonas; species Pseudoalteromonas ostreae. The sequence continues at coordinate 1,209 of NZ_JAGPYN010000032.1, forward strand.
CTCAGATCAAGATAACGAGTTATCGATAGATCCAAGCATATTTTATAAATGCTTAACTGATCAGATCCGATTAAAAACTTTAATGTTAACCAACTACTATGGCGAGTTATGTGTTTGCGAATTAATGGTAGCACTGCAAGAGCAAAGCCAACCAAAGGTATCGCGTAACTTAGCCGTATTAAAGAAAGCCGGCATCATTACAGATAGAAAGCACGGACAATGGGTGTTTTACCAAATTAATCCAAGATTGCCACAATGGAGCAAGACGATTATTAGTACAACCACTGAAAGTAATCTCCATCTGATCATCAACAGCCTTAATCGATTAGCGACTATGCATAAACGACCTAATAAAGTGAGCTTTTGCAGTTAACGATAACTTTAATAAACACAGCACAATTTAACATTGGCTAACGTAATGAAGCGCTAGCTTTACCGCACTTACAACCCAACAATTAATCAGGATGTAATTATGACAGTAAAAGTAGGTATAAATGGTTTTGGCCGTATGGGTCGATTATCAATGCGCGCAGCATTTGATTGGCATGATATAGAAATTGTCCATATTAACGATCCAGGCGGTAATGCTGAAACATTCGCTCATTTAATGACGTTTGATTCAGTACACGGTAAATGGCATCACGAAGCAAGTCATACTGAAGATACTATTATAATTAATGGTAAAACAATTGCTTTTACGCAAAACACTAAAACAGAACAGACTGATTGGTCTAACTGTGATGTCGTTATTGAAGCGTCGGGTAAAATTAAAACCAAGGCACTACTGCAAGCTTACCTAGATCAAGGTGTAAAACGCGTTGTTGTTACAGCACCAGTAAAAGAAGAGGGTATTTTAAATGTAGTAATAGGTGTAAACGACCACCTTTATAATAAAGAGATTTACCCAATCATTACCGCTGCATCATGCACAACTAACTGCTTAGCACCAGTAGTAAAAGTTATTCATGAAAAGATTGGCATCAAGCATGGCTCAATCACCACCATTCATGACATAACCAACACCCAAACAATTATTGATGCGCCGCATAAAGACTTACGCCGTGCACGTTCATGCGGCACAAGTTTGATCCCCACTACAACTGGTTCAGCTACTGCAATAACGCATATATTTCCAGAGTTAAAAGGTAAACTAAATGGCCATGCTATTCGCGTACCGCTAACTAACGCATCAATTACTGACTGTGTATTTGAACTTGAGCGCGGTACCACCGTTGCTGAAGTAAATAAATTACTTAAGGATGCTGCTGAAAATGAACTAAAAGGCATTATGGGCTACGAAGAACGCCCACTGGTATCTATTGACTACAAAACTGATCCTCGTTCCAGCATCATTGATGCGCTATCGACCATGGTGATCAACGACACTCAAGTAAAACTTTATGTGTGGTACGACAATGAATGGGGCTACGCGAACCGAACTGCGGAATTGGTACGTAAAGTTGGTCTAGCTGACAAGGAATAAATAACAGTGGATCGATTCACAGCACTCTCCCCACAAATAAAACAATATTTGATCATTACCGGTAATTACTGGGCATTTACTTTAACTGATGGCGCACTGCGGATGCTCGTGGTGCTGTATTTTTATCAATTAGGTTACAGCCCACTTAGTATTGCTATGTTGTTTTTGTTTTATGAAATTTTTGGTGTGATCACCAATTTAGTGGGCGGATGGCTGGGAGCTCGATTCGGCCTGAATAAAACCATGAACATTGGCTTAGCATTACAAATTGTGTCTTTGGCAATGCTTATGGCACCTGTAGATACACTCACCGTAATTTATGTAATGGCTGCGCAGGCGCTTTCAGGGATCGCAAAAGATCTGAATAAAATGAGCGCCAAAAGCGCTATTAAATTACTAGTACCAAAAGACGCGCAAGGCCAGCTTTTCAAATGGGTGGCTATTTTAACGGGTTCTAAAAATGCGTTAAAAGGTGTTGGCTTCTTTTTAGGTGGTGTACTGCTAACTTTGCTAGAGTTTCATGGCGCAATGCTAATCATGATCTGCATGCTCACAGCAGTATGGCTATTTAGCTTATTCGCGTTAAAAGCAGACTTAGGCAAAGCTAAAAACAAAGCTAAATTTAGTGAGTTATTCTCAAAGAGCAAAGCCATTAATGTACTTTCTGCGGCACGACTATTTTTATTTGCCGCCAGAGATGTTTGGTTTGTTGTGGCGCTACCGGTATTTTTGGCGGCTACATTTGCTTGGGATCACTGGTGGGTTGGCGGCTTTATGGCATGCTGGATTATTGGTTATGGCATAGTGCAGTCTTTTGCGCCTTATATTACAAACATAATGAGTACAGAAAAAAAATCAGTTCAGGTGCCCTGTGGCCGTAGCGCTTTTTTATGGGCCAGTTACTTAACAGCTATACCGGCCATGATTGCCCTAGCCCTGCATTTTGACTTTTATATACAAGCATCCGTTATTATCGGTTTACTGATATTTGGGGCAGTGTTTGCGATTAACTCATCATTGCATAGCTATTTAATTGTCAGCCTTGCTGATAGTGATGGCGTGTCACTTGATGTGGGCTTTTACTATATGGCCAATGCCATGGGCAGATTATTAGGCACAGTGCTTTCGGGCTGGGTATATCAACAACAAGGGCTAGAAGCTTGCCTGTGGATCTCAAGCTGCTTTATTGCCCTAGCAGCATTGTTATCGCTCGCGTTACCAAAGAGTAATCAATAGTCATTAAAATCAATAGTTGGTAAACTCTCAAAACCTGGTTTAGCAAATAAATACCCTTGCATTAATTCTATGCCCGCTGCTTTTAGCCAAGTATATTCCTGAAGAGTCTCTATCCCTTCAGCTAGCGGAGTGATATTTAGATCACGAAACATGTTTAAGCTATGGGTCACAATTGCTTGGCGTACTTTGTCTGAATCTATATTGCGAATAAGCTCCATATCTAATTTAATAATATCAGTTTGAAAGTCGGCTAATAAATTGAGACCGGAGTAACCAGATCCAAAATCATCAGTGGCCGTTGTAAAACCTAACGACTGGTAATACTCAACCACTCGCTTTATATGAGCGCTGTCTGTAATTTTTTCAACTTCGGTAAACTCAAACATAATTCGCTGCGTTGGAAAATTATATTTTTTAGCAGCATCTAGCGTAGTACGAATGCAACGTTCTGGCTTATAAATAGCATTAGGTAAAAAGTTGATACTTAGCATAGAGTCAACTCCCAACTCAGCTGCTAAAGCAATCGCTTTTATCCGACAAAGCTGATCAAAAGTATAGCGGTTATCCTCATTAACTTTTGAAATAACCGAATAAGCTGATTCATTATTTAAGCCACGCACAAGCGCTTCATAACCAAAAATAGAGTGCGTTTTACAATTTATAATTGGTTGAAATGCCATTGTAAAATCAAAGCCAAGACTCTCTTCATCTTTACAGATGTTGCAAAATACCTTTTTACACTCTGTTAGTTCTTCATTCATAAGCACAGCTCGTTTTAATCTATTTTGTTATGGTAGTTGAGTTAAAAGTGAAAGCCAACCTTACTTTGCTTTAACTATTACATATACAATCAAGTGTTAGCATTTTATTAAATCTACGTTATAGTTAATTGCACTACTTAATTTTATTTAAAATAGCACCTATGTTCCTTACACGAATAATTTACGCCAGCACAATAACCGAGCACTTTAATCCATCGTCACTTGAAGAGATTATTGAAAAAGCCGTTTTAAATAATAAAAAAAATAACGTAACGGGTATGCTTTGCTTCAATCGTAACTATTTTTTGCAGTGCATTGAAGGCTCTCGCACTAACGTAAATAAAACTTACAACAAGATTTTAAATGATAAAAGGCACACAGAAATTATTTTACTCGACTATAGCGAAATTAATGCCCGCGAGTTTTCTAACTGGTCTATGGGTTATGTGCCAACATCACGATTAAGTGCTCAAATCAACTTGAAATTTTCAGGTTCAAGCGAGTTTAGCCCATATAAAATATCAGCAGAGAGTGCCTATATGATGATGCTGGAGCTGAAAAATTCATTACCCACTGTTTAGCTATTACCTAGATGTACGGCATTAGCAAAGACATTGCAAAGTCGTTATGAAATTACGCAATGTGCTTACTCCGCTATAGTAAAAGTAACATAGAATTGATGAAGTCGTGTTTGTTTTTAGTACTAGCGCAAACAACTGAACTGTCCACACAAATTTACATTATCTCTGCATAGCTTTTTCGCTATGTAACACTCCCGTAGCGCCTCTCTTTGAAAAATAAAACGACGTTCCAAGCCCCCAAATGTGGAACACTTAATGCATAAATTTTTAAATCAAAGAACTTGTCAACTTTTTGCCGCACGGGATGCACAATGAATCTAACAAATATACCTTCATCACTTCTTACAGATCCAAACTATTTAAAGCAAACACAAGCAGGCACACAGCAAACAAATGACAAAGAAAAACTAACTTCTTCCACTGAAGTGGAGAATAGCGATGAAAACACTGCTGAAAATAAAACTGACAACGATGAGACTGTAGCAAGTACACAGCAACAAATGATTAAAAACATTAAAGAACTACAAGAAAAAATACGCGCGCTTGAAGCTGACAGCAGCCTTACCAAAGCAGAGCAACAAACACAAAAAGCTGAATTACAAAAAGAGTTAGATCAAGAACTTGTTTCAATCCAACTTAGCGTAAAAAAGAACGTATCAACTTTGATGGGAAGTTTATTTTCGTCAGCAGGCAACACCAGCTCAGGTTTATTGTTTAATCATAGTGCTTAAAACTGTTTTTAATAGAATAACGAAACATAATAAACTAGTAATGAGTGTCACTAGCTTTAGTCACACTCATTACTAAAATAAAGCCCAGTACATCTAACGACTGATTTATTTACTTTGTTTGTCAGATACTAGTTTTTGTAACCAATAACCATCATGCTTTTCAAAAATATTAAGCCCTTCTTTGGTATTGACTAAAACATTATTTCCAACAGTAGTATAGTAAAGTGGGTTTGGATCAATCGATATTAATGCATGTACAATTCCTATCAAATCATCTGAAAGAAGATGCTGTTCTAAAACGCTAACGTCTTTGATAGCAAGAGTGATGTAGTCATATAGCTGTTTAGCCGTTATGTCAGACTTTAACTTATGCACAGAGGCATCAGCGACACCCACACAATTTGTATAAAAATCCAACCCAAGCATCGTTTGTTTGTTTTCACATAACGATAAGTCTGAAAACTGTGCAAAACATGTACTTGGGAGTAATAAAATTAATAACTTTTTCATCGGGCGATCATAATTTTATTTGACATAACATTCCCTCGCTAATAAAAATAAAAGGGTACATCAATTTTTAATTACTTTCCACGTTTGAATTATTTTGCCGACTAGAAACTGGAAATCGTTAGTCATTTTTTGCTATTTTAAAAAAGTAGTACAGGGTAATTTTTGTTAGTAGGTATTTACTTGGGAAGCTTGTAAAAGTGGTGGCCCCTCCCAGACTCGAACTGGGGACCTAACGATTATGAGTCGTGTGCTCTAACCAACTGAGCTAAGGGGCCATTTTTTATTAGCATGTGTTTTTAAAACAGAGGCTAAATTTTGAAGCGTTTAATCACCTAAGCGACTAAAGCGGGTGCAGTATAAAAAGTTTTTACTGGCTTGTCACTAGCAAAAACCTTTATTTTAACAATCAATAAGCTAACTGCTCAAATAGTAGCCGCAAAGTGGCTTTTTTTGATCGAAATAGGGTTAAGGTAAAAGGGCTTTGCTGATAAAATCGTTTGAAGTTAAGTGTTGCTAAAGCCATTGCATACTAAGCTGAAGTAGAAAATTTTGCGATTAACTCAGGTACTATGTTGAGGTAAGGGTATAAGTTCTTCTTTGAGCTGAATTGGTTAACCCCATTTTTGTCAAAATAGCTGTTTTAACAAAATTTTCGCCTCCCCTTTTTATTCCTACTAACTTCCGCACAGTAGTCACTTTTTATCTAACCATTTGTTCATTACTTGCTCGTAGGCGTCGGTTACTTTTGTTTTAGCACAACTGGTGCCCATTAAATAACTATCTGGTAGGTCACTTTTTGTCATTACACCGGCTCCAATCGATACCTTTTTAAAGCAGTTATCCCCGAGGCGATAAATAGTTAATTGCATGCTTTGCTTTTCAACTTTTAATGGGTCTATGCTAGTTTGCTGGTGCTCCTTTGGCACTGTAATACGCTGTGGTTGTGCTAAAGCTTGTGACGTTGGAGGTGTTGAGGGGAGTGTATTTTGCTGTTGCTTTAGTATGCTCTTTAAACCTAATTTAAGGTCTATTTTTTTATAGCTGTTAGAGTCTGTTTGTGCCTTGGGCGTTACAGGCTTTATTGTTTTTTTAATTTTTACAATCGTGTTTGCAGCAGGAATAATTGGTTTTTCAAGCTTTTTCAACAGCGTGGCTTGCTCGTGCTGGTTGCTCTTTTTTTCTATTGTAGGCAATGACTTAGGCAACGCCACACTAACCATGTATGCTTTAATTGGGGGAGTATCTATCGCTACAAATTTTGGGGTTTTAACACTCATTAATATTGAAAAAATTATCCCGTGGAGCAGTAATGAAATAATAAAAGGCCAGCGCCACGTTGTCACAATATTTGTTCCCTAAACAATAAGTGTTCCCTATAACACTAATTTAATATGACCACATAGGCGCTACAAAGTTCCTAATATTAACACTATGTTATTATTTTTCTTAGCATTGACCAAATATTCAAACTCTTGTTTGAAAATGGATGTAATAAGAATTATGCAACTGCTCATTATCAATAACCTTAAATCAGCTAGAGAAAATGAGCATGTTGTAGCATATCTCACTACGGGCAAACTTTATTGTCTCTACACAGCTAACAATACTGCCCTGCTGCGAAGCCGCAGCTCCACGCGTATTGAAAATTATAGCCGCCTAGCCAACCGGTTACGTCGGTTACTTCACCAATAAAGTACAGCCCTTGGGCTTTTTTCGCTTCAAAGGTTTTTGAGCTAAGTTCGTCGGTGTCTATACCGCCTAGAGTTACTTCCGCTGTGCGGTAACCTTCGGTGCCGTTGGGTTTAATTTGCCAGTTATGAATGTAATTAGCTAGCTCGTCAATTTGGCTATGGGTGAGCTGATTTACATTGCAATCTGGAATAGCTTTACTCTCATGCAGTATTTCAATAAAGCGTTTTGGCAAAATAGTCGCTAGGCTATTTTTTAATGATTTTTGTGCTTGGGTTTCTCGCCATGTTGCTAATTGCTCTGTTAAATCAAGCTCTGGTAACAGGTTTATAGTCACTGCTTGCCCTGCTCGCCAAAATGAGCTGATTTGTAATATAGCGGGGCCTGATAAACCACGGTGAGTAAATAGGATGTTTTCTTTAAAACTTGTGCCGTCTTCACTGCTGACGATACATGGCACGCTAATACCCGATAACCCTTCAAAGCGGTCCTTATCATGTTGGTGCAAGGTAAATGGTACAAGTGCTGCCATGGTCGGTAATACTTTTAAGCCAAATTGCTCAGCAATTTTATACCCTATTGGTGTTGCGCCTAGTTTTGGCATGGTTAAGCCACCAGCGGCAACAACGAGTGACTCACAGCTGTATGACTGTTGTTCTGTGATCACGAGATAGCCAGTAGCGGTTTTTTCAACGCTAAGCACTTCGTTACGCAGCGCAACATTAACACCCGCCCATTCGCACTCAGTTAGCAAAATATCAACGATATCTTGTGCGCTATTGTCGCAAAATAACTGCCCAAGGGTTTTATGGTGATATGCCAAACCGTGTCTGTCCACCAGCTCAATAAAATCATGTTGGGTATAACGGCTCAAACACGATTTTACAAAGTGTGGGTTACCACATAAATAGTTTTCAGGGCTGGCGTTTTCGTTAGTAAAGTTACAACGTCCGCCGCCGCTGATGAGAATTTTACGACCAGGCTTTTTGCCCATATCAAGCACTGCAACACTGCGGCCACGGTATCCTGCTTGTGCTGCACACATTAAACCTGCGGCGCCGGCACCGATCACTATTACATCTACTTGGGTCATTTGTTCGTCTTATGAGGAAATTTTTGCAATTGTAGCAAATTTTAAAGTACAAACTGAGCGGTATTTCACTATTTTATTATTAACAATAAAGCGTGAAAAACAAACACTCCCCCTACCGGTCTACAAATTAGTTAATACTTTATAACCACTATAAAAGCATAATAAAGGTCATAAAATTATATTTAGCCATATAAACATCCCGATATAACTAAAATAGATACACCAATAATAAAACGTTATTTTAACTAATTTAACATATAATTTACCTTCATTCCTCTTCGCGACAATTCTTCGTGAAGCTTAATAACAATCTAGGGATAATTATGACAACAAAAACAATATTTAAAAAATGCGCTGTAGCGCTTACTGTGAGCGCGGTATTTGCAGCCTCATCAAGTATGGCAAATCCTAGCGAAGCAATGACACCATCTATTGCTGACATAACAACAAAACTACAAAGCCAAGCTCCTCTCGGTACGCGCTTTATCATCAAGTATAAAAATAATAGTAATGATATGGCAACATTTTCGATTGCTGATACTAGCCCACTAATGATGAATAAAAAGGCCCAAGGCTTTGTTAAAAACTTTACCAGCAAAAAAGGTAACATTAAGGCGCAGTATGTTCGTGCAATGGCATTGAGTAACCATCATGTAATGCGTGCAAATAAAAAATTAAGCGCTAACGAAGCGCAACAATATATGCAAGAAGTGATTGCATCTGGCAATGTTGAATACATTGAAATAGATCAAATGTTAAAACCATTTGCAACGCCTAATGATCCCCGCTATGACGATCAATGGCATTACTATGAACAAGCTGGCGGATTAAACTTACCTACAGCATGGGATACTGCAACAGGTAGCGGTGTAACCGTTGCAGTACTTGATACAGGTTATCGCCCACATATTGATCTTAACGCCAATATTTTACCTGGCTACGATATGATCTCTGATACCTTTGTTGCTAATGATGGTGGCGCTCGTGATAGTGATGCACGCGATCCTGGTGATGCAGTTTCTGCCGGTGAGTGTGGTAATAATAACAGTGCACAAGGTTCAAGCTGGCACGGAACCCATGTTGCAGGTACTGTTGCGGCAGTAACAAATAATGGCGAAGGTGTTGCCGGCGTTGCTTATGATGCGAAAGTTGTTCCGGTGCGTGTGCTTGGTAAATGTGGTGGTTTAACATCAGATATTGCTGACGGCATTATTTGGGCTTCTGGCGGTTCGGTTTCTGGCGCACCAGCTAATGCTAACCCTGCAGATGTCATCAACATGAGTTTAGGTGGCAACGGCTCTTGTAGCTCAACAACACAAAACGCGATTAACCAAGCACGTAATAACGGCTCTGTAATTGTCATTGCCGCAGGTAATGATAACGACAATGCTAACAACTATAATCCAGGTAACTGTAATGGCGTAGTTAACGTTGCATCGGTTGGTCGCAATGGTGGTCGAGCTTACTACTCAAACTATGGTACATCTATTGATGTTGCTGCACCTGGTGGCGCGCAAAGCTTTGCCAATGATTCTGAAGGTGTACTTTCAACGCATAACTCAGGTTCATCAAGCCCTTCTAGTGATAGCTACCACTACTCACAAGGTACATCAATGGCTGCGCCTCATGTTGCCGGTGTTGCAGCACTTATTAAACAAGCAAAACCAAATGCAACGCCTGATGAAATTGAAAGCATATTAAAATCAAGCTCTCGCTCATTCCCAGCTACATGCAATAACTGTGGTACTGGTATTGTTGACGCAGCAGCAGCTGTTGCCGCTGCAGGTGGCACAACACCGCCACCACCAACAGTTAATGAATTACTTGATAATCAAGCACTAACAAGCCTGAGCGGCGCTGCGAGTAGTGATACTTTTTACACAATGACAGTGCCAAGTGATGCAACTAATGTGACTTTCACAATGAGTGGCGGAACGGGTGATGCTGATTTATATGTACGCTCAGGTAGTAAACCAACTACATCAACTTATGATTGTCGTCCGTATAAAGGGGGTAATAGCGAAGAGTGTTCCATTGATAACCCTACCACTGGTACATATCATGTAATGGTACGTGGTTACTCAGCTTACTCAGGTGTTAGTTTAGTAGGTAGTTTAACAACTTCAGGGGGGAGCGGTAACCCGCAAGCTGGCGGTGACACAATAGCAGATATTACGGCAAACGCTGGGCAATGGAAACATTACACTTTAGATGTTCCAGCAGGAATGGCAAGCTTTACCGTAACGACCTCTGGTGGCTCAGGTGATGCTGATTTATTTGTTAAATTTGGCAGCCAAGCGACAAGCTCTAACTATGATTGCCGCCCATATAAAAACGGTAACGCGGAGACATGTACGTTTAGCAATCCTCAAGCAGGAATTTGGCACATGAGTGTGAATGCTTATAAGACCTTTTCAGGTTTAACGCTTGACGCACAATACCAGCCATAATCAGAAAATTTACACATTAACACTATCTAGACAGCACTTTTATCTACTTGTGTTTGGAAAAAATCGGCCCCCCTAAAAGCGTGGCCGATTTTATTTTGTTCATTTAGATATTATTGCAGCTTCATGAGCAGCAATGCGTTAATACAACAAATCCTAGCAACATTATTTCTTACTATTTCGCTTGCTTCGCCTCCCTACTGAAGCTTCTTTGATGACCATCACCAATGCCATAATCACCGGTGATATTATCCCCAAAACTGCTATGAACACTTTAAAATCAAGAAAATAGCCTGACAGACAAGTTACTAAAACTAACACTACCGTAGTGGGCATCGCCCACTTCCCTATTAACATCATTACAATATCTTGAGGCGCAATACGGCTGCGATATTGTTCTAGTGGCGGTTTTTCAGACTCAGGATTAGTTTTGCCGTCAGACTCTGATGAATTCTCAAAATTTTTTTTCATCAAAATTACTCCATTGATTGCTAAATTTTTTGGGAAGGAGGAGGCTGAAACCTCCTTGAACAGTCGCTGTAATAATCGTTATTAACAGGAGAAGGAAGGGAAATATGGAAGAGAGTTATCCATACAAATGAGGTCTGTTAATGCAGCCAAACTTGAGGATTAAAAAAGAGTGGTTCAGGAGAACATTTAAGCTGGGAATGTAAATGTGTTTGATTAGTATAAATATCAAAATAAAGAGTATACAAGCGTATCCATAGAGTAAGCCTAGATTGATCTGCTCGATTAATTTGTTGCAGTGTATCCGAACACATCACGCCACTAACAGGTAGTGAAAAATACTGCTGAAATTGCACTAACAATATTTCGACATATCCTTTCACTGATGCTTTAAGTAGTAAGTTTGCAATACTTTGTTGCTGGATATATTCCCCCTGCAACTGTGACCAGATTTCTTCACAATATTGATGCTTAAATAGTTGGTATAGCTCACACGAAGAAAAGCCAACCGCCTTCATAGTTTGCCAGCAAGTTAGATCCTCAATGTCAACACTATAAATGTCTGCCGCTTTACGTTTAAACATAAAGACTTTTTCAAATGCTTGCACATAGTTTGCCATTATCACTTCCTTTGGTGGACCTTCTAGGGATAACGTGTAGGCATCAAAAATGTGAATTAAATTCGGCTCAAATTAGTCCTTTTTTGAATAAATACTAGAGATATAAAATCTTGAACTACAGATGTTAACTCCGAAAAATCAGTCGTACATTCATGCCAGCGGTTTGCGCAGCGCCTTAAATTATTACTGGCACCTTGGTCATCATCAAAAACAAATAGCGGCTGTGATTGACTGACCACCAAGTTGGTTTTATAACGGCACATTAAAAAGTGATTATTTGCTTGAGTAAAGATCACTAACTGATTGTTATTTGTGCTTTCATTAAGTGGCGTGTCGCTTTGCGAAATACCACTAAACTTAAATACCACTTGGTAAATCACCTCACTCACTGCTTGTTGTTCACTCAATTGCTCTTTTAAAATGTCAACCTCGACGGCAAAATCATGCTCTGCCAATAGCACTTTAACTTGATCCAAATGAGGTAAAACAACATGGGTAAACTGTTCATGTAAATGATGTTTCAGTTGGTATTCACTGTGCTTAGTTTGGCTATCAGTTTTAGTTTTAGCTTGGCTATACAATTGAGTTCGTTCTAGATGTTCGTGTATAAGATCTTCGGTCTCTGCGGTATCGTAATTATGCATAATTTTTCTCTTTTAAATTAAAAACCATATTTCCATTCAACGTTAATCAATAATTGCCCCAACCAAGGAAGCTGAATAATACCTAACCCCCAAGGGAGCTTAGCTATGAGTACATCTTGCGGCTGCTTTTCAACTTGAATTTGCCAGCCCTGCTGGTTAGCTTTCACTACGCCCTGTCTAGCTATAAACAAACGAGTAAACTCTTCAATAGGCATATTTTTTAACAGCGACCAGCGATTAATCACCGCATGTAGCATCTGCTCAATGAGGCTAATGGTTTTATCATCAAGCTCAACGGGGTGCTCTATTTCTTCCGCTATAGTTAGACCCAACAAAATGTTAACGGTATGACTTACTTCAATTAATGGATCTATTTTCGCAATATGACACAATATCGCGTGCGCGGTCATACGTGCGCGTTGATCAATAAATTGATTAGCAATGGGCCCTTCATCGGGATGTAATAAACCCAATTTAAAAAATAATGTCGGTAAAAAAGGCCATAGGATCACTAAACCTACATCTTGGCTAACATCTTCTACTTGCTGCGCTTGGATTTGACGTAATTGATCTACATACTGTTTTGCTTGAGCAATAATAGCCTGAAAAGCTGATGATGCTTGTTGTACCGAAAACCTTTGCTGATATTGCGTGAGGCATGCTTTAGTTTTCACTATTACTTGATGTAGTAATATTTGTTGCTCATCGTGGGCGGGGTCTTGAAAGGCCTTGCCTGCCCCACTAGCTACATTAGCTACATTAGCTACATTAGCTACATTAGCTACATTAGCTTTATCAATGCTGACTTTATCGGTTTCTAACATTGCTTTATTTGTTACAGGTGGCTCAATATACCAAAGCCCCTGTGCCAATAATTTCTGCAATCCCAGTTCAAGCTCATCAAGTTGTTCACTATCTAACAGAGCGCGAATATCAATCGGCGCTTCAGCATCAAACTTGTTCTGCAAGTATGTTTGCGTTGCTGTTTGGTTTGTTAAAATCGACTGAGTAGCTGAATTGGTATCATTAGTAGCAAAAGCTAATTCATGGTGCTGCGGTTGTGTATTTTTATTTTCAGTAACATCTTGCGTGTGCCCTAATTCAACCTGCTTAGCCATTGTCAATACAGAATTGGTCGCTATCAATTGTGTGATAGCATAATCTACCAGTGGCACTGACCATTCAGCTTGCTTATTAAGCCAACGCAATAACCATGGACTGTGCCGCTCTACCTCTACTTTTAGTGAATCTAGGTGTTTCAAGTTTTTTATAAATAGCTGCACCACAGCAGCTCTATTAACAGCAAAATTGGCGGTTAAGCTTAGAATGAGTTCAACTTCTGTCAACAACCACATTCTTTGGGCCATAATTTGCTGATATAAACGCTTTATTGATCCCCGATGAGTGCGCTGTATTTGCATACTATGCTGTAAGGCTTGCCTAATGGTAACCAACCGCTGATGAAACAATGTGTCATGCACGCTAGGGTTAAGTGTCAATTCATTTATCTTACTAGCATGATCAATACTATTATCTAGCCCTGCGATTAACTGCTCATATAGAGTAAGCAAAGCACGCTGCGTTTGCTCCTCAACTTTATAATCCCCTGAACTAGCAGACACAGATTTAATCGTTTTATTTGATGTGTTTTTACCTATTGATTCTAAAGATGAAATTAGCTGTTCCAGCAGGGTATTAATTGTATTTACATTACCGATAGTATCACCAACTACTCCATTTTTTGAGAATGCACTTACAGGTAGGTTAGTTTGCAACAACTGTATTATGTGTTTGTAATTACTGAGCATTTTCAACGATAACGCATTAGTTGCTACCGTGCTCTTATTTGCCCGTGATTGAGTGTTATTGAGCGGTATTACCTGTGACTCGTTTTCTCTAGCTACCTCTAACCAAGCACGTATTTGACGCAACGTTGCCAGTACGGGTTGTGGATCAAATATCGGCACCATTGATAAGCTAGGGTATGTGACCACTGCTCTGTAGTAACCTATACACCAACGGTCTACTTCAGCAATCCACGCTTTACACTCGACTTCATTCAGCCGCTGAGGTGGTGACCACCGACTCGGAGCTTGCAATAATTGTGCAGGCACATCAGGTAATTGCATTAATAAGACATACATTTTTATAACAGTGCCACGAGCAAATCGCTCGAAATTAGATGTGTACTTATTTGCCCTTAGATGTGCAGTATAATTTTGTAATTTATCCAATGCTTGCACTAATGCAGATTGTTCACCCTGTTCAAACGCGTTGCAATTAAGTGCATGGCCGAGTTGATTTGCGATCGTACTGGGTAATAATAACGTCTCATCATTGAGTGCGCGTAGCGCGTACCAAGTTTTTCCGTTTTGTCGTGGTAAACAATTACTACTCTGTAATCGGTGTAATAATTGTAGCAAGTAAGTCAATGTCGCAATTTGCCTTGAGATACCTGTTAACGGCGCGGTTCGAGTTACATCGTCATATGTAGCTAAATGTTTAGCTGAAAATAAGCGCGCTGTCTCGGTATCTTCATTTTGGTCATTTACAATCGCATGTAAATGGGCCAGTGCTTTGCTGTCAGCCTGTGACTTATTTATTTCACACCACATAGCTATGGGTTGAAGAAGTGTTTTGCGTTTCAAAGCAACGATACTTCTACGCAGCAAATCAGTACTAAACGCATTGCGCTTAACAAAAGCTTGATACAAAGAAAATAATACACCTAAAACGTGTTGTTGGAATTGTGTTGAACGCGCTGACTGCAACAGTATGATTTCTACGTCAACTATCAACTGCTCTAACTGCGTTGTATTTAATGCGTTACAAACTATTTTAAGCGACTCGTGCTTATAACTAGTCAATACGCTTGCTAATAAATCAATTAGTACCTGCTTATCTTGTGCATATAAATGCACTAACTTACGTCGTAAAATCGGCCACATAGGCGCTAGCATTAAACGACTCAAATTTTGCTGCTTTGTTCGTAATAACTGTGAAATTTGTCTTTTTAATTCAATACGTAAGGTTGATTTTCTATATAACACTGTAGATAGTACGTTATGTTCATCAGTAAATTTAAATAACTGTATCAGGGCCAACATACTGGCGTTTAATTTAGTGTATCGGGCATCCGATGCCGATTGTTGCGCAGGCTCAATTACACGCTGCTGTGTATCCACTTGATCAGGCATACGTTGACGTATTGCCGCTTCGAGTCGTGGAAACATATAGTGCTTAAATGCTGTAAATGGGTCACTAAGCACTACTTGCAAGTCTATGTCTTCCAGCTCAATGTCTATATCTGCAAGCTTAATGGTTATATCCGTATCCTCAGATATAAACAACGTAGACCAATCCATTTGACGCAAGCCTTGTTGAAACCATGTCGTAAAATAGGTTTCAAGTTCATATAGACTCATTGACGCGTGTGCCAATGCAGATTCAGGGGCCAACATATCGACCCCTATATGTTTAATATGTAGTTTCATTAGAAGTGATCATTACGCCAAGGCTGTGCGCTACACATAACAGGGCTACCTAGATAAAGTGCATGCCACCAATAATTTTCATGGTTGTGATCACTATGACTTGTATCACAACCAGCACTATAGATATGGTGCCCTATCTCACCTTGCGCATGGTTGTTCCGCCAATAACCTTGCGCCATTAGGTTCTGGCATTTATATGCCCCCCCCCCATACATTAGCGCATTATTAGCTTGAGCTAATACTTGGCTATTATCACAATAAGCAACCGCCCCACCATACTCAGCTCTACAGTGAGTAATACCTAGCGTTGACTCTGTAATACCACACGCCCCACCACCATGACGTGTGGCTGAGCAATTTTTGATATGATTAGCTTCCACGGCGCTCACTTCAGCTTCACCGTAAATAGCCCCACCATTGCCATCAACATGGTGGTTTTCAATAATACAATTAAGCGTAGCACCCTGTACATAGCTTAGATGAAAGGCACCTCCATTCCCCTCATGTACACCACCATTATGTAACAGACCATCAAAGGTAAAGCCGCTCATGTTTACGCCCTTAACTAATGCATCTCTTTCTCCATGCAAGATAAAGCGACAATCGGCCTTCGCCTTTACAATACGAGTATCACGCTCATTAAAACCGATAATTGACACATTAGAGCC
This sequence comes from Pseudoalteromonas ostreae, assembly GCF_018069805.1. Lineage (GTDB taxonomy): Bacteria > Pseudomonadota > Gammaproteobacteria > Enterobacterales > Alteromonadaceae > Pseudoalteromonas > Pseudoalteromonas ostreae. Next base: position 17,634 of record NZ_JAGPYN010000032.1, read on the forward strand.
GATACGCACTTGTTGTTGCAATTTATAGGCTCGGTTCATTTGCGGGTGACTAGAGTGTGGTAGTAATAAGATAGTCACATTACAGAGCAGCTCACGATTCATTACCTCATCAAACTCTTGCTGACTTTGTATCAATAATACCTTGTTATTCTCGGCAAAGTTCCAGCAATGCGTATCAACATAGGCTTTCACAGCTGCTTGTGTTGCTAATACGGTATCTGATGGAGCCTCTGCACCTAGTTCAATGTCGTTAGAAATACCATCAACCAAGTGTGTATCACCCAACTGTACTGACTGCGCATTCAATCCCCCCTCTACGTTGCATTCACCACGAACTATGGCGCCATTTCGCAACTCTAAACTTTGTTCGACAATAAGATTGTTGCGAATACGTGCATCACCGTTAATATCTAACTGCACCGTTGGGTTATCTGTGCCAATTCCCACATTACCAGATGGAGAAACTTGTAGCGCCGCACTTTGCGCTACATTCACTGCAAATGGTGCAAAATTAGTATCAGCATTTAAGCTTACCGAATGACCGTCCCCTTCATTGCCCACCTGCATCATAGGCGCAAATACTTTGCCCATACTTTGCAGCGAATCTAAAAATTTAGCCGCCCCATTGACTAACAAGGTATTTTTTAATTCCGTAGCAGGTTTAAAAACAACCTGTGAATCAGGTTCAATGCCTTCAACATACAGGCCGCCTTGTAAGGTTACTTGCTTACTCACTAGCAGTGAGTCACGTAAATGTGTGCGATTTTCAACAGTTAATTGATCGTTCATTTGCACCTGTGCATTGAGAGTTGTAGCACCTTGCACATCGACTTGATGATTAAAAGTTGAGCGCCCTTCAACCAACAAGGTATCTTTGAGGTACACATCATCACTAACTGTTAAATCTGAACGCAGCTCTACATCACCAAATATTTTTGCACCATCCATACACTCCAAACGGCCTGAACCTCGAAGTGTGCCGCTCAGTTCAATGTCACCGGATATCACGGCATTACCATTGATATCCAGTGCCTCTCGCGGTGATTCAGTTTGAATTCCCACACGACCCGCCTGAATAACAACGGGCTTTTCACCATGATGATAAACCGCAAAAGCTTTGGCAAAATGATTTTGATCAATGGCCACTTGAGCTATGCCTGGAGGCATGCCCGCGGGTTCATCCTCAACCACACTACTAAAAGGTAAGCCAAATCGTGCTTCGCCTGCCAGCTCAGTATTACCATGCACATTAATATTACTTCTGAAACTAGCATATTCATCAACATGCAAACTTTCATCAATTTCTAAACGGCCTTTTATTGTTACGTCTTTTCTAAATTGACTATCTTCAGCCACATCAAGTGCATAATCGGGACGTTCAACACCAACCCCAAAACGCCCATCATTAACGACTATACCCACATCGCCACTTTGTTTTTCAATATAAAGCGCATGTTTATCAGTTTGTTGTATATGCACCCGAGCTTGAGCAGGGCTAGTCGTTAAGCTCAAATCACCATCAATATCTACATGAGCATCGAATTGTGATCCCCCCTCCACATGCAAAGCACTTCCCTCAGGTGGTTGAGAAATTAATATACCTTGCCTTGCTGTGATACCACCAGATACATTCATCGTGCTATCAACAAATGCGTGCCCATCAATGATCACTTGATTTCTAAAGTGCGCTGTACCATCAGTTACGGTTAGACCATTGTGTACATCCATCATATCTGTTACTGAGAGCGTCCCGACTAAACTAGTTGCACCTTGTACATATAAAGCATCTCTAGGAACATCTGCGCTATTATTCGTTACACTAATCGATACCCCATCTTGTACCGTAGCCTTACCTGTCACATTTAGGGTGTTGTTCAATACAGTATTGCCTGTTACCTCTAATGCAGTCGCCTCCCCTTCGATACACATTTGCCCAATCACTTGCGCTTGCCCTGTAACAGCAAAGTTTACAGCTGTTGAAGGAGGCGCTTGATTAATGGCTAACTGGCCGGCACCAATGTAAGTCGCAATGCTCTGCTGTTCATTTTGAACTTGAATGGCCGCCTGTTCTGACAACTGAGTAACGACCAGCTGAGAGTCAGTGGTATTAAGTAACGCTTTACCTTCAACACTTATTTGCAACTGCCCTAAAACATGGGCATTGCCATGCACATCAAATTGGGCGGCAAAATCAGTGTGCCCCACAGCCACATTTATACCACTGACACTGAAAATTGCCTCTCCACTGTTATGAAGTACATTAATATCACTATCAAAATCTACTGAGCTTGCAAACAATGCCTCTGCACCCACATGTAATGATTTAATTGGGTTAGACTCAAAAAGGCCTAACTTATCCATTGTACTGGTTATGATTGGGAGCACAACTTGACCATTAAAATGACTTACTTCTACACCGGTGCTATTACTTTGATCGCTCAGTACCGCAAGCTTGGCACTACTATCCCACCCCTGTTGATCATTTGTAGTAGCAATATTTACTTGCCTATTTATATGCGCTTGCTGAATCTTTGCTTGGTGTGTAATGTCAAGATCCGGCGCCGTTATCTTACCTTTAACCAGTACAGGTAGTTGCGCCATATCTGAACCAAACTGCACAATTTGCTTTTTAACGCGTAGCAACTGATTGCCTTCATAATCTTTAACCAACACCGCAGACTCGTCTTCTGATGAGGTTTTAATCATCAACTTGCCATTAGCCACGGTGCTGTGCTCACCAATGCTCACTCCTTGGGTGATATGCGCACTTTGAGCATGTAACGCTGTATCTGTGCTTATGTCAGCGCTGGCTGTTATATCTATAAATTGCGCCGAGTCTTTCACCGCCATGGTAGTATTAACAACCGCCCCTATTGCGCTGTTTTGTATAGTTGCACCCGTTTGAGGCGCGCCAACCCATAAATTACTCGTCGTTGTAGTTCCTTCGATATCAGCATCATGGCGAACAGTCAGAACATCAACTGTCGTTGCACCTGCTGTCAAATCTGCTGTTACGGTTGCTGTGTTAGCGCTAAGGTTATTGTTCACTATTACATCATGTGCAGTTGTATTATTTTCAACGTGCAAGTCATTTTTAATTCGGGTGTCTTGATAGAACGTAACTTTTGACTCCCCTGCAAGCGGGGAATCACTGACTTTAATAAACGTATCGGCACTGGTTTTAACATGCAACAACTCAGAACTTGGTGCTCCCTGCACGTCTAATTTCGCCAATGCATTAGCTTTTCCGACTGCTAATGAACTTGAAACAGCCACTGAACCGTTAAATTCACTATGACCTTGTTGATTGTTAAGTTGCACATTATTCTGAGAACTCAAATCACCAAATACGGCCTCACCTACTACATGAAAATCGGCCTGGGGCTCTGCCGTTCCAACAGCCACTCGACCTTCGGAGTTAATAAAAAATGGCGTAGTATCATTATTATGATCATCAACTCTGAGCAAAGCATCCATATCACTGCTCGTTTTAGAGATGTGCAATTTAGCCTGTGTACTTTGCGCATTTATTCCTACACCGAGTGCATCTCGCGCTTCAATATGTTCGGTGAATATTGCATTTTTCCCCGTGAGTACTTCATTGAGCGTAGTTTCACCTTCAACCACCAGCGTGCTAGCACTGGCACTAGCAAGTGTCGATGAGACAGATGCTGTAATGTGTGAGGCATCAATTGTATCTGTGACCTTGAGTGATTGAGCATTAAGTGATTGATCAATGTACACATCGCCAGATACTGTTACTTTAGGATTATTGTGCTCATCAAGTTCGGCGCTTAAGATTGCTCTATTGTTATTTTTAACTAACAATGCATCAGCATTCAGTTGTAAGGTATTAACCTGCTCAATAGCATTCACCGTCTTGGCTTGTACTATACCTGCGACCTGCAACTTTTCATCGTTTTTTGACACTGATAGTAGGTTATCAAATACCTGCATACCATCATTATTTACAGTTAAGGTTTGCATGTCATCATGTGTCATGCTCAATTCACCGGCGCTTAATTTCAGTTTTTCATTTGTAGCGATATCAGATGTAACAGTCAAAGGTGCAGACACTTCTAATTCGCTTTTATTATCGACCTTAACCACATAAATAGGATCATCCACTTGATTGAAACTAGAGCGGATCAACGCTTCAAAATCATCGCCGGTGGGGGTTTTTAAATCATCAAACTTCTCAATAAGTGAATCTCTGTCTTGCTTTTCAATCACGGTTGTTACGTGTGCAGGTAATGTCGTATCTTGATCATTATGTGTAGTCATTATATATTCCTTGATTAAATTCGATTTGGCGTGCTGTTAGCAACGATAAATTGGTACTTCTCTGGTGAGAGTGGATTAATGGCCGAAATAGACACTGGGAAAAGTGGCTTTAAATAAGCTAAAGGTGTATAGCCAACAGTGAGTCGCTGATCACGAGTAGCATATTCTTGTAAACTAGGACGACAGATTTCATCAATGTAATGTTGTGCGGTTAGATAAAAAATGGTATCTACATCTACGCCCTCGGGAAAGTGCGCTGCATGGCTAATAATGTTCTCATTCACAGAGTCATGTATTTCAACAACGTTCTGCCCCGTAATAATAAAATCATTATGTGGATGCCCACTATCATAGGTGTTAAGTAACGCAACTATGATGGCTTTTACTGCACTCCAATTGCCATCCTGCTGCGCTTGATGCGTGAGTATTAAACTCGCTAACTGCCAATGTATATGACCTGTATCATCAATACTTTTTGGCACAACCAAAAAACGACCCAATAGCAAGCTAAGCTGCTCAATAATATTTAATAGCGTGCCACTTTGCTCGCTAAAACGTGTGTGCTGAGTTTGTGAAAAGTAATTCAACCAGCCATAGTAAAGTCGCTCAAATAAACTCATGGACTCTCTATCTAACCACAGGCAGTACACTGGCATATGCAAAGGGGTATATTCACGAATTTTACGTTCAGCAAATTGGCGGAACTCTATTGAGGCAAAACGTGTAGTCCAATCTGGTAATACAAAATAAAGACTGTTACTTAACAGCTCACGCTCTAAAACACTAAAGTGCTCACTTTCTAGTAAGCTCCCTTCCACTAAATAAAAGCTTTCACGGTTATGGGTGGCTAATGGCATATGGCCTGGGTGTGACATACCCAAACGGCGCATAATACCTTTAGCCATAGAACTGCAATGCTGATGCTGTAAAGTTTTAGACAAGTAATCAAAACCACGACAACGGTTTTGCCCTAATTCACCTATCTCACATAGCAAGCGACATTTATCTATGTACTGACGCAACAACACCAAGCGATCAAGCAATGACTCATCGGGATTAGGATCTCGCTCATCGGTCAAGCTTGATGCATAAAATGCAAATACTGCTTGATATTTTAATAAATTGCTATCAACAGGACGCTCAGCGAAGCGGGCGAGCAAATGGTCTGCGCTTTGGTTCAATCGCGTTAATTGCGCAATAGAAAACCCACTTTCAAGGCTGCTTTGCATACCCCGCTGCCAATAATCTAGTGTTTGAGTATCCAGCAAGTGCTCAATACCACTCACGCCTTCCAAGGCCTGACTTAGTTGTGAATGCGGCAAAGCGCAAGCATGCTGCCAAAATTCATTTACCTGCTGAGCATTTAACGACTCACTTGCCAACATGCAATCAAGTAACTTACCCAGGCATGCATACAATTGTGGCTTTGGAAGCGAAAGAATATCCGGCAAAGCATCCAACTGTTTATGTTGATCTGCTAGTATTTGGTCAAATAACTGTAAGTACCCTTTAAATTGCAGTAGCTGTGCTTTTTGCGCACTGTCTATGTCGGCATCTAAAGTTTGCTCAGTTACGGCATACACCTGCGGAAGTTCATGCTGCAATGAGCGATAGTCGCTTAACGCTAGGTGCTGTGCTTGCCCATATTTGGGTAACATCACAGAACTAGCTACCTCTGGGGGGTGATTAAGCACTTGTAGGCCTTGACGTATAGTGACTTGTTCTTGTTCAGTTAATTGATAAGGCTGCCCGTCAATAAGCAGTTTTAAATCACTAAAAAAGTTATCTTCGTCAAAGCCCAGTTGCGCAATATTAACTATCTGCGCGTTATCATCGCTACCAAATTGAATTTGCCAAAACTCATAACCATCTTGCGCGTTATAACTTTCTGCATTACCACTTTGCTCAGTCAAAAAGCGAAATGCGTTAACCCGATCTATATTTTCATGGCCATGCAACACACTTAAAATGTTCGAACTAAACAAACGCACACTATAGGCCGACTTGTGTAGGTCTTTATCTAACACAAAGCCATGCTGTAACTTAGGCCCCTGATAGATTTGTCCCACATGCATACCACGTTGTAACAACTGTTGCGCTGAATACTTGGGAATGTCAGGTGAAATTTCCCGACCAATTAAGGTGTATAGCTCAATTAATAACGCCACTAAGTTATCAACATGCTGCAATGACAAGGTCATACCTACTGTCACTTTGCTGATATCATAAAACGCAATATTCCCAAGCCTGTGATTAACACATCGCGCTTGACTAAATGCATGACTGAGCAACTGTGTGACATTGTTTTTTTTGTCATCATCGGATGCATATAACAATACATTAAAGTCTAAGATGGTGACATTTGAGTCCTCAACTTTACGCAACGTAACATGCACATTTTTAACATCTAACAAGTCTAAAATAAGACGTCGATAATCATCTTCTGTTACACAATGACTAAACAACACCTGATCTGGTTCATAAAATTTAACACTGCCCCCGCTGTGCGGTTGCGCTAATAGCTCAGGCACCGAGTAGTCTAGTTTATAACTGAGATCAGAGAGCACATACACCAACACTTCTAATACCGTCACACCTGGGTCAAAACGGTTGTGATCAGTCCAAGTTTTAGGCGCAAACTGCTGCATCCTAGCCATGCCTTGCTGACGCAGCTTCTCTAAATTTTGGCCGGTATTACTGGGCGCAACATTTGCGATCTGCAGAGCTTGATTGTCCATAACATTCCTGAATTAGTGGTATGAATAACTACAAGACGCACGCACCCAAAAGCTGTGAAAATTATTTTCAGTTATTTTTGATGCGTAGTCGTTTGGTGATAAGTTAGATTTGCAATAACGGTTTACTGAACCACAAAGTCCAGCTCAATTTCCCACTTGCCAATGCCTTCAAATACATCGCCTAAAGTATTGGCAAGCGCTATTTTGTGGTTACGTGCAGGCACCAAGATATCGTGAGGATTGTCGGCGCTAATTACGCTATATTGCTTTTCGCTGTGGCCCGCTTTAATGGCACGAATAACTTGGATCATATCCACTGCGGGGTGGGTTTCCAATACTTGCGCTATGGATGCTAAGTAGATGGTTCGCTCAAGCGGTTTATCTAACTTATTCCATGGTGTTAGTGTTTCTATAACCATATCGTTTAGCTCTATAACTGTGCTTTGAATATCGTACAAAGGGTCTATTTTTACGATCAACTCCAGCTGCACCTCAACATAATTGGGGTCATCAATTTCAATAGTTAAATTAGGCACAGATAAGGCATTCACCTGCTCTCGAATTTGTCGCTTAAGATAACGCGGTACTTTGGGCTGCAACACCGACACATCGTGATTGAGCGCTACCACCACCAGCGATAAACCAGACGAATTAATCACCGGGCGAACCGAATGTAGTTGTGGGAAGGTTTGTAACACAAAGTGCTCATAGTCCCACCCACTTAACAAACGTTGCCGATGATGTAAGCGTTCACTGACACGACGGTCAAACTGCACCGTAGTTTCTGCAACTTTGGCATCAAAGGAAGCAAACGGTTGCAATACTTTGTCAACATTAGGGTTGGGTAACAGCAATTTACTGATTGATTCACTGGCTAATGGCTGCTCAAAATGAGATGCACTATTACCTTGACTAGTTAGACTTACCTTTATACCTTGCGTAAATACGCCTTTGAGCTTGGAGTAAACCGGATAAGTAACATCAAAACTGCTCGGCACTTCAGTACGCCCATGATTTAATTTTGCACGCAGCCAAAGTTTGCCATCATGATTAAATGAACCGCTTTGGCTCAGTTCGGGCAAATAAAACACCATCAAGCCCGAATCAAGCAAATCGTAAGTACTGTCTCTGAGAATACGCCCCTCCCCTGCTTGTCCTTGCGACTCTTCGCGCTTAAAGCGATGCCAAGCATTTGTGTTAAAATACTCCCACACAAATGCTGGGTTATCACCCATGTTGTAACCATCAACAGGGTCAATCTGATAATACATACGCACTTGTCCAGGTGTACTTACCTGGCTAAGCGCCATATATAAATAACCAAACTCTTCTATCTTAGGCAATAAAGACAGCATACTTTGTTGATTTAATTGCTCAGTCGGTCGCCCCACAGGCGCAATATGCTCAACAAAAATTGGGTTGCCAATCATCAACGCGGGGGAGACTGTACTTTCACTGTGGTAATGCAACGTTAAGCTATCAAGGGTTGGAGTGTAAGGCGCATTCACTAATACAGGATTATCTGAGCCCGCATTTTTATAGGCAAAATACTCGATAACTTTACTGTAATCTTTATGAGCAAAGTCTTGTGTTGATAACTCAAACGTATACCATTTTGGCCATTTGGTTGCTTTGGGCTCGTCAAAGGGTAATAACTGAACATCACGCATTGCATTATTATCATTATGCGTAAAAGTGAGAGTGTTAATCGCGATGTTATTATGTACATCAGGTAGGTTATCGTCACCTTCGTTATAAAACAGTTCAAGACTAATTTGCGCATCACTACTTGCATCTGAACGCGAAACATTGACCATTGTGTCAGGCCAAATTAAACAATTACAGTCACTTGAAAATAATGAAAATAATGTTTCTACCGAAAATTCAATTTCATCACACGGCTTTTCAACACCACAAAAAGCATCACTATCAAAATAGCGTGCATCTAGATTATGCTGATCACTGTAGTAACAACTGTATGCGCGATAATAGTCATCAAAACTATTTGGTCTATCTAACCATGCAAACTCGACACTGGCATGAGTAATATTTTTAGTAACTAATTCGGGGTGTGTAAAGTAAACTTTAGATGCTAGGCGTGGTGCAAAACCAAATGGTTCAAACGGCTTAGACGTATCTAAGTCTACTTCACCGTTATTGGCAATCACCCCACCAAGGTCACTCACTTTCGTGGTTAAACTAATTTGGGTAATGGTAAAACTGTTAAAACGCGCAAATACACTAGAGTCATCACTGTATAATTGTTGGTAATGCTCACTTTTAAGTACCAAGGCAATAAACGGTAAGGCTTTATCTACGCCAATGGGCGTATCTTCTAATGACGTTATGTCAGGAAATAAGTTATCGAATGTTAATTGCAATTGCTGCCCAACAACACTTAAATGGGCAACATCAATGCCTATCAAACCATCGCTGGTGGAGATATAAAAATCAAACCAAGTTAACCAGTTTAGCAACTGTGCTTGCTCACCAAAATATAAGCTGACGATACGTATACCACCACTTAAAAATAAATCTTGTGAAGCAATTTTAAACCCGACTTCAACAGTTTGCGATGGCTGCTCTGCGAACCCTTGCCCAAAAGTAGGTTCACTTTGCTCAAGTAAAATGCCTTGCTCGGTATCAAGTAATATCTGATGATTTAAACTGATTTTCTCTGAGGACTTAATTTTATTCACGCTGGCAACATAATCTACCGTTGCCTTGTTAATCGTCACCACTTCATCGGTGCTGTAAACTAGTGGGATGCCTTGAGTATCTTTGCCACCATCAAACTGTGTACCTACTGGTAAGGTTAATGCGTCAACACTATTCAGTGACACCACCACATGCGCACTGTCTGCGCTCGCGGGTAATGGCTCAAAGCGCAACACATCACGATAAAAATGCGCTAAATGCCGCGCTACAAATTGATTAAACTGAGCATTACTGTGTTGTAATAGATCTATAAAAGTGAGCAACAGTGCCATATCAGGACGACTGGCTAACTGTTTAATCTGCTCATCCGCGTTACCATATTCAACCAACTGTGCAAGACCCGCGAGCTTTTCTGGTTCGGGTAGTAGATTTTCCCATGTGCCATTGGCGGATAATATATGTTCATCAATGTAGTTTACTTGTTTAGCCAGCACCGATAGGTACTTTAGCCATGCTTCTACCGTACGTGGTTCAATTTTAAAAAAGGCGCGAGATAGCGCTTTAATATGTCGCCCAAGCTGACTTCGCCCCACGTCACTTGGGTTAACAGTATTGAGCGTCGCAACACCGAGGTTGTTATTAGACTTCACAGTCATGATAGTACCTTGATAAGTGAAAGGTTAAATTAGAGCAAAACGGAAGTTAAACTTGCTCACAAAAAAGATGACAAAACATATTTGCATAGTAGCTAAACTGACTGCTCAGTTAAGTAGAATGGAAACACCATATTGCTGCGGCTATTAGTTTGGCGTATCACGTAGTTCAACTGAACTAGCAATACCCCGTCATACAATTCACTACTATCGAATTCGATGGTTTCGAGGATGATACGCGGTTCATGATTGAGCAATACGGTGGCTATTTCCTGCCGAAATTGCGCTAAACTTTGCTCATTAGCATCAGCAAATGAATAGCTAGCAAGGCCTGAACCCATTTCAGGCCACAATGGCCGCTCTCCTACTTGAGTGTTTAAGGTCAAATGAATTGCTTGTTTAAGCAAGGTTTCACCACTGTCCATCACAGGCCCACTACTGGGGTTTTGAAATCGCACGGGAAACCCCCATCCTGTGCCTAAAAATGCTTGATTTAACATTGCTGCTCCTTGTTTTGTTGACCTCAATTTGAGGTTATTTCACATCAACGCCTTTGCCTTTCAAAGTAATACTGTCAGAAGTACTGACATTAATGGCTTTCTTCGCTTTTAAAGTGATCTTATCTTCGGTTATTATTGACATTGATTTACCTGCCGCCAAAGTTGTCATATCTTTTTGGATCACCTTAAAACCATGCGTTCCATCAAAAGTAACTTTGTGATCGGCACTTGCCTGTAACTTGAATTGAGACTCTTTGATTTTATCTTTGAGGATAAATTGCAACGCGAGTAGTTTGTCTTCCCTTTTGAAAAACAAACCGCGCTGCTCATTTTCATCGTCATATTCAAATGGCGGTTTGGCTTTGGGATTATGGCAAGCACCTAAAATAACTGGATGTCGACTATCTCCACCAATAAAGCCTACCAGCACTTCAGTATTAACATCGGGGGGTAAAAATAACCCCTCTTCTGTGCCAGCAAAAGGACTGACTAAACGTGCCCAAAGCGATTTATCACCGCCAGCGTTGGGCAGCAATACAGGGATACGATGTAATTTTTGTGCATCGGCTTGAAACTTAGCTACTTTGCCAACCAAAATAGGCGTGTTTGGCGTGTTAACGTATTCAGAACACAAGCTAAAAGCCAATGGCACACCAAGGATAAAATCGCAAAACCAACCATCGTTAGATAAATGATGCTGAACTTCACCTACCACGTAATCACCGGCGTATTGCTTACCAACCCCTGACAGCGTTAATGAATCTAACAGTTTCACCTTCGTCGGTGCTTTTGTGGCAGACATGTCAACGCGCGCATATCCTTGGTACATATCCAGCATGCGGTAATATTGCTCAGCACTGGCTTTTGCGGCGAGTTCTAGCTTATCGATTGGTGCTTGCGCCAAACGCAGCGTATCAGGAATAGCCAGCGCTTTATCAGCATCAGCATGAGTTTTAAACTTAGCAGTAGGGGCTACAGGGTCGGCTTTATCATTAAGTTTTTGCTCTTTGATGTCCCAGCTACTGTATTGCAGTTTTTTCAGGTGAGAGGTCACATCACATTGCAGTTCAAAGTCAACACAACCATCCATCGCCACATTAAACTCATGTGCGGTAGGTGTGTGTTTGGCTAAATCCACCACCTGATTTTTGCCGTCATTATAAAAGGCAAAGCCATTACACAAAACTCGGCGCATAAATACCGACCACGGCCGCTCATCAACCACTAAAAACTGTTGGTGTTCAATTTGACTGGGCGCAACTGTGCCCGCTGCTGCGCCATAGGTTTTAAGTAGGTCACTTAATATGTCACTGTCTTTGGTTTTTTCGTCATAGAGCTTGCTAAAAGCGTTTTGACACAGCTTGACTGTGTCAGCTCTAGCCTCAACCCGCAGAAAGGGCTGGCGTTCGTAACCTATACCTTGCGCAGTAATGATGCCACTAAAAATCAAAGTTTGTGCACCATCGCCAAAGCCCGCTTTGAGCTCAATGGCTTTACCCATTTTAAATAATCCTTCGTCCATTTTTGCGAAGGTTTCTTTGGCCATATCCCCATCTTCAATCAACAGACAAAGTTGTGAAATTTGATTCACGCCATTTTTAACAGTAGCTTTTCTAAGCGCTATTTTGTCACTTATCAGACTACCATCAACGGTTATGGTATATCGCAAGTCCATACTAGCGCTCCAAAGGCGGGTAAAGGATATCCGCACCAACTTCTGCACTACGAATCGATGCTAAGCGATTAACCTTAGCAACCTGATGCACAAACTGTTGATCACCATATATTTTGGCACTTTGGATTAATACTGAATCGCCTGCCTGATGCTGAATAACATGGGTAAGATCGGGTGAGCTTTTACCAGATTTGAGTTTGACTTCTTTTTCAGGCAAGCACTCCACCACACAACAATGCACTTTGGCTTTAAGCCGTCGGCCTTTATTGTCAACCAGCTCAGTTTCTACCTGTGTACTACACAACATACCGCTAAAACTCATATTAGGCCCATCATTCAGTGCCATGTTTAAGGGCGTAATCGTGATATATGCAGGCTCATGGGTCTCGCTTTGTATTGCGGTTCCGTATTTCAGCAGCGTTTGAATGGTATTTTCTGTTTCAATATTACCTAACATTTTGTCCGCTAAAGAAGCGGCATCCTCGATTACCGTATCATCCAAAACAAAGGTAATCGAGAGCTTAGAAGGTGAAGACTTTTGATATCGAGTCGCGCCACTTTCAGCCCCAATCGCTAATGATTTTACAATGTCGTTTGCGTATGTAGTTTGTAATGTCTTTGTATCATACGGGAGTGTTATTTTTTCAAGCTGGTTTCCAGCACCACGCTCTATTTTGCTATAAAAGGTGACATCACACAGTGGCCCCCCTGTCGAGTTTAAGCCAATTCCTAACATATCTATGGCCTTCTTTGTTTAATAAATTGCTGAAATTGTTTATCAACATAACGCTTTAAAGATTTTTCTAATTGTTCTATTGCGTTATTGTTTGTAAATGGTCTTTGTTGCTGATCTATTCCCCTTCGCGGTTCATTTTCAGACTCCTCAGACAATTTCGCCTTAATTCTGATTGCATCACATTGAATTTCCATTTTTATTACCCCGTAATGAGAAATTAAGTAAAAGGAATCGGCACCGTTACCAAACTCTGATAACTGAAACTAATCGATTCAATCAGAACATCATTTCGAGTCGCATCTAAGCTGTCCCATTCCCAGCTTTCCATAAATGCACGCGTAACTAACCACGCTTTTGTTGGCAGGTTGTTGTCGTTTAATAAAGTGATCAAAATATCATTGCGCACCGCAAACTGGTTCCACTGCGGTAAACTAATAAAGTTCGTCAGCTCTAACGTACTTCCTGTACGTAACACACCGCGTTTGAGTACCAAGTTTCGAGTTTGCCTGTCACTTTTTATCGAAACTCGGTTGCCTTCATAATCAATTGTTCTGCTGACTTTCAGACCACTTATCTCCTTAAAAAAAATATCGATTGGATTGGGAATTGCCGCTGATGTGATCAATGCAGCAAAACGATACCCCACCATAGGTGTTGTAAGTTCTTGAATCATAATGATGTCCTAAAAGGGCACACATGTGCCCAAGACAAGAAGGGAAATTAGTGGAATTCGATCTTAATATCATCTGCCATCATTTCTAACGACTCCACACTCGCTTCGTTTGAGCCACCATTAATGCTTGGCGCTGTCAGCTTTTTAGGAAAAGCATTTATCACTTTCCAAGTTACCAATGGCTGTGAACGATCTTCGTTGGTTAATGAGATTGTGATGTCTTTTTTATCAACTAGGTTTAAGCTGATTGAAGAAATCCAATCGTAGAATTGGCTCTTTTGACGCACTAAACCACGTTTAAGGGTGATGTTCACATCGGTTGATTGCCCTGGCATATGCTTTTTGCCGTAACCATCTTTATAAGTAATAGTCTCAACCCCGATATCTAAACCTGATACTTCCGAGAACGGGATGCTCTCTTCGCCAAAATTCACCACAAATCGATAAACTGGAATGGGATATTCTGCTGCGATGTCTGCTGCTGTAGTAGCCATAAAAACTCCAAAAAATAATAATTTTTAAGACCTAAGTTGCTAGCCAACTTAGGTATATAAAAAAGATTGGCCAAGAATTGAAATGCATTAACCACTCACCTTGACCAATCCAGGTCGGGTTTGTTAGCCTTCTAAACTTTTATGCGAGAAGGTGAGTACAATAAATTCAGCTGGGCGTACCGCCGCTAAACCGATTTCAATATTCATGATGCCGTTGTTAATGTCGTCTTCTGTCATGGTTTGACCAAGGCCTACGTTGACGAAAAACGCTTGAGCCGGTGATTCACCAAAGAACGCACCTTGACGCCATAAGTTTTCAAGGTAGCTTTCAATCATGGTTTTAAGCTTTAACCAAGTAAAAGGCGTGTTTGGCTCAAATACGGCAAATTGCGTGGCTTTTTGAATCGACTCTTCAACCATATTAAATAGGCGGCGAACGGAGACATAACGCCACTCATTATCGTTACCAGCAAGTGTACGTGCGCCCCACACTAAGGTGCCCTTACCTACAAAGGTACGAATAGCATTGATTGATTTACCCGAAGTGGCATCCACGTTGAGGTTTTCTTGTTCTGTGCTGTCTATCGCAAGTACAGGTGCAAGCACCTGAGATAGAGCGATGTTTGCAGGTGCCTTCCAAACACCTCTGTCTTTGTCGGTTTTCGCAATTATGCCAGCAATGGCCGGTGAAGGAGGAAGAACAAGGTAGTTTTTAGCTAATGCTGTTTTTGCGGCGTTATATACCTGCGCAGATGAAAATGGATAATCTGGATCACCAATCAAACTTAACGGATGATCAGACACTGTAATATCTGTTATATCCAGCTTGTCAGTTTCAAAATCAGCACCGTTAGCAACTAGTATCAGTTTTTTAGTAGTCTGATCAAATGTAACCTCTTTTAAACTAGTGAGTTCATAATACTTACTCTCTGCTGTTGATTTGATATACACGTCAGATTTAGTGCAATAATGTTTTTCAGCGTTTAAATCTTCATAGAAATAACCGTCTTCAATTACTTGCCAAGTAAGCTCTTCGATTGTTTTAGCATTTTCAAAGCCACCCGTAACGACATATAGTTCATAGTCTGTCTTATTGTTAACAATTACATTGGCTGTAACACTGGTTTTAACCATAACTATTGCTTCATTGTAACTGCGTGCCATAGTCGTTGTTAAATACGGATAATAAGAGGCGCCATATTGTAAGCCTTGCGTTACTTTGGCACGCAAACGTTCAGAGTCATGAGCAATTGTTGTTTTGCCGTCAGGTGTTTCTTGCATTTGTACATCAACTAATGCAAAACGGTCCATACGTTTTTCTGCATGTTTGAGAGCTTTATTTTGCACCTCATAATGGCCGGTTTCATTTAAGCCGATGGCTTCTGGTGCTGAAATAAGTGTTACTTCATCCACTTTATTAAGCAGTTCAATGCCTGCGGTATAATTTTCTTTCTTCGCAGCCACTCCAGCTACACCGATAGAGACCACATAACACGCACCACCGCCATTGGCAAAAAAGTGGCTCACCGCTTGGTGAAGAAAGAACTTTGCTGCTTCTAACTTTGCAGGCTCAGCTTCGATGCCGCCCTTATCGCTGTCATCTGGTTGTTTCCCTTCTATAGCTGCTACATTAGTAATATCATATCCCGTTGAGCTTGGCGTTAACGTAAAGCCTTCTTTATAAGGACCACCAAAGTTTGCTTCAAATTGCACCATGCTAGTGATACGTACCGGCATGTTTAAGAAGTTGGCTGCTGCACCTGCTGCATCTGCTGCACCTGCTTCGTTCAGCTTTGTCGTGTAGCCAATAAATGCTGGAATAGCCGTAGCCACTTCAGCAACCGACGGCGGTAGAATTGACTTTTCTCTAACGTAGACGTCAGGGGTTTTATATTGAGACATAGTATTTCCTTTAGTTAATAGAACGCATTCTTAAACGCCGAAATGGCAAGAATTTTGGATTGAGCACCAAGCAAGCCTTCTATCAATGCCTACCCACCAAATAAAAATGGATAAACGGATGGCGGGCCCTGCTTAGTGCTCAAAGACTTTATGGGTTACCCCACGGCTCCGCCTTATCAGTCACAACTGATGACGAAATGATTGAAATTTACTTAGAAGAGAACCTGAGTTACCTCACTGTCCGCCTCATCAGCCACATTAATAACGATGTTATTTGTATTGTGTTCAGAAGACGCTGATTGATAAAAAATGTGAAAACTAATTGAAGAAAAAGATAAGGTTTTGCATTACAGTAATTTATAGTTAACGAGAAACACCTTTGAGTTTCTCAACGGTTCGTAAACCCGCTAATCCCAACATAGCTAACGTTAGCTCCATCATTACATCAAGTGGCAATTGTGGGGTACCAATCTCAGGCCACAACCACTGTAATGTGGGGTTAATAACAAAGGCAAATAAAAAACCAAAGCCACACACCCACATTAAAAAAGGCCGAGCACCTGCCACAAATATACTGCGATGCGCTGCCTGTACTTGGTTAATTTTGTTTTGCACCAAATTGGGTTGTTGGGCGACGCGTTGTTTGAGTATTTCTAGATTCAGCGTTTCCTCATCGCTAGTGAATAGCTCATCAAGCAAAGACCCTATTGCAACAACTGGAGCCTGCGCATTTGAAGAAAATAAAGCGGATAACCACCCCATAAACATCTCCTTTTATATGTTCTTAACATGCATTTTTGCGTGCTACATGAAATATTATTAAGTCTGGCGAATTAAGCTCTAAGCCGTAGTGAGTTTACCTGACGCAACAACCTTTAAAGTATTGCCAAATTGATCTTTGAGTTCATCTGAGTTAACCAACACCTTGTTTGCCGCTTGTAATAACTTACTTGGCTTAGCGGCTAAGGTTATTTTGGCAACCCCTGTGATAGGCTTTTTGTCTGGCGTAGTACCGTTAAACTGAAAACTGGCTTCGGCTTGATAAATAGTCTTTTTACCTCCCACGGTCACTTTTGCATGGGGTTTGACCATGACTTGACCAACTAAAGCCCAAACACCTGCATCTGCACCAGTAAATGGGGTAGTGCCAGGAATGGCTTGAACTTCGCCCTCTAAGGCTGCGGGCTTTGACATTGCATAACTCCTAATACGGTAATTAGTTCACAGAAATCGTTCTGTTAATTAGGACGCTGACAGGTCAAATCTGTGAAAAATCACATCGACCAAGCCGAGCGCAATATAGGAAAATTCACTTTCAAAGTGGAGGAAAAAGGGGTCAGAGAAAAAAGGGGTCAGTTCACTTGCTTCATAATACTTTCAAAAATAACATCTATGAAAGAAAAAAGGGGTCAGTTCACTTGCTTCATAATACTTTCAATAGAAAAAAGGGGTCAGATCACTTGCTTCATAATACTTTCCAAGAAAAAAGGGGTCAGTTCACTTGCTTCATAATACTTTCAAATAACATCTAATTGTTGAAAAGAAAAAAGGGGTCAGTTCACTTGCTTCATAATACTTTCAAAAATAACATCTAACTGTTGAAGAAAAAAGGGGTCAGTTCACTTGCTTCATAAGAAAAGAAAAAAGGGGTCAGTTCACTTGCTTCATAATACTTTCAAAAATAACATCTAACTGTTGTGAAAACAGCTTCTCTTCTCGGTATATTTTCCTGTTATGGTGAGTAATAAAACTCACAGAGCCACGATGAGCAAGTTTAAATATTCTGCAATATTACTTAACTTTTCAGCCCAAACCTCTTTGCAAAAAATACATAGCGACTTAATTGCGGCCAATACTCCTTCTTCTCAACTAATATTGTTTCGGCTAATATTGCTTTATAATGAGTACGGCGCTTTAGATGGCTATATCGCTGAATAGAACTACCACTACTATATCGTAGGATCCGCATAAGGAAATATGCATAGGTTATTTAATCAAAGTGTCTGAAAAATACTTACCTAACGTGGCTTAATAGGTTTATATTGGGACCATTACAATACAATGTAGCCGCCCCAAATATAATAACTAGCCTTCTATTTTGAGTTAATCGCTAGCTTAAGCTCCTCTTTAGCCTTAGCAGTAGTAATTTTTGCTGTTCGCTTTTCAATTTGCATCAACAGAAACGTCGTTTTGTTATCCTTGTTATCTTGAATACCCTTTTCAACGACACTGAGATTAGTAAAAGTAGACGCTAAAGAACAAGATCCTATCGCGGCTGTGCCGGCCAACAATTGCTTTTGCGACACCATTCTTGCAGCAGCAGCTGTACCTTTAGGTACTTCTAACTCTATAATAGCCTTATTCTTTTTCCATTTATTAATTTGCTTTAGCGCTGCGGGGTGAGACGCCAACTGAGTGATTGTCTGATTACTTTCAAGCTCGTCTTTATTCATCAGAACACACATCTCAATCGGTATTGTGATAGCAGCAATGACCTTGCGAATTTTATACTGCTCAAGCGCCTCAACCGTTGCTTTAACTAAGCGCCCTTCAATGGTTGAGTTTTCCACAGCGCTAAATGCCAACGCGCTTTGCTGAGCAGCCAGCTGAAATGTGTTCGTCGGAGAACCAGCAAATACCACTTCATCCTTCAATGATGGCTCATTTAAAAACAACTGAGTAATAGCTGTATCGTTAAAGCTACCAGCAGAAGCCTGTACATACACTTTCGCCCAACTAGGTGTTGATGCCAAAGTTAAACTCGCTAATAACAACATTCTCAATTTATTTCTTAAATAAGTATCTTTTTTCATAAAATTACACCCGCGCCTTTTGCGTTTAGCCTATATAAGTTTGATATTCTATGTCTAACAGGCAACAAAAGCGAAAGATATTGAATGATTATCAAATGCGATGTTATTAACTAAATTCATTCCTGTGGTAATAGAAACACAAAAAATACACAATAAAACAAAGCGTTAAATCAGCTCCTTCATAATACTTTCAAAAATAGCATCTAATTGTTTTGAAAATTGCTTATCTTTTCTGCGCTTTTTCCTTATTTGATGAGTAATAAAACTCACTGAGCCACTATGACCAAGGTTAAAATACTCTGCAATATTACTTAACTTTTCAGCCAAAACCTCTTGGCAAAAATACATAGCAACTTTACGCCCTTCAAATCCTTTGCTTGGCCCTTTAAGTACACTGGTAATTTTAGATAGCGGGCAAGCATAATAATCAGCAACCGCCATGACCACCTCATTCATTGTGATATTCGGTTTTAGTTGCTGTAAAACCTCAGGCTCGGGGCTATTTATCAACTGAGTATTTTTCAGCCAACGTTTAAAACCATCACTGCCCAAAACCGATGCAATATTACCTTTGTCGTAAAAGTCAGTGAGTTCATCACTGCCACCCCTTAATACATAAGCTTTGTACTGCTTAAACTTGTGACGATGACCCAGCATTTGATAAGTAAAGTCGCGCGTAAGCCATTCTGGTGGTTTTACTTTCCCGGTATAAGCTGGGTAGCTCGACCAAGAATAGTGCGCTAAGTCATCCACCAGCGGCATGGTCATATCAATAGGATTGCGATGAATGTAGCGGCTTAATTGCAGCAGATACTCATCTTTCTCGACCAATATCGCTTTATACCTCCCACGAAATAATGGCCCATCGGTATGCTTCAACTTATTATATCGCTGAGTATACACCCCATTAATATGGCGCATAACACGACCTAAATTCGCTTTGGGTGTTTCAATCAACAGATGATAGTGGTTCGTCATAAGGCAATACGCATGAATAACGCAATCAAAGCGCGCTTGTGCCTCACCCAATGTTGTTAAAAAGGCTTGAAAGTATAATTCGTCATGAAAGGTATTTTGCCGTCCGCGCCCACGGTTCATAACATGATAAAAAGCATGTTCGTACTCAATTCGTTGTGGCCTTGGCATTGTGAACTACCTGTTTTAATAATACTACTTTGAAGGTAGTCGACTTATGTCATGAAGCAAGTGATTTGACCCCTTTTCTTTTTAAAACCATCACTACCCAAAACCGATGCAATATTACCTTTGTCGTAAAAGTCAGTGAGTTCATCACTGCTACCTCGTAACACATAAGCTTTGTACTGCTTAAACTTGTGACGATGACCCAGCATTTGATAAGTAAAGTCGCGCGTAAGCCATTCTGGTGGCTTTACTTTCCCGATATAAGCTGGGTAGCTCGACCAAGGATAGTGCGCTAAGTCATCCACCAGCGGCATGGTCATATCAATAGGATTGCGATGGATATAGCGGCTTAATTGCAGCAGATACTCATCTTTTTCGACCAATATCGCTTTATACCTCCCACGAAATAATGGCCCATCGGTATGCTTCAACTTATTATATCGCTGAGTATACACCCCATTAATATGGCGCATAACACGGCCTAAATTCGCTTTGGGTGTTTCAATCAACAGATGATAGTGGTTCGTCATAAGGCAATATGCATGAATAACGCAATCAAAGCGCGCTTGTGCCTCACCCAATGTTGTTAAAAAGGCTTGAAAGTATAATTCGTCGTGAAAGGTATTTTGCCGTCCGCGCCCACGGTTCATAACATGATAAAAAGCATGTTCGTACTCAATTCGTTGTGGCCTTGGCATTGTGAACTACCTGTTTTAATAATACTCCTTTGAAGGTAGTCGACTTATGTCATGAAGCAAGTGATTTGACCCCTTTTTCTTACTAGTGATTTGACCCCTTTTTATGTCATGAAGCAAGTGATTTGACCCCTTTTTCTACTCCTTTATGTCATGAAGCAAGTGATTTGACCCCTTTTTCTACTCCATAACATGATAAAAAGCATGTTCGTACTCAATTCGTTGTGGCCTTGGCATTGTGAACTACCTGTTTTTAATAATACTCCTTTGAAGGTAGTCGACTTATGTCATGAAGCAAGTGATTTGACCCCTTTTTTTACAAACTCGGTTAATGTTTTCCCATTTTGCCCTAAAATAACTCCTCTTTTAGATACATCAGCCGTCACATGTTTATACTCTTTCGATCTGTGAATCAGATTATTCCCAGCTCTTTCTCTGTTGTATTTGAGTTCGCTAACAGTATAGTCTTCCTCATTAACAGAAAAATTATACATAAGTTGTTTAACACGACCATCATCTTTAATCTTATTCTGTTTATCATGAATTCCTGATATCGGCACTCTTGCAGAAACATTATGAATAGACGAGTATTTTCTCTCCCCCCAGTCCTTCCCCTTTCAAAACTAAACTCGTGAGTTCTTTTATCTCCTATACTTTTTGAGTTTATATTGTTTTTTTTATGTCCAATAGGACCGGAAACCGCCATTCTTTTACTGTCTTTCTTCTGCAATGGTTCATACATATCTCAAACCTTTTTAATTGGGCTTTAACCATTGTTATAGGCTTTCTTTATTGCCTATAACAATGAGGCTAAAAAGCGTTTTAATGATTTTTAGGTTTTGTTATGGGCTTGATTTTGAGGGTATCATGATAGTGGTATTATACGCGCGACAGACAGTTATCAAACTCAAACAACGTCAAGGCATTCGAATTCAAATTTGTAGTTACTGCTATCCTTATTTTTATGGTTTACTACTTCGGTAGTCTTATGATTTGGTAACATCAGAATATTTGATAGAATGATCGTTATGTCGTATTTTTTTTCATCACTTAAATACACATTAATTTGGTCAACCACGTCACTTAAAGTAATTGTCTTTACCCATTCTGCAGATCTAAATTGTACACTTGGCTCCCACTTCGTTATATTGCCTTCGTTAATCACAGTATTTACATGATGATGACTCCCATTTGCAGTCCCTTTTTTGATGCCGATTTTCAAATCCCCTTTGTACCAATATCCTTGTCCAAGAGCACTCACTAAATATTTTTTATCTTCAATCAGCTTTCTTGTATATTCAAAAGATACAATGGCAGTCGAAAAATCATTTTTAAGATTAACAGGTGCCCCTGTATGCAAAATATATATTTCATCGAAATTAAAAATACTCTTATAATTATCGTTCGCTATAAACAATTCAATTACATAATTAACTTCAGCCTTCTCCTTATGTTTTGACATTAAAGGTATTGCACGGGTTTCATCCCATTGTAAAATCATTGCCATTGCCTGATGCATCAAAGGTTGGCCTAGTTTGCTAAACCCCGATAGCACATGATTTGTTTTGTCATTTCCTATTTTATCAAGCAGATCAAAGTTCTCTTTACGATCAATGAAGAAGCGTAATAAATTTACTGCCTCAATTTGCTTGAACTCTTCAGCAGGTAAGTTAGTAGTCCGTAGAACTTTTTCTACATCTTTATTCGACCATAAATTAGGTTGAGATAGAAACCAAATGGCAACATTCTTTTCAGAGTCTGTTTCGATTAATTTTTTAATGTCCCTTTCATTCGGTTTTTTTAGTATTGATGCTTTTAACGTATTGATAAGACCCTCTGGGCTAAATTGCTTCATGCCTTTTTCTCTATCATCAGGATTGTATGCAACTCCATAATCTGGTGCAAAATCCATTATTTCATGCAAGGTATGATACGGTATGTTGATGTGGTCATAATCTTTTCTCCAGTAAGCCATTATGGCCCATGCTATAGCTGATATTTCTTCTGTAGTACCTCCTGCTTTTTGAGTCATAGCCATCATCCTGGCAGCAGAAAAGGAATGCCTACCATACATCGGGATCCCGTTTTTTCGGGCGTATTTATATGACGGATGATTCTCTTCATCACTTACCCTAACCCGGTCATCTTTGTTCGCAACACCATTAGGCATGAACTCGGGTTTTATGAGACCTCCACCATCTTTTTGGCCATTATGCATAATAGTACTTTCTGGTCTATCATAATCTACTCGTTTTGGTTTACCATCAAAGTCTAATACAGTTGCATGCGGATCCTTAAGATCAATCTTATCATTCTCCATAAAATAGTGCATAAGGTCGTGCAAGGTTCCAGTCTTTTCTTCGAAGGAATAGTTTTCCGGATTTTTTAGTACATCGTCATATTTATTTGGGAGATCATGCCCTGGACGAGGATTGTTCTTGAAGTAATTTTGGTAAATGTTCCATCGCTTCTTCTTAGGTCCTTTGCCCGTTTTTTGTGGATTATCAATTTCTTTCATTATATCAGCCGCTTTCCCATCAGCATCAATCCATTGCTTAATTTTAATAAGAATGGAATTCAGATGATGATCAATAGCATCACTTTTATGAATATCTTCTGCTAGTTCTTTCTCTCTATGTCTTGCTGCTTTGGCCTTTACCCATCCGTGTAAGGCAAAAGCTAACTCTTTATGCGTATTATAAGCTCTCGCCTGATATTTTCTGCCAAAATCCACATTTTTACTATCGGCTTTATCTCCGGGCTTGTCTTCTATCCATTTTTTTAATTGTCGCCTTAATTTACCCCCGTCATCAGCTCTAATATCATCAATAACTTTTTTCTCATATTCATTCGCATCGTTTAGTTTGGACAACATTTCAAGGGCAATTTGAGTTATTAATTTGTTCAAAGCCAGAACATGGTCACCACCAGGGTTACCAACAACTTCTTCCTTGTACTTTTTTGTATAGTCCGTATTGTCAACTATTAAATATCTTTGAATCAAAGGCTTACTTCCATATTGAACAGAAACAGAAGTCGGTTGTTTCGCTGCAGATGTACCACATTGCAGTGCTTTAGACCCCATAGTATCTGCCTCATACTCAAGCCCTATATCATCATTTACATTGACTTGACCTTTCAATTGCTTGGTTGGTTTAACCCTACCTTGTTTTTGTTGAACAACGTGCCACGCTTCATGAGGCAAATGTTTCTCTTGTCCTACCCCTAAATGGATCTCAGTCCCTCGCGCATAAGCATGGGCTTGTAATTGAGCAGGTTTATCAGAGTTATAATGTACCTTTACGTCATCCATTGAGTAACCAGAAAGGTTTTCAATGCCAGATTTTAACTTATCAGGCAAACCAGTATTATTAGCGCTTTGTGCCTTATAGCCGCTTTGGCCCGACACGTATCGGCCCGCACGGGTATAAGTTCTCAATTGGGTAGGTTTTGTTGGTGAATGACTGGATGTTATCGCCGGACGCTTTGTAATACCTTTATTTTCTTTTGACTTTTCCTTTTGTTCATACATATCTCAAACCTTTTAAAATTGGATTTTATTCATTGTTATAGGCTTTCTTCTGTTGCCTATAACAATTTGGCTAAAAGACGTTTTTAATGGATTTTAGGTTTTGTTATGGGCTAAGATGGAGGTGTTCTTGCGATGGGAATTTTGTAGCTTAAAGGCAGCGAAAAAAGTATTATGAAGCAACAGACTTAACCCATTCATTGGTTTGTCCTTGTTATTTAAAATAATTATCTTTATGATAGTGGTTAATTCATTGATTAAGACTCAATCACTATAAATTCCAATTGACAAATACCGACAATCAATCATTGGCCTTTTTTTTCAATTCATCTTCCATGTTCGCTTTTCCTAACTCTCCAATTGCCTTTAATCTATTTTTTAACTTTCCAGGCACATCATCTGGTTGCTTTAATTTATATTTTAGATATTTATTGTACTCTTCAAGATCAGTCAGTTCATATTTCGGTGATTCGAACCATATTTCATTTTTAAACATTTTTATATCGCTAATATGGTTTTCCCCCACTTTCCAAAGCATAATTTTTCCAGAATTTTTATTGGCTGCCTTATGCATTGCCATGCTTCGCCTTCGTACTAATGATCTAAAGTTTTCCTTGCTTTCGAGTTTTACTACATCAAGGAGAGCCTCCCTCAGTTGCCACAGCCTTTTTCCTTGCCTATTAAATTTTCCCTTATCAGCTTTCATTCGCATATAACTTTTAGTTATTTCAGCTATTTTTATAGCTATTGCCACAGGTGGTTCTGGTAACCCTTTTTCACCTACAACCACATTTTCTTGGAAGTTATAATTCCAATTAATAAATTCGATTTCTAATTCTCCTATCAGATTTTCTCCATTCTCGATAACTATGTTCAGACCTTCAGGGGTGGCTGGAACCTTATCATTTTGAAGATCACTTATATGCTGATCATACTCCATTAACCGATTGATCATTCTTAAATGTGTTGGATCACCTATTTCCTTGCCGCCCATGTCATTTCTAAGCAGCTCATTTTCCAGTCTGTAAACACCTTTATCACTGGTCTCTCTTGCCCAAATACCAAACTCTTTACTTCGGCGTTTCTCTGATTCATCATGGTCTTCCCCAACTAAATTCAGCTTACTTGGATTAATTTTTAGTTGTATGGGTTTATTCGACAATTTTTTTCTTTTAGTAATAGAGTCGTTTATGGGACTACATTTTTTGTCTTTTTTTTGTAATGCGGCATACATATCTTAAACCTTATTTAAATTGGATTTTAGAGAATATTATAGGCTTGATCTTGA
>NZ_JAGPYN010000033.1 GCF_018069805.1 Pseudoalteromonas ostreae
GGAATGCGTTTCGTTCAAATATTACTAACGTTAAGCATATGTGCTTTAGAGCATGGACAAATTTGATCACTAAATCAATAGGTTTGGTGTTAATAGTATACGATACTGTATTAGGGTCAATTAAACAATCACTACCAATAATAATTTCACCCTCACTAATGTGGGCATCTAAAATAGTATAGTTAATGTTTATAAAAGTACGATCACCAATTTGTACTTGACTGCCATAGTCACAATGAAAGCCTGCTTCAATAATTACTCCATCACCACAGTGTGAGGATAACTCTTTTATTCGCTTTAAATTACCTTTACTCGGGATTTTATTAAATAAGCAGCAAATTTCGTGCACAGCTCACTGTTTTTTGGCCGTGGCTCGCAATACCCAATCGCGATGGAAGGCGCACTTAAGCTTAAAGAAATTTCATACATCCACGCTGAAGCATACGCAGTCGGCGAGCTCAAACATGGCCCATTAGCGCTTATTGATGCTGACATGCCAATTATTGTTGTAGCACCAAACAACGAATTGCTTGAAAAGCTTAAATCGAACGTAGAAGAAGTACGTGCGCGTGGTGGCATTATCTATGTATTCGCTGATAAAGACTCACACTTTGCATCAGACGTAATTGCCCCTGTTGTATATACAATTCCGCTACAGTTACTTTCATACTACGTAGCGGTAATTAAAGGCACCGATGTTGACCAACCACGTAATTTAGCAAAATTAGTAACTATTGATTAAAATCAATGAGTTAGTAATCACCTGTTAAAGATAAAAAGGCGCTCAACGCGCCTTTTTTAATATGCGCGTTCCCCTAAGTCATAAGCAAAGTAGCCATAGGTCGCACAGATCATCATCATAACTAATGAGTAATGCATCACCCGAGCGAGTATAAGGTCAATAGGGCGTGCGTGGCGAAGTATTGCTTCGTCGTTAACGATGGTTGCTTTGGCAGGTTTTTGACGACGAATTACTTTGCCATACATGCTCACTCTTATACCAATACCTTTATCCCAAAGCGGCTCATGTATTCCTTCCTCGCGCATTTTCTTCTCAATATGCTTCATTGAAATGCGAGTGAAACACAAGGCTGAAATTAGGAATGTAACTATTGAAGGGCCAGCTAGTAGCCAGTAAAAACTCTCAGGTATGATAAACATCTAAAACCAACTTATATCAGCGTAAGGAGCATATATTAAGGTACAAGTGATTTTCTGTAGCATAAAACCTTTTGCCTATAATTGCGCCATGAAATTAATAAGCGCGCTCACCTAAGTCATATGCAAAGTAACCATATACAGCTAAGATCATCGTAATAGTAAAGGAGTAATGCATCACCCGAGCGAGTATGAGGTCAATAGGCCGTGCATGGCGAAGTATTGCTTCATCGTTAATGATAGTCGCTTTAGCAGGCTTTTGACGTCGAATTACTATTGCGTACATATTAATCCTGATACCTAGCCCTTTATCCCAAAGTGGCTCATGTATCCCTTCCTCACGCATTTTTTTCTCAATATGCTTCATTGAAATGCGAGTGAAACATAAAGCTGAAATGAGAAAAGCAATTAAAGATGGTCCAGCTAAAATCCAGAAAATATTTTCAGGTATAACATACATAGTTTAAAACCAATTTATATCAGTACTAATGTCATAAATCAGCCCTGAAAAACCTTGCCCTAGAGCATCGCCAACTTTACCTGCGGCATAACCAGTAGCTAAACCTGCTCCAATTAATATAACCCATCCTACGGGACCCATAGCAATTGCTATTCCTACCCCCGCGGTTACGTGGCACCGCCAGCATAGGCTCCTGCTGCAGTACCTACACCAAACCCTGTCGTTTCAACAACTGCACGACGCTGCCAGTCTTTACCTGCTTTATAATCGTTATAAACACGTATACCAGCATCAATCGCAATAACAAACTTTCCTGCAATATTAGAGCCTTGCTCTAATTTACGTAAATGTTGAATATTGGCAATAGATGTTAATTGCAGGGGAGCTGAACTTCTTGCACTTCTGGCTGTATCTATTCCTCGCTGCGCATTAGACCAGATATTACCCCTTGCAGATGCTTTCACTTTGCCTTTAAATTTAACCATTTCTCTTTTAAATTCAGTGTTAAGTTCTAGATGGGCTTGCTTAGCTTTGTTACCTAGTTTGATTAATTCTAATTTAGGTAGCTTGTTTTGTGACGCTTTTCTAATTTCAATTAAGCTAGTTTGATACTTTAAAATAGCTTTTCCAAATGTACTTAATCTCACTTGGCTTGACTCTAAGGAAGTAAGTGCTGCGCCAGTGGCAGTTAAGGTATCAATATTCCTCCCAAGAACTTCTTGGCTCGTTAAACTTCTTACTTTATCAACATATGGAGATATTTCCGCATCGTATAGCGCTGCAATAGCCAAAGCATCCTCATCACCGAAGTTGTTTACTATAGTGCTGACATTTCTCTTAGTATGCTCAGGCCAAGACACTGTATTATCAAGTGCACAAGCTATGTCAGGGCGAGAACGCCTGAAATCACTCATATCCCCAGATTGTGGAGATCTTAAAATGAACGGAGTTCCTTGAGGTATAAAGTTACCTATAATATGAGGGTTATCCTCTCTAAACCTTTTTAATTGATCTAAATCACTGCTGTTAAATGGTAAGCTTGCTCCGGCTTTTTGTATTAAAGCATAAGTCAAATTGAGACATGATATTTCCTTGAATCTAAAATTAATCCATTCAATCAAAGAAAATAACATACTCGAATTAATAAGATCAAGAATATAAGCGCTCTTAATAAATACTTTAATGTGGTATTCGTAACTAATCGCCCGTTACAGTTACTTTCATACTACGTAGCGGTAATTAAAGGCTCAGATGTTGACCAACCACGAAACTTAGCAAAATCGGTTACTGTTGAATGAAATCAATAGGTTGGTAATTACCTGTTAAAGCTAAAAAGGCGCTCAATGCGCCTTTTTTGTGCCTGAAAGTCTGTTAGCTTAAGTAACTCATTATTCTCTAAGGGATTAGTCATGCGTTTATTTACCGCTCTGTGTTTTGTTAGTTTTTATATTTTTAGTTCACAAAGTGTCTTTGCACAATCTGGCACTAAACAGCAAAGTGCAGATTACTCTGTGCACACGCATACTATTAAGTCGGCTGTTTTAAACGAACAGCGCACAGTTGTCGTTCAATTACCTAAAAGCTACCAAACTAACCCCAATAAAGTTTACCCTGTGATATATCGCTTAGATGGGGCGGGTAATATACCGCTTGCTACTGCTATCATTGAGCGTTTACAAAATGATAATCGTGCGCCAGAGGTAATTATTGTCGCTATTGAAAGCACTAATCGACTCAGAGATTTTTATCCTACAGTGAATAAAGAGCCACAAGGGCCTGTCGGTGAAGGGGGCGGTGCTGATAAGTTTTTAGCGTTCTTTGAACAAGAGCTTATTCCTTTAGTAAATAAGAACTATCGCACGCATGACTATAAGGTTATTGCGGGTGCCTCTGCGGGTGGTGTATTTGCATTATATACTTTGCAGGCCAAGCCTACATTATTTCAAGCGCATATTGCGTATAGCCCTGCGGTTTGGTGGAACTATGGCGCAATGGTAAAAAGTACAAAATCGTTTTTAGCTAAAAGCAAAAAGCAAAGAGCTTAACAATTACGTTTACCTCAATATCGGCGAAGAAGCCGGCATAATGCGTGAAAGGTACGATGAATTACAGCAATCACTGCAATCGCATAAAGCGCGAGGGTTACGCTTTTTTAGTGATGCGTTTGCTGGCATCTCGCATAACCTAACTTCCGTTGCTGGGGCATTTAATACTTATTACAGCTTATTTTTACCTAAACAAATGCCTATAAGTGCTTTAACTGATGATGTAGCCTCTATTGATGCTTATTACCAAAACTTATCTCAACAATGGAGCGAACAGATATCTCCACCAGACCGTGCTGTTAGATCACTCGGTTATAACTTAACGGGCAGCAAGCAGTTTACCCGTGCAATTGAGGTGTTTAAGTACAATTTAAAAAATCATCCTAAATCAGTCGATGCGTTTTCTGCCTTATCTTATGGCTATGAAATGCAAGGTGACACTCGTCAAGCACTTGAACAGATGGGATCTGCTTTAGCGATTGCTGATGACTCATATCCTTACATAAATTACTTAAGAGAAACAAAAGCTAGGTTGCAAACACAGGTAGATAAATAAGATTAATGCCACTCACTTTTTAGTGAATGGCATTATCATGGGCTTTAAGCGTCCGGGATTTTAAACAGCTGCTTTTGTTATGGCAGGACTTCCTCTGTGCCTAAGTTACTATCTGGTTGTTGTTCTTCATGTTGAGCTGATGTGAGTGCACGCTTAAGCCATAGCAGCCCAAATAAAGACGCAATAACACTACCAACAACAATCGCTATCCAAACGGTCCAAATTTCTAACGCGAATACGTTAATGCTAATAACGCTAATGGCGAGAGCAATGCCGATTCTTGCAAATGTAATCCAAAAACCTGGCCATGATTTTCCTATGCCTTGAAAAATACTCGCTTCAATGAAAGCAACAGCAAAAAAGAGATAGCCTAATGGCACGATGCGAAAGTATTGCAGGGCATATTCTGTGACAAGTGGATCAACTGTAAAAATGCCTACAATATAAGGAGCAAAAATTAACACTAGTAAACTAAACAGTAATGCAGAGCCTGAGCCATACCATACAGACACATTTAAAACTGCACGAACCCTATCATGATTACCTGCTCCGATATTTTGCCCAATCATCGACATTGCAGCAAAACCAAAGCCAATAGCGGGAATAAAGGCAAAAAACTCTATTCTAAAACCGATAGCAAAAGCGGCGGCCCCAGCTTCTAAAAAAGTGGCTGAAACAAGAAACATTAATGCAGAAAAACCCAGTGGATTAAGTACTTGGTTGAGCGATGCGGGTAAGCCAATATCGATGACTTTTTTTACCGACGACCAACTTAGTTGTAAATACTTTAGGTGTAGCGGCACCATCATGGTCGGTTTCATCAATAACCTTAAAGCTAGTACAATAAAAACTGCTTGAGAGATCAAGGTTGCATACGCGGCACCAGCAATACCCAAGGCAGGGAAACCTGCATAGCCAAAAATAAAAATGGGATCAAGCACCATATTAGTCATAGTGGAAAGGGCGAAGAGTTTAGTCATGGTAAAATTATCGCCCTGAGCATTATAAGAAATCGAGATCATCATCATTAAAAATGTCAGTACCGAACCCGCAGTAATGACAGTGAAATAAGGGGTTGCTAGCGGTAATATGTCGCCAACTGCGCCAGAAATAATCAGAAATTCATTACGGAAACTATAAATGAAAAGGGTAAAAAGTAGTGCCGCAATAATGGTTAATAGAAAGCCTTGACCGAGCACCCGCTCAGCGATGGCTATTTTCTTTGCGCCAATATTTTGCCCAACTAAAACAGAAGTGCCAACAGAGATACCCATTGCCAAACTGATCATAATAAATAAAATTATTTGTGAAATTGATACAGCGGCAATGGCAGAAGCTGAAATTTTCGCAACCCAAAATGCATCCACTAAGTTGTAGAGGGAATGAAAAAACATTGAGAGCATCATAGGCCACGCCAAAGACCATAATTGCTTTGGAATAGGGCCACTTGTTAAGTTTTGTCCTTGCATTGTTTAATCTTCCTTAATTTAAATAATAATAGAAGTTCTACTTAGTCGTATGAGCAAGCACACAATCGACAAATCACAACACTTACGGCGATAATTTTTATTGTGCGTTTAGTTAAAGCATTGTATCCAATATTATCCTCATTGTCTTATTTGGGGGCGATATATATGGCGATGCAAGTCAATAAAAGTGTTTTATCTCGGTACCTAAAATAAGTCCTAAACTAATAAGTAAGTCAGCCGATACAGAAATACTTGAATGCAGAACAATTAAAAAGGAACTTTTATGACTATTAACTTTAATATCCATCAAGCGGTAAGTCTTACTACTATAAATCAGCCCAAAACGCCGATAGCTCCTCAGCAGCAAGTGACTGATGCTAAAAAAGAGGTAGAGGCAGAACCAGAAGCGATTGCTGCATTTACCGGCGGAGCGCAAAAAAGTTCACCCTATAGTGCGCTGCTTAATCCTGAAGGCTTTGATTTTAGTAATATGTCGATCAATGAATTCAAAGGGATAGTTGATGCGGTGAGAAAACTTGAGTCGGACACACAAAGAGCAAGCGGTAACACAGAAAGCCTCAGAGGAACATTTTGGGATGATGTTATGGGTGTAAAGGGCTCTCTTGAAGGGATCAACTTCCAGAACAGAGGTTTTTCTTCAAGTGATAAAATCGATATAACAGCATTTTTTGAATTTGGTGTTAAGGAAGCACAACAAATGCGAAAAGAGCACCCTCGCTCTTTTAGTAAAGTTGTTGGATATGCGCGGTCTTCTTTGTCAACGGTAGAAAAATTAACCTCAGAATCTTTTATTAAAGAATATCAAGCAAAGGCCGTTGAGTTCTTAAAAAGCCAAGATACCCCATTGATAAAAACACAGGCCTAGTTAAACCTGCGCATCAATAGATTAATTTTCGCGGTATTCGTAGCGCACTCCACCACGCGTGCCATTACCTAAAACACATTAAAATCACTAATCTCTACTTAACGGGCAATAAATACGCTAAAATTGCAGGCTATTTTTAGTAATGAGCCCGCACTTTTTATGACCTCAGCCGCAAATCCTAGTAATTTCAACGAACTTGGCCTTATTCCAGAGCTATTAGCTCGATTGTCTGATCTTGAATACACGCAACCTACGCCGATTCAGGCTCAAGCAATTCCAAGTATCTTGGCGGGCAGTGACTTAATTGCAGGGGCAAACACTGGCTCTGGTAAAACGGCGACCTTTGCATTACCGATACTACAAGCGCTGTTTTTAGCACAAAATGCTAAAAAAACGGCTAGCAAAGGTAATTTTGTTTCAGGGCTTATTTTAGTACCTACACGTGAGCTGGCAACGCAAGTGGCTGATAGCGTTAAATCGTATTCTGCAAATTTTAATGGCGCGATTAAAACCGTGGCGGTATTTGGTGGTGTGTCGGTTAATACGCAAATGCAGGCACTTCGTGGTGGTGCTGATATTATTGTGGCAACACCAGGTCGTTTACTCGATTTAATCTCAAGTAATGCCATTAAGCTGGATAAAGTTTCAACCTTAGTGCTTGACGAAGCTGACCGCATGTTAAGCCTTGGCTTTACTGAAGAGCTGGCTGAGCTGTTAGCGTTAATGCCGGCTAAAAAGCAAACTATGTTGTTCTCGGCAACCTTCCCTGAGCAAGTAACGCTATTAACGCAAGAGCTGTTAAACGACCCGGTTGAAATACAAGTACAAAGTAAAGACGAAAGCACCTTAGTACAGCGTGTATTTACGGTTAATAAAGGTGAAAAAACCACGGTTTTAGCGCACTTAATTAAAGCGCATCAATGGCGCCAAGCACTGATTTTTGTCAACGCCAAAAAAGATTGTGAGCACTTAGCCAGCAAGCTTGAAAAACGTGGCGTTAACGCGCAAGTATTCCATGGGGATAAAGGCCAAAGTGAACGTACCCGGGTAATCGAAAAGTTTAAAAATGGCGAAATAGAAGTACTAATTGCCACGGATATTGCCGCCCGTGGTTTAGACATTGCCAAACTGCCTGTAGTGATTAACTTTAACTTACCACGCAGCCCTGCTGATTACATGCATCGTATTGGCCGAAGCGGCCGTGCTGGTGAAGTAGGTTTAGCGTTATCACTGATTGATTATGAAGACTTTCATCACTTTAAAATTATCGAAAAGAAAAACAAACTACGTTTAGAGCGCGAAGAGGTAGCAGGCTTTGCCGTAAACCAAGCCAACCTTGATGCCGCACAGGCGCTTAAAAACGACAAGCCAATGGCAAAACCTGAAGGCACTGGTAAGAAAAAGAAGAAAAACAAAGTCAACCAAGAAGATGACGTATGGAGCGGCTGGCGGGGTAAAGGTAAGTAATGCCAAAATAGTTAAATACATAAGTATAAGTGGATAGGCCGCTGTTGCTTATGTATGGCCTATAATTGCTGGTATTCTTTACATGTACTAATGCAAAAAGTTATTATTAGCGTTTATTCGAAACACTGCATTTAAGGTGAGTTGTAGACCTTGGCTTCATTTCCTTTTCAAACCTTAGCACAAGCCGTTGAGACTTATTATGGTGAGCTTGTAAAGCACATCCGCTTGCGTGCGGGTTCTGTTGACGTGGCTGAGGAAGTTGTTCAGGAAACATGGCTACGCGCTGTTAATACACATATTGAGTTACCCAGTAACCCCAAAGCTTACTTATATCGCATGGCTAGCAATCTACTGGTAGATCAATTTCGCCAACAACAAACAGCCCAGAAGTGGCAAGCGCAAATAGTGTCGCCTCAAGAGCAAGAGCAATGTGAACAAGTGGCGTGCCCTTCCCCAGCGCATTCTGATGTACTAATTGCTAAGCAACAACTGGCTGTATTAGAGCTGGCCATAGCTGAATTACCAGACAAATGTCGGGAAGTTTTTATACTGTATCGTAAGCAAGGACTAACAATGCGAGAAATATCGCAGATATTGGGTATCAGTATTAAGACGGTTGAAAAGCATATTGCAAAGGCTATGGTTCATTGCCGTCAATGCTTGCGAGAAGCGGGGCGACAGGTTTGAGTTTTTTTATTGATTCACCCATCTTAACGGTTCTTAGCTATGTATGTATCAAGTTGAGTAACCCTGTAAAAATAATTTTTATGATAAACCTTCTGATTGGTCTTTTCCTAGAGTTTAATCAATATGGTTGAGATGGCAGGTAAGCATACAACTGATATACCAGAGACTATCTTAGAGCAAGCAGCAGTTTGGCATGCCCGCGTGCACGACAGTGATTTTCAAGATCCACAAAGCCGTCAGTTAAAGGCACAGTTCAATACTTGGCTGCTTGCTGATCCTCTACACCGAGCAGCATACGATGAAATGAGTTCAATATGGGGTGTACTGACGCAACCTGAGTTATCTGAAAACGATGTGGTATTAGATGAACCAATTGTTAAACAAGCCCCCATTAAGCGTGCATCGTGGCCATTGTATGCTGCGGTTGCAAGTGTTGCGATTTTTGTCGCCATAGCAGGCGTTAGTTGGCAACAAAACTGGCCGCTGCGCTTGCAAAGTGATTATTACAGTAACGTTGGTGAGCAAACAGTTGTGCAACTGGATGATAATAGTGAGATTATTCTTAATACTAATAGCGCCATTAAAGTTAATTATACCAACCAATTACGGGAAGTATCATTGCTTCAAGGCGAGGCTAGGTTTAATGTTGCTAAAAATAATGAGCGTCCTTTTGTAGTTAATACAACACAAGGGACAGTCACTGTTACTGGCACTCAATTTAATGTTAGTTTGTATAACGACTCAGCCACTGTCAGTCTGTTTGAAGGAAGCGTTGTACTGACGTCGAATCAAGCTAGTAAACTTATGCAAAACTTATCTGAAAATCAACAAGCTAAGCTCTTTTCAACGGGCATTGGTGCAGTGAGTGAATTTGATGCTGCAGCGGTCAATGCATGGCAGCGTGGGCAACTTGTATTTTATAGCACGGCGCTTAGTGAGGTTGTTGCTAAGCTGAATCGTTATCGTAAAGGGAAAATAATTATTACTGATGAATCACTGAATAATTTGCAGATTAGTGGTGTGTTTTCTATTAATGACCCCGATGCCGCGTTGGAAATGATCACAGAAACATTAGCGGTAAAACAAATTCGTCTCACTGATTATTTAGTCATGCTGCATTAAAAAACCGAACCTCGAATAATAAATCTATCTCCGGCTGGAGAGTAAAACGAATATTAATAAACTAATGTATGAGTGAATAACTTGACCACACATTAGGTTAAATAAGCGTTAGTATTTTTCCTCTTCTTGTCTTTTAAATAGCGCGCATCCTATTAAATTCTTTCTGGCTGTAATAACTGCATTAATTTTTTAAACGTAATGGGGGAAAGTATTAGTGAGATACGTCTTAATTGTAGGTGTAAATTATTCGTATTACTTTTACTAAAGGGCGCTTAATGGATTTTCGTGTTAATAAACGTATTGGGTCGTTTTCAATACTGACCTTGGCGTTGCTAGCCAGTCACTCACTACAGGCTAATACCGCAGTTAAATCACATGTTGAAAATACTGCTTACCAGCAAACTGCTGGCTACCAATTTGATATTGAAGCTAAAGTATTGTCAAAGGCTATCACTGATTTTTCTGCTATTACTAACATTCAGGTTTTATACACGGGAATACCGACCGCACAGTATATGTCTGGTGAAGTTAAAGGTGATTTTACCCCAGCCCAAGCGCTTAGAATTTTATTGTCTGGTACTAATATCCGCTATCGGTTTATCACTAAAAATGCGGTAACGTTAGAGAAAATGAAAGCTAAAGCTACTAGTCAGCCGCTATCTTTAGGGCCAATAACGGTAACAACTGCCGCAGGGTACTCTCAAGAAATTAAAGATTCACCAGCAAGTATTAGTGTGCTTTCAAATGATGCTCTGGAAAAACGCCCGTTTAGTTCTTTACAAGATATTACGAATGAAGTGCCAGGTGTAAACGTTGTTGGCTCCGGTGCTAATAGTGGTATTTCAATTAGAGGCATGCCTAAAGGGTATACATTAGTATTGGTTGACGGAAAGCGCGTTCGTTCAGAAACAGCTAACCCAAGAGAATTAAATAACGAAGACTTAGATAGTAGTTTTATACCACCGGTATCAGTGATTGACCGTGTTGAGGTTGTTCGCGGTCCCATGAGTTCGTTATATGGTAGTGATGCTATGGGTGGGGTAATTAATATTATTACCAAAAAAACGCCTGAAAAATGGGGCGGTAGCGTAGGGTATGGCTTTCAAGCGCCTGATAGTGGTGTGATGTCGAATAAACGCCAAGCGGATTTTTATTTATCTGGGCCGATTATTAAAAACACTATGGGGGTTGCTTTGTGGGGTAGTGAAATACTGCAAGATGAGGATAAATATTTAGGCGGTTACCAAGAGTCTCAAAAGCGTACTTTAGGCGGTAAGTTAAATCTTATAGCCAATCAAAACACCGATCTAACATTTGATTTTTCAACCTCAAAGCAGCGCTATACCGGCAATCCTGGTGGCGTACTAAAGCTTACAAGTCGGTCCGCAGTTGATCGAGAGTGGACGCGAGACTCTTGGGGTATAACCTACAATAGGCGTTTTAAGCTGGGTGATTTAGAAGTCAAATATTACCAAGAAAGTTATGAAAGACACCGTTATCCAAAAACTTATGAATTTACCACAAGTTCAGAAAATAAAGTTGCCGATGCACGCTTCTTAACAGGCTTTGGCCGTCACCTTATAACGACAGGTTTGCAGTGGACTAACGATGAACAAGCCAATAGTGATTTAGGTGGAGGTCATTCTGGCAGTTTTGGTACAAGAAAGGTCACTGATTGGGCTATTTTTACTGAAGATGAGTGGGAGCTTATTAGCCAAAAGTTATATTTAACGTTAGGCGCTCGTTTAACTGACAATGAATTTTTTGGCAAGCACACTTCGCCTCGTGCTTATTTTGTTTTTAATTATAGTGAAAGCTTAACTTTTAAAGGCGGTATTGCAACGGGTTATAAAAGTCCAAAAATCACGCAAATTGATGAAACGACGGGCTCATCACGAGGTGGTGGTAGTAACCAATTCGTGATTATGGGTAATCCAGATTTACAACCAGAAAAAAGCACCAACTATGAGGTTAGTGCTATGTATAACAACAATAAAAGCCTGAGTTTTGGCATAACTTTTTTCTATAACGATTTCACCAATAAAATACTCAGCACGCAATCTTACTACTTTAGTGATGGCAATGACGGCGTTATTGCAGCGTATTGCGACTCTGGGGGGGTTGGTTCGCAGGAATGCCCAGCTTGGGCTACATGGCTTAATGCTGATGGAGCAGCAATTCAAGGTCTTGAGTTAGAGGGAAGTTGGGATATAGCTGAAAAGTTGGCACTTAAGATTAACTATACCTATACCGATTCTTCCATAGATGCCAGTAATGTTGTTATTAATACACCTGCAGGAGAACGCCCTTTTGGCGATACTTTGGCACAATTAGATGGTAATTCATTAGTTGGTATTCCTGAGCACACAGGGTCAGTTGTCCTTAATTATTATCCAGCCGATAAGTTATCTAGTTATATAAGAGCGAATTATGAAGGGCAAATTACTCGAGTTGATTTTGACCGTAACTCGGTTGATAAAAGTGAAAAAGATTTGGCGACTTTAGACGTTGGATTGAGCTATGACGTTAATAAGTGGCTTAGTCTAAATTTTACAATTGATAATCTTACAGATGCAAAGCGTTTTAAAGTACGTGAAGACACTGGCGCTTTTAGGTTTTCAGAGCGTGGACGTAGTTACTTAATGAACATGAAAGTGTTGTTTTGATTGCAGCTTGTAGCAAATGGAAAGAATGATCGTGACTGTAAGCTTGTTAAACACTCGCTCTTTTTTATTGAATATACTATGTGGCGTTACTTGCTCATTAATAACGTTATGCCCTAAAAATTTGATTTTATTGCCATTAGACTGGTTGATTAATTGGTCTTTCGCATGAGTAGAAAAGCAGTAAACAAAAAGCTTAGCATACGAGTAAGAATGGGTCCTGTTCATACATGGGCGGGACTGATTTTAAGTGGACTTATTTTTGCAATATTTTGGACTGGTACTTTGTCTGTATTTGACAAAGAAATAGACCGCTGGATGATGCCAGATACTCGCATTAACTTAACGAAAGTAACACCTTCTTTATCGGTAGATAAAGATATTATTCAGCCATTGAGTGAGCAGCAAAATGCAGCTGCTTACTGGACAATTGTGTTACCGCGTGAGCGTATACCATATGTAATCAAAGCGGCTTCATATAAAAAGCCTCGTCGCCATGTTCGGAAGTATTTTCATCCAGTTACGCTTGCATCATTAACAAATGCGAACAGGCCTAATGCTAGTAACTTTATTTACCCTTTTCATCATAACTTGACGCTGCGTAAAGATGATTTAGGGGCATGGCTGGTAGGGGTTGCAAGTATTGCAATGCTCTGTCTGTTAGTTTCAGGCATTGTTATTCATCGGCGAATATTTACCGATTTTTTTTCTTTGCGTTTATTTCGTAAGTTCAGCAGAGCTAATTTAGATCTGCATAATTTAACAGGGGTTGTGTTACTACCATTTACTCTTGTTATAACGTTGTCAGGGTTGATTATTGTACAACAAGTCTATTTTCCTCAATTAATTAGTCGCGTTTATCAGCAAGCTATTAGCGTTGAGAATGGTAATAAGACCGCGAATGAAAAAGACGCTCAGCGTTTATTTTCAGCAAAGGTGCTTGGTCATATTCGTGAGTCTGCCAGCGGAGAAAAAGGTCATTTTTCCTCTATTGAACAGATGATCTTAAAGGCTGAATTAGATTGGGGTAAAGGAAGCGTTTATTTAGTACGAGTAAATCACCCTGGTGATACTAATAGCTCTGTTGTGTTTAGAAGACATAGCGATGATTCGGTTACAAAAAGTAATGATCATAAGCGTTTTAATACCATGACAGGGGAACCTAAAGGGTCATTTACCGGCTCGCAAGCTGTTGGCATTTGGAACTTTATTAGTGGCATACACTATATCCAATTTGATCACTGGCCACTTCGTTGGTTGTATTTTTTTGCTGGCTTAGGTAGCTGTTTATTAATTGCTACGGGCTTATTACATTGGACCACCGCGAGTAATAAAAATTACCTAACCCCTCCTCTTAATGTTGCTCTAATGAGTGTACATAATATTGCGGTTATAACCGGCGTTATTGCTGCAACAGGTGTGTTTTTACTTACTAACAGAGTAAGGGATATATCCCCATATTTGGATACTGTTATGGGAGATAAAGCTGAAATATATGCATTTTTCAGCGTTTGGTTACTTAGCTTGTTGCATGCTTTGCTAAGTGTTTTACGAGATAGATCATATG
Source organism: Pseudoalteromonas ostreae (assembly GCF_018069805.1). Classification (GTDB taxonomy): domain Bacteria; phylum Pseudomonadota; class Gammaproteobacteria; order Enterobacterales; family Alteromonadaceae; genus Pseudoalteromonas; species Pseudoalteromonas ostreae. The sequence goes on from NZ_JAGPYN010000033.1 coordinate 14,081, forward strand.
GATATTTAAGGGCTTGGGCACAACAAAGTGGATTTATTGCTGTTGTTGCTGTTTGTGCCGTTATTTTAAACTGGGTGGGAACAGGCGATAGCCTTATTAAAACAGTATTTACAGATACTTACTGGCCTGTAGCGGCTACAGACTTGGTGCTACTAATCGCGGCTGCCAGTGCTTTTTGGGCTAGCGTAAAGTTACGAGCTCATTATCAAGAGAGGTTTTGAAGAATTTTATGATGCACATCGGATTAATCGCTTCGTTTGTCTGTGCTTATGTTGGTTTTAGTTGTTGGGCTATTAGTCAAACTCAGCATTGGCGTACTGTTATTGGTGGACCCTTTCCAAGCCAAGAGATGGTTAGAACACAGCGTTTTTTTGGCATGGTTATGGTGGCATTGTCATTAATTATAGCGTTGTTTAATGATGGCTTTAGTTTTGGCGCGTTGGTGTGGGTTTTAATATTAAGTTTGGCGGCGATTTTAGTCGCATTTTCTTTGGTGTGGTGCCCAAGTTTATTGAGCTATATCAACAAAGTTATATCGTACTTTTATTTTGCTAACGCAGTGGAAAAAACCAATAAACCGTAATGTTATTTTTAGTTTTAGTTTTAGGTGAAAAAAATGGTCGTAAAAGACTCAGTGATAACTGATCTAAATAATCGCGTTAAGCACACTATGGCTGTTTATAAATGGCTTTATAGTATCAGTATGGTGTTGCATTCAATTGTTATTTGCTTGCTTTGTTATATTAGCAGCTCGCAGCTTGTAAATATTACGGGGACGGTGCTTTTTCATTTAGGTATGGCGTGGACTGATGCTGTTGTTGTTGCAAGTATGACAGGCTTTATCTACTTGCCGGTTATTTTAATGTGGGCTTTTTCTCGCGGAAATACGTTATTAACCTGGGTAAAAGTAATCTGCTTTACAGGTATAACCTTGGTTACAGCTTGGTTAGCTGGGGCGTTAGTATGAAAACTGGATTTAGATTTAGCATGAGTGCCCTGCATACTTGGGCAGGCCTGCTGTTAAGTGGTTTACTGTTTGCTATTTTTTGGACCGGCACGCTATCAGTATTCGATAAAGAAATAGATCGCTGGATGATGCCGCAAACGCGAATTAATATGGATACAGCACCTAAATTATCTGTTGATCGCGATATTGTTCCTTTACTCAATAGTCTATCTGAAAGCGCTACAGCATGGAGTATCGTACTTCCTTCTGAGCGCAAGCCTTTTTTAGGGCTGGGTTATGATACTAAAGAATCTCATATAGCTAAGCGGAATAGTTTTCACCCAGTTACTTTAGATCAGCTTCCTGCATCTAATACGCGAGGTGCAAGTCGCTTCATTTACCCATTTCATCATAACCTTACGTTACGCAAAAGCAATATTGGTGCTTGGCTGGTGGGTATTGCAAGCATTGGTATGTTGTGTCTTTTGGTTTCTGGAATAGTGATACATCGTAGATTATTTACAGATTTCTTTTCCTTTAGAGTGTGGCGTAGCTTTAGCCGAGGTAACCTTGATGCGCATAATCTAACCGGGGTTTTACTGTTTCCGTTTACCTTAGTCATTACTTTGTCGGGATTAATGATTGCGCACTTAATTTATTTTCCGAAAGCCCCCGATGCTGTATATGAGCAAATGCACCCACAATCAGCAGCACATACGCAGAAAACTCCGGCTAAAGAAATAACGTCCTTGCGGCAGAAAATCGATAATAAAAGTAAAACCCCTAAAGCCAGAGAAGGTGCAGGTAATTCGCCTGCGAGGCGGCGTTTTATTGGTGAGTCACAAGGGCGAGTCACTCCTAAAGCGTCCGGCGAATTTGCAACCATTACATCTATTGACCCTTTAATTACTGCCACTGAAGAAGAGTTGGGCCGTGGTGCTGTTTATATGGTGCGGGTAAGTAATCCAGCGGATGCAGAAGGTGTGATTGCGCTTCGCTTAAGTAGTGATAAAAGTGTTGCACAAAATATGGATAACCGACGGTTCTCTGTTGCAACTGGTGCAGATCTTGACCACTTTGAGTCGTCCTCAGTTACTAATGTATTTAATTTTCTAGCGGGTATGCATTATGTGCAGTTTGATCATTGGCCATTACGTTGGTTTTACTTTATTGCAGGGCTTGGAGCGTGTGTGCTGATAGCCACTGGACTGTTGCATTGGACACAAGCTCGTAATCAAAAACATGATGGCACACGTTTTAGTATCAGTTTTATGAATGTTCATAACCTAAGCGCAGTTATGGGGATTATTGTCGCAACGGGGGCTTTTTTAGTCGCGAACCGGCTATTTAATAACTCAGTGCATTTTGCTGGGGTTTTAGTTCCTGATCTTGAAGTGTACGTGTTTTTTAGTGTGTGGATGTGTTGTGTTTTGCATGGCGTGATCAGGGTGCTTATTAATAAGCGCAGTGGTTATATTAAGGCGTGGGGTGAGCAATGCTGGGCAATCGCTTTTATTGCCATTTCAGCGGTTGTATTGAACTGGCTCACCACTGGAGATCACCTAATTAAAACTTTATTTAAAGATACTTATTGGCCAGTTGCAACCATTGATTTGTTGCTAATTAGTAGTGCTGCAATCGCAATTTTTGCAGCGCGAAAGTTGTCAGCCAATTTAAAGTTAAATATTGGTCGTTAGGTAGTTGTAATTATTTTTGCTTACCTAAAGGTAGGTAAATAAAAAATTGATAAAATTAAAAGTTGAGACCGTTGATGAAATTAAAATTCTATTTGCTCATATTTGTACTATTTCCATTTACCTGTTTATCTCAGGATTCGGCCAGTATAGATAACAGCCAAGTTACTTCTGCAATTAATAATGAAACTAGTATCAGTGAGGCTGCACCTTTAGAGTTTGATTCAGCTGTAGCTGATATAACAAAAGATGTGAAAGAAAATACAATAGCCGATGTTGACGTTATGAACACACCTTCTTGGTACAGCACGGCTATAGAACTTATAAATACAGGCGGTGCTGTAGTATTAATATTACTATCGATGTCGGTTATTGCATTAACTATTATCTTAATAAAGCTTATACAGTTTCAAAAAGCACGTATTTGGCAACGCCAATCTGCAAAGCGAGCACTTGCTTTATGGCAGCAAGGAAAATGTGAAGATGCACTGAATTTAGCTGATAGACATCCAAACCCAATAACGCTTGCAATGGCGCGTGCGTTTAGGGGAATTACACACAATGTTGCCGAGCCTGCGATACGTGAGGACGTTCTTAGGTTTGGTAGTGATACGCTTTTTCGTTTAAGACGTGGCTTTCGTCCGTTAGAAGTCATTGCTTCTTTGTCGCCATTGCTTGGCCTATTAGGCACAGTGTTGGGTATGATTTCAGCGTTCCAGCAATTAGAAGGTGCAGGTAATAAAGTGAATCCTGCTATTTTATCTGGTGGTATTTGGGAGGCGCTACTGACAACGGCTGTGGGATTGTGTGTGGCTATACCTGTGGTGGCGCTATTAAATTATTTAGAACGCCAAGTAGACCATTTAGCACACGAAATGGACAATTTATTAACACAAGTATTTATCACTGATTTGTCGCAGCAAGGATGCGAAGCTTTATATCAGGGCAGCGCACAGCAAAAGAGTGCAGTGCTTTCGCAGGTTAATTCAATGCAGGCTGAGCATGCAAAAAGCGTATAATCAATTTCCAGCATTATCAGCTAAACAGGCAAAACGAAAGACCTTGGTGAGCCTGACGCCGTTAATTGACGTGGTATTTATTTTGCTCATATTTTTTATGTTAGCTTCGAGTTTTACAAAATGGCATAGCGTTGAAGTAAATAGTAGCAGTAGCAATGCGGGTGGCTCTTTAGCAACAGATTTACCCCCGTTTTTAGTGCAAGTGGCCACCGATAAGCTGTTACTTAACAACAGCGAAATTACGCTTAGTAGTTTGTTAAAGCAAGCCAAAGTAAAGCCGAGTGAACAAGCAATAATTCTACAACCTTTAGGTGATACTCCGGTGCAGGCATTGATCGACATTTTAGATGAATTAAATGCTCAAGGGATCGCACCTCTACAGTTAGTTCAAGACCCAACATGGCAGGCAAGTAAGCAAACTAAGATACGTGCCAATATGCCCTTGGAGGTGCTTTAATGCACTTCCCTGAACGACGTCCAGATCAAACTGAAGAGCGTATTTTACCGCTAATTAATTTAGTCTTTTTATTACTTATTTTTTTTATGATCGCAGGTAGTTTAAGCGCAACAGAGCCATTTGATATTACTCCTCCCACTTCGAGCAGTGAAACAGCGCAAGAGGTAGAAACAATTGTTGTGTTAATGAATAAAAAAGGTCATTTTGCGTTAGATAATCAGCCGTTATCAGAGCTGGATTTACTTACCGAGATTACAGATATCATTAAGCGTAGTCCTAATGCTGAGATCACTATAAAAGCGGATGCAGGCCTTGTTGGAAATCATTTAGTAAGCTTTACACATGAGTTATATAGTATCGGCGTCAAAAAATTACAATTACTGACTGAGCAGGCGCAGCAATGAAAGGTACAATTTTAAAGTTAAGTGTATGGGCTTGGCTTGGGGCACTTTTACTTGCAGCTTTAGTACATTTAATACTATTTTTTTTAATTTTTTATTCGCCATCCGTTGTCCAGCAAAATAGCACGCAAACTAGTGCTAAATTAGGAGTAGAGATTTCGTTAGGGCCGCAGCATATTGAAAAAAGTGACCTGACTAGCTCTTCGGTAAGTGCTGCAAATAAAGATAAGATTGAGCTTAAATCAGAACCTAAGGTAGAGCGCAAACCAGAGCTTAAACCGGAGCCTAAAGAACCTAAAGCTGAGCGCAAACCAAAGCTTAAACCGAAGCCTAAACCGCAACCTAAGGCTGAGCGCAAACCAAAGCTTAAACCAGAGCCTAAACCGCAACCTAAGGCTGAGCGCAAACCAAAACTTAAACCAGAACCTAAACCCCAAGAAAAACCAGTCCAAGGTACAGAGTCTGCAAACTTAGCAATAAAAGCAGAGAGTATTGTTTCCAGTAATAAAAAAGTTGCTATGAATAATCAAAGCACCAACCTTAATAAGGAAGCTATTAATACTAGCTTTGCATACAAAAAAAATTATGCAGCAACCTTATTAACATGGTTAGAAAAGCACAAAGAATACCCAAGAATGGCTAGAAGTAGGCGCCAGCAAGGCACAGTAATCGTATACTTTATAGTTGATCGTGACGGTATTATTATTACAAGTCGTATAGAGCAAACATCGGGTTACTCTGCGTTGGATGATGAAGCTCTCAAAATGTTAGCGCGCGCGCAACCATTACCTAGTATTCCGAATGATATTGAAGGTAATAGCCTTGAGCTTGTTGTACCGGTTGAATTTTTTATAAGGTAATATTCTTACTTGTATAATGAACAAACCCGTAATTAAATTAGTTACGGGTTTTATATCATTTAGACACTTTTAGCTAATTTAGTGACGATTGACTCATCAGGATTTATATTTACATAAACTAAAGTGTCTATTGAAAATTAAGCCTTAAAAAGTAAATTTACTCTAATGGCTGTGCTCTTCCTCTTGTGCAATACCTAACCAAGTGATCGCGGCTGGTGGGAATGTAAGTTCTAGTTCACCTTCAATTTCTAAGTCTTCTAGGTGTACTTGTACCACATGTTGGGCAATTGGATCGGCTACGTAAGCAAACTGACCATTTTGCGCTACCGTCATACTAAACTTCATGCCTTCAGGCATGGTTGTTACGTCTTCATCAGTGATATCAACTTGGCCTGCTAGTTCCCAGTGCGTGTGACCGTCGTGTGCATGTGCTTCAAGCACGTTTAAAAAGCCTAGGCTGTCTAAAACTAAAAAGTGCTCGCCATTCGCTGAAAATGAGTAAGAAACCGCACTTGCACCATCGGCTAGTTGCCATTCTAATTCTTCCATTTCAGCTTCAGCAGGATTTATACTCACAATCACAGCAGGGCCGCCGCCATGACCAGACGCAACACCAATAAAGGTTTCGCTGGCTTCATGGCCGTAAATTCTACCAATACGTAAGTCACCTACTGCATCAATGTTTACTACTTTTGCAGCTTCGTATTCGTCATCATGTTGGTGAGCTAATAGCACGCCGTCACTACAGCCAAACGCTACGTAATCGTGGTTTTGCGCTGCACCGTGTAAATCAGGGCAAGTAAGCTCTAATGTTTGTTCAAGCTCATATTCACCATCATGAAAATGATAAACACCGACTCGATCAGGCAGGACTTTATTACCTGATGTGGAATCTGCATCATCACGACGAATGGTTGCTAATAAGTGATCACCACGAGGCTCTGCAACGCCGTGCATATTAATATCGTAGCTAATACCGGGTAGGGTATCAGTTGCGCTTGTAATGTCGTTATCTGTTAATACTGCAACAGATGCGGTTGTGCCTGAGTCTGCATTACCATCGTAGAATATGGCTAATTTGCCGTCATGATTTACTAAATGTGTAGGGCGACTGCCATTGGTTAGTTCGTAGTCGCTAAATGCCGGATCTTGCTTGTAATCGTGTTGGTGATCACCGTGATCCTCACTCCATAAACCGCTATCAATAAAGCTTATGTAGTCTTGGCCACGACTGGCTATTAATGCGTAACGATAGCTCGGCGATACAGATAAAGTGTTAGTATCATAAGTAAGTGTAAATTCACCCAATAGGTCGTTGTCATCGAGATCAAAAATGCTCGCGGAGTTGCTGTTGCCAGCAAGCACAGCAAGACGACCTAATGATTCGATACCATCGCCATGATCATGGCCATCATCAGGTACTTCTATTGGGTCTTTTTCAACAATGTTTGTTTCTGCATCGCCACAAGCGGTGATTAATGTACTGCTAATTGCTAGTGCAATAAGTTTTAATTTGAATAGTTTAGTCATGTTAATTTCCTTTATTTATAATTTTTTACTGCTTAAAAATAACCGCGAATACCTAGCGCAAAACTACGTCCTGGACGTGGCGCTATATTCTTTAAAAATGAGCTATGCACGCGTGCTTCGGTGTCTGTTAAATTAGTGCCACGCAGATACACGGACATATCTTGATTTAGCACTGATAAGTCATATGAAACACTGGCATCAAGCATGGTGTAACCGTCAGTAGCTGTTTCTTCTGGCGCGGTACGCTCTTGCTCTTGATAGCGAGTTACGTGAAGATTCGCACTCAGCTTACTTGTTTGATAGCTAAACTCAGTACCGAATCGAAGTGGTGGTGTACGTGGTAAATCACCACCGTCTTTAAGGCGGGCACGAACGTAATCTGAGAACAAATCAACTTTAAACTCATCGGTTAACTGCCATGCAAATTGGGCTTCAAAACCATGCAAAATTACGTCATCTGTTTTGAATAAATAAACAGGTAGCTCAGATGAATGGTCGTGTTCGTGGGCGTGATCATGGCCTTCTTCATCACCGTGGTCGTGGCCGCTTTCGGCGTATAAATCAGTGTCGATTTGATAATAATAGTTGTCTACTTGGTTGTAGAAGGCATTAAGAATGAAGCCGATATCACCTTGCGTTTTACGCAAAGTTAAATCAATATTAGTAGCTGTTTCTAGATCAATTGCTTGCTCAGATAAACCAAAGTGACCACCTTGTTGAATATCAAATAGTGCGCCAACTTCATAAGTGCCAGTGCCGATGTGAGGCCCGAATGATAATAGCTCAGATACCGAAGGGGCACGTTCAGAGCGAGATACCGATAAGCCTAAGTTGTAGCTAGGTGCGAAATCCCACACTACACCTGTTGATAAACTGACCGGGGTGAACTCTTGTTTTACGTCAAATACGCGAGTGATACTGGCGTGTTCTTCATGGCTATGATCATGATCGTCATGCCCGCCTTCTTCATCATGTGCGTGAGCGTCAATATTGGGTAGTAACACGTTGTCGGCATCAATAGTTACACGTTCAACTCGGCCACCTAATTGCACTAAAAAATCGCCAAAGTGTTTTTCTTCCATTAGCGCTACAGCAAAGCTTTGTGTGTCAGAAGGGGGAGTAAATGCTTCGGAGCCTTGTGCCTCTACATCACTTTGCTTGTAATGAAAGCTCAAACCACCATTCCACTCATTAAATGGGTTATGCATTAAATCTACGCGCAACTCATTGGTTTCATTTTTAAACGTGGTGCCAACAGCGCCGTGTTCTATCTCAGCGTGTTCATAGCTAGTGTGGCCTGCGCGCAAGTTAACTTTATTAAGCCATTTGTTATCGAGGTTATACTCGCTCAACAGCTGTACTTTAGTTTGCTCTAAGTCAGCATATACGCTTTCCTCAGCGCTGTGCTCTTCTTCGCCACCATGAGTGTGCCCAGGAATACCATATTGACGATTAAATTTCTCTACGGCTATACCAACAAAACCTTGCTCCATTAAATAGCTGGCCCCTAGGGTAAAGCCGTCGGATTCTTCATTGCTGTTTGCAACCGTATAATCACCACTGTGCTCTTCATGGTCGTCGTGGACTAATTCAGCTGCGACAGGTATTTCATAGTCGTCAGCTTCACGCCAAAACGCATCGGCATAAAATGCAAAAGAATCAGTGCCGGTAGTGGCATTAAACGAGGCGATTTTTTGATTATCAACAGAGTTGTGCTCTACATTCCACTCACCGCGAGTAGTGCTATCTGTTGGCACTCGATCATCAACTACATTAACAACACCACCAATTGCGCCGCCGCCATAAAATAGTGTTGCTGGACCGCGTAAAACTTCGATTTGTTTTGCGGTTGATGCTTCTGATGCAACGGAGTGATCAGGGCCAACGCGCGAAACATCACTGACATCTAGGCCGTTTTGAGTAATAAGTACACGAGGACCGCTTAGGCCGCGAATAATTGGCGTACTAGCTACTTTTCCATGAAAGTTGGTATTAACTCCCGGTAGCTTTTCAAGAGTATCACCTAATGTTGCAGCTTGTTGACGCCTTAACTGTTCGCCAGATAACACACTGACAGGAGACGCTGATTCCATCGCTGACATGTGAATAGGGGTGGCTTCAATGTCGATCACTTCTATTGGAGAGCGCGCTAAATTAAAATTAACAGATTGATTTTCATTGTTATTGACTGTGATATCGCGATGAAGGTGAGCATACCCAGGTGCAACAACATGAAGCTCTTTTAAGCCACTTTTTAAATCTACGATGACAAACTTACCATTTTCATCTGTGGCTACTTTTACGTCTGAGCCTTCAACTTCCACAGTGGCGTTGGTAACGACTTTACCTTGCTTGTTTAAAACAACGCCCTCGATGGTATTTGCAAGCACACTTGCAGGTAATAATGCCGCTATCAACACAGCTAATTGAGATCTTCGTTTCATTTGACTACCTTGTTGGATGTTATACCATATCAATAGTGCTTGAAATGTTATAATGTATCAAGTAAAAGTTAAAGAATGTTATTCGAAATACTTAAGATGGAGTTATAAGGAGCAAGGAATGATAGAGATAGCACCCAAACCACAGAAGTTAGTGTGGTTGATGTGAATAAACAGCAACTTAAAAAAACAATTCGGTATGCCAATACAAAGTGTGAAGCCTCGGGCAAAAAATTGACAGAAAAATGTCAACAGGTATTAGAAATTCTATTGCATGCAAGAACGCCATTATCTGCTTATGAGTTGACTGATCAGTATAACAAGGTGATGGATGCGCCTATTTTGGCGATGTCGGTTTATCGAATTTTAGATGTTTTAGAGTCTGTAGATTTGGTACATAGATTAAAGTCAGAAAATAAATTTATGGCATGCAACCATGTTGATGATGCCTGCCAGCATCAGCTTTCGATGTTTTTAATTTGCAGCTCATGTAACAAAGTGGTTGAGATGAATGATGCAAACCACAAAGTTAAGGTTTTGTTCACCCAAGTAGAGCTAATGGGATTTACACCGAGCGGGTCACAGTTAGAAATATCGGGGCTGTGTTGCCAATGCAAACCAAAGCCACTTAAAACCAATTAGAGGATACAGAATGAAACCGACTCAAAGTGTCATGGATAAGTTTGCAATAGGGCTTTCAATAATGTGCACAATTCATTGTTTTACAACACCTATTTCACTCACATTGTTACCTAGCCTTGCAGCGCTACAACTAGATAGCGAACAGTTTCATATATGGATTTTAGCGGCCGTTATTCCTACCAGTGTGCTTGCATTGAGCTTGGGTTGTAAAAAGCATAAGCGCTTTCGTTATATGGTGTCAGGCTTGATAGGCGTTATTTTAATGGTACTGGCAGTGACAGTGGGTGAGTGGCTGTTTGGTGAATTGGGTGAAAAAGGATTTACCCTCGTGGGCGCGGCTTTTATTGCTGTTGCGCATTGGTTTAATTATTGCCAGTGTTTAGCTAAAGATGATGAAGACTGTCCATGTTCTGCTAATGTATCGGAGCAAGCACATTGACTTTACCTGATGTTACATCGAAACAACTTACAACAGCTTCGTTACCTTTAAAGTGGGTGGGTATGGAGGGCATCGCTCTGCCCATCACACTTGTTGAGCAAGCTAGTTCATCTTTATCTGCTAAAGCCAATGTATTTGTCAGTTTAGATAAAGCGGATGCGAAAGGCATTCATATGTCGCGGCTATATTTGGAGTTAAAAGAGTCATTAACCAATGAACCTCTGACCATGGAAGCACTTGCCACTTTATTACAGACATTAGTGAGTTCACAAGAGGGGCTGAGTTTAGCTGCAAGGCTACAATTAGACTTTGAATTAACCATGCGTAAACCAGCACTGTTAAGCGGCCAGTTTGGTTATCAAACCTATCCGGTGAGCATTCGCTGCGAATACATTAATGAGCAGATGAACACTGAATTGTCGTTAAGCATTCCATATTCAAGCACTTGCCCTTGCTCGGCTGCGTTATCAAGACAAGCGATGAGTGATGCAATTGCCGAGCAATTTAGTGAAGAAGTTGTAGCAAAAGAGGCAGTGTTAGTGTGGATCACTTCGCAACAAGGCTCAGTTGCAACACCCCATAGTCAACGCTCATTTGCTTATTTAAAAATGCAATGGCAGCATCACACTCTGCCAAACTTTTCAGCGTTAATTGAACACTTTGAACAGGTTATTGGTACGCCAGTGCAAACGGCAGTAAAGCGCGAAGACGAGCAAGCATTTGCTAAACTAAACGCCGAAAATCTGATGTTTTGTGAAGATGCCGCAAGGCGCATAAAGCAAGCGCTGGAGAACAACAAGTTAATCTCAGATTATTGGTTTAAAGTAGAGCATCAAGAAAGTTTACATGCGCATAATGCCGTGGTTGTTGATCATAAATTTCCACATGGGTACGCAAAGCTATAGTCATAGTAGCTGTTTAACAGACATAAAAACGCCGACTTGAGTCGGCGTAATAGTATTAACAGTAAACAGTTAGCTTACTTATAAAACGCTTCGACTGTGCCTTTTACTTTCATAAGTAATGGCTGGCCGCGACGGTCTAGTGCTTTAGGTGCGGCTACTTTGATCCAACCTTCGCTGATGCAGTATTCTTCAACGTCAAAACGCTCTTTGCCATTAAGTGTAATGCCGATTTCATGCTCGAATACTTCTTCTACATAAAATTTGCTGCGTGGGTTGATCGAAAGTTGGTCTGGTAATTCTGGTTTATTTGTATCAGTCATAATTGTGGATCTGCATTGAATAGATTGTGCGCCATTGTAGGCAATACAGGCCTTAGGCTCAATATACAGATCGAAATAAATGAGCTGGCACCAACTTAATTATAACTACGAATTTAATCGCGATTGGTCACTATTATTTGGGGGAAACTATCGTACTGCTATGTTAACAGGCTTTCGTCTGATGCTGAATTTCCTATGCTTACTCGTCACACCGCTTAATTTAAATTTTACTGACAAAGTCTTCATTAATAACTCTAACTTCGCGTTGTGGGAATGGTATGGCGATATTATGGGCTTTGAGGGTTTCTAAAATAATTAGCAGCAAGTCGCCACCTACGCGATTTTTACCATCATCAATTCCCTGCATCCAAAATTCCACAAACATATTGATGCCATTATCGCCAAAGCTATCTATTTCACAGTCAGGGCGCTCTTCAAATGGTATTTCAGGGCCGCTAATAACTTGCGGGTGCTCGGCAACAGCTTGTTTAATTATTTCTACCATAGCTCTGACATCAGTGGCATATGCCACACTAAAGTCGACACGGTAACGCTGTTTCGGGTCTTTGTGAGTCCAATTGGTCAGCAGTGATGAAATAAAGGTTTCGTTAGGAACAAGTATATCTTTGCCGTCATAAGTTTCTAAAATGGCATGGCGCATTTTAAACTCTCGAACAAAGCCACTTTTGCCGTTTTCTAACTCAACAAAGTCACCAATGGTGAGTGACTTATCGAGTAAAATAATGATGCCAGAAATAAAGTTGGAGGCGATTGATTGCAACCCTAAACCAAGGCCAACACCTAGCGCACCACCAAACACAGCAAGGGCGGTGAGGTTAACACCCATAATGTTAAGCAGTAATAACGCGATGACACAAAATAAGCCAACTTCAAAGAGTTTGGTAAAGACTTCGCGGGTGCTGATATCCAGCGTTTGCTGATTACGAATAATAACTTTACCAACATTACTGGAAGCGCGACCTAACCAAAATAAAATAGCGCCAAAAAACAATACCCGAGTTAGCCCATATAAACTGACTTGAATATTGCCTAAATTAATGGAAACCGCTTCAAGGGTTTTTATAAATGCAGGTAAAAAGCCCAGTAAGTGCAGCAGCAGAACGGGCAGGCCAACTAACTTAAATAGTGCCGACATAAATGGACTGCTAACAAACTCTTTAATAATTGAGTAAGCAAACAGCAATATGGCAATGTTGAGTGCGGTATTCATTAACCACACTTGCAAGTCTACAGTGATACCAATTGCGGTAAATATCTGCAATAAAATGATTGCCACTAACGGGTAAACGACATTACTGAGTCGAAACAGCATTATATTTATTGGGTGATCGGACGCCACTTTAGTATGTTTATCAACACGCTTTCTAACAGTTTTTGAATAAATCCAGTAGGCGGCAGTATAGCTGGTGATAATCACTAGCAATTGCAAATACGTCGCTTGTTGGCTAAGCATTGATTGGATTAATAACCAAACAGACTCAAATTGTTTGGAAAAAAACTCACTATCCATAATAAATACTTTTTCGATTAAGTTAGATGCTTACTATGGCTTATAAGTCTGAAAATTTACAGAATTATTCACTATTGTTGGTTATTTGTAAAAGTGAGGCTTGTTAACTAAAATTTTGTTTGATAAGAAATATACGATGGCGAAGATATTTTTTAATGGACTTAAGTGTTTTGCTTGTTGCCTGTAGTGAGGCTGCGCCTAAAACACATGATTTTGAAAATTCACAAAGTCAATTTATAGCTTTCTGCGCATATAGCTGACTAGTTGTTTGTTAGGCTATGATACTCAGTAATACCCCTGGATCGCTAATGTTGGCTTCTTTCATGGCATCGCTAATGGCTTGCATTAGCGTAATAACCTGCTTTTCAAGCTCCATCACCATTTTGCTTTGTATTTCAATTTGCTGTTGCATAGCATCACTTTGATTATCTTTATGTTGTTTTAGCTCAGCGAGTCGTTCTTTAGCGAGCTCGAGCTGCTCTTTTAGCTTTTTTAATTGTTCAATCATTCTTTTTATATGAGCTGGAGCATTCGGCACTTCTTCTGTGGCTAGATGCTTTTCTTCACGTCCAGCAAGCTTATCTTGTTCAGTTTTCGAAAGGCGATAATGAGTTGCAGTGTCAGTCTTGCTGTAGCTTGAGTGCTCGGTGTTAATGCTGTGTGATGGTTGGCTTGTATTGATATTCATGCTTAGTTAGTTGGGATGATAGGTATGTGTATTACTATCGGCTTGGGTGCTGAATTCTTTAGCAAGCGGGATAAAATGGGGGGCGTTTTTGTGATGCTTGAGGTGGAGAAAAATTAACGGAGGCATTATAACGCCAGTATTTCATCGCAATTACTTGGCGACCAAGCTTTAGCTGCCGCTTGTTGCTGTGATAGCCAAATAAAATCAGTGTGCTCATTCGGATCTAAAGTGATGGCAATACCATCGGGTACGCAAATACTAAAAACATACTCAGTATTAATTAACGCATTGGCTTGATAGCGGTGTCGCCATGACTCTCTAATGGTATATTGATTGGTTTTTTGGTGATCGCGTATTGTTAAACCCAGCGCGCGGGCATCTATCCCTGTTTCTTCTAATAGCTCTCGATACGCTGTTGCTATAGGCGTTTCGCCTTCATCAATCCCGCCAGTGACTGATTGCCAAAAGTTAGCATCATCGGTACGTTGGATCAGTAAACAGTCTTTATTTTTTTTATAAATAACAACCAGTACAGAGAAGGGTTTACGAAGTGGTTGGTTATTTAACAAAATAGAGCCTTAAATAGCGTTTGTTGAATCAGTTTACCTAACTACGAAATGTTTAACTAGCCAGATCCCTAAACGATTACCACAAAAAGCAATCGGCAAGCTGGCAAGTGCTATTGAGTGATTCAGATCACTTGTTTTAGATCTTTAGTAGGTTGGCGTACAGCTACACCATCAACGGTGATCATCGCGCCAAAATCTTTAAGTGTGAAAATATTCATACTATAAAGTTCTATTGTTGATTAACTATGCCGTGTTTTGCGATGAATTTAGTTTATGTTCATTTTAAGAGGATGAATATTAGTTATTTTAACGTATATTATTTTAACATATATTATTTCACTTAGTAGAGTGTACTTTGTAAGGGGCTAAAATGAACAGTAAGTTGTTTTATAAAATCATACTGATAACTCTGGCTGTGATGGCTCAACCGATTAAGGCTGAGCAACATCAAGTCGTGTTTGATTCGCAATCAAGTACTCTGCTCGTGGAATTTGAGCAGCAGATCACGGGTAATGAGTTTAACGATTATTTAGTAAGCGGTAATACTGGTGACATTCTCAATGTGACTCTCACGCCTTCAAATTTAAGCAATAACTTTAATATTTTCCCTGTAGATAGTAGTGACGCTGTATTTATTGGCTCAATTGAAGGGCATTATGCAAAGTATCAACTTGGTAAAGATGGTGATTATATTGTGCGAGTTTACTTAATGCGTAATGCGGCTCGGCGTGATGAAACAAGTAGTTACAAGCTCACCATTATAAAACATGTGGATGACAATATACCCGCAAAAACCATGCACCCAAGCTGGGATAGTGATGGTGATGGGGTAAATGATTGTGAGAATGATGGCAGTTGTGACCACACTATAGATTACAGCAAAGCGCGGCCACAAAAGAATCAGTAATTAGTCTAGCTTTACCGGGCCATTGATATTGTCGATGCTCAAATCACCAGAGCCATCGTCAATAATGGTTAAGCCTTTGGCGTGATTAACACGAATACTGCCAGAGCCATCCTCAATAGTGACTAGGCCATTTACATGTTCAACATAAATATCACCTGATTCATCTTCAATGTTGATATAACTGCCTAACTTTTTAGCAGAGATACTGCCGGAATTATCGTCAATATCTACGCTGCCAGTGATATTGGTAAGGATTATATCACCGGAGTCATCTTCAATAGTCACATTGCCAGCAATGTTACGCGCAGTAATACCGCCAGAGTCATCACTGATCTCGACATTTCCAGTAATATTTTGCAGGTCTATATCGCCGGAGTCGTCATCAATAGTGACGTGATGACCTTGATCAATACGAATGCTCCCTGAGTCATCATCGATATTAATATTACCTTGCACACCAGCAATATTGATATCACCGGAATCATCATCAATATCTAAATTAAATGAACTTGGCACAGTAATAATTAAATCAATACTAGGTGAATTGCCTTGGTACACCACCATACCTGATGGGTTATAGTTTTTGGCGACTAATATTGCTTTGTCGCCTTTTTGTTCAAGAGTTAGCGTATAAGGGTCATCATTTTTTGCTGAATAAATCGTTGCATCTACAGTGATTTCAGTTGCAGTGTTTGAGCCAATGACTTTAAGCGAGCCGGCTTCAGCCTCAATATCGAGTTGTTGTAATTGTGCGGCTGATATTGAGCGTTGCTGCTGTTGCTGCATATTGGCTGATGAGGTTGAGACATGCACAATACAGCCACTGAGTAGTAGTAAGCTGGTGGCGATAGGTAGTGATTTAGTTAGTAAAGACAGAGATTTATTTGTCATTTTAGCGCACTCGTTTTTAGTTAGACATTCCATATACGCTAGTAATAGCAAAAACGAAGCCAAAATTTAAGTGTTTGTTTTATATTTGGTTTTATTTTGTTGATAAAACTTACTGACTATAAAGTAGTGTATCGCGCTAACGAGTAGTGAAAATGAAAGTGGTTAGCAAGCGCTAACCACTCGGTTATAAGTTAATTACTCTGGCGCTACATCTAAGGTAGTAAATAATGAATAACGTACGCTATCGATACCTTTTTCAGTTGAACCTTCGCTCACACTTGCTTCAATCAGGTATAGTCCAGGGTGTTGCCATGTGTTAGTGAAAAAGCCGTTTTTATCTGTGGTTACTTTAACTTCGCCACGTTCGTTACGATAACGTGTATCACCTTTTAAGATGGCAAGTTCTATGTTGGCAGCAGGTTTACCGTCTTTTAATAACTGAAAACGCGCCTCTTCTCCAACAAATAAATCATTAGGATGAGTCGGGCCGCTTATCTCTAAGCCTTGACCAAGAAGTGCCGGCTTAGACGTACCATTACGACTCACGAATGTATCAACTGTAGAGAATGCTTTTGTGGTTTTAATATCAGTTGCGCCAACGGGAATATCTTTGCTGTCTTTAGGGCCAAATACGCGGCCGCGTTCGCCTTTGGCATCTTTATAAAAAGTCATGATGCGTGGCTCGCGCTTCATTGCGATGTGGTAAGTACCTTCACTTGCTAATTTTACTGCCGCTGAATTTTTACGTTGTAAAAAGTAGGCACGGATTTGGTCGCTAACAGGTTTGCCGTCTGGGCCGATTGCTATGATCAGGTTATCATCATACTCAGCGCCTTTTTCTTTTGGGCGATAAGCTTTATCTGGGGCAAAAATTTCGTTAGAAATACTGGCGTCGATCATCACATAATGTGCTTTATCACCAGATAACGAAGTATGTGATGGCACTAACCATTGTGCATGTGCGTTTGCGTAACTTGATGTAAGTGCAGTGAAAGTAAGTGCGCCGATAAATGCGCTTTTAAGTAAATTGATTTTCATAGTCTTTCCTTATTTAAATTGTTTTAGCTGCTACATTTACTGACTTTTAATAGTGACGAAGCTCTGTGAAAATTCATTGGTGCCATCGATGGTGATCTTGCCGTCTTTATTTAGATCGAGTTCTACACGGGTGTAATCTCGACCACCTTCTTCACGGACTACTTCTAAATTAAGTAAGTATTTGCCCGCAGCGACGGCATTGCCTTCTAAATCTTTTCCATCCCAATTAATGGTGTAGCTACCAGGGCGTTTGGTGGCACCCGTTACACCATCAAAATTGGCGCTGCTTTTACCAGCTTTACGCCACCATTGGCGTAAGTCTTTAAACCATTCTGCTTTTTCAACCCATAAGGCAACCGTGGTTACATGCTTACGCTCTGGGGTTTCTAGCCAAACCGCGACATAAGGTCGATGGTAAGGTTGTACGTCTAGATCAGGTAGGGTTAGTTCTATTTCAAGTTCAGCGGCTTTTGCGTTAGGTTGAAATAAAGCCGCTGTAAATAAAACAACAGCACTAATTAAGGTATTAAGTTTTAGCATTAAGACACTCCTTTTAGTTGCGGAACCCAGCATAAATAAATGACTGCTGGTGTTGCGACCCCAAGCACTGTTAGCCATATTCCTGCTAAGCGTTTTTTTCTATTTTGAAATAAAATAATCATTCCGGTGATTGCAAAAAAAATCATTAACACGGCTGAAATATCAATCACCCAGCTCCATGCTTCACCGCTATGACGGCCTTTATGTAAATCGCCAATTAAGCTTAAAAAGCCGCCGGTTTGGTATTCGAGATTCAGTTCGCCACTAATGAAATCAAGCTCTGCGAAGGCAAAACCTGCAGGTAGTGGGTAGTCGAGCATCACGAGAGCATCTTCTTTTTCCCAGTCGATACTTTTTACTTTAGTTAAGCCGTGTTCAGTTGCTAGGTAGGCTTCTATTTGTGGGTATAAAGAGGGGAGCATGTCTCGATTTTCTGTCGCGTGTGTTATTAGCTCCGCAGGTAGTTTCACGGTCAGCATGCCATCACTTTTATCGCCCTCAAGCCAATTTACATGGTTAAGAACAATGCCGCTAACGCAAAATAGGATCAGTAAAAACAGCAATGCTGTTGATAAGTAAATATGTAATGCACGGCTGGTGCTATATAAAGTTCGTTTATTTATTAACGGCATAAATAATGTAGTTGCTTGCAATAATTATCATATGGTAATCATTTGCATTAGCTATAACAACGTTATTTACGAACTTTACATTTATACAGTCCTGATGGGAATGTAACAGCTTGTACTCAGTTATTGCTAACAGAGTTGTGATTAATGAACTTATAAGGGGGCAAACTCTTAAACCAGCCCCCTAATTACAGGCAGATTTTAAATATTAAAAGTAATAACCAATATTAATATTAAAGCGACGCTCTGTTTCATCACTATCGCCAGCGACAGAGCCGCCAACAAATGCTTGGTTTCTGGCATGCACTAAATCAAAGTAAGTAAACAAACCACCAGCGGCAACAGATACCCCGGTAACATTCATCCAGGTATCGGCAGTGTCATCAGACTTGTTATAAATCATACTGTAGTCATTATAAAATTGCAGGTTACTTACTGGGCCCCACTCAACAGGGACGCTGTAAGCGACATTAAAGCTGCTAGTGGTCGCATCGGCTGCGATTGAGTCATAAAACGCATAAGCTCCTACTGCAATGCGGTTGGTGTCATCAATGTTGTAGTCATATTCACCATGTTGTAGCTGAATATTCCAGTTATTGATATTACTGTTTACATGCAGTGCCCATGCGTTGTAGCTTCCTGCGCGGTCTTGCCCGTCATGTAAGCCACCGGCTAAGCCAGAAATACCCACTTCTGTGGTCATTCCTTTGCCGTGTTCAAAGTAATAGGCGTAGCGGCCGGTAAAGGTATTATACTCACCAAGCCCTTTGCTCGGTTCGGCATAAATACCCTCGTCGACGGTGCGACTACCAACAATATCGTACGAATAGCGATGACTGCGATCTTCTACATAACCATCGACACCACCGAGTTCATCATTTTTGAAAAAGCCTAAATCGAGCTGCCAGTTATCAGCTACTTTACGTTTAAACATCACGCCTAAATCATGATCGTCTTCTAAACCAACATAATAGTTGGCACTAAAAAAATAATTATGGGAGTTATAAGGGTCATTTCCAAACGGTATTTTTGTGATACCGACCTGTACTTGCCAGTCGTCAGTAAGCTGATAGCCAGCCCATGCCGATTTTATCGCGGTCATGTAATCAAAAATACGGATTTCACCACCAATTAATACACCACCTATGTCGCCTGATACATCTAAACGGAAAATATCAAAATCAAAATCGCCCCCTCGATTTTTATTACCGTCATCGTAAGAGGTGTGGCTGTAGTTGGTTCGAATTGCGCCCCCAAACTTCACCCCAGATAGGGCCGTTTCAGTACTGCCTTGTGCTTGCTTAGCAATAACGTCGTTTTGCTGTTTAAGCTGTTGGTTAACTTTTGCTTGTTTGGTTTTTTCAGCGGCTAGTTGCTGCTGTAGTTGCTGCATTTGTTGCTGCATTTGATTAAGTTGAGCTTGCATCGCTTCAATGTCAGAAGCGTATGAGGTGCTTGTTGTTGCGCCTAACATAGTTGCGAAAGCTAACTTTGATAGTTTAAGCATGGTAAATCACTATTCTAAGTATGAGTATGTATAGGATAGACTAATTGTACCTTTAACCCAAGTTAAGCAGCCATGCGTTATTGGGTAAT
Organism: Pseudoalteromonas ostreae; assembly: GCF_018069805.1. Taxonomy (GTDB): domain Bacteria; phylum Pseudomonadota; class Gammaproteobacteria; order Enterobacterales; family Alteromonadaceae; genus Pseudoalteromonas; species Pseudoalteromonas ostreae. The sequence continues at coordinate 34,124 of NZ_JAGPYN010000033.1, forward strand.
GATTTGTTTAATATAATCTTTATGAGCGAGTTATTCTGCGACTTTTCCTTCAGCAGCACGAGTGAGTACGCCAACTTCTAGCAAAGGAGCTGCGTCAATACTTTGTGCGTCCATCATAGTTGCAATACGCTGCATTGATGACAGTAGTAGGCTTTGTTCCCATTCTTCTAACGCTGTGAACTGCTCAATAAAGTGCTCTTGCAAAGGTTGTGGCGCTGCTAACAATATAGATTTACCACTTTGCGTTAAATATAGGCTTACTCGTCGCTTATCTAACTGGCTACGAACACGCGTCACTAAATCGCGGTTTTCTAAGCGATCTAAGATATTGGTTACAGTTGCAGGACTCAGGTTTACATTTTGGGCAATACGGCTAGCGGTAATACCGTCTGTTTGGGCTACTTCGGTCATAATTAATAGCTGTGGACCGGTGAGGCCTGAGATTTTATTTAATTGCTTAGAATGTAGGTCGATCGCGCGGATCACTTTACGTAAAGAAACCAATAGTTCGTCATATTTTTTCATTTTTATCTCATTCACAGATGGATTACGGTCAAGGCGCGAGCGCAATCAATAAATATTACACATCTAATAAATAGAGTTCAAATAGATGAGGTTGATTTTTACTGTATTATTGGCTTTACAGTGAGCGATAGCTGTTTTTTGTTTGTTTTGAGTTGAAATTAAATTTGATTCATTTACTTATTATTTAATTAAACTTTTTTGGTGCTGATCTTACTTATAAGTCGTGACAGAGTGAAAAATTATAAATTTGATATAAAAACTCTCTAAATAATATTTACTAATCGGTTGGGGATTGGGTAAGGTGAGATAGGTTTTTCATTTTTATGGGACGTATAATGAAGTTATCTCCATCTGTAAGCATCGAACAAACTGACACTGGCTTAGAATATATCAATGTTGCAAGCGAGCAGCTTTGCAGTGCTAAAATTTTTCTACAAGGTGCACAACTCACCGAATTCAAGCCAACTGGCAAAAAGCCACTAATTTGGGTATCAAGCGAAGAAGATTACCAAGAAGGTAAAAGCATACGCGGTGGCATTCCTATTTGTTGGCCATGGTTTGGTGTCAATCAAAATCCTGAGTGGCCAATTCACGGTGTAGCACGTACAAGCTTGTGGCGAGCAGATGAAATTGCAGAGCAAGACGATGAAATACGTGTTAGCTTAACCCTGCCGATGACCCAAGTTGATGAAACCTACTGGCCACACAAATCAAAGTTAAAGGTTGAATTTATACTAACTAATCAGCTTGAAGTGCGTTTAACAACCACGAATTTAAGTAACCAAACGATTACTTTCACGCAAGCGCTGCACACTTATTTTCCAACCCCTGCGATTGAAGAAACTCAAGTGGATGGCCTGCAAGGTTCTAAATATATTGAGTTTAGCGAAGGCCCGTTTGATCAAGATGGACTAGTTGGTTTTGCTCGTGAAACCGATATGGTTTATACCCAAGCATCAGCTATCCAACGAATTATTACTCCGGATGGAATTATTGAAGTCGGCCGTGAAAACTCCAGCTCTTGTGTGCTGTGGAACCCGTGGATTGATAAGTCAAAGCGTTTATCAAATTTTGCTGATGATGAATACCATACAATGTTGTGCCTTGAAGCGTCAAATGTAATGGATGATAGTGCGATTGTAGCGCCAGGCGAAAGTCATACCTTAACGACGACCATTTGCTGGGTATAATATAGGGCCGCAGCTTTGCTATAAATCAAAGCCAGCGTATCAAATCGTTGGCTTGTTAAGGAAAAAAAGTGTTCGAAAACCACCAATTAGACGTCTTACCCCAACATCAAAAAATAGTCTATAAACCACTGGCAGATAAAGCGTTGCTGCACGCTCAGCTTAACTGGCTGCTGTTTTATCTACCATTAACTGCAATATTAGGCGCAGTTTTCTTTTTTAATCAGGACTTTGCAGCACTGGCACAAACGAGCTTACTGATTGGTTTAGCAATTATTCTAGTTATATCGCTAGCTTATAACGTTGTCAGTATGCGACTTAAAGGAATTGCTATGCGTGAGCATGATATAGCTTATCGCAAAGGCGTTATTTGGCAGCAGGTGACGATTTTACCTTTCTCACGAGTGCAACACACAGAAATACATCGTGGCCCTTTGGAGCGAAAACTGGGCTTGGCTAGCTTGCGTTTGTACAGTGCTGGCGGAATGAGCGCCGATCTCAACATTAGTGGTTTAAACCATGATGATTGTAAAAATATCCGTCAGTATATTCAAAAGTACACTGAAGCAAGACAACTATCTAACAATACCAGCAATCAAGCCGGTGATAGTGTATTAGCTACTGATGAGTCGTTAAATGGATAATTTGAAATGGCAGCGTGTTTCGTCTTGGTCACTGGTTTATTTTATCGTGCATTTTGCTTTGCGATTTGTCAAAGACGGTGTATTTAACTTACTACCTATTATGGTTGTGTTTGTTACGCAGGTTGAAAATAAGTGGTTTTGGGGGCAAGTAGCATTAGCGGTAGCGATTATTAGCTTGTTAATTTATTCATTTTTTTACTATATTAATTTTCGCTTTTGCATTACTGATGAGCATGAAATATTACTCAATAAAGGGGTGTTTAAAAAAGAGCGTTTAACCTTGAACTTTTTGCGAGTGCAGAATGTTAATATTGCCGAACCGTTTTATTTTAAGCCTCTGGGTTTGGTTAACTGTATTTTTGATGCCGCTGGCAGCACTAGCCAAGAGGCAGTATTACCTGGGGTTACATCGCTATATGCAGAGCAAATGCGCGAGCGAGTATTGGCTTATAAAGAAACCCAACAACAAACTGCAGCTAAGCAGCAACCAGAAGATACACATAGCAACGAACCACAACAATGTTTGGTGCTGAGCAATAAAGAAGTTGCAAAATTTGGCTTGATGTCGAATATGGCTATTTTGGCATTAGCAGCGCTTGCGCCTTTTATGAATGTAGTGCTGGAGTTTTTAGAAAAAGCGGTGATCAATCGCCTAGAATCATTTTATCAGCAAGAAGTGGGCGCCTTGGTTGATGCTGCAGCACTCGCTGTGTTTTCAATACTTGTGCTTGTTGTGTTGGTTGCCGTTTTATTATCGGTATTAATGTCATTAATCCGCTTTTATAACTTTCAGCTGTACTTTCAGGCCGGAAAATTTAAACGCATTGCTGGATTATTAGAGCGTCATCAGTTGTCGGTGAGTCTTGATAAAGTACAATCGCTGCTGATTAAGCAAAACCTAATTGCACGACTACTTAAACGTTATACCGTGCAGTGCTTGCAAGCAACCAGCGGCGGCTTTAGCGCGGGCGCAAAAAGCAAACAAAGCTTAGTGATGCCAGTGCTTTCACTTGAGCAAGTAAAACAAGTTTGTCAGTGGGTACATCCTTGGCTTAATTTAAACGGCGATGATTTTAAAGCACTCAACTTTAAAGGCGTTGAAAAAGCGTTACTGATCAAAAATCTATGCTTTTATGCTTTGTTACCGAGCGCTTTAATTGCATTTATGGGCTATGCAGGACAAGGTTACAGTCCCTTGTATAGCTTGCTTTGTGCTGTATTACTAAGTTCCTTGGTGTACTTATCATATCGACGATACGGTTATTATTTTTATCAATATCAAGGGCGATATTACGCAGTGTTTCGCTGTGGCATGATAAGTGTGCACTATCGAATGTTTGAACTATATAAAGCGCAAAGCACACGCGCAGTAAGCACTTATTTTATGCGGAAAAGTGGTTTGAAGAGCTTGTCTATACAACTCGCTGCGGGCACAGCGACTATGCCTTATATCAAAGCAGAGCAAGCCGATGAAATTATCAACTTTATTTTGTGCCAAGCCGAATCTAATCAACGAAGTTGGATGTGAAATGCAATTGCAAATAATTATCAATTGCGTTGATATATTTTCAATTCACACTATAATCAATGGCATCTTATCTCATTTAATGTAGAGGTTATGATGACATTACTACTGTGTTTAATTGCTTTTTTTTGTGTATTGCTATTAATGTTTAACGTGCGCAGTTGCTCTAAACACTCACTAGGGTGTATTCGTTGTGGTGTATTTGTTGTTGGTAGCTTAGTCACTGCTGCAATGTATTATGCAGGAATAGGAGTATTACGCGCAGTGCTGATATTTATAGTATCAATTTTTATTGTTAGTCTATTAATTACCTTAGTGCAGCCACTTGAGCTTGATTAGTAAAAAGCTGTACACGTTTTTTTACATTTTTATGCTCTCCTTTTGTTCTTATCTGTGGTCATAATAAT
>NZ_JAGPYN010000034.1 GCF_018069805.1 Pseudoalteromonas ostreae
TGGGCGGGATGATAACTTCTTTGAGCTAGGCGGTGACTCAATTAATGGTTTAAAAGTGATTAGTCAGTGGCAACAGCGACACCATTTACCGCTCAATATTAGAGTATTATGGCAAGCCTCAGATCTGAAATCGTTAGCGGTTGCGTTATTAGATAATGCGATACAGAGTATACATAGTCTGAACTCGCACAATAAAACAGCCCCAAATCTATTTTGTTTACATGAAGGAGCTGGTTTAACAATGGCTTACCGCCCTTTGGCACAAAGGCTTGAAGGTCAGGTGAATTGTTTAGGAGTTGCGCCAGATAATGCTTTTTATGAAACGTCAGACCTAGAGGAATTAGCCAATTATTACACCACTGCAATTTTGAACTATCAGAGCTCGGGCTCTTTCAATTTAGCTGGTTGGTCACTGGGTGCTCCGATTACGCTATTGGTTGCAAATAAGCTTTGCGAGCTTGGCCACACGGTTGCTACCGTGCAGCTGATAGATAGTTGGAGTCCATTTGAGCAACAATACAGTAATGTTTTAACATGGCGTCAGTGGATCACAGACTGGGTAATGCAGTCTGTTGTTGAGTGTAAAGACGAAATTGAACTGCTTTTACATGACTATGTTGCGACGGGTTCTGAAGATGTCGCGCCGTTGGTTAACTTATTAATGCAGTATAAGAGCTGTTTTAGTCTTGAGTTCATTGACTTATCGGCAGAAGAGTTAGTCAGGTTAATTGAAGTTTCCTATCATTTACATATTATTGCACGACAGCCTGTAGAGTATAAGGTGGTCACCCCTGAAACGGTGCATTGTTGGTGGTCAACGGACAGTTCAGCTGACAAAGTGTCACGATATTATACTGGTTTGAAGCAATCGTTACCGCATACTCGTTTAGACTATGATCATCAAGAGATTGTGATTAGCTCAGAGTTATTGGATAGCATTGAAAGGACAATGTTAAATAATATTGAACAGTAAATAATGTAATAAATACTAATTGGGAAGTGCCGCTCTGTCTTTGATAACGGCACTTTTTATTTGCGCGGCATTTAAGTATGGTGAAATTGCAGCTCTACTTTGCCAGCCAAGTAATGTTTTCCTATGTTAAAGGTGTTTGGTATGAAAAGTTGATATTGTGAACTTTTGTTTGGTTACTAAGTTTTTGACTCGTTGAAAGAGTTAACTATTTGTTTAATGCAGGTGTGATTTCGCACCAAAAAGAGTGGTTAAGTCAGTATAATAGGACAAGTGGCATTAATAATTGCAGAAGAAAGAGACAGGGGAGTAATCCAATATCATGTTATTGGATTACTCTGAGGTAAAGTTAACTGATATTGAGTGCATCTGCTATTTCTGCAGAACGAATTGCTAAAATAGACAAGAGAGAATCGCTGATCCCATGCGTTGCTTCGTTGATACCTTGGGTAAAGATTTTAGGTTTGAAGGTATCGACAGTGCGTAATTGATAGTCTCGCGCAATATCGTCTTCTAACCACGGCGTAACCGATTTTAAAAGAGGCGGTCGAGATGAGTAATGGTAGCCCGTCGCGAGTACCATATGATCATATTTCTCTATGTAACTTCTTTGTTGAGCATGACGAAGCGTTAGATTTACTTGGCCACCTGCTATTGCAGCAGCATCTACATAGGTATTATTTTTAATGGAAAAACGCGTTTCGTTTTTCAATTTCTGAGTATATAAACGGCCATATATATCATTCAGTAATGGCTCATCGACAACGGCATAATTTGTATTTCTAAACTCAGTTAAAAATGCACTGCGTTGCTCAGGTGTATTTTCGTACATTAAATTAGTATAGCTAGGATCAAAGATTTCATTGACAAAAGGGCTTGAATCAGCCGGCTTCATAGCCCCAGCACGAAACACTAAGTCGACTTTAGGTTGATGAGAAATATTTTGCACATCCACGAAGATCTCAGCGGCACTCTGGCCTGCGCCAATTACAGCGACTTTATCACCTGGCTTGATTTTGTCTTTATTCATTAAATACTGAGACGAGTGCCAAACATTGACATGTTTAAATGCATCAGTAAATACTTCGGGTATTTTTGCGTTACCACCAGGACTTAAAATGATATTTTTGGCATGACGAGTTTGCTCATGGCCCTCATGGTTTCGTGTCGTGATTGCTAAAAATTCAACCCCGTTTTGTCCGGTGATAGGGCTAATATCAGTCACTTCTTCAGCATAATGACAGTAGTCGTTAAAGTGAGACGCAGCCCAGCTTAGATAGCCGTTAAACTCTAACCTAGATGGATAAAATGTTTTTAGATTAATATAACTATCTAATCTATTTTGATGATGCAAAAAGTTAGTGAAACTAAAGTGACTGGTCGGGTTTCTTTGTGTTACGAGATCTTTCAGATAAGAAATCTGCATTGTGGTGTCATCAAGTAACATCCCACCATGCCATAAAAAGTTAGCTTGCTTTTCGATAAAGCAAACCTTATCGGTTAGCTTACCTATTTCCTGTAACGCAATGGCTAAAGCTAGATTAGCTGGACCAAACCCTACCCCTATGACGTCGTATAATTTCATGTTTACCTCATCAAAGCGCATTTGCATGCTGCTGTAGTTATTAGTATTTACGACGAGACGAAAGCTTATGATAATTATTTAGGTTTTTCTGTTTTTTTGTGGCTTTTATTTTTATCGAGGCACAGTAATAGTACCGTGAGATAAATTTTTTTTAGGAATACTTACGATAATCTAACTTTATTGAGAGTTACTTCGTCTAGAGGATCTAAAACACACAAAGTATGTAAATTCTCAAGTTGTTTACATGTTTTAAACGACTTATTATCAGTGATTAGCGAAAAAATTATGACCAGTGCCTGTGATATAGAACTAAATAATTTGTCACTCAAAAACAAAGCGATTGAGCTCACACAGAACTTAGTGCGATACCCTTCTATCACGCCTGATGATGCAGGCAGTTTTGATTATGTTTGTAAATATTTAAAGGAATTAGGGTTTACGTGTCAAGAAGTGACAAAGCATGGCGTACGTAATTTAATTGCCACACAAACATTTGGACAAGGCAAAACGTTTGCATTTGCTGGTCACTTAGATGTTGTACCAGCTGGGCCTACAGAGCTTTGGACCAGCCCTCCTTTTGCTGGGAATATTATATCAGAGCGCTTGTATGGTCGCGGTGTTGCAGATATGAAGGGAGGGATAGCCTGTTTTATTACAGCTGTTGAGTCTTTGCTACCGCAGTGTAATAAAGGAAAAATCATGTTGCTTATAACATGTGATGAAGAGGGTGAAGCCGAGCATGGTACATCGTGTATTATGGATACGCTGAATGCGCTAGGTGAGGCACACTTGCCGGACTACTGTTTGGTGGGTGAGCCTTCTAGCAAAGCACGTTTGGGTGATACGGTTAAAATTGGTCGACGTGGCTCTTTATCTGGTCATGTGCGCATATTCGGGCAGCAAGGGCATGTTGCATACCCTCATAACTGTCAAAACGCAGCGCATGGTGCCATTATGCTAAGTCAGCGGCTATTGGCATTAGAGTGGGATAATGGGTCGAACACAATGCCAGGAACAAGTTTACAGATCACCCAGTTGAATAGCGGTGAATTTGTTGATAATACAGTGCCCGGCACAACGGATATTTGCTTCAATATTCGCTATAGCAGCTTACACTCGGAACAGTCCCTGAAACAACTGATAACGACGACACTGTTTAGTGAAGAGGTTCGGTCGGAGATTGAATGGCAGCGACCTTGCGCACCCTATTTTAATAAAGCGAATAAGTTTGTAAACACCTTGAATTCAGCCATTGAAAATACGGTCGGCATTAAGCCTATATTGACGACGGATGGCGGAACTTCAGATGGGCGGTTTATCGCATCACACCGTACAGAAGTAATTGAATTTGGGTTGCGAAATGATAATATTCACCAAGTAAATGAATCAGCTTCACTCACTGACATTGGTAATTTAGCGACGATTTATAAGCAAGTGCTAGAAGCGTTTTGTGTTAGTGACAGTAACAGGTGAATCTTTAGAACAGCTAATTCGATAGCCACTTTTAGGTGGGGCGTGCTATGAAAACATCCCACAACTTCCCTGCATAGAACGTTTAAAACGATGTGAGAGAGCTTTACTGTATAGTTTGTAATATCTTTTTTATATTATTGTTGGTATTGGCTTTTTTTATATTCCTCTTTAAATTTTGTTCCAGTAATTTCCGTCAGGTACTGTTAATCTTATTCAAAAACGTGCACAAGAGAGTTTTTTAGGTTACGTGAATGCTGAGCTAGGTTCTTGGGAGAAACGCCGAGTCGAGGGAGATGTGACTGGCGCACTGACAAGTGATGGTTCAGTAAAAGTACGTGCAAGCGCTGGCCATGTATTGAGTGATTGGGTCAACAGCAGCGATACTAGCCTATGCATTGGCGCAACTCATGATGTTACAGAAGCGGTTTCTGTGTATAGCAGCTACACCGACATTTTTGAACTCCAAATGCTATTCGATAAAAATGGTGATTTACTCGATCCAACTGTCGGTAAAAAATAAAGAAATAGGGGCACGTTATTCATCGCTCGATGGTGTTGAGTCGAAGGGCTATGAAATTGCATTATCGATTCTAAGACTGGCATACAGTGACACCTTAAAAAGTCGCGCCACCGTCAATCGTGAGCACTTGCATGGTGGTGTGTGAAGAAAGCTGTGACGCAATAAAAACAATACTGCGAGCTATCTCATCAGCGGTCGCAATTTTCTGTAATGGGATCCCCAGTTTATATTCTTGGGCAAAGCCTTCAATGACATTGTTAGCACCAGACTCATTCTGCCACATGCCCGTTTGCATAGGGGTGAGCGTGGAACCAGGGGCTATCACGTTACAGCGTATGCCATAATTTGCAAGTTCTAAGCCCGCAGTGAGCGTTAACTGAGTAACAGCAGCTTTTGATGCACAATAGGCTGCCATTTTTTGTCTAGGGGTAGTCGCCGCATTTGAACCAACCGTAACAATGCTGCCTTGTTGGGTGCTTTTAAAGTGGTCATAACAGGCTTTTATAAATAAAAAAACGGCATTGCTATTAATGGTTTGGCATCGTGTCCATTGGGCTATGGAGAGCTGTTCAATGGTCTCGAATTCTAAAACACCCGCCACATTAATCAAATTATAAGGTGCCAAGCCTTGAGCAACCAATTCACTTAATGTCGCTTCTAGTTCAGTTAAATTTGCTAAATCACATTGCACAGATTTATATAAACAAGCGGTGTCGCTGAAGTGTTTGTCAAAGCCGATTACTTTGGCTCCCAGTTTTGTGAAATGTTGTGCGGTACTGAGTCCAATCCCTTGACCTACACCCGTTATCCAAATAATTTTTTCTTGGTATTCGGTATTTAATTGTGTATCAAAAGACATGTTTAGGCTCCTGTATAAGGCATTTTACAAGTTCAGATAACGCAAGAGTAGGCTGATTCGCCCAGCGTATCGCAATGTCAAAAACCTGTGCTTGGATGGTATTGACTTGGTCTGGCTGATATCTGGCTTCATTCACATCAAAATCAATGTTCGCAGGAGTATCACCCAGCAAATGAATTTGTAACATGATGTCATCGGTGGTGCCTGCACTGAGAATATGACTATGCGTTTCAATGCCTGCATATTTCGGATTGCTCGAAAACGGCAACAAGTTAATTGTTGGCCCAAAGACAGTCAATGATTTTCCTTGTTTTTGTCGGTCGCGTTTTAAAGATTCAACACGGTAGCTTTGCAGTTGCTTTAACGCTTTTATCTGGTGGTTCACTAATACGGTGATGTCGTGTAATGTCATATCAGGTGTTAAGTTCAGTGGCAAAGGTAATACATTGCTTTGTACACAGGGCGCAGACAGTTCTGCCATTGACTGGCGGTTCATCATGAGCAGGCCAAGTGTGGCGTGATAATGCTGAGTTTTGGCAATCAATGCAGTTGCGATCGCAGCTAATAATATTTCTGAGCTACTTGAATTAATTGACGACGCTGCTGATTGAATGGTTTGCCATTGAGCGCGCGTAAATTGCTGGCTAGTCCGTTTATTTGCGGTAGTGACGTCGGCTTTACTGTCACTAAAACTGTGGATTTCGCCTATATCATCAAGCCATTGGTTTAATGTTTGGCGTGCCGAATCAACCGTAGTTAAATAGGTTGCTTGTTGCTGTGCATCGAGCAAGGTTTGTTGATCAGAAAAGCGTAAATTTGGCAGTGCTTTATTTTTTATGAGTGCGTTATAGCTGCGACTCAATGCCTGGCTAAAGAGACCAAACCCATAGCCGTCTAATAATAAATGATGCGCTAAGATCATTAAGTAATCTTGAGATTCGCCTCTAAGGAGTTGCAACTGCATTAAAGGTTGCGATGATAAGTCGAATGGCTGGCAGAGTTTAGGAGCCATAAATTGCTGAGCATAGTCAGTAACGTGTTCAATATCATGCTCAAGTTGAATGATCTCAATAATTGGGGTGTTATGTGTCGGTTGTAACGCAGGTGTGTAATCCGCATCATGGGGAAAGCGACAACTTAACGTATCACTGGCTTGCCAAACATGGTTGAAAGCATGTTGCAGCGTGGTCGCTGCAACTTTACCTCTGAACACCATACATTCAGCAACATTAAATAACTCGCCTCTGCCACTAATGGTGTGGAGTAACCACATGGCATGCTGAGATGTCGTCAGTGGCAGAGGTTTTGCTATTGTATGGGTCATTAGTCGTCCTTACGCTCTTCTAGCAATTCAACCCATGCAGAGAGGGTTGGAATTTGCGCTAGTTCGATGAAGTTAGTCTCAATACCTTGTTGTTGCCACAATGCAATCAGGTTCATGACTTGAACTGAATCTAACCCATAGTCAACCAGGCTTTCGAATTCATCAAATTCGTCTGGTTCGCAGTCGATAAGTGGCAGAATGTGTGTTTTAAGCCCGTCAAGAGAGGTTAAATCTAATGTTGCTTCACCTAATACTTGCGCAGTATTGACGACTTTTCCGCAGCGCTGTGCAACGAAATTCAGTGCCATTTGATGTTCATCATAACTAAAGTCAGCAACGGCATCGGCTATGACAAATGGCTTAATATCACGCATAAAGGCATCAACGGCGGTGGTCATTACACCAATATGCGCATAAATGCCGACGATGAGTAATTGGTCGCGGTTTGAGCTTGTTAAGCGCTCTTCAAAGTCACATTTTTGAAAAGCACTGTAACGCCACTTGGTTAAAACAATGTCTTTGTCAGTGGGGGCAAGTGCATCAATCACAGGTTGTTGTGTTGGATCTTGCAGGCCATCCCCCCACATGTCACGAAGCAATCCGCGCTCCTGAGTGCCTTGCTTAATAGGTTGTGCAGTGTAATAAATAGGAATGTCGTGCTCATAGCAATAGTGTTTTAATGCTTGAATATTGGCGATAACAGCATCGATAAGCGGGTTATTTTCACCATAAAAGTTAATGAAATAATGCTGCATATCATGGATAAGTAACGCAGCTCGCTGTGGATCAACTTGCCAATCAACGCGGTTGTCTGGCAGTTGTGTTTCTCGTGGTAGTGGATAGTGACTTAACTTTGGAATACTCATAATTAATCTTATTGTTGTTCAAATGTAGCACGCAGTGCTTTCTTATTGACTTTACCTACTGCGGTTAAAGGCAGTGCTGCAACGAATTTAAATTTATCCGGTACTTTAAAATCAGCGATACCTAATTGGCGTAAGTATTTTCGCAATACTAAGGCAGATAATTTGCTGATTGGGTTTTCTTGCAGCACGATAAATGCGCAGCTTTTCTCACCGAGGGTGCTGTCTGGCATCGACACTATGGCCACATGTGCAATGTCGTTATGACCTAGAAGTAAGTTTTCTACCTCTTCGGCGGCAATTTTTTCGCCACCGCGATTTATTTGATCTTTGTCTCTGCCTTCAACAATTAAATGACCTGATGGCAGCTGTTTAACCAGATCGCCTGAACTATAAAACCCTTCATCATCAAAGGCGTCAGCATTATGAAGCGGAGATTTATAGTATCCTCTAAAAGTGTATGGGCCGCGTGTAAGCAGTCTTCCTACACTGCCTTGTGGCACGTCATTTCCTTGTTTATCAACAATTTTAATTTCGTCATCAAGGCTAATGGGTTTCCCTTGGGTGTTGAACACAGACCAGATGTCATCATCATGACGGGTGTAATTAACCAGCCCTTCAGCCATACCGAATACTTGCTGTAACTGACAACCTAAAATAGGTTCGACTTGCTCAGCAACTTTTATACTCAGCTTTGCGCCACCGACTTGGATGAGTTTTAGACTGGTTAAGTCATACCTTGCTTGCGCCGCGTGACTCAGCCATAGTTGCAACGCTGGCGGCACTAACGCAGTATGGGTAATTTGGTAGTGCTCGATTAATGAAAAACAGCTAGTTGGACTTGGATCTGGTGCAAGTACCACGCTTCCTCCTGCATGGAATACGCCAAGTGCACCGGGAGAGCTTAGCGGAAAATTATGCGGTGCGGGTAAGGCACATAAATAGCGCGTTTCACCATCAAGTTGGCATATCTCAGCACTGGCAACCACACTGTATAGGTAGTCATTGTGAGTACGTGGTATTAATTTAGGTGTGCCGGTACTACCTCCTGAAAGTTGAAAAAAAGCAACGGCACTGGCATCTAAATGAGTGGGGTTGAATTTCATAGGTTGTTGGTAAGCCTGCTTTAACTCACTGTTACCTTTATGATGATCAAGCAATAAGGTGGTTAAACAGCTAAAACGTTCACTTAGCCGATCACTAAATTGATTATCTAAAAATAAAGCATGTGATGACGATGCGATTAATAACTTTGGTTGTAAAATTTCGCAATAGCTATTCAACTCAGTTTGCTGATGGTTAAATAAGGCACATACTGGTGCGACACCTAATTTTAATAAAGCAAAGAAACTAATATAATATTCAATACAATTAGGTAATTGGATCAGAGCTGTATCACCAGCAGACAATCCTTTTTGCTGTAAGTAGGCAGCTAAATTATCGCTGTAACTAGCTAGTTCTTCATAGCTGATAGCCCGATTTTCATCAGCGACAGCAATACCTTGAGAATTAGTTTGCAGTTGTTCATCGAGTAGGCTGGTAAGCGGCTTATCTTGCCAGTACCCTTTACGACGATAACGAGCCGCTAGATCGTCAGGCCAAGGAGTGTATTCAATTGTCATAATGGTAACTTTTTTGAAGAGAATTATAAGATTGTTGAATGCCTAATGCGTTCAACACAGTGTTTAGTTTTGCTTCGGTTTCTTGCCACTCTAAATGTGGTTCAGAGGCCGCAACGATCCCTGCCCCTGCAAAAAGCCTTGCCGTGTTCTTTTGTATTTGGGCGCAGCGGATAACAACGACCCATTCACCATTACCATACTTATCACACCACCCGATAATGCCTGAAAAATAGCCTCGGCTTTGCCCTTCTAGTGCTGCTATTTGCGGATAAGCCTGAGTTGTTGGCTTTCCACAAAGTGCGGGAGTAGGATGTAGTTGATTCGCAATTGATAATACGTGAGTGTTGGCGTCATGCAGCGTGCCCGTTAGCTCTGTTGATAAATGCCACATGGTGGCAGTGCTAAGTAAAGAAGGTATAGGGGGGGTGTGTAAGGTATTACAAAAGGGATCCAAAACTTGCTGCATATCTTCAATAACAACACTGTGTTCAAAGCGATCCTTACTAGAGGCCAATAATGTTTGTTGACGTGTTAACTCCTCATTAGGGCAGCTATGGCGCGCAATTGAACCAGCCAGCGGGTTGCTCAGTACTTGTTGACCATTTTTATAAAGTAAGAGTTCAGGACTCACTCCCATTAACACGCTTTGTTCTGATACAGGAAACGAAAAATGATAACCGCTTTGACTTTGTTGTAATAAATTGTGCAGTAACTGCTCTTTATTTATTACCTCTTTAAAGCATAAATCGACCTGTTTACTTAATACTATTTTTTCAAGCTGCTCGGTCTTAAATAAGGTTTTTGCATGTATTACTGCTTGTTCAAACTGTTGTTTGGATTGTAAATAATGAAGTGATTGCAAGTGATTTTTGGGATCTTTATAAACACTCAATTCGGCATTCAGACAAGCCGTAAAAGCACCCTTATCCCAACGAGTAACCTGCTTAGGAATAATAAATTGTGCCTGCTCTGATTTACAAAAAGGCAATACCCCAAAAGCAAGCGTATCATCACTATAAGCGGCTAGTTTTTGACGAAGTGACTCAACTAACTCAGCGGTATCATCGATTTTAATACTGAATTTATCAGCAATACCTTGGCTGGCTAAACAGTATTTTGAAGAGACAAATAAACAATCATGCTGACTTTGAAAGTTTAAAGTCGAGCGTGAATTAGCACTGTCAAAAGTATGTGTTGCGTACATAAAAGCTCCTTACTTGCTGCTTGCGTGATAGCTGAGAAATAAACTCATACTGAGGTTATTAACGTTTTCTTCAAGACGAAAAGTGCTGGCAAAGATTTAGTCCTCAGCGCCTTTTTAAAGCGTAATACTCAATATGGTGAGACAGTTTAGGGCAATCATTACAATAGTGTTTGTCCGGAAGCTCATGTAAAAAACAGCATTCGTTACGTAGTTGATAGGAATTATTATGGTTGTTGATGATAATAGGTTTTTTATAAAGAGGGTTTATCCTATCGCCAAGCTTTGATTGCGTTAGCAAAGTTGATTTATCATATTTTAAGCGCGTATTTGGCCCTATGGCTGATTCGATTGTGGTTAAAAAATGATTGATCCGAAAGGCACAATTACTCCATAACACTTTAGGTGCTATAGAAAAATGTTTATACAACCAAAGGTGCAAGGGGGCGAAGTGATCAAATATTAACTCTTCATAGCGATCTAAGGTTTCAGTTTCTGAACGTAGGCTCCCTTGATGTAGTAATAGCAACTGTTGTAATTGGGGGTCCCAGTACACCGCCTCTAGTGAGAGAGGGAGGGCGCGTGCTAATACACTATGACAGGCTAATATACTGGGTAAAACTCGTAGCGTGTAATGCATATGCCAAATTGATGCTTGTGCTCTTGGCTTTGTCACGTCTTGTGCCAAGGCAAAGTTTTGTATCGAAGACATAAGCCCATTCGGGTCTTGCATAAAATTATCAAGTGTTGGGTTTTTTGTACTGGTAACTAATGTTACGCCCTGAGCATAAGGTTTAAGTGGCCCAGAAAAATATGGCTCTAATACAGGTAGCATAAGTCTCACAGTGAATAGTAAAGAGTGTGTTTTTCCTTCATTGCTGTAATGACGAGTTAAAGGCTAATTTTTTTAGTTTTTTATCGTCCTGTTACTATATAAATTAAATTTAGGAACGACAGTGCTAGGGGATTTAATTAAGAAAACACGAGGGCGCTTTATTGCGACGGTGTTAAGTAGCGTATTATTTGGTTTAGTGAGCGTGTCTTTGGTTGCGCTTATTAACGAGATTATTAATGGTAATGCACAGCAACGAAGTACGCAGTTCATCTATTTTGCAGTCTTAGCGATTGGTGGAGTGATCTTACAATTAATCTCCAAATTAGTGTCTGAGCAGTTAAGTGAACAAAGTCAGTCGGTGATCCGGCAACAAGTTGCTGAGCAGGTCATTGGCGCTAAGTTGTCTCATTTAGAGCAGCAAGGCGCTGCAAAAATTAAATCCTGCTTAACCGAGCATAGTTTAAATGTGGCTAGTTTTTTTCAAAGCTTACCTAATATATTAACTAACGCCGTGATAGTCATTGGTGCATTGGTTTATATGGCATGGCTTGATTGGCGAGTGTTTATATTTGCATTATTGACCCTGTTTTTAGGCTCTTTAGGGTATAGTATCGCTAATCTAAAAGCATTTAAAAAGGTAACCGAGGCTGCTTCTCTGCAGGATCAGCTATTTAGTCATTTTGATGCAATAACGGCTGGCGCTAAAGAACTTAAATTAAATAAAGCCAAGCGTACTTTATTTAAAAATCAGGTTTTAGGCCAAGCAATTACATTGCTTAGACAGCGGCGTTTGCAAGGTGCGACAATTTATCATATAGCCTCATCATGGGGTGGGTTTATGATATTTTCGTTTATTGGTGGTGCATTGTTTTATCTCAGTCAAACAACGGATATTGGTAGTACAAAAACAATGTCGGGCTTTGCGTTGTTATTCCTGTATATGCTAACGCCTTTAGAAGTAATGTTAGCTGCACTCCCACGAGCAGCATCAGCTAAAGCGTCTGCAAACTCAATATTAAAATTAACAACGAAGTTGGAGCAAGTTACTGAGACAGATAACCTGCCTTGCACTCATTTTTCTAACTTAACAATACAATCTCTCAGTCATCGCTATTATCATGAACAAAGTGATGAAGTGTTTGCTTTATCGCCTGTCAATCTAACCATAAACCAAGGTGAGTTGGTTTATTTGGTGGGTGGCAATGGCAGTGGAAAAACGACATTCGCTAAAGTATTGTGTGGGTTATATGAAGCTGATCAAGGTAATATAATTGTTGATGGAAAATACGTCTCAATAAACGAATTAGATAACTATCGTCAATTATTTAGCACCATTTTTAGTGATTATTATTTATTTGACCAACTGTTAGAGGTCAACGTAAAAGCATTAGAGGCTCGAGGTAACCAATTAATTAGAAAACTCAATTTGCATCATAAAGTAAAGATAAAAAATGGAGCCTTCACCACGCAAAAACTGTCACAGGGGCAACGTAAACGTCTTGCTTTAGTTGCTGCTTATTTAGAGGACCGCCCATTTTATTTATTTGACGAATGGGCTGCCGATCAAGACCCCGTATTTAAAGATGTTTTTTATACAGAGTTGTTACCTGAGTTAATTGCTAATGGTAAAACAGTGTTTGTGATCACCCATGATGATAAATATTTTCATCTGGCAGATCGGTTATTGCGGATGGAAAATGGGTGCCTAACGGAAATTAACAACATGGAAGAATACAATACGTTATATGTAGCTAACGGAGTATTGTAAACTCGCACTCAGTGAGTACGACACTTTTATTACATTGATAAAAAACGGTTACGCAAGTGTCTTTAGGCACTTGCGGTGATAGTGATTGGGTTATTTTAAATTGTAGCTGCTGCTCATTAAAAGCAATAAGCTTGGCGGCTTCAAAACCAAAAAATTGTTTTACGCTTGGGTATAGTGCTTTAAAAATACTTTCTTTTGCTGAAAAAATGACAGTTAATGGGTGCGAAAACTGCTCAGCCAATTGTCTAAACAATGGATATTCATCAGGATGCAAAATTTGCTTTTGTAACTCTAGCTCTTGTTTTGCACTCATTAGTTGCTCTATATCAATACCAATTCCTGCAATATCAGTGCGCGGACATGCCATAGCCATTGCGATCCCTTTCGTGTGGGTAATACTACCTATAATATTTTCAGGCCATATAGGCGCGCGATCGGAGCCTGAGATAATATCAAAACAGGGGACATTGAGAGCAGTTAACACCTGTTTTGCGCACAAGCGGCCGGCGAGATATTCAGCTCTTCGTTTAACAACTGCCTTTTGTAGTTGTTGCGGTAACAAAATTTGATAATTTAAAAAGTCACTGTCAATAAAACTGCTACTGTCAAACTCACAACAATGAGTATTATGACGAAGTTGTGGGCTCAGTTTTGTATAAAGAGAGAAGTCCATAATATTGTGCTGTATAGTTTAGTGTTATTGTAAAGTGCTGATAATACGCTAATAACTTAATTAATAAAGTAAAGGATATGACTATTTAGTTATTAACAAGTAGCTATCAATGTTATTAACAATAGACTCGCTATAATCCTAGCGTTAAATTTAGTTTATTATTTGAGCAATTTAAGACAAAGGAACTAAGATGATCGAAACGCAGCTGCAATGGGCTGAGCATATAGTATTTATTATCCCCGTATGGTGAGGTGGCCTGCCCGCTAAGTTCAAAGAGCTGATTGATCGTACATTTTTATCAGGCTTTGCCTTTCAATATCAATCTAATAAAACCATTCTCGATAAACTGTTAAACGGCCACACAGCTGAAGTTGTGTTAACCCTTGATACCTCTACTTAGTATTATCGTTTTGTTCAAGGTGCTCCAGTCACTAAGCAGCTAAAACACACTATTTTAGGTTTTGCGATAGATTCTGTTGATGATCGTATATTTCTTGATTTAAACACCGGTATTAAAAAAGCTGAGCTAAATATATTCACTAATTTTATAGAGTTTAACCACTCGCAGTTTGTAAATGATGATAAATGGTTTTTAACCAGCTCACCGAAAAGCACGATACAACTTTGGCGTGTAAAAGATGGTACATTATTGGCTGAGTATAAAGCGACACAACAGCGTATTCGTGGCTCAGTTTTATCTGTAGTGTACGATAAAGAACATAAAACAATTGTTAGCGAAAGCAGTGATGGCGTGCTTGAAGTTTGGCCGTATCAGCCTGAGTAAGCAAAAATTTAATTGGCTTTTAAAAGCCGTGTTTACTTAACAAACACGGCTTTTATAATTACCGTTTAGTGCTATTAATAATCAAATTTATGCTCAGTAAATAAGCTCTGTACTTGTTGCCATATTTTCCCTGGTTTGCCATCAGCGACCAGTTGACCGTTGAGTTTTACCACTGGGCCAACTTCTTTTGTGGCACTGGTGATCCACACTTCATCGGCTGCAAATAGTTCCTGTTTAGTAATAATACGTTCTTGGACTTTAAAGTCACTGTGGCTGTGTAATATCGTTAAAATTAACCAGCGAGTGATACCCGGTAAAATTTGGTTATCCAATGGTGGTGTGCTGATCACGCCATCTTTAACAATAAACACATTGCTTGAGCTTGCTTCGGTAAGCTCATCTAAGCGATTGTATAAAATGGTTTCTTTATTGCCAGCCGCCGCGCCATTCTGGTAATGGATCACGTTGCCGAGTAATGCGGTTGACTTGATGTGGCAACGCTGCCAGCGCTTATCTTGCTCAACGGATACGGTATAAGTCGTGGCGTTGTCGATATCACTAACGGGTTGTGCTGGAATTTCAAAGGCGTAGGCAAATACCGTTGGCGTAATACCACTTGGGTAAGCATGAGCACGCTTAGTATCAGCGCCACGGCTAACGTGCAAGTAAATACCAAGGTTTTCACCGTGATTTTTTTCACACAGCTGCTGGCAGATTTCACGCCATGTATCAGCTGTATAATCGAGTACAATTTCCAGTTCATTTAAACCATTTTTCATGCGTTCAATATGCGCTGCAAAGCCAAGCATGTTGCCATTATAGGCAGGGATCACTTCGTAAATACCATCGCCAAATAAAAAGCCTCTGTCCATTGGCGATATTTTTGCGTGCTCTGCGTTCATATAGTCGCCGTTTAAATACACCGTACTCATTATAAATCCTCATTTTGATTGGCAACACCGCTAAGCTGACGTAGTCTTGCGATGAGTTGTTGGCCATGCATAGCATGTAAGCCATCTTCGGTTAATTCGTTTTTGTGAGTAACGCCATCGACACTGCCACGTTCACTCAAATATTGCAGGATTGCTAAAGTATCGACATCTGCGAGTAAGTCTTGGCTCTGCCAGCGGCTTAAAAACGCAATAATGCCGTAAGCTGCCCAGTTTGATACATCCGCTAACAGCAGTTCATCGCAGCAAGTAAGGCATGGCATAATGCTCAGCTCGGTCATATATTGTGATAAATTGCCCATCCCTATTTCGTTACCGCCATCACCAATAGCTACAGTTGGGCAGGGTGCTTGGCTGACAAAAAAATCAAAACAACCACAATCAGCCGAAATATCAATACCACGCATATTGTAATATTTATTGCCGTGACACAGTCCGGGGCGCTCGATAGACAATACGCAATCTGGTTTTAATTCAGCCAGCGCAGCTTTGCTAAAAGCCATTGCGTCAGTAAAATTATTCAGTGGTAATTCAAAACAGTTAAATTCATTTTTCAGTGCACTGTAAAGGGGGTTTCCACAGACTAAAATAGGATTTTTACCCAGCACAATTAAAGCATTGTATAAAGCAATGGCGCCAACAGGGCCATCGGTTTCAAAGGTTTGCTTGACGGCAAAACCAGTACCAATGAGTACCGTGCTTTTGGCATAAAATAACGACTTAGCAGCGCGCAGATAAGTACCTGTCTGTTGATAGGCGTAGAGATTTTGCATACCACGTAGGTTTTGTTCTACCATCATGGTTTCGATTGCTTGACTTAATTGTTCATCACTTAACGAGTGTGGCATAACGCTTTGATCTCTTGAATAAGGGCAATGCCTGCAGCGTTATCGCCATGCACACATAAACTGTCGGCGTGTAAAGGCAGTTGTTTGCCAGATTGTGTGGTTATGCAGCCGGTAGCGAGTAACTGTTTAACTTGTGCTATTAGCGCAGGTTTATCATGCACACTACCAGCTATTTTTCGTGATACTAATTGACCGTCATCGGTATATTGGCGATCAGCAAATGCTTCTAAAATTAATTCAAGGTGATATTGTTGAGCAAGTTGTTGATGTTTCGCTACTTTCGCAGTGGCGAGAATCATTAGTTTTAAAGGGCTCGGGTAACTGGCAACAGCTTGCATCACAGTGGTCAAAATTGTTTTATCAGCCATCATATCATTATATAACGCGCCATGTGGCTTCACATATTCTAAAGTGAGGCCTTGTACTTTTGCCATGCCTTCAATTGCGGCTATTTGATAATGCAGGCAATTACTTAGCTCTTGTGGCGATAATGCCATGGAGCGACGACCAAAGCCCTGTTTATCAGGATAGCTGGGGTGCGCGCCTATAATGACATTATATTGTTTAGCAAGCATCAGGGTGCGTGCTAAAACATCACTATCACCGCCATGAAAACCACAAGCAATATTAGCCATATCAATATGCGGCATTACTTCTTCATCGAGGCCCATTTGCCATGCGCCAAAGCTTTCTCCTAAATCACAATTGAGCTTCATCATTATTTCCGTTTAAAAAGCCGAGATATGGGCGTTTTGAATGTCGGTGATCAGCATATGACCTGGGCTATGTGTAATGCAAAAGTCAGGCGCAGCATTGGCTATGGCTACTTGCGGTGTGACACCACAGGCCCAAAATACCGGTACTTCACCATCTTTAATGGTGACAGATTCACCAAAGTTAGGGCGGTTAATATCTTTAATGCCTATTGCAGCTGGATCTCCAAAGTGAACTGGCGCTCCATGCACGTCAGGAAAGCGACTACAGATTTGGATTGCCCGAATGGCATCAGCAGGCTTCATCGGTCGCATACTAACGACCATGTTAGCATGGAATATTCCGGCGCTTTCGCAAGGAATATTAGTCATATACATAGGCACATTTTTATTTTCCGTAATATTACGTATTTCTAGGCCAGCCGACTTTAACGACTCTTCAAATGAAAACGAGCAACCAATTAAAAAAGTGACCAAATCATCGCGCCATTGCTCTTTGATATTGGTTACTTCTTCTATCAATTGGCCATTTTTAAAAATACGATAGCGAGGTATGTCAGTCCTAATATCTAAATCATGAGCAACATTTGGAATACTGGTTGCACCAGGCGTGCGGCTACTTGCTACGATTGGGCACGCTTTTTTGTTTGCTTGGCAAAATTGTAAAAAGTCAAACGCATAGCGCTGGGGTAAAATCACTAAATTAGCCTGTACAAAGCCTGGAACAAAGCCCGATGTACTACCGGTATAATCTTCATTTCTGATCATATTACGAATAGCGTAAGGCGTAGTAAGTGATGCGTTATGTTGCATAGTATCCTCGTAAACTTTAGTTGTTATTAATGCCACTGACGGTAACAGGCAAAGTACCTTGCGCTGGCTTTTTACCAACTAGTACTTTTGCAAGAGCAGTAAAAGCAGGCCCTGCTACTTTAACATTATTATCTACATCTATGTTATACGCATAAGTTGCTAAAATTGCATCCGCATATTGGCCGAATGTGGCAATATCGTATGGTGCTCGCAAACTAACAAAAACGGTTTTCTTATCAGCGTGTAGTGCTTGTTGAAGCAGTTTTTCAAGTGTCGGGCCTTGCGCCGATTTTGCAATTGCAAATGCTGGGTTATCAGCAAGGTCATCCATGCCGCCAATTTCTACTGCGCTTTGATCTGGCGATGCATTGCCTGCAATGATGATATCCGCTTCATTGATTGCTTTTAACGTCGCAGTAGGCTCAAAGCCTTGTAAGCTGGTGCAGCTAAATACAAGTGGTTGCTGAGTATTTTCTGCAATCGCCTGTTGTAGCGCCAAACATTTGCGGGTATCAGGCATGATGATATGTACTTTACTATTTGCCGTCAGTTTAATCGGTAAGGTGTGCTGGTCATTTTTAACTTGGGTAATGGCGGCAAGAGCCAGCTCAGCTTCGACTTTGCGATGATTATCATCACCGAGAATAAGTTGTGCTTTTTGCATTGCTAACGATTCGTTAAGCTCCGTGGTCAGTTTAAACTTACTTTTTAAATTGATGATGCGTTGAGCAGAGATAGCGACTTCGTCGGCTTGTAAATTACCTTTTTCAACTTCGCTCACTAAGCGGCTGATCAGTTTATCTAATACGACTAAATCTTTTGGGCTACGAATTTCAATTGGCATCAAAGCAATATCAACCCCGGCAGCAAAGGTATTTACAACGGCTTCAATTGGTTCGAAAAAGTGGCTAATACCAGCCATATCTAGCGCATCGGTGATCACTACACCTTGATAGCCCATATCATCGCGTAATAATTCGCTGATGATTTTATGCGACATCGTCGCAGGTTTGATCATGGTTTTGCCATCTTTACTAACAAATGTGCTGCTATCCAGTGCTGGGTACTGAATATGCGCAGTCATGATCATGCCAGGGTTTTGATTTTTAATAATAGTTTGAAACGGAGGTAAATCTTTTTCCCAGATAGTTTCTTTATCGTGCATTACTTTTGGCAAGCCGGTGTGGCTATCAACGTTTGTATCACCATGGCCTGGAAAGTGTTTCAGTGAGGTAATTACGCCATTACCTTCAAAGCCAGCAACTTGTGCGCCACCTAAAATACTCACAAGTGTTGGATCTTCACCGTATGAGCGCACATTAATAACCGGGTTATCAGGGTTCATGTTTACATCAATAGTTGGTGCATAGTTCACATTCACACCAATGGCTTTTAATTCATCAGCAATCACTTGTGCAGATTGTGTAGCAAACTTGGTGCCGTGAACCGCATAACTTGCGCCAATCGACATATTACCAGTAAATGAAGTGGCAATATCACGAGGTATGCGTGCAACACGTCCGCCTTCTTGGTCAATTGAAATAAATAAAGGTGCGCCTAAGCTCGACTTTGCCGCCGCTTGTTGCATAGCATTATTTAATTTAACGATTTGCGCAATATTATCGATATTTTCAGCAAATAAAATCACCCCACCAATATTATGTTTAGTGATCACCTTGGCTAAATCTGCAGGTAATTCAGTGACTGCATTACGGCACTTTTGCTCAGGTGTATTTTCGCTGTCTTGCTCACAATAATAACGAAAATCGAGCATCAGCTTTTGGCCAAGCTGTTGCTCAAGGGTTAAATTGGTTGCTGCAAAGGTCGATTTCATTGGTAATAAACACCCTAGTCCAAAGAGAATTGATGATATGGCAAACTTATTTAACACAGTAGGCTCCAAAGCTGAATTGCTTATTTTACTTATGAATATTTTATTCATGATGGTAATGCCGTTTTGGATTAAAATACAACATATTTTGTCACATTAACGGTTTTTTTGCAGAACTGCAAAAACCACCGATGAATCACATGCTTGCTTGAACGTTACATAAATATTATGAGTTAATAGTTATTTAGATGAAAAAATAATATTGGACGAGCTTTTATTAATAGTAATTCGCTCTTATTTCAAGTAATAATATATTCCATAATGCTTGGTGGGTCGCCAAGCGAGTAAATTAACAGCACGCATAGGGGCAAATAATGGCAACAGCACTGACACTATTTCAACAACAACTCAGTGATAAGCTGCCTGCCTCGGCGTTTATTGAAGATTACCCTAGGCGCTATGCTTTTGGCACTGATGCCAGCTTTTATCGTTTAGTGCCGCAATTAATAGTACTGGTTGCTGATCAGCAACAAGCGCAACAGGTCATCAGTGCCGCAGCAACATATAAAGTTGCCATTACTTTTCGTGCCGCCGGTACTAGCCTATCAGGCCAAGCAATTACAGATTCTGTATTAGTACTGCTTAGTGATTGCTGGTCTGGTTATCAAATTGAAGATAACGGCGCTGCCATTCGGTTAGAGCCAGCTATTATTGGTGCTCATGCCAATGCCGTACTAGCGCCTTTTGGCCGTAAAATTGGCCCTGATCCCGCTTCAATCAATAGTTGTAAAATCGCTGGTATGGCAGCCAACAATTCATCAGGTATGTGCTGTGGCGTGGCACAAAATAGTTACCATACAGTAAAGGACATGACCTTAATCTTCGCTGACGGTACAGTGCTTGATACACGCAGTGAGCAAAGCCGTTCTGAATTTCTAGATAGCCATCAACCGTTTATCAATGATATCACTGCGCTTGCCCAGCAGGTTACAAATAATCCTGAGTTGGCACAGCGTATTGCTCATAAATACCGCTTAAAAAATACCACGGGTTATGGTTTAAACGCGCTAATTGATTACACTGATCCGATTGAGATCATTAAGCATTTAATGATTGGCTCTGAAGGTACGCTGGGGTTTATTGCTGATATTACTTACCACACGGTGATTGATCATGCTCATAAAAGCTCAGCGTTTATTATTTTTGATGATATAAGCCAAGTCTGTGAATTAGTAAAGCAGCTCGCAACGCTTGATGTAGCGGCGGTTGAGTTATTGGATAAGCGCTCGCTCCTGTGCGTCGCGCAGCATGACATCATGCCTAAAGATGTTCATAACTACCCAGCAGATAGTGCAGCATTATTAATCGAAGTACGTGCAGAAGACGCAACAAAATTAGTTAGTTTACAACAACAAGTGGATCAGCTTGTCGCACATTTTAGCGCCCATCAATTAGCGATTATGGCGTTTTCAACAGATGCTAAGCGCAATGCATCATTATGGAATATTCGTAAAGGTACGTTCCCGGCAGTCGGTGCAGTGCGCGAAAATGGCACCACTGTGATCATTGAAGACGTGGCTTTTGAGCTGGATGTATTAGCTCAGGGTGTTAAAGATCTGCATCAATTATTTGATAAATACAGTTACGATGAAGCGATTATTTTTGGCCATGCCTTAGCGGGTAATTTGCATTTTGTATTTACCCAAGCGTTCGATACACCAGCGCAAGTAGCGCGTTATGAGCAATTTATGCGAGACGTGTCGCAACTGGTGGCGGTTGAACTTAATGGTTCATTAAAAGCTGAGCATGGTACTGGGCGAAATATGGCGCCGTTTGTGGCAACTGAATGGGGCACTGATGGCTTCGCTGTAATGCAGCGTATTAAGCAATTGTTTGATAAAGATTACATTTTAAACCCAGGAGTGATCATCAATACAGATGAAAACTGCCATATTCAACATTTAAAAACCATGCCTAGCAGCGACGATATAATCGATAAATGTATTGAGTGTGGTTTTTGTGAAACCGTATGCCCATCAAAAGGACTCACTTTAACGCCGCGCCAACGTATTACGCTGTGGCGACGTCGCACTGAATTGGTTAATCAACTTAGTAACACCGGTGATATTAGCGAAAAACAGCACATTAATCGTCAGCTCAGCAGTATCGAAAAAGATTTTCAATATTTAGGTATTGATAGCTGTGCAGCAACCGGGCTGTGTGGCATGAAATGCCCCGTCGGTATTAACACCGGTGAATTTATAAAATCCCTGAGGGCAAAAAAGCAACGCAATGCAAAAGTGGCGCCGCGCATAGCCAGTTTTGCGGTCAAACATTTTGCGGTATTAGCAAATACAGCACGCTTTGGTTTAACCAGTATGGCGATGGTGCGAAACATCATTGGTGCACAGGCACTGCGTAATTTAACCAAACCTACTAATAAGCTGATTGGCACCCCACTGTATTATTCAGCGTGGCCAAGGGGGGAGCAGCCAATTAATCACCGCATAGTACACGCACAACAGCCTGATAAAGTGGTTTATCTTCCCAGTTGTGCCAGTAGGGTGTTTGCAGCCGATGAGCAAGCGGATGATCGCCGCTCAATTATGCAAGTTATGCATAGCCTCGCGACTAAAGCGGGAATTGAACTGTTACTGCCGATGCAAATCAATGAGCTATGTTGTGGCATGCCCTTTGCAAGTAAAGGTTTACCTGAACAGGCAAAAAGTAAAGCTGATCAGTTACTCGATATCGCGCAGCAGGTGTCTGAAAATGGTCGTTACCCGATTATTTTTGACGCCAGTCCATGTGCATTAACAAGCAATGAAGCCGCGCAACAGCGCGGTTTAACAGTACTCGAAAGCGCTGAGTTTGCTTATCAATATTTATTGCCTAAGCTGACCATCACAGCCCAACCAGAGCCGGTTATGTTACATGTTACCTGTAGTAGCAAACGCCGTGGCAGTGAACAACAACTTGTTGCCGTAGCTAAAGCATGCAGTAACGAAGTGATTATTCCGGCTGATATTGAATGTTGTGGCTTTGCCGGCGATAAGGGCTTTAACTTGCCAGAGCTAAATGCTAATGCATTAAAAACGCTGCGTAACCAAGTGCCTCAAAATTGCAGTAGCGGTATTTCTAATAGCCGCAGTTGTGAAATTGGCTTAACTCAGTACAGTGGTATTAACTACCAATCTGTGCTGTATTTATTAGATAAAGTGAGTCAAGTAAAAATAGCAACGCATAGCTAAAAACAAGCCTGCAATTAATCGCTTTTAGCTAAAAACTCCTTATGTAGTGTTTTATGAAAGCTCTGAACTGCGTTTAGCTATGCTAAAAGGAGTCGCTTTATTACAAAACTAGATTGGTCTATTACAGCATGAAGCACAAACAGGTCCACTTAGGGGCTTACATAACCGACGTACTTGGAGCTCATGTTAGATCAATTAACTTACAGCAAACGCCTTTCACTGTGCTTGCTATCGAGATTGATTTTTTAAGCGCGTTAATGAAGAGATACTCAAACAAGCGGATCAGGTTTTATACAAAGCGAAAAAAACGGGCCGTAATCGGTGTATTATCGATTCTCTGTTTATCCAATCTGAGTTTGTCGAACAGCAATAATTTATTGGCAATGGCTTTTAACTATGCAATATTACTAGCCTGTTTTTAATGTTATAGGCTACTAAAATGTTGTTAAATATCAGTTTTAAACTAATATCACTGCTTGGAGTGTATGCTTTAAGCAGTACAGCAATTGCCCATGACGCTAACGCTACATATTCCGACTCAACTCAAAGCCATCGCAGTGAGTTTGTTGATGTTGCAACCTTAATACCGACGGCATTATTTGATATCCGCTATTTTAGTGGGCAAAACTTTGTCGGTAAACCAATCGAAGGTTATAACGCACCTAAATGCTTATTACATAAAACGGCAGCCGCAGCGCTGGTAAAAGCGCATTCTCAGGCGGAGCAAGCTGGTTATAATTTTAAAATCTATGATTGTTATCGGCCACAACGTGCCGTTGACCACTTTGTGCGTTGGGTTAACGACGAAACTGACACAAAAACTAAAGCCGCTTATTATCCTAATTTAGGAAAAGACCAGTTACTCGGTGATTATATCGCAGCTAAATCAGGCCACAGCCGTGGTTCAACAATTGATTTAACTTTAACTGATAGTCAAGGAAAAGCACTAAATATGGGCTCACTGTTTGATATGTTCGATACCATTTCAAATACTGACGACCCGCGTATAACGCACGAACAACAAGCGAATAGGTATAAACTGAAAAATCTTATGCTTGCCGCTGGATTTTCACCTTACACAATGGAGTGGTGGCACTTTACCTATCAGCCGCAAGCCTACCCGAATACCTATTTTGACTTTGTGGTCGAGTAATTAAAACTGCTCCTCAATGGGTGAATAATTAATTGCCATTTCAATAGTATCAATAACGGTATATTGCTTTAAATCACTTATTGTTGATTTCAAGTCGGTATTTTTATCGACTAGGAATTGATAGGTGTGCTTGGTAATTTTTTTGTGTTGTACGTACTTTTGAGTGCTAGCGGAATATCATCGCTTTTCAAGGTAATAAACACGCCTCCAGTGACAATTCCTTGTTCCGATGTCGCGTGATTATGGACAGTTGTTCCTTTGAGCAATTTATCCGTTTTATAGCTAATCTTTTCCCCGTTATTATTAATTGAATTGCTAACTAAAAGTGTTGTTTCTACATTCTTTAGTTTTTGTGAAGTTTTTAAAGCTACTTCTTGAGCTTTTTCATCACTAGCATTGATGTTATTTTTGGTACTACCAGTTGGCGGTTCATTTTTTTTACATCCACTCATTAGTGTGATTGTAATTATAAACAGTTGTAATTTAATATTATTTTGCATGTTTGAAATTCCCCTTACTTACCTTTGCTTACATTTACCTTTCTTTGGCAAGCCGTTGGTCAAGCAAAACCTAATATGTCAGTTGTTTTACCCGAACAAAGAAATGCATACGCTGCAGATTTTTATTTAAATGCTTTAACCGGTTTCAGTGCTAGTAAAAAAGGGACGTCAAACGCAGTTATTGCTGATTTATCTAAACAAAAAAGTGGTTCTGTAACGGCTAAATATAAACAACAAGTTCATGGCGTTGAAGTTTTTAATCGTGAATATAACCTTATCATGGATAAGGAACATAACTTGGTGGCAGGATCAGGCTATTTTGCTAACACAAGTGCAAATACTAAACGTTCATTAGCACCATTAGCTGATTTTGTTGGTGCTGAGCAGAGCATTAAACAAGCGATTAAAAAGCTAGCAGATATTAATGTATTCCTTACAAAATCAACTGAACAAGGCGATTACGTTAAATACACTGTAACTAATCAAAGTGGTGATAAAGTTGTACTTGGCCAGCCGCGCGCTAAAAAAGTATTCTTTGAGGTTAATGGTCAACTTGAATCAGCTTATTATGTTGAAGTCGCAGATAAGAACAGTTTAGAAAGTGATTGCTTCAGCTATGTTATTGGTGCAAAAACAGCAAAGTATATTTCAAAAAAGATTTAAAATCGCATGCTGCTGATTTTAACTACCGTGTATGGGCTGATGCAGATGGTTACCCATGGGAAGGGCCTCATGGCGATGTTCTGATCAAACAGATGAAACCGAAATCCTTGATGCACCGATAGTTAGCCTTTCTTATTACAGTAAGTTAAGCACCATGGATCCATGGCTTACTGATGATGCTACAACTACATCTGGTAATAACGTATTTGCATATGCCGACGTTATAGCACCACAAGGTTTCACTGAAGGTGACTTCACTGCTGAAACAACCTCAGATTTTACATTTGATTACCCCTATCAAGTTGATCAAGTCGCAAACAGCTACGATAACCGTAAGGCGGCAATTGTTAACTTGTTCTACATGAACAACTTTTTGCATGATTTCTTTTATGACCATGGTTTTGATGAAACGTCGAACGTAGCTCAGCTTTCTAACTATGAACGCGGTGGTGTTGAAGGTGACCCAATTGAAGCACAAGCACAAGATAATAGCGGTTTAAATAACGCTAATATGTCAACACCAGCTGATGGTGCAAGCCCGCGGATGCAAAAGTAGGCACAGACTTTGGTGTGGTTGTAACCTCTGACGCAACTGTTGGAGTTCTTGAGTCTTCTAAAGTCTCGGGCTTTGGGCAATTCCAATTTGCTGACGTTGTACGTTTAGTTGATGGTAATGACACTGATTCAGGTAGCGTTTTCGATGGCTGTGAGCCTGCAACTAATGGCGCAGAGTTAGCTGGAAAAATTGCCCTAATTGATCGTGGTTCGTGTAACTTCACAGCAAAAGTTTTACATGCTCAAGAAGTTGGAGCAATCGGCGCAATTGTTGTAAACAACGTTCCAGACACTGATGAGCCTGCGGCTATGGGCGGTGAAGATGATGCGGTGTTAATTCCTAATATGGGTCTTAACTTTGCTGATGGTCACCTGATGTATGACTCCATAAGAGCTGGAAATACAGTTACTGTTAATATGTTCAATAATGCCAAGTTAAAAGATGGCACACTTGATAACGGTATTATTGCTCATGAATGGGGCCACTATATTAGTAACCGTTTAGTTGGTAACTCTGCGGGTCTAATTAACTTCTAAGGCCGTGCAATGGGTGAAGGCTGGGGTGATTTCCACTCCCTGATGTTTATTGCTAAAGCTGATGACATCAACATCACAGGTAACGACAAGTTCCAAAAAGCATACGGCAGTGGTACGTTTGTTGAAGACTTCTACTATGGTATTCGTTGTGTACCATACTCTACAAATAAAGAAGTTAATCCGCTTTCATTCCGTCACATTACTGAAAATGCAGGTGCAGATGTAGGCATTTCACCAACAAGTGTAGCCTCTCCACATGCTGCGGGTGAAATTTGGGCGACTATGCTTTGGGAAAGTTATGTAGCATTAATTAATGAACATGGTTTTGAAGAAGCACAAAATCGCATGGCTAACTACCTTGTTGCAGGCTATAAACTAACAGCAATTGCGCCTTTATATACTGAAGCACGTGATGCGATATTAGCGGCGGCATACGCTGCTGATACCAAAGATTATGAGCTAATTTTAGGTGCATTTGCTAAACGCGGCATGGGTTTAGGTGCTGTAGCGCCAGATCGTTTCAGTGACGATTTAACGGGCGTTGTAGAATCTGACAAGATGGAACTGGCTAGCTTTAACCTCAAAGAGGTGGCTATTGATGCAAACTACAATGGTGCAGAACTAGGCTTTTGTTCAAATGACGGTATTGTCGATAAAGGTGAAACGGCCATATTAACGGTGAGTATTACAAATACAGGTAGTAAAATGCTTACTGGTACGCAAGCTCAACTGACTGTGGTCAGTGATCATGATGTGACATTTGAAAATGATGGTTTAGTTACATTTGCTGACACAATGCCATTTTCGACTGCAACGAGTTCACCCCTTAAGTTTACCTTGAATGAATCAGGTACAGCTGAAAACTTAGAAATTGAAGTATCATTCCCAGAGTTATCTGCTGACGATGAAATTGTTGAAGCGGCCACTGAAAAAGTTACTTATTCGGTCAACATGGCTTTTGAAGACAAACAGCCAGTCGGCGCGCAAACTATGGATAACATGGAAGTAGCGAGAGCATCATTATTTGATCTAAAAGAAAATGTAATGATCGGTGGTGATTTAGCTAAAGGTACACAAAGTATGGCAGCTGATGATAATGTTGCCTTTTTCAACAGCTTTGGTTTTGAACTTGGTGAGCAAACGATGTTCTTGCAGAACAACGATTTCCAATCAGATGTAGCGATAGAAACTAAAGGATTTGATATTGGCTTTGCAGGTGACTTTGAGGTGTCATTTTGGCATTTTTATCGTATTGAAAACGAGTGGGATGGTGGTGTTGTTGAAATTAGCGTCAATGATGGTAGCAGGGTTGATGTGACTGAAATGGGTGGTACATTTAATCGTGGTTACGATGGTCCGCTAATTGAGAATGACTCCCAAGCTATCCAAGAGCGTGATACGTTTACAGGTAACAACATCAATCAGGATAACGTATACGGTAACTACGAAACAATTAATTTTGGTAGTGAACTCAATGGTAATAGAGCAAAACTACGCTTTCGCCTTTCATCAGATGGCGCTGTTGGTGATTTAGGATGGTGGATTGATAACCTTACATTTAACAATGTAACAACGCCAATCTTCTGTAGTAATTGGTGGCGATGCTGTCGCATGTGATAACGTAGCTCCTAAACGTAGCTCCTAAACGTAGCTCCTATAGTAACAATTAAAAAAGCCCTTGCAGTTAGCTGCAAGGGCTTTTTTATTGGTCGTATTTATAAACCATTATAAAAACACATGTTGCCGCTGCGTGCTGTTTTTTTAGTTTTGAATTTACTACATGTTGGATCATGGCTGAGTATTTATATATTAATAAAGGGGTTGACATAACTTATTAACCCTGTATAGTTTGCTGCAGCTAGAAAGAAAGCATGAAAGCTATAAATCTCCATTTCGATGTTGTATAAGTAATACTTGTAGTACCGTCCTGAAGTTTTTAAAGTACCATCTCATTTTTTGCTACACCGCTCATTAGAGCAATTATTTTATTTTTATATCAGGATATTACAATGTCTAACATCGTATCAGGTACAGTTAAGTGGTTCAACGAGTCTAAAGGTTTTGGTTTCATTGAGCAAGAAAATGGCCCAGACGTTTTCGCACATTTCTCAGCAATCAAAAGCGAAGGTTTCAAAACTTTAGCTGAAGGCCAACGTGTAGAGTTCACTCTTTCACAAGGTCAAAAAGGTCCACAAGCTGAGAATATCACTCCAGTTTAATTTTACCTTTTAGGTAGAATAAAAAAAGCAAGCTTAGGCTTGCTTTTTTGTGTTTGAAAATTGACGTAACTTGCTCCTCTTTCTATTCTTTATCTATTATTGTTATTCTGTAATTGAGATAGATGATCTACCGACTACTTATCCTAGCATTTAGCCTTGGCTTTTCATTTACTTGCACTGCAAAGCCAATAGTTACTATTTTTACTGAACAGTTTCCTCCTTATAATTTTTCGAATAAAGGGCAGCTGCAAGGGATTAATTTAGATATTGTGCGTACGCTGTGTGAGCTTGCGCAAGTGGAATGCAAATTTGAGCTGTTACCTTGGGCGCGCGCATACGATTTAGTGCAAAAAAATACGCTCTCTGGGCTAGTATCAACCGCTCGCAGTGCTGAGCGAGAAGAGCTTTTTTATTGGGTAGGCCCGTTGGTTTCTTCGCGTACATTTTTTTATCGCCTTCGTAGTAATAAACATATTAATCCAACTGATATTACTCAAGTTAGTGCATATACTTTAGGGGTCGTCAGAGAGGATATTTATACGGAGTTAGTGGAGAGTGTTGGTTTTAAACAAGATAAGAACCTATTGAAAGTAGCTCACCATTATGAGTATATAAACCTATTTTTTAAAAACAGAATCGACTTAATTCTCGGTTCAGAACTTTCTTTAGATTACCAATTACAGCAATTTGGTCATGGCGGTAAAGAAGTCGTCAAATTAGTTGAACTGCCAGTAAATACATTACAGGGTAACTACTTAGCATTTAATAAAGAGATGCCTATTGAGATAGTTGAGCGCTTCAATAAACAATTAGAAAAACTTAAAGCGGTTGATAACTTAGATGCTTATCGACATCGTTATGTAAAGTAATTAATTAGCTGTTATTAATTGACGGTATTTGTCAGTATTTTTAACCTTTAAAAATGCTCGTTGTAATGCTTTCACTACATCGCCATCAGTATTTATATTTGCGGCTAAGTAACCTGCTACCGACAGCCCTTCTATGGCATGCACGAACGTCAGGGTGTTAGTGTTGATCGCTAGCTGCTCACTCATTGATGCTAGATAATTCGCATCGTCGACCACCAGATCAACCTTTCTGGCCAGTAATAACTGATATGATTTTTGAATATCAGTCGTCAACAATACTTCGAAACCACGTTTTATTAATACTTGCGATGCAAGGTCATGGCGCTGTACGGCAATTTTATATTGCTTGGCCTGATCTGTTTCATTAAAGTTAATATCGCTGCGCTCAGAGAGTTTTACAAAGCCCATTTCAAACTGTGCTACTGGTCCTATCCAATGGAATAGTGTTTCGCGCTCTGTTGTACGTGCCATACTGTAGATTAGGGTATTGCTATTATTAACCGCCATTTTATAAGCACGGGCCCAAGGGTACATGCTGATAGGGGCATTAAGCTTAGCCTCTAAAATAATCATATTTACTAATTCAGTACTATAACCAGTTACCTGATTATTAAGCAAAACTTGATTTGGCGGCGACAACTCGGTCACAACCATTAAGTTTTGATGGGCAATGCTTTGAACACTGATACAAAGAAGTAGTAGGTTAATAAATAGCTGCATTCATTTCACTTTTTGGCGATAGGTAGAACTTTGAGTATAGCAATAACGAGGAAAGTATTATGAAAGTAAACGGTGAATTAAAAACGATAAAAGGGCCATAAAGGCCCTTTGTGAAGTATCGTTCAAGTAAGATAAGTCTTTAACCCCTTAAAGGCTTATCTTATTGTTTTGCAACCAAGGCT
This sequence comes from Pseudoalteromonas ostreae, assembly GCF_018069805.1. Taxonomy (GTDB): domain Bacteria; phylum Pseudomonadota; class Gammaproteobacteria; order Enterobacterales; family Alteromonadaceae; genus Pseudoalteromonas; species Pseudoalteromonas ostreae. The sequence goes on from NZ_JAGPYN010000034.1 coordinate 30,282, forward strand.
CATCTCAAAGTTTCTAAGCTAGCGAGAGGAAAAAACCTGCAATTGCGGCGCTCATAAGGTTAGCCATAGATCCTGCTAACACTGCTCTGAGCCCTAAGCGTGCGATATCCTTTCGCCGACTAGGCGCCATACCGCCTAATCCACCTAGTAAAATGGCTATCGATGATAAGTTAGCAAACCCACATAACGCGAATGTGACAATCGCTTGTGTGTGCGCACTTAACGTATCGCGATAATTCATAAAGTCTAAATAAGCAACAAACTCGTTTACTACTAATTTTTGACCAATAAAGCTACCAGCTATAATTGCTTCACTCCACGGTACACCTAGTAACCAGGCTACCGGCGCAAATATATAACCTAAAATTTCTTGTAGTGTTAGGGTTGGATAATCAAACCAACCACCAATACCACCTAATAAACCGTTTAGCAGCGCAATTAAAGCTACAAATGCCAGTAACATTGCGCCTACGTTCAAGGCTAAGTGCATGCCGTTTGCAGCACCAGATGCTGCTGCATCAATGACGTTAACTGGCTTGTCTTCGTCAAGCTCTAAATCAGCTAATGTATCTTTAGGAGTTTCGGTCTCTGGCACAATCATCTTGGCCATTAAAAACCCACCCGGTGCTGCCATGAAGCTGGCTGCAATTAAATACTTAAGCTCTACACCAATAATCACGTAACCGGCCATTACCGAGCCTGCTACCGTTGCTAAACCACCTACCATCACGGCAAATAACTCTGACTTAGTCATCGTTGCAATAAAAGGTTTAACAATCAGCGGTGCTTCAGTTTGACCAACAAAAATGTTTGCGGTTGCTGAAAGCGACTCGGTGCGTGAGGTTTTTAACAGTTTTTGTAACCCACCGCCTAATATTCTGATTATCCAATCCATAATGCCTAAGTGATATAACACAGCGACTAATGCTGAGAAAAACACAATAACGGGCAATACTTGAATAGCAAAAATAAACCCTAACGTATCCTGATTTGCTAATGGCCCAAATAAAAAGCTGATCCCATCATTAGCAAAACCGATCACTGATGATACGGCTTTTGACATGCCAACTAATGCATTTTTACCTGCTTCTGAAAACAGGACAAAACCACCAATTATAAATTGTAGGGCAAAAGCGATACCGACAGTTCTTAAACTAATTGCTTTGCGATTTGTCGAAGCCGCAAATGCAATGCCTAGCAGCATACACATGCCGACTAAGCTCATAAATGTTGTCATTTTTGCTTATTCCCGTTGTTATTTTTGTAGTAAATATTTTATTTTACTTTTAATTATATCAATCGCAACACGATTCATACCACCACGTGTAACCACTAAATCAGCATTGTGCTTTGAAGGCTCAATAAACTGATAAAACATTGGTCTCACAGTAGCTTGATATTGTTCAACAACGGACTGTAATGTTCTGCCTCGTTGCTCCATATCACGTTGCATACGGCGCATTAGGCAAATATCAAGCGGTGTATCAATAAACACTTTGATATCAAATTCTTTACGTAGCGCTTTATCACTAAGCAACAAAATACCTTCAACTATGAGAATTTCTGCTGGCATCACAGTGCGTGTTTTGTCACTGCGAGTATGCTGCGCATAATCATAGGTAGGTACTTCTACCTCTTCACCATTACGTAACTGTGTTAAATGTTTACACATTAACTCATGTTCAAACGCATCAGGGTGGTCGTAGTTCGTTTGCGTACGATGATCAAACGGCAAATGCGATTGGTCTTTATAATACGCATCTTCCTCGATCACGGCGATTGCGCCTGGTTCAAGCTCATTCACCAATTCATTGTAAATAGTTTGGCTAAAAAGAGATTTGCCAGACGCAGAAGCGCCAGCAATGGCTATTATTGTTCGTGTCACTAAAGTTCTCATCCACACAGAAGGATATATTGTTGGTAGATCACAATAGCAAAAAAGACACGAATAATCTCTCTTGCATCGCTTTAAGGTGTGAAATTTATAATGTTTAGGTTTTATGAAACAGGACTTATGTCCTGTACGTTAAAAAGCACAAAAATATAAAGTAGCTACATTGGATAATCGAGGTGAGTATGGCAAGAGCAATTATATTAATGGCAGATAGCCTAGGCATAGGTGCAGCACCAGACGCTGACAAGTTTGGCGACGTGGGCGCAAACACTTTTGCACATTTGCTTAAAGCATACTTTGAAGAAACTGGCGAACGACTATCACTACCTAACTTATCGTTATTAGGTTTAGTTGATGCGTGTGAAGCTGCAGGCAACGAACCGTGCCTTGTTAGTGACCGCCAAACACCGATTGCTGCTTGGGGTTACGCTAAAGAGCTTTCTAGCGGTAAAGATACCCCATCAGGTCATTGGGAAATGGCAGGTGTACCGGTGTTATTCGATTGGGGATATTTCCCTAAAACACAACCGAGTTTTCCACAACAGTTAATTGACGAGCTGATTGCTCGTACCGGTATCCCTGGGATTTTAGGCAACTGCCATGCCTCGGGTACTACGATTTTAGAACAGTTAGGTGAAGAGCACGTAAAAACAGGTAAACCAATCTGTTACACCTCAGCTGATAGCGTGTTTCAAATAGCCGCGCATGAACAAACTTTCGGTCTAGAAAAACTTTATCAGGTCTGCGAAATCACACGGGCGCTGCTTGATGAAATGAACATAGGACGAGTGATTGCGCGGCCATTTTTGGGTTCCAATAATCAAGACTTTGCCAGAACGGGCAATCGTCGAGATTATTCGGTGTTACCGCCAGCGCCAACATTGCTAGACAAACTAGCAGATGACGGTGGTGAAGTGATTAGCATAGGGAAGATATCTGACATCTATGCGCATCAAGGTATTACCCAAAAACACAAAGCCCCAGGCTTACAAAACTTGTTAGCAAAAACCACTGAGGTAATGGCATCAGCGCCAGATCACAGTTTGATATTTACTAACTTAGTTGATTTTGATGAAAAATTTGGTCATCGCCGCGACCCTGTTGGGTATGCAAAAGCGCTTAAACAGTTGGACGATTACTTACCAACGATACTTAAGCAGCTTAAAGCCGACGACGTACTAATTATTACGGCGGATCACGGTTGTGATCCAACATTCCCGGGCAGTGAGCACACCCGCGAATATGTGCCTGTACTTGCTTATCAGGTAGGGCTTGAAAATACCCCGCTTGGTGAACGTGCTAGTTTTGCAGACATAGGTCAAACACTTGCCCAGTGGTTTAACTTACCTGCACTTGAATATGGCGATGGCTTTATTGATAAGCTTAACGCGCTAAAAGTAAAAGGAAACGAATAATGAGTACTCCACATATTGACGCAAATAATGGCGATTTTGCACAAACGGTATTAATGCCGGGTGATCCATTACGTGCGCAATACATTGCTGAAAATTTTCTTGATGATGCTGTAAAAGTAACCGGTGTTCGTAACATGTATGGTTTTACTGGTACATATAAAGGTAAACCAGTAAGCATCATGGGTTCTGGTATGGGCATTCCATCAATGTCGATTTACGCACGCGAATTAATCGTCAGCTATGGCGTTAAAAACCTTATTCGTATCGGCACTTGTGGTGGTATTGGTAGCGACATTAAAATTCGTGACGTTATTTTTGCACAAGGCGCAAGCACAGATTCAAATGTAAATCGTGCGCGTGTACGTGGTTATGATTTCTCAGCAATTGCTGATTTTGATTTACTATTAAACGGCGTTAACGCTGCGAAAGAGTTAGGTATTAAAGCGAAAGTGGGTAACGTATTTACCACCGACACTTTTTATCAAGCCGATAACAGCTTTTATCAAGAACTTGATAAACTAGGCATGTTAGCGGTAGATATGGAAACAGCCGGTTTATACGGCGTTGCTGCTGAATATGGCGCAAAAGCCATGGCATTATTTACCGTGAGTGACCACGTGATCACCGGTGAAGCAACCCCAAGTGAAGAGCGTCAAAGCACCTTTAACGAAATGGTTAAAATTGCGCTTGAGTCAATCGAAGCGTAATAAACAAAAAGTTCCTTGGTAACGTATTCACTCGTTTGGAGACACGCCCAAATACAGTGAGACTAACCTCCAAAGCCGCTTAGTAACCCTAAGCGGCTTTTTTTATGGGGAAAAGCTAGCGAGGGTAAAGTTAGCAAGGGTAAAGTTAGCAAGGGTAAAGTTAGCAAGGGTAAAGTTAGCAAGGGTAAAGTTGTACCTTTAATGTTGTTTTTTGATTTTTTGTACTATAAATATATAAAACACTGAATAATTGATATTATGAATTTTGAGCGACTAGACGTATGGAAACGATCAGCGGCACTATCAGTAGCTGTATTTAAACACTTTAAATCAAGTCATGAGCGAGGTTTAAAAGATCAAATAACCCGTTCTAGCTTGTCAATATCATCGAATATAGCGGAAGGCTATGAAAGAATGTCTTCGAAAGATTGTGTTCGTTTTTTGTATTACGCCAAAGGCAGTTGTGGTGAATTGAGGTCTCAACTTTATATATCTATGGAAATAGGAGAAATCGATTCGAATACGGCATTTCAGTGGATCAATGAAACAACCGAATTATCTAAAATGCTGGGCGGATTAATTAAAGTGATAAGTAAAAGCTGAGCTGTTAGGGAGGGGTAGCTAGCGAGGGTAAAGTCTGAGCTAGTACAGGTAATGTTAGTGGGAGTAAAGTGGATTAGTCGCCATTTAACCTGACACTTTCACAGGTAGAGTTATATCAAATCTGACAGTCTCTTGTGTACGTGAAGCGGATATTTCGCATTCTCTATCATACAAATACAGTGTACAGTTATACAGCTGAAAACATTGATAGTGTGATACGAAAAATCTGAAATGCTAATTTATCTCACATATCAGTTCACATGGAAAGCAAACGTTTTTACACGAAAACAATTAGATAGGGATAACTCATGCACAGATTAGTTCAGGCGCTCACTATTGGCCTACTACTAAATTCAGGTAAAGCTGTTGCACAAAATAATCAGATAATGCTTTTAGAAAAAAGAATGGACGCTATTGCCGAAAAGAGCATTAGCCCAGATGGGCCTGGATGTTCTATAGGTATAATTCAGAACAGAGAGTTTATATTCAAAAAGAGCTATGGACTAGCTAATGTTGAACACCAAATACCGCTCAGTAGTCAATCGGTATTCAGAATGGCGTCGGTATCAAAGCAATTTACAGCTTTCGCTGTTTTGCTGTTAGCTGATGATGGCGCCATCGCGCTCACTGACGATATTCGCCAGCATTTGCCAGAATTAAAAGAATATGGAAAAAAGATCTCCATCAACTCACTACTCGGACATTTCAGCGGTTTGGGCAATTTTGAAGATCACCTAAGTACACTTCGTGAGTCTTCCTTAAGCGGCTTTTTTATTGGGAGTGAACAGTTCGTATCAAATTCAGAGTACTATTCTGTTATTAAAGACTTTCCGCTTGTACATAAACCTGATACCACTATGGAATACAGTAATCACGGGTATATCATTCTGGCAAAATTAGTTGAACGAATAAGTGGATTGACGATACGCGAATTCACCAATAAGCGTATATTTAAGCCCCTTGGTATGAATCATACGTTTTTTTCAGATAGCGCCGAAGAGATTATTCCTAACCGAGCATCCGGATACCGTTCGCCTGAAGCAGGAAAACAACGCAATCATTTGACTGCTTTACACACAATTGGTGATGGAGGCTTATTCAGCACCATAGATGACATGCTGATATGGGATAATCACTTTAATGATCCTAAGTTGGGCAAAGCTCCTAAAGCGTTAATTGCGCTAATGAATAAGCCAAATGTGAATGTGCCAGAGAGCGATGAGGGGAAATGGTACTACGCCAATGGGCAAAATACCGATGGTCGCTATTTTTTCCACAACGGTGGTTGGGTTGGAACAGGCACCAGCTACATTCGAAGACCAGACACCCAAACGTCTGTTGTTGGAATGTGCAATTCGGTGTCACTAAGTGTAAATGATTTTACTTATGCAACCTTTGAGATATTGGCTGATTTAAAGTTGTGGGACGGGGAAGACCCTTCGGTATACTGAAATAAAAAGCGTAAATGGGTAAAAGAACAGCTATCGCTGACAGGCTCGAATTTAAAAGACAAGTTGAACGTCCGCAAATTGTCTGAAGCGGCCTGTCAGATGGTATCTAAACCAGCAAATAAAAGTGTCAGATCAGATATGAGCCACTACAAGTAAAGAGACGAAGTACTTGACTACCGCGTTTAAAAATTCATTCTGATAAAACTCGCAAACTCGCAAACTCGCAAACTCGCAAACTCGCAAACTCGCAAACTCGCAAAC
>NZ_JAGPYN010000035.1 GCF_018069805.1 Pseudoalteromonas ostreae
ATTACGTCTGTAGAAAAGTGATAAACGGACAAGTCATACACACTTAATCAAAACCCATCACGACGGTCGGGCGAATCGACTCCCGACGCTAAAGTCACAACAAAACCCATCAATATCCCATTCGACCAATACAGCAGCATTTGCTATATGGCTCTCTACCGCTGTGGGCACTACGCCATTGCCTGGCTCCAAATTGAGAAAGCCTGACTAGCAATAGTCGGGCTTTTTTACGTCTGCAGGAAAGCGATTAGCTTCGAGCCGTCAGCGTTAACCTTTGGTATGACATGTGTGTACTGCCATTTTTAAATTTTAAAAACTCGCGCTCCCCAGAAGGAAATGTAAACTCGCACTCTTTATAAGTAACAGGCAAACTAGCGCTATTCATAAATGATGGCAAATAAGTTCTTATACTTCGTAAGTAATAGACAAGTCGGCTTAATCATCATTTGTTGCAATTTCATTGTTGGTTTAATAAGTAAGCTGTGTAAAACTAGCTGGGTTAATTTAGTAAATCAGGTGACATGAATGTCGAATATAAAAGCTTGGAAACTTGTCAGTTTATTTTGTTTGGTAAGCTTACTTATGGGCTGTCAATCGAAAGAAGAGCAGTTACAAGAAACAATTAAACAATCTATAGCTAAAGCTGAAGTTGAGTTAGCAGGACTTGGTAGTGCCTTAGATAGCGGCTCAATTCGTAATGCCGCTTTATTAAGCGAATATGGCCGTATACTTAGCAATGAAAAGCCAGAGCTAGCTAAAATTGCTGGCGTGCTCGTGCAAGATACAACTCGAAAAGGCCCGCTTTACTCAGGTTTGCAACAACGCTTAGCTGATATCAAAAGTACTTACCTTATTCCTCCTTACGATGAAACACTGCAAAATATTGATTTGTTGCGAGATGCTGCAAAGCCCGCTTTATTTTCGGATGCTTTGACCGATCCTATTAATATGCTTGCTGATATGTCGGGTGGCTCGCTTGCGCGTGTCGGTGCAATCAGTCAGCAGGCTGAAGGGGCTGGTGAAGGCAACCAGTTAGTCGGCAATCCTAATTATGGTAATTGGCAAACTAACAGTAGCGGTATCAGCTTTTGGCAGTGGTATGGCATGTACCGCATTTTAGGTGATGTATTTGATCGTGTTGAATATGGCAGTTGGAGCAAGCGCCGTAAGTATAGTTATTATAATGATTATGGTCGTGCGCGTTATTCTAGCCCTAAGCAAATTAAGGCACAAACCGCCGTTGAAACACGTACAAAGCAATCGTATCAACGCCAAGGTAAGCAATTCACAAGTCCTTATGCATCTAAAAAAACCGGGGCTTCTGGGTTAAGTCGTAGCAGTTATACACCACCAAAAAGTCGCAGTAGTTACTCCAAAACCAGTAGCTATAGTAAAGACTCGGGATCGGTCAGAAACAGCAATAATAGAACCTCTCGCGGTGTCAGTCGCGGTAAGTAAACGGCTATTTAAAGATTTAGTGTTGGAGTTTAAAGAATATGTACGAATTTAATGGAATAACTATGTGGTCACTACAAGCAATCGCGATTGATTTTGTGATTATTATTGCACTGTTTGTGAGCCTTAAATATATCAAAGGTTGGGTATCTAACTTACATGCCAATGATGAGATCACTGAGCGTGATAATTTTGCGTTTGGTATTAGCTTTGCTGCTGGCTTAGTTGCTTTAGCAATTGTGCTTACGGGTGTAAGCAGTGGTGCATTTGCAGTGAGCTTACAGCAAGAAGCATTGCAAATGGCAGCCTATGGTTTGTTAGCTATTGTGCTAATAAAGCTTGGGCATTTTTTTCAAGATAAAGTGGCACTGCGCAAAGTCAGCTTACATGATGAAATAGTGGAGGGTAATGTAACTGCCGCAGTGATTGATTTTGGTCATGTTGTGAGTGTGGCAATCGTGATTCGCTCAGCGCTATTTTGGGTGGCTACAGAAGGCTGGCATGGTTTACCAATCGTTATAGCAGCGTTTATTATTGGTAGTATTGCGTTATTGCTCGTGAGCCAGTATCGCGTGCAATTATTTAAGCGTACTAACCGAAGTGGAGATTGCCTACAACAAGCAATTGTTGACGGTAACTTAGCTGTTGGTATTCGCTATGCAGGCTTTTTAATCGGTAGCGCGCTTGCGCTTACTGCGGCTTCAGGTATTGCGCCTTATGCTGCAGATAGCATTAACACTAGCTTGATTTTCTGGGCGATTAGCGCTTTGGTTAGTTTAGTCGCATTTATTGTACTGCATTTAATTACAATTAAAATTATCCTTTCAGGTTGCAATATATCAGACGAAGTGAACCGTCAAAAAAATGTGGGTGTAGCAACTATTTCAGCGGCAACCTCGTTTGCTGTGGGCATTACCATGGCAACTCTATTAGGCGCGTAAAACTTGTCACATTCTAAGCAAAGCCCAAGTAAGCACTCCTTACTTGGGCATGATTTTTTATTAATTACTGTTATGGCCATACTCGCTGGGTGTGGCCTTATTTATGAATATCTTTTATCTCACTACGCGGGGCGTGTTTTAGGCTCTGTAGAGAGTGCTATTTATGCGATGATAGGCACTATGATCGTAGCAATGGGTATAGGGGCTTTTTTAGCGCGTTGGTTTAAGGATGCCTTTACCGCCTTTGCTTGGCTTGAAAGTCTTATTGCACTTGTTGGCATGGGCTGTATCTTAGCCATAGCCAGCGTTATTGCTGTTAGTTATTCTTTACCGCATATTTTTTCTGACATTTTTAATCTACCCGCGGATGTGGTGCTCAACGGCTATGTTTTTCAAAAACTCCAAGAGTGGTCACGATTCCTACCTTATGTATTTGGCTTATTGTTAGGTCTATTAATCGGTATGGAAATTCCACTTATCGCTCGCATACGTCAGCATGTTTATGGTCGTTTCTTAGAAAATAATGCTGGCACGATCTACGGTGCCGACTATATAGGTGCAGGTATTGGAGCGGCTATTTGGGTTAGCATTATGTTGGCTATGCCAATCATGCAGGCTGCGGCATGGACTGCGCTATTTAATATTATCGCAGGTTTGGCATTCTTATGGCGTTATCATAGCTATGTCCGTTACGCCAAACTATTACTGGTATGTCATATCGCTTTACTGGTGTTATTTGGTTTTATTTTAATGCTTGGTAGTAGCTGGATGAAAGATTTAAGTAATGTGCTTTATAAGGATAAAGTTATTTATTCTGAAGCGACTAAGTATCAGCATCTGGTGTTAACCGAGCGATTGAGCCGTAATCAACCCGATCCAATTACCGATCTTTACTTAAACGGTCGCTTACAGTTTTCTAGCATTGATGAACAAATTTATCATTCAATGTTAGTGTATCCGCCATTATTAGCCTCGAACCGTCATGATAATGTATTGATTATAGGCGGTGGTGATGGTTTAGCGCTAAGGGATGTATTGAAGTGGCCGGTTAAAGAAGTCACCTTAATTGATTTAGATGCCCAGTTACTTAGTTTATTTGGCCATGATGACGATGAATTTAACCCTCCGGCAGCTATTCATGAGCGCTTAACTAAACTTAATATGCACTCAATGGCTGATCCCCGATCGCATATTAAAGTGGGTGATGCTTTTCTTGAAGTAGAGCGGTTACTAGATGAAGGTAAGCGTTTTGATACCATCATTATTGACTTACCTGATCCGAATCATCCTGACTTAAATAAAATGTACAGTGACTATTTTTATAATCATATCCGTCAATTACTAGCCGCAGATGGTGCAATGGCTGTGCAGTCAACTTCGCCTTATCATGCTAAAAAAGCATTTTTAAGTATTGGTAAAACAGTTAAAGCGGCAGGTTTTAAGCATGTTGAGCAATACCAGCAAAATATTCCATCATTTGGACAATGGGGATGGACGATTGCAACCACCACAGGTCAATCTGCAAGTGCGAGAATTAGCGATATAACAAGCTTACCAGTTGCTTCTAGATGGATCAGTAAAAAATATTTATTGGCAGCATTCGTATTCCCCAATCATTATTTTGAACAAATAAATGATATTGAAGTCAATCAATTAGGCTCAGGTACTTTATATGATTACTATCGGAGTGCATGGCAGATAGAAAGCGAATTGTATAAAAATTAATAAATCATGGTTGACATAATATGTCGACCATGCGAATCTTAACTCAGACATAATATGTCAAATGACAAAAGGCAGAGACATGGAATTAAATGAACTTTCAATAAAACTAGCATCTTTTGAAACAGAAGGCGCTAACTTTGAGTCTTTCTTGATTGCCAATCCAGGCGAGCAAGATGTGTTGCAAGTCATAGTAGATGGCAATGATGAGCTTCCTATTTTTGTTACTCAGACACAAGAGCAGCTGTTATGTGTTAGCTATTTGTTCGCTGATGAGGAAGTGAAGCCTGAACTACGTGATGAGTTGAATGAAACCTTATTACGTTTGAATGTACCAATCCCGCTGAGTGCATTTGCGAAGATTGATGATAAATATGCGATCTTTGGTGCTTTGTCGGTTAATTCATCGTTTGATGATATTACCCATGAGCTAGTTACTCTAGCTGATAATGCCATCGATGCATTAGAAGCGGTAACCATTTATTTAAACGATTAACAGCTAGCTATTTTAAGTGGAGTTAAGATTATGAGTATTTTAAAAAAGTTATTTACAGCAGTACGTGGCGGCGCGCGTGAAGCGGGCGAAGCAATTGTTGACGCGAATGGGATTCGTATCTTTGAACAAGAAATTGCTGATGCGCAAAACGCGCTGCAGCGTGCTAAAAAAAGCCTAACTGAAGTGATGGCTAAAGAAATGCAAACGAAGCGTAAAATTAGCGCATTAGATGCCTCAATTGCTGAGCACGAAGCGTATGCAGGTCAAGCACTTGAAAAAGGTAATGAACCGTTAGCGTTAGAAATTGCTGAGAAAATTGGCGATTTTGAAGCTGAAAAAGCAGAACATGATCAAGTGTTAGCTGGTTTTAGCAATCACATTGTAACGTTGAAGCAGCAAGTCAAAGATGCTGAAAAATCGATCAAAGAAAACCAACGTCAGCTTACAATGGTTAAAACCACTGAAAGTGTGCAACAAGCAACAATGGCCGTAAATAGTACACTTAATACTAATAGCTCGTCGATGACGAATGCACGCCAATCACTTGAGCGTATCAAGCAACGTCAACAAGATCGTAGTGACCAGCTTGGTGCTGCTAAAGTACTTGAAGCTGACACTAATGGCGATGATCTTAAAGCTAAAATGGCTGAAGCTGGAATTGGTGATAGCAATCCAAAAAGTGCAGATATCTTAGCGCGTATTAAAGCGAAGCAAAACGGCTAACGCGTAATTACGATTATTAAAAGGTAACTTATTATAAGTTACCTTTTTTGCTTATGAGGCAGTCTATGTTTAACTTCTTTAAGTCTAAAAAAGCCCCTGAACGCCAATTAAATCACCCTAGTGAACTTAAAAAAGGTGATATGTTCACAGTGATCGATTCGTTTGCTTACCCAAGTTGGTTAAAAGGGCAGACTCTGCGTGTTACTGATGTACAAACGTATCAATATCAGCATAGTGCTGACTATGAGCTGGTACTTGAAAGTAATGCAGGAAAAGTTGTATTTTTGCAAATTGAGCGTAGTGATGGCGAAGAATGGGCTAATTTTTCAATCAAAATCCAACGTGATGAAGTGGATGAAATCTTCACACTGGATGAGTTTGCGCGCATCTTTGACGAAGACGATTTAACCTACATAGAAGTGAAAAATACACCAGAGCGTTACATGCAGTTTTTAGCTAAAAGCTATCAACAAAGTGAATCACCATTTGTGTGTTATTTTCATAATAAAGATTATCGTAGCCAGCCATTACCACGCTATGAACAAGAAGGTGGCGAACCATGCGAAATGATTTGCCTTGAGTCGAGCGATGGGAGCCATGGTTTAAACATTGAGATTTGGGATGGTGGAGAAACTGAAGTATCACTCACTTTAACCCGACCAATCACAGACATTGTTGATCTGTTCCCTGGAGATGCGCAGTGAGTAATGCAAAAGATAAATGGTTACGTCAGGAGCAGGCTGTAAGAGCCACGCAAATGGCGTTTGATCTTAGCAGTGAAGTGCAAAAATCGATAAAAAAGCAAGCCATTGATCAAGAGCTAACGCCATCCGATATGATCCGCAAAATTTTATCACTTGAGGTTAAATCAAAAAAAACGCGTCAACGTTTATCATTTAACCTTAATGATGAAGAAATAGCATTACTTGCTGAACGCTTTGGCGTTGCCCCAGATGATAAGCGGGCAGTAAAACAGCAAGTTGCTGAGTTATTGATTGCTCGAACTAGTAAACGCTAGGTTTTGCCTTCTGATTATTAAGCCCTTACACTTAGGGCTTAAATTATCAAATAATGAGTTGTTGTGAATATTATTTTAATCGCCTATCTACTAATTTTTGCGTTATTTGGCACAGCAGCGAGTTATTTCTTACGGTATATTTATGCCTATTGGGTTAAAAAGCAGATGCCAATGCATTTTATTTTTAAAGCGGGGATTTGTATTGTGGCGGTGGTGGTAATTTCCGCGCTGATCCCATTATTGGTATAGCGCGGTTGCAGAAGAGCGACTATTTTAGCTCAAACGACTGGCATTGCTGATCAATACATAATGCTTGCACGGGTAAAACCGGTAAACAATCATTTAAACCATTGGTTTTATTATCGGCAGCTTCTTGCTGAGTAATTTGATCCGCTAACTGTTCTGCATTTTCTTGTTGTGTGTGCAAGGTTGAGTACACTACATAGCGGCTTGGACCACCACAGGCGCGTTGGCCTACTTCAAGCACCTTACATTGAAAACTCGCGGTACAGCTATTATCTTGCACCAACTCAGCCAATGCGCTATTTAATTTAGATACATTTGTATTACCGTTTGCTGGTGTTGAGTCAGAAGTGCTGACACAACCACTGAGGATCAGCAAACTGGCTGTTGTTACTAAAAATTTAGAATATGATGAACGACTCATATTGGTTTCCCTTAATAAACACTTGTCGCAGAGCTTTCTAGTTTAACACATTTATTTTCAATACACTGAGCCGCAGGGGCAGTCAGGTGCTGACAAATACTGATCATCTTGTTCTGTGCATTAAACTGGCTTTCAAGGCTGGTGATCTGCTGAGTTAACTTTTCAACGGCTTGCTCATTGGCCGTTTTATTAGAGTAAACAATATAGCTACTAGGACCGCCGCACGCACGGCTACCAACCGCTAATACTTTACATTGAGAGCTGTTATCGCAGTTTAGATCTGCAATTTGTGTCTGTAATTGCTGGTGGACCTTTTTAATGTTATCTCTTGTTGCCGGAACTTCTGTTTGCGGATTTAACTTAGTCGCTTGATTATTTTTAACTAGCGCTGCAGGAGCCGGGCTAAGTTGGTTGTTATTCGGGGTCGCAGCATCAGAACAAGCCGATAAACATAACGGCAGTAGAAGCGCGATAATAAATAAGCGCATGATAAACCTTCATAGTGGTGAACAAGTAACCACTATCATACACTTTGCAGATAACACAGCAATAAAAACTATGGCATTCAAAGGTTAAACCCGACGCTAAGGACGGGTTTAATATTTTTATAGCCCGCCTTGGGTTAATTTTGCGGGATTGAGTAAAGCTTCCAGCTCACTACGTGATAGGTCAGTTTCTTGCTCAGCAACATCAAGAATTGGACGGCCATCTTGATATGCTTGTTTGGCAATTTTAGCTGCTTTAGCATAACCAATGACTGGATTAAGCGCGGTCACTAATATGGGGTTTTTGGCGAGTGCTTTGTCGATATTTGTGTGTTTCACTTTAAAGGATCGAATCGCTTTATCAGCTAATGCTTGGCTACTATTTGCCAGTAACTCAATACTTTGCAAAATATTGTAAGCTATTACAGGTAACATTACATTGAGTTCGAAGTTACCTGATTGACCAGCAATAGTAATCGTTGCGTCGTTACCAATCACTTGTGCACTAACCATGGCTGCCGCTTCAGGGATCACAGGATTTACTTTACCGGGCATAATTGATGAACCGGGTTGTAAAGCTTCTAGTTCGATTTCACCAAGGCCAGCTAGTGGACCTGAATTCATCCAACGTAGGTCGTTTGCTATCTTCATTTGTGCAACAGCGAGTACTTTTAGCTGCCCTGATAAAGCGACAATGGTGTCTTGCGAACCTATGTTATAAAAAAAGTTCTTGCTTGGCACAAAGCGTACACCGACGTTGGCACTGAGATTTTTACAAAATTGCTCAGCAAACAGGGGATCGGCATTTATACCAGTACCAACGGCTGTGCCTCCTTGCGCTAAAGCAGATACCCCTTCAAGGCTGTAGCGGATCCCTGCCATTGCACTATCAACTTGGTGTTGCCAAGACCCTAGAGTTTGCGCAAATGTCACTGGCATGGCATCCATCAAATGAGTTCGACCCGTTTTTACGATTTCACCTATTTCTGACTTTTTGCGCTCCAACGTTTGTGATAGCTGATCCAGCGCCGGAAATAGTTCATACACCACGTTAATTACACTGCTTACAGCAATAGTGGTAGGGATCACGTCGTTAGAGCTTTGGCCCATGTTTACGTCGTCGTTGGGGTGGATAACCTCATCACCATAACGACTTGCTAAAGTTGCAATCACCTCATTAGCATTCATATTAGTGCTAGTACCTGACCCTGTTTGAAATATATCAATAGGGAAGTGTTCTAAATGTTGGCCATCAATGATCTCTTGGCATGCGCGCTCGATTAACTGAGCTTTATTTTTACTGAGATGACCAAGCTCGTAGTTGCTTTGCGCTGCGGCCTGTTTGATATAAGCAAGAGCGGTAATAAACTGTTTAGGCATTACTAAATCGCTAATGCGAAAGTTATTTACAGCACGTTGAGTTTGCGCTTGATAAAGTGCATCTGTAGGGACTTGTAATTCGCCCATACTATCTGATTCGGTTCTAAATTCGCTCATGAAAACTCCTAGAAAGGGTTAAATTCGTGACTGAGAATACGGGCTTCACGCTCTAGTATCAGGTATTTCTTGATACTATTATGACTTCTATAAAAGCGCTTTAATGCCAGTAACGGTTTATAAAGTTGCTCTAAACATTGTTTGCGAATTGCACAATGGACTAAAGAGTCGCACATTTTGTTGAGGATTTCATGGAAAGTGCGTCTTAGATAGAGTTCTTGCAGCAATAGATTATGGTTTTTTTCGTAATGACGTGCAGTACTCAGGCCAGCTTCAATGTAATTTGCCACTAAAGCAGGCGCATGTAGCCCAGGTCGCGGGCAAATACATTTCATTTGCTGTTGATAATAAAGCATAGCGTGATGTTCATGCATAAGAAAAACCGATTAACTGTAATGGTAATTATTATCATTACAGTTAATCGGTTTCGGTGCAAGTCACAAATTGTAAATATTGGCGGAAGGTGAGTTTTTTAATTGTAGCCAAGAATAAATATTTGGTCTGTTTCATGTATTAACGCCTGATTTTGTTGATTTGTTTGCGATAGTAAATCAATTACAGTGGCACGTTCATCACAGCCTATTTTATCTGTTACTGGTTTTTCACTTGCCGCAATTGCAGCGTCTAGGGCGGTATAAGGTGATATATACATAATCTTCTCCGTTTGGTTGATTCAATTAGATAAATGCATAACTCATACCATGCTCAATATTTTTTTTATTACTTTGAATTATATAGTTTTTATATAAAATTAATTATTTAATAGCGACATCTGTTGCAAGATTTGCTTTACTAATGGGCATACTTTACCAATCTTGGTGCATCTGTATTGAGATGCTTGGAAATATATATGACGAAACCTTTCTCGCAAGCGTGTGAAAATAATAAAAATCCAATATTAAGCGTCATCACAGCATATTTAGCACAAGTCGAGAGTGTGTTAGAGGTGGGATCAGGTACGGGGCAACACAGCGTGCACTTCGCTGCTAATTTGCCTCACTTACAATGGCATACCAGTGATCGCTTGGTTAATCATAATGGTATTAAACAGTGGCTTGATGAAGCAAAGCTAGATAATTTGCACGCACCAGTAGAGTTAGATCTAAATCGCCCTTGGCCTGTAAATACCGTTGATGCTATTTATACCGCTAATACGTTACACATCGTCAGCAAACCGTTAGTTGAGCAATTTTTTACTGGTGTTAATAAGCATTTAGCGTCAAAAGGTCTCGTGTGTATTTATGGCCCATTTAAATACAACGGCAACTTTACCAGTGAAAGTAATCAGCGTTTTGATGAATTTTTAAATCAGCAAGACAGCCAAAGTGGCATTCGTGATTTCGAATGGGTACAGCAATTAGCTGAGCAAGTAGGGTTAATGCTTGTTGATGATATTGCGATGCCTGCTAATAATCAGTTATTGATTTTTAAACGTCATTAGTTATCAATCTTAAAAGGTAATAATTCAGTGCATTGCTGATGATAGATGCGCATATGCTGACGCTCACGTTGCAAGTAATCTGCAATTGCAGGACTAAAAGCAGCATCCATTACGGCATGTACGGAGTGAGTAAATACTGGTGCAAAACCTCGTGCTATTTTATGCTCGCCCTGCGCACCTGAGTGAAAACACTGAAGCTGATGCTTAATACAATATTCAATACCTTGGTAATAGCAAAGCTCAAAGTGCAGGCAGTCAATTTCTGCTATAGCTCCCCAATAGCGCCCGTATAGTGTATCATTATTTTTAAAGCTCAGTGTTGCAGCGACCACTTCGTGTTCATGGATGGCATGCATGATCACTAGTTTATCGGCCATTAAGGCATGTAATAAAATAAAAAAGTCATGATTTAAATAACCCATGTGACCAGAGCGTTTTAAATAAGTGCGTTGGTAAAATTCGCAAAACTGGCTCATCACAGCTTTAGTTATCTGTTCACCTTGCAGCCATTTAATACTAATATTTTGCTGGATTATTTTATTACGTTCTTTTTTCAATACTTTACGTTTTCGTGCGGTTAACTGCGCTAAAAAATCGTCAAAAGTAGCGTAGTTTTGATTTTGCCATTGAAACTGCACGCCAATACGATGCATACCTTGATGTGGTGTGAGTTGAGATACTTGCTGTTGCGAGCAAAAGTTAATGTGCCAGCCAGACCAACCTTGTTGCTCACATTGAGCTGTTAAAGTCTGTGTAATGTACTGATACACTGATTCTGGGTGTGAGTGTACAATCGCGAGGCGTTGACCTTCAATAGGGCTAAACGGTGAGCCAGATAACCACTTAGGGTAATAGTCTAAACCATGTTGCTGGTAAGCTTCAGCCCATGCCCAATCAAATACATATTCGCCATAAGAGTGACTTTTTAGATAGCCGGGTGCTAATGCAACCAAAGTATCATTTTGGTAAATGGCTAAATGTTGCGGTTGCCAACCAGACGCAGCTGATACGCATTGGCTTTGTTCTAATGCAAATAAAAATGCATGATCAGTAAATGGATTATCGGCAAAAAAATGCTGCCAAACAGCGGCATCTATTGCACTGATACTGGTTAACCAGCGGTGACTAAATAGACTCATTATTGATTGTCCTGCGAGCCTTCAAGCTGCTTTATAAACTGTTTTATATAGAGTGCTTGTTCAGTAAAGTAAGGATTGTAAGTCAGGCGTTGAAAGGTTGGAAATGCTGCAATATTTTCTGCAGTACGCTCGCCAATATTAGGTTTTTCGGTCGTTTTACATTGCTTATACAAAGTATCATCATCGAGGTAACTGCCGCAATTACGATAAGCGCCAGCAATACCGTAGTAAGGGTTATCAGGTGAGTTAACTACGGCAATATGAGAAATACCATGAATGTTTTTACAGGTTGCATTTTTGCACTGTGGATTTAATACCCTATAGTCTTTTGGAAAATCACTGGTAATGGTTGTTTGATCACCGTAAAAAACCAAGGTATCTAAGCTATTTGCAGGGCGTATCTTTACATCATGCAAGGCGCTTAACAATTGCAGCGATGCACGGGTATCAATGGTGGTATCTATATCACTCATCACTGAAAAAATAGCCAAGTTTGGTAATTGACGCTTGATTAGTTCTGGTAACGCGATTGAGCGCATAACATCATCGGCTGCGGTTGCAGCATTAAATGTAAACGACTCATATTTAGCAAAATCAATATCGGCGTCTTTATCTATCCAATCCAAAAAGGGAATACGATCAATCCATTTAGCCAGCCAACCATTTTTGTTGTGTGGTTCAGTGGCGGGCGAAAATAGCATCAGTGCAGTTATTTTTGGGTCAACGGGCTCGACAGTTAAATAATTAAGTAATAGGGCTGCGCCTGTAGAGTAGCCACCTAAAATCACCTGATCAAAATCTTTTATAGTGCGTTTAATTGCATAGTCTGTAGCTTGCTGCAATTGTCTGGCATTAATACTATTTAGTGCATTAGCTGCGGTGCCATGGCCTGGTAACAGCAAAGTACGTACAGTATAGCCTTGTTGAAAGTAAATTTGTGCCAAGTCATGATAGGTAAATGGAGAGTCGGTAAGGCCATGAATTAATAGAACCGCTTTGTGGTTGTTATTTTGGCGTAATTCAAATGGTGCTATAAGATCAACAATATTAGGTGGGCTAGTGCGTTGCTGTTGTTTAGCTAAAAGCTGATAAGTATCAGTTAAAATAGGGCAAGGCATTGATGCACGTGGGTTTGCCGCTAAAATATGTTGGTATGCAAAGCTTAAATAATCACTAAAAGCTTGCTCACTCTGATAGGTAAAATCAGTATTAGCATTGCTTTTTTCAAACCGTAATAAGCCTTGCTTTTTGCTATTCATAATATAGTTTATATCAGTTAACTGAGTAACGCAGTTGGTTTGGCTGATAGCAAGGCTAGAGGTTGTTAATAAAATGAGAGTTAGTAATATTCCATTAAGGCTCATAAACATCTACATAATTGATTAGGCACTCGGTTAGCTTATCGAGTTCGAGGGGTTTTGCAAGATGTTGATTAAAACCAATTGCTAAGGCGCGAGCCTTGTCTTCAGGCATGACATCAGCGGTTAAGGCAATAATGGGTAATTGTTCAGTATTTTTAATTTTACGTATTAAGATGGTGGCTTGGTAACCATCCATAATGGGCATTTGGCAATCCATTAATACTAAATCAAAATCATTTATTTTAATTTGCTCTACCGCTAGCTCTCCATTTTCGACCAGTGTTGGGGTGATCCCCAAAGAGCTAAGCATCGCTTTTATCACTAATTGATTGACGCTGTTGTCTTCAGCAACTAATATCTTTAGTTTACTCAGATCAACGTGCTGCTGTATGTTTCGCGCCGTTACTTGTTGCGCAGCACACGTATTTAATTCTACAGACAGGGTAAATGTTGAGCCTTTACTTGGCTCGCTTTGTATACTGATATCCCCTGACATTAGCAAACTAAGTTCTTTTGCGATTGTTAAGCCAAGCCCAGAACCACCAAACTTACGTGATGTAGAATTATCAGCTTGGGTAAATGCATCAAATAATTTACTTTGCTCTGATGGGGCAATACCGATGCCTGAATCTTTAATGGTGAGGGTAACTTGCCTACGCTTATCGGTTATTTTCTTACTGTATGCGCTAACACTTACTTCACCTTCACAGGTAAATTTAACGGCGTTGCTACACAGGTTTAGTAAAATTTGCTCGATTCGCATAGCATCACCTTCAAACCAAATATCGGTTGGTAATTGATTATCAATTTTCCAGCTGATGCCTTTTTGCTCTGCGCTTTGTTCGAACATGCTACTAATGCGAGCAAGTAAATCATTTAAATCAAAAGGGGCAACTTCCAAGGTAAGTTTTTGCGATTCAATTTTAGAGATGTCGAGCACATCATTAATTAAACTTAACAATGATTTAGAAGCTAAATTAATTTTATTTAGATAACCAGAAAGAGTTTCTGGGCTATCGTCACTTTTAGCTAAAGTTGAAAAACCGATCACTGCATTAAGCGGCGTACGAATTTCATGGCTCATATTTGCTAAAAATCGGCTTTTAGCTTGATTAGCTAAATCAGATTGCTTTTTAGCCCTAACTAGCGAGCGAGTACGTTCTGCTACCAAGCGCGAAAGTGCAAGGTGTTGATTATTAAACAACAGCAATACCAGTAAAATGAGTGAGCTTACAATCACCTGCAAAATAAGTAAAAAAAGTGTCATATGATTGTTTTGATGTGGTAGAAACTCATCTTTAACCGTTAGATCAAGCAGCCAAGTTTGCCCTGCAAAATGAATCTTGATGGTTGTAAGTTTATTACTTTTAGTCAGCATATTTTCAGCGTTTGAATAAAACGGGTTGGTGGCATTGACTTCAAAAATAGAGATATTAAACATCTTATTTTGTGCTTGCGTAAGCGATTGAGCAAGTATGTTTTCCACTAAAAATACACCAGTTGCATAGCCTTTAATCGATGCAATCTCATTGTTTTGTTGATACACAGGAGCAAATAATAAATAAGCGGGTTCGGGTTGTTGTGCTTGCACTAATTGAATTATTTTAGTGCCTATAGGGTGATTTTTGATGCGTGGGTCGAGTAAAGTCTCACGGCGATCTTTACGAGAGAAAAGATTAAAACCAATAGCGGATTGGTTTTCTGTAAATGGGGTAATGTAGGTAACTATCACTAATGGATCGTCGTTTGATAATGGGGGCCCTTTAATGCTCGGATCAAAGTTGTATGAATTATAAATTTCATCGAGTTGCTTGTTAAAATCACTGACTTGATCCGGGGTAATTTTGTGATTCCATGAAAATGCTTTAATAAATGAATGCTCAGCCAGTAATTGGGTACTGTAGCTATCAAACTCTTGCTGACTTAAAGTCGGCGTTGATTGGATTTGGCTCGCAAGGCTTTGTACGGTTATTTGGCTGAGGTTTAAATTGCGCAGTAAACTGTTTTCAATTATGGAGGTTTCACGCTCGGCTATTTGTATCGCGTTTGAGTAAGTCTCTTGGTTATATAGCTTAGTGGTTAAGGCTACAGAGACAAATAATACTGAGCAGACTACGACGGTAGGCAATGGGGTGACGTAATGTCGTTTAAATTTAGGCTGTAATAAGGCTAATAAAAAGGGAGTTGCGATCAGCACGCCGAGGGAGTCACCTAGCCACCAATAAGTAACATTTTTCCAATGGTTATCAATACTGTAAGCAGGATTAAATTGACTTAAAGCATAGACTCCAATATTGGCCGAGATAAGACTAACAACAATACAGACGATAAAAATAAAATAAATAATTGATTGGCGTTGTTTTAAATACAGCGGATGGCCTAGCCAGTATTTTAAAAGAGCTGCGCCAATCATGCCTTGTAGCACTGCGCCTAAGCCGATTAGCAGTACTTGTTCTAATGTATTGCCAATTAAAACCTGATCAGTGAGCGTGTTATCGCCGGCACTTAAATTAAAGGCCACCGAGGCAATAAATAATGCCGGAATAAAACGCCACCACCAGATAAAGCAGCCAACTAAGGCAATACCTGCCGGGATCCAAATAGGAATAACTTGTGATTGAAAAGCAAAATTAGTCAATAACTTACCAGTTGCAAAATAAGCAACAGCAAACGATATGTAAAAAACAAAAGAATTGGATGTTGAACGAAAAATCTTCACATGCATCCTTGTTAAATATTATTTTTATAGTGATATTTTAGTATAGCGAATAGGCACTAAATAGTATTATTTTTTAAAGTGGTAGCTGCTTTTTGCTAAATGTTTGCTTTAAAACTACTGTAGACTCAATGTTAGCAATACAATCAATACTCCCAAGCTTATATTTAACAAAACTTTCGTAGCTTTCTAAATCGGTAGCAATAATCTTCAATAAGTAATCATAGCTTCCTGATATGACAGAGCACTCCAGTACATGATTGAGTTTTTCCACGTGTTCTTCAAACATATTGGCAGCACTGGCGGAATTTTGGCTCAACCGCACAAACGCATAGACCAGTACATTTAACCCGAGTGCACGCGGGTTTAGGGCTGCGTGATAGCCACTGATCACTTTGCTTGCTTCAAGTTTTTTTATACGCCTTAAGCAAGGGGTATCCGATAAACTTACAGTTGTTGCAAGTTCAGATACAGAGGTGCGCGCATTGCTTTGTAACAATGTTAGTAATTGTTGATCTTTTTTATCTAAACTCATAACTGTGACAATAAATTTCATTTAATAGTAATTATAGAGTGAATATCACTAATTGTGTGAGTTTTTATTAGTAGTTTTGCTGATTTGTGCTCTATGTGATCTGTTAATCTAAATGCAATGAAATTCGCTATGGAGTAATACTTGTGAGTAATAATACTCAGGCATTTGATGAGTGGCTCAGAACCCGCTTTGTCGAAATTAATAGTCAGCTAGAGGCTACCTATTGGCAACAAGAAGATAAAGCCAGTGTGGAGTTTGTCGGGGAGCAATTTAAGCATCAGTTAGAAACTGAGGGTAATGCGCACATTCGTAAGTTACTAGCAGAAGGTAATACTGATGAAGGATTTGATCGTGCGTTTGATTTACTTGGCAATGTAGGATTATTTATGGCGGCTTGTCGACGCCATGAGATCACTGAACCATCGCGCGAAACAACTTCGCCTTTAGTCGAGGCTTCGGCACTGGCCATGCATATTGGTGCATCAATTGGGGTTACCCCGCGCTTTGCGACCGCACATCTAACCACCCACAATAAGGCGGTTAATGGCCTTTATAAGCGCTTTACTGATTTGCCTGATGAAAAATTATTCTTAGATTACAATACCAAAGGGATTTTAGCTTATAAGCGAGCAGCTGATGCATTATTAAAAATTCAGCCCTTAGGGATTTCGCATCCGCTATGTGGTGAGTTACTTAAAGTTGCCAAGCAGGCGTTGGTCGATGTGATCGAATCGAATACGGCTTTATATAATCAGTTAGACACCGAGCGATTCTTTTTCTGTGTACGCCCCTATTATAAACCGTATCGGGTTGGCAAAGAGATTTACCGTGGCGCCAATGCGGGAGATTTTGCTGGGATTAACGTTATAGATATGCTGTTAGGTTTATGCTTTGCCAACGAACCGAGTTACTCACAAATGCTGGTGGATAAATTTTTATATATGATGCCAGAAGATCAGCAAATCCTGCGAGAGTCTATGCGTATGCCAAGCATAATGGATGATTTTTTAGCGGCAGGAGATACCCGCCATAGCCCGTGGTTTAAAACCAATGCCAAGTTGTTTATACAAGTATGTAAGCTGCATGGCGATACTGCAATAGGCCATCATAATCAATTGGTTAGTAAGTTTATAGCCCAGCCAGCTCAACACATGCAACAGCAACATATGAATAAAGTGACAGCCAGCGGTCCGCCATTGCATCTGCTATTGGATTCTCTTGAACAATTAAGAGATCGTCGAGCAGCAGCAAAGCGTGATGATATAAGAACTCGTTATGATGATTTAGCACAATTAAAGCAATGGGTGAGTAATTAATATGTACAAAAATGACTTTAATCTTGCGGCAGGCTGTTACTTACTAAATCACTCTGTTGGCCGTGCACTGAAAAGTAGCCAAGATGATTTTAACCAGCATTTTTTTGCTCCTTGGCAAGCGAGTAATAAAGAGCCATGGCAGCAGTGGCTGCCAGCCATAGATCGCTTTACTCAGGCGCTCAGTGCATTGTTTAATTCACCGAGCAGGCAATTTTGCCCACAAGTAAATTTATCGAGCGCTTTAACAAAGTTAGTTATGTCGCATCCTCGCTTACAGCAAGCTAATTGTAAGGTGTTGATGGCGCAAAGTGACTTTCCTAGCATGGGGTTTGCAATGCAAAAAGCGCTGGCTAGTAGCGCTGAAATAAAGTTTATTCCTGAACACGTAGATTTAACAGATAGCGTGCAATGGCAACAATATATTCAAACCGATATTGATTTAGTATTTATCAGTCACGCTTATTCAAATACTGGCCAGCAAGCGCCCATAGCTGAAATTACGCAACTGTGTAAGCACGCAGGCTGTTTGAGTCTTGTTGATGTGGCCCAGTCAGCTGGTGTATTACCGTTAGATTTAAGCCAAGTTGGTGCTGATTTTATGATTGGTTCTAGTGTTAAGTGGTTATGCTCAGGTCCCGGTGCGGCGTATTTATGGGTTAGCCAAGCGCAATTAAATATGTGCGAACCACAAGATGTGGGGTGGTTTTCACATCAAAATCCATTTGAGTTTGATATTCATCACTTTGCTTATCATGATAGCGCACTGCGTTTTTGGGGGGGCACTCCATCGATTGCGCCATTTGTACTCGCAGGACATAGCATTGGTTACTTTGCTAAATTGGGTGTTGCAACAGTGCGAGCGCATAACTTGGCGCTACTTGAACAATTAAATGCAGAGTTTAGGCCATATTTGGTGTCACCAACAACACCAGAAAAATGCAGCGGGACAGCTATTTTAAATTTTGGCGAGCAACAGTCTGGGCTATTAAGCGCGCTGTCTCAGGCGAACATAAGTGTCGATGCGCGAGCATATGGGGTGCGAGTTTCGCCGCATATTTATAACAACACTAGTGATATAGCACAGCTAATAAAAGTGGTTAAACAAACCCTAAGCTAAATTTATTGGCTTAGTTGCGCTTTAAACGCATTTAACGCATCAATTTGCTGCTGATACTGCTTTATTTTTGACTCAATGCGTTGCTCAGCGTGTGCTGTACGTTGTGCTATTGCATCAGCAATTGAGTTTGCTCCCATTTTATTTGCAGAGTCTTGTGTCATATAATTTATTTTGGTTTTTTGTTCTGCAAGCGTATTTTGCAGTTGCTTGATTTCTCGTTGATAAAGTGCAATTTCACGATCAACTTTTTGAATCGTTATATAATTATCTACAGACTCCATGATGTCTTTGCTCTGTTGCGTATTAGCTGTTTGGGTCACATTAGTTAGTGGAATTTTGATTTCTTTAGCATCTTTACCACAAGGTAGTTGACTAAATGTGGCCACACTATCAACCGTGCATTGGTAAACAGCCGTAGCCATTGCTGTTGGTGGTATCAGCATTGCTATGGTATACACGATTATTAACTGCAGTTGCCGCAAGTACACTTATTTAATCCCTAAACTCGCATTAAAATAGTCAGTGTAGCTAGTTTAGCAAGGTTGTTAATTTGAATCGCCAATTAATTGTTGCGATTTTATCAGTGAATCTATTCACCTTATAATTGCGCCTTTTGCAGTGAAAAATACCCGAGTAAGTGACGCATAGTGTTTGCTTGATCAGCCATTTGTTTAGCTGCAGCCATTGTTTCCTCAGTCATTGCTGAGTTTTCTTGGATCAAGGTCGTTAGACGTTGTACAACAATATCTACCTCTTTAATTGCTTGCTGTTGAGTAATTGAAGAGCTGTTGATAGACACTATTATATGGTTTACGTCTGCCACAGCACTGACAATTTGCTTTAGTTTCTCACCTGATGAGTTAGCCAATGCGGTTCCATGACTAATTTTTTGGTTACTATTGCTTATTATAGTTTTAATTTGTTTCGCCGACGTTGCGCTGCGTCCAGCTAATTCTCTAACCTCATTGGCAACGACCGCAAACCCGCGACCATGCTCACCAGCTCTGGCTGCTTCTACTGCAGCGTTAAGGGCTAATAAATTAGTTTGAAATGCGATTTCGTCAATCACAGAGACAATTTCATTAATATCTTTACTTGAATTGTTGACCTCAATAATGGCATCGACTGTCTGGGTTGATAACTCCCCGCCTTCAGTCGCTGTCACTTGGGCATTTTCTGCAAGCTTAACAGCTTCACTTGCTTGTTTGGCAATCGCGGCTATTTCATCTAGCATGTTACTGCTGCTGGCACTGGCTTCTTCTAGATTAGCTGCTTGCTCCTCTGTGCGTTGACTTATTTCGGTGTTACTCTCAGCTATCTCTGCGGCGCTTTGTGATACTCTTGAAGCTGACTCTTGGATGCTGCTAATAACGCTGGTAAGCTTTTCAATTGTTTGATTTACATCTGCTTTTAGTGTAGCAAATACACCTTGGTAATCCTGCTGCACTTGTTGATTTAAATTGCCTTGGGCAAGTCCGCTTAATACCTTAGTTACTTCAGCGATTGCATCTGCGGTGATGGTCAAAGAACTGTTCACATCATTTTGCAGTTGCGCTAATTGCCCTTGCATGTTTGTTTCTAGTTGTTGATTAAAATCACCGCTACGCATAGCTGCCATAACGCGTGCAAGCTCAGCAATAACAATACTTAAATTACTAATCGAGCTATTTACATCATTTTTAAGTACATTGAGTTGGCCATCCATGTCGCTATCGATTGTCTGTTCGAAGTTACCTTTACTGATCGCCAGCATAACATTTGATATTTCACTCACAGCAGTGTCTAAACCCATAATTGAGTTATTAATATTGTGCTTTAAAGTTGATAATTGGCCATTGGCACTGCAATTTACTTGTTGTTTAAAGTTGCCTGCATTTACAGCCGCCATAACATCGTTAATATTTTTAATGATTAACGCGAGATTATCGACGCTAGCATTGATATCATTTTTAAGAGTAGCTAGCTGACCTTGCAGAGGTTGCTCAAGATGTTGTGAAAAATCTCCATCGTGTAGTGCGCTCATTACGCGGCTGATATCACTTACCGCTCCGGCTAAACTGTGCACTGAATTATTCACACTGTTTTTTAATTGAGCCAAAGAACCTTGGGCGGCTACTGTGACTTGTTGTTTAAAATCACCATGTTCAATATGGCCCATCACCCCGACAATTTCAGTAATGGTGCTATTTAGCGATTGCAGTGAGCCATTTATATTTTGTTTTAAGGTGGCCAGCTGTCCCTGCATTGGAGTCTTTATTTGGCTATTAAAATTTCCTTGGCTCATTTCATCTATAATATGATTTAGTTCACTCATTGCTTGCTCTAGCGAGTCTGCGCAATTATTTGTGGCCTGTTTTAAGGAATCTAATTCGCCTTTGCAGGGCGCACTAATTCGGTGGTTAAATTCACCTGCGGCCATTTTATTCATAACCGTATTGGTTTGGGAAATAGAGCTTTGCAGCGCATCAAGCAGGCAATTAAAAGCACTTGCCGATGAGCCTATTTCATCATTCGAAAGCACTGGCGTTCGTACCGAAAAATCACCTTTTTGTTCAACGTGACGCATTGTGTCGACCAGTAATTGCACTGGGCGGGTGAGTGAACGAGCAAACCAAATCGCGACTAGAGTGATGGCAATAATCGATATGATTAAGGTGCTAACGAGAATCGTCGTTAAATGACTGACCGTGGCAAAAGCTTCGTTTTTATCTATTTCAGCCAGTAACGACCAGTGTATGCCTAATACGTTAACGGGTTGATAAGACGACAGTACTAAGGAACCACTATAATCGGTGATTACTTGCTGACCTTTTTTTCCTTGCTTAGCAAGCTCAGTTGCCAGCGTTTTTACTTTACCTATGCTTGGGTAGCGAAAAGAATTTACGACCGAATGGTTTTCGGGATCGAGAAAGGAATCAGAACGCATTAAAAAATCAGGTCCGACTAAATATGTTTCGCCACTTGAACCTAAGCCTGCCCGCTCAGTCATAATGACATTCAGGGCATCAATGGATAGTTGAAAAACCAAGGTGCTAGTATGTACGCCTTGGTTATAAATCGGGGTGGCGATAAAACTAGCTGGTGCATTATAAGATGGCAAATATTGCTGATAATCTACAAAGGTAATTTCATCTTCATTGATCATTTTTGCTTGTTTAAATGCCAATGCTAGGTTGCTATTAGCATAAGGTCCATCAAGTAAAGAGGTGGCAAAGTCAACTTCTTTGTAAACAGAGTAAATCACTTCAGCACTGCGATTGTCGATGATAAAGACATCATAAAAATCAAATTTTTGCGCAAAATTTAGTAAAAAACTATGGTATTTGTTGTGTAGTAAATTGTAGTTATTATCAGCACTTGCTTGTACTAACTTTGCTTTCTCGCCAAGTGGATATGGATTATCTGCTAGGTATTGTGATTGCCAATATTTAGCTGTGGGTGAAAGTGTAGAAAGCAGCTCAGCAGTTGGCAATTTATTTTCGTTTTGAAGCCGGTATTTAGTATTAAAGCTGTTGTGATAGTAATCTGCCAGCTGTTGCTCTGCGGTGCTGTCGAGGGCGGTTGTATAGGGCTCTTTAAATGCACGGCTAAGTTCATCAGCCGCGGTGTGGAGCAAAGGGTTTTGTGCTAGAAATAATAATTGCGCATGTATATCGGCAAAATGCCTTTCAATGGCGCTTTTTTTAATTTCACTAACCGCTTCAAGTTGAGCGTAAGTTTGTTTATTTAAAGCTGTCGCCGAGTTATATAGCGCAAGACTGATGGCAATCGCCAAGGGAATTAATGCAACGAGCAAAAAGGCAATAACAAGCTTTTTAGTCAAGCCGATATTACGTACAAAATCTCCGAATGAACTGGTTTGGCTAACCATAAAAACATCCTTATCAAAGCAAAGCTGTAAACCTAATACAGTAATTAAGATTTAGTGTAGAACAGCTTGAATTAAAAGCGAGTCGATAACGAAAAATAGATTTTTTAGTTGCTGTAATGCACTCGCTATACTCTGTTAAACTACGGGCATTCAAATTTAAGTGTGTTTGCTATGAAAAACTCCATTATTCCAGTTGTATTGGCCGGTGGTATCGGTTCGCGGTTATGGCCATTATCGCGCCAAGCTATGCCAAAACAGTTTTTACCTCTACTGGGAGATGAGTCATTATTGCAAAGCACCTTAAAGAGGGTCTCTGACTCATGTTTTACCGATCCGATCTTGGTTTGTAATGAGCAGCATCGCTTTATTGTCAGCAGCCAATGCCAGCAAATTGACGCTGCAACCATGGTGTTACTGTTAGAGCCTGATGGCAAAAATACTGCTCCCGCCATCGCATTGGCAGCACAATATGCATTACAGCAAGGGCTTGATAAACCTTTATTAGTGATGCCAGCCGATCATCATATTGATAACTTTGAGTTGTTAATAGAGCAACTTCCTGATGCGATAAGCTTGGCGCAACAGGGCAAATTAATTACCTTTGCGATTGAGCCAGACTCGGCCCATTGCGGTTACGGTTATATCAAAAGAGGGGCTAAAATAGCAGCCTCAAACTGTTATGAAGTTGATGAATTTAAAGAAAAGCCCAGCTTATTGTTGGCACAGCAATATCTCGCCAGTGGGGCATATAGCTGGAACAGCGGGATGTTTTTATTTACCCCGAGGGCATACCTTGCAGAGCTGCAACGCTTTGCCCCCAAAATTGCCAATTGCATTGCACAAGCCGCCAATTTTAGCGGCGATTTAGGTTTTACGCGTGCCGACAACAATGCCTTAAAAAATTGTCCCAGTGATTCTATCGACTACGCTATTTTAGAGCGCAGCGCGAACATAGCGGTACTGCCGTTAGCGCTGAATTGGAATGATGTCGGCGGTTTTAATGCGCTATGGCAAAGTATTGAGAAAGACGAGCAAGGCAATAACCTAAGTGCTGATACCGTGCTATTAAATAGTGCGAATAACTTACTCAAGAGCGAAAGTGGCCATACGATTGCCACTTTAGGAATTAAAGACTTAGCTGTTATTCACACTCATGATGCTACATTAGTGGCAGATAAAAATCAGCTAGATCAACTGCCTGAATTATTAAAACTAGTGGCTGCTCAGCAAGGCGATAAGTTATTGCATCATCAAGCTATGTATCGGCCTTGGGGTAGCTATCGGGTGTTAGTAGAAGGAGCTGGTTTTAAAGTTAAAAAAATTATCGTTAATAGCAAGGGCAAGCTCTCGACGCAACGTCATCAACATCGTGCCGAGCATTGGGTGGTAGTATCAGGCGTGGCAGAAATTTGTATCGCTGGTAATACACAGACTTTAACAGCCGATCAGTCGTGTTATATAGCACCAAACCAAATCCATAGTTTGGCCAACAGTCAAACTGAGCCGTTGATTGTTATTGAAGTACAAACTGGCCGTATTCTAGATGAAGCGGATATAGAGCGCTTTGACGATCAATATGGTAGAAAGTAGCGAGGTACAATACATAGTCTTTGTAATTTGTGTTCAACTAAAATCATCAGAATTTAAGAGTACTATGTGTAGCAAAGATTTTATTTGAGCTAAAAGTAAGTTAAAGTAGATTAATTAGATAGGGATTAATAAATAAGGAAATTATATGAACCCAGATAGGGTTGTAATGCAGGCTATGCAAGTTGAGCCTGCTGAGCTATTACGCGGATTGCGACAGACAATTAGAGAGTCAGGGGCAATTTATAAGTTTAGTGACTCAGAAAAGCTTATATCTGAGGAATTAGGGTAAACTATAAAAGAGACTGAACGACAGCTTACGGGGATTGAGGTGGCTCAGCATGCCGCGCGTCTTTATAATAAGATTGCTATGCGTAGTGTTAAATTTGGTTTAATGGCGTACTCAAGATATGCGGCTTCAGCAGAAAAAGCTACTTTAGAACAACTGTTAGAAGAAAAGCACCGACCGCAAAGAATGACGCGTTATATGTCGGCCACTGGAGCTGGGAAAAAACCGCCTAATACAGCGACTCACGCTATAGTATCAGGAACTCATGAACTAGCTAAAGCTGCTAGGAAAATATTGGCAAAGTTTAAAATTCGCATAGATGATCCCGCTAATGGTGTTTATTTGCCAAAGAATGGAAATTATATACCGCACCCAGCCATGCCAGATGCCTCTAATCACGCCAAGATCCACACTGAGCTATATTATCTAAACATAACAAACCAACTAGCATTGGCAAACACCCGAAGTGAGTGTGCATTAATTTTACAAGCGATTGCTACATCGTTACAGAATGGAGTTTATGGATACTAATGAGTAAAGTCATTTATAGAATCACACCAGATGTTAATCGTTATAGAGTTATCTTTCCTGACAGTGAAGCATTATGTGAGCCTGAGCTGTGGAGACCTGATTGTCGCTCTAAAGAATCTACTCTATTAAATTTTAGTGCTCATTACAATAAAGACAAAGACACACCATTAGGCGATTTTACGGCAATTAACTTATTAGGTCTTGCCATCCGAGATACTGCTGCAAACGAATTAGCTGAACTCCTAGAAGCATCTGGAGAATTATTACCTTTTTATGTTGGAGAAGATAATTGGTATTATTATAATGTTACAAGAAAAGAAGAAGGAATGTTGGATCTTGAGGCCAGTACATTCATGCTGCCAGGGTTAAATATTGGATTGCAAACAGCAGTCTTTAAAAGTGATAAACTACCTAAAAGTAGTTGTATATTTAAGATCCCAGAAGATCGATTTGAAAGTACTTATGTATTTGACTCTCGTGCAAATGATAAGAATATTGCATTGAGCCTATACTGTGCTCTGCAAGCTCATGGCTTTAGCGGACTTACATTTGAGGAAGTCGCGCGATTTGATTAGTACCTTGTAGACTGCTCGTTAGCTTGAATTTTACTCTCGCTAACTCATCTGCTCTCTGACGAACTTCAAATACTGCTCAAGGCTATTTTGCCACAGCACTAGTGCGTCGGTGAGTGATTCTTTAAGCGGTTTGTTGTCGAGTAAGCGTCGTTCTATTTTTTTTAACTCTATACCGTAGCGGTTAAAACCGAGCTGTAAAGCGGTGCTTGCTTGGCGATGCAGTAGCTTTATACATTGTTCTTTATCGTCGTTTAATAATTGCTGAGCACGGATCAGTTTGTTACGAGCAGACAACACAAACTCGTTGTATATAGAAGATATTTCGTCTTCATTAAAAGAACTTTTTAATGTTTCGGCGGCGGTGTCATCATACAAAATGTCACTGAGTTCTACCGCAGCACTTGGGGCTTGGCTGTTTTGTGAGTCACTCAATGCTTGGCGTAGCTTTTGTTGTTTTATAGGTTTACCAACAATGTCTTTGATCCCTAAAGTAAAATATTCTTTTATTTCGTCAGGACTTAAACTGGCAGTAAAGGCCAATACAGGGGTACGTTGATTTTTATGTTCCATACCTTTGAGGGTTTTGAGCACCTCTTGACCAGTAAAGTCCGGTAAGTTCATATCGAGTAGTACAACATCAAAATGGTAGGTTTGCATTAGTTCGATAGCGCTTTTACCATCACGGGCGAGCTTGATTTTATGTTCGTCATCGGCCATAAATTCTATGGCTATTTTTTGATTTAAATCTAAATCCTCGACCAGTAATACATCTAATCCAGTTAAATAATCTTTTGATTGATGGCGCTGTTCTACAAGGCTGAGTTCGCCAAGCACAAGCGTGATATTAAAGCTAAACGAACTGCCTTTATCTAACTCACTGGTAATATCAAGTTGGGAGCCCAGTTTGGCTAGTAGGCGGCTGGTGATAGCAAGGCCTAAGCCTGTTCCGCCCTTTTCTTTACCTGCGCTACTTTGTACGTATGGCTCTGTAAGGTATTCTATTTCATCATCTTCAATGCCAGGCCCCGAGTCAATTACGCTAATACGAATATGATGTTCAAGTTGGCGCTCCTCTAATAACTCTACGCGAATTTTAACTTCACCTTTGTCGGTAAATTTAATCGCATTACCAACGAGGTTAATGATGATTTGCCGAAGTTTTTGTTGGTCGCAGTAGTAACAAGCTTGCTCAGGAAGATTGTATATTAACTCAAACTTTAAGCGCTTTTGCTCAGCTAGTGGGCTAAGTAATAAACATAAGTTATGCAACCAGGTTTTAAATTCTACGTCTTCTTCATAGAGTGCTTCGTTGTGTTGGTCGAGGCTGGCGTAATCAAGTACTTTATCAACTAGCAAGTTAAGTGATTCGGCTGAGTTTATAATGGCTTCGCAGTAAGGTTTATCACGGGGATCGGTTGATTGATTCAAAATTAGTTGTGCGCTGCCTAAAATACCATTGAGAGGAGTGCGAATTTCATGGCTAATAGTTGATAAGAATAGTCCGCGAATTTCTAAATCTTTTTGTGCTTTGCTCGTTAGTTGGTTGAGGTTTTGCTCTCTGCGCTCATTACACAGTAACGCCATGCCGGTGGTATAAAACATGGGAGCGATCACGCTATTGACCAGCAAGGTAACGCTAAACCAGTTTTCTTTTAACAGAGTCAGATTGTTCACGCCTTCCATAAAAAAAACTCGGCCAGTATAAATACAGCTGATAATCGTAAGGATCAAAATATAGACCATGCTACCGTTAGGGTAAGGTTTGCGCGCAAAGCGAATAAATAAATAAAGTAAGAAAAATGCTTCGTTTATATGCTGTAAATCAGAGGCCAGCATACGATTACGTAGGTTAGAGTCAATTACCGTAAAGTACATTAGCAATGCTCCGCAGAACAAGGTTGCTAATATAAAAAACCGAAACTCTTTGTCGCGATAACCTAAAAATTGGCTGATTGCTAACGCATGGATGATGGATGCACTAAACCATAAACTATTTGCAAGTACAATAGTGGCGATGCTATCGAAATGACCATGTAAGGCAAAGCTCATCAAGGCAAGAAATAGCACTAAAGGATAAAATATATACAGTACTGTGCCTGGGGTGTGTTTGTTAGCGCGCCAAGTTAAAAGATTGAGCAATGCCATGACGATCATCATGGCAGCGCTAGCGGAGTAGAGGGTGAGGGAGTCGAGCATTCATATTCCAAGCAGATCAAGGTGACGAGATTAGAATAATGGCAATTGCGTTTGTTAGCAAATATCGTGCGCTTGAATAAACAAAAAAACAGGCACAAAGTCCTGTTTTTAATATTAAAATAAGAGTTGCTAGGCTAACGAATTTCGTCAGGAATGTTTTGTTGTGCCCACGATAGTAATTCAATACGGTTACGGCATTTTGTTTTTCTAAATGCGCTGTATAAATGAGTTTTTACAGTGTGTGGACTAATACTTAACGCTTCAGCTATTTCTTTATTTTTAGAACCGTTACTCATTAAAGAGATAATTGCTTTTTCACGCTTAGTTAATTTTACTGGTTCAATATCACCATCAGTAAGTTTATGTAATGCGTCTTTATTAAATTGCAGCATACGGTTTAACGCGTTACACATGATATCACGACGATACCAGAGCTGGTCTTCCAGTAATAAACGAATGCCTTTCATTAGCACATCAGCGTTGTCGGTAGTATAAAAAACACCACGAATGCCGCTTAATAATGCACGATTAGCAAGCTCCGGATTTTCGTCTAAGTTGAATAGCACGATATCGCACTTAATACGTAGGTTGACTAATTGCTCTTTCAATTTCCCCCAAGCGTCTTGGCTTGATGTTTCGATAAACAATAAACGTGTTCCTTCAGGAACGTCAGATATGTTTGTTCCGGTAGTAACATTGAGCCCTTGGGTTTTTAATAAAGGCTCTAATACATTAATACCAATTGTATTAATTGGCTCTAGATCTAGTAACAAAAAGGCTGTACTACTCATACTTATATACTCTTGAATAAAGTTGACCAATCAATCCTAACATGCAATCCGCTCCTTTCGTATTAGAAATTTATTGCTTGGGGGTAAGATATGCATAGTTTTATAATGTTTTTCGTGCTTTTTACAAAGAAAATATTTGAAAAAATTTATAACAAGTTGAAATTATTAGTAAATGATATTTATTTTCAACGTTAATCTTTTTTACAAACATTTACAGTAAATCAGTTTAAATTAAACCTTTAGTCTTATCTTGGTAAGGCGGCCATCCCATTGCTTTACCAGCTAGCATATGTAAATGGATATGATAAACAGTTTGCCCGCCATGCTCATTGCAATTCATTACCACGCGAAAACCATCTTCTGCAAAGCCTTGTTGTTTGGCTATTTTCGCAGCAACCACATACAGGTGGCCAATAATGGGCGCATCTAGTTCGGTAATATCATTGATCGTTGCAATTGCTTTTTTTGGGATAATCAGTGCGTGAAAAGGGGCTTGTGGGTTGATATCTTTAAATACTAAGGCAAGTTCATCTTCGTAGATGATATCAGCTGGGATTTCACGGTTAATAATTTTAGTAAAAATAGTTTTTTGGCTCATTCCAAGGGCTCTTTGTCGGTTGTACTAAAGTCACTAATGACAAACTTTGCCGGCAGTGTCAAACTGAAATCAAACAACAAGGAGCTATTATGCGTAAATATGTATTATTAAGCGGTATTATGTCATTACTTTTGAGTGCGACCAGCGTGGCCGAAACCATTAATTTTCCTGAAGAAATAGTCCCATTACAAGTGGGCGATAAGAAAATTGAACATTCATTTTTCAATCGTGTTGATGAAGTCGAATTAATTCCTGGCGTATATCAGGTCAAACTTAAATACACCGATCTTTACGAGCAAGGTTACGATGAGCATCAAGTTATCGACTCAGAACCATTTTGGGTGACGATGACCATTGCTGCCAATACAGATTATGATGTGGTGTTTAACCGTGCTGATAATGCAGTAGCAGCAGAAGTTTTTGCAGAAGCACCGCAAGTGAGCTTACAAGCAAAAGGAGCGTCATTAAGCACGCCACTAGCTATTATGGCTGAGCCTGATTTGACAAGTCGTGCTAGCTCTCAAGTTGCGACAGTGCAAGTAGCGCCAACAGCAGCATCAACAACCAGAACTGCACCGATGGCTGCTAATTTACAAGCTCCTGTCTCTCGCCCAGCACCTAATGCAGGTAATGCGCCTAGTGCTGCCGCCATGTTAGATTTTTGGTGGCAACAAGCCAGTGCCCAAGAGCAGCAAGCTTTTATTAATAAAGTCACTAAAAAATAAAGCGCATTTATTAAATGAGGTAGCAAAAAGGGCGAATTAATCGCCCTTTTTTAATTTTGAGTTATTTAGTTATTACTTAGCAAACAAGTCGTCAATAGTACCTTGCGCAAGTGGGTGGTAACCTGGGCGCGCTTTTAGGTATACGTCATGTGCCCATTCACGTTTACCATTAGTAATCAGAGCTTTGTATAGCGGCACGATTAACTTGCGACGGCCAATACCCGATAAGTGTTTATCAAGTGCTGGATAGATAGGTTGATAGCCATTGCCAACCGCAAGCATAAACCAAGCAAAAGCACGCTCTGCGTTAGTTGATTGTGTAAGGTTGAACTCGCTATCTAGCATCGCCATTTTGTCTAGGCTTAAATCACGTGGTAAGTTATTTAAAAAGTGTAGCCACTCATGCACAGTCCAATTTGTGGTAGGAAGCTGTGCGGCAGTGGTTTCACCTTTTAACCATGAGGTAGAAGCGGTATCTACTTTATCAAACGCATCAGAAGTTGGGTTTGGCGCATCACTCGGTAAACCTGGCTGAAAAATCCACTCATTAACTTTATCCATGCTGACAACGCCTGGGTACTTTTCAATTAAGTTAGCTTTTAAATACGTAACAAACTCAGCGGTTGTTAATGATTTGAATGAAAATTCTTCAAAATAAGCTTTTACAAATGAATCAAATTTATCGCGGCCGTATTGGTTTTCAAGGTAAATTAAGAATAGTTGACCTTTGGTATAAGGCACTGAGCTGAAAGCATCATCGGGATCACGTCCATTGAGTTTTAAGTTGAGGCGCGTGTCTGGTGCATCAATGGTTTTAAGTTGTGCACGTAGACCTGCAGCATCAAGTGCTTGTTCCATAACTGCACGGTCACGACCAAATACTTCTTCCATAATGCGGTTTTCAACGTATGAGGTAAAGCCTTCGTTTAACCATAAGTCTTCCCATGTGGCATTGGTCACTAAGTTGCCAGACCAAGAATGAGCAAGCTCGTGAGCAATCAGGTTTACTAAGCTTTTATCACCCGCAACAACCGTTGGTGTGATAAATGAAAGGCGTGGATTTTCCATGCCACCAAATGGAAAGCTTGGCGGTAGCATTAGTAAATCATATCGACCCCATGCATATTCGCCATACATCGCATTGGTTTTATCGATCATCGCTTGCGTGTCATTAAACTCGGCAACGGATGCATCTAAGATAGTTGGTTCAGCAAAAATACCGGTTTGCTGAGACATGGCTTTAAATTCTAAGTTACCTGCACCAATGGCAATTAAGTATGGAGAGATAGCTTGTGGCATATCAAAGTGGTAGTCACCATCTTTATAGAGCGCATCTTTATTATCGGCGCTCATCACCGCACGAATATCTTCAGGCGTATGGATACGCGCTGAGTAAGTTACACGCATTGCCGGTGTATCTTGTACAGGGATCCAACTACGGGCATGGATTGCCTGCGATTGGCTGTACATAAATGGGTGCGTTTTACTGGCAGTTTGCTCAGGAGTTAACCACTGTAAACCTGATGCTTCAGGGCGGCTGTTATAATAAATACGTACTTTAGGCGCTTGGCTTTTAAACACAATACTAAGCTTAGAGCCTTTCACATCATCGCGCTTAGCAAGAGTGAAATGAGCTTTGTGCCAGTTGCCATCTTGGCTTTGATACATAACTTTATCGATGTCTAAATCGCGAGTATCAAGCACTAAGGTTTTGCTAGTGGTGTTTTGCCATTCTAGCGTGTGTTCAACAAAACCTTCTAATTGTTTGTCAGCAAAGTCGACATCTAAATCAAGGTTCAAATGCGTAGTGATTACGTCATCGAGATTGGCATATGAGTTTTGATCAATGGCACTGGCCATTGCTTGAGAGCACATTCCAGCCATAGCGAGGCTTAAAAAGAGAGGTTTGATTTTCATAAATACCCTGAACACGAATAAAAAGTGCATGTTTTATATCATGATTGCGATTCTTGTTTGAGCATTTTTTACAATCTAGTGCAACATTTGCGACTAAGAGTTACACTAGTGCGATTAGTGACAATTAACCTTTGAGGCATTTTGTGGCTCAGTCCCTGCAATCTTTCCATACCTTTTCTTTAGCGAGTCAGTGCTCGCAATTAATCGAAATTACTGACTTAGCGCAATTGCAGCAGCTAACGTTTGCTTGCCCTTTTTGTATTTTAGGTGAAGGCAGCAACACCATTTTTTTAAGTGCTTATCAAGGCACAGTGATCAAAATGGCGACCTGTGGTGTTAATACCACTGAGCGTAAAGATGACTATTTATTAGAGATTGCTGCCGGCGAAAACTGGCATCAACTTGTTAGTGATAGTTTAGCGCAGGCTATGCCTGGGCTTGAAAATTTAGCGTTGATCCCTGGCACCGTGGGCGCAGCCCCAGTACAAAATATTGGAGCATATGGTGTTGAGTTGGCGAAATTTATTGAATATGTCGAATATTTTGATATTGCGACTAAGCAAATAAAACGCTTAAACAAGCAACAGTGTCAGTTTGGTTATCGTGATTCAATCTTTAAGCACTCATTAAAAAATAAAGCGGTGATCACCACGGTGGCATTGGCGTTACCAAAACAGTGGCAGCCAGAGCTAAGTTATGGCCCTTTGCAGCAACTCGAACAGGTAACCCCGCAAACTGTTTTTGAGCAAGTGATTAAAACCCGTAACAGTAAGCTACCCAATCCTTATGTGCTTGCGAATGCTGGAAGTTTTTTTAAAAACCCAATCATAACTAATCAGCAGTTACAGACCTTGTTACAGGCGCATCCGCAATTACCGCATTATGTTTATGATGAGCAACACCACAAAGTGGCAGCTGGTTGGTTGATTGAGCAGGCGGGGCTTAAAGGGCATCGTATTGCTGGTATCGAAGTACACCAACAACAAGCACTGGTGCTGGTAAATCATGGTAATAGTAATGGTGATGACCTTATTGCCATGATCACCCATATCCAGCAACAAATTTGGCACCGTTATCACATAGAATTACAGCATGAAGTACGGTTAATGGCAGCCTTTGATGAATGTCATATTGGTCTGGAGGACAGATAATGAAAGCACCAGATGGCAATAAGCTGGCTATTTTAAATGCACTTAATCAAGGTGGCTTTATCTCAGGGCAATTGCTGGGGGATCAATTGGGTATTAGCCGCGCAGCAGTGAGTAAGCATATTCAAAGCTTACAAGCTATGGGGTTAGACATTTTTAAAGTCAGCGGTAAAGGCTACAGCTTAAATAATAATGTGGGCTTATTAGAGCAGACTAAGATACAACAGCATTACCAAAGCTTAGGGGGGCATATCGCGCAAGTGGAGGTCCAGCCAATTATTGACTCGACTAACAGTGAGTTAATGCGCCGCATAGCAGCTAAACAAACGCTAGAGTCGGGAACTGTGATTGTGGCCGAAATGCAGCACGCAGGGCGTGGACGGCGCGGACGTGTTTGGCAGTCTCCGTTTGGTGCGAACTTGTATTACAGTTATTATTGGCGCTTAGATGACGGGCTGCAAGCCGCAATGGGTATGTCTATCGCGGTAGGTTTAGCTGTTTACGATACCTTAAAAGTTCTGTATCAGTTAGATATTGAACTTAAGTGGCCAAACGATATTTATCTTAATAAAGAAAAGCTCGCAGGTGTTTTGGTTGAATTGGATGGTCAACCGCAAGGGCCATGCCATCTCGTAATAGGTATTGGTATTAATTTGCAAATGCCCGCAAGCTACAGCCTGCAAATCGACCAAGCATGGACTGATTTGAGTCAGCATAGCCAACAGATTGATAAAAATCAGCTGGTGGCACATTTAACATATCACCTTGAGCAACGTTTAGCGCAGTATAGTCAAACTGGCTTGCACGGCATGTACTTGCAGTGGAACGAACTCAACGCCTTTGCAGGGCAGTGTGTGGAGTTAAATACTGGGCATAGAAGCTGGCGTGGTATCTGTGAAGGCATAGATCCGCAAGGTGCTATTCGTATTCGCCAAGATGGTGAGGTTAAAAGCTATTACGGTGGTGAAATTTCACTGCGCAAGGCTGTTCAATGAGATTACTAATCGATGTAGGCAATACAGCACTTAAAGCAGCGCTATGCCAGCAAGGCGAAATCAAGCCGTGTGATGTTAGTGCGCTACCTTGGCGGCAAATTAACGAGCTGGTTTATGCATGTGTCGGTAAAAATGAGCAACTCAATGGACTATTAGCACAGGCATCGGCATTTCAGGTGCCATGTTTTGAAGCGAAAGTGACTAAACAATTGAGTAGCCTTCGCTGTGCGTATCAGCAATTTAGTAATTTAGGTATTGATCGCTGGCTTGGTTTAATTGCTGCCTTTCAATTATGGCCGCAACAAGATTGCATCGTGATAGACACAGGCACTGCCACAACAATTGATGTACTTACAGCACAAGGACAACATTTGGGGGGCTGGATATTACCTGGCCTTGATCTCATGACACGCTCATTAACACAGAATACGCAGCGTGTTTTTGATGATGCCAACACGCCTTTTGCGAATGAGCTGGGTGTAAACACACCTAATGGTTTAAAAAATGGCGCGCTAGTGGCAACCTTAGGAGCTGTTGAACAAGCAAAATTACATTTAACCAATAAAAAACCTCAACTAATTTTTGCTGGTGGCTATGGTGCATTATTGAAAGCGCAATTTTTAGACGCGATTTATGATCCGCAATTAGTGATGAAGGGGCTCAATTACTGGTATGAATTGAGCAAAAATTAACAAAAACAGGTGGTTTTGCCTGATTTGTGAGCATTTGGCACATAAAATCACATTTTTTTTAATTTTCTTGTTGCATCACCACCAAGCTTCCTCTAATATCTCGCCCCGTACTAAAGCAGTGCCGACTTAGCTCAGCTGGTAGAGCAACTGACTTGTAATCAGTAGGTCAACCGTTCGACTCGGTTAGTCGGCACCACTTTCCTTTTACCGAAAGTGTTTAGTAAAGAATTATCGTGGAGGGGTTCCCGAGCGGCCAAAGGGATCAGACTGTAAATCTGACGGCTCAGCCTTCGCTGGTTCGAATCCAGCTCCCTCCACCACTTTATTCTTGACGGTTAGAGGTAGTTTAAGAACAGATTGCTAACGCGGGCATCGTATAATGGCTATTACCTCAGCCTTCCAAGCTGATGATGCGGGTTCGATTCCCGCTGCCCGCTCCAGTTTCTGGTGTTGCTGATATAGCTCAGTTGGTAGAGCGCACCCTTGGTAAGGGTGAGGTCGGCAGTTCAACTCTGCCTATCAGCACCAGTCTTAGAATCTTCTTGATTACTTCCTTTATCTGTCAGAAAATACTATTTGAAATTTGAAAAATTTAACTTAATCTACCTATGGTGGATTATTTTCATATGTAATCTAGATACACAAAACTGATAGGTTCCGTC
>NZ_JAGPYN010000036.1 GCF_018069805.1 Pseudoalteromonas ostreae
CTTAAAAAATTCCTATAAAGAAATTAAAGGTTCAGTCCACTGTGGACCAAACCGAGCTAAAAATTACTTAACAGCGCGAGCTGTAATTATTGTGTCCGCAACATGTTTCGAGGCTTCAGCGTACTTCAAAAACTCCATAGAGTATGAGGCACGGCCTTGTGTTGCAGATCGTAGATCAGTAGCATAACCAAACATTTCAGAAAGCGGAACCTGGGCGTTAATTAATTTAAGTCCACCTAGCGCGTCTTCCATGCCTTCGATCATGCCGCGGCGACGGTTTAAGTCACCAACTACATCACCCATGTTTGCTTCAGGAGTGAGTACTTCAACCTTCATCATTGGCTCTAATAGTACAGGGTCTGCTTGTAGCGCACCTTGTTTCATTGCCAGTGAACCCGCTATTTTAAATGCCATTTCATTCGAATCTACATCATGGAATGAACCATCATATAAAGTCGCTTTCACACCAAGTAATGGGTAGCCTGCCAGCACACCTTGAGACATTTGCTCTTGGATGCCTTTGTCTACCGCAGGGATGTATTCTTTTGGAACTGAGCCACCTACGGTTTCGTTAACGAACTCGTAAATTGGGGCTTCATCATCCGAAATATCCATCGGTTCAAGTTTAAGCCAGACATGACCATACTGGCCACGTCCACCTGATTGACGTATGAATTTACCTTCAACTTTAACAGTTGAACGAATAGCTTCACGATAAGAAACCTGCGGCTTACCAACGTTACATTCAACACTGAATTCACGTTTCATACGGTCGACAATGATATCAAGGTGAAGTTCACCCATTCCAGAGATAATAGTCTGGCCTGATTCTTCGTCAGTTTGTACGCGAAAAGACGGATCTTCTGCCGCTAGTTTACCTAGCGCGATACCCATCTTATCTTGGTCAGCGATTGTGCGAGGCTCAACCGCAACAGAGATAACTGGTTCAGGGAATTCCATACGCTCAAGCGTAATAATAGAATTCGGATCACACAGTGTTTCACCTGTTGTTACGTCTTTGAGACCAATAGCCGCCGCAATATCACCTGCGTAGACTTCTTTGATCTCTTCACGTGAGTTTGAATGCATCTGAACGATACGGCCAAGACGCTCACGCTTACATTTTACTGGGTTGTATACCGCGTCACCCTGTTTAACAGTACCAGAGTAAACACGGAAGAAAGTTAAAGTACCAACGAACGGGTCTGTTGCAATCTTAAAAGCAAGTGCAGCAAACGGTGCGTTGTCATTAGCTGGACGCTCTTCCTCAGTACCATCTTCAAGGATACCTTGAATTTGTTTCACTTGTGTTGGTGCAGGCATATATTCAATAACGCCATCAAGCACAGCTTGAACGCCTTTATTTTTAAATGCACTACCACATGTGACTGGAACGATTTCGTTAGCCAATGTACGCTGACGCAAAGCATTTTTAATTTCTGCTTCGCTCAGGTCTTCACCTTCCAAATACTTATCCATTAGTTCTTCAGATGCTTCAGCTGCGCTTTCAACTAAGTTTGAGCGCCATTCTTCAGCTAAATCTTGAAGTTCTGCCGGTATTGCCTCATAGGTGAAAGTCATTCCCTGGTCTTTATCATTCCAGTTAATCATTTTCATTTTTATGAGATCAATAACACCTTTAAAGTCGTCTTCAGCGCCTACTGGTAGCTGAATTGGAACAGGCGTTGCTCCAAGACGAGATTTCACCTGGCCAACAACCGTTAAGAAGTCAGCGCCCGTGCGATCCATTTTATTTACGAAGATCATTCTCGGAACTTCGTATTTGTTCGCTTGACGCCAAACTGTCTCAGTTTGCGGCTGTACACCAGATGAAGCACAAAGCACAACTACCGCACCATCAAGTACACGTAAAGAACGCTCTACTTCAATAGTGAAATCTACGTGCCCTGGAGTATCAATAATATTGATACGATGAGCGTCAAATTGCGCGTCCA
The DNA here is from genome assembly GCF_018069805.1 of Pseudoalteromonas ostreae. GTDB lineage: Bacteria > Pseudomonadota > Gammaproteobacteria > Enterobacterales > Alteromonadaceae > Pseudoalteromonas > Pseudoalteromonas ostreae. The sequence goes on from NZ_JAGPYN010000036.1 coordinate 1,956, forward strand.
TCCCTTTCCAGAAACACGTTGTTGCAGCAGAAGTGATTGTGATACCACGCTCTTGTTCCTGCTCCATCCAGTCCATAGTTGCGGCGCCATCATGTACTTCACCGATCTTATGAGAAAGACCTGTGTAGAACAGAACACGTTCTGTTGTGGTGGTTTTGCCTGCATCTACGTGAGCAACAATACCGATATTGCGGTAGCGCTCAAGTGGAGTTGTACGTGCCATAAAATCCTCTTAAAGGTTAAGGACAGATTACCAACGGTAATGTGCGAATGCTTTATTCGCTTCAGCCATACGGTGAACGTCTTCACGTTTCTTAACCGCAGTGCCTTTGTTGTCAGAAGCGTCAACAAGTTCTTGAGCTAAACGTAAGCCCATAGATTTCTCGCCACGCTTACGTGCAGCGTCTACTAACCAACGCATACCTAATGCGTTGCGACGTACTGGACGTACTTCTACTGGTACTTGATACGTTGAACCACCAACACGGCGAGATTTAACCTCTACCTGTGGACGGATGTTTTCAAGTGCAGTTTCAAAGATTTCAAGGTGCGATTTGCCTGATTTCTCAGCAGCCACATCTAGCGCACCGTAAACGATTTTTTCAGCAGTAGATTTCTTGCCGTCTAACATTACGATGTTAACGAATTTTGCAAGAAGTTCCGATCCGAACTTAGGATCTGGAAGAATTTTACGTTGACCTATTACGCGTCTTCTAGGCATTTTGTATCTCCGGTTTATTCAGGTTTGCTCTTTCGAGTCAATCACCCAAAACAATAATTAAAAATATTTAGTGCTTGGCCTTACTAACGGAATACAATTAGCCTTTAGGGCGTTTTGCACCGTATTTAGAACGAGCTTGACGACGGTCGCTAACGCCTGCACAGTCAAGTGCACCACGAACAGTGTGAAAACGCACACCTGGTAAATCTTTAACACGACCACCACGGATTAGGATTACACTATGCTCTTGAAGGTTATGACCTTCACCACCAATGTATGAAGTTACTTCGAAACCGTTAGTTAAACGTACACGAGCTACTTTACGTAACGCCGAGTTTGGTTTCTTAGGTGTAGTTGTATATACGCGAGTACATACACCGCGCTTTTGCGGACACGCTTTAAGCGCAGCTGAGTTACTTTTCGTAACCTTGCTACGACGTGGCTTACGCACTAGCTGGTTAATAGTTGCCATTTAAATAGCTCCTGAAATTAAAATTACTACTGAAAAAATAAAAAATCCGCCCTTTATTTACAAGCCCGTATTATACGTACTGGTAAATGGGTGGCGGAATTTTAATGAGCAAAGATTGAGCTGTCAACCTAAACCGTTAGCAAGGCAGTAGATAACTGCCTTGCAAAAACCTAATCTATTGATTAAGTTGAGTTTATTGGTTTCCAGATAAATCCGCGTTTAAAGCGTCTGTTAGTGCTTGAGTTGCCTCTTCTGCACTTACGGTTTGCTCTTCAACAACAACTTTGCTCTGCTTACGACGAGCCATACGATCCTGATGATACGCAAAACCGGTACCGGCTGGGATCAAACGACCCACAATTACGTTTTCTTTCAGACCGCGAAGTTCATCGCTCTTACCATTTACAGCGGCTTCAGTTAGGACACGAGTTGTCTCCTGGAATGATGCTGCCGAGATGAAAGATTCTGTGGCTAGTGATGCTTTAGTGATACCCATTAATTGGATTTCATATTTAGCTGGTAACTTGCCTTGAGCTTCTAAGTCGCGGTTTGCGATATTAACGCGTGCCACTTCAATTTGCTCACCGGCTAAGAATTCACTATGGCCGCCGTCAAGGATCGTACACTTACGGATCATTTGACGGATAATTGTTTCAATGTGCTTGTCATTGATCTTAACGCCTTGCAAACGGTAAACCTCTTGCACTTCGTTAACGATGTAGTTAGCAACATGTGTCACACCACGTAGGCGTAAGATGTCATGTGGTGATTCAGGACCGTCGGCGATAACTTCACCTTTAGACACTTGCTCACCCTCAAACACGTTAAGTTGACGCCATTTCGGGATCATTTCTTCATAATGATCACCTTCAGCTGGAGTAATAACTAAACGCTTCTTACCTTTAGTTTCTTTACCGAAGCTAATCGTACCGGTGATCTCAGCTAAGATAGCTGGCTCTTTCGGTTTACGCGCTTCAAATAAGTCGGCTACGCGTGGTAGACCACCCGTGATATCACGAGTTTTCGAACCTTCTTGCGGAATACGTGCTAACACGTCACCTGGATTTGCCGTTACACCGTCTGTTACTTCAATCGTAGTGTATGAAGGAAGACGAGTTTCTTGCAGACCGCGCTCTTCACTTTCGATGATAAGCTTCGGCTCTTTCGCATTTATCTTAGCAAGATCTTTAACAACTACACGGGTTAAACCAGTTAGTTCATCAGTCTGTGCTTCAGTGTTTGAGTCATCGATATCGCTGAACGATACTTTTGACTTATGCTCAAGAACGATTGGGTGACTATGCGGGTCCCAAGTAGCAACGATGTCGTTACCTTGAACTTCCGTATTGTCTTGTACTGTTAATACCGCACCGTAAGGTACTTTATAACGCTCTTTCTCACGACCATGGCTATCGATGATAGTGATTTCAGTAGAACGAGAGGTAATAACAATCTTACCGTCAGTGTTTAATACATATTTTGCGTTATGAAGCTTCAATGTACCGTTAGTTTTAACTTGTACATTGTTTTCAGCAGATGCTCTTGATGCCGCACCACCGATGTGGAAAGTACGCATCGTAAGCTGTGTACCCGGCTCACCGATTGATTGTGCCGCGATAACACCTACTGATTCACCCGCGTTGATGATATGACCACGTGCAAGGTCACGACCGTAACACTTAGCACATACACCAAAGTCGTTATCACAAGTGATAACTGAACGTACGCGAACTTCATCTACTGAGTGCTCTTCTAAAAGATCACACAGCTTTTCGTCAAGCATGATATTACGCTCTACTAGTACTGTATTAGTACCAGGGATCACAATATCTTCAGCAACAACACGACCTAATACACGTTCGCGAAGTGCTTCTACAACGTCACCACCTTCAATAAGCGGTTTCATTGTTAAGCCATCTTCAGTGCCACAATCGTCTTCGTTGATCACCAAATCTTGTGCAACGTCTACTAGACGACGCGTTAGGTAACCCGAGTTCGCTGTTTTCAGTGCTGTATCGGCAAGACCTTTACGCGCACCATGCGTTGAGATGAAGTACTGAAGTACGTTTAGACCTTCACGGAAGTTAGCCGTGATTGGCGTCTCGATGATTGAACCATCTGGACGTGCCATTAGACCACGCATACCTGCTAGCTGACGGATCTGAGCGGCACTACCACGAGCACCAGAATCGGCCATCATAAACACTGAGTTAAATGACGGTTGCTCTTCTTCTTCACCTTGGGCATTGATAACCGTGTCTTTTGACAAGTTGGCCATCATTTCACGTGATAAGTTTTCATTTACACGTGACCAGATATCGATAACTTTATTGTACTTTTCACCAGCCGTTACAAGACCTGATTGGAATTGTTGGTTGATTTCAGTTACTTCAGCTTCAGCTGCTTCGATAATTGATGCTTTGATCGGTGGGATAACTAAGTCATCGATACCAATTGAAACACCTGACTTCATTGCGTAGTGGAAACCGGTATACATAACTTGGTCAGCAAAGATAACGGTATCTTTAAGACCAAGACGACGGTAACACTCATTTAATAAGCTAGAAATCTGCTTTTTACCTAATGCTTGGTTGATTGACTCAAACGGCATACCTTTAGGTAAAATTAGCGACAAAATCGCACGACCGACAGTTGTATCGATGATAGTGACAGTATCTTCTACTACACCATTTTCGTTCTTCACTGACTGGCTGATGCGAACTTTTACGCGAGCGTGAAGTTCTGCATTACCACTACGGTATGCTTTTTCTGCTTCTTTTGGATCTTTAAATACGATACCTTCGCCTTTCGCATTAATGCGATCACGCGTCATGTAGTAAAGACCCAATACAACGTCCTGTGATGGAACGATGATTGGCTCACCATTCGCAGGAGATAGGATGTTGTTTGTAGACATCATCAATGCACGAGCTTCAAGCTGCGCTTCAATCGTTAGCGGTACGTGTACCGCCATTTGGTCACCATCGAAGTCGGCGTTGTAGGCCGCACATACTAATGGATGCAAATGGATTGCTTTACCTTCGATAAGCACAGGTTCAAACGCTTGGATACCCAAACGGTGAAGTGTTGGTGCACGGTTAAGTAATACTGGATGTTCACGAATTACTTCATCTAATACATCCCATACTTCCGGAACTTCACGCTCTACCATTTTCTTAGCAGCTTTGATTGTCGTAGCCATGCCGCGACGCTCTAGTTTGCCATAGATAAATGGTTTGAATAGCTCAAGTGCCATCTTCTTAGGAAGACCACATTGGTGAAGCTTAAGTGTAGGACCCACTGTGATTACAGAACGGCCTGAATAATCTACACGCTTACCAAGTAAGTTCTGACGGAAACGACCTTGCTTACCCTTGATCATATCAGCAAGAGATTTAAGCGGACGCTTGTTAGAACCTGTAATTGCACGACCACGACGACCGTTATCAAGTAGCGCATCAACCGCTTCTTGTAACATACGTTTTTCGTTGCGTACGATAATATCCGGTGCAGCTAAATCTAGTAGACGTTTAAGACGGTTATTACGGTTAATAACACGACGGTAAAGGTCATTTAGATCAGAAGTCGCAAAACGGCCACCATCAAGTGGTACTAATGGACGTAGATCAGGTGGCAATACTGGAAGTACTGTCATGATCATCCACTCAGGGTTATTACCTGATTGGTGGAACGATTCCATTAATTTAAGACGTTTAGTGATCTTCTTACGCTTAGTTTCAGAGTTAATTGTTGGTAACTCTTCACGCATTTCAGCAATTAATTGCGCAAGATCGAGTTCACGAAGCAAGTCTAATACTGCTTCAGCACCCATCTTCGCTTCAAACTCATCACCGTGCTCTTCAAGTGCATCTAGGTATTCTTCTTCACCTAATAGCTGACTACGCTCAAGCGTTGTCATACCAGGCTCAGTTACTACGAATGATTCGAAGTAAAGAACACGTTCAATATCACGAAGCGTCATATCGAGCATTAAACCGATACGTGACGGTAATGATTTTAAAAACCATATATGTGCAACTGGGCTCGCAAGGTCGATGTGACCCATACGATCACGACGCACTTTAGTGAGTGTTACTTCAACGCCACACTTTTCACAGATCACACCACGGTGTTTAAGACGCTTATATTTACCACATAAGCATTCATAATCTTTCACTGGTCCGAAAATACGGGCACAGAATAAGCCATCGCGCTCAGGCTTGAAAGTACGGTAGTTAATAGTCTCAGGTTTCTTTACTTCACCATATGACCATGAACGAACCATGTCTGGTGAAGCAAGACCAATGCGAATTGCATCGAATTCTTCGGTCTTATTTTGTTGCTTCAGAAACTTAAGTAAGTCTTTCACCTTAGCTCTCCTGTCGGAGTTAATCTTGAGGACGGATGATTTCGTCCCTACATTCTATTCGGCCGTAACAGGTGCTACAGGCTAGCTGTAGCACCTAATTGGCTTAATTTTCTTCCAACTCGATGTTGATACCCAGTGAGCGGATTTCTTTCAACAATACGTTGAACGATTCTGGCATACCTGGTTCCATTTTATGGTTACCATCAACGATGTTTTTATACATCTTAGTACGACCGTTCACGTCATCCGATTTCACTGTTAGCATTTCTTGTAGAGTGTAAGCAGCACCGTAAGCTTCAAGTGCCCATACTTCCATCTCACCAAAACGCTGGCCACCGAACTGTGCTTTACCACCCAGCGGCTGCTGAGTAACAAGGCTGTAAGAACCAGTAGAACGCGCATGCATTTTGTCATCAACTAAGTGATTCAGTTTCAGCATGTACATGTAACCAACGGTTACTTGACGTTCAAACTGATCGCCAGTACGGCCATCATAAAGTGTAACCTGACCACTACGAGGGTAGCCACCAAGCTCAAGCATGTCTTTGATTTCGCTTTCTTTCGCGCCATCAAATGCAGGAGTAGCGATTGGTAAACCACCTTTTAAGTTTTCAGCCAAACGACGAATTTCGTCATCTGTGAAGCTAGCAATATCTACGAACTGGCGAGATTCACCAATTTCGTATGCTTGCTTGATGAATTCACGTAGCTCATGAAGCTCACGTTGTTCTTTCATCATTTCTTCAATACGCTCACCAATACCACGAGCAGCTAGACCCATATGTGTTTCAAGGATCTGACCGATGTTCATACGTGATGGTACACCCAGCGGGTTAAGTACGATATCAACAGTACGACCTTTATCATCGTATGGCATATCTTCTACTGGTACGATAGTCGAGATAACACCTTTGTTACCATGACGACCCGCCATTTTATCACCTGGTTGGATACGACGTTTAACAGCTAGGTATACTTTAACAATCTTAAGTACGCCTGGTGCTAAGTCATCACCTTGGGTAATTTTACGACGTTTGTTTTCAAACTTTTTATCGTATTCAGCTTTTAGCTCATCGTACTGGGCTGCTAGTTGCTCAAGTTCAGCTTGCTTATCTTCTTCAGCAAGGCTTTGAGTTAGTAGCTTCTCTGCATTCAATGACACTAATCTATCTTCATCTTGACCAGCTGCAATAAGTAGCTTGCGAGCACGATCTAACACGCCTGCTTCAAGAATACGGAATTCTTCGTTAAAGTCTTTTTTCGCGTCACGAAGTTGCATTTCTTCAACTTCTAGCGCGCGCTTGTCTTTTTCAACACCATCACGGGTGAAGACTTGCACGTCAATTACAGTACCTGTAACAGAGTTTGGTACACGTAATGAGCTGTCTTTAACGTCAGACGCTTTCTCACCAAAGATAGCTCGTAGTAGCTTCTCTTCAGGAGTTAATTGCGTTTCGCCTTTCGGAGTCACTTTACCTACTAGGATATCGCCGCCTTTAACTTCAGCACCGATATAAACAACACCTGATTCATCAAGCTTGCCTAGTGCAGATTCACCCACATTCGGGATATCTGCAGTGATCTCTTCAGGACCTAACTTAGTATCACGGGCAACACACTGTAGTTCTTGAATATGGATAGTCGTTAAACGATCTTCTTCAACTACGCGCTCTGATAGTAAGATTGAATCCTCGAAGTTATAACCGTTCCATGGCATGAATGCCACGCGCAAGTTTTGACCAAGGGCTAAGTCACCTAAGTCAGTCGAAGGACCATCTGCTAACACGTCACCGCGAGTAACCGGTTCGCCAACCATACAAGTTGGTTTTTGGTTAATACATGTGTTTTGGTTAGAACGTGTGTATTTGGTTAAGTTGTAGATGTCGATGCCCGCTTCACCAGGGATGCGTTCTTCTTCATGTACATTAACAACGATGCGACTTGCGTCAGCATACATTACTTCACCACCACGTTTAGCAACAATCGTTACACCAGAATCTTTCGCTAGTGTTAACTCAATACCAGTACCTACTAACGGTTTGTCCGCTTTGAGTGTTGGTACTGCTTGACGTTGCATGTTTGAACCCATCAATGCACGGTTAGCATCATCGTGTTCTAGGAACGGGATAAGTGCTGCCGCTACAGAGATCACCTGTTGTGGTGATACATCCATATATTGCTGGTCCATGCGACCCATAAAGGTAGATTCACCTTTGTGACGACATGGGATTAATTCATCAACAAACTCATTGTTTTCAGTTAAGTTTGAGTTCGCCTGTGCGATAACAAACTGACCTTCTTCAATGGCTGATAAGTAATCAACTTCATCAGTTACAACACCGTCTACCACTTTGCGGTAAGGTGTTTCTAAGAAACCATAGTCATTAGTACGTGCGTACGTAGACAATGAGTTAATTAGACCGATGTTTGGACCCTCAGGAGTTTCGATTGGACATACGCGACCATAGTGAGTTACGTGAACGTCACGTACTTCAAAGCCAGCGCGCTCACGAGTTAGACCGCCCGGCCCTAATGCAGAAATACGACGCTTATGCGTTACTTCTGATAGCGGGTTATTTTGGTCCATAAACTGTGATAACTGAGACGAGCCAAAGAACTCTTTAACCGCTGCCGAAATCGGCTTAGCGTTAATAAGATCTTGTGGCATGATCGCATCTAGGTCACCTAAGCTTAAACGCTCACGTACAGCACGCTCTACACGTACTAAACCTACACGGAATTGGTTCTCAGCCATTTCGCCAACACTACGAATACGACGGTTGCCTAAGTGGTCGATATCATCAACATCGCCTTGACCGTTACGAATAGCAATCAATACTTTCATAACAGACACGATGTCTTCTTTGCTTAATGTGCCAGGGCCTGTGTCAGTATCATAACCAACACGGCTATTGAACTTCATACGACCTACAGTTGATAAGTCATAACGTTCTTCTGAGAAGAATAAGTTCTCAAATAAGGCTTCAGCCGCATCTTTAGTTGGTGGCTCGCCTGGGCGCATCATGCGATAAATTTCTACTAGTGCTTCTAGGCGGTTAGTGCTTGAATCGATACGTAAGGTATCAGAAATATATGCACCGCTGTCCACTTCATTGATATATAGCGTATCAATTTTAGTGTGACCTGCTTTAACCAATTCAGCCATTAACTCTAGAGTTAATTCATCATTCGCGTTGGCAATCACTTCACCCGTTGACTCATCAACGTAGTTTTGTGCAATTACACGACCAATGATGTACTCATGGGGTACTTCTAAATGGCTAATGCCTTTTTTCTCAATGCTCTTGATATGACGCGCAGTTACACGACGGCCAGATTCAACGAACACTTCACCGTCTTCACTTTTAATATCAAAGGCAGCTGTTTCACCACGTAAACGTGATGGCACAAGTTCCATAAGAACTTTACCGTCAGTTACTTCAAATGCAGTGGTTTCGAAGAAGATACTTAAGATCTCTTCTGTCGTGTACTCAAGTGCACGCAACATGATTGACGCCGGTAATTTACGACGACGGTCAATACGTACATATAAGTTATCTTTTGCATCAAACTCAAAATCTAACCATGAACCACGGTATGGGATAACACGTGCGTTATATAGCACTTTACCTGATGAGTGAGTTTTACCGCGGTCGTTATCAAAGAATACACCAGGGCTACGGTGTAGCTGAGAAACGATAACACGCTCTGTACCATTGATGACAAAAGTACCGGTATCGGTCATGAGCGGAATTTCGCCCATGTAAACTTCTTGCTCTTTAATGTCTTTAACTGTGCCTGGCGCTTCTTTGTCCATTACTACAAGGCGTAGTTTTACGCGAAGTGGAGCAGAATAAGTCACACCGCGAATTTGACATTCTTTTACATCGAAAACTGGCTCACCAATACGATAACTTACGTATTGAAGCTCAGAATTTCCCGAGTAGCTTTTGATTGGAAACACAGAACGGAAGGCAGCTTCCAAACCATGATCGCCATCAGCGTCCGGCACTAAGAATTTTTTAAACGATTCTAACTGCGTTGACAGTAAGAAAGGTATATCCAAAACTTGTGGACGTTTACCAAAATCCTTACGGATACGTTTCTTTTCAGAATAAGAGTAAGCCATGGGGTTCCTCAGCTTGCTGATCTTTGACCCGACCTGTTCTTGTAAGAACAGACTTAACTGGCATCTAAGCCAAGATTGTACAACATTTAATTGTTGTTCTGATAAACTCTCACTTTAACACTAGCAAACTATAAAGCGTTGAAAGCAAAGAGAAAATCAGATTTTATTTGAGCTATAGGAATACATCGCTCTATAGCGCAAAAAGGCCGGTGATTATATAATCACCAGCCCTTGCCTGATTTCTCAGACAGCGAACTTAGCAAAAGCTAAATTACTTAACCTCAACTTCAGCACCAGCTTCAGTAAGGTCTTTAGCAAGTGCTTCAGCTTCTTCTTTAGATACACCTTCTTTAACAGGTGTAGGAGCAGCTTCAACAAGAGCTTTCGCTTCTTTAAGGCCTAGGCCAGTTGCGCTACGAACAGCTTTGATTGCCGCAACTTTATTAGCGCCAGCGCCAGTAAGGATTACGTCAAATTCTGTTTTCTCTTCAGCAGCTTCAGCAGCAGGACCTGCTACCATAGCAGCTGCAGCAGTTACGCCGAATTTTTCTTCCATTGCTTCAACAAGAGCAACAACGTCCATTACTGACATTTCAGCAATTGCGTCAAGGATTTGGTCTTTAGTTACAGACATTACAAATTTCCTAATAATTAACGGACTCGAGGTCCAAAAAAATTTTTACACCGAAAGGTTGATTAAACAGCTTAAAATTAAGCAGCTTGCTCTTCTTTCTGTACACGTACTGCTTCAATTGTTTTACACAATTTGCCAGCAGACGCTTCTTTCATAGCGCTCATTAAGCGTGCAACAGCTTCGTCGTATGTAGGTAGAGTTGCAAGCATGCCTGCGTCTACTACATTGCCTTCAAAAGCGGCCGTTTTAAGCTCAAATTTCTCGTTCTTTTTTGCAAAAGCAGAAAAGATACGCGCAGCAGCACCAGGGTGCTCTGATGAGAAAGCGATTAAGCTTGGACCAACAAATGAATCAGAAAGGCACTCAAACTGTGTTCCTTCAAGAGCACGTTTTGCTAAAGTGTTACGGACAACTTTCATCCAAACACCCGCTTCGCGAGCTTCTTTACGAAGGGCAGTAATTGCACCAACTGTTACACCACGAGAATCTGCAACAACTGCAGATAGAGCACCATTGGCTGCTTCGTTGACTTCAGCAACAATTGCTTTTTTGCCTTGAAGATTTAAAGCCATGGGTGTTACTCCTGGTTTAATGGGTTACCGTACATCGGTTTCCCTGTTCTACTCTTCCCTATCAAACAAGATAGAGATGCTTTTTACGGCGAGAGCCAGAAGATTAGGAAAAATCTATCTGGGGATTCACACCGTCTACGTAGGTGAATATTAAGGCCGAAGCCACCTACGGTCTTGGACGGAAGCCCAATTTATCGCCTTGCCCTAAGGCGCCTCGAAATTATGGACTTCAACCCGAATTCTTTACTTTGCTATTAATTAAATTAATCAGCAAAATGGCGCAAAATTATAGTACAAATTTCACGCCATGTAAACACTCAATTAAACAACAGCAGTTGTTAAAGTGCTTTGGTCAACAGAAACACCTGCGCCCATTGTTGTAGAGATGGTTACTTTCTTAACGTAAACACCTTTTGCTTGTGAAGGCTTAGCCTTCTTAAGCGCAACAATTAGCGACTCAAGGTTTTGTTGAAGCTGCTCAGCTGTGAAATCAACCTTACCAATAGTAGTATGGATGATACCATTTTTGTCATTGCGGTAGCGCACTTGACCAGCTTTAGCATTTTTAACTGCTTCTGCAACGTTAGGTGTTACAGTACCAGTTTTAGGGTTTGGCATTAGACCACGTGGGCCTAAGATTTGACCTAGTTGACCAACAACACGCATAGCGTCTGGTGATGCAACAACAACGTCAAAGTTCATCTCGCCTTTCTTTACTAGTTCAGCAAGATCTTCCATGCCTACTAATTCAGCACCGGCTTCTTTCGCAGCTTCTGCGTTAGCGCCTTGTGTGAATACAGCAACGCGAACGTCACGACCAGTACCGTTAGGTAGTACAGTAGCACCACGAACGTTTTGGTCAGATTTACGAGCATCGATACCAAGGTTAACGGCAACGTCAACACTTTCTACGAATTTAGCTGTCGCTAACTCTTTTAAAAGAGCAACCGCTTCATTGATTTCGTAATCTTTAGTTACTTCCACTTTTTCGCGGATAGTACGCATACGTTTAGTTAATTTAGCCATTTCTTAGTCCTCTACGTTCAAGCCCATCGCACGCGCAGAACCTGCGATAGTGCGAACCGCAGCTTCTAAATCAGAAGCTGTAAGGTCAGGTTTTTTAGTCTCAACGATCTCTTCAAGTTGAGCACGTGTTACTGTGCCTACTTTTTCAGTGTTAGGACGGCCTGAACCAGATTTGATACCTGCAGCTTTCTTAAGTAAGTAAGCAGCCGGTGGCGTTTTCATGTCGAACGTAAATGAACGGTCGCCGTAAACAGAGATCACTACAGGAACTGGAGCGCCTTTTTCGATAGATTCTGTACGTGCGTTGAACGCTTTACAGAATTCCATGATGTTTACACCGTGTTGACCTAGTGCTGGACCTACTGGAGGACTAGGATTAGCCATACCAGCAGCAACTTGTAGCTTGATTAGAGCTTCAACTTTCTTAGCCATTATAAATACCTCATTAGGTGGGTCTTAGCCTTGTGCGCGCGAGGACGCGTACTCTAGCGGCTTCCCAGTTTAAAAATTGGTTTCTCACTTTTCTGTATACAAACCAAGAAATGCTTACTTTGAATACAAAAAGGCCGCTGATTATAAGTTAATCAGCGGCCTTTTTCAAGCTTTATACCAAACAATATATTTTTTGGTATAAATCAGTTAATTTTTTTATCTATCTTGCTCAACTTGACCAAATTCAAGTTCAACAGGAGTAGAACGACCAAAAATAAGTACCGATACTTTTACGCGGCTCTTTTCATAGTCAACAGCTTCAACCACACCGCTGAAATCAGCAAATGGACCGTCAACAACACGAACCACTTCACCTGGTTCAAATAACGTTGCAGGCTTAGGCGCTTCAGCGTTTTCTTGTAAACGGTTAAGAATACGATCCGCTTCTTTAGCGCTAATTGGTGCTGGACGATCAGATGTACCACCGATAAAGCCCATAACACGCGCAGTGCTATTTACTAAGTGCCAGCTTGCATCATTCATATCCATTTGGATAAGTACATAACCTGGGAAGAACTTACGCTCAGATTTACGCTTTTGACCCGCGCGCATCTCAACCACCTCTTCAGTAGGGACTAATACTTCACCAAAGCTATCTTCCAAACCTTCGATCTTGATATGCTCAAGAATAGTTTGTGCAACACGCTTCTCATAACCTGAGAAAGCCTGTACTACGTACCAGCGTAGTTTCTTTTCGTTGTTCTCATCCGACATGGGATCAGATCTCCAATCCAGTTAAAAAGCCTACTGCGCGGAATAAAATGCCATCTAATCCCCAAAGGATAAGTGCCATAATCGCAGTTGCAACCATTACAATAAATGTCGTATGGGTAGTTTCTTGGCGCGTAGGCCACACTACTTTACGTACTTCTATGCGTGCTTCTTTTGCAAAAGCAAGAAAGGTACGCCCTTTTTCAGTTTGTGATGCAATGCCCAAACCTGCGGCAACAGCAACAACAACACCAATAGCACGTAATAACACAGACTGATCTGCGTACATATAGTTACCAACTACTGCGCCTGCAAGTAGCGCAATTGCCACAAGCCACTTTACTGAATCCATCGCACTTGATGGCGTTTCTACATTCGTGCTCATAATATTATTACCTTAACTACAGACACAACAACCCTACACTATGGCAGGGTTAATCCATTAAAATCCAAACTTAAAAACAGACTTATTTAAACCGATTTTTAACCTCAGACTTTACCCACAAACAGGATAAAATGGCAGGGGCGGAGAGACTCGAACTCCCAACCATCGGTTTTGGAGACCGCTGTTCTACCAATTGGAACTACGCCCCTGCAAAGTGGATGCCTATTATACTTACGCAATTCATTAACACAAGTGTAAAAGATGCCCATCTGACAAAATCTTAAGGGTTAATTAACCTGTTAGTTGTGAAATAACCAAATCAACTTCTTTCGTACGTTAGTTAATGTGATCACCTTTCACAATAAAATAACGGAGTTACGCTAATTGTAATATTTCACCTTGATAAAAATCACACTCTAACTAGGTTTGTTCAAATGGTTGTTCTACAGGTATCATCATCCCTTATAGTACATTCTAACAATCTATTTTATGCCAAATATGGCGTATTAGTATACCAGAATGCTGTTCATAGTAATGCAATAACAACTTGCCTGTGTCATGCTCAAGTTGTTATTTTTCTTGTTCACTGTGACACGTCATTAAGTATCGCATATATATCGCTCAACAGGCTTGATGCACCAAATCTAAATGTTGACGGATTCAAGTAACCTTCTCCCATAATACAGACAGCTAGCTGTAAGTAATTACTTGCATCCATAACCGTTTTCACGCCACCAGAAGCTTTAAAACCGACTACACGCGGCGACTGTTTAATTGTACTTAACATCACTTCGGTTGCTTCAAGGGTAGCATTTATAGCTACTTTCCCGGTACTGGTTTTTACAAAATCAGCACCACCAGCAATGGCAAGTTCTGTTGCTTGCTTGATCAATGCAGGCGTTTTTAACTCGCCAGATTCAATAATCACTTTAAGCTTTACATGCTCAGGGCAAAGACCTTTTGATGCACGCACATATTCCAGTGCTGTGGCTTCATCCCCCGCTATTAATGCCTGATATGGTAACACCAAATCAATTTCATCTGCGCCACGCTCTATGGCAATTAAGGTTTCATTAATTACCTCACTTAGTTCACTGTCGCCTAACGGAAAGTTAGTGACTGTAGCTACTTTTACATGACTCAACTCGCGCTCAGCTAAAGCCAGCTTAGCGTCATCAACAAACTCACTATATACACATACCGCAGCAGGAATACCTAAGCTGGGCTTAATGCTTGCAACCAAAGCCTCTATTGTTGCAGCACTATCATTATCATTTAAACTGGTTAAATCCATTAATTGTACAGCTAATGCTGCATCAGTCAGTTTCGTTGTCATAAATCCACCTGTCTTTGTCCTTAATTGTTTGCTTATAGTACCAAAAATAATAAATCCCGCTATAGCTAATAACCAAACACTCTAAGCTAGATATATACTCATTGCAGCACTTACAACTCGTCGCAATCCCCTGTTAAATAAGGCTTAAGCCAAACAGAACAACCTCATATAACTTTTAGTTATATTAACTGGGTTTTAATTATTTTTTACTTAGCTTACGCCGCTATATTCTGAGTTTCTGAAAAGCATCTTTGCTGTAATTTTTTCAAGGGTCAACACATGCAATATTTACCTATCTTTACCAAGCTCGACAATAAACCAGTATTGGTTGTTGGCGGTGGAGACGTTGCGTTACGTAAATGCCGTGCATTTTTGAAAGCTCGCGCTGATATCGCTGTAGTAGCACCTTGGTTTTGTGATGAATTAAAAGAACACGCTAATAATAATGAAGTCACACTTATTGATGCTTACTTTGATGAATATCACCTTGAAGGCAAAATGCTGGTCATTGCTGCAACCGACAATGATGACGTCAATAACAGCGTATTTGAGTTAGCAAATGCACGAAATATATTTGTAAACGTGGTGGACGACCAACCTAAGTGCACTTTTATTTTTCCTTCCATTGTTGATCGTGACCCGATCACTATTGCAATTTCAAGTGCTGGCACAGCACCAGTCTTAGCGCGTCGATTACGTGAAAAGCTCGAAACCTTGATCCCACAACACATCGGCCCGCTTGCAAGTTTAGTTGGCAGCTTTCGCGACAAAGTAAAACAGCGTTTCACGAGTTTTGCTGATCGTCGCCAATTTTGGGAAGGCGTATTTGATTCATCTGTCGTCAGCAAAGTACAAACGGGTGATACGGCGGCTGCAACCGAACAATTAGAACAATTGCTAGACGCAAAACCAGAACCTGAAGGCGAAGTATATGTAATTGGTGCTGGCCCTGGTGACCCTGAGTTATTAACTTTGAAAGCACTGCAATTAATGCAACAAGCCGATGTGGTGGTATATGACTACTTAGTCTCTGACGAAATTATGGATCTTGTGCGCCGTGATGCTGATTTAGTGTGTGTAGGTAAGCGTTTGGGCGATCACAGTGTGCCACAAGAAGATACCAATCAAATGCTAGTTAACTTTGCCAAACAAGGTAAAAAAGTGTGCCGCATTAAAGGTGGTGACCCATTTATTTATGGTCGCGGTGGCGAGGAAGTACAAGTATTAGCTGCAAACCAAGTGAGCTACCAAATAGTTCCTGGTATTACCGCTGCTGCGGGCTGTAGCGCCTATGCAGGTATTCCGTTGACTCACCGTGATCATGCACAAGCTATACAGTTTGTGACAGGTCATTGTAAAAAAGACGGCCAAGAACTGGATTGGCACTCACTTGCACAACCAAATCAAACCTTAGCTATATATATGGGTGTTATTAAATCGCCACATATACAAGCGCAATTGTTAAAGCATGGCCGCGGTGCTGAAACTCCCGTAGCAATTATTGAAAATGGCACGCGTAAAAATCAACGCGTAGTAACCGGTAAATTAGGTGAACTAGCTGACTTAATTGAGCGCAACAGCGTTATTTCACCGGCATTATTAATTATTGGTGAAGTTGCTTCATTACATGAGCAACTTCATTGGTTTGGCGAAAAAGCGCAAACCAGCAGCTTTGCTCAACCGCTTACAGGCGCGGCATAAGCATTAACGATTTAAATTTTTAGATTTTAACTTTAATCATTTTAGTAGGACGACTAACAATGGCTTTAACTCACCTTCAGCAATTAGAAGCTGAAAGTATCAAAATCATGCGCGAAGTCGCTGCTGAGTTTGAGAACCCAGTTATGCTTTACTCTATCGGTAAAGATTCATCGGTGCTTTTACACTTAGCGCGTAAAGCGTTTTACCCAGGTAAAATTCCATTTCCATTGCTTCACGTTGATACCAACTGGAAGTTTAAAGAAATGATTGAGTTTCGTGATCGCTTAGCCAAAGAGTATGGCTTTGACTTAATCGTCCATAAAAACCCTGAAGGTTTGGCCATTGATATCAGCCCATTCACCCATGGCTCTGGTAAACATACCGATATAATGAAAACTCAAGGCTTAAAGCAAGCACTTGATAAGTACGGTTTTGATGCCGCTTTTGGTGGCGCTCGCCGTGATGAAGAAAAATCACGTGCTAAAGAACGTGTTTATTCGTTCCGTGATAAGCACCATCGCTGGGATCCAAAAAACCAACGTCCTGAACTTTGGAATACCTATAACAGCCAAGTTAACCCTGGTGAAAGTATTCGTGTGTTCCCACTTTCTAACTGGACCGAGCTTGATATTTGGCAATATATCTATCAAGAAAACATCGACATGGTTCCGCTTTATTTAGCCAAAGAACGCCCAGTAGTTAAACGTGATGGTACTTTGATCATGGTTGACGATGAACGTATGCCGCTTGCTGATGGCGAAGTACCCATGATGAAGTCAGTGCGCTTTCGTACTCTAGGTTGTTACCCACTTACCGGTGCAGTGGAATCAACAGCCAGTTCACTGACTGAAATTATCGAAGAAATGCTGCTGTCGACTTCATCAGAGCGTGAAGGTCGAGTAATTGACCACGATTCAGCAGGTTCAATGGAAAAGAAAAAACGTGAGGGCTATTTCTAATGTCTATTAATACTAGCGACACAATTAACGAAGTAAAAGCAATTGGCATCGACGCTTACCTTGCTCGCCAACAAGACAAAAGTCTATTACGTATGCTGACCTGTGGTAGCGTGGATGACGGTAAATCAACCCTGATTGGCCGCCTACTGCACGACAGCCACCAAATTTATGAAGATCAATTAGCAGCACTGCACAAAGATAACGAAAAAGTCGGTAACGCTGGTGAAGAGTTAGACTTAGCCCTACTCGTTGATGGCTTACAAGCTGAGCGTGAGCAAGGTATTACCATCGACGTAGCATATCGTTATTTTTCAACCGCTAAGCGTAAATTTATTATTGCTGACACGCCAGGGCATGAGCAATACACCCGCAACATGGTAACCGGCGCATCAACCAGTGATGTTGCGATTATTCTTGTTGATGCTCGCTACGGTGTGCAAGTACAAACTAAGCGTCATAGCTTTATTTGTGATTCATTGGGTATTAAACAGTTTGTTGTTGCCGTGAATAAAATGGATATTGTTGATTTTGACGAAACCGTTTATGAGCGCATTAAAGCCGATTATTTAAAATTTGCTGAGCAACTTAACGTATCTAACATCAAGTTTGTGCCTATGTCGGCGCTTAAAGGCGATAACGTAGTCACTCGCTCAGAGCGCACACCGTATTACACTGATAAACCACTGCTTGAGTTATTAGAAGACTCACCAGCAGCTGAAACAGACACTGGCTTTGAAGCGCGCTTCCCTGTGCAGTATGTAGTACGCCCTAACCTAAACTTCCGTGGTTTCCAAGGTACATTGACCTCAGGGAAATTACGCGTTGGTGATGCCATTAAAGTATTGCCATCAGGTAAAACCTCGAGCATTAAAGAGATTGTCACCTTTGACGGCAACTTAGACACAGCCGAAGCTGGCCAAGCAATTACTTTAACGCTTAACACTGAAATTGATATTAGCCGAGGGGATGTGATCGTCCCTGCTGAGTCAACCGCGACTGTTACTAATCAAGTTCAAGCTAAGCTTGTATGGATGCACGAAGCGCCGCTAGTGCTAGGCAAAAGCTACAACTTTAAATTAGGCAGTAAAAACACCTCAGCTATTGTGAAAAAGATTGATCACACTATTGATGTGAACACTCTTGAGCATGGTAGCGCAGACAGCCTGCAATTAAACGAAATCGCTATTGTGACCCTAGAATTGACCGAAACTATTTTCGCCGATGCGTATCACAACAATCACGAAACCGGTGCCTTCATCTTAATCGACCGCCTGTCTAACTTAACAGTTGCAGCAGGTATGATTGAGAATGTACTTGCAAGCCAAGAACAAAACGGTAACTTTAGTGAGTTTGAAGTTGAATTTAATGCGTTAGTACGCAAGCACTTCCCACATTGGCAAGCGCTTGATATTTCTAAGCTTAAATAATAAACACTGCCTGTTAAGGACATATAAAGCATGTATCAACAGCTGGTATTAACAGGCATTATGCTAACTTTAGTCGGGTGCCTGTTTGGCACGCGGCTAAAGCCAGCATGGCTTTTTGTTGGCGCCATTGGCACCGCATACCTAGGTGGATTAATCAACCTCGAAGATATGCTGATCAACTACGCCAATCCATCACTGATCACCTTAGTGTTATTGGTACTGGTATCAATTGCGGTTGAAAAAACCACACTTGTACAAAAGCTTGCCCAATCATTATCAAAAGGAAGTTTAACCAGTTCAGTAACTAAACTGGGACTTTCGACAGCCTTTTTATCCTCATTTACCAATAATACAGCCGTGGTTGCGTCATTAATTACAGCAATTAAAGACAGCCCCACCCATTCACCATCAAAGCTGTTATTACCGCTGTCGTATACTGCGATTTTGGGCGGCACAATTACCTTAATTGGTACTTCAACAAATTTAATCGTCAATGGTTTTGCTGTTGATGCTGGCATGGCACCACTGGGCTTTTTCGACTTTACCTTAGTTGGCTTAGGTGCTTTAAGTGTGGGCCTGATCACTATTTTAGTGATGCTAAAATATCTGCCAGACAATGGCAAAAACGACCAAGAAGTAGTGCCCTTTTACCTTGAAGGTAAAGTAGAGTCTAGCTCAAAGCTGATTGGTAAAAGCGTTGAAGAAAACGGCCTACGGGAATTAAAAGACTTATTCCTTGCTGAAATTTTACGTGGCGATAAACGTATTTGCGCGGTAACTCCGCAGCAAGTGATTAAATCGGGCGATGTATTACTGTTTGTGGGCGACATCAAATCTGTACCATTACTAACGCGTTTTGACGGCTTGAAAATCGTTCACGATAAACACGAGAAAGACGTAGAGCACCTTGTTGAAGTTGTGGTGAGTCAATCGTCAAAGTTTATTGGCAAAACAGTCAAAGAAATTCGCTTTCGTGAACAATTTCATGCCGCGGTTATCGCTATCCGTCGTGGCCATGACCGCTTACAAGGTGGCTTAGGTAAAGTACAATTACAAGCGGGAGACTCATTGATCCTCGCCCCAGGTAAAGACTTTTACACCTTGCCAAACTTAAAGCGCGAGTTTGTGTATATCTCAGGGCTTGATCTACAAACCCACTTAGCGCCCAAGCAATCCAACTTAGTGCTCGCCAGCTTTGCTGGGGTGCTAGCGTTAAGCATTTTTGGCATTGTGCCTTTAGTTAAAGGTTTATTGGTATTGCTGATTGGCTTAATGCTCACGGGAACGATAAAGCTGAGCGAAGTAAAACGCCGTTTTCCGATTGAGTTACTCGCTGTAGTTGGAAGCGCCATTGGCCTTGCCAAGCTGATGATAGGCACCGGCCTAGCTGGACAAATATCTGCAGCATTGTTTTATGTACTCGGTGATTTTGGCCCCTATGGCGCGTTTATCGCGATTTTTGTAATGACAGTAATGTTCACCGAACTTATCACCAATAACGCCGCAGCGGCACTATCATTCCCTGTCGCTTATGCATTAGCAATGGGCTTTAATGTTGACCCGCTGCCGTTTATTATGGCGGTCGCCTTTGGTGCTTCTGCGAGTTTTATATCACCGTTTGGTTATCAGACTAACCTCATGGTGTACAGTGCTGGCAACTACCGCTTAAAAGATTACGCATTAATGGGCTTACCGCTTTCTATTATTTATTCAATAACGGTATTAACCCTTATTCCGCTGGTGTTTCCGTTTTAGCCAGCGCTACTTAGTATTTGATAAGAGAGTTTTACAATGGATGAGAACATTGTTTGGCATAACTATGCCATTACTAAAGCACAACGTAGCGAACACAAAAGCCATAAACCGGCTATTTTATGGTTCACTGGATTTTCTGGTTCAGGTAAAAGCACCGTTGCTAATGCATTAGAAAGCACACTGAATCAGCAAGGTATTCATACTTACCTGCTTGATGGCGACAACGTACGCCACGGCTTGTGTAAAGATTTAGGCTTTAGCGACGAAGACCGCATCGAAAATATTCGCCGCGTTGGTGAAACCGCCAAACTAATGGTCGATGCTGGATTATTGGTACTCACCGCATTTATTTCCCCATTTCGCGCTGAACGCGATATGGTAAGAAACTTAGTCAATGACGGTGAATTTATCGAAGTGTTTTTAAACACACCTCTGGACGTATGCGAAAGTCGCGATCCAAAAGGCTTATACAAAAAAGCCCGCGCAGGTGAAATAAAACACTTCACAGGTATTGATTCAGACTACCAAATACCCCATTCACCGGAAATAATCTTAGATACCAGCAAAAACACCCTAGACCAATCGGTGCAAGAGCTGATAGCGTATCTAAAACAACAGCAAATTATTAAAGGTTAACTCATGAACCAAACGGAACTGCTCGAAGAAATACTGATCCTCGCCCGCCAAGCTGGCAGCGCTATTATGGGGATTTACGAAAAGGATTTTAACGTTGAGTACAAAGCTGATGAAAGCCCTGTAACCGACGCTGATCTTGCAGCTCACAAAGTGATTACCAATGGCCTGGCCCACTTAACCCCAGAGATCCCAGTATTAAGTGAAGAAAGTGCCGATATCAGCTGGGATATTCGCCAAACGTGGACCCGCTATTGGCTGGTTGACCCAATCGACGGCACTAAAGAGTTTATTAAAAAGAACGGTGAGTTTACCGTTAACATCGCCTTGATTGAAAACGGCAAGCCTATCTTAGCGGTAGTAGATGCGCCTGCGCTAGGCGTGTCTTATCTGGCAGCAGAGGCAATCGGCGCATTTAAAGACCGAGGTGATGAGCGCATCGAGCTTAAAGTCACCACCAAAGCAAACAAAGGCCTTATTCGCGTAGTCGGCAGCCGCTCGCATCCATCACCGGATTTAGCAGATTTTGTAAAACGCTTTGACGAGGTGGAAATGGTCTCAAAAGGTAGTTCATTAAAACTGTGCTTAGTCGCCGAAGGCAGCGCCGACATCTACCCACGCCTAGGCCCAACTTGTGAATGGGACACCGGAGCAGGTCACGCGATTGCTGAAATAGCAGGCGCAAAAGTCACTAAACTCGACGGCAGCCCGCTTGTTTACAATACAAAAGATGAGTATTTGAATCCATTTTTTGTGGTGAGTGTGATAGAAGAGTAAAAGCTTTCAGCTGTAAGCTATCAGCCGTCAGATTAAGAGCAAAACAGTGTTAAATTTATCACTGAGGCTTGGTTGGGTGCAGAGACGTAGGCTGGGTAGAGCGAAGCGAAACCCAGCATGTTTAAGCCACAAGCTGTAGAGTTTTAAGCGGTAAGTTTTAAGTATCATATTCCACCTCGTAGGAGTTGGCTTCAGCCACGAATAGTTGACCCTGTAACTAATTATGCTCTGCATTCTATTTAAAAGACAATTTCACCACCGAGAGCACAGAGTCACTTCGCTACACAGAGGTTTTAAACCTAAGCTATAAACAATAACTCGGAATCTCGCCTAAGCTCAACTCTAACTTACTCATAAACCTAAATTATTGATGACTTTAAATTTCTGATTCTCTGTTATATCTTGATGTTGAAAACATTGAATTTTATTTTTTAAGTCTACCTTTTGATCTGTCGTAACTTTTAGTGGGTGCTGACGAAAATAAATAGCTTCAGATTCAGAAAATTGAGCATTATTTATAAGGAGAAGAATTGCATTTGCTGAAACACTATTTAAACAAAGACTAAGAATATTTTCCATCCTCTTTTCATTAAAGTTGAATTTTGAATCATCAAATTGTGTAAATACCAAATACTTTATTATTACCTCAATGGATTCCATATTTAGTTGGTCTAAGTTTTCGATTAAAAATTTTCTGAAATCTATATTTTGCGTAAAGCTTTTGGCTTTCTCAGCGATCTTATGGCGATCTTCTAACTCTTCAACATCAAAGTAATCACCTTTAGAATCTTTTTTAACAAATAAGCTAGGTAACTCTCGAGCTATAAAAAGGGAGTCATAATGCCAAGTAAGGATTCTAAATAGTAAAGCTTGAGTTGATGCCATCCCAACGAGTTTATTTAACACTTCTTCAAAGTGACCTTCAATAACAACAGTTCGTAATAGCGTATTTTCAAAAATACTAGAAGGTAAAAATAAACCTGACTTTTCAGCCTGTTTATTGTCTAAAATTGCAAAGGCTAATGACTTTCTCTTATTCTTATCTTCAATACCGTCACCAACTCCAAAAATATCATTAAAACGTTCAAAACTGACTAACCAACGATGATCTGTGCATATATGATTAGCTAATTCTGCTGCATTTTCAGGGGATACCGTCTTAAAGTATTTCAAAACCTCCTGATCTCTTAGTTCATTTTTAGGAACCGCTTCTAATAGAATTCTATTTAAATAATTCACTGTATATTGCGAATTACCGATACCTTGAAGATAATCTCTCCCATCTTTTTTAGCGAAATTACCTTTAGCTTCCATTAAGTGGTCAGGTAAATCAACTAAACACTCGATAAGTGAAGTTAATACTTTATTCTCAATAGGGCTGGAGTTATTAGTAACTAGATCATGTAACATTTCTTTAATACTTCTACTGCCTTCAACTGGATTTATATGGGAACTTGTACCATTTAGTAGCCTCGGATAGTTACTAATAAACTGATTAAATAATACTGGTTTTAATTCTCTTAAAGTCATTAGTAGCATTAAAGAATCAAATGCCACTTCCCCTAGAAGTTTTTCATTTACCCAACATTTATCGACTCGGCGCATGATACGTTTGAGCATGCGCATTGAAATAATTAAATTGCTAGCGATAATTCCAGGGAGGTAGCGCTCTTCACTAAAAATATCAGAGGTTAATTTTGTGTATCTATTAAAATTAATAATAAATGGTTCATTAGTTAAAACCATTTCTTTATTAAATATCTCTTTAGTACTTAATTCTGCCCACTTACATAACTTATCTCTAAAATCTTGCTCTACAATCGTCTCAACATAGTCAGCTATCTTGCCCAACACTTCAATATGCTCAATTTTAGTATTTCCCATAGCAATAATAAAATTAATATGACTTAATTTTCTATCCTTTAACCTATCCAATAATGCTGCGATATCATTTAAACGTTTTGCACTTTCATCATCTGTACCACGATCGACGTCTTGCAGGGTGATCAGTAATTTATGGTTGGTTACTTCAAGAACATCATTAAGCTTTTGAAAGCTTTGCTCAATATTAATTGGGCCTGCGAGCAATGTAGATGCAAATTGAAAAAAGCTGCCGCCTGATTTTAGGGCTTCGGTATAATGTTTTGGTAACGCACGAAAGGCGCACATATCTAAGTGCTGGCTGATATCATCAATAATATGGCTAAGTACAACATGAGCAACACTGCCGCTAGCTGCGCCCCACGTTGATATATCACTATGTATCCAATTAATCTTGTTTTGTCGTGCTACTTTTAGCTTTTCTTCATCTGATAATTCAGCTTCTACCTTTTTAGATTTTTTGAGCTCATTTGCTATTGCAGCGACAATGCTACTTTTACCACATCCAAATGGACCACACAGTGCAATATGCTGCGCCATATATTGTTCATATTTATCACCACCATTGCGCAGTCGCTCAGTAATACGATTAGCGTAAACCTTTAAATCTTGCTCTAATTTATCAGTGTTTTTGATTATTGAGTCATCTTTAAACCAAGCTCTAAAGTCTTCTAAATCACTAAATTCATTATCAGAGTCACTCAAAGCAATGTCATTATTCGTGGATACAACTTCAGAGCTACAATTCACTCTCATTCTAAGAATAACTGCAATGCTATAAAGTAAAATAAATGTAGATATTAGCGGCCATGGCATTTCGCAATAACCAGAGATAACTAAGCATATTGCTAACAATAAAAATATTAGCACCGTTGATTTAGTAAATACTTTTTTCGCTTTGTCACCCGGCTCTTGAAATGAGATATACAGCGCGCATGCAAAAATCGTAATGTGCAAATACCGTAAGCTAGCGTGAAGCAACTCATCATCGAATAAATAGCCTTGGTAGCGTTCACTAATGAACACATATACAAGTATTGCAATTACCGAGAACCACACAGCAATAGTAATTGGCGGGTACTTCCAACTAAACCCAATACTGCGTTTGGCGTGGGAGATATAAAACTTATCCAGCATTAGCTTGATGCCAATGCCTGCTAAAAACGCGAAACTATAATGTAGCGCGGGGCTTGTATTTAAAATACTGCCCCAGCTTGCATAGGCTTGCTGTACAAAACTGATGTTACTTACAAATACCGTAATCGCAGCTGCGGTAATTGCGCACAATAACAGTGATAGCCAACGCTGGACTGGAATAGGAAGAGACTGCGACAATGTAATTTCCTTATAAGTAAACAAGTTAAAGCAACTAGCCCAGTCTATACTTAATTACTTGAAATTAGAAACAACTAGCAACTACACAGAGGTTTACTCCTCTGTGTAGCGCGTAGCGCCTCCAAACCTCGGTGGTTCCAAACATTTACTTTGGCTTGTCGTTTTCAGTTTTAGCCTTCGTCTATAAGTGACTTTAAGCATGAAATATCTGACACCGAAGTACTTGGTATTGGTGTTCTTTTGTAAGTCGGGATTCATCCCGTCACATTGTCAGACTAAAGCCAGACCTTGATAAAATGAGCAAATAATTACATTGTTCATCGTAGGTTGAGTTGAGTATTACAACATTCAACCTATTTAAACCAAAGAAAGCAGTACAGCTTTAAGCGATAAGTTGTAAGCTTGAACCATTCGATTACTAAGTTATTTTATTCGCTTGTGCTGCTTTTTCTGCATAAAAATAAGTTGATTGCATACTCAAAGGCTTACTCAACAGCCCAGTTTCTATATTATTCAATACAGCTAGGTTTTTCTTTGCAGGTTCATAGTCTGGATCAAGCGCTAACGCTTGCTCAAAGTAATCTCGCGCTTGTGTATAATCCTGTAACATTAAATAACAAATCCCTAAGTTCCCTTTAGCCTGCACATGCTTAGGCTGATTTGATGCAATCACTTTAAACAAGGGAATAGCTTTTTCGTACTGCTCTGTTTGGAGTAATTCAAAGCCCTTATCGAAACGTTCTGAATCTTCAAGGTACTGTTCAATAGTAAAACCTGTCGGCAAGTCTTTTTCAACTAACTCAACAATTTCTTTAGACGCAGTAATAACGTCTGTATCTTCTGGTGACGCATGCTTCAATGCTGCAACATAGTGCTTAATAGATAAATCAACCTTTCCAGTTTTTTGATAACTAATCGCCAGGTTATAGTGAGCTAAAGCATATTCACCATTAACTGCTATGGATTTCAGCAAGTTTTGTATAGCTAAGTTATAATCACCTTTGAGTACAGCCATTATACCGACCCCATAATAGGTCAAGTAATGACGTGGGTACTTTTTAGCTGCTTTTTTCAGCAAGTACTTACCCTGTTTCGCATCGCCATTCTGCAAAAAATAAAATGCATCCTCTAAGATATCTTCGAGGTATAAGGTTGCTTTATCGACCACTTTGATCTCCATTACTACTTTGGTTAAATAGACCTAACTGTTGTAAACCATCAATTTTAAGTTGTAAGTTAGAACTCTTCAACTAATGAATAATCACCAAGGCACTTCACGCTCCATAGAGGCTTTAGTCATGAAACATTCCTCTATCTAAAAAGCCTCTCGTAAAATCAGCTATTGTGTTTTAACATTCTCGGTTCAATTAATTGATTCTACGGGAAGAAGTAATGACAACGATTGAAAGTGCGATTGATTCAGCCTACCAAGCGCAAATTAAAAATCTCTATAATGCACTAAGCCAAGCTGTACTTGCAGCGAATGGCGATGCAGATGCGATTAGCGCTGCTGAAACAAGCTTTAAAAAAGGCCTAGCCTTTGCCGCTGATATTAGAGGTCGTGCCCTAGCTGCAATCGCGTAAACTAAAAAGCCTTGTAAGCTTGTCACCTACAGGGCTTTTCTTTGAATATGTTGATGCTTCACTCAATTCATGGATAATTATAGAGGCATGGATTATTAACAAGGAACGATATATGCTCGGCTTAATTCGATATACCGTAGAGTTATGTCCAGAAGTTAAAGGTCAACTGTCCGATAATGGAATCCCATTAGCCAATCAACTCATTGAACGAAGCTTAACCTACGAAGAAGAAGAGCTAGATAGTGTTTATACTGATGAAAACGGTTGTTTCTCATTTCCAGCTAAATCTTTAAAATCTCGCAAACCTGGAAGTATTTTCCATGAGCCTGTGGTCAGAATAATCATAGATTTAGAAAAAGATGGTGAGGTTTACAACCTCTGGTTAGGTTTTCAGCATGGACTAAAAAACCCGAAAGAGTTTAAAAAGCTTTTGAAAGACTTAAAAGCAGATTTAACGGATAAAGAAGTAAAACATCACCTAATTAACCCTGAGGA
Source organism: Pseudoalteromonas ostreae (assembly GCF_018069805.1). Classification (GTDB taxonomy): domain Bacteria; phylum Pseudomonadota; class Gammaproteobacteria; order Enterobacterales; family Alteromonadaceae; genus Pseudoalteromonas; species Pseudoalteromonas ostreae. The sequence continues at coordinate 29,350 of NZ_JAGPYN010000036.1, forward strand.
TCCATTAGACGAACACTTTATCAAAAGTATTGCTCGCTGGGAAAACAAAATTAAAAGGGCTTATAATGGCAACTTTATCACCCATTTTATGCGCTGAATTAGCTAAAATTTCTTATGACATAAAGAAAGCAGACCGAAGAAGTCGATACTCAATAGTTACGTCAAACTCTTTAGAAAACAACTTTTCTTTTGACCTATAAAACACTCCAACAAATGGTTTGCTTGCATTGGCAGGCTATGCTCGAACTAAAATAAAAGAGTTATCAGCTGAATTTATTAAGTGGGTATTTGAAAAAACACTACAGATGGTTAATAAAATAGCTCAAAAAGCACTGTCGGCAGTAGATTAATTAACGCTATTTAGCTCGAAGAAGCCATACTCTAAAAAGCCCTGTAAGTTTGTCACCTACAGGGCTTTCATTTAATCTAACTAAAGTCTCTAAAGCTACTCGCTAAGCAACAAAGCCATAAATCAAAGCAGCTACCGCTAATAAGCCTACCGCTAACACAAACAAGGTGCTAAAACGGCCACGGTACTTTTGTAATGCTGGAACTTTATAAACAGCAATCATTGGCATGATAAATAATATCATCGCAATAATCGGCCCTGATAGTTGATCCATCATATCTAAGATACTTGGGTTTTTAACAGCACAAAACCAAATAGCAAAAAACATGATAGCAACACCAATTTTGTCAGCGTTTTTCAGCGACAAATTTGTTTGTTTAGTAACAAGCCCATTAAAGCTTTCTCTTGCTCCTAAAAAATGACCTAAGAAAGATGAAGTGATAGCAATAAACGCGACTAGCGGGCCAAAGGTGGCGATAAATGAATTGTCTGTCACATTCGCTAGGTAAGATAACACTGAAACGTTCTGTGCTTTAGCTTGCAGCATTTGCTCTGGCGTTAAAGAGAGTACACAGGAGAATACAAATAACAACACAAATACAATTAGCAGTAAGCTAGTGCGCTTTAAAATCGCCTCTGACTTAGCTGTAGCTTGGTTACCATAATGACCTCGTTGTACATTTACAAAGCTTGAGATCGCCGCTGCGTGGCTAAATGAGAACACTATAATAGGAATTGACAGCCATAACGTTTTACTAAAGCCTGCAAACTCAGGAAAGGCCATATTTGGTACTTGCCAGCTCGGAATTAAATACAACGATAAAAACAATAAAATCCCTACTAACGGATACACTAAAATAGCAAAAGCACGCAACATTAGCCTTTCACCACCGAGCATCAAGCTGATCATACCTGCAACTAAAACTCCTGAAAGCAATACTCTAGAAGGTGCTTCCATACCTAATTGGTTTACCATAAAACTATCAACAGTATTTGTGAGGCCAACACCATAGATCAGTAGAATTGGAAATATTGATAAGAAATACAATAATGAAATTAATCTACCTGCATTAACACCAAAATGCTCTTCAACTACATCGGTAAAATCAGCATCTTTGTTATTTGATGACAACACAAAACGCGCTAAGCCACGGTGGGCTAAAAATGTCATCGGCAACGCCATGCACGCTAAAATGATCAGTGGCCAAAAACCACCAATACCAATATTAATTGGCAAAAACAAAATACCCGCACCAACGGCGGTCCCAAAAAGACTTAATACCCACTGGGTATCATGAAAGTTCCATTTCGATTTACTTGTTGTCGATGCTCCAAACTGCGCAGCATCTGTGGAAGAGTTCATGCACTTCACCTATTAGTATAATAATTTGGCAAGATCATATAGAAATCAACACATTATTTCAGTTTTTGGCGACATAATTCACTAAATATTACAGCCTATTTTGTAATTACTGAGTTACTTACTGTCATGAATTTGAAACAGCCATAAAATCAAAATTCATTAGCTGATAGAGGAAATAAATTTGCGAGGTTTCGAGTTTCGAGTTTCGAGTTTCGAGTTTCGAGTTTCGAGTTTCGAGTTTCGAGTTTTATAAAAAAAAACTTTTCGCGCCCTATGTCAAGCGTTCGCTAACTCACATTTTAAACGC
>NZ_JAGPYN010000037.1 GCF_018069805.1 Pseudoalteromonas ostreae
AAGAGAAACCCGTTACAGCAATGTGACGGGTTTTTTGTTGTCTGAAAGAAAATTAGAGCTCTCAGCTTTAAGCCGTCAGCTATCAGCCGCACACTGTCAACCTATACAATGCAGCGTGCCTTGAGTACCGCGAAACCCATGGATAATAGAACGCTACAACTAAGCATGAGCTTTTTCTTTCACATATTTAAATAAGCTTTAAAATAGTGCAATAAGAACTTTTCGTACTCATCGCTCAATTCTAGCGCTAATTATTTTGGTTTATGTACTAATACCAATCGACTTAAATATTTAACCATTCTAGCGAGCTAAATAAAGCGCTAACTCCATTTATCTGTCGCTATAAATGGTCAGTAACTTAACACGATTGGTATAAATCACAGTAAGGAATTAAATGTCTGATTGTAGCTCGAAACCTAAGATTATTGTCGATGACTTTATTGCATCGGTTTGTCATGAGCATGTGGATATTTTATATAAAGACGATGATATTTTATTGATCAATAAACCCAGTGGTTTACTGAGTTTATCTGGTAAAAATCCGGCCAATTGGGATTCTGTGCATTATCGTTTAGTGAATGGGCAGCCAGGTCTGACTGCCGCATTTCCGACAGCTAAATTGCCGCATCGATTAGACTATGGTACTTCAGGTATTATGATTGTAGGCCTTAACCCTGAATCAACTAAGCTCCTTAATAAGCAGTTTCAATCAGGGACAATAAAAAAACACTATATAGCCATGTTGGATGGCTGGTTATTAAATGACGTAGGTCAAATAAACGCTGCAATAGTCAAAGATAAATTACTCTTTCCATTAGTTAAAATTTGTAATATGACGGGTAAGTCTGCCGTCAGTGATTATTTAGTATTACAGCGCTTAACATCACCGCCGCGTACTTTAGTGCAATTTACCCCTGTGACGGGGCGTACACATCAATTACGTATTCACAGTCACAGTATTGGGCATCCAATTATTGGCTGTGATCTGTATAAAAACCAACATAGCCAACAACTGGCTGAGCGCTTACAATTACATGCCAGCGATCTGTTTTTTGTACACCCTCGAAGCTCCAAGCAAACGCACCTACATTGCCCACAGCCATTTTGATTGTAAGAAAAAACAACTTAACTTCCGTGTTTATCTTGCTATAGCTTACTTTTTTGCTCTTTTGACTTGAAGTTAACAAACCACGCCCCATATTAACTGCATAACGCAGACACTTTACAAATTGGAGATATATAAATGACTGCAGCACAAAAAGAAACATTAGGCTTTCAAACAGAAGTTAAACAATTATTAAACTTAATGATTCACTCACTTTATTCAAATAAAGAAATTTTCTTACGTGAGCTTGTGTCAAATGCCTCTGACGCGGCTGATAAATTACGCTTTTTAGCACTTTCAAATGGTGAACTGTACCAAGGTGATGCAGATTTGCGTGTGCGTATTAGTGCCGATAAAGAAAAGAATACCGTGACTATTTCTGATAACGGTATTGGTATGACCCGTGATGAAGTGATCAGCTCGTTAGGGACTATTGCTAAATCAGGCACAGCTGAGTTTTTCAAAAACTTAACTGGCGACCAAAGTAAAGATTCGCAACTGATTGGTCAATTCGGTGTTGGTTTTTACTCAGCATTTATCGTTGCAGACTTAGTGACAGTTCGTACCCGCAAAGCAGGTGAAGAAAAAGGCGTTGAGTGGCAATCACAAGGTGAGGGTGAGTACACTTTAGAAGAGATTGAAAAAGAAGGCCGTGGGACTGAAATTACTTTACACCTTCGTGATGATGAAAAAGAGTTTTCTGATGAATGGCGCCTACGTAGTATTGTAACTAAGTACTCGGATCATATTTCTACACCAGTACAAATGTACAAAGCTGAAGTGCCTGAATCAGAAGGTGAAGATGGCGAGAAAGTTCCAGCAGTCCCTGGTGAGTGGGAAAGCATTAACCGCGCTACTGCAATGTGGACACGTGATAAATCAGAGCTATCTGAAGATGAATACAAAGAGTTTTATAAGCATGTAAGCCATGACTGGGAAGATCCACTTAGCTGGGCTCACAACAAAGTTGAAGGTAAAACTGAATATACAAGCTTACTGTACATTCCTAAAAAAGCCCCATTTGATTTATGGAATCGTGACCGTCAAAGTGGCTTAAAGCTGTATGTACAGCGCGTATTTGTAATGGACGATGCTGAGCAATTTATGCCTAGCTACTTACGTTTTGTGAAAGGTTTACTTGATTCAAATGATTTACCACTAAACGTATCGCGTGAAATCTTACAAGATAACAAAGTTACGCAAGCAATCCGTAAGGGTTGTACGTCACGTACTTTAAAATTGCTTGAACGCATGGCGAAAAATAAAGCCGACGATTACCAAGTATTTTGGAATGAATTTGGTCAAGTGATCAAAGAAGGTCCAGCTGAAGATGCAGCAAACAAAGAAGCGATTGCTAAGTTATTGCGTTTCTCTTCAACACACACAGATGAAGAGGCACAAAACGTTTCATTAGAGCAATACGTTGAGCGTATGAACGAAGGACAAGACGCGATTTACTACGTTGTTGCTGATTCATTCACAGCAGCGAAAAGCTCTCCACACTTAGAGATCTTCCGTAAGAAAGGTATCGAAGTGTTGTTAATGAGTGACCGTGTTGATGAGTGGATGATGAGTCACTTAACCGAGTTTGCTGAAAAACCATTTAAGTCGATTACCCGTGGTGATCTAGACTTAGGTAACCTTGATGACGAAGAGACTAAAAAAGCGCAAGAAGAGTCTGAAAAAGAAGTTGCAGGCTTAGTTGAGCGTATCAAAACAGCACTTGGCGACAATGTTAAAGACGTACGCTTTACGCATCGCTTAACGGATTCACCAGCATGTGTAGTGGCTGATGATAACGACATGAGCTCACAAATGCAAAAGCTAATGGAGTCAGTTGGTCAAGCTGCTCCTGAAGCAAAACCAATTTTTGAGCTTAACCCTGAGCATCAACTTGTTAAGCATTTAAATGTTGAGCAAGATGAAGATAAATTTGCTCAGTGGTCACATGTACTGCTTGATCAAGCCTTGCTTGCAGAGCGCGGTACATTAAAAGACCCAGCAGGTTTTGTGACTCGTTTAAATAAATTAATGTTAGATTTGAGCAAGTAAGCATAGAAGAAGTCACATTTTTCATAAAAAAGGAACCTCGGTTCCTTTTTTTATGATTTGAGAATAATCAATTAGTATAAGTTGCTTGAGTATCGGCGGCGCTTATGGAAGAATTCAGGCTTTATAATAAATCATACTGATACGCTTTTTGTAAAATCAGTAACAACCGAGGACAATGATATGCGCATTATTCTTTTGGGCGCGCCGGGTGCAGGTAAAGGTACTCAAGCTCAGTTTTTGATGGACAAGTACGGTATTCCACAAATTTCTACTGGTGATATGTTACGTGCTGCAATTAAAGAAGGCACACCACTGGGTCTTGAAGCAAAAAAAGTCATGGATGCAGGTCAGTTAATTTCTGATGACATCATCATTGGCCTTGTGAAAGAACGTATCACTAAAGCTGATTGTGAGAAAGGCTTTTTACTAGATGGTTTCCCACGTACCATTCCACAAGCTGATGCGATGAAAGAAAATGACGTAGTGGTTGATCACGTTATTGAGTTTGATGTTGCTGATGAAATTATTGTTGATCGCATGGGCGGACGTCGCGTTCATCCTGGTTCGGGGCGTGTATACCATGTTGTATATAACCCACCAAAAGTGGAAGATAAAGACGACGTCACAGGTGAAGACTTAATTATTCGCGCGGACGATACTGAAGAAACAGTACGTAAACGTTTAGGTATTTACCATGAGCAAACAATGCCACTGGTTGATTATTATCAAGCAGAAGCTAAAGCGGGCAACACGCAGTATCATCGTTTAGACGGTACTCAAGCTGTTGAAGCTGTTAATCAGCAACTTGCTGAATTATTGGGTTAATAATTCAATCAATAAAAAAACCGCCGATTGGCGGTTTTTTTATTGTAGTAATGTACTTTAGCGAAATAAATTACAATGCGGTTAATGCAGTTAACACAGGATCATATGTTGGCTCTGTTGATAAATCAGCGACTAACTGCTTGTAAACAACTTTATGGCTAGTGTCTAACACAAACACGGCACGAGTCAGTAGCCCCATATCTTTGATGATTAAGCCGTAGTTTTGACCAAAGTCACGCCAAACTGAATCAGATAGTGCAGTGATTTTATCTATGTTCTCAGCCTTACAAAAACGCTTTTGTGCAAATGGTAAGTCAGCACTGATGGTTAGCATAGCGATATTAGGAAATTGTGATGCGACTTTTTCGTTAAAGTGCTTAGTTTGAATACTGCACACCCCAGTATCTAAACTTGGTACAACGCTAATTAAGATCGCTTTGCCTTGGAAATCGGCTAAAGTAACTGGCCTGAATGAGCCATCAACCACTTTAAAGTCTGGTGCTTTATCACCTAGTTTTACGCCTTGTCCTAACAAAGTGATTGGCTTAGATTGTGCAGATACTTTACCCGCATCAAGCGTATTTTCAGTTATGTCGGCCGCAAAAGCCATTGAACAAAAGGCACTTAAAGCAAAAGTAAGTGAACGGAGCATAAGGTATTTCCTTTAGAATTAACGCAATTAGCCTGAGTGTATTATAATCATTCATGGACACCAAGCGTTTAGTTTAAAATTGAAATGCATGGTTACATTGATTAACATAAAGCAGTAATAAATGTTTACCATTTTTACGAATAAAAAATAAGAGCAATCAGAGAGAAATTATGTCAACGTCGGTACTAATTTGTGATGATTCTAAGCTTGCGCGCCGTCAGTTAGCTCGTTCGTTGCCCGGTGATTGGGATATTAAAATTGAGTTTGCTGAAGATGGTGTGCATTGTATTGAACAAATTAAAGCGTTAAGCCCAGAAATTTTATTCCTCGATTTAAATATGCCACAAATGGATGGTTACGAAGTACTGCAAGCAATTCAAGAGCAAAACTTGGATATATTAACCGTTGTTGTCTCTGGCGATATTCAGCCTAATGCACATCAACGCGTAACCGAACTTGGTGCGATAGACTTTATTCAAAAACCATGTGATGCGCAAAAGCTTGCCGATATTATCGAACACCATGGAATTAAAGATAAAGCAATGCGCGAGCGACTCTCACATCGCTTAGGTGAGCAAGTTGACCCAGATGTTAGGGATATATACCAAGAGCTGACTAACGTGGCAATGGGTCAGGCTGGAGACTTATTAGCACGGCTATTAAATGTATTTGTTGAACTGCCTATTCCTAATGTCAATATTCTCGAAGTCAATGAACTTGATATGGCGCTGCGCTCAATTGATGCTAATGCAACAACGTCAGGTGTGTGCCAAGGTTTTATTGGTGGTGGTGTATCTGGTGAGGCGTTGTTACTCCTTAATGATTCTAGCTTTAAAGAAATAGCATCCTTAATGAATTATCAAGGGGAGCTCACTAACAAAATTGAGCTGGAGCTATTAATGGATATTAGTAATATTCTGATTGGTGCAATCTTAACTGGATTATCTCGTCAATTAGACATGACCTTTAGCCAAGGACACCCTGTGGTGTTAGGCCAACATTGTGATGTGACTGATCTCGTTAAAGCAAATAAATCACGCTGGCAACGTACTCTGGCAATAGAAATTAGCTATGGTATTGAGAACCACAATATTAACTGTGACTTGATGCTGTTATTTACCGAAGACTCACTAAAAACTTTGAAATACAAAGTTGCTTACCTATTAGAAGACTAACATTATGCCTGCTGCTGATTTTAATATGAATGAAATCCATTGGTTAATGGATATGTTTAATACCGTAGATGTTGGTTTGGTGGTGTTAGATAGGGACTATAAAGTATGTATTTGGAATGGTTTTATGGAAAACCATTCAGGTATGTTACCAAGCGCAGTAAAAGATAAAGATTTGTTTGATTTATTTCCATCAATTGATGAAAAATGGTTTCGTAGTAAGTCAGAGTCTGTGTTTATTTTGAAAAATCGCTCATTTACTATTTGGGAACAGCAACCATACATTTTTCGCTTTAAAAATTACCGTCCAATAACAGGTAAAGCAGACCATATGTTTCAAAACGCGACATTTATTCCTCTGTCAAATACGATGGGAGAAGTTGGCCATATTTGTATCATTCTTTATGATGTAACTGACATGGCGGTGAATAAAAAAGAACTTGAAGAAGTAAATCGTAAACTTGAACAAATGAGTCAAACGGACGCATTAACAAAATTGACTAATCGTGGTTATTGGGAAAGTAGCCTACGCAAAGAATTTCTAAGGATCAAACGCAGTGGTGGCTCGAGTGCTTTATTAATGTGTGATATCGATCACTTTAAAAAAGTAAATGATGAACATGGCCACCGTTGTGGTGATGAAGTATTGCGTAACATCGCTGATTTACTACGTAAGACCTTGCGTGAAACAGACATCGCAGGGCGCTATGGTGGCGAAGAATTTGCAGTAACGCTATTGGACACGGATCGAAAAGGTGCTGAAATATTTGCTGAGCGTTTGCGTTATTTAATTGAAAGTTCTTCCATTTCCTTTGACGAACAACAAATTAAAGTGACGGTAAGTGTTGGTTTTGCCTGTTTTCAAGATGAATTTGAGCGCTATGAAAAATGGATTGAAGCGGCGGATAAAGCACTTTACTTTTCAAAAGAAAATGGCAGGAACTGTATCACGGCGTATAAAGATTTGAGTTAATCTTGATGAGTATAAAAACCCTTCAGTACAATAATAAAGGTTCAACAACCAAGCCTAGGTTGCTTTGAATAGGCATAAAAAATGACGAAAAATGCGTCATTTTTTATGTCATCGTCAACTGCTATCTAGCATTCAGGTGGCAAAATAAGCAAGTCTGTTTTTAGTAAACGCATAACTTTTTCAGCAGTATTGCCAATTAACTTACCTTTTATACCTATGTTGCCTACTGAGCCCATGATCACAAGTCCCGCATTAAGCTTAGCTGCAATACTGGGGATCACTTGTTCGGCTAAACCCGCTTTTATATGGAGGTTATTTTTAAGATCATGCTCAATAATTAAATTACGTTGGATGACAGGCAGTTTCTCAAAAGCATTCAGTACTTGTTCGTCTGAAAATACGATGCCTAAGTCTCTTAAAATTGGGGAAACATGAACAGTATAACAAGGATAAAACTGACAGCCATAATGCTTGGAATAAGCTAAACCAGTTTCAATCATATCTTTGTTTAGTTTGTATTTAGTGGCTTTTTCGCTGCCTAAATCAAGTGCAGCTAACACATTCGTATTATTGCGCCAGGTATTATCCGCAGCTAAATAAAGCGGTAACGGGGTAAAGCGGATCAACTGCCAGTCAAGCTCACTAAATTGACACTGTTCGTCAATATGGCGCGTTTTTATCACCATCTCATAATTTTCAAAGTCACTCTCATTGGCTAACCATTGGTCAGGCGCTTCATGCCAAATAATATTTAATGAATAATCTGATTCTGACAATTCGCTTTCAAGTAATGGTATTAATTCATTTTTGAGAGTAGCCAACCTGGTATTTTGAATTACTTGCAGTTGCTCAGCTGGCGGCGAAAACAAAATATTACCTGCACTTTCATAAGCAAAGGCGACAATATCAATATGCTTTTGCTTACCAATTGCTTTGTGTTTGGCGTGCAAAATAGCTGTACGCGCAAATTCGACTGAATCAATTAGTACGAGAAGCTTTTTATCCATTCTATTCACTCTGTTGTATGGCGTGAATCATCTGATGGACATTGCCCGAGTATATTCAATTCGCCAGAGGTTGACTCTTGTTCCAGTTTTACCTTAAAGCCCCATAGTCTGTAAAGGTGTTTTAATACCTCATGGTGAGACTTTGCCAATGGAATCTCTTGATGTGGTACGTAGCGTAAGGTTAAAGAGCGATCGCCTCTAATATCAACATCATAGATCTGAATGTTGGGCTCGTGATTACTGAGATTATATTGTGCAGAGAGCGCAGTCCGTACTGCGTGATAGCCACTTTCATCGTGGATCGCACCAACTTCTAAATTCGGATCTTTTTCGTGATCGATAATAGTGAATAATTTAAAGTCACGAATAAGTTTGGGTGATAAAAATTGGCTAATAAAACTTTCGTCTTTAAAGTTTTCCATTGCAAAGTGCAGCGTATCTAGCCAGTTGCTCCCAGCATATTCAGGAAACCACTGTTTATCTTCTTTGGTAGGGTTTTCACAAATACGGCGAATATCCACCATCATATTAAAACCCAGCGCATAAGGGTTAATACCCGAATAATAATTACTATTGTAAGGGGGCTGATACACAACATTAGTATGACTTTGTAAAAACTCTAACATGAATGAGTCAGTCAGTTTCCCTTCATCATATAAGTGATTCAAAATAGTATAATGCCAAAACGTTGCCCAGCCTTCATTCATTACTTGGGTTTGCTTTTGAGGATAAAAATATTGTGAGATTTTACGCACAATACGAATTATTTCTCGTTGCCAAGATTCCAGTAATGGCGCGTTTTTTTCTATAAAATACAAAATATTTTCTTGTGGCTCTGAAGGAAAATGACGCTCGTGTTTTTTAGTTTCCTGCTGATGTGAAGGTATTGTGCGCCAAAGTTCGTTCACTTGTGATTGTAAGTAATCTTCGCGCTCTTGTTGGCGTTTTTGTTCTTCAAATAAAGATATTTGTTGTGGGCGTTTATAACGATCAACGCCATAATTCATAAGCGCATGACATGAATCAAGGAGATTTTCGACTTCATCAATGCCATGTTTTTCTTCGCAACGAGCAATATAATTTTTTGCAAATAATAGGTAGTCAATAATAGAGCTGGCATCAGTCCAAGTTTTAAATAAATAGTTACCTTTAAAGAACGAGTTGTGCCCGTAGCAAGCGTGCGCCATTACTAAAGCCTGCATTGGGAGGGTATTTTCTTCCATTAAATAAGCAATACAAGGATTCGAGTTTATGACAATTTCATAAGCTAATCCCATTTGTCCGCGCTTGTAATTTTGCTCAGTTTGAATAAATTTTTTACCATACGACCAGTGACTATAGCCAATAGGCATACCAACACTAGAATAGGCATCCATCATTTGTTCTGCGGTGATCACTTCAATCTGATTAGGATAAGTATCGAGGCGATAATGTTCAGCTACCCGCGCTATTTCGTCTTGGTATTGTTGTAATAATTCAAATGTCCAATCTGGCCCATCACTCATTCGTTTATTGGTCATATAAATACCTCGCTGTACAGCCTAGGCTGCCCCTTGGTGTTGACGACTCTTCTTGAATAACTCACGGAAAATAGGGTAAATATCTTCAACATTGCGTATATGTTGAATAGCAAAGTTATTATGAGTTTGACAAATATTTTGATACTCACGCCATAGACTCTGATGGGCGCGGGTAGTGATCTCAATATAAGCGTAATAGCGTATGGTACTGAGCAACTTGTTGCGTAAGATCTCTGAGCATTGGGGAGAGTCATCAGCCCAATTGTCGCCATCTGAGGCTTGTGCTGCATACACATTCCACTCGCCAGCGTTATAACGCTCGGTAATTATCTCATTCATTAACTTCAGTGCGCTGGAGACAATTGTGCCGCCAGTTTCTTGGGAATAGAAAAACTCCTGTTCGTCGACCTCTTTGGCTTGGGTATGATGGCGAATATACACCACTTCAATGTCTTTATAACTGCGGGTCAAAAATTGATAAAGCAAAATATAAAAACGTTTTGCCATATCTTTGGTTGCTTGATCCATCGAGCCCGACACATCCATAATACAAAACATCACCGCTTTACTCGTTGGGTGAGGCTGTTTTTCATAGTTACGAAAACGCAAATCGTAATTATCAATAAAGGGCACTGCACTGATGCGTTTTTGTAATGCGGCGATTTCTTGCTCCATTAATGCAATAGCAGCTATATCTGGTTCAGGCTCAGCCATTAATAGGCAAAGCTGTGCTTCAAGCTCTGCTAATTGACGCTTTTTACCCGCGCTCATCGCAACACGCCTTGCAAGTGAGCCCTGAAGTGAACGCACAATATCAATATTACTCGGCATACCATCACTACAAAAACCAGCACGATGCGTTTTCATTTGCACGAGTTTGTCTAACTGGTTTTGCTGTAAATTTGGCAGCTCTAAGTCTTCAAACAGTAAGTCTAGATACTCATCTTTAGAAATCGAGAAGACAAAGTCATCTTCGCCTTCACCAGAGTCACTCGCTTCACCTTCGCCGGCTCCACCACCTTGGCCACCTTGCGGGCGTTTAATTTTATCACCGGTTGAGAACTGATCGTTACCAGGATGAATTTGTTCTCTATCGCCCCCTTTACCTTGATGAAAAGTAGGTTCACCGATATCCCGTTGCGGAATTGAAATACTCTCACCGCTACTGGAATCAGTGACACTGCGTTTATTTATTGCATCTGACACCGCTTCTTTGATCTGTTTTTTATAGCGCCTGATAAAGCGTTGACGATTTAACGTGCTCTTATTCTTACCGTTCAGGCGACGGTCTATAAAATGCGCCATAAAGACCCCCTAAAAATACACAGCTGCGTGTTATTGCGATTTACGCACGCGTAAATACCACTCTGATAACAAACGAACTTGCTTTTGGGTATATCCTTTTTCCACCATACGATTGACAAAATCTTCATGTTTTTTCTGATCTTCTGCGGATGTTTTCGCATTGAAGGAAATAACAGGTAATAGTTCTTCAGTATTGGAGAACATTTTTTTCTCAATCACAGTGCGCAGTTTTTCATAGCTGGTCCACAATGGATTTTTACCGTTGTTGTGCGCCCGTGCACGCAATACAAAATTAACGATTTCGTTACGGAAATCTTTTGGATTTGAAATGCCTGCTGGTTTTTCAATTTTTTCAAGTTCGGCATTTAATGCTTCGCGGTTGAATAGCTGGCCGGTATCAGGGTCTCGGTATTCTTGGTCTTGGATCCAAAAATCAGCATAAGTGACATAACGATCAAAAATGTTTTGCCCGTACTCAGAATAGGACTCTAAATAAGCTGTTTGCAGCTCTTTACCGATAAACTCAACATACTGCGGGATTAAATAGCCTTTTAAGTGGCTTAAGTAGCGTTCTTCAACATCGGCAGAGAATTGCTCTCGTTCAATTTGTTGTTCTAACACATAAAATAAATGTACTGGGTTTGCAGCTACCTCAAGTGTGTCAAAGTTAAACACTCGTGATAAAATTTTAAATGCAAACCGAGTTGATAGTCCGGTCATGCCTTCATCAACACCAGCATAATCACGATACTCTTGATACGATTTAGCTTTCGGATCGGTGTCTTTTAAGCTTTCGCCATCATATACCCGCATTTTTGAGTAAACACTTGAGTTTTCTGGATCTTTTAACCGTGATAGCGTGGTAAATTTTGCCAATGTTTCCAGTGTTCCTGGCGCGCAAGGAGCATTATATAATTCACTATGTTCCAATAGCTTGTCGTAGATTTTTACTTCTTCAGATGCACGTAAACAATAGGGCACTTTGACGATGTAAACACGGTCTAAAAAGGCTTCATTGTTCTTGTTGTTTTTAAAGGTCTGCCATTCTGATTCGTTTGAATGAGCCAAAATCATGCCATTAAAGGGCAGTGCACTAATACCTTCGGTGCCATTATAATTTCCCTCTTGCGTGGCAGTTAAAAGCGGATGCAATACTTTGATTGGCGCTTTAAACATCTCAACAAACTCCATTAAGCCTTGATTTGAAAGACATAATGAACCGGAATAAGCATAAGCATCGGCATCGTTTTGAGCAAAATGTTCTAGTTTGCGAATATCAACTTTACCGACTAAAGCAGAAATATCTTGGTTGTTTTCATCCCCGGGTTCAGTTTTTGCAATAGCAATTTGATTTAAAATAGAGGGGTAGCGTTTTACCACTTTAAACTGGCTAATATCACCATTAAATTCAGATAAGCGCTTAGTGGCCCATGGTGACATAATGGTTTTTAAGTAACGGGGCTTTATTCCGTATTCTTTTGCCATCAGCTCAGCGTCTTCATTAGGATCAAATAGCGCCAACGGGTGGTCATTGACCGGTGAGCCTTTAATTGAGTAAATAGGCACTTGTTGCATTAAATATTTTAGCTTTTCGGCAATCGATGATTTACCACCGCCAACAGGTCCAAGTAGATAAAGCACTTGTTTACACTCTTCAAGGCCTTGCGCGGCATGTTTTAGATAAGAAACGATTTGTTCAATCGCGTCCTCCATACCGTAAAAATCATTAAAGGCAGGGTAACGTGCTACTACTCTGTTTGAAAATAATCGACTTAACCGTGCATCCTTTGAAGTATCGATCATTTTTGGCTCACCAATGGCCGCTAATAATCGCTCTGGTGCGCTGGCATAAGCCGATTTATCAGTTTTACAAATCTCTAAGAACTCAGCGATACTGTACTCTTCTTCTTGTGCCGCTTCGTATCGTGCTTGGTAATGCTCAAAAATACTCATGGAAACCTCCGAAAAACCTGCTTAAACTAGGTGCTTACAAATTAAAAAAGAAGCAAAGGTTATTTAAAGCTTAGTCACGAATTTGATTTTTTGTGCAATAAAATTAAAAATTTATGTTAGAAAACAAAAAAGACGCCGCAGCGTCTTTTAAATTGGGCTTGCTCAGAACGAGCAATCAATTATGCGAAGTTAGCGTTCGCGAATTCCCAGTTAACAAGCGACCAGAATGCTTTTAAGTAGTCTGGACGAACGTTACGGAAATCAATGTAGTAAGCATGTTCCCACAGGTCCACAGTCAGGATCGGTGTAACACCGTCTTGAGTTAGTGGCGTTGCTGCGTTAGAAGTATTAACGATGTCTAAAGAACCATCAGCTAATTTAACTAACCATGTCCAGCTTGAACCAAAGTTGTTTACTGCTTTATCATCAAAAGCTGCTTGGAATGCTGCAAAAGAACCCCATTTAGCATTGATAGCATCTGCAACAGCGCCTGTTGCTTCGCCACCGCCATTTGGAGCTAGGCTGTTCCAGTAAAAAGTATGGTTCCAGATCTGTGCTGCATTGTTAAATACGCCACCTTCAGAAGAACATACGATTTCTTCAAGTGATTTACCTTCAAACTCAGTACCTGGGATCAAACCGTTAAGTTTAGTCACATAAGTGTTGTGGTGCTTGCCGTGGTGAAACTCTAATGTTTCTTGTGAAATATGTGGCTCAAGTGCATTAATTGCATATGGTAGTGACGGTAGTTCAAATGCCATTTTTTATCTCCATCTTCTTTTGGTTGATAGTTCAAATAGTAATAGTTAATACCTGTTCAAACAGGGTAGTTACCTATACCAAATGAGATTATAGTGTTACTATAATTGTTGAGTATTTTACTCAAGTTTTAGCAAACAGCAATGCCAAACAGCAGTGCAAATGCAAGACTATTTCGATTGCGGCTTTATTTGCCCATTTTAAGATACATATATGAGGCTAAATGAAAATTTTTCAAGCCTTAGTATGTTCAGCTATCGTCACTTTTGAGGTTGTAGATGGAAACCATTGATAAAATTAAACAGCAGATTTCTGAAAACCCAATTATCCTTTATATGAAAGGATCGCCTAAATTACCAAATTGTGGTTTTTCTTCACAAGCATCTCAAGCATTAATGTCATGCGGTGAACCGTTTGCCTATGTTGATATTTTACTAAATCCTGATATTCGTGCTGAATTACCAGCATATGCTAATTGGCCAACATTTCCACAATTGTGGGTTGATGGCGAATTAATCGGTGGCTGTGACATTATCATTGAAATGTTTCAACGTGGTGAATTACAACCACTTATCACCGAAACAGCAGCTAAATATAAAGAAGCTGGCGCTGAATAACGGTTACTAGCAGATCAACAAAAAGCCGCTTAATTGCGGCTTTTTTGTGATTGTTTGTTAGGACTGTGGGGCAAAGTGACATGAACACTAAGCCCGCCGTGCTGACGATTGTGTAAGCTAATTTGACCATGATGAGCTTCGACTATTTCACGGCACAATGCTAACCCCAAACCACTACCGGCGACTTTAGTTGAATAAAATGGGAGCAAGGCATTGGCCATCACTTGCTCACTCATACCTTTACCTTGGTCGTTCACGCTGATATGTGTGCCTTTAATATTCTGTGTAACAGTGACACTTATATGTTCGCTTACAGAGCCTGATTCGTGAGCATTTTTTATTAAGTTGATCAGTAGCTGCTCGACTTGAGTCGGATCAGCCAGTGTATGTACGTCGTTACTTATATCGAGCATAAAACACCATTGATTTTGTAGTTGTTTGAGCAACACTTGCCAATCAATTTTAGCTGGTTGGGGTGTCGGCAGTTTGGCAAATTTGCCATAGCCTTGTACAAAGTCGTTTAAATGTTTGATGCGTTCAGAAATGGTAGCAAACACGCGGCTAAGTCTGGGTTCGTCTACTTTCTCACTGAGTAACTGGCCGCTGTGTAGCATTGACGACATGGGACCCAGAGAGTTATTAAGCTCGTGACTGATGATCCGAATGACCTTCTTCCATACCTCGACTTCTTGACGGCTAAGTTCGCGGGTGAGTTGTTTAAAGACATATAAGTAATGGTATTGATTGTTAAGTAATAACTTACCGGTTGATAAATGCCACGCTTGAGATTCTTGGTCTTCAGTATCTAGTGTAAATAAACCATCACTACCACGCGTTAAAGCATTATTTAATTGCGGATGAGTGTTAGTAAGCAGTTGCTCAAATTGGCTACCTTCAAGGGCTGTTTTGGCATTAAAAAGATCTCGAGCGCTGTAATTACTATAAACAATAAAGCCTTTATCATTTTTTAATAGTACGGCTTGAGGTGAGCTTTGTAGCACTTTATCAAGCATCAGCTCGCGCTGATAGATCCATTGTTTCTCTTGGCGTAATTGCTTTGCAGTTTGATTATACAATTGACACAAGCGGCCTAATTCATCGTTGCCGTTATAAGCTAGTAAGGTGGCTAATTCACCGTCTTTAAAATTAAGCAAACCAGTTTCAAGTGAGTGTATGCCTTGCACCAGAGTGCGGCTGAGTCGAAAAGATAAATAACTTGCCAGCAGCGATGTGAGCAGCGTTGTTATAAGTAATAAAGGCCAGCTTAAATAGGTTAACCAGTAGATGAGCCAAACAGGAATAAGTGCAGAGATGTTACATATCAGCACTATTTTACAGGTGAGAGACAGTGCAGGTTTATTTTTTTCCATTAGTAATCAATCTCAAATTTCTGCAAACGGCGGTACAGTGCTTGACGACTTAAACCAAACTGCCTGGCAACTTTTGCGATCACTCCTTGGTGCTGACGCATAGCTTGTTCTAGTTCTACTCTACTGGGTTCTTGTTTAGCAAAGTTAGTGTGCAGCGGTTGCAATTGTAGAGCAAAATCATCAAGGGTAATGTCGCCATGTGGTTTGAGTACCGCAGCGCGTTTACAGGCGTTTTCTAGCTCTCTAACATTGCCAGGCCAACTGTGCGCGAGTAATCCTTGCTCTGTTGTAAGCGACAATTCGCGCTCGCCTAAGAAGTGTTTAGCCAGTGCTAAAATGTCATCTGGTCTTTGCGCTAAACTGGGTAAATTTAGCTCAATCACGTTGAGGCGATAATATAAGTCTTCTCTAAATCGACCTGTATGAATGGCCGCTTTTAAATCTTCATTGGTAGCTGAAATAACCCGTACATTTACTTTTTGTGTTTGTGTTGAGCCGAGTCGTTCAAACTCACCGGTTTGTAACACGCGCAGTAGTTTCATTTGCCCTGATAAAGGCAGGTTACCAATTTCATCTAAAAACAGTGTACCTCCATCAGCGGCCTCAAAGCGACCAATTCGCTGTTTGGTGATGCCAGTATAAGCACCCGCTTCAGCGCCAAATAATTCGGCTTCAATTAAATCATGGGGTAGAGCCCCCGCATTAACGGTTAAAAAAGCTCTGTTATTTAAATGCGAGTTTGCTTGGATTATACGCGCTATACGTTCTTTACCACTGCCATTTGCACCTGTTATTAGTACAGAGACATCTGACTTAGCGACTTGTATTGCCATATTGAGAATTTTTTCCATGGCGGTACTTTGATAAACTAAACCAACTAAGTTGGCATCGGCTAAACTTGCTGTTCGCTCTTGCTGGTGGCGCTCATAAGTGGCGTTTTGTTGTTTTGTTTGGCCAAGTTCAATTAAGTTATTAACACAGGTCAGCAATTTACTATCGTCCCAAGGCTTGGGTAAATAATCGGCGGCCCCCGCTTTCACCAGTTCAATAGCGGTTGCAAGCTCCGTCCACGCGGTGATCAAAATAATTGGCAAGTGTGGGTTGAGCTCTCTTAATTGGTAGAACAGCGTTTTACCTTCCTCGCCTGAGGTGGTGTCATTACTAAAGTTCATATCTTGGATAACCAGCGCGATACGCTGGTATTGCACTATTTGTAACGCTTCAAGTGGGTTTTTTGCCGTGACCACCTGATAGTCATGAATTTCTAATAGTAGTGACAAGGCCTCTAAGATAGCGGGATTGTCATCGACAATAAGTATTTTTTCCATGTGAATTTAATCGCTGTTTATTTTTATGTAGATAAAGGTTTGTGAAAATGCTATACCGAAAAAAGCTCAGTGTAGCATAGGTTGGGAATTGCTCTATATGGTTCTAGTTGCGATACTCGGCGATATGTTGGCCGCACGTTGTGCGGGGCCAAACACGGCAAGTAAGCTCATTACAAATACTATAATGGCAGTACCTGCAATATAGCTCGGTGGCAGTGAGGCAATTGAAAAGTGCTGCATTAACAATTGCCCAAGTAATAAGGCTGCGATACAACCTAAGATTAAGCCAACACCACAGATCATCGCATTTTCAACTAAAAAATAGTTAATAATAGCTGATTTTCTGGCACCTAATGCACGGCGGGTACCAATTTGCTTAGTACGTTTGCTGATATTAAATAAGGTTAAGCCAAAGATACCTAGTGCGGTGACTAATACTAAAATAGTGATCAGCACAATCAGCATACGCATCATGAGTTTATCTGCTGCAACATATTCATCTTTGAGTTCATCTAGACCTTTTATATTGTTGATCACCCGTTTGCTGTAATTTTTTAGCATCAGATTTTCAACTTCTTTCATCACAGCATCACGTTGGTCTGGTTTGGTTCTAACCACAAATTGTGCGTAAGTTTTGCCTTGAATATAAGGGATCAGCGCCACATTATTTGGGTGACTATCTTTAAGCCAAGGGCCTTTCATTGGCGCTGTTATACCGATAACCGTTAAAGGTAAGTCACCAAAATAAATGGTTTTTCCTAGGCCATCTCCCTTTGGGAAAAGCTCATTGGCTAACGCCTCGGTAACGACAGTGACATTGGTTGTTCTATCTGTTGGCGAATTTGAAATGAGTACTTCATCTTCACTAAAATTACGCCCGGCAATCAATTTTACGCCATATGTGTCTAGGCCGTGTTCATCAATATGAAAGTAAGCGGTGCGCACACTTAGGCTTTCTTGTGGTGCTGGTTTCAAACTAAAGCTTGATGCACTGCCACTACCGGATAGGGGAATACTGCTGCTTTGTGCTGCATTTACAACCCCAGGTAGGGCTCTTAACATCGCTACGTCTAATTCAAACTGTTGGCTGGCATCAATATCTTTACCAAAGGTCATCACATTGAACTTAAACAAGTCTTGCTCTGGATATCCGGTTTCTTGGTTTAAAAAAGCGATTCTATCTTGAATGATAAACGCCGCATTGCTGACAATAGCCGTCGTAATCGCAATTTGAATTAAGAGTAATATTGCGCCTACCTTTGAGCGACACAGTGCATGAAATATAGGTTTGATTTCTAACATGAGTAGCTCCTTATTGGCTCTTTAAGTAAATGGCAGGGTTGGTTTTACACACTAACCAAGCAGGGTAAAGCC
Organism: Pseudoalteromonas ostreae; assembly: GCF_018069805.1. Taxonomy (GTDB): domain Bacteria; phylum Pseudomonadota; class Gammaproteobacteria; order Enterobacterales; family Alteromonadaceae; genus Pseudoalteromonas; species Pseudoalteromonas ostreae. The sequence continues at coordinate 18,013 of NZ_JAGPYN010000037.1, forward strand.
CAGCAACAATGCAAGTAGTTATTGCGATAACTGGGGCACTCAATAACATGACTAAATCCATCGAGGCTATGTTTTTGTAATATTCGTAACTTTGCCTTACCCCGAGTAGGCCAATTTGTGCAAGTACAATACCTAGCAAACCGCCGATAAAACCAAGCATGGCTACTTCTACTAAATGCTGTAGAAAAACTTGTCGCTTACTTGCCCCTAAAGCACGGCGCACGCCTACTTCCGGTGCCCGACGCAAAAACTTCGCTAGCAATAAACCAAGGATATTAGCTAAGCACACAGCTAAAAACATAAAGCTTAAGCCGACCAATATTTTGTTGTCTTCACTAACGACATTGTTGTATTGCATCCATTGGTTTACATCAAGCAAGCTATATTCAGGTTTTTCTCGCGTAAAGCGGCCACGCTTTTTTTGCTCTTGAATGTAAGAATTAAGGTAATTGTTGTAGTTTGCTTTTTGTTCAGGGTTATCTAGTTGCGCCCAAAACTGGATCCACACTATTTCCGATTGCATTTTATCGGCGTAGCTGTAGATATTTTCATGTTTCCAGCCATTGCTATTGCCCCAGCTGGTGAGCTCTTTTGCTTTAATTAAACTAAATGGCAAAAATAAGTCTGCTACTTTATCAAAAGCGCCGTTATTCAAATCATAATATTTGAGGTTGAGGGGCCAGTCAGCAATGACACCGACAATTTGATAGCTATCGTCATCCAAGTAGACTAGTTTGCCAATGGAGTTTTCACCCGCAAACAACTTATCGTTCAGCTCTTTTGAAATCACCACCACAGGGGCGGCAGATTGCTCTTGTTGCTCACTCCAAACACCGCCATAAATAAATGACACATCAAACATATTAAAGAAATCTGGTGTGGTCATGCGTGCTTCACCAGTAAACGGCTTTACTTTATCTGAGTCTAAATACACCGAGAAGCCTGTGCGCATCATGGCCACTTTTTTATTTGGAATAGGCGCATTATGTAAATTTACGGCATCTTGATAAGTCAATTGCATGGGGATATCGTCACCCGTCCACCACGTATGACCTTCATCCATGGTTTGTAATTGTACGTTATACAATTGACTGCTTTTATGCGGGATAGGATCGCTCGACATCATGTGATAAACGCTTAAACTGGTCATGGTTACACCAATACCAATAGCAATGGCTAGCACCATTAACATGCTTACCAGTGGTGTGCGCTTAAAGCTGCGCCAACTTAAATCGAGGTAATGTAATAGCATGGCTTAGGCTCCTGCAACATTTTTAAGATTTTGTGCGCCTTGATACAGCGTAAAGTCGGCAAGTTGACCATCAACCACTTGAATATTACGTGGTGCTCTGCGAGCAAGTTCGGGATCATGTGTCACCATAATGATGGTCGCGCCGTCACGATTAATTTGCTCCAGCAACTCCATCACTTGGCGTGCCATTAAGCTGTCTAGGTTACCGGTTGGTTCATCCGCTAATAAAAAGCGCGGCTCTCCGGCCAGGGCGCGGGCAATCGCTACCCGTTGTTGTTGACCACCTGATAACTGCTGTGGTAAATGCTTGGCGCGAGAAGCCAAGCCTACTTGCTCCAAGCATTGTTCAATTCGGCGTTTACGTTCACTTGCTTTAATACCTCGGTAGCGCAGTGGCACTTCAATGTTTTCATATAAATTTAAATCAGGGATCAGGTTGAAGCCTTGGAAAATAAAACCAATTTTTTGATTGCGACAATCCGCCCGTTGATTGTCGTTGAGTTTGCCAACATCAATGCCATCAAGCAGGTATTCACCACTGCTAAAAGGTTCTAACATACCTGCGATATTTAAAAAGGTGGTTTTTCCCGAGCCACTAGGGCCAGTTACCGCGATAAATTCGCCTTCTTCTACGTGTAAATTAAAGTCGCGTAGTGCATGGGTTTGCACCATTTCTGTTTGATACAGTTTGCTGATATTGTTCATTTTAAGCATGAGTTGATCCTTGTAATATGTTTGTTCTTATCTCAGTAATAATGTTGGCGCTTGTTTAAAGTTATCGTAACTGGAGATGATCAGCTGATCGCCTGAGCTAACACCTTGCAGCAATTCTATTGCGTTGATGCTGCTTGCCCCGGTTGTGATATTTACCAGTTGCGCGGTGTCGCCGATAACTTTGTAAACCTGCGTACCACCTTGCTGCATAAATGCACCGCGTTTGATTTGTAAAACGTCATCACGGTTTTCTAATAAAATGCGTGCTGTTAAGCGTTGATTCTGGCGAATACCTTTGAGCTCTTCGTCAAAGCGTACTTGAGTAGTTACTTCACGATTGTTAACTTCCGGCGAAATTGCCGACAACACACCAGTCACTTTTTTTGCCCCGAGTGTGAGCTCAACTTCCATTCCGAGTCCAAGTTCGTTGGCGTAACTTTCAGGTACTTGCAGTTGTGCTTCAAAATTACTTAAATCAACCAGCGTCATTAACGGCTGACTTTGGGTAACGGCTTCTTTTTGTTGTACAAGCAGGTTACCAACAATGCCGGTGACGCTGGCTTTAATAGTTAAGTTTCTGACTTGGCGATTTAAATCATCAACGATCAGTTGTTGGCGAGCGAGATCGCGCTCTGCAGCTTTGAGTTCAAATGCAAGGGTATCTTTAGCAAGTTCAACTTCTTGTTGAGCGTGTTTGTAAGAAAGCTTTGCACGGGCAAGATCATCAACTGCTTTTTCTAAATCAATTTGGCTGATCAAGTTTTTTTCGATAGAAAGCTTAGCACGGCGATTTTCCCTGTCTGCTGCATTGAGCTCTACTTGGGCGAGATCAAGCGTTTTGGTTAAGCTTAACTTTTGTCGACGTGCTTCTAAGTGCTTACGTTGTAATTCACCATCAAGGCGGGCTAACACCGATTGTTGCTGTTTTAGTTCATTATTGAGTTCTGGGCTATCGACTAACGCGATAATGTCACCTTTATTTACTTTATCACCGGCTTTAACTTGTAAATCCACATAGCCACGTTCTGGGCTATAAACCTTGGGAGCATTTGCTGCAACAATTTTACCGCTGGCGGCTACATCACGTACTAAACGACTAATATTAACGGTCGCAATTTGTAATGAAGCCCGATCAACAGAAACACTGCCTTGATTGTTACCCATAAATGCTTGTGCACATAAAGCAAGTACGGCAAGTGATAGCGCCAGCACTATTAATGGTTTTTTGTAACTACGTCTTTGCGTAATACTTACATCTTGTCCGCTGGTATCTTTTATCATGAGTGATCCTTAGCTATGTCTATTCTCGCAGTAAGTGATCATCAAGCTCACTACTAAGACAGTGATTGGTGAAACTAAAAATAAACTGAGAATAAACATAAGTTCTGTCCTGTAATTATCTTTTAATGTTTATTCGAATATCATGCCACTATTTAATGTCATGATTTTAATGAAATAATTATTTGTTTTTAAATTATTTGGTGTCCGCGGACATAAATTGTGTCCACTGCGGACACTTTGCTATGGCGGCTAAGAAGCTGTTGCAGGCGTCAATAGGGTGAGTAAGCTAAAAACTTACTAACTAGCGTAAATTATGCAAAATGTGACTGGTGTGATGATAACTATGCATTAATTAGTGGCTTTAAATTTACCCATAAAAAGACACTAGAAAGAGTATTTACTCTAATGTGCACTGTGGTATCGACCTTGAACGACAGCAAAGAGATTGAATAAAAATTAAAGTATTTATTTTCGCCACATAATTAAGTGAATATTTATTCATTTTCACACTTGTTTACGTTAACGTAAACTGCAGGTTTGTAGTGCGGTTATTTTACAACTTGTTAAATATGACACCCGTGTCATAAAAAAATAACGGGTAAAATATCGCTAAATGTTAAAAATAGGCATGAAATAAAAAGATTGTGTTGTGGTGAGAAATATTCAAGAATGTGAATATATATTCAAAGTTCTATTGACTCAATATACAATTGGCGATAGTTTTGACTGTCTGCTAGCACACCGTCGAAAAGGTCATTCATAGCTAGCTGTTGTAGCAAGGGGAGGGGTCTATGTTATACGACTCAAAATTAGAAAAAGATAATTGTGGCTTTGGCTTAATTGCCCAGGTCAATGGTCAAGCTAGTCATCGCTTAATTCGTACAGCGATCACCGGCTTAGATCGTATGGAACACCGTGGTGGTATTTCTGCCGATGGTAAAACAGGCGATGGCTGTGGTCTATTATTACAAAAGCCAGATAGCTTTTTTCGTGCTATTGCCGCTGAAAAAAATTGGCACTTAGGTAAAAATTATGCCGTAGGTATGATTTTCCTAAATTCAGATCCAGTACTTGCACAAACTGCAAAAGATATATTGAGTGAAGAACTCGAAAAAGAAACCCTCAATATTCAAGGTTGGCGCGTAGTACCAACTGATGGATCATGTTTAGGACCTATTGCAATAAAGCAGTTACCTAAATTTGAACAGATCTTTGTTAATGCACCTGAGGGCTGGCGTCCAAAAGATTTAGAGCGCCGCTTATATGTTGCTCGTCGTCGTGCTGAAAAACGTTTAGCTAGCGACGACGGTTTTTACATTGCGAGTTTATCTGGCTTAGTGACTATCTACAAAGGCTTAATGATGCCGGTGGATCTGCCTAACTTCTATTTAGATTTAGCCGATATTCGCATGACCAGTGCGATTTGTGTTTTCCACCAACGTTTTTCGACTAATACGCAACCGCGCTGGCCTTTAGCTCAGCCGTTTCGTTATTTAGCACACAATGGTGAAATCAACACTATTCAAGGTAACCGTCAGTGGGCACGTGCTCGTTCATATAAGTTTTCATCGCCGCTTATTCCTGATTTACAAAGTGCCGCGCCATTTGTTAATGAAACTGGCTCAGATTCATCAAGCTTAGATAACATGCTGGAGTTGTTTTTAGCTGGTGGCATGGATTTATTCCGTGCTATGCGAATGCTAGTGCCACCTGCATGGCAGAAAAACCGTGCGATGGATGATGACTTACGTGCATTTTACGACTTTAACTCAATGCACATGGAACCATGGGATGGCCCTGCTGGTATCGTGATGTCTGATGGTCGTTTTGCGGCTTGTAACTTAGACCGTAATGGCCTTCGTCCTGCACGTTATGTGATCACTCAAGATGGCTTTATTACCCTAGCCTCAGAAGTAGGTATTTGGGATTACACTGCGGATGAAGTGGTTGAGAAAGGCCGCGTTGGCCCTGGTGAGCTGTTAGTTATTGATACTCAGTTAGGTAAAATTTGGCACTCAGACGAAATTGATCGCGATCTTAAATCTCGCCATCCATACAAAGCATGGCTTGAAGCCAATGTTAAACGCCTAACGCCGTTTGAGCAGTTATCTGAGCAAGACGCAGGCAATCGTTCGTTTGATGATCAAACATTACTGAAATATCAAAAAATGTTTGGTTACACCAATGAAGAACTTGATAGCGTTATTCGCGTGATGGGTCAAATTGGCCAAGAAGCAACAGGTTCAATGGGTGATGACACGCCATTTGCAGTGCTTTCTGAGAGCAATCGTTCATTGTTTGATTACTTCCGTCAAAAGTTTGCTCAGGTCACGAATCCGCCAATCGATCCTTTGCGTGAAAACCATGTAATGTCGCTGGCGACCTGTATCGGTAGTGAGCAAAACGTGTTTAATGAGACCACCGGCCACGCTAAGCGCCTTCAGTTTGATACGCCAATACTAATGTATGCTGATATGCAGCAGCTACTCAGTGCCGATCAAGCGCATTACAGCTACTGTAAAATTGATATCACCTACAGCAAAGAAGAAGGCCTTGGCGATGCGGTAACCCGTATTTGTGATGAAGCACAAGAAAAAGCCGCTGCTGGCTGTGTCATGTTGTTTCTAAGTGACCGTAATTTTGATGAGAATAAGTTACCAATTCCTGCCGCTATGGCTGTTGGGGCGGTACAAAAGCGTTTAGTTGATAATAACTTACGTTGTGAATCAAATATCATCATTGAAACTGGTAGCGTGCGTGATGCGCATCAATTTGCGGTATTAATTGGTTTTGGTGCAACGGCAATTTACCCATACCTTGCTTATGAATCACTGGTTGCGATGAGCGACTCTAAAGTGATCAACAAAAGCTATTGTGAAGTCACGTTGGCGTACCGTAATGCAATCAACAAAGGCTTGTACAAGATCATGTCAAAAATGGGTATTAGTACAGTGGCATCGTATCGTTGTTCAATGTTGTTTGAAGCGGTTGGTTTATCAGACGCTATTGTTGATACCTGTTTTAATGGTGTGGCGAGCCGCATTAAAGGTGCGTGTTTTACAGATTTTGATGACGACCAGCGTAAACTTCACACATTAGCATTGAGTAAGCGCAAATTACTCAGCCATGGCGGCTTATTAAAGTATGTACATGGCGGCGAGTATCACGCGTACAACCCAGACGTTATTCAAACGCTACAAAAAGCGGTGCGCTCAGGCGAATATTCTGATTATAGCGTATACGCAGATCTTGTTAATAAGCGCCCAATTGCCACATTACGTGACATGCTTGCACTGAAACTGCCAGCAGAGGGGATCAGCATTGATGATGTTGAGCCAGCAACTGAGCTATATAAGCGTTTTGACTCGGCGGCAATGAGTATCGGTGCATTATCGCCAGAGGCGCATGAAGCGCTTGCAATTGCGATGAACCGCTTAGGTGGCTGTTCAAATTCAGGTGAAGGCGGCGAAGACAAACTACGCTATGGTACAGAGAAAAATTCACGTATCAAGCAAGTTGCCTCGGGTCGTTTTGGGGTAACACCGCACTACTTACGCAGTGCTGACGTTATTCAAATTAAAGTAGCGCAAGGTGCAAAACCAGGTGAAGGCGGGCAATTGCCGGGCGAAAAAGTAACCCCCTATATTGCTAAGCTTCGTTACTCTGTGCCGGGTGTAACTTTGATTTCACCACCACCACATCACGATATTTATTCGATTGAAGATTTAGCTCAGTTAATTTTCGATTTAAAACAAATAAACCCTAAAGCGTTGATCTCAGTAAAACTGGTTTCAGAGCCAGGTGTTGGCACGATCGCAACGGGTGTTGCTAAAGCGTATGCTGATTTAATTACCATTTCAGGCTATGACGGCGGTACTGGCGCAAGCCCGCTTACCTCGGTTAAATACGCAGGTAGCCCGTGGGAACTTGGCCTTGCTGAAACGCAGCAGGCGCTGGTTGAAAACGGTTTACGCCATCGTATTCGTTTGCAAACAGATGGCGGTTTAAAAACTGGCCTTGATATCATCAAAGCAGCTATTTTAGGTGCAGAGAGCTTTGGTTTTGGTACTGGCCCTATGGTGGCGCTTGGTTGTAAGTACCTGCGTATTTGCCACCTAAATAACTGTGCAACTGGTGTAGCAACCCAAGACGAAACATTGCGTCAAAAGCATTACCATGGCTTACCTGAGATGGCGATGAACTACTTCAAGTTTATTGCTCAAGAAGCACGTGAAATCATGGCAAGTTTAGGTGTTGCTAATTTAACAGATTTAATTGGTCGTCTTGATTTACTCGAAGCCATTGAAGGTAAAACCGCTAGGCAGAAAAAAATTGACTTATCGTCAGTCATTGCTCAGCCAAATAACCCGACCGGTGAAACCCTGTTTTGTAGTGCGCCAAACTCGTCGCATTACTTAGGTAAGTTAAACGAAACCTTACTTGCTAAAGCACAACAAGCAATTGACGAAAGCACAGGTATTTCACTGGTAAGCCGTATTTGCAACACTGACCGTTCAGTGGGGGCGATGTTATCAGGTTATATAGCCGATAAGCATGGCAATCAAGGCATGGCAGCTGATCCTGTCTCGATTGAGTTACACGGAACCGCTGGTCAATCATTTGGTGTATGGAATGCCGGTGGCCTTGAAATGACGCTGGTCGGCGATGCTAACGATTACGTTGGTAAAGGCATGGCTGGCGGTAAGTTGGTTATTCGCCCACCACTGGGTTCGTCATTTGAAAGTCACAAAGCGACCATCGCAGGTAATACCTGTTTATATGGTGCAACGGGTGGCAAGCTGTTTGCTGCAGGTTGTGCTGGAGAGCGTTTTGCGGTTCGTAACTCAGGTGTGCAAGCGGTTGTTGAAGGTGTAGGTGATAATGGCTGTGAGTACATGACCGGCGGTGTGGTGTGCGTGCTGGGCAATGTAGGCGTGAACTTTGGTGCAGGTATGACCGGTGGCTTTGCCTATATTTTGGATGAGCGTAATGACTTTGAAAAACGCATCAATCCAGAGCTAGTCGAAGTGGTGCTGTTAGATGAGCTAGCGTCACACCAAGAGCATTTGCGTGGTCTAATTGCTGAGCATTTAGAACTAACAGGCTCAAGCCGTGCAGAAACTATTTTAGCCAGTTTTGAAACGTATTTGCCAAAATTCAAACTAGTTAAGCCAAAATCAAGTGATGTGAAAAGTTTACTCGGGCATCGCGCTCGTAGTAGTGCTGAACTTCGTGTTCAAGCACAGTAAGGGGGTAGTATGAGCGAAAATGTATATCAATTTATAGACGTGCAGCGGGTTGATCCCCGCAAAAAGCCAATTTCGTCACGTAAAAAATCATTTGTTGAAATTTACGAACCCTTTTCAGAGAAGCAAGTAAACTCACAAGCGGACCGCTGCCTAGATTGTGGTAATCCGTATTGTGAATGGAAATGCCCAGTGCATAACTATATCCCACAGTGGTTAAAGTTAATTCGTACTGGCCGTATTCTTGAAGCTGCGGAGCTATCACATCGGACCAATAGTTTACCAGAAGTGTGTGGCCGGGTGTGTCCGCAAGATCGTTTGTGTGAAGGTTCATGTACATTAGACGAAGAGTTTGGTGCAGTAACAATCGGTAATATTGAAAAATATATTACTGATACTGCATTTAAAATGGGCTGGAAGCCTGATATGTCGTATGTAGTATGGACCGATAAAAAAGTAGCTATAATCGGTGCCGGCCCTGCAGGCCTAGGTTGCGCTGATATTCTAGTGCGTAATGGTGTAAAACCAGTGGTATTTGACCGTCACCCAGAAATTGGTGGCTTGTTAACCTTTGGTATTCCATCGTTCAAGCTTGAAAAAGAAGTCATGCAAAAACGTCGTGAGATTTTCACTGAAATGGGGGTTGAGTTTAAACTTAACACCGAAGTAGGCGTTGATATCACGATGGATGAAATATTGGCAGAATACGACGCAGTATTTTTGGGAGTGGGGACTTATCAGAGTATGCGAGCGGGCCTTGAAAACGAAGATGCACCAGGCGTACATGATGCATTACCGTTCTTAATAGGCAATACCAACCGCGTAATGGGTTATGACGAGTCTAATCAAGCATATATCGATATGGCAAACCAAAAGGTAGTGGTACTAGGTGGCGGTGATACTGCGATGGACTGTGTACGTACTTCAATTCGTCAAGGTGCGGAAAAAGTAATCTGTGCTTATCGTCGTGATGAAGAAAACATGCCAGGCTCAAAACGTGAAGTGAAAAACGCCAAAGAAGAAGGTGTTGAATTTACTTTTAACGTGCAACCAACCGGTATAGTACTAAACGACAACGGCCATGTTGCAGGCGTACAAATGGTGAAAACCCAAATGGGTGAACCAGATGAAAAAGGCCGTAGCCGCGCCGAGGTAGTACTGGGTTCTGAGCATGTGATTGAAGCCGACCAAGTACTCATGGCGTTTGGTTTCAAACCACACAAAATGGATTGGTTAGAAAAGTACGATGTAGAAATAAACCACTGGGGCGGCATTAATGCACCAGAGCAAGGTGAATTTACTCATCAAACAACCAACCCTAAAATCTTTGCTGGCGGCGATATCGTACGTGGCTCAGATTTAGTAGTTACCGCCATCTTCGAAGGGCGTAACGCCGCTGAAGGGATCATGGACTACTTGAAAGTGTAACGTTTTAAAGGTTTAAGAATGTAAAAAGCAAGCCCGATGGCTTGCTTTTTTTATGGCTTGGATAGTAGAGTTTTAAGCGCTAAGTCGTAAAATTTAAGCCATAAGCTTTAAGTTTGCGCGGTGTTAAATTAAGCAACGTAGGTAGGGGGCAACTAAACCCAACGAGAAAATAGCCTATCAGTCAGCATCAAGGCTTTGCATTATCGGTTTTGTTAAATGTGCCAGAAACGGACAGTCGCAACCTTAGACCCTTGTTATGTAACTTTATTAAAGTAGGTTAGTTATATTTTTATAATCATCTTTGTGCAGACTATTATAACTGACTTTATACCCTAGTATATATGGAATATAATTGTTTATAATTTCTTGAGCTTGAGTTATCAACTCTTGGTAATCAGATTGCGTTAATTCCCATTCTTTAAAAACATTAATACCTGAACTTGCCTTTTTCATGTTGGTATGAGCAATTCCATTGTTACGTAACTGGTTAATAAGTACATTGACTAATTTGTTAGTTTTTGGGTCGCTGTTATTAATATTTTGAATAACTAATTCACTTAAATTACAGGAAGGTTCGATCATAAACTTTAAATTATTTAGTTCTGCTTTAACTATTTCAAGCCATGTTTTAATAGATAGTACTTTTTCATGAGTATCGTAAACTCTTGATAAAATAATTCTTACCGATGTTAAGTGAGCATTAAACGTCATTGACCAAAAGTGTTCACTTTTAGAAAACTTGCTAGGAGAAGAAATGATTTCGGCATCTAGTTTTAAGAGTAAATCCCAATGCATCGATAACATTTGAATATCACTTACTAATTCAGATGTTGTTTTCTCAAACTCTTCGATATTCAAATACACTCCAGTTACCAACGCTTTAATAAGCGGCACGTTTTTAGTGTCCGCTTGATTGACTTGATACTCATTGAGCCTCCTCCCCAGCATCGCGATTATTCGCTAGGCTGAAAAGGCAACCAACCTTACAGGAGAAAGCTCAATGAACTTTTACAATAACATGCATCCATATTATTGTGGAATCGATTTACATGCGCGATTGCTTTACGTCTGTATCATTGATAATACAGGACTTATCCTTGTTCACAAGAAAATTAAAGATGACCCTGGAGCACTACTAAAGCTACTTAAGCCCTACATTGGCGATATTGTTGTTGGCGTGGAGTGCATGCATTGCTGGTATTGGGTCGCTGATTTTTGCAAAGAGCACACTATCGACTTTATTCTAGGTCATGCCCTATACATGAAGGCAATTCATGGCGGTAAAGCTAAAAACGATAAAATAGATTCGTATAAAATAGCCAAACTTATCCGTGGTGGTAACTTTCCACTCGCTTATGTGTATGACAAAGATATGCGTGCTACGCGCGACTTATTACGGCGAAGAACCAAAATTGTTCGTCATGGCACTGATTTAAAAGCCCATGTAGCCAATACTGCCAGCCAGTACAATTTACCTGCCCACAATGTTAACTTAAAGAACGTTTGCGACAGAGAAAAGATGCGCTATTACTTCCCTGATCCCGTTGTGCAACGATCTATTAATTTAAATATGGCCATACTCGATTGCTATCACAATGAGCTTAAGCCTTTAGAGCATTATATTGAAAAAATGGCCAAGCAACACAACCCTGTTCACCTTAATATTTTGCAAACAATTAATGGTATAGGCCGTATTCTTGCACTCACCATTATTTACGAAATTGGTGATATCAATCGCTTTTCAAGCGTACAAAAGTTCGCTTCATACAGTCGGTTGGTCAAATGCAAAGCGGAGTCTGCTGGCAAAACCTATGGCACCCAAGGTAATAAAATTGGCAATGCACATCTCAAATGGGCTTTCTCGGAAGCAGCCGTATTACTGCTGCGCCACAATCATAACGCTAACAAATACCTTGAAAAACTACAAAAGCGAATGAGCAAAGCCAAAGCACTGTCAGCGCTTGCGCATAAGCTTGGTCGCTGTGTTTGCGTATTCTCATGACTTTGATCACCGATTCTCATCAGCTTTGATCACTTGATTTATCATTTTGTAGAGCCGTTTTTAAATTAGCTTAACTGATCATCATCAGTCAATTTATTTAACTGTTTTCGTATCGATTCTCCTTTTAAGTTCAACTTAATCGAACCATGAATTAGCCTATCTAAAATGGCGTCAGCATGGGTTGATTCTCCGATCATCTCATGCCAGTTTTCCTGCGGGAGCTGACTTATTATTATGTGTGATTTATACCCATACCGCGCATCGATTAATTCGAGTAAGTCACCTCGTTGCTGCGCACTCAGTGGTTCAAGCCCCCAGTCGTCTAAGATCAGTAGATCATACTTTATTAGCTTCGCTAGTAATTTTCGGTAACTACCATCCGCTTGTGCTAGAAACAGGCTTTCGAGTAGTTCTTTTAATCGAATATAGTAAACACTTTTTCCTTGTAGGCAGTGCTCATGCCCTAAGGCACATGCGAGGTAGGTTTTTCCACAGCCTGTTGCCCCAGTGATTAAGATATTTTGGTGTAAGTTCAGCCAGCTATTTTGGCTTAAGTTACGTATCTGTGCTTTTTCTATATTG
>NZ_JAGPYN010000038.1 GCF_018069805.1 Pseudoalteromonas ostreae
ATTATATACTGCGCCATATTAGGTAGCGGTGTTGGTTTTTTAGCAGGCTTATTAGGAATCGGGGGCGGGCTGGTGATTGTGCCCATACTCAGCATGATATTACTGCACTTTAATGCTTTGCCACCTGAACAAGTAGTGGTGGTTGCCATTGCGACCTCGCTGGCCTCTATTTTATTTACTTCGACCTCGTCGGCTATTGCGCATCATAAAAATGGCAATGTACCCTGGGATATTGCACCTTGGGTTATGGCAGGCGTTGCCTTTGGCGCGCTCATTAGTGGCTTTATGGCCGCGCTGTTACCCGAGCATGTAGTGCGTTTGGTATTTGCTGTAAGCGTGGTGCTAATTGCACTAAAAATGATTTTTTCTGGTAAGAATGATTCATCATTAGAGCGCCCGTTACCAAACAAAGGGTTACTCAGTGTTTATACGACCATAACCGGTGGCTTGTCTGCCATGATAGGTATTGGTGGCGGGGCAGTATTGGTGCCGTTACTGACGTTTTTTTCTGTTGATATGAAAAAAGCCATAGGCTGCGCATCGGCCTCTGGCATTGTGATAGCACTGTTTGGCTCAATGGGTTATATCAGCTCAGGCAGCCAGTTATTTAGCCTAAAACAAGGATTTGCAGGCTTTGTGTATTTGCCCGCTTTATTGGGTATTGTATGCACCTCATGGTTTACTGCGCCACTCGGTGCTAAAGCTACGCATTATTTGCCAGTTTCAACCATAAAGAAAATATTTGCCGGCTTATTAATAATAATGGCAATCAATATGTTTACTCGATAAGGTTAAAGTTCGCAGGCTTGCTTGCGAATATATTTTGAGATAAAAATTTTAAGACAAGGATGCTATGAAAATAGTTAAATTAAGGGATAAAGTTGATAAAACAATCTTAAGTGTTGCTTTGTTCTTTTTGATATCACCTATCATAGGGTTAATTACAGGAACTGCTCATCAGCTTGGAACGACAGGCAGCGACTATCAACAAGCATCGTTAATTGATGACCCAGAGCAATACTGGCAAATTATTATCATGCAACTTACTATTACTTTAGCTATCGGTATCCAAGGGTTTATTACATTCCCAGCCTTAATTGCCGCACGCCAAAAAGTATTAAAGTTTAGAGATAACAATAAAATTGTAGCCAATATCATATTTTATTTGCTCACTCCGATATTCTTTATCGCTTTATTAATATTTTTAATATATTTATTTGAACTGTAAGGTTTTAGATCCGTACCCCGCACCGCGACGCCCGTCAATCTTAAAGCGATTAACTAAAATCTACGTCATTTGCGCGTGCTTTATAAATTCGTCATAAATACTGTCTTTAATTAGCCTGTCAGGCGTAAAGGCATAATAATGCTGATAAACATTATCAATTGTACCAATGTAGTTAACGCCGTAATGGCGCTCTACTTCGGCTCTTACCAAAATAGGCGCAGGGAATATCCCAAACCCTTGCTCACCTAACGACTTCATTAATGCGCTGTCGTCAACATGGCCAGCTATTGTCATTTCAATCTGTTGCTCTTGCAGCCAATAATAAATAGCCCGCGCGACGGGGCTTTCTTTTGCGGGGAGCACTAAAGGCTTGTTGTTTAAAGACTGCTGAGTTACATGGCCAAACTCCGTTAACTGTAGGCCTCGTCCTTGACGAATAAACAGCGGTTTTCCAAGTTGTTGCTCTAAGTTAGTAATTTGTGAGCTGACCGTTTGCGGCTTTAAATATTCGTAAAGTTGAGATTCAAATAAATGATCTTTCGAGTGAGCGCCACGGCACTTTGCAGCAATGCAAAATTAATATTCTTTTGCCTGGGCTACCCAGTATTAATGTAAATACAAAAGGAAGAAGTATGCTGCAAGCGATAAAGCGGGCACTTAAAAGTTTGCAGCACATTCTCGTTAATAAGTATCAACCTTCGCAACCAAGCTCTTAGTTTTTATTAATATCGCACTTGCAGTAGCATGGATGCTACTCTTTTTATTTCTATTCTCGTACCAAGCTGTGTTTAACATTAAACGATTCAATTATTGCCATTGAGCAGTATTTCCTTGTTCCTTGACCTTTCACCTCGTTGTGTAAACCCCCGTTACATTTTGATTAAAAAAGCTGCACACTAATAATTAGTGTGCGGCTTTAGTATTTTACTTTTTAAAGCGATTACTTGGTTAGTAAGTGCTTTTCAAAAAAGTCAGCCATCATTGTATGGTAATGCAAGGTGGTGCCTTTGCCTTCACGTAGGCTATGTAAGCGGTTAGGGTATGAGAAAAACTCAAACTGCTTGTTATGCTTTACAAGCTCGTCAATTAAGCGTTCTGAGCCTTGGTAATGCACGTTATCATCGCCTGTGCCGTGAATAAGCAATAGCTTACCAGTTAGGTTTTTAGCAAAGGTAATCGGCGAGGTGTTATCGTAACTCTCAGGATCGGTGTTTGGGTTACCCGCATAACGCTCTCATTAAAGAGCTCTATAATCATTATCTAGAAAGAAATATGAAAACTTCTATCGAAATAGATTAAGCGCGGTGTTCTTTCAGTATGGTTTTTAAGTGATAATTAAGATAAGCGTTAGCTCTAGATCTTTATACTAAGTATTTAAAAGGATAATTTAGTGATACATAATATTTCAAAATATAGTTTTATTTGGTTAATTTTATTGCTTATTTCATTGAGTACTCATGGCCGTAGCCAGTCAACGATGTTTTGCGAAATATCGTCTATAGGGAATCAAGCAGTCACAATTAGTAAGAAAAAATATGATAACGATCTCAAGTATAACTTTCAGCTTATAGATGACCATAAAATAATAACCATTACTATCGGAGTCATAAGGCCTGAGCACGACTCTATTTTATTTAAAAGCTCAGCTAAAAAAGCGCCAGAGATTAAAATTGTGGAATACTCACACAAAAGATATGAAAAAATGTGGGAAGAGGACCTTTTTCATACGGTGAATTTATTACATTCTGAAAACCATATCTGGGAGCAGCGAGATGCAAAGTTATCAATTTGGAAAGCTACGTTCAATGAGCATGATAACTTGATAGGTTTTTGGTCAGCAGCAAACAACGAGGAGATGTTCACTCTTTCATTAAATGCACTAAATGCCTCTAATCAACAGAAGTTGGTGCCAATTAATGTAATAGTGAACACTGTTAATGAAATACTTAGTCAATGTAAAATAAAATCATTAAAAAATGCCCCCCTTTGATGTAGTACCTAATATGGCAGGACAAAATAATCTATCTCCCAGCAGTTTAATTCGTAGCTTAAAGTTTATGGGTCTTACCTTTTTAGGAACAGAATTAACCAGCCCACATACATTACCTTATTTGGGGCTAGAGTCTTATCATACTCAATTGCGCTTAGCTGGTAATCATCGGAGAGCACAAGACGTACTAAATTATATAGAAAAAAATACTTAGAGTGGTTGTATTGAGAGGGATACTTAAATGCTAATGAAAAAAATACTCCGCGGTTATCGCGGAGGCCCTGATTTTAATAATATTCAAAAAGAGCATTATTACCTAGACGAAGAGCTTAAATTGACCGTTGCTCTTCCAGTTTGTAATCCGTTGAAACAACCTAAAACAAAAATTGTAAATTATCCTTTTACAGAAGCAAATTGGTTTGAAACTAACTATAGTCAGATTCGACATTCTAGATATATTCCAATTCATGAGTCCTATTGGTTTTATTGGCCTCTAATGCGAACGCCGATGTCAGATGAGTTGGGAAGCCTGCGGCTCAATATTACTATTGGAAAGCTCGCATCTCCAGTCACTAGCACTAAAGAACTCGGCCATGCCATTCTAAAAGAATATAACGACTATTATAATTCCTCTTCAATAGGTAAATATTTTAAAGGGCATAATACTGAGCTCATCAATGAAATAGAAGCTCATTCTGCTCGCCGAGCCACACCATTTTCAGACGAAGAAAAGCAACATCACATAGAGTCTAACTTATTAAATTCAGGTTTCCCTGAAATATCTCAATTTGATGAATGTACATTTAATAATATTGAGTGGATAAAATATACAGAGATTCGTTCTAACGAAACAAAGAAAAAATACGTTTTTGCAACGCAATTGAATGAAAAATATTATCTTATGGCTAATTTTACATTCGATCTAAATATGTCTCAAAATGATAAACCTTGGTACAAAGACGCTAATGCAGCTATAACCCCTTTAATGGAAGGTATTATGCTTAAGTATATAGAAAGTCTAAAAGAGAATAGTAAATTATTAAATAGCTCTGCTGATAGCTAAATTAATACTACTTAAGAAAGCAAAAGACCAAAGTCATCTTCCAGTAAATTTTACTCAGGTTCTTGTTATTTAGGTTTAGTATAAGGACATGAGACTTCCTTTCTCAAGGTTAACCTTTACACCCAGCTGTAAACCCCCGTTACATTTTGATTAAAAAAGCCACAGACTAATAATTAGTGTGCGGCTTTAGTATTTTACTTTTAAAGCGATTACTTGGTTAGTAAGTGCTTTTCAAAAAAGTCAGCCATCATAGTATGGTAATGCAAGGTGGTGCCTTTGCCTTCGCGTAAGCTGTGTGAACGGTTAGGGTATGAGAAAAACTCAAACTGTTTGTTGTGCTTAACGAGTTCGTCAATTAAACGCTCTGAGCCTTGATAATGCACGTTATCATCGCCTGTGCCGTGAATAAGTAATAGCTTACCGGTTAGGTTTTTAGCAAAGGTAATAGGCGAGGTGTTATTGTAACTCTCAGGATCGGTATTTGGATTGCCCGCATAACGCTCTTGGTAAATGGTGTCGTACAAACGAATGTCTGGCACGGGGGCTGAGGCAATGCCCACTTTAAATTTATCACCGTGGCGGAACAATAAGTTAAGGGTTGAACTACCGCCCCCTGAATGCCCCCACACACCAACACGGTCTGTGTCTATTACATCCCAACGTTTAGCCATAGCATCAAGCGCGTCTACTTGGTCTTGCACGGTAATTGAGCCAATTTTTTTATAAATTGATTTACGCCAATCGCGGCCTTTTGGTGCACGTGTACCACGATTATCAACCGATGCCACAATAAAGCCTTTTTGCGTTAGTAACGATTTATATAAGTAACTGTTACCTTCCCAGCGGTCTTGCACGGTTGAACCCCATGGTTCGCCGTATACGTAAAACACAATTGGGTATTTTTTACTTTTATCCATGTTCTCTGGGAACATAATGTAGCCGTCAAGCTCGGTGCCATCTTGCGCGTTTACTTTAAAAAACTCATGCTTTGGTAAGCTTTGTTCAGCCAGTTTTTGTTTAAGCTTTGTATTTTCAACTAAGGTTTTTACATTACTATGATCGCTCACTTTAATGATCTCTTTAGTCGGTGGCGTACCAAATTTTGAGTAAGTGTGCATAGCCCATGAGGCATCTTTTGACATGTAGTAGCTGTTTGAACCTTCAAACTCAGCAGGCGTTACCCGTACCGGTTTGCTGCTGCCATCAAGCGGTGTGCTGTATAAATAACGCTGACCAGGATCGTTTGGCGAGGCAATAAAATACATTACGTTTTTATCTTCATTGATGCTCAGCATATCAATAATGTCGTAATCACCAGGGGTTAGGTCGATAATAGTTTTGCCATCGCGCGATACACGATAAAGATGACGCCAACCGTCGCGTTCGCTATGCCAAATAAAAAACTCACCGTCTTTTGACCAGTTTGCTTTATAAAACCATTCGATAAACGCATCGTCTTTGTCTTCTAAAATTTTAGTCAGTTGCTGCTTTTGCCAATCAAACAACCACACTTTGTTATGGCTTTGTGGGCGGTTTAAATCTTGAATCATTAATTCATTACCGGTGCCTGCCCAACTAATACGCGGAATATAACGGTCGCGGTTATCGCCTTCAAGCTCAGCCCAACGGGTTTGTTTATCAGCAAGGCTTACCACACCAACACGCACGGCAGAGTTGGTTTCACCCGCTTTAGGATAAGGGAATTCTTTAAGGGTAGGGTAGAGCTCATCGGTGTTGTTGATCATAGTGAAAAATTTAACGTCACTGGTATCAAGCTGCCAATAGGCGATTGATTTGTTGTCGGGGCTCCAACGAAAACCATCGGCAATAGTAAACTCTTCTTCGTATACCCAATCAAAATTACCGTTAACAATGGTGGCGTTACCATCGGTTGTGAGCGCGGTTACATCGTTACTACCAACCGCTTGCATATAAATATTGTTATCGCGTACGTAAGCCACTTTTGAGCTATCTGGCGAGAACTTAGCAAACATTAACTTAGTTGGCTCAACGTCTTTACCACCTAATTGCTGTAATTGGTTTGTCTCAAGGTTAAGTAACCAAAAGTCGCCTCGGCTGCGCGAACGCCAAACTTGCTCGCTGTTGGTAAATACCATCAGCCATTTACCGTCTTTTGACCACTGATAGCTTTCGATTGCAAATGGCTCGTCTGCGCCCTCTGGCAACAGCTTTTCAAACTCAACCAATACTTTACGGCCTGTGCCGTCAGCATTGTAAAATACAATGTCGTTGCCTTTTACGCCGTGCTCTTTTTCGTCATCGGCGTTGTTATCGTCTGCTTTTTCTTTTTCGCTTTCGCGCTCTTCAAGCACAGTGTAGCCGGTGCCATCGTCTAGCCACTTAAAGTAAGTGCTACGCTGGGTTTTAAACTCTTTATCTTTATAAATTTGCGCTAGGCTTAATGGATTATTCACGGTACTCATCGCTGCATTGTTGTTGGTTGTTATGCTGGTACTTGAACATGCTTGCAAGCCTAAGCCCGCAACAATGGCCAGTGCCAAGCCCGATGTTTTGATCAGATTCATTATTATTGTTCCTTGGGTCTGCTGACCTTTATAGATTAAGGCGCTTATTACATTTACTGTAACAAAATAACCTACACAATATCAGCATGCTTAACGCACAAAGCTATGGTTTAAACCCAAACTTTTATAATTAATTACCAACGGTTAGCCTGTGCTAACCATTGCTCTATTTCGGGTAAACAGCCCTCGCCAGCGGTGGTAAGCGTAACTTTACGGGTAGTATGATGCAATAAGCGAGTATTTAACCAGACTTCTGCCGACTCAATATGGCGAGCAACCATAGGGCGTGACATTTCAAGCCGATCGGCAGTGGCAGTAAAACGGCCTGAGTAGGCAACATCCACAAAAACCTGTGCAGCGGTGAGCTGTGCGCCGTTATACTAATAGGCTGAGCTTCCCAATGTGCGCTGATCATTAAAATAGCGCTAGGCTTTTTGATTTTAGCAGCAACGGTTTGTAAACATTCCACCATATCTTTATGGCTTGGCTCTCCTAGCAGTGGTAATGGACCACCACCATGAGATAAAAAGAAAACATTTGCTGGTTGCGGCATACTTAACCCTTAATTGTTCGATGTGGTTATTATAATGCATGCTCAAATCGCAATTAACTAGCCACAAAAATGCACAGCTAAAGTGCAAATTCTAAGAAGCTCTAGCAGTCATCAACCAAACCACAATACTGGCAGGGGTAACACCTTTAATACCTTGGTTTAATTTTTCGCAGCTGAGCATTTTTAAGCTGTACTGCTTTGCATAAATACTCTGTACCTCTGCCGCAGGCACACTGTATGGCATGCCACTACGTTGCGATTGGTCGTAAATACAGGTGATCAATAATTGCGGTGCAGCATCACTTAGGCTAATCAAGTGTTGGGCATATTGACTGCGAATAGTGTAGGGTAGCGCGACTAAGGCACCGCGATCATATATTGCATCAACATGACCTAAATGCTCAACAGTTAAAGCAAACACATCACCGACCCAAATACAGATCCCCAGAGCCTGATACGCAGTAAGTAGACCATGTGTCGTTATTTTTGGCGTAAGTGCTAATTCATCAAACAGCTGTTGAACAGCAAGCTCACTAAGTTCTACACCTACAACTTGCATGCCCATATTGAGCAAGTAGTGTATATCAACTGTTTTGCCACACAAAGGTACAAACACACGGCTATCTAGCGGTAAATTTAAGTTAGTAAAATAACGATCTAAACTCGGGTTTACATTATCGCCATGAAAGCCAACATCATTATTTTGCCAGCGCTTTAACCAATATTCTGCTTGCATAACAACCTCTCAAAAGAGTGACAGCGCTAATGCGCTTAGGTATAAACCCACACCAAACACTGCGTGCGATAAAGTGCTTTTAATTCTAGCGGTGATTGGCTTTGAT
Source organism: Pseudoalteromonas ostreae (assembly GCF_018069805.1). Lineage (GTDB taxonomy): Bacteria > Pseudomonadota > Gammaproteobacteria > Enterobacterales > Alteromonadaceae > Pseudoalteromonas > Pseudoalteromonas ostreae. Next base: position 8,223 of record NZ_JAGPYN010000038.1, read on the forward strand.
GTTTTAGCCGCAGCAATACCTAGCCCAAGAGCTGGTTGCATCACAAAAAAAGGTATAACAACCGTTAGCACGCCAAAAAGTAGAGCAGGCATTAAGCTTGGCGCTGTTAACCAATGATTTGGCAACAATAGTATAAATATCAATGCAAAAATAACCCCTATAAAGTAATGGCTAAACCAACCAATTGCGCATTCATTAGGTTGTGCAGCGGTTTTACTAATAGCAAGGTGTTTAAACTTGCCGTAGCGCATTAAGCATAGCCAGCGCCCCACTAGGCAAAAGTTTAAAGAGTTAATACCAAACTTACTAAGTAGTAGCGCCCATGCATCAAGTAATGCCGTAGCACCTATACCAATAATTATGACCGCCAACCAATCAATTGTTGAAAACATAATGTCACCTTTTGCTGAAAACTTAAGCACTATGATATACACTTACAAAAACGTTAAATACAAAGCTTTAATCAAACTTAAATTGCAAAAATGGAATTATGTTAGACGATATAGTGTTGTTTGTGCACATAGTGCAGCAAGGTGGCTTGTCTCAAGCTGGAGAGTATTTATCGCTCCCTGCGGCAACCGTTACAAGGCGATTACAACGGCTAGAGTCTCGACTGGGGCAAAAACTGCTGCATCGCTCTGCGCGCCAATGCACACTGACTCAACAAGGGCAGGTTTATTACCAAAGCTACGCAAGTTTGGTTGAGCAGTTTGAACAAACCAGCCATCAACTCAATCAACAAAAAGAGCTATTGAGCGGTAAGTTAAAAGTGCTTGCGCCACTTAATATTTGCCATGGTTTTTTAAAGCCAATGTGGTTGTCGTTTTGCAAGCAATACCCCGATATACAATTGGAGCTGATTTTAAATAATCAGCTTGAAGACATTATTAAAAGCCAAGCCGACTTAGCATTAAGAATCGGCCCACAAGCGGATTCACTTTTGCAACAAAAAAAACTCGGACAAGCAGATTCTATTTTAGTGGCTACCCCAATTTATTTAACCAATGCACCAGTGCTCACAGAACCAGACGACCTTAAACAACACCGCTTAATTGGCACTACACTAAGAAATAAATGGCCACTCACCCACACTACTTCACGCGCAAGCTATACACACATGTGTCGATTTAGCAGTATTTATAACGATACTGGCTTTGTTAAATACCAAGTGGCTGATCATCAAGGAGTAGGCTTACTACCGCGATTTGAAATTATAAATGAGCTTAAAACAGGCGAGCTAATAAGGGTTTTACCTGAATGGCAAAGTCGTAATCGCGAAATTTTTGCTATTTGGCCAAGCGGTCGTTTACTTAGTAAAAAAGCGGTTTGTCTTAGGGATTATATGCATAACTTTATCAGTGAACAATTACCAAACAATTAAACGTTTTTGTGCCACTGATATTCCATTTTTTTTGCTGTAAGCTCAGCGTGTGCTGGGCTTATTAACTGCGCAACTAGCGCCAAGCTCATATCAATCCCCGCAGAAATACCGCCAGAGGTGGTAAATTTACCCTGTGATACCCAACGCCTATTTGCAACTACGTTTAGGCTTGGGAACATAGCAGCAAGATCTGCTTGATCTTCCCAATGCGTAGTCACCGTTAAGCCATCGAGTAAACCCGCTTTGGCCAATAAGTAAGCCCCTGTACACACCGAAGCAACGTGATTTGCTGAATCAGCCGTTTTTTTGATCCAGCTAATTACTTGCGGTTTAATTAATTCAGCAGTATGAACGCCACCAACTACAATGAGTAAATCAATCGCGGGGTGATCAGCAAAACTGTAATGGGGGTTTACACTAAACCCTGCGCGGGCAATTACTGGCGCCGCATGTTCTGCTACAAAAAATACCTGCCAGTTATTATCTGCTAAGCGCTTTGCCGTGCAAAACACTTCAAATGGGCCTGAAAAATCCAGTATTTCAGCATCATCGTAAATATAAATCCCAATGTTCATAATGTGTTTTCCTTGGCTGCATCGAACAATAACGTTTAGCAAAATTATTCATCTAACTCTAATTGCGCTCGTTCAACGCTTTCTTTAGGCAATTCTTTTTGTACCGACACCCCTAATTCTTTAAACTCAGAAGCTTGTTTAATTAGATTGCCTTTACCACGATATAACTGCGAAAACGCTTTGTCATAACTTTCTTTGGCTTTATCTAGTTGCTTACCAACGCCTTCCATACTGGTTAAAAAGCCGTTGAGCTTGTTATAAAAACGCTCGGCGCGGTTTGCCAACTCTTTGGAATATTTAGTTTGCTCTTCAAAACGCCATAACTGTTTCACAATATTTAAGCTGGTTAAGAGGGTAGTGGGGGTAGCAACCAGAATGTTCTTTTCTATTGCTTGCTGGTAAATGTCGCTTTGGTATTTAAGTGCTTCTACAAAGGCGGACTCTATGGGTACAAACATAATAACAACCTCAGGGGAGTTAAGCCCTGGTAAGCGGTCATATGATTTACTAGCGAGCTCATTAATACGCGCTTTTATGGCCTCAACATGCTCTTTAATTGCTTGTTGAGCCTCAAGTTCATTATCGGCATTAACGTAGCGTGTGTATGCGTTTAGCGATGTTTTAGCATCAATCACCAAGTGACGACCTTGTGGTAAATACACCACTACATCGGGGCGCAGGCGGCCTTCTTCGGTGTTGAACGATACCTCGCGTTTATAATCAGTGTCAGCGCGCAACCCTGCGCTATCTAACACGTTTTCAAGCATTAATTCGCCCCAATTACCTTGGGTTTTCTTTTGCCCTTGTAATGCGTTACTGAGCCTGTCTGCTTGCTCAGTGATTGCTTGGCTTTTCGCTTGTAGATGTAATAACTCTATTTTCAGAGCTTCACGTTGTTTTACATCTTCAACATGAATTGATTCGAGTTTATCTCTAAAGCCTTTTAGCTCACCTTCTACAGGTTTTAACAGCTGCTCAATACTTTCTTGGTTAAGGACTTTAAATTTTTGCGATTTTTCTTCGAGTATTTGATTAGCAAGGTTTTCGAACTCTTTTTTAAGTTGTTCTTTGCTTTCTTTAATATGTTGTAACTGTTGCTCAAAATGGCTTTGCTTTTGCTCAAGCATAGTGCGCATATTATTGAGCTCAACATCACGGGCATTGTATTCGCTTCGTAGTGTTGTTAAATCAGCTTCAGCTTTGCGCCAATAATGGTTGTATTGCTGGCTTTGTTTTTCTTGCTCGGTAAAGCGGGTTTTATAGTGTTGAGTTTCATCGCGTTGCTCTTGGTGGCTTTGTTTAAGTAGATCATGTTCATCTATTAATACAGTATATTGCAGCTGTTTTTCATTGGACTGTGTTTGCAATAACGCAAGTTGTTGCTGCTGCTCGTTTAGCTCTGCCGTTAGTCGTTTCCCACGATTTGCATTAATAACACTAAAAAGCACCGCGCCAACACCAAAACCAACCCCAACACTTACCCAATCTATATTTGTAAGTAACTGTATATACATAAAATAAACTTTAATTAACCCAAAGAGGCTTCATAATAGCCAATCTAAAAATACCAAGATAGGTTTTTTTACTTTTTTATGACCCTCAAAAAAATATTACAAGACATTACAAAATACCCATATTAATTAGTTATATAAACAATTTTATTCTACACTCAGAACAATAATGAAAACCAACAAGTGGTTTTACCTATACACCAATGCAAGGACTGAAAAAATGAACGATATTAAAACCCCTAATATTGAAGTGCAATGCAAGGCTGATAACTATTTCTCCGTTAAAACGTTGACTGTTTTACCTCATACTCAAGAAAATTGGTTAACATTTTTCAATAACGAAACAAATCCGACTGAGTCACTGAGTGTGTTGTTTAATAACGCGGGAAAAAACGATTTCATAAGCACTGAGAAAAGACAATACGTAGAGCTTATTATCAACCTAGATCCATCAGTGGCTGCCGATTGGGAATTTTACGGTAACGGTGTTGAATATTGTGATGCAGATAGCAATTGCCAATATAATATCTCTACCGAAATCACTGATGACGACACTTTAGTTTTAAGAATTTCTCAAGTAGAGCCGACCTATGAATTTAACGGTGTAAATAAAGGCAACCTTGAAAAAGTTGTTGAAGTAACCGAAGGCAAAGAAACTGAGTATTTACCTATTTCGTTTAGGTATACAGCTAAACATGTGCCTTCTGGTAAAATTTATATGTCACAAGATCCTAAAATTGTTGTTCGTAGGCCTGGTGCTACATACTAATATAAAGCACTAGCACAACGAAAAGAAGAGTCATGTTGTTGCATTAACGCAATAAACTCTTCTTTTTGGCACCAAGGTTTAAACCAGGGTAAATTAAACCACATAGGGTGATAGCCTATCATTAATGACTTTTCTATATACATAAACGCTGACTGATATTCACCAATCACACTATATACAAGCGCTGCAGTGAACACATATTCATTATGATCTGACGCAATACTGATTGCTTTATTGAGTGCTTGCAAGGCAAGTTTAGCTTCGCCGAGTTGGCTGTATGCTTGTGCTACTTCTAAATAACTATCAAGGGTGTGTTGATCTTGCGCCAGCTCAACTACCTTTAAATAATTAGCCGGATATGACTCACTAAGTCCTAAAACCTTTTCAATATCAGCTAGGTTAAGGCGAAAGCTGATATGCTCTGGGTTTATATCAACCGCCTGTTGGGCAACTATTAATGCTTGCGAAAACTCTCCTTGTAACGAATAAGCAATACTTAAGTTACTTAAATCTATGCTATCAGGTTTAATCTCAATTGCCTGTTTATATTGCTTTATAGCAATGGCTAAATCACCTTCTGTTAGGGCTATATCTGCCAGTAATTGATTTGCCATATAGTTTTGAGAGCTTAAGCTTATAACTTCATTAAGCAGCTGTTTTGCCTCTTCAATTTGACCTTGCCACCATAATACTTGCGCTAAATTTTGCTTTATTATTGGATTTGCTCGTATTTTTAATGCAAGTTCAAACGCCTGCTGTGCTTCAAGCAACTGATCTTGTTGTAAATATAATAAACCTTTAAGTTCATAAAGAGCGGTAGAACTTGCTCCAACTTGTTCAGCTTTAGCTAAATACTGCTTCGCAGTTAACCAATCTTGCCTAGCAACCGCGATTAGCATTGCATTTGTAGCAAATGCAGGGGTGTTTTGATACGCAGTTGGTGAGTTAAAAAGTAATTTACTGGCAATATTTAAATACTCTGCTTGCTGTGATTGCTGATATAAACTCAGTGCGACTTCACGTAATAACTCATAGTTGGCATATAACTGCGGGGTTTGTTCTATAGCCTCTTTAATACGCATAAATAATTGATCGGTGTAATCACCAACTTGCTGCACTTTTTGATAAAGCTCAATATGTTCTATTTGTTCTTTGTCACTAAGCTGCGCCATTGCAATATATTTACTATCAAAATCAGGGAAAAGCGCTGTTAATTGCTGACTGCTTAAATGGTACATCTGATTATAACTATCAATTACAATGGGCCATTGCTTACGCGCTTTTACCGTCCAATTTGGCGCCTCGAGCCGAACTAACGTTAAATAGCATTGCGGTTGCATACAATTAAGCTCAGCGGTCACCACTTCTTGTGCTCCCGTTGCTTGCTTTAATTTATGTAACTTATCTGTAAAAGTAAGTTTAGCATTGCCGCTTTGTAAAATGAGCGCAACCTCATCCTGCGAAATAAGATTTAACTGCTTACTATTAATAATACTTTGCCTAATAGCATCATCAATTGTGGCTTTGAGCATATTTGTATCTGCGGATAACAGTGCGGCTGATTTAACCACCGGAGGTAAAAATGCAACATAGTGCTCTGCTGGTTTATGTACTTGCAGCTTATACATTAAGCCTGTAGCGGCCAAGGCTATGCAAAGCAAGGTCCCTAAAAAAACAGCCTTTTTAGGCGATTTTTTTTGTAATGCGAGTTGCTCTATCGGAACGGTGTCTTGCGCTAAAATTTCTTGCTGTTTAATGGCTATAATAACGGCTTGTAACTTACGTTCTACGCTTTGGGCATCAACAGGGCGGCGGCCTTTTTTTTGTTGTAATAATTGATTTAGTAAATCACATAATTCATTAGGTAACTTAGGAATGATCTCATGTGCATTACACGCTTTACCGTTGGCAATATTATTTGCAATCGTTTGCGCAGATCCTTCGCCAAATGGATGACGGCCACTAATAAACATATAGGCCAGCATACCAAAAGAAAATAAATCACTGCGAAAATCTAACGGCTGTTTATTAAGCTGCTCAGGCGACATTGCACTAGCACTACCACAACTGGATTCATCACGTTGCTCACTAAGCGGCTTATTTTGTAATGTTGCAATACCAAAATCAGTGATTTTTAATTCATTTTTATCAATTAAAATATTGCTAGGCTTTAAATCACAATGCATCACATCTTGGCTATGAGCATGGGCTAAACCAGCACACAGTTGTGCTAATAAATTAAGCTTTTCGGAGAGTGTGGTGATGTGCTGATGTTGAAACTGCTGTAATGTTTTACCTTTTAAGTATTCCATTACGATACAAATTTGCTGCTCATACAAAATTACATCGTGTATTTGTACAATATTAGGGTGATTTAAACGAGCAAGCAGCTGCGCTTCAACCAAGGGGTCGCTATGTTCTATTGAGTGCTCAGTAGGCTTTAATAATTTAATCGCAACATAGCGCTTTAAACGTGTATCCTCTGCAAGATACACACTTCCCATTCCTCCTTGGTTAAGTAACTTAATTAATTTATAGTTAGTGATGACTTTATTAAATTTTAATACTGTTTCACGCTCTAACGACATCCGAGGTACTCTCTAATTCACACCCTTTATAGATCATAAAGGATGCACCAGCAAACCGCACTTTTCGCAATTGTCTTTCGATGATATTTTCAGCATCATGAACATTTACTAGAACTTCTGAAAATTGCTTGCGAGCACGATGTATCTGTATATTTAAATAGCGCATGTCGACACCTAAATCTTTCACTAATTGCTCTGTATTTACCCAACCTTGATTAGCTGGTAATACACCTTTTTTAGCATCTAACGCTCTATAGCGCGCTAAGTTTAAGGTTAAGTAGTGATGGCAGCGAACATGCAAATCAAAATCTTTATTATTATTGTGATGTTGAATTTTTAGTTCTGATGTTTCTTCATCCAAGCTTAGGTTAAAAATAAAGTCTAAATCACTTATATACAATTGTGGTACAGAGCTCATCTGAGTTGCAACTTCCTGATGGCTAGAAAGAAACATCCACTGTTCACCACCTAAAGTAATAATACTATGATCTTCTAAAACTTCTCGTATCGTAAACTCATCATCGTGTAATGATTCTAACAACCATTGGCCACTACTTTGCTCAAAAACAACCACGCTATCAGGTTGCGGCTCTGGCAATAGGTGGTAATGATTAAGCTTAATTGTCTCGGCTGTTTTACTTTGCTCATCATCTAATTTGATTAATTGGTCTGTAGGAGCACTGAGATCTTTAACCACATAAGTAACCTCTGAATTACCGGCAAAATAAATTTTATCGCCAATACTTAATTCTTCAGAGTTATCCTTCACCAAACGTTTATGATTTAACCAAGTACCATTCAGACTTAAGTCACGGATATACCACTTGCCATTTAACCACTCAATAATGGTGTGTATTTTCGACACACTCAGATCATTGACAAGTGTATCTACAGAATATTGAAAGCGCCCAAAACTATGATGCGCATATAAAAAACAATATTCACTTGTATGTTTATTAATTAAATAAGCCATTATCACTACCTTTATAAAATGATGAGGTATGTGCCTAACTATTGATATTACAATCAATTCTCTATAATAGACACAACCAAATAAAAATAAAACAAAAAATTAACATTTGACATTTTATAGATTAATCCGCAAACAATTGCGGCCAGACAACAGTATTTTAGAAACAAAAAGGCAAAATAAACATTACGTACTATTACAGCAATTGTTTATTAAAGGGATAAGTAAAAAGAATGAAATATAAAAAAAGCCAGCTCAAAGTGAGCTGGCCTAATATTACTAAAATAAGTAACTAAAACTAGGGAATCAACATGATGCCTGCGTTGACTGCAATTCAACAACAAGCAAAAGAGTAGACGCCCCCAGGCTACTTTAGTTCAAAATAAATTTAAAATTGATAAAATAATATTGCATGCACCAAATAGCAGGCATAAAAAAAGCCAGCTCAAAATGGGCTGGCTCAATCATTACTAAAATTAGTAACTAAAACTAGGGAATCAACATGATGCTTGCGTAAACTGCAATTCAACAACAAGCAAAAGAGTAGACGCCCCCAGGCTACTTTAGTTCAAAATAAATTTAAAATTGATAAAATAATATTCCATGCACCAAATAGCAGGCATAAAAAAAGCCAGCTCAAAATGGGCTGGCTCAATCATTACTAAAATTAGTAACCAAATAGGGGGAAATCAACATGATGCTTGCGTAAACTGCAATTTAACTACAAGCATAATAGTAGACGCCCCTAAATTAATTTAGTTCAAAAATAATTTAAAATTATTGAAACTAATACTGCAAACTCCAACTAGCAGGCATAAAAAAAGCCAGCTCAAAATTGGGCTGGCTGAATTATTACTAAAAATTAGTAATCAAATAGGGGGAAATCAACAATGATGCTTGTGTAAACTGCAATTCAACAACAAGCACAATAGTAGACGCCCCAAAGTTAATTTAGTTCAAAATAAATCTAGGAGGTTAATTTTATATAACGCTAACTTTTTATCAAAGAAAGCATTTGTTGTTCATCAAATTTTGTAAAACTCATTGATTTTTCAGTAAATAATGCATCAACAAGCGCTTGCTTATGTTGTTGCATTTTAAATACTTTTTGTTCAATTGAATTTGCCATTATAAGTTTATAAACAAATACAGGGTTCGTTTGACCGATCCGATAAGCACGATCTGTCGCTTGTTTTTCTACTGCTGGATTCCACCAAGGATCGAAATGGATCACAGTGTCAGCCTGCGTAAGATTAAGCCCAGTACCGCCAGCTTTTAAACTAATTAAAAAGACCGACGTTTGACCACTGGTAAATTCTTCGATCACTTTATCGCGATGACGCGTTTGCCCCGTAAGCAGGCTGTAATTGATCTCCAATGATGCTAGCTGCTGCGCAATAATATCTAATGCAGAAGTAAATTGACTAAAAATAATAATATTACGGCCTTCACTTAACATCACGGGTAAATGGCTACTCAACCAGTCAAGTTTTGCACTTCTAGCTGAGGTATGTTCGTCAATCAAACGCGGGTGACAACATATTTGTCGTAACTTTAATAACGCCTCTAAAAAGGCTAGTTTGCTCTTTTGTGCGCCTTGGGAAGCAAACAGATCGACCATTTTCTCCTCGAGAGAATGCGTAATACCTTGATAAATATCTTTTTGCTGTGCTTCGAACTCAAACTCTTTGATCAACTCAGTTTTTGGTGGTAGTTCTTGTGCTACTTCAGCTTTAGTGCGACGTAAAATAAAAGGCAAGATCAGTGATTTAAGCTCTTTAGCACGATCGCTATCAGCGTCACGCTCAATCGGAGTCTGAAAATGCTGCTTAAAATGAGCCTGTGAACCAAGCAAGGAAGGCATTGCAAAATCTAACAATGATTTCAATTCAAATAAATTGTTTTCAATCGGTGTACCACTTAAACATAAGTTAAATTGAGCATTTAAACGCTTAACTAAACGAGATACTTGCGCACTGTCATTCTTTATATACTGCGCTTCATCAAGGATAATGTTCTCAAAATACAACGGCGAGTAGTAAGCGATATCACGCTTGAGTAATGGATAAGTAGTAAGAATGCAATCTGCCTGGGCTAAATGTTGTAATTGCTCAATCCGCGCGCTACCAAATAGGGTCGTCACTTTAATACTACTGGCGAATTTAGCCATTTCATTTTGCCAATTACTGACCAAGCTCGTTGGGCAGACAATTAACGTTGGGCCTGCTTGCTCTCGTTGCCGTGCGTTAGCTAAAAATGCAATAACTTGTAAGGTTTTTCCTAATCCCATGTCGTCGGCGAGGATTCCGCCTAACTGATGGCGTTTTAAGAACTGTAGCCATTGAACGCCTTGCTGTTGATACTCGCGAAGCCGAACGCCCGCATTTAAGCCATGTAACACTGTAGTAGCAGTAGCTGGTGCATCTAGTTCAGCTAAATAAGACTCTAAGCTGTCGTCGACTAAGTTAACCTCAAAACAGCTCATCTTCATTAAATGTACTAAAAATGATAAAGGTATAAGTAATTCATCGCGTGTTTTTATAAACTCAAAACGATCTTTAAAATCAGTAAGCGTATCAAAAGCTGGTTTTGTTATTACTCCAAACTGTTTACCATTTGCATAATAATAAAAAAGTTCGCTTTGACGATTAAGTGATTGAAATTCTGGATTATCGTTTGCTAATACGGTGGCAGCTTTAGCATTTGAGATCATTATTTTACTAATAATTTGATGACGTTTACCACGTTTAACATCCAAGCTGACATTAGTGATTGATTTTTTTATCACTAGTTTTTTATCTGTTACCTTCCAACCACGCTGACGAAGTTTAGGCAAAACCTCGTATTTAAACCAGTGCTGATGAATAACTGATTGTTTATTAAAAATAAACTCATTTTGTAAAGCCCCTTTACATAATTCAAAGCCTAAATTTGTGAGCTCTGTGATAACGGTATTTTCAAGCGATGCATTGAGAATATTTGCGGGTGCTGAATCTGGAGCGTAATTACCATCTTGATAGTTAAAGGTAAGCGTTAGTTGCAATTGGTTATTGCTATTACTAACCTCCACAACCGCACAAGTATCTGCTACCCGTTTTATTTTTTTACGTTCAAATGATTGGTAATGAGGTATCACACCGTCACCAAAATTTGCAGCTAATTGCTTATAAACACGGTCAAAATTAGCAGTATGAATGGCAGGGATCGCTTTAATATGAGCAACTTCTTCACCACTCAACGGTGTACGTAACCGGCCTATGCGTAGTGTCTCTGTATCAAGGTAAGTGGGTGGTGTAGTTTTAAGTAAAAACCAAGATTGTTTACCCGTTAAACTTACATTTAATTGAATAAGGTCTTTTTTGTGTGACCACGAAAAACTCAGATCTTCAGCACTATCTGCTTTAATCGACTGACGAGAACGCCCAAAAAACAAACGCTGAGAAGCAATTAACTGCTGCAATGCGTTAAATCCCCATTGTCCTCTAAGCTCTAAATTACCAAGTGCATTTTGCGAACGGATCCAACTGTATAAACGAAAGTCAGTTTCGAGTAAATCAGACGGTGTTACAAAGCTATTAAGCTGCTGATCAGTAAGATTTCTACCGAGGGTATACTGATGTTCCGCAGAGAAAGCCGCTATTTTTGGTGTTAAAATAACCCGAGAGTTTTCTACATCAAGTACAAATAACAATACATTTTTAGCTTGTGATGACTGGTTTTGCTTAAGTGTTGTTAGCTCTTCAAACCAATCATTCATTATATAGTCTTGGCCGTAATCACCAGAGTGATCAATCTTCAGCTTTAACAATACAGCAGCCAAGTGGCGACAGTTAGTTTTGGCATTACATGAACAATGTCGATCAACTGCAAAACCGTTGGCTAACTTTTTTATCTCTATATGTTGAGTAAAAGTACAGCCTTGATTTCCAAACACCGAGGCATCAATGACAGAGAAATCATGATTATGCTCTAACCAATTAATTTGACCATTTGCTACGTACTCTTTTGCTTTACTGAGCATATGTGGCTTAAACAGCTGTTTTATAAATCGTTCAGATAAAGGAAATTGAGTCGCTTGTTCTTGCTTGATCTCTTCAAAAATAGCGAGTAGGTCATTCTTAGATAAGTTAGCAGACATATTGCTCAGGGCAGTCAAAAATAAAAATAATTTTACCAGTATATGATTTATCGGCGTCGAGCTAAAGCATTAAAATGATTAAAAAGCTGGTTGGAGCTGATAAGTTAGTAAAAAAATGATCTCAATACAAAAACAGCTGAATTCTATAGTTAAACACAACTAATCAACAACAAACCCACAACTTACAAACATACCACTAACAATTAAGCGCGTTTACAGATCACATTTTTACTAAGTTATAAAAAAATAGCGATATGAGTGAAAAATATAGCTAATCAGTTAGTAAAAAAATGATCTATGAGCTCAATAGTAAGGTTTATTGATATTTCAGATCATTATTTTACTAACAAAACACAGATTTGGATCAGAATTTTACTAACAAACGAACGCCTCAAGATCAGATTTTTATTAACTAATTAAATGCATTTAACAACTTAGTGAGTTGTTCTAACCGCTTGTCTGTCATAACTTTATTATCAATTTTAATTGATAAATCCCCACTTTTTAAATTACGTTGTAAGCTAATGTAATTATTTTCGAGAAGCGCTTCTCGACGTTGAGCGGACTGTGGCTCAGCAGTGAGCAACTTAGTGATCATCATTGCACGCTTATCATCACCTATTATCTCAGCCAGGCTGTTGTCGTGTGTTAAATGATTGACTTGCTGATTAAAGCTATGTTCATCACGCTCTTTCGCTGCAATCAGTTTTTTAGCAACTTCACGGCCAACATGATTTGCTGTTGGATAAAGAGCTAGTACAGCAGCAGGAAGCTTCTCAAAGGCTTTAATTGCATCTGCAATGGCCGTATGCGATACACCTTCAATGGCGGCGACTTCACGGTAAGAACCTTTTTTACCTTGTGCAACTAATTCATCTTTAGTTTGTTGATATGCTTGGCCAAGTTCCCAGAGGCTCGGGGCAATATATTGGTCAGACGATACCGCTAAAATCTTAGCATCTAAATCTGTAAAATCACCTGAACTAAGAACCATGTAGTTAGCATTGCCGATTATACAGGCCATACGACGACGTGAGCCGGCTAATACCAGCGTTTCGTCACCTTTATCCCAACATAGGGCGGGGTGTTGGTTACGACCATCCTCGGCTATTGCAGGGAGTATATCAGCGACAGACTTTTCATTGAGTAACACTTGAACACGACGATTTTTTGCGTACACTTTGGTAGTATTTTCTATTTCAGCATGTGGGATCACTTTACAAATGAGTGTGATCTGACGATTAGGATCACTTGGTGCAGGCATTTTGATCACATCGCCTGCATTTGCTTGTTCTAGTAATTCATCAAGATTGCTATTACCAATTGAAGTAGCAAAAGGATCTAAGCTGGTGTCATTTTTACGTTTTTTAGCCATTTTTTGTTAACTACCTTACTTAGTTTCATTCAATTGAGATTGTGTTGATTGCCAGTTTGAACGGATCAGCATTTCTAATTCATCAACAACATCTTTTATATTTTCTTGAGCTCTGAGCAATGATTCTCGACTTGCTAAACTATCAGATGTTTTTTGATCAAAAATCGTATTGAATGACGAAGAGCTCGCTGTAATTGCCGAGCTGTGGTTAATTGGGTAACTCATTACCTGACGACCAAATGCACTGCGCACATCTTTAACGATGTCACGCTGTGAATGATTGCCTTTTACGTAATTAGTTACTAAAAATTGCATAAAGTCCCAGCCTTCATGACCTAAAGATGCAACGGTATGATAGATCTCACCTAAACGTTTTAGATATTTGTTATTAGCATCAAAATCAACGGCCTCAGGATGGACCGGGATCAGCATAGCTGTAGATGCCATTAAAGCATTATAAAACATGAAGTTAAGAGAAGGAGCCGTATCAATTAAAATAATGTCAAATTGATCTTTAACCGGATCAATTACTTTTTCTAATAATTTATGATAATGACGTGTTTTTTCGTAACTTGAACTATCTTTTAGCAAAGTTGCCGTTTCGTGTTCAAAGTAAAAATCATCCATACCAGAGGGCAAAATACGTATATTAGGGATGTGCGTAGGCAAAAAAGCATTTGTAACAAGTTGTTGCCAAGTTTCATCAGGATCTAAATCAATGCAATCTCGCATTAAATCACCGACCGTTATCGGTTCTGGTTCACTTGGTGGGAAAAAGCTTGATGATGATCCTTGCGGATCCAAATCAATAATACCAATACGATATCGTTTAATGTTAGTCGTAGCTAGGGCTGCTGCAATATTTACCATACTGGTTGTTTTACCACAGCCGCCTTTTAGAGAATTGATCACAATAACTTGTAGTTTATCGTCAACATTACGGTGATCTGGTTGAATATCCATTATATCTGCCATAGCAAATATATTTACTAGCGTGTACGCGTAATGGCCATTTGCACCGCGTTTAATGTTTAGCTGGTCAAAATCACCATTGTCATGGCGGCGTTTTAAGGTACGATTGTTACAACCTAGTAGATCTGCAGCTGCTTTTTGAGTGTAAGTTCGAAGCTCTTTTTCTTCAGATTTTAAGTGGGCACGATAATGCTGAATACGTCCTGCTAATGATTTTTCTGCGACTTCCGCAGTTGCTTTTAAAAGCCGATAGGTGGATAGCGCATTATTATGAATTGACATACTTTATTCCTCAAAGTTAGGTATTAAGTATAATGTCCATTCAATTGGCTGTAAACAACTATTTATGACGACATGGCTTTTAATAACAAGACATTTAGAGTTAATTTGTAATTTTAAAATTGCTTAGTATAAATAAAGAAGTTTAAAGGTGGTTAAATATATAAGGTAGTAAAGGTTAAGTGCATAAAATAGACATCTAAGCTTATGATATATATAAATAATAGTAAAAAAAGTGGATCAAGTTTATACTTGGTTAAGATCAGATCTTTAGTAACTAACAGATCGCTATTTTACTAACCCTAAATCTGATAATTAGGTTATGCACAAGTTGAGCACAGGTTTACCCACAAAAACTACTGTCGAGATCAGTTTTTTACTAAGATAATTAAGAACTTATCCACTTACGATCAGGATAAATAGGCTGTTCAATTAGTATAGATCTGATCTGTAGTAGGTATAGATCAGATCTATGCTAACTGATTCGGTGATTATCCACAGGCATTAGTAAAAATTAGTTTTATGTCGTGTATTTATGGTTAAAAAGAAGAAATAGACGGACAAAAATATGCGTGAGTTAGTAAAATTTAGATTTATAAGACTAGTGTTAGTAAAAAACTGATCTGGAAATCAAGATCATTAAGGTTGCTTAGTAAAATAGTGATCTGAACATATATTTTAAACCCAGATCAGTTTTATACTAACTTAAACATTTAACTTTTTCTGTTTAATGTGTTGTTATTAGCTGTCGCAATAAAATTGGAAATCATAACAATGAACCGAAAGGTCAACATCTCGGTAGATAACTTACCCGATACATTACGGGGTCAGATCCACGGGGTGGAAAGTGCAATAGATAACGAAAGCCTCGCATTATTCACAGACAATAAAGATGTGCGGGTTTCATTAGAAAATGCAGCGCATGGATTAAGGGCCTATTCGAATACTTTTAATCATTATGATTTGTGGGGACGTTTTGTTCGCTCAGGCCATAAAAAATTACCACTAGAGGAAGCGCCTAAAAAAACTATTATTACTCGAAAGATATCCGAAAAAGTGGATGGCATTTTGTATGATGGTGAAATTAAAATTACTCCAGCGGTAGTAAGTACCCGTAAAGACGGTGAAGATGTTGAATATTTGGTTTGGCCATCAGATCGTGAAGAAAAAGTAGAGCGTGCACTAATCCGTTTAGCTTCTAAAGGTAAAATTGTAAAAATCAATTTTAAGTCCGGTATTCAATATGCCGTGGTTTTTTCTATGAACGAATTAGCGCAAGAACTTAAAGCTGTTGGGCAATCAATGCCTTACCCACAAATAAAAGAAGCATTAGAAGCACTGCAAGGTTCTAAGCTATCGTTTAAGTATTCAGCGACAGATACTAAAAATACCAATATTGATGATTCATTCTACGAATCAAATATGAACTTTCTTTCTTCTTTGCACTTTAGTGGTAAAAAAGGGCAGGGCGGCAATGTTAAATGTGTAGCGTGTTTGAATGCGTTTGTCCATAACATGATCGATAACCTTGAATACAAAGGTTACTATTTCAATAGTGCGCAAGAATTAAAGCGCGGATTATCTCGCTGGATGATGTTGCGTCTTTATCATCTTTGGCGCTATGCGGCACCAGGAAAAACATATCATTTTAGGTTGTTATCTATCATGGAAAAATATGGCTCAATATATTCAACCGATGATATCACTGAAAATAAATTAAAAGCATTGCGTCGTGATATGACCACCACGATGAAAGATCTTATCGAAAAAGGTGCTATTTCAGAATATAGCATTACGAATGTTAAAGATGATAAAACTGGCAACATTGTAGATTACACATACGAGATGCATCCTTCAGATCAGTTTTGTGATGAAATACTTACTTTGAATAAGCATAATAAACGTATTGAAATTCAAGGTGGTAAACGCATAGTTGAAAATGCAGTTTTAATTGACGAAGATAAAATTGAAGAAATAGTTAAAGATTAACTTACCGCTTAATATTATTCTGACCAAGGCCGCTTTTAGCGGCCTTTTTAACATAATTATTTATCAACTTGTTCCAAATATAATCTATCAACAAGAAAATCATACTCACGTTTACGCGGATGGCTTAGTGGTTTTTGATAATCTGATAACGTACCTAGTTTTACGTCCGGTTCAGGGTTTATCAAAATAAAAGGTAGTGCGGCACTAACATGATAACGATTTTGCGCGGTGTATCTCACATTTACTTGTGGGCTAACGCGGGTTGGGCGTCTTATTCGTAATTTATCTTTATCTCCTAAACTAGCGACACGTAATTGTTCTTGAGCAACGAGTGTTTGCCAACTGAGTTGATCTATCATTCTAGGATTGGAATAACCGGCTGATTTTTCGAGCATGGCTAGTGCCATCTTTTTTGTCAGTGTTTTAGTCGCGTGTTTGTGCATCCACGTAAAACGAACTGAAAAAGGGGAGTTTACTTCAAAATGAATTTTACGGTACGCGGCGAGTGTTATTAAATTGGGTATAGCATTATGAACCGCTTCAAAGCGAGCATCATTATTATCAATAGCTAAAATACATTCTTTAAATGCAGCTTTAGCTTTATTTAATTGCTGAATTCGAGCAACAAGCTGTTTTTGATCTGCATTTTTTATTACCAGTAACCCTGGGTGACGTTTTAAAACACGACTACTTAAGCCTGATTTTTTATAGATATCGTTAAATGAATTTAAAATCAACCTGTGGCCCGCATCTCCTGTAATTTTCGTAACATTGATCGATTGAGGAACTATCTTTTCATCGTTACTAACAATATCAGGCAATTGATAATAATCAGCCTTTGAATAATCGCATTGCATTAAATCATCAATAAAGTGGTTAGTTAAATCACTAAGTAAATCGAACTGACTGCGAATTTGAACTTTAGTTACCATAAGAACACATCATACAATATAGAAGATAATAGTCTACCATAGCGGTAGTTAAACTAAAAATAAAGTTGAGACATTGCCATGTTTATAAATATTTAAGTGTTATTAGATGCAAAGTTTATACTTAATTAATAAAATGTATGATGTGTTCCTTTTTGGTAATTTCTGTACAACGATAAGTTATGATTACATTCATTGCTAACATATCTTTTAAGTTCACCTTTGAGTTCTGTTTAAAAATAGCAATAAGGTAGGCATGCCGCAGAGCAAGGTAAGGTAAGTAGCGCATTCATCAAACACTGATTTACGCTCAGCAGGAGTTGTAACAGCTAAATCTGCATGTTCAGATGATTTTAGTTGGTATGCTCAGTGAATCAGTCAACTAGATTATCAAAAAACAGCAAGCAAAACGCTGTGGTTTGGATGCTGTTCCCCCTCACACTTTAAGGCATTAATTAAACATTGATAAACCCCCAGCTCAGCTGGGGTGACTCGCATAGGTTTGACCGTGACAACGGTAGGGGTATCTTCTTTGCTCGACCAAAAGTAAAGAGGAAATAACCTATGCGAGACTATAAGAGTTTGTCTCATACTCGTTGGGATTGTAAATACCATATTGTATTTATTCCCAAAAAGAGACAAAAGTTGATTTACGGAGCGATTAGGAAGCACTTAGGTGAGACGTTTCATGAATTAGCTAAAAGGAAAGGGGTAATAATTGAAGAAGGGCATTTAATGAAAGATCACGTTCATATGTGTTTGAGTATACCTCCAAAATTTGCAGTTTCTAATGTTGTCGGTTATTTGAAAGGAAAAAGCGCAATTTCGATAGCAAAAAACTTCCGAGGGCGACAACGAAATTTCAATGGGGAAAACTTTTGGGCTC
>NZ_JAGPYN010000039.1 GCF_018069805.1 Pseudoalteromonas ostreae
CGACATACTTTTAACTTTGCAGGTAATTACGAGATAAACGACAATCATCGTTTATCTTTTGATACTGTCTATTCAAGAAGTTCAGCATTTGGTCAAAGCACTCCAGTATTCTGGCGTTCATTAAAAATTCGTAAAGACAATGCTTTTATCAAACAGGATCTTCGCGATCTAATGAAAGAAAACAGTGCTGAGTCAATTACGATGCGTCGTTCAAGTGAGGATTTTGGTCCTCGTAAATACGACCAAGAGCGTTCGACTTTCCGTACATCCATTGGTCTAGACGGGTATATCGATGACAACTGGTCATATTCAACTTACTTCCAACACGGACGCTTAAAGCAAGATACAAAGTGGTACGGTGAAGTGGTTGAACAAAATCTATACAATTCGCTTGATGCTGTTATATACAAAGGCAACGTAGTTTGTGCGGATAGAAATGAGGCGGGTGAAGTTGTTGGTGCTCTGAGTGGTTGTGCTCCGATTAATTTCTTAGGTAACCCACAACATTCTGCTGAAGCAATTGATTACATTTCTACAGTTGCAACAGCAGAGCATGGCGGAACACAGACAAGCTTTGGTGCAACAGTTACGGGTGACGTATATGAATTACCAGCGGGTCCAATCGGTACTGCATTTAGCTTTGAATGGCGCCGTGACTCAGCGTATGAAGAGCCGGGTACAGGTATCCGTAAAGGTATCATCTTTGGTAACTCAGGTTTAGCGTACTCTGGTGCAATTAACGTTAAAGAATATGCTGCTGAAATAATTGTTCCGTTAGTAGCTGACCAAGCGTGGGCTCAGGAGGTGAACTTAGAGCTTGCATATCGTTACATGAATTATTCATCAACAGGTAGTGACTCTGCGTACAAAGTAGGCTTAACTTACGAGTTGAATGATGAGATCCGTTTCCGTGCCACTGTTGCTGAATCAGTGCGTGCGCCTAATATTGAAGAGCTTTACGGGGCAGCAAGTACTCAATATGTGACTCGTCGAGACCAATGCGCAGCCGATAAAATTCAAAACACTGATGATAAGTATAAAGCTAATGTTATCAAAAACTGTGCTGCAGCTGGCATACCAAAAGGTTGGATGCCGTCACAAGAGTGGCAAGACAGTGGCAGCTTAGAAGGTAAACTAGGTGGTAATAGTAAGTTATTCAATGAAGTATCGAAAGATACGATCGTTGGTTTCGTATATACGCCAACATGGTTAGAAGGTTTTGATATCACAGTTGATTACTGGAACTTTGAAATTTCAGATGCTATTTACTTTTACAACTATAGGAGCATGAATGAAAACTGTTATCGTTCCGATAGCTTGGATAACCCATTCTGTCAATACTTTAGTCGTGATGCAAATACATTAGAAGTGAATGGTTACCTTGAAACTTCAATGAATGCAGCGACAGAAAAGAAAAGTGGTGTAGATATTGAGTCTGTTTACGATTTTGAAACTAGTTATGGTGAATTTGGCTTTAAGCTGACAGCGACATACGTTGAGAAGTACGAAGTAAACCAAACTGGTAATGCAACAGACTTACTCGTTAATACTGGTGAGCAAGAGCACATGAGATGGAGAGCTCGCTTGAACACTAGCTATGAGTACGGAGATTTCAGAGCTGTATTGGTCACCAATTACCGCCACAGTGCTGTAGATGACCGTAACGGCTGGAATATCGAGCAACATGATTATAACGAGATCCCTTCGTATACAACGTTTGATCTATCGATGAACTATAGAGTACTTGAAAACGTAGACCTACGTTTCGGTATTCAAAATATGTTCGACAAAACACCACCTAGACACCCTCTAGCGTTTGAAGACACTAACTGGTACGATCCAATCGGTCGTCGTGCTACTGTTGGTGTGAACATTAAGCTATAGTTCTTATAGCAATAAAAAAACCGTTCATTGAGCAAAAGCCAGTCAGTTAATCTGACTGGCTTTTTCTTTTTCAATGCTTTTGGAAGCGACTCTCAGAGCGTATTAGTAGTAACTGAAATAGCATTAAAAAGATATTAATATGTCTTGAAAAATGAGAAAAATTCAGTTGGTTTGGCCATACACCGAGTAATTCTGTGGCATAACGTATCGCTTTTATTATTAAATTATAGAGTACATATGGAAAACACAGCGATCCGTTTTTCTATCTCAGTGTTGAATTAATGGTTACATCAGCAGATGAAATAATCTATTTTAAAGATGCGATGCACCTAACCCAAGCAACAAAAATAAGCTGTGGTTGGACATGATAAACTGCTAGCAACGACAGGCAGTCGGAACACGTATCAGTGCGATTGATTTAATTAACCTAGCACGGTATACGTTAAGTGCTATGAGAAAGTAAAAGAATAGTTAAGATAAATTGATTTCGAGCGGCTCATTTTGTATGAATTGCATTATTGTTAAGCGAGTCTTATTTATAGTCGTATAAAGAACCAAAAAAAACCGGCCACAATATAGATTATGACCGATTACTCTTTTTCGAAAAGGAAATTACAATCTTGCAAATCCCTTTTATATTACTAAAAAATATTAACTAACGGCTGCGTAAAAACAACCAAAACCGGGTAGGGTAAGGGTTTGTTTATCTAAGCTGCCATTGTGATGATTCAGTTCTGTATGTTGCAAAATATCAGTGTGTTCAATGTTAAGGCTTGCAGGCTCTTGGGCTAGGTTAAATACGCACAACATAGTTTGGCCTGCAAAACGACGGTAAAAAGCTAACAATGGCTCAGGGGTGTCGATAAACTCAATATCGCCTTCAAGTAAAATAGCTTGTTGCTTACGCCATGTCATAAAATGGCGGAACGCATTTAGAATCGAATCGCTATCGCTATCTTGTTTGCTTACAGACTGGTGTTTGTGGTTTTCGTCAACAGGTAACCAAGGTTTCGTTGTAGAAAATCCGGCCTGTTCACTGTCATCATTATGCCATGGCATAGGCGTACGACAGCCATCTCGGCCTTTAAAGTTTGGCCAAAAAGTTATCCCATATGGGTCTTGTAAGTCTTCAAACGCCACACTTGCTTCACCAAGACCTAGCTCTTCACCTTGGTACATACATACACTACCGCGCAATGAAGCGAGTAGGGCGGTAAGCATTTTACACTGCGCAGGGTTTACTTCACCATTGTTACTCCAACGACTAGCAACACGTTCTACATCATGGTTACTAAAGGCCCAGCAAGGCCAACCTTCAGTCATTCTATTTTCTAATGTCTCGACTGTTGTACGAATATACTCACTGCTGTAGTCATTTGTAAGCAGCTCAAAGCTATAACCCATGTGCAGCTTATCACCACCTGACGTGTACTGCGCCATAGTAGCGAGTGAATCTTCGGATGATATTTCGCCTAACGACACCGTGCCTGGGTATTTATTAAGTAAGGCACGAATATCCTGCATAAAGCTGATATTTTCAGGTTGGGTATTATTGTAGTGATGATATTGAAACGCATACGGATTATCTTCACTAAAACCACGGCCTTGGCGTTTTTCAGGCGGCTTAGCAGGGTTGTCACGTAGCTGTGCATCGTGATAGCAAAAGTTAATTGCATCTAGGCGAAAACCATCCACGCCTTTTTTAAGCCAAAACTCAACATTATCTAATACTGCTTGACGTACATCTGGATTATGAAAATTAAGATCCGGTTGTTCAGTAAAAAAGTTGTGTAAATAATACTGGCCACGACGCGGCTCCCATTGCCAAGCAGGGCCACCAAAAATAGAAAGCCAGTTGTTTGGCTGGGTGCCATCTGGTTTTGCATCAGCCCAGACATACCAATCAGATCTGTCGTTAGTTTTGTCTTCTCGGCTGTCTAAAAACCATTGATGTTGGTCTGATGTGTGGCTCAATACTTGATCAATAATAATTTTAATATCACGTTGATGAGCGTGTGCAATGAGCTCGTCAAAGTCATTAAGATCGCCAAAAAGAGGGTCTACGTCACGATAATCGCTGATATCATAGCCAAAGTCTTTCATTGGGGATTTAAAAAATGGTGAGATCCAAATAGCATCAACACCCAGACTTTTAATATAGTCTATCCGGTTGATGATCCCTTTTAAATCACCAATGCCGTCACCGTTGGTATCTTGAAAACTGCGCGGATAAACCTGATAAATCACGGCACCCTTATACCACTGCTGTTGAGCCATTTTTTTCTCCATCGTGACAACACTCCCCATTTTACCCTCGCAATTATTATTGTTTAGAAATGGTGTGTTCGTAATCTTGTTAGCAGTTCAATTAAAGCGAACTACGTTATTTTTTAAAAAGCATACGTGAAGGGCTTGATACTGTAAAAAGGATGCATACGTATGCATGCTAAATAGATCGCTTTGATAAGGAAAACCGCTTCCGAAAAACCTATTAACAAAGGTATGTGAGCGGCAAATGAATGTTTACCAATTTTCATTCTCGCATCATTAACAAGGTAATTAGTCCAACTTGGTGCATATTCTATTTACTCTGTAGCGTTATGGTCTAATGCTTGTATTGGTCTTACCAATTAGCATTTTGAGGTAGATGCGACCGACACACGAATATCCAGTGTGAATACTCTAATAATTAAGGTATTAAACTATAAATTGCCGCACCAAAGGAGCTCTAAACAGTGCATATTTCTTTTATTAAATAGAATGTTTAACTGCCTTATCTTAATACCTATAAAAACAAGGTGTTGCCATCATCTATGTGAATTTTTTGTTAAGGTTGTTGGTTTTGCACTAGTCTGAATACGTATGCATAAAGTTGTTAATAAAATAAAGCGGGCGTTAAAATTCATCCTGACAACAAAATAGCTAACAAATGGTTTGCTTCTATCACAAGCAACCCGCTAAAAGTTAGTAATATAAAATTGGGTAACGGGAAACACATCATGTCTATGTTCAAACCAAGTATATTAACAATTGCACTTGCAACCGCAGGCTTAACTAGCATGGCAGGTTTTGCAGCTGAGCAACAAACAACTGCGAATGAAGATTTAGAAGTCATTGAAGTGAAAGGTTTTCGTCGTAGTTTAATTCAAGCTATCGACACTAAACGATTCAGCAGCTCAGTAGTAGAGGCAATCTCAGCAGAAGATATCGGTAAGTTACCTGATTCATCTATTGCAGAATCAATTGCGCGCCTACCAGGTCTTGCAGCGCAACGCTTAGATGGCCGTGCAAGTTCAATTACTATTCGTGGTATGGGCGAAGACTTTAGTACCACAACATTTAATGGTCGTGAGCAAGTATCGATTGGTGATAACCGTGGTGTTGAATACGACTTATACCCGTCAGAAGTGATCAGCGAAGTTGTTGTATACAAAACGCCAGACGCATCTTTAACGACTCAAGGGATTGGCGGTACCGTTGATTTACGCTCTACGCGTCCTCTCTCAGCCGGTGAACAATCAATTACTGCAAATGTGCGTTTTGAACAAAACGAAATGGATGCAGTTAATCCAGAAATGGATAATAAAGGTTATCGTGGTTCGTTTGGTTATGTAGATCAATTTGCTGACGATACCATTGGTGTTGCATTTGCTTATGCCCACATGGAATCACCAAATCAAGAACAACGCTGGAATGCATGGGGTTATGATCCAAGTGGTGCTGATGGCGATTTACGTTTGACGGGCGCTAAGCCTTATGCACGTTCATCAGAGCTAACAAGAGATAGCTTTTTAGGTGTGCTTGAGTTTGCACCATCAGATAAACTGCATATTACCGCCGATGCGATGTATGTTGATTTTGAAGATAAGCAAATATTACGAGGCATAGAGCTGCCATTAAATTCAGGTCGCGCAGATACAAATTATGAAACGTTAGCCACCAATGGCGGCGTTGTTACTCAAGGCCAAGTTAATAATATTAAAACCTTAGTGCGTAATGACGTAAACTTTAGGACTGCTGATTTACTCGCGCTTGGTTTTAACGTTGAATACGATATAAATGACAGCTGGCAAGTGGCTGCTGATGTGAGTTATTCAAAGGTTGAACGAGATGTCTGGGGTCTTGAAAGCTATGCAGCGACAGGACGTGGTGACAACGAAGGCCTTGGTGATAACCTACAATACAGCCTTGACAGTGGTATGGCAGGGGCCATTTTTACCCCTACACTTGATTATTCAGACCGCGATTTATTTCAACTGGGTGCAGCGCGTACTTGGGGCGATAGTGTTGTTGGTGGCGACGGTCAAGATGGCTTTTTAAATAGACCACATGTTGAAGATGAATTAGCATCATTAAAGCTAAGTGCAAAAACTTACATTGAAAACAGCCTGATAAGCCACGTTGAATTTGGTGTTAACTACAGCAGTCGTGAAAAAGATAAACAAGATACCGGTGAGTACCTGCGCCTCAAGCAGTATCCTGAAATGGTGCGTATCCCAGATGAATACTACCTAGGCTCAGTATCTCTTGATTTTATTGGTATGGGTAACATGATTGCGTATGATTCGTTAGCCCTATACAACAGCGGCGCGTACGATTCATTTAATCAAGGCGATACCAAGACTGATCGTTGGGCAAATATTTGGACTGTACAAGAGGATATTTTAACTGCCTATGTTAAAGCTGATTTAGATACTGAATTGTTTGGTTTACCTGCACGCGGCAACGTGGGCTTGCAAATTGTAAATACAGATCAAAGCTCTGACGGTTATGCGGTTGATTCAGACCCAGATACAGGCCTTATCCGCGTACAATCAAATAGAGCAGGCGACAAGTACACTGAATTTTTACCAAGCTTGAACTTGAACTTATCGTTGACTGAAGATCAAATGCTACGCTTTGGTTTAGCTCGTACAATGTCGCGTTCACGTATGGATCGTATGAATGCAAGTAACAGCTACAGCTTTGATACGGCAAAAAACAACGTTACAACACCACCGACTAATCTAGAAAATTCACCATGGAGTGCAAGTGGCGGTAACCCAAGTTTGCGTCCTGTTATTGCTAATCAAATCGACTTATCGTATGAGTATTACTTTAGTGCAGAAGGTTATTTTGCAGCTGCTTTATTTCATAAAGACATCGAAGATTGGCAGTTCAACACGCAAATACTAGGTGATTTTGCTGATGTTGATACACCTAACGGTGAAGTGCCGATCACTAACCAAGGTCTAGTGAGCGCATGGGATAACGTAGGCGATGCAAAAGTATCAGGCCTTGAGTTAACAGCGACATTACCAGGTAATATACTCAGCGATAGCCTTGAAGGCTTTGGTACCGTTATTAGCGCTACCTTTTTAGATTCTTCGCTTGATAATCTCAATGGTGAGAAAGAAGAAATTCCAGGTCTATCAGATAAAGTTTATAACTGGACACTTTATTATGAAAACTACGGTTTTCAAGCACGTGTGAGTATGCGTTACCGCTCAGACTTCTTAGGTGAAGTAAATGGTCTATCATTAGCAAGAACAACGGTCGTTGTTGCAGAAGAGACTATCTGGGATGCCCAAATTGGTTACGATTTCTCTGAGTCTAGCATTGAAGCATTACAAGGTCTTACTGTATCGCTACAAGCACAAAACTTAACTGATGAGCCGTTTGTAACTTACCATGACGGTAATAAAGCAACGGTACGTGATTATCAAAGCTATGGGGCTAATTATTTATTAGGCTTTGCTTATAAATTTTAATTAAATATATACCCAAGTCAGTATGATTCAGTTGTATTAAACGCGATTGAGACAAAATACTAGGGATCTCAATAGAGATCCCTTTTTTATTTGTGAGGAGTGATAAATGAAAGCGATAGAAAAAATTGTTATCTTAGGCGGCGGCAGTGCAGGTTGGATGACCGCAGCGATGTTAGCAAAAGTGTTTTCTAAGCAGCTATCAATCACTTTAATAGAATCACCCGATATTCCAACTGTTGGTGTAGGGGAGGCAACTATCCCTGCGATACAGGCTTTCAACAATGTCTTGGGGCTTGATGAACACGTTTTTTTAAAGCGCACTCAAGGCACTTATAAACTTGGTATTCAATTTGAAAATTGGGGCCAACAAGGCGATAGTTACCAGCATGCATTTGGTGATATTGGCAGAGGGCTTGGGATCACCCCATTTCATCACTTTTGGCTCAAAAGCAACCAAAGCAAAACAACGCAAACCTTATGGGACTACAGTGTTAATGCCATTGCGGCAAATAATAATAAATTCCACCCAAATCCACAGATTGGTAAAACGCCTTTAGCTGGGCTTACTTATGCTTATCACTTTGATGCGGGCAAATACGCAAAGTTATTACAAGAGTTTGCAATTGCGCAAGGTGTAGAATATCTCAGTGGTACGATGGAGTCTGTAAAATTAGACGATAATGGCTTGATTAAAACTCTTGAACTCAGTGATGAACAAACCATAAAAGGTGATTTTTTTATTGATTGCAGCGGCTCCAGTGCACGCTTGATTGAACAGGCGTTGGGGGTTAAATACCAAAGTTATCAGCATTGGCTTTTCTGTGACCGTGCAATTGCAGTGCAAACTAAACCGCTGAAAAATACCCCGCCATTTACTCGTTCGATTGCAAAAGATGCTGGGTGGCAATGGCAAATTCCGCTGCAAAATAGAGTGGGGAATGGGCTGGTATATAGCAGCCAATTTATGAGTGCTGAACAAGCTGAACAACAGTTATTAAATAGTTTAGAAACTGAGACCATAACGGCCCCAAAACATATTAAGTTCACGCCAGGGCGGCGTGAACAGCAGTGGTTTAAAAACTGTTTAAGTATTGGTTTATCTAGTGGCTTTTTAGAACCTTTGGAGTCGACCAGCTTACATTTAATACAAACCAGTATAGCTCGGTTTATTAAGTTATTTCCGGCGCACCCTGATTGTGAGTTATCGGCGCATGCTTATAATTTACAAGCCAAAAATGAATTTGAAAAAATTCGTGATTTTATTATTTTGCATTACGCTGTTAATCAAAAACAGTCTTTATTTTGGCAACAATGTAGCACTATGACATTACCTGACTCATTACAGCAACGTATTGCACTCTTTAAACGAACAGGTACGCTATCAATACAAGCAGATGAACTTTTTTCAGAGGTTGCTTGGCTACAAGTTTTAATTGGACAAGGGATCAGACCACAAAGTTATCATCCGCTCGCACGTGCAATTTCAGATTCTGAGCTGGATGAGTTCTTATCAAATATAACCACAATCCAACAACAATACGTGACTCACTTACCAACACATGAGCAATATTTACAGCAATTTTGCAGTGGCTCAGAGTTAGCAAAAGGTCACCTTTAGTATGAATATTATTATTGTTGGTGGCGGTACAGCAGGGTGGATGGCTGCTAATTTATTAAATCATTCTCTCACTGATACCCATGTCACTTTAATTGAATCACCAACAATTGCGCCTATTGGTGTTGGTGAAGGGTCGACTGCGCAGTTAAAACAATTCTTCGATACATTAAATATTAGCGAAAGTGAGTGGATGCCTCAATGCAATGCAACCTACAAACTGGGGATTGAATTTAAAAATTGGTCTACCCATCCAGGTCATGAGCAGTATTTTCACTCATTTTATGGGCAGACGGATTTACATACACAGCAGCAATTTATAAAAAGTTGTTTGTTAAAACGTCAAGGTATAGCGATTGATGCACATCCCGACAGCTATTTTTTAGCAGCCTACTTAGCTAAGCAACGGCGTGGGCCACATACTCAAGCGGACTTTCCATTTCAGCAAAGTTATGGTTATCATTTTGACTCGGGACTGCTTGGGCTATTTTTAGCTAATAGAGCAACAAGCAAAGGTGTTAAGCACCTAAAAAGCACCATAGCGCAGGTTGAGCTTGATTCTGCAGGCAACATCAAGCAGCTTGTTCTTGATGAAAACAGTGATGGACAGCAGTGTATTGCAGCTGATTTTTTTATCGATTGTAGTGGTTTTAAAGGATTGCTTATTCAGCAAGCATTAGCCGTACCTTGGCTTAGTTTTAAAGAAAATCTATTTAACGACAGTGCTATTGTACTGCCGACAATGAGTAATCAATTACAAGCCCCGCAAACAACTTCAACCGCATTAAAATATGGATGGCAATGGGCTATTCCGCTTACCAATCGTATTGGCAATGGTTATGTTTACAGCCAAGACTTTTGCAGTGCTGATGAAGCAGAAACAGAACTTAGAACCAAACTCGGCTTACTCAATTGCGATGTACCTGCACGTAAGCTAACAATGAAAGTAGGACGAGTTAAGCAACATTGGTATAAAAACTGTTTAGCTGTAGGTTTATCGCAAGGCTTTATTGAACCTCTTGAAGCAACTGCTTTACATTTAGTGCAGCAAACAATCGAATCGTTTATCGCATGTTTTGAGCATAACCGACCGAGTGAAGTAAAACGTGATCCGTTCAATATGCAAATTAATAACCGTATAGAAGGTATTCGCGATTATATTGTGTGTCATTATCGCGCATCTAATCGTCGAGATACCGAGTATTGGCAAGCAAATGGTCAAAATGAAATGCTATCAGCCTCGTTAAAAAATATTCTTCAGTGCTGGCTATCGCGTAATGATTTAACTGGCGAAATTGCCCATCAAGGGATTGAACACTACTATTCAAGTCTGTCGTGGCATAGCTTATTGAGCGGTTATGGCGTCTTCCCTCCTAGCGTTGCTAAGCCAAGTTATACGCAACAACAGCAAATTAAAGAGCTTTATAATTTTAACCATCAGTGTGCAAGCCATTTTAGCGCGCTTACACCCATCATCCCGCAACAAAAATAATCAGGATATTAATATGAGACCATCAAAAAGTGTATTACTGTTAGTCACAGTAATACTGAGCTTTCAGCTGCACGCAAAAATGCGCGTTGAACCACAAAACTGGTGGGTTGGTATGCAAAGTAATGCCTTGCAAATTATGCTGCATGATCAAGGTATTGCTAAGCAACAATGGCAATTAGCATCTTACTCTGGAGTGAGTTTAAAAAGCGTAACTAAAACCGATAACCCAAATTACGCTTTTTTAAATCTTGAAATAAATCCAAGCACAAAGCCCGGTGTTTTAGTGTTTAGCAGTAAATCAGGTAAGCGTTTTGAGTATCAACTGCATGCACGTAAAGCAAATAGCAGCAAACGTAACGGTTTTGATAGCAGTGATACCATTTACTTAATTAATCCGGATCGCTTTGCTAATGGCGATAGCAGCAACGATACAGTAAAAGGAATGCTTGAGGCTGCAAATCCAATTGAGCGAGGCGGGCGTCACGGTGGCGACATTCAAGGTGTGATTAACGCACTGCCGTATTTGCAAAAACTGGGCGTAACCCAGCTTTGGTTAACCCCACCACTTGAAAATGATATGCCCAGCTACTCTTACCACGGTTATGCAATTACCGATTTTTACACTATCGACCCACGCATGGGCTCAAATGAGTTATATCGCGAGTTATCAGCTAAAGCGAAACAACACGGTATAGGTATAGTGATGGATTTAGTGCTTAATCACTTTGGCTCTGAGCATGAATGGATGACAGATAAACCCACATCAGATTGGATCAATTTTAATGGCGAGTTTGCAAACGGTAAACATGCTACCAGCCATGCTCGCCAAACCATTCAAGATCCTCATGCCAGTGAGTTTGATAAACGCCAGTTTAGCGATGGCTGGTTTGTAGCCACAATGCCAGATTTGAACCAGCGTCAACCACTTTTAGCAACATATTTAATTCAAAATGCTATTTGGTGGATTGAATACGCCGACTTAAGCGGTATTCGCGTCGATACCTATTCATATTCAGATAAAGCCTTTTTAGCTGACTGGACTAAAGCCATAATGACTGAGTATCCCACTTTTAATATTGTTGGCGAAGAGTGGACATCAAACCCAGCCATTGCTTCATACTGGCAAGCGGGCAAAGTTAATAACGATGGTTACACCTCAAGCTTACCAAGCGTGATGGATTTTTCATTACAAGAGTCAGTTATTCAAGCACTTAATGAAAAGGAGAGTTGGAACACTGGCTGGGTAAAAGTGTATCAATCAATCGCCAATGACTTTTTATACCCAAATCCAGACAACTTGCTCGTGTTTGCCGATAACCACGATATGAGCCGAGTTTACACTCAGCTTAAGCAAGATTTAGCGAAAACTAAAATAGCGATGACACTGCTTTTAACTACCCGTGGTATTGCACAAATGTATTATGGCACCGAAGTATTGCTTGATAATACGGGCAGTAATGATCACGGTGATATCCGTATTGATTTTCCAGGTGGTTTTAAAGGCCAGCCAAGTAATGCTTTTACAGGACAAGGGTTATCAGATCAGCAGCGTGATATGCAGCAAACCATCACCACCTTACTTAATTTTAGAAAGCAAAGCCCAGCAATAGCGCAAGGTAAACTGGTTCATTTTAGTCCTAAATCAGGTATATACAGTTACGCGCGGATAAGTGAACAGCAAACTGTACTAGTGTTTTTAAATAAAAATACCGCAGCAAAGAGCTGGCCATTAGCGTATCTGCAAGAGGTTATTGGGCAACACAAACAGGCCGTGAGTCTTTTTACAGATCAGCAAATAAATATAACAGATACAGTGACCTTAGCGCCTATGAGTGCAACGGTATTAATAATTGAATAAATACCCTGTGTGAATACGTATGCAGCCGCTGTCAGTCAGTGACAGTTCACTTTAGTATTAAATTTATAATAAAAATGACGTTTAAATGACAATTCATTAAAACGTCAGATCTAAGTAAGAACATTATGACAACAAACAAAACCACAATTAGCACATTTAAATATGGCTCATGGGTATTAGCTAGTAGCTTATTATTATCGAGCTGCTCAGATGAGCCTACCACCCTCAGTGTTGGCAAAAAAGTAGCTGAACAAGTTAACGAACATTCAAAGCCTGTGGTTTACCAAGTATTTACCCGTTTATTTGGCAACACCCAAACGGCTAACGTGCCATGGGGTACTAAAGAGCAAAATGGCGTAGGCACATTTAGTGACTTTAATGATGCTGCTTTAAGTGGCATTAAACAACTTGGCACTACCCATATTTGGTATACAGGTGTGCTGCACCACGCGCTGGTGGGGGATTATAGCCAATACGGCATTAGCCAAGACGATCCAGATGTCGTTAAAGGGCGCGCAGGCTCTCCTTACGCGATTAAAGACTATTACGATGTAAACCCAGATTTAGCCATCAATCCAGAGCGCCGCCTAGAAGAGTTTGCCGCATTGATTGAACGCACCCACCAACACGGTATGAAAGTGGTCATTGATATTGTGCCAAATCATGTGGCGCGTCATTATCAATCAACTGCAAAACCTACCGGAGTTAAAGATTTTGGTGAGCAAGATGACACCAGCGTCGAGTATGCCCGCGATAATAACTTTTATTACGTTACTGGGCAGTCATTTCAAGTACCAACCAGTGAAAACTACCAAGTGCTAGGCGGTAATACGCACCCACTTGCCGATAACTTATTTGCTGAAACGCCGGCAAAATGGACTGGTAATGGTACCCGTGCTGCTAAGCCTGATATAAACGACTGGTACGAAACAGTTAAAGTAAATTATGGCGTAAAACCTGACGGTAGTTATGACTTTCCAACTCTGCCCGATGAGTATGCTACTAAAGATTTACGCGCGCACTTTGAGTTTTGGCAAGACAAAGACTTACCTAACAGCTGGTACAAATTTAGAGATATTGCGCTATATTGGCTCGATAAAGGCGTAGATGGCTTTCGCTATGATATGGCCGAAATGGTACCAGTAGAGTTTTGGAGCTTTCTAAACTCATCAATCAAGATGCACAACCCAGAGGCATTTTTACTAGCCGAAGTATACAATCCCGCACTATATCGCCCGTATATCCAGCAAGGAAAAATGGATTACTTGTACGATAAAGTCGGCTTTTACGACACCTTAAAAGCTGTTATGCAAGGCACGCAACCGGCAGACACTATTTTTAATGCTCAGCAAAAAGTGGCTGACATAGAGCAGCATATGCTGCACTTTTTAGAAAACCATGACGAACAACGTATCGCCAGCCCTGACTTTGCAGGTAGTAGTGAAAAGGGCAAACCCGCATTAGTAGTATCAAACCTTATTAGCCGTGCGCCAACACTTTTATATTTTGGCCAAGATGTGGGTGAAGACGGCTCTGATGATGCAGGGTTTGGTAAACCAACTCGTACCAGTATTTTTGATTATATTGGCGTGCCAGCGCATCAAGCGTGGATGAACAACGGCAAATTTGATGGTGCTTTATTAACACCGGCACAAGGTCAATTACGTGAATATTATAAAGCCGTTATGGCGTTGAGTAAGCATCCAGCAGTTGTAGCCGGTGACATGCAACCACTCGTGGTTACTGGCAGCGAAAAAGTTGCAGCGTTTAGCCGCAGTATCGGTAATCAACAAATTTGGGTGGTGAGTAATTTTTCGAGTGTACAAACAATCGTCACCATTGAAATTCCAATGACTACCTTAGTTAATGATAAGCGTGGTGAGTTTAAGTTACTTGATTTACTGGAAGCAAACCAAACAGCAGTAATAACTATCACCGAACAAGATGCACAGATCAGCTTAACTTTAAATGCGCTTAGCAGTGCAGTATTAACCACTGGAGCACATGATGAGAGATAACAAACCCGATTTAAGCTTTTGGCAAATATGGAATATGTGCTTTGGCTTTTTAGGTATTCAATTTGGCTTTGCACTGCAAAACGGTAATGTGAGCCGGATATTTCAAACATTGGGTGCAAACGTTGATGACATTCCTATTTTATGGGTGGCAGCACCGTTAACAGGCTTAATTGTGCAACCGATCATAGGGTATTGGAGCGATAAAACTTGGGGCAAACTAGGACGTCGTCGTCCATTCTTTTTATACGGCGCTATTTTAACGACCTTATCGCTGTTTATTATGCCCAACTCTCCTACATTATGGATAGCGGCAGGTATGCTGTGGATCATGGATGCCTCTATTAACGTAACCATGGAACCATTTCGTGCTTTAGTGGGTGATAACCTCCCCAAAAAACAGCGAGCAACGGGCTATGCCATGCAAAGCTTTTTTATTGGTGTAGGCGCGGTTGTGGCGTCAGCATTACCGTGGATGATGACTAACTGGTTTGATATTGCCAATACTGCACCACTGGGGCAAATTCCAGATTCAGTGAAGTATTCATTCTACTTTGGCGGGGTCATTTTATTGATCGCGGTTGGCTGGACGATTCTAACCACCAAAGAATATTCACCTGAGCAACTGGCTAAATTTAACGAGCAAGACAGCGCTAACGAGCCAGATGCCATTGCTAATTCAGTGAATTTTACTAAAGGCGGTATCGTTTTTACCGTACTCGGTTTAGCTGTGCTTGGGCTTGTAACAGGGCTAAATCTTGAAAAAGAGCTTTACCTACTTGCTGGTGGCTTAGTGAGCTTTGGGGTTATTCAATTTATTGCAGGTCTGCTTAAAGCAAAACAAGCAACAACGGGCGGGTTTTATCAAGTTGTAAACGATGTATTTACTATGCCAGAGGCGATGAAACAACTCGCATGGGTGCAGTTCTTTAGTTGGTTTGCCCTATTTGCAATGTGGATTTACACCACGTCAGCGGTTACCAGTTTTCATTACGGTAGCAGCGATACCAGCTCTGCGGCGTACAATAACGGCGCTGATTGGGTCGGCATTTTGTTTGCGGCTTACAATGGTTTTGCTGCAATTGCCGCGTTATGTATCCCGATCATCGTAAGGCGTGTGGGTTTAAAGCTTGGACATGCCATCAACTTGATATTGGGTGCGCTAGGGTTAGTTAGCTTTATTGTCATCAAAGATCCAACGTTACTTATTTGGCCAATGATAGGTATTGGTTTTGCGTGGGCGTCTATTTTGTCCTTGCCTTACGCCATGTTAAGTACCTCAGTACCGAGTCATAAAATGGGTGTGTATATGGGAATATTTAACTTTTTTATTGTGATCCCACAATTACTCGCTGCCAGCGTGTTAGGCCTCATTTTACGTAATTTCTTTGAGAATCAACCTATTTATGCATTAGTGCTCGGCGCTGTGTCATTTGTATTGGCGGCTGTTGCTGTACTGCGTGTTAAGCAAACACAGTAACGTTTGCACGCCCAATCACTAAGAGAAAGAATTAAGGGTATAAAATGAAAAAATACAACATCATCACCACAAGCTTACTTATGCTGGGCTTAACAGCTTGCAGCACTGAACAAGCAAAAAAGAATACACACGTCACTTCGCAATTAACAGCCCCTGGTGCGCCAGGCGCTGAACCATTTTGGGCATACTCAGGTAAAACCGGTATTGGCACGTCATTTGAGCAATACCAAAACGGCGCATACAGCGATAATGCAGCAACAGGCACAGTATCCAAAGTATGGTTTTCAATTGCTAAAGGCATGATCACCGAAACCATGTTTGGGCTTATTCATCAAGCGCAAATTAAAGACATGCAATTTGTTGTAGTAGGAAAAGATTTTACAGTCACCGAAACTGACGACTTAGACGTTACCATTGATTACTTATACAAAGACGATAAAGGCCGCCCGTTATCATTAGCATACAAAGTAGTAAGTAAAGACAAACAAGGTCGCTTTAGCCTCGAAAAACACATATTTACCGATCCAGACGGGCAAAGCTTATTTGTACGCAGTATTTTTAGTACCCAGCTTGACGGTGTAAAAGCTTATGTAACGGTTAACCCGTATATAAACAACAACGGCTTAGATGACTTTGCAAAAGCCACTGAGCAAGGTTTGGTTGCTTGGCAGGACGATAATTACTTGTCATTGCAAGGTGCACAGCCATTTAAACAAACAAGTGTGGGTTTTACCGGTAAGAGCGATGGCCTAAATGAACTTAAAACCTCACAGCAACTAAACAATGTATATACCAACACCGGTGAGCAATCAGGTAATGTGAGCTTACTTGCTGAGCTGGGTGAGATTAGCAAAAGCAGCCAATTTGATTTAACCCTGAGTTTTGGTAACAACGAGCAAGCAAGCTTTAAAGAAGGCCAAGCAAGTTTAAATCGTGGCTACCAACACGTACTTGATAACTACAACGGCAAAGGCGAGGCATTAGGCTGGCAAGACTACCTGCAAAGCCTTGCACCGCTTAACAGTATGACAGCGCAAACCGCTGATAACGGCAAGTTACTTTATACCAGTGCCATGGTGTTAAAAGCCCAAGAAGATAAAACTCATGCAGGTGCGCTGATTGCGTCTTTATCTAACCCATGGGGCGAAACCGTATCGGCTAAAACCGGCTCTACCGGTTATAAAGCGGTATGGGTACGTGACTTTTACCAAGTGGCTATGGCGTTCATGGCCATGGGTGATACCGACACGGCTAAAACAGCTTTCGAATACCTTGAAAAAGTACAAGTAAACACCAATACACCAGATAACAACGGCGACACAGGTTGGTTTTTACAAAAAACACACGTAGATGGCGAACTTGAGTGGGTAGGCGTACAGCTAGACCAAACCGCTATGCCACTTATGCTAGCGTGGAAGCTTCACCAAGCAGGTGTATTAACAGATGCAGAGCTAACGAATTGGTACGGCCGTATGTTAAAGCCTGCCGCTGACTTTTTAGTAGACGGTGGGCGCGCAAAAATTTTGTGGAACGACACAGAAATAACGCCGCCAGCCACTCAACAAGAGCGCTGGGAAGAGCAAGAAGGGTATTCGCCATCAACCACCGCAGCTGTTGTTGCCGGTTTAATTACCGCTGCTGATATTGCAAAAATGGTAGGAGATGAGGTGAATGCTAAACGCTACCTTGCAACAGCAAAAAGTTACAACGCTGATATAGAAAACATGATGTTTACCACCGCAGGTAATTTAGAATCAAACGCATCAGACGGCGAGTATTTTATTCGTATTGGCCAAGATAAAAACGCTAACTCAAATACCAAAATTAACGCTAATAATGGCCGTGACGGGTTTAATAAAAAGCAAATACTTGATGGTGGCTTTTTAGAGTTGGTTCGCTATGGCGTACGTGATGCGCTAGCGCCTAGCATAGTAAAAACACTGCCCGAGTATGATGACGAAACCCTAACAGATAACCTACAAGTTAAATACAGCTTTGAGTTTACTGATGGCAGCGGCACATTCGCGGGTTATCGCCGTTATGGTAACGACGGATACGGTGAAGACGAAGTAACCGGCGCAAACTACGGCGAAGGCGGGCAAAATAGCCCAGGGCAACGTGGGCGAGTTTGGCCATTTTTTACCGGCGAACGAGGTCATTATGAAATTGCCGCCGCGAATGCCAATAATACGTTAGATGCAACAAAGCAGCAGGCTATTAAAAATAGCTATGTAAAAGGCCTAGAGCAATTTGCTAACCAAGGCATGATGCTACCAGAACAAGTATGGGATGGCGTAGGCAACAATAAAGCGGGTTACACGTTAGGCGAGGGTACTAACTCGGCCACACCGCTGGCGTGGACGCATGCTGAATACGTGAAGCTAGTTCGCTCATTAAGTGACAAACAAGTATGGGATCATTACCCAGTTGTTACTAAAGCACTAAAATAACCGCAAACTAATTAACCTGAACTCTGGTTAAGAGATTTACTAAAGTATTGAATAAAAAGATATTTGTGCTTATTTTTCTCTAGCCAGAGATTTTTAGTGAAAACAAGGCGAAATTACGCGTCAATAGCTCGCCTATTGCAAGTAAATTCAACGCAGTTAGCGCTGAAAATAGCTGCTTGAGATGGATTTATTATCCAAAGTTCAGGTTAATTAACATAGCCGTAGTGAAATACGGCTATGTTATTTATAACAATAACAACGAGGCTGTAATGAAAACCTTTACTTTAAGCGCGTTGGCACTGGCACTCATGCTAACAGGCTGCCAGAGCGCACCATCATTAAATACCAACACTAATAACACCGAAATATCGCAATTTAACACTGAGCAACACGCAACGCCTTGGTGGCAAAATGCGGTATTTTATCAAATTTGGCCACGCAGCTTTTACGACAGCGATGCTGATGGTCATGGCGATTTTAATGGTATGACCCAAAAGCTCCCGTATCTACAAGAGCTTGGCGTTAACGCATTGTGGTTAACCCCGATGTTTGAAGCACCTTCTTATCATGGCTATGATTTTACTGAATTTTACCAAGTAGAAAACGACTACGGCAGCATGGCAGAGTTTGAAGCCTTTATAAAAGCTGCTGACGACAAAGGCATGAAAGTCATACTTGATTTAGTTATAAACCATATATCAAGTAACCATGAATGGTTTCAGCGTTCAGCAAATAATGAAGCCCCTTATGCAGATTACTTTATTTGGCGCGACGATATGCCAAAAGCTGGAAGCGGCTGGGGCCACGCATGGAGTAATAACGACCAACCCGATGCTGTATGGCATTGGAATGAAACACGCCAGCAGTATTACTATGGTGCGTTTGGAGCGAGCCAACCAGACTTGAATTTACGCCACCCAGATGTTATTGCCGAAATGGAAAAAATGGCTAAGTTTTGGCTTGATAAAGGCGTTGCAGGGTTTAGATTAGACGCAGTACGTTTTGCAATGGAAGGTGGCGCAGATGCGCAAGCCGATACCGACGAAACTATTGCATATTGGCAGCACTTTAACCAATACGTAAAAAGCGTTGATCCAGAGGCGTATTTAGTAGGTGAAGCCTGGGCCGACATTCCTGTGGCAGCCAAGTATTATGGTGCAGGGAAGGGGCTTGATCAGGGCTTTGATTTTGAAGTGGGCTATAAAATACTGGGTTTGTTAAAACCCGATGCCAGTGGCGAAGCGCAGTTTGGCACGATGCAGTCTAATCAACAAGTGAATACAGTTGATGCCAATGTGCTCAAACAAAATTTACAGCAACGTATTGACTCAGCCGCACCACTTGATTTTTTTGCGCCGTTTTTAACTAATCACGACCAAGAGCGTGTGGCTTATCAACTTGCAGAGCACGACGATAAAGCAAAACTTGCCGCTGCGATGTTATTTAGCTCTCCTGGCACGCCGTATATTTATTACGGTGAAGAAATTGGCCTAACACAAGGTGGCACAGGTCACGATGTGTATAAACGCGCGCCTATGCAATGGGACAACAGCAATCAAGCCGGTTTTACCAAAGCTAAAACGAGCTGGGTTGAACAAAGTGAATTATTTGGTAAAGACTTTACCAGCTGGTGGCCTGAATTTTTAGCCGAGCAGCTTAGCGCAGGCGATCGCAATGTTAAAGTACAGCAAGCAGACTCTGATTCACTTTGGCGTTTATATCAGCACTTAATTTCGCAGAAAAAACAGCGCCCAGAGCTGGGTATTAAAGGCAGTTATGCGTTAAATCAATACGATAACGGCCTAGTTGAAATAACCCGCGAGTTAAACGGTAGTAAATCAGTGTTTGTGCTTAACTTAACCGCTAACCCGCAAAGCATCAGCAGCATCAAACGTTAGGGGTTAACGCCTAGCTGGCAACACGACCTCAATGACGAGCAACTCGCAGCTTATGGTTTGTTGTTATTGAATAACACACTGTAAATAGATTACACATAAATTGGGGTTAACATACGTTAGCCCCTTTTTGTAAAAATGTTTTTATTGCATTGCCCCCAAGTTATAGCTCATTTTAATGAATCATAATTAGCTTAACTTCATCTGGCGCCATGGCGCTTATCAGGAAAATCACTATAAAATGCAACCCATCACAGGTAGGTATTTACGGTACGTAATGAATACTGACGTACCAACATAGATTCAGCGATGTAATTTAAAGATGGGGGGCGCGTTTTCATGTCATCACCAATATGGATAATTGTATAAGTATGGCTATGTTGTATTTC
>NZ_JAGPYN010000040.1 GCF_018069805.1 Pseudoalteromonas ostreae
CTTAAATTATCTGTCTTGTTTAAAGGCAGAAGAGAAAAAGCCAGTAAAATGAATAAACTCGTTAATTTACTTATTTATCTATTAATATTTACTGCTATAGCCTATCACTGGCTTTCATCTTCAGCTGATACTAGGCAAGCTATGTTTTATGGACTCGTAAGTGTATTTCCAATTTTAGTATGTCGAATTCTTTTTAAGATATGGAAAAAATAGCCTTATATATTTCTTTTTAGGGTTTTGCATTTACCCCCTTAGTTTACATTTTAGTTAACGACAACTAAAAAAGCCACGCAATGCGTGGCTTGGCTGGATAAAGTAAATTTAACTACACGGAAAAATTATAAATAAGCACCCAGCGCTTTAACTTGATCTAACATGCGGTTTGAGAAACCCCATTCGTTGTCGTACCACGCCATTACTTTAACCAATTTACCATCAGCACGCGTTTGCGTTGCATCAAAAATAGATGATGCTGGGTTATGGTTAAAGTCGATAGAAACAAGCGGCAGCTCATTGTACTCTAAAATACCTTTCATAGAGCCAAACGCAGCATCTTTAACTACTTGGTTAATTTCTTCAATGCTTGTGTCACGCTTAGCAATAAACGTTAAATCTACTAACGACACATTAATTGTTGGTACACGTACCGCCATGCCATCTAGTTTACCAGCAAGCTCAGGTAACACTAAACCA
This sequence comes from Pseudoalteromonas ostreae, assembly GCF_018069805.1. GTDB lineage: Bacteria > Pseudomonadota > Gammaproteobacteria > Enterobacterales > Alteromonadaceae > Pseudoalteromonas > Pseudoalteromonas ostreae. The sequence goes on from NZ_JAGPYN010000040.1 coordinate 694, forward strand.
ACTGCTTTAGCTGCACCCGTTTTAGTTGGGATCATAGACTGTGTTGCACTACGCGCGCGGTATAGATCTGGGTGATATACATCTGACAAGTTTTGGTCATTCGTGTAAGCGTGGATTGTCGTCATGCTACCTTGCTCAATACCTACTGTATCGTTAATTGCTTTGGCAATTGGTGCTAAACAGTTAGTTGTACATGAAGCATTAGAAATAATGTTGCTATCTGCAGTGATCACACCACTGTTTACACCGTGAACAACGGTTGCATCTAAATCAGTACCAGGGGCTGAAACGATTACTTTTTTCGCGCCCGCTGTAATATGCTTTGCAGCATCTTCACGCTTAGTGAAAAAACCCGTACATTCTAAAACGATATCAACGTTTAATGCTTTCCATGGAAGATTAGCAGGGTCGCGTTCTTGGGTAAGAGTAATAACGTCGTCGCCAATCAACATGGTGTTATCAGCAAGCGTTACTTTATGAGAAAATTGCCCATGCACTGAATCATATTGTGTTAAATGTGCATTAACATTAGCCGGTGCTAAGTCGTTAATTGCGACAATTTTAATTTCATTATTTTGTGCAGACTCATAAAGCGCGCGTAAAACATTGCGACCAATACGGCCATAGCCATTAATTGCTACATTAATCATTTCAAAACTCCACTTAAATTATTTAACTTCACTTGCTTGGCGAGCAAGCGCTTCAATAGCTTGCCAGTCTTTATTTTCAATTAGTTGTTTATCTAGCATCCATGTACCACCTACACAAATAACATTACTAAGTGCTAAATAATTAGGTGCGGTTGCTAGGCTAATACCACCGGTTGGACAAAATGTCAGTTGTGGTAATGGCCCACCAATCGATTTAAGCATCGCAGTGCCGCCCGCAGCCTCCGCTGGAAAGAACTTTAAAAACTTAAATCCGTGACTGGCCAATTTCATTACTTCGCTTGGCGTTGCGGCACCCGGTAAAAATGGAATATCAGTGCCTTTTACCAATGCTAAAAGCTCATCACTTACACCTGGGCTCACCATAAAATCAGCACCTGCAGCAACTGATGCATCAAAGCTTGCTTTGTCTACCACAGTACCTGTGCCAACATAGGCTTCTGGTACTTCTGCTTTCATTAGCTTTATAGCTTCAGCAGCAATTGGTGTACGCAGTGTAATTTCAAGTGCTTTTAAACCGCCGTTATATAGCGCTCTTGCTAGTGGCGCTGCATCCTCTAAATTATCAATGACCACCACTGGCACTACCGGTGCCGATGATAATATTTTTTCTATGCTCATAGTGTGTTCCTCATACCCAGTTTGGCGAATTATTGTTCTACTCCAAAGGCGCTAGCGCCCATGTCTGCACTACTTACGATATTTCTAAATCCTGTGAACAACTCACGGCCCGTACCAAACGTTAAGCTAGGTACACTAAGCTGTAATTCACGTTGTGCTAATTCTTCATCACTTACATGTACTTTTAAGATACCTGCTGGTGCATCAAGAGTGATTAGATCACCTTCCTGAATCTTAGCAATAATGCCGCCTTCAACAGCCTCTGGTGCTAAGTGGATTGCCGCTGGCACTTTACCTGATGCACCTGACATACGACCATCAGTTACGATCGCTACCCTGTAACCTTCATCTTGCAAGGTTGCCATTACTGGCGTGAGCTTATGCAGCTCTGGCATACCTTTGGCTTTTGGACCTTGCTCTTTCAGTACAGCAATAAAGTCTTGGTTCAACTCACCGCGTGTATAGGCTTCTTGTAATGCACTTTGTGAAGCAAATACTTTTGCAGGTGCCGTAACAACTTGATGCTCAACCGCAACCGCAGACACTTTGATCACGGCTTTACCTAAGTTACCAGTTAATAACTGTAAGCCACCTTGCTTACTGAATGGGTTGTTAATTGGACGAAGTACATCTTCGTCTAATGAATTCTCTGGACACGACACCCATTTAACTTTACTTGGGCCGGTTGCGCTCGTCATGATCAGGTTACTATCAGTATCTAAACGTGGTTCTTGGGTATAGGCTTCGAGACCTTCGCCAACAATGGTTTTAACGTCATTGTGCAAGAATCCTGCACCAACGAGTTCTCTCATAAGGAAACCCATGCCGCCTGCAGCTTGGAAATGATTTACATCAGCAGAACCATTTGGATAAATACGTGTTAGCAGTGGCACCACTTCTGATAAGTCCGACATATCTTTCCATGTCAGCTCAACGCCTGCCGCTTTGGCAATTGCCACTAAGTGAATTGCATGATTAGTAGAGCCACCAGTTGCTAACAAACCAACCAAACCATTAATAATGGTTTTTTCAGTTACAACATCCGCTAAGCAATTAGCATCTTTACTTTGAATCAATTGTTTAAGCATGGTTTCTACCGCATTACCGGTTAAACCATCACGTAATTCTGTATATGGATTGATGAACGAGCTACCAGGTAGGTGCAAGCCCATAATTTCCATCAACATTTGGTTACTATTTGCAGTACCGTAAAACGTACAAGTACCCGCACTGTGATAAGACGCACTCTCCGCTTCTAACAGCTCATCACGGCTTACTAAGCCTTGAGCAAACTTTTGTCGAATACGGGCTTTTTCTTTGTTTGGAATGCCTGATTGCATCGGACCTGCGGGCAAAAAGTACACAGGTAGATGACCAAATGATAAAGCACCAATTAACAGACCAGGGACAATTTTGTCACACACGCCTAAGCAAAATACGCCATCAAATACATCATGTGATAATGAAATAGCTGTCGACATCGCAATTACATCACGAGAAAAAAGCGATAACTCCATGCCATCACGGCCCTGAGTTACGCCATCACACATGGCTGGCACGCCGCCTGCAACTTGAGCTGTGGCATCGTACTTTGTAGCAATGTCTTTAATTAAATCAGGGTAATCTTTGTATGGTACATGCGCAGAAAGCATATCGTTATATGAATTGATAATCGCTAAATTTGGCTGCTCATCAGCTTTTAAACGTGCTTTATCATCACTGCTACAGGCAGCCATTACGTGAGCAATATTACCGCAACCTAAACCTGAACGAACTCTTGTTTGTTTTTTTGCATAATTAATGCGTTCTAAATAGGCTTGGCGAGTAGCTTTACTGCGTTTAATGACGCGTTCGGTGACTTCTTGAATACGAGGATGTAACATAAAATTCGACTCATCTCTAAGGTTAGAGGATAAAGGCTCAGTGGCAAGTGCATACTCCACGAATGAACTTGCACTGAGCATCTTTGATTTACCCGTTCAAAGGTATACGTTGGCAGGCTGTCTCTCACAATCAACCTGACACCGGTGTCACTGTATTAACGCATGTCAGTGACACCGGTGTCAACCCTATCCAATAAATTTAGTTTAAATATTTTAAATGACCAAATAATGAACGAAAATAATTTTTCATAAGGGGATCTAACTTGGTTGCTAAATTGTGTTGCTGGAGTGCCGGTGAATGTGGGGAGTTATTAGTTTAATACATTGATTAAAGTAAGTTTTTATAATCTAAATCATATTAATCGTGAGTACCTATGAGCGGATAATAAAACCCATATAGCAACAACATGCAGACTGCTTTGTTAAGCAAAAAAATGCCCGAGTAAGCGTCACTCAAACTCGGGCAACTGTGAAAAGCCTTTATCTAACTTGTGCGGTAGACTCGCGTGTAATTAATCGTGCTTCAAGCGTAACCTGATACGGTTGCTCTTGCGGTTCACCAATATGCTCAATCAATTTAGTAACCGCTTGTTTCGTCATTTCCTCTACCGGTTGCGCTATGGTAGTAAGACCAGGCCAAATATGACGAGCAATTGGCGCATTATCAAAACCCGCGATAGAAATATCATCAGGTACTTTAAATTGACGTTGTGTTGCCAATTTTAACACCGCCGCAGCCATATAATCATTTGATGCAAATACCGCAGTTGGACATGGGATTAAGTCTAAAATGCTGCGCGCACTATCGACCCCAGAATGATAACTAAAGTTACCCTCTTCAACCAAACGCTCATTAAATTCAATGCCGTGCATGCTAAGTGCTCTGCGATAACCTTTGAAACGCTGCTCAGTAGCACTGTGATCTGGGTGGCCTTTAATAAACGCGATCGCTTTATGACCAAGCTTAATTAAGTGCTCAGTGATCTCAAATGCGCCCTGCTCATCATTACTGCGTACTGAAATTGAATCGTCTTCAAGCACTGCTGATGCAACGCGTGCATACGGAATTTTTTTACTTTTGAGAAAATCGACTAATACCTTAAAATCTGAAAATGGCGGCGTCAATACCAATCCATCAAGACGAGAAGATTGTAGTAAATGCTCAATATTACTGATCAACGCATCACCACGTAAATCACATGGGTGGATCAACAAGTTATATTTGTTTTCTTGGCACGCAGCAAGTGCACCGGTTTGCACCCGAGTGATATAACTTTTACTCGGGTTATCGTAAATGCAACCAATAATAAAACTGCGATTTTGCGCCAAACCGCGGGCGATCGGGTTAGGAGTGTAATCGAGCTCTTTAAAAACCTTAAGAACTTTTTCACGCGTTGCATCACTAACATTAGGTTCATTATTTAAAACCCGAGACACGGTTTTTTTAGAGACCCCGGCATAACTTGCAACACTATTTATAGTAACTTTCTTCATCCAACCTTCCCAAAAACACCCCTATGCGCGATGTATTATGACTGCTCATTGACGTACAAACATGCAGCAGCACCAATAAGTGGAATATTATCTTGTGTGACTAACGTCACTGGTATTTGGCTCACATACTGCGACATGATCCCTTTCGCACCAAAACGCTCAACAAAACGACTAGCAAGTAAACGCGCTTGCATACGCGGTAAAATACCCCCACCAATATACACACCACCTAACGCACCAAATGCCAGTGCTAAGTCGCCTGCGACACTGCCAATCCAATCACAAAATTGATTTAATGTCGCATCGCAAATAGCACATTCACCGCTATTTGCTAATTCGCTAATTTGTGCCGCTGTTAGATTTTTAGCATCGACACCTTTTGCAGCTGCCATTGCTTGATACAAATGAGCAATACCCGGCCCTGAAAATACCGTTTCAACCGATACATGTGGCAATAGCTTACGTAATTCAATGATCAGCTGAGTATCTAATTCGCTCACTGACGCCAACGTTATATGCCCACCTTCACAACTCAAAACAGCACTTGATTGACTAGTACGCACTAAACACGCAGCACCAAAACCAGTACCGGGACCCATAACTGCAATATTTGCATCAGTATCGGCTTGTCCTGCTTTAACTGCAATGTTTTGTTGTGGATCTAAATAAGGTGCAGCATAGGCAAACGCAGCGAAATCGTTGATCACTTCCAGTTGAGCTAAATTAAACTCAGCTTTTACTTGCGCCACACTAAAGTGCCACCCTAAATTAGTTAAATGTACTTGGCCGACTTTTATTGGCCCAGCTACGGCTAAACACGCGCGGCGAGGTTGAATATGACTAACTTGAGATAAATAATGCGTTATCGCCGCTTCCAATGAACCAAAATTGGCACTGGGGAACGTAATATTATACTCAATAACAAATTGTTTTTTTTGTAGGTCAAAAGCAGTAATTAAAGCAAAACGGGCATTCGTGCCGCCGATGTCGGCCACTAAGATAGGATCGAATTCTGAATTTGGCTTGGAGTTCATCGTGTTTTCTCTTTTGTCTAAGCGGTTTATATACATATACTTAGCTATAACCGTACTTATTATTGTAATTTCAATGGTCTTGCTATCGCTATAAGCTAAACTTTGAGCTATCACCTCAAAGTAGTTACTCTAGTATAAAAAAATGCTGCCCAACTAAATGGGCAGCCAATACGTTTTGACAACAAAATGATAAAACACCCGCATTATGACACCGGTGTCAGGGTTGAATCAATAAAAATTTTAGATTACTGATAAATTACTGATAAATAGCTTGTAAAAATCAGTAAATAAACGAGAATAACACGAGTTATTTGCACTTTAGTTACTTGAAATAGTTAGGTTGTGTATGAAAGGTAAAGCTACATCGTTTGATATTGCACACTACGCAGGGGTATCACAATCCACTGTCTCGCGCGCCTTGCGCAATAGTCCATTGGTGAATGAAGAAACCCGCAAACGTGTTTTTGAGGTAGCCAAACAGCTTAACTACAAAGTCGACAAAAATGCGAGTAACCTTCGAACTCAACAAAGTAGTACATTAGCTTTGTTACTGTTTGAAGATCCCACAGCTGATGAGTCACAAATCAATCCGTTTTTTTTAGCTATGCTAGGCAGCATAACGCGTGCCTGCGCAAAAGAAGGGTATGACTTATTAGTCTCATTTCAGTCTGCAAGCTCAGATTGGCAAGCGGACTACGAAGACAGTCACCGTGCTGACGGTATTATTTTATTAGGTTATGGCGATTACATTGATTTTCAGCCTAAGTTTAATACCTTACTTGAACAAAACACCAAATTTGTATGCTGGGGAGCAACGGTAGATAATCGTGCCGACTTAACAATTAGCTGTGATAACTATGGCGGTGGCCAACTTGCTGCTACGCATTTTATTGCCCATAGCCGTACAGACTGTGCGTTTATTGGTGATGCATCGGATCATAGCCCTGAATTTTTTGCTCGCTTTAATGGCTTTAAAGACGAGTTACAACAACATGCAATTACCTTAAGTGAGCGAAAAATAGCGAATGCGATTTCAACCGAAGAGTCTGGTTATCATGCCACGCGTTCGCTTATCGCCAACAATATTACCTTTAATGCCCTTTTTGCTGCAAGCGATCTCATTGCTATAGGCGCAATACGTGCCTTAAAGGAAGCCAATATTAGCGTGCCAAAAGATGTAGCAGTAATAGGTTTTGATAATATTTCTATTGCCAGCTATGTAAACCCGCCACTCACAACCATAGAGCAAAACACCACAATTGCAGGACAAATGCTAGTTGAAAACTTGCTAAAACTAATTCGTGGTGAACAAGTACAAAGCACCCTACTAACGCCACGATTAATTGCGCGAGGTTCCAGCTAAACACATACATTTTATTACATTGCTCACGGTCTTTGTCCTTATTTTTTACACCCACCACCCAAGAAAACAAACCATTAACAACCAGTTCACGCAATGTTTTCACATTAGTTTTTTTTATCTGAAATTGAACGTTTTTAGTGTAATTTCTCACTCGTCTTTTTATTAGTTTCTCTCTACAATCGCACTCCTGTTTTTGCTCTTAAAAATTCAAGTGAATATATTATGCTATTAACGATTGTTTATATTATTGGTATTACAGCCGAAGCCATGACCGGTGCGCTAAGCGCAGGGCGAAGAAACATGGATTGGTTTGGGGTTATGTTAGTAGCCAGTGCCACTGCAATTGGTGGTGGTAGCGTACGCGATATTTTACTTGGCAATTACCCTTTAACTTGGGTAAAACATCCAGAATATTTATTGATCACTTGCATGGCCGGTATTATTACAACTTGGCTTGCAAAATGGGTGGTTAAATTTAAAGGCATTTTTATGCGTTTAGATGCCTTAGGGCTTGCCGCATTTAGTATTATTGGCTGCCAAGTGGGGCTTAATATGGGTTTGCACTATGGTATTTGTGTAGTCGCTGCTATTGTTACCGGCGTATTTGGTGGATTATTACGTGATTTAATTTGTCGCCAAGCGCCGCTAGTATTACATCATGAGCTTTACGCCAGCGTAGCGCTGATTGTAGCTTGTTTATATCTAGCACTACACCACTACAACATTGATGACAACATCAGCGTTATTACAAGCCTAGTTGTAGGGTATTTAATACGCATGGCATCTGTACGCTTCAAATGGCGCTTACCTACGTTTAGTTTATTAGAACCAGCTAATTTGAAAAATGAACAGTAAAGGCAGTCGTTAATTAATGCATCCTGCAAATACGAGTGGTCGTATTACGTTTATAGAAGCAAAAGCGGGAACCATGAAGTGAGATAGATTTATATTAGAGTCCAGATTATTTAATAATTATAAGCTTACTCTGAGCCTAGCCAGGGTGTTAACATTATATCTGCTAACATCTTGGCGTACCTATCGATATGCAATACGATAGGTACGCCAAGATGTTCTTAAATTCAATACTAAATAGATAACAAAATGTGGGAAGCATCAGATGCTTAAAAATAGCTATTGGCGCCATACTTATTTGTTAGGACTGTAATTCAAGTGACTGCTTTTCTTTGAGGTAAAGATAAAGTGGAAGCCCAAACGACACACCCACAAACAACGTGCCCAGCACAGCAAAATATCGATATGTCACTTTATTTCTGTGACCATCGACAATGATAAACCCCAACAAAACAACGGCAGACACTACAACATCAAGCCAAGCAAATATGCTAATAGAATTTGCCATCACGTCATTAAACAAGAGAGCAATATCAAAACCATTGGTAACTAGCCAAGGAACAAAAGCCCCATAGGGGAGTAAAATACCTAACAAAGCCAACACCAGATAAAACCTAACCATTTCACCACCCTTACAACTATTTTTAGTAAGCCCTAATGGATCTGTAGAAAATTGGTTGACCAGTGCAATCAAATTTCAATTATTGAAGTCGATCATTTTTGCATTGCTGGTAACATTTAATGATTTTAAATTAGCCATCATTGTATAAAAACGACCAAAAAGAATACAAATGCAACTGACAGAGTTAAGGCTTATATGTGTTACGCATTTTACACACCAAATAATTTAAAATAAAACAGGTTTTACTTTGTAATTTAAATACAACCACGGAAGAAAATATTGCCACCCAAATAGCACCTAAAATATCTAAAGGGTAATGAACGCCAACAAAAACCCTCGATAAGCCGCTGATTAAGCTAAGCGAGCATAAAATGGCACCTATGCCCCTAGTTGAGCTATTGAAAAGCAACATGACGGATATAGAGAAAATAAAAGTAGTGTGATCTGAAGGGAATGAAGAATCTGGCGCATGCTCCACCAATTGCGTACCTATACCATCCATAAATGGACGTGAATGGTAATAAAAAAGAGAAATAACATAGCTCGTTAACATACAAAGTAACACAGATAACCCAGCATTTAAGCTAGACCTTTTTCTTTCTATATTAACATCAAACCATAGGTAGAGCATTACGAACATAAAAACGTAAGGCATCACCTCTGCTGCGCCTATTAAAACAGCATCTAAAATACTACTTTTTCCTGCATATTGATTTATGAAAAGAAAAATTGATACATTGAATTCTTCCATTTAATTAACTCTGAGATCCATTTACTTAGTTGCCGTTCGAAGCGCGACAGCGCCTTGGATGGTCAACTGCCGTGATGATTTGTTTGCTTTTCTCGCGAGATATTTTTTAGCACACCGACCAACGAAACTCCGCCCGGGGTTTGCACCGCTAATCCATTCATCCAAAGAGAACAAATCGAAAAGTCCCACCTTAATCAAGGTAGGGACAGCAGTTTCAAGTTCTGCCTCTACCTCACCTCGCTCGCCCGAGTTATACAATTCGACGTTACGCAGCATTGTTGCGACCGTGCCCGTTTGTACCCTACTACCGTCCAAAAGAGTAACCGCTGGAAGCTTTTCTCCGTCAGCAACAATCTTCTTATTGATCGCGCCGAGTTGTTCGGTATTTTCTGGTGAATCTTTGAACATAACTAACTCCTTAAAAACTTTCTAGCTAACGAATCTTGTGTCAAGGTAAAAACGAGCTCCTGTAATTAACTCCAAGCGTTTTTAAAGCCTTAGGTAATGCATTTTAAACCCATAAAATTGGCTGTTTTTCTTAAGAAAGAGAACATTACAGCCTCAACGCCGCAATCACGCGCTTGTCGCGTGCATTACTTTGTTAAGTTTGATCTCCATAGGCTGATAGACCAAACCTGCCGACTCTGCTGCTTCGCCCTCGCACTCAAACCCGTATTTCTCATAGGCGGGAATTGAAGATAGGGATGCGCTGACGGTGACAGTTTCAACCTTTGCGTGATTCAGGGCAGATGAAAGCAACTCCCTCCCAATACCTTTTTTCTGTTGTTCAGGACTAATAAAAAACATTGCAACATGACGACCTTCCTTTAGCTCGATCACGCCTTCAATTTTCCCATTCTTTTCAGACACCAATATTAAGTTGTCACCCTTCATTCTGTCAAGAAAAGCATTACTCGCCGCAATTTTCGAAAAGGTTGAAATCCCTTCTTCCGACAATGTGTCTGCAACAGATCGCAAAAACGAAGCCATGCAAGTTGCGCTTACAGCTTCAATATCTTTCTCTTCCATTTTTCTGACAATCACCGAAACCTCCCAGAAACTTAACGAGCCTGTAGAATAACTCGTTTTTAACTTATTTTTATTGATGCATTAACCATAGACGAGTTGCTATTTTGATTCAATCAAGAACTCGCTTTCACATAAAATATAAAAAAGGATTTACTGTTGTTTTAATTGGCATTTTGCAAGGTATTACCGGTATTTAGGTGGCTTATTCGTCAGAGGTAGCAGCTTACCTCAGTTTAACAGCTGCCCTAGAGGCATCGTGGGTACAAAGGCAAATAAGACTTCTTGGATCTCATGAGGGCGCGGCAACGAAATAGCCATTAGACGCCGGATATATGTCATAGGACCGTTACCTTTTTTAGTAAAAAACTCGCTGGCGGAGTGACCATATATGTCTTCTTTAATTTTTTTCACAGCCCCAACAGCTTTGCCACTTTCAACATACTTAGATTTAGTACAGGCTTGAGTATTACCTTCAGAGCAAGCTTTAACAATATTTGCGCTGGCCTCAACGCCCGTTAAAGCAATACCAACATAACCAACTCGTTTAAGGTTTTTTGCCATGTTTGCAAAAATTACAAACCTAATTAATGAGCTAAATCGACACCAGCCATTAACTTATTCATAATTGAACTCCTAAATACAATCTTTACTTCTGTGTATATGTAAGAAGTCCAATTATCTTATAAGTTTATTTTATTGAGCATACACTTAAGTGATAACAGCAGGTATTACCATTAATGCCCCACTAAACATCAACCAAAAAAAAGCAAAAACAAACCACTTTTGAATGTGTTTAGGTACACTCTGCCTTTTTTCAAGCATTCCGTAACGCTTAGCATGAAAGGACCAAATAAAAACTGTTGCGTAGTGCAGAATTCCGCTAGCGGATAAAAAGATGTTAAGGCTATAAAACCTAACATCATCATCAAGAGTTTCTTCGAGTAATGTTAACCACTTACTCTTTAAGTAAATAACCAAACCAATCCAAATAAAAATACCTACACAACCAGCGAAAAACAAATATGCTGAAATGACTTGAATGGAAGATAGATCAATTAATTGCATTAGTACAAGTGACCAACTTTAGCCTAACCCCAAATGCACAATCAATGCAGCAATGCAGCAATGCAGCAATGCAGCAATGCAGCAATGCAGCAATGCAGCATAAAACAAACATAACCATAAACAAGCAATAATAGACGATAAACCATCGCTGCACACTTTTAGGTACTAACTGTCTTTTATCAAATAAGTCATACCGCTTTGCATGTCTGCCCCAAAAGAAAACAGTAGCGTAATGCAATATTCCCATTCCAGCTGTTAGTATATTTAATGAATAAAAAGTCTTACCATCATCAAGAATTTTTTCCACATTTTTTAATTTTCTATTTTTAATAAAAAACAGCATCGGTGTTAATATTATAAAAAATAAAATAAAAATAGTAAGCCCTAAAGCGACTACAAAGAAATCGGGAAGGCTCATTATTTTTCCTTAACACTGTAAATACTTTCTCCAACACCTCTCCTAGGAGTAAATTTAGTGTTACTGTTTTTATTTTTCTATAAAATCGGCCGCTTGGTTAATCTTTGTGCAAGCTCACAATTACTTGATGAGCCATCATGTTTTGTCGAATCCAAAATGCATCACCAAACAAAACAACACAAATACAAATAACATCAGCATAAATAAAATGTAGTAGCCAATAAACCAGCGCTGAATATCTTTAGGCACTTCTTTTCGTTTTTCATATAAATCATATCGCTTTGCGTACCAATCAAAAAAGAAAGCAGTGCCGTAATGTAATATCCCCACACTAGCGGCAAACGTATTCATTAAATAAAAAGATTTACCGTTATCAAGAATAGGTTCAACTATCGGCAATTTTTTACTTTTGATAAAAAATAACAAAGGAAATAAAAATAAAAAGAATCCCACTAAAAATGAAAACATTAAAGAGAGAGCGAGTATTTCTAATAGCGTCATTATTTTTCAGTAACCTCATAAAGCAATGTTCCACCTACTTCACCATATTTACTACCTACCGCAGCCCCCCCTATACCTGCTGTTGCCCCAGCAACAATAGCACACCAAAATGCACTAGTTCCTGCGGATGGGGCACCAAAAATAAGATTGCAACCTCCATAAGTAGCGACAAAGCTTCCAGCAAGTAGTCCGCCACCAACTGCCCCAATAGCTTTGCCACTTTCAACATACTTAGATTTAGTACAGGCTTTAGTATTACCTTCAGAGCAAGCTTTCACAATATTTGCACTGGCCTCAACACCCGTTAACGCAATACCAACATAGCCAACTCGTTTAAGGTTTTTTGCCATGTTTGCAACAGTTTTATAATTTTCTGCAAAATGCGGAATACTTTGTGCAACCCCACCTTGTGACTTCCAATGGTGGATCATACTTTTAGAACTCAACCCCAAGTTTTGACGAATATTGCCAGCGGCTAAACTACCTCCTAACGTGGGCTGAGCAAATCGACTAAGCGCTGTATCTAATCGGGTAAACATCTGTTTTCGTCTTTGTAAAAACTGTGAATTTTTTAAACTTCCATGGCGATTGGAACTATTTACATAAGCAGTCTCTAAATCAGTTAGAATAGTTTTGACTTGCGTAACATGAGTCGTCCATGAGTTATTAGCAACACCTAAAAGCATGCCATTATATTTTGCTACATTGCTAAGTAACTCATAGCGCTTAGCTAATATTTCACGCTCACGTTCATCTAATTCTCGTAGCTTTTTATCTACTTCATCAGCGTATTTCTGAAATTGTTGTTCAAACTCAGTACATTCTTGGCTATTTATAGGAGATATAAGCACTATTTGGCCTGGCTTTGCAAAACCTTCAACTAGGTGAGAATTTACAAACTTAAAATGAGTGAAAGTTTTTTCTGTAGGGGCGTTGTAAAGTACGATAATAAGTGCATCGATGGTCATACGTTTTTCGACAACGTGAATTGCGTAATCATTGGGGGGTAATAAAGCTGTTTGTCATTTTTTATTCCTTAAATTTCATTCATCCGTGTATTAAGTGCTCTAAGCATTACACATTCCTATTTTGAGGTCAAATAGGCCTATTTACTTTTACCCTATAAAAAACCACGGCTGTTAGCTGTGGCTTTAGTGCTATTAATTTTTAAACAAACTTACTTTAGTGCTTTTTCAACCACTGGGTAGTGATCCCATACGTGTTTTTATGCACTCAAGTATTTACTGTGATTAATCATCATGTTTTGTCGAATCCAAAATGCATCACTAAACAAAATAGAATGAGTAAGAAGCTCATAAGCATGAATAAAATATAATATGCTATAAGCCACCATTGTATATCTTTAGGGACTTGCTCTCTTTTTTCATATAAATCATACCGCTTTGCGTGCCACCCCCAAAAAAATACTGTTGCATAATGTAATATTCCCATTCCCGCTGTAAAACCATTAATTAAATAAATAGACTTGCCATCATCTAGTATTCTCTCAGCTATAGGTAACTTTTTGCTCTTAATAAAAAAAAACATAGGCAATAAAATTAAGAAAGAACCCACTACAATTATAAAAATTAAAGCGAGTGTGAAAAGTTCGAGTGTTTCCATTACTTTTCAATAACCTCATATATGAACTCACCACCAGAACCAGCATATTTACTAAGGACTGCTGCACCGCCAATACCACCAGCAGCACCTGCAACGATACCGCACCACAACGCACTTGTTCCCCCTGAAGGAATACTAAACGCTAAAGTACACACTCCATAGGTGGCTAAAAAGCCCCCACCTGCTCCTCCAGCTATAGCCCCAATAGCTTTGCCACTTTCAACATACTTAGCTTTAGTACAAGCTTGAGTATTACCTTCAGTGCAAGCTTTAACAATATTTGCACTGGCCTCAACACCCGTTAAAGCAATACCAACATAACCAACTCGTTTAAGGTTTTTTGCCATGTTTGCAACAGTTTTATAATTTTCTGCAAAATGCGGAATACTTTGTGCAACCCCACCTTGTGACTTCCAGTGATGGATCATACTTTTAGAACTCAACCCCAAGTTTTGACGAATATTGCCAGCAGCTAAACCACCTCCTAATGTGGGCTGAGCAAAGCGACTAAGCGCTGTATCTAATCGAGTAAACATCAGTTTTCGCCTTTGTAAAAACTGTGAATTTTTTAAACTTCCATGGCGATTGTAACTATTTACATAAGCAGTCTCTAAATCAGTTAGAATAGTTTTGACTTGCGTAACATGGGTTGTCCATGAGTTATTAGCAACACCTAAAAGCATGCCATTATATTTTGCTACATTACTAAGCAACTCATAACGCTTAGCTAATATTTCACGCTCACGTTCATCTAATTCTCGTAGTTTTTTATCTACTTCATCAGCGTATTTCTGAAATTGTTGTTCAAATTCAGTACATTCTTGGCTATTTGTAGGAGATATAAGCACTATTTGGCCAGGCTTTGCAAAGCCCTCAACTAGGTGAGAATTTACAAACTTAAAATGAGTGAAAGTTTTTTCTGTAGGGGCATTGTAAAGGACGATGATAAGTGCATCGATGGTCATACGTTTTTCTACAACGTGAATTGCATAATCGTTGGGGGTAACAAAGCTATTTGTCATTTTTTATTCCTTTAATTTCATTCATCCGTGTATTAAAGCCGTTGAGCATTACACATTTCTATTTTGAGGTCAAACATGTCAGTTTACAATACCCCATAAAAACCACGGCAATTTCCGTAGCTCTTATTATTAGTGATTGAACAAACTTATCTTGCAAAAAGGTAAATCAATATTGCCGGTTTGTCATCACGTGTATCCAATACAACACGCCCTTTTAATTCAAAAAGTCCAATGTAAGTTGTAAACTTTTAGGCTACTTGCCTGTTGCTGCACTTTCTAATCGCTTTTTCACGCTGGTATGATTTGATTCTTCGGGGGTGCTGGCTATCTTTGCTCTAATTGGATTTAAATCTACATACGCCATGCAAGCAGCTAGTGCGGCTTCATCTAGCAAGGCTTGTGATTACTCTTTATCGAAGGGAAAGGCCCTTCCCACAAATTTATAGGGAATAAATTTGAATGCCGTTAGGCAGCCCGAAGGGTGAACGCCATGGATGGTAGCGAATAAAATCGACCAGTGCAGTTGTGTTCTTGATTTGCTTTGCGCGCAATACCTTCATTTAACAAGCGCATAAACCAACTGATGCTAGATAGCCGCTCCCGGTATTGTTTTACTGTTTGATTGAAAAAATAAGCTCTGCTTTAGTGAGTTTTTCACCTTGCAGGTATTTTTGCGTTAATAACGTGCCTTTACACACTTTATGCCAACGAATAATAATGGCTTTGTCATTTAGCCTATTGGCCTTTTTATCATCTACATACAGTACTAAATGAGTGTGATTACTCATCACAGCATTAGCACACACATCTATGCAAAATACTTTTACTAAGGCAAGTAGCCTATCTTCTACCAATCCTCTGCGGTGCTCATAAGACTGACCTGTAAAATGGTCTTCTCCGCATAAAAAGGCTCGGCATACACAACGTGAAATACAATGATAATATCGCGTATCAGCCAAACTAACCTGACGCTTTCTTGCAATTGCCATGATGGAACACCCTGCCTATTTATTCATACTGCCTAAAGCATAGTTTGAAACATTGTAAGTACAAAATTAAAGATGGGTGTTAGTTCACTCGTCAAACTTCAAAAATTAGAGTGGATGTCTTGTTTATTTTGAGCGCAGCGACAATAGCTCATTCTTAATTGTCCGAGCGAACTTTAGAGCGAATTGAGGTACTTGTTATGTTTCAACAACGAAGGTCTGGTCTTTTATATGATTAATAATAAACTCAATTGCCTTTTCAACTAGTAGAATGAAGTCCTCAACTGGTTTAGCCTACATGATGTAAAATTGTTTCTGATCAGGGCTTAATTCAATGCATGGGAATTCATTGGTAAAAGTAGTACGTTGTTTATCAATAGCTTTTTGATCTTTCCCACTAAATCGACCATTTTTATGAGCGATAGAATTTCTTAGCTGCTGGAACTTTCCAAATTTTGGTGTGATTTTTTCGACTTCAAGTTTCGGTAAGCTTGCTGACATTTTTAAGTAACTTAATGCTTTCATTATATTACCTGCACCACTAACCTCTTCAAAAGAAAAAGGGATTTTTGCAGAAAACTTTAACTCAGTACAAATTTGAGACAATGTGCTTTCAAAAACAGTATATACAAGAACAATTGATGAATGATACAAGTAGCTTGAAATAGCTTTATGCTCTTGTTCATACATCTCTTGTAGCATCCCTTCTAAATCAGGGTTTGCTAGTGTGTCTTCGTAAATTTTATCAGCTAGTTTTTGCGTCCGTTCATCTACAGATTCAATGGAAAAAGTTAAATAATCTTTCAGATATTTCATTTCAAAATCGAACCGCTCTTTCAATAAGGTAAGTTCGATTGAAATTTCCTTTGTATTTTCTTTTTTAGTAAACACTAGTTCGGATTTCCAATATGAAACATAACGCCTTGCTAAACGCGCGAAAAATTGTTGGCTAAAATAAGCAAGGAACGAGCAAAACCAACTGTTTTTTATCAGTTTAAGCAACTTGTTATAAATTTCTACGTATATAGTTCAACAACTTGCCTAATTTTTTGAGCCGCTAAAATAATTTGGAAAGCAGTTAAACCTGAAATTGATATTGCGGCAATTAATATACAACCTAAAATATTTGATTCCAATTCATTAACTAGCAACCAAATAGAAAAAGCTGCAAAACAGCATAAAATACAAATTAAATATGATGCTACAACTCGATCGTTAATTTTATGAAATGCCCCCCATTCATAAAGGGGTTTATTGGAGGCGTTTTCAAGCGGAGTCGTTATTTTAGATGAAAACTTAAAAGTAAACCCACAAAACAACATTGGTAATGCAGGTATGTACTTCCATATTTCATCATCACTTTTCAGTTTACTTCCGATAAACTCGAATATGAAAGGAAAGTAATAATTAAGCACAAAAACAACTAGTAGCATTAAAAACTCAGGCGAAATAACGCTGAAACGAATTATATCTAATAGCCTTTGCATTAATGCCCCAAGTGTCTTTTATCTTTTATATCATTGAAAATTTCTACCGCTCTAGCATATAAAGCCTCTGGTTCTGGATTTTTATCGAAAGAAAAATTCTTAACCGTTTCAGAAGTTTTAATTGTAACAAAATCATTATCTCTTTTGCCTCTGACAGTTCCATGACCATAACCATCAGCAGCCATTAAAATTGCTGCATCACCAATAGGAAGAGGCACTTCAGAGGTATATTGTTCTTCAGTTGTTTGGTTTGCCGCTCTCTCTATGTGGTAGGCTAAATCTGTATTCAATGGCTGGTTTTCTGGAGAGTCTTCTACCACGGTCATACGATCTGTATTTCGTTTAATTAAATAATCTTTTAGTTCTGCCCATAAACAACCAAACATTGGATTTGGCGGTGAGATTTTTGCGTTAACATGATAAATGCCCTCCAGAGATGAAATTTTGGCAGAGAATGAACGTAAATCAGAAACTAATTCGATATCACAATCAACAAAGAACCTTTGGTATGTTTCTTCAACAATTGAACAGAAACGATTAACGAAAGCTTTTTGCTCGATATGATTGTACACATTGAGAAATGCTATTCCCGAATGTGATGGTATGTATACAAAAGGGCTCGATGCAACTTTTAAATTAGGTTCTATTTGGGTTTCTTCTGTTCTTCTCTTGGTATCTACGATCGTAACTTCACCCAATGGTTTGTACTTACTGAGCCTACCAAAGATGTAATGTTGCCCCATTGTATTTACTTCCTGAACATCTATAAATGTCCATGATGAGCCCCGATAAGATATCGATACAGGTTCGTTGATTGCTTTCATCAACTTTTCTTGGTTTAAAGTACCTAGTTTTAAAACTCGGCCTAAATAATACGTCCCTGAATTAGACACCAAACCCTCCGAAATTTATTATAATTTTATAGTGCGCTCATTGCGCATATCTCTGCCAATATTACGCTAATATATTTATTAATTACTTTTAACAAATAACTTAACTCATTGCCAGCTATAATTATTTCTTGCTACTAAATATAATAATAAAGAAGAAAGTGCGCTCGGCGCGCATTTTCTTGAATATGGGAGCAAAACAACTGGACTGTATACTTAT
>NZ_JAGPYN010000041.1 GCF_018069805.1 Pseudoalteromonas ostreae
TCGCAAACTCGCAAACTCGCAAACTCGCAAACTCGCAAACTCGCAAACTCGCACTCCTTATAAGTGAATGCAAACTCGCAAACATTGACAATGCTGTGCACTCTTGCCACTGTTATACAAAGCAATAATTAAGGAGTGTTAATTGTGTCTAATTGGGTTGAAGCGAGTGTTAAAGATATTGTTTGGTGGACTGATACGTTATTTAGTTTAATTGTGAATGCCGATGTGGAGCCGTTTAAAGCAGGGCAGTTTACTAAGCTTTCTATGATGATGGATGAAAAACGTATTGCACGGGCGTACTCTTACGTAAATGCACCAAGCTCTCCCGATTTAGAGTTTTATCTTATTAACGTGGCAGATGGCTTATTATCACAACAATTAGCCAAGCTTAAACCCGGCGATACGGTGATGATTGAAAGCCGCGCCAGTGGATTTTTTACTATTGATGAAATCCCCGCCAGTGAACAGTTATTTATGCTTAGTACCGGAACCGCAATTGGGCCGTTTTTATCTATTTTAGAGCAGCCTGATGTGTGGCAGAAATTTAAGCACATTACCTTAGTGCACGGTGTGCGCTTGAATGCTGATTTAAGTTATCAAGAAAAAATAGCGCAATTGCAGCAGCAGTATCCACAATTGACTTATCTGCCCGTAGTGAGTCGCGAGCAGGCAATTGTCGGCTTAGATGGGCGCATTACTGATCGAATTGCCGATGGCACCTTATTTAAGCATTGTGATAGCGCAGTTAGCCCGCAAAATAGTCAATTTATGATCTGTGGTAATCCACAAATGGTTAAAGACACCAGCGCATTATTAACCGAGCAAGGCTACACTCGCAATCGTCGTCGCGAGCCTGGGCAAATCACCGTTGAGCAGTATTGGTAAAAAGCTATCGCGATCCGGTAAATTTTGTTATTTTAGAGTTTCTTAAATTACTCAGGAACAGTATGAAACCGTTATTTTTTTTAGTAAGTTTGCTATTTCCGTGGCAGTTATTAGCAACTGCAGCTGACGTAGTTGAACCACAAACTAAAACTGAAACAACAGCTAAATTGCTTGTAGCAGTAAAAACGACTGACACTAGCGTTGGTGAAGATAAACGAGTGCAGAGTAAAGCCCCAGCTAAATCAACTGAAGTTGAATTACAAGATAGCCCTGCGGTGATCACTTTAACCCCGCAAAATGAGCAATCAGCTGAACCTGTAAACGTTGAACCAACACAGCCAATTAAAACGGATACCAGTAAACCAAGCGAGCCTGAAGTTGATACCAGTAAGGTGCTTGGCACAGAAACGGCAAAACCTGCTGAGCTTCCTAAAACGCAACAAGAAAAACAGCTTGCTGTCGCACAAGCAGAGCAAGCGGTGATCCAAGCTAAAGAAGCGCTAACACTCAAGCAACAAGTTAAAGCCAAACAGTCACGCGAATCGTTAGCAGTTATCGAGCAATTAATTAAGGCGTACAACGCCAGAAATATCGACGCATTTATTAGTATGTATGATGAAAATGTAGAGTTTTATGCCTTTCCAAATGAGTTACTGTTTAAGGGCAAAGAAAAATTGATTGCCCGTTACGGGATAATGTTTAAAAAATTAAAGTGTATAAAATCATCCCCAATTAAACGCATTGTACACGGTAATATCGTTATCGATCATGAACTGTCAGAAACCTGTTCAACAGATCCTAACGTGGTTGATAAGCGCGGGGAGTTAATCTCTAGCTATCAAGTTGAAAACGGCAAAATAATTAAAGTACTCTTTTTTAGGTAGAGTATTAATAGGCAAATTATTTATAGGCAAATAAAGGGGCGCGATGAGTATGCAAATTAGTGATGATAAAAAAATTAAGTTACTTTATCGTGTAGAGCCTGGTTGTTTAGGGCCAACGGGCGCACAAACCATTGAACGCTTTTGTGATTATGCTAATCAGCAATTAGTCGCCCCTTATTTTGCTTTGTATCATTTTACTGCGCGGTTTGATAAAACGAAAGCCGAGCGCGAATACAGTATTAATGCTCGGCTGTTGTCTGATCAGCATGCGCAGGCATATTTGGCGCACTTTAAAACCAACAAAGATGAGTTTGAAGAGCAGCTCGACGAACTACTCACTCAAGCAATTGAAAGCTTCTTAGAACGTTAATCATTGTCGCCAGAAACAATCGCATTAAAGCTGCTATTGTCGTGTAAACTGGCAAATGCACTTTCATGCAATAACTCATTACGTAAGTTTGGAGAATACTCCAACGACATTTTAATATCAGCTAATGCATCAGCGTGTTTATGCGTCAACGCATAGGCACATGCACGTTGCCAATAAGCGTAGCCGTAGTCACTGTCTATATCTAAGGCTTGGTTACACAACTCTATCGCCTGAGCTGTTTCATTAAGCTCTAGTAATGCATCGGCTTTATAGGCGATGGCTTCTACATCTTCTGGTTTTCGATTTAAAATCTCATCAAAAATTTCGATTTTATTGGCTATATCACTTTCTAAATTTGCACGCATCCATAATGAGTGGACTTCATTGGTAACAGATATTTTTTGTTGGTTACTTAAAATTTCTTCAGAGCGCTCGCGTAGCTTCTCTTCAAATGTATTCAAACGTGCTTCGTATTCATTAGTGATCACGCTGACACGGGTATTTACAATATCTTCGACTTTGTTTTTTACATCACGTAACGAGTTCCAGCCAACCAGTACCAAAATAGAGGCTGTGGCAGTGATGATAAAAAATACATTATTAATCGTATCTGTGGTGTAAGTCAGTGCACGGTCAGCGGTATCAAGCTGAGCATGAGTGACTTGTTTGGTAACGTCTTCACGTAATTTTTGTTGATCTTGACGTACCGCTTTAAGTTCATCAAGAATATAACGTTCCATCAAGGGTTTATACATTGGTTCTTGAAGTTTTGAGAGTGCCTGTTGCTGCTGTTGCTGGCTGGGCTCAAAGCGAGACTCTTCAGCCTTTGCTTGAGCTGCCACTAAAGTAGCAAAAAGAAGTAAAACTGATACAAAATAATGACGCATACTACTGCCTAGTCGGTAAATTAAAGTGCTAAGTAAATTATTGAAACTGTAACATGACTACCTATTAGTAACTAGGGCGGGTTGATCTTTCGAGGATGTTTTTACAGCAGTGTGTTAGGTGAACGCTGCATTACTGTAGTGGGATAAAATGAAGCTAGTAAAAAACAGGCAAAAAAAACCAGCTCTATGAAGAGCTGGTAAAACTGTTTAACAACATAATGTCGTTAGGGATATCAACAGGAGTGAGTGTTCATAATAACCAAACATATCTGAACAAGATCTTAATATTTAGGGGATTATGAATTTTTGAGGAGACTTTATAGCCCTACTAACTTTTCACAGATCATTTACCTCAGCCACCGTTGGTATGGCATGGTAACTAAACAATTTGCTTGTAAAAAACACAGTCATTGTTGAGTAAATATTCTGGTGACAGGGTTATCAAAATAACGGTAACAGCCGCTACCGAACGTTACGGTTAAACGTTCGGTGGTAAAGGGCGTGAAATAACATAATAGGCGCAGCCCACCATAAATAACGCCACAATGCTGGCTAGTAATAAAGAAGGTTGTGTGCCTAGGTAAAATAAGCCATACCCAACAGCCATGCCTAAACTGGCCATTACTTTTGCCGACTTAGAAATAGCGCCATGGGCTTGCCAATTGGTTAGTGTTTTACCAAAGCGAGGGTGATTAATTAACCAAGATTCAAAGCGCTTTGATGAACGGCTAAAACAAAAAACAGCACCAATAAGAAATACTGTTGTTGGCATTATCGGCAAAAAGGCACCGACAATCCCCATTACGGTTAACACGAAGCCACTTAATAAATAAGTCACTTGCTTAAATTTACTGATAACTAACATCGAGTTTTTCTTACCTGTACGCTTCATACTTTATCACTTAATTTTAATGCACTTGTAAGCTAACATTTTGCTTAAACAAATACACAATCAACAGCACTACGAACCAAACTAAAAGCATCGCGAGCGCCATTAATTGCAAGTGTCTGTTGTTCTTTAGTTAATTCAATTGTATTTAAAGCCGTTGTAAAATCTTGCCATGATTGCCCACGGCCAATTGTTGCTGGTGCTAAATGCGAGGCACCAAATTCTTCTGATAAGCCAATACGTTTTGCTGCTTTTAATAAATACTCAGCGCCTAAATTAGACCCCTCTGATACATAAAGCCAACCCAGTGAGGCTGGGTAGTCAACCGGCACTAAGTTAACGCTGGTTGGTACTTCACTCAGATCGACGTTAATATCGCGTAAGTCTTGTTCAAGATGGCTTAGGCGCTGTCGTGTTGGGAGATCGCTCACTAAACGGCTTAAGTTAGTATCGCTATAAAGAGGGGAAATAGCCAAATGAAATCGATATTGAACTTCTAAAAATAAAGCATAACGGTCTAAACTTGCAAACGGTCGCTTAGTCATAATCGTTTTATCAAGGCTATCGTGAATAGTCGTGGTATTGAGTTTAAATAGTGTTGTTAATGAAGGCGTATTAATCTCATTGTTAACATGTTGGTCTGCAATCATTGTATGTCCTTAGTTTTATATTTTAGTAATTCGTAATAAGCACAGCAAGTAGCTGTTAATGAATAAAAAATGCCACAGGCACGGCCATTTTTATTGGGTTCCCTGTAACTTCTTCTGGAGGGACGGGCAAGGGCTCAGCACGTCTAACTAATTCGATGACCTCATTATCTAATGCAGCTATTCCGCTTGCTTTAAATAATGTGACATCTAAAACATTACCTGCTCTGTCTATGGTAAAGCTCACCCAAGGAACACCTTGTTGGCGCCTTAACTTTGCCATTCGTGGATAGCGCTTCTTTCGTTCTAGGTGGATCTGAATAGCACTTTGCCATACTTGTTTAGCTGTACTTTGCTGTTCACTTAAAGCACCTTTTATCGGACCAGATGCGACTGTTGACTCTTTCACTGGAATAGCCAAAGGAGCACTACTTTGCTCTACCAAGTGTTCACTGGCTCCTGTTATGCTGGTGTTATCAGGCAGCGGAGTCGGTTGTGGATCTTGCTCTTGTTGTTGATTAGATTTTTCTAATGGTTTACTTGGTGCTGGCTCAGGTTGTTTATCGCTAATGGTAAAGTCAGATTTACTTTCGAGTAATGGTTTTACCAAGGGTTTATCTATAGTTGTTGCCGGCTTGCTTACCTGCTGCTTTACTGGTGCTGACTCTTGTTGCGTAGGCCCGACAGGAAGTGCCGATGGCTCCGCTTTGGGGGCTGCCACAATATTGACTTCAAACACCTGCGGTGAAGCTTGCATGGGCACGATATTGTTATGCTCTGTCGGCATTAAAAAATAACCTGCAATGGCGGCATGAATCATCGCGGCGATAAAAAAAGCGCCTACAACATGCCAATTCACTATGCGGGGAGCGGATAGCTCATTGCCTACAAATAAACTCACTGAGTAACATCCGATTCGTGTTCAAGACCGACTAAAGCAACTTGTGAGTAGCCGGCTTTGGTTAATTGATTCATTAATGCCATGAACTGACCATATTCAACTTTGCTATCTGCACGAATCAAAATCTGCTGCTGTGTTTCAATACCATGTTGTTTTAGTGCTTGCGCCAAATTTTGTTGGTTTATTTTATCTCCCTCGCCAAGTATTAAAGTAAGGTCTTGTTGTAGAGTAAGGTAAGTTGGATCATCACTTTTCGGTTGGGTTGGGGCCGCAACAGCAGGCAACTTAACTGGCACAGTGACAGTGGCTAATGGTGCCGCCACCATAAAAATTATTAGCAATACCAACATCACATCAATAAACGGAGTGACGTTAATCTCATGCTGCTCTTGTAATTCATCGCTATCGGTACGGTTACTACTAAATGCCATTTTAAAGCTCTTTAGATACTGCATCTGCAGCGTCTTTATCGTTAAGCAGGTAGGCTATGTGTTTTGCATCAGGGTGCTTTCGGTCAAGATCTCGGCTCACGAGTATCATGATCGCGGTCAGAATATCGGCTAACTGTGCTTTGTAACTGCCAATTACACGAGAAAAATGGTTGTACATAATAACGGCTGGGATCGCTGCAACTAACCCCAGAGCCGTTGCTAATAAGGCTTCTGCAATACCTGGGGCGACTACGGCTAAATTAGTTGTTTGTGTTTTAGCAATACCAATAAAGCTATTCATAATGCCCCAAACCGTACCAAACAAACCGACAAACGGTGCAACAGAGCCTATCGTTGCCAATATGCCTGTACCCTGATTCATATTTGCGCTTAGCGCTGCTTGTACACGCTCTAAACGCGCGATTAATCTCTCTTTTAAACCTCCGTCAGTGGCAAGGCCTTCAGCGGTTAGCTGTAATTCATGTTCAGTTGCCTTTAATAGCGTTAAAGCATTACTTTGCTGTGATGATAAGTTTTGTTTCGCTTTGGCAAAACTTTCACTTTTGATTAGGTGCGTAAGTAATTTTTTAGCATGTCGTTTTGCAAAATTTAATTGTACAGATTTAAAGATGCAGATAGCCCACGAGACTAACGATGCTAAAAGTAACCCGATAATTACGCTCTTCACAACGACATCAGCGCCCTTGTACATGCTGATTGGCGATAAGTCATGTTGATCAAAAGCTGCCTCGTCAACACTAACCGTGGTATTGGTGTCTGTATCAAGGTCAGATCCTACGGTTAAAGATTTAGCTGATAGCGTATTTGTATTCACCTCTGGTGTAACAGCATTGCCTGTAGCTTCTACTTTGGAGGCTGTTGACGGCGCCGCTTGTTGTGCGTGAACAGCAGACGTTCCACCACCTATTAAACACACAAATAACATGGTTCTTATAAACATTTTGCTCCCTAATTTTTACGTAATTTGTAAATGTGGCGATGTAACACCAACAAACTAGATCAATATGCCGCATCGTTTTGATGGACAAATTATTGGCTATATAACTAATGCCGAACGAGATCCTATTTTCATCAAAAGAATAATAAATTTTTTATTAATAATGTTCGCAGAATATTCATATTAACTTGAATAGGAATGAAAATCATTTATACTCGCGGTAAATATGCTACAGGAATAGTTAAATTTTGACTAGCACTACCGCTAACTCAGTAGGGTTTAATGCGCTCTACCAGGAACACCATGAGTGGCTTGTTCGCTGGATCGCTCGACGCACCTACAACAAAGATAATGCACAAGATCTCGCTCAAGATACATTTATGCGTTTACTTAATAAGCCCTCTTTGTATAACGAAATACAAAGCCCGCGAGCATGGCTTACAAAAGTTGCCGGAAACTTAGTAACCGATAATATTCGTCGTAACGTTCTAGAAGAAAACTATTTATTATTCTTAGAAAGCATGCCAGAAGCAGCCTATTTTTCGCCTGAAGAACAACTACAGCTGCTCAGTTTACTAGAGCAAATAGATAAATTATTGAGTGGTTTGAGAGCAATCGAAAAAACAGCATTTTTAATGGTTAGACTCGATGGACTAAGTTACAAAGAAGTCGCAAAGCAACTCAAGGTGAGCCTATCATCTATTGAAAAATACATGGCGAAAGCGATGTTAGAGTGCTACACCCTTACATACTGTGATATAGAGTAAGCGATTGTGAATAATACGTGTGCACAAAAAACACCTTTACCAGAACAAGTCGTACAGCAAGCGATTGCGTGGCGTATTTGTTTAGAGTCGGGCAACGCACAGTCTGCAGATATGGCTGAATATAGGCGATGGCGGCTTGCCGATCCGATGCATGAATTAGCCTGGCAACGGATAGAAAACATGGAGGCTGCATTTGCCGGAGTGAGTAAAAAAAATGGTCGTATTGCCCACATGACCTTAAAAAAAACCGATCATGATATACAAAGCATGAATCGTCGCCAGGCGCTAAAAAGGATCGCTGGAACCACACTAGGACTTGCCAGTGTAAGTTGGTTGGCAGACAAACAGGGGGCATGGCAATACCTTAACGCAGATCACGCAACTACCAATCAACGGCAATTATTTACGCTCGTCGATAATAGCCAGCTTTGGTTAAATCATAACAGCACCGTAGAACTGAATTTTAATGCTCACAATAGATACATTCATTTAACCCGAGGAGAAATGCAATTTATAGGTTCAGCTAATACGCAGCCTGTGCAGGTGGCGTTACAGCACGGAACTTTACTTTGTGACAGCAAACAATTTTTTGTGCGTAATGAAGCCGATCATGCTTTAGTTCAAGTTATGCAAGGCAGTGTTAAGCTCGCGCAAGCAAACGGCTTATTTACCAATCAGGCGATCAAGGCTGGCGAGCTATATAAAATTACCGTAAATTCAATGCAACAGTTAGACAATCATATATTTGACTACAGTAGCTGGACAGCAGGGCTGCTGTCAGTGCGAACTATGCCAATCAATTCTTTTTTAGCTGAACTATCTCGTTATCACCGTGGTTTTGTAAAAATTGCCCCCCGTTTAAATGATTACCTTGTCTCTGGGGTTTTTCAGTTAAATGACACTCACCTGATCCTTAAAACAGTCGCTCGTAGCGCTCGGGCAAGTGTGCATTACAGAACCCGTTGGTGGGCCGAAATTCGCTCATAGTCATGTGTATTTAGTTCATCAAGAAAAATATAAAATAATTATCATTTAGAGTTACGGGATTACTATTTTCATGCGTCATATAAGTATGCATTAAAGAAATAGGAAACCATTTATGCCCCGCGCAGCGTTAAATTTACTCATCGTAGTCACAGGTTTGTTGGTGATTACCCCTTCAGCAAGTTTTGCTGAACAAGTACCTGCAACATCACAATCAAAAATGATCAAGTTTGCTCTTCCTGCAGGTCAGCTTGGTGATGTATTGACTTTATTTTCACGCCAAGCGGGTGTGACTTTATCATTTGAAGAGCGTGTTGTCGGTGGTTTTTCAGTCGCTGCAATAACCGATGAAATGACCATAGAGGCAGCCTTACAAAGGCTGTTAAGCAATACCAATCTACATGCTTTACCAATTAGTAATAATGCATGGTTGGTACAACAAAAACCCACCCAAGATTTGATCACGCTAAATACCATTAATGTGCAAAGCGGCAGTACTGATCTAAAAGATCAAACCTATACCGAAGCCGCATCAGTAAACTTAATTACTCAGCAAGATATTGAACGCTTTAGAGGCACCAGTGTTGGCGACATATTTCAAGGTACACCGGGTGTTTTGATCAGCGAAAACCGTAACTCAGGTGGGCTTGATGTTAATATTCGTGGTATGCAAGGCCAAGGACGAGTACCGGTAGTGATAGATGGTAGTCGTCAAGAAACCACCGTGTATCGCGGCTACGCTGGTGTATCGAGTCGCAGTTA
This sequence comes from Pseudoalteromonas ostreae, assembly GCF_018069805.1. Lineage (GTDB taxonomy): Bacteria > Pseudomonadota > Gammaproteobacteria > Enterobacterales > Alteromonadaceae > Pseudoalteromonas > Pseudoalteromonas ostreae. The sequence continues at coordinate 9,366 of NZ_JAGPYN010000041.1, forward strand.
CATTGATCCCGATTTAATTGGCTCTGTTAAAATCAGTAAAGGCCCTATCATGAGTGCTGATGGCACTGGGGCGACAGGTGGCTTGGTGAGCGTTAGTACATTGTCGGCTGATGATATTGTTAAAGAGGGTGAGCTCAGCGGGTTTAGATTACGTGTTAGCGCCATCGGTAATAGCGCTAATACGCCAGAGCCAGGTACATACGCAGGGTATTATTTACCACGCAATGCCTATCGTTCACAGTGTCGCTTTTCGAGTTATTGTACTGAGCAGTACATAATGCCAGAGCGCTTTGCTCCTGAGGAGGGCATGGATAGACCCAGCTTATTTGAGTTTGCTAGTTATGCAGGCAGTTTTGCTGCCGCTAAGCATTTTCAGTGGGGCGATCTAATTGCTGCTTATGCTAAGCGCGAGCAAGGTAATTACTATGCAGGTAGTAACGGCCCTGCACCTGAAATAATTTACGCAGCCCCCGACAAACTTGCTTGGTACACCGAAACTGCGGTGTCAATGCAAGGGGCATCGCGGTTTCGTGCCAATGAACGCATCCCCAATACCAATTTTTCTAGTGAATCTTGGCTGTTAAAAAGCAATGTGTTGCTGCCCAACGACCAAAGCCTTGAAATGAGCTATATACGCTATAACAGCAGCTACGGCGAAATGATGCCATCGCAAATACGCTCTTTTGGTCAAGCAAGGCAATGGCTCGATAGCGAAGTCACTAATCAAACTTACACAGTGCGATATCGCTGGCAGCCAATCAAATATGATTGGGCTGACTTTAAAGCCAACTTTTGGCATACCGATGCACTCACCCATTTAAATACCCCTGGTGTTGGCTCAGTAGATATAGTCGATAATGTTGCTCGCAGCGATGATTATCAGCGCTTTGGAACTGATGTGAGTAATACCATGATGTTTTATTCAGCGGGAGAACTAGCGCTGAGCTATGGTGTTGCTGCACAGTATGAAAACATGGATACCGACACCCCTGAAACCGAAGGTTTCTATGCAGGATCTCGCAGTGGTTGGCGTAAAGAATTTAGTGCTTTTACTGCCATTGATTGGCAGTTTTTAACAGCATGGACACTCGAAGCGGGACTGCGTTTTACGCACTTTTCATCGAAAGATAATAACCCAGTAACCATTACTAACAACGATCCTGCTTGTGTGTCTGACGGAGCCGGTGGGTGCTTAGAAGTACAATATGAAAATAGCCACTCAGGCACAGCACCATTGGTTGCTTTAAAGTGGCAGGCATATAAAGGACTGCAGTTTTATATTCGCCACAGTGAAGCTTTGCGTATGCCAAGCCTATTCGAAAGTACCTCAGGTTGGTCTGTCAGCCCCGTTTTAGATATCCCTTTAGAGCCAGAGCATGCTAAAAACCAAGAAATTGGCCTTAATTATTTAACCGACTCATTACTAACAGATAACTATAAAGTGGGCTTTAAGCTCGCCTATTTCCAAAATCATGTTGATGATTATTTAACCCGTACGCAACCCAATGCGTGGGAGCAAAAACAAGGCGGCCTCAACGATTTTTTTAGAATGCGAAATATCGACAGCCTAGATTTAAATGGCTGGGAGCTTAATTTTAGCTACGACACAAAATACTGGGTTGCTGAGCTTAGCGGCACGCATTATACCCAGATTGAAGTGTGTAATGTGGGCAGTTATGTGCGCTACTACTGTAATGATTGGGGCCTTCCTGAAAGTTATATCAATAACATGATCCCGCCAAATTGGCACGCCAGTGCTCACCTTGGCTTACGTTTATTTGAGCAGCAATTAGAAGCTGGACTGCGTGGCACCTTTATGGGAGAGCGCAACTCAATTCCTCGTTATAACGCACCAACAGGGTTTAATGAACCCGTACTTTGGCACAGTTATAACCTTTTAGACATCTACGCTAGTTATAAATTTAACGACGACACAACACTCGATTTTACTATCGATAATGTCACAGATCGTTATTACCTCGATGCGTTAAGTTTAGGTTTAGTGCCTGCACCAGGAAGAACTGCACGGCTGAGCTTAACTTATAATTTTTAACTGATAACACCTATCAGCAAGGAGTACAAAAGAATGAAAAAATTATTTGGCGCAATAGCCATAGTCGGACTTGCTCTTACTATGGCGGCCTGTGGTGGCGGTAGTGATAAAAAACCAACGGCGGTAATTAAGCTGCAATTGCCAGCAGAATCAGCATTCTCACTAAAAGATGGTGCGGTAAAAGTCACCCTTAATGCTAATGCGAGTACAAGTGCTGAGGGAACCGATTTAATTTATCAATGGCAGCTAATTAAGCGACCAGCAACAAGCACTGCTAATATCACCAGCACCAATACCATAACAACAGACTTTATTGCAGATTTACCTGGCAATTATGTTGTGAGTTTAATTGTTAATGATGGGGCAAATAATAGCGAAGCTGCGCGTATCACGCTTAGCGCAACCAGCCCCTACCCGATCGCAATTACCGAGTCAGTCCACAGTGTTAATTTAGGCACTAATAGCGTAGGTTTAGATGGTAGCCAAAGCGTAAACCCATCAGGTGGCACAGATTCATTACTATACCAATGGACGCTTATGGCAAAGCCCACCGACAGTGCGGGTTATTTAAATAACGCAGATCAAAGCCAAAGCACACTGTTTGTTGATTTAGCCGGTGATTACACATTGCAGTTAGTGGTTACTCATAACGGCGTTGCGAGTAAACCAAAAGAAGTAGTGGTAAGCGTTTCAGCAGGTGATGCGCCACCAGTGGCTAAAGCCGACGACATAACGATTATCTTAGGTGAAGAAGCTATTTTAGATGCATCAGCCAGTATTGACCCCGAAGGGGAACCACTACAATATCGCTGGCAATGGTTGTCACGCTCAGCAACGGATCCTGATGATGTACCACTCCCAGAGCTTACAGCTACAAAAACGGCTGTAGTACGTTTTACCCCGCAAGCTGTGGCAAGTTATAAATTAATGCTATTTGTATTTGATGGCACCCGAAAAAGTGAAGAAAGAGAAGTTACAGTCACCGTCAAAAAAGATCCTAACGCAACTACCAATGCCCCACCGATCGGTAAATTATTAGCAACCGGCTATTACCCATCTAATAGTATTAGTGAACAAGAAGTAGGCTTAAGAGCTGAATTTAATTTTACCGGTTATGATCCAGAAGGCGAGCCGTTACAAATTATTGCAGCCACTTTAGTTGAAAAACCACCTGGTAGTACAGCAGAGCTAGTGAATATTGGTTCTTGGAAACCTATGGGTAAAAAGATTCAAACACTCGACATAGCCGGCAATTATTTAGTGCGTATGGTTATCTCTGACGGCGAAAACCAAATTGCCAGCATGCAAGCTAAAATAGGCAACGTTAACGGTCAACCGTCTACAGGAGGAGTTGATGCACAGTCAAAGTCAGTGTTAGTGGGTGATGCTTTAGTATTTGATGCATCAAGTAGTGATCCGAATAACGACCCACTGACCTTTCATTGGGAATTGGTTGATAAACCAGATGGCAGTAACGCGACTATCGAACCGGTAATTGAACCGCAAAGCCAAGAATACCGCCGTGCAAAAGTGATCACCGATGTGCCGGGATCTTATACCGCGCAGTTGATTGTAGAAGATGACCGTGGTTTATTTGCTAAAGCGTATGCACAAGACAGCGGTTTAGCGAAATTTACCAATACCGCTCCAGAGATCCGTTCCGTTGTGTGGGCGCGTAGCTGGGGACGCTTAAATCCTGGCCAAGATTACTATCAAATTTTACCGTGCATGTCGTTATTACATCGGCCAGTAACCGTTGATGCCGATGGTGATGAAGTATTTACTCATGAAGAGCTTGTCAGTACCCCAGCAGGCGGCGAGTTTACTAGTAACCCAAGTGAAGCTGATTGCCCAAATACCCGTGGGCAAGTATTTACAAAGCCAGGTAAATATACATTCCGTTATTCTGCAACAGACCTAATTGATGATGCGCCGCAGTATGATTTTGTTGTCAACGTTGACCCACTCACAGAGGCCAAAGGCGTACGTTTACGTAGCATCAACGAAGATAATGAAAGCCTATGGCGGCCATTACCGTATGAGAATATTCCACCCTTTGCGAACGACTTTAGTGCCAGCTCTAAACCTTATCTTGAAGAGGGTTATATTAGCTGGTCATTAACCGCCACTGATGCAGATTACACCATTGAAAATTTACAGGTGCGCCATATTAATGGTGGGTTAGCAAGCTTAACACCGCGTTTCGAAAACCTAAAAAATGAGCAAGTAATAGCAAAGGGAAAATCAGTTGCATTTAAAACTATATTGCCTGTGGTTGCGTGTATTCGTAACGAAGAAGCATCTGAAGGATTTCATTTCTCTTTTAACATTAAAGAAATTCCTGAAATAACATTTGTTTATGAAACATGGCGCACAGCCAACAAATCAAGCTTATTCTATGATTGGTCTGAATGTGGCGCTGAATAACTAAATATTTGCCAGCGCTAACCATAAAACCCAGCGCAAAACCCTGGGTTTTATGGTTAACTTAACCAGCCTTTAGCTGTGATTATTTTAAAATCTATTTTACCACCGAGCTCACCGAGACGCTGCGCTACACAGAGAAGGTAATAACACAGGCTTCGAGCCACTTGCTTGCTACGAGGTTCGGGCTTCGAAATAAACCTAGCGCCTAGCGCCTTGTAACATCGTAGGAACTAGCTTTAGCTGTGATTGTTAAACCAATTTTACCACCGAGGGCCACCGAGACGCTGCGCTACACAGAGAAGATAAAAAACCACGATCTTCGGGACCTAGTCCCTTCCCTCAATCAAAAGCCTTTTTCGTCATTTCCTCTAAAGTGCAGCGCCTCTTAACCTCTGTGGTGAATAAATTACTTAAAACCAATTTGCACAAAGAGCCATGAATGAGGGTAAATGAAAAGACAAAAGCGACGGGCTACGAATTAACCCTAGAACCTAGAGCCTTTTATGACCCTAGCACCTAGCCACTTTCCTAGAACCTTCGCCCAATAAATATAACCAATACTAAACTCTTAATTTTTATCGGTCATTGCCTATGTCCTTGGTACTCATCGGAAAACCCTATGTTTTTAATACATTTTTATGTTAGGTTAGGACTAAACTTAATCACAGCTTAACAAGCTAGTAGTTAAGTATTATTAATTAGCCATGGAGCGGTATATCAAGTGACCACTAAAACACTCAGTTACTACAACCAAAACGCACAAAGTTTTAGCGACTCAACACTTAATGTTGATATGTCGACGCTTTACGCTGAGTTTTTACCGCTAATCCCTAAACATGGTCATATTTTAGATGCTGGTTGTGGCTCAGCTCGCGACGCCGCGTATTTTAAACAACAAGGCTTTACTGTTAGCGCATTTGATGCAAGCGAAAATATTGCAAAGTTAGCCAGTAATTACTTACAACAAGCTGTAGAGGTTAAAACCTTTCAGCAGCTTAATTGTACAAATATTTACGACGGTATTTGGTGTTGTGCCAGCTTATTGCATGTGCCAAAAGTAGAGTTACCTCAGGTGTTTTTAAAGCTGCAAAATGCCCTAAAACCAAACGGTGTTTTGTATGTGTCGTTTAAATACGGCACGCAAGAACGCGTGCATAATGGCCGCGAATTTACCGATTTAAATGAAGATGTCCTAACCGCGCTAATTACCCACCACACCGAGCTTAAAATACTAAAACAATGGCAAACGGTTGACCAACGCCCAGAGCGCGAGAGTGAAGTATGGCTCAATGCCCTAATTAAAGCAGTGCCGGTTTTATGATTGGTGCAATGCAGCAGCAACTCGACTTTATTGCCTATATTCAGCGCATGCTGGTTGAGGGCGAATTCACCGCAACGTATAAATATGCACTATTACATGCTATTGCTGATATTTGCGTAGAACAGCAAAATGAAGATCAGAGTGCTCCAATGGAAATAAAAATCGACACGTTAGTCGATAAATTTATTCAACTTTATTGGAACCACTCAATGCCTTACGCTGCGCACTCTACCGATATTATTACTAATACTGAAGACATGCTGTTAAAGCAAAATAGCCAAGGACAGGCAAAGTTCATCACCGAAATTTACAAACTACAAAATGCAGGTGTGAAAAGTTACAACGCATTCAAAAACTACCAACAATATAACCAAGTAATTAGTTCTCTTAGGCGAACATTTATCGATGGCCCTCTTTGGCGCTTACAGTTACTTTCGGGTAAAGAAGAATGTTTTTTATATCCCCATATACTTTTAGGTAAAGGCAGAGAGCCCAAGCGAATTGTTTTAAATGCTGGTATAGCTCAATGTTTTAGGCGTTTTTACGATTTGGTTGTGCATCTTAGTGTTACTGAATGGATAGAAAAAGTACAAACTATAAAAGCGAATCAAACACTATTAGGATCGCAAAGCCAGCTACAAGAGTTCTTGTTTGGCAGTAACAGAACTGCGTTAAAAGTGGTAACTCCACTATTGATAGATATTCAAAACGGGCTTTGCTTTTACTGCCAAAAGCCAATGAATCTAAAAAACGAAAAAGAAACTAAAAAAACGCCAGAGATCGATCACTTTATTCCTTTTAAGCGCTATCCAAACGACTTAGCACATAACTTTGTTGCTGCGCATGCTGATTGTAATAACAATAAGCGAGACCACCTCGCAGCTTTTGCTCACCGCGACCGCTGGCTAGAACAAAACCTTGATATTCATAAAGCCGAAATAACTAATAAACTGCAACCTTACTTTTACTGCGATGCAGATAAATCGCTTGCAGTTAGTAACTGGGCGTATCAGGTTGCCGAATCAAGCAGTGCTAAATTATGGCTTGGCAAAAACAGTTTCGAACAAGCAAAACCAACTGCTGAGTTGTTTATGTTCCCAAATGCATCACAACCTGAGTTAAATCAAGTTGCTAAGCCCGAAGTTAGCTTAAAATCAATAGATAATGCATTAAAGCTGCCGTACTTCCCCAATATAAAAATAGCCTGTGGGCATTTTAAAACAGGGGATGAAAGCGATATGGAACTGATGGACGCGCCACTTGGCGCGGGCAAGCTAGACCCGCAAGTGCACTTTTTAGCACACGCATCAGGTAACTCAATGAATGGCGGTAAACACCCAATACTTGATGGTGATTTACTGCTCCTTGAGCTTATAACATCCGATAAAGCAGGATCGCTGCGCGGCCAAATAGTCGCTATAGAGCGAGATGATATAAGCGGAGACGGGCAGTATTTACTGCGCAAAGTTAATAAATTACCTAATGGGCAATACGAGCTAATTGCTCAAAACCCAGATTATGAGGTAATGATTGCTGATGAAAGCATGCGAACCTTTGCGCGGTTTAAACAAGTGGTTGCAGAGTAGTTTGTAGTCGCGCCTTAACTTGTAGGTCGTGCTTTAGCGCGTCAATGTGATTGATAATATTAGGAATTGTGAAGGGATTAATAACCTCTATTCGAGGTTTTATCGCGTTGGCGATGGCAACCAAAGGGCGGCTGCCGCCGACCGCCCTTTGGAATCCCACGGCGCACCCGAGGATCACACTTGATCTTCAACTTGCGTTAATGATGTGAACGTAACCAGCGTAGATAGGCCATCCATGGCCAAGCTACGCTTTTTACAGCATCCATGCTGTAAATTACTCATCATTACGATCGTTTCAGGTGTGATCACGGGGAGTTGGAGTGTGCTGGTAGATTGATGGTTATAACAATATTTGCTAAATAGTTTAGAGGAAAAATTATGGATCTGAAAAGTACGTTAAAAGTAGCAGGGCCATCAGCTATAGCTGCTTGGGTATTTTATCACTTAATAAATAAGTACTTAGAGTTTTCTGAAGTTTTTAAAACAAACATAGCTCTAAATATCATACTATTAATTATTATCTTTTTATTTTGCTTTCTGATGGGGTGGCTTTGGATTAAAAATCAAAAGCAAGAGGTTAATAAAGGTACTGATTCTAAAGTCCACAATAATACGATTTCAGATAATGAAGTAGATGAAAATTTAAGTATTGGTGGTTCATCAACAAATATTACAAAAAATAAAATTAAGGGCAATAAAGTCAAAGGCTCTATGAGTATTGGTGGAAAATAAATGAGTATTCAAGACCAGCCTATAGGGTATCCAGTTGCAAATGCAATCACAGATAATACTATATGCAGTAACGAGATAGGCGGTGACTTAGTGATAGGGGGGGTGGTTGTAAAGTTACCTTCCTTTGATATTTCTGTAGGAGCTGAGTCGCTTAAGCAGCTAATTAGTGATCATGAAAAATTAAAAGAAGAAAACCCTGTATATCTTTATGTACTTGAGGAGCTTCAAAGTAAGATTACGGATTGTGAATCGAGGGAAGTAATTGGTTTAGAAAATAAATTGATTAAAGCCAAAAAAAAGATCTTTATTAAAGAGGCATTAAAATCCAGTCAAAAAGCTTCAAAGATGATTTTGAAATTTCAACATGTGAAATCCTATCAAATAATATTTAATCACGTATTAAGTCTTATTATTACTCGATTTAGGGCACATATAGGACCA
>NZ_JAGPYN010000042.1 GCF_018069805.1 Pseudoalteromonas ostreae
GTAAGCTGTAAGCTGTAAGCTGTAAGCTGTAAGCTGTAAGCTGTAAGCTGTAAGCTGTAAAAATATTAACCTTGTGGGCTTTGTCTGCAAGGTTTTTTTATGCCTGGAGCTCGATATCTGATGGCTGACGGCTGACGGCTGACGGCTGACGGCTGACGGCCAATTTAAAACAAAAAACCCAGCCTAAGCTGGGTTTTTGATATTCATAGAAAACTAAAATTACTTGATTTTAGCTTCTTTGAAAAGAACATGTTTACGGATTTTTGGATCAAACTTTTTGATTTCCATTTTTTCCGGCATGTTACGCTTGTTCTTGTCGGTAGTGTAGAAAAAACCAGTACCAGCTGTAGAAACTAAACGGATCTTATCACGCATGACTCAGGTCCTTAAACTTTTACGCCGCGAGCACGGATTTCAGTAAGAACCGTGTCGATGCCTTTTTTATCGATAATACGCATACCTTTAGTAGTAGTGCGTAATGTTACAAAACGTTTTTCACTTTCAACCCAAAAACGGTGTGTTTGTAGGTTAGGTAGGAAACGACGTCTAGTCGCGTTTCTCGCGTGTGAACGGTGATTACCAACCGCAGGACGCTTACCTGTAACTTGACATACTTTAGACATGTCTATATATCTCCAATAACTTCGCTCGAGCTTAATTTGTCCCCTAGGCTATGTATTTTGTGCCCCAGGGATAAATCGAAGGGCGCTCTTTATACAGCTTATACAGGCAAAGATCAAGTGATTGATCTAATCCAACCAGCTCATGTGTAAATTTGATAGCGGCTAATTATAAAGATCGAATGCCCTTAGGGAAAGTAAAAACTGCATTTAAATTAAACTAATTTGCAAATAAACACTAAACCGCTCATTTTTAACACGCTTAGTGATTTGAATACGCTTAAATCAAGCCTCGTTCAGCAAACGAAATACAATTATCCCCCCCAACAACGATGTGATCTAAAATATTTATATCGACTAATTGCAAAGCTTGCTGCAATTTAGTGGTAATTAATTTATCAGCTTGGCTTGGTTCAGCAATACCTGATGGATGATTATGAGCCAAAATAAGTGCCGCAGCGTTATTTTTTAAAGCCGCTTTGACGACTTCTCTTGGGTAAACAGATGCCGCATTAATAGTGCCATAAAAAAGTGTTTCTTCTTTAATTAAGCGATTCTGACTATCTAAATACAACACCATAAATACTTCTTGCTGCAAGCCTCGCAGCTCAATCGTTAAATAGTCATATACTGATTGCGGAGAATTAAATACCGCTTCGCGCTGACATTGCTCCATCATATAACGACGGCTCAATTCCAGTACTGCTTGAAGTTGCACAAATTTTGCTGTGCCCAAGCCTTTTTGTGCACAAAAATCTTCAATTGATGCATTAAATAAATTATGTAAAGTTTGATTTTGTGTCATTAAATGTTGTGCAAGTTCCACTGCATTCATACCCGGCAAACCGGTGCGCAAAAATATCGCTAATAACTCAGCATCACTTAGTGATTTAGCCCCTTTGGCTAATAACTTTTCACGTGGCCGCTGGCTACTTGGTAAAGAGGTCAATTGCATTATTTCGTCCCTGAAAAGTAATCTTATGATTTAACTGTAATGCAAAAATAAAATTCCGCCTGCTTAACTGACAATAAAATTCCATATTAAAACTTCGTCCCTTGCACAAAGATTTGCTATCGTTAGCGCATATCGACAAACAGTTTCAGCAGAATATGACAAAGTTAATGACCAATTTAGCGACAGAACTAGCGAATAAAAAAATTGTACTGGGGATCAGTGGTGGTATTGCCGCTTATAAATGTGCCGAACTAGTTAGGCGATTAAAAGAGCAAGGCTGTGATGTCAAAGTGGTGATGACTGAATCAGCAAAACACTTTATCACACCACTTACCATGCAAGCGGTCAGTGGTGAAATGGTATCAGACTCTTTGCTCGACCCCTCAGCTGAAGCCGCTATGGGTCATATTGAATTTGCCAAATGGGCTGATTTAATTTTAGTTGCTCCTGCTACATCTAATATCATCGCAAAAATGGCCGCAGGCATTGCCGATGACTTACTCACTACTTTGCTATTAGCAACGCCAGCCAAAGTAGCGGTTGCGCCAGCAATGAATCAGCAAATGTATGCTCACCCTGCAACGCAGGCTAATTTATCCACGTTAGCACAGCGCGGCATTGCAATTTGGGGCCCAGGTAAGGGTGAACAAGCCTGTGGTGATGTAGGTGCAGGGCGAATGCTTGAACCACATCAGTTAGTGGTACTATGCACGCAACCTTCGCAACCGCAACTGCTCGCTGGTAAAACAATTACAATCACCGCAGGACCAACCCGTGAAGCGCTCGACCCGGTGCGTTTTATATCGAATCACAGCTCTGGTAAAATGGGCTTTGGACTTGCTCATGCCGCAGTGAGTTTAGGGGCAACGGTTAACCTGATTTCAGGTCCGGTAACAATTGCACCACCAGCAGGCGTAAATCTAATTAATATTGAGAGCGCTGAACAACTGCTTGAACAATCGCTTATTTTTGCTCCAAAATCGGATGCATTTATTGGTTGCGCCGCTGTTGCCGATTATCGTGCCGCAGCGATTGCCAAGCAGAAAATGAAAAAGCAAGGCGATGAATTGACGCTCACTTTGGTTAAAAATCCAGATGTAATTGCCGCAGTTGCGAGCCTTACAGAAGGTCGCCCGTATACAGTTGGCTTTGCCGCAGAAACTCAAGATGTCGCAAGCTATGCGAAAGGCAAGCTCAGCAATAAAAACTTGGATATGATCTGCGCTAATGACGTATCGCAAAATGGCCTTGGCTTTAATTCAGATCATAATGCTTTAACATTATTCTGGCACAATGAGCAAAAAGAATTAACTATCGATACCAAAAGCGCACTGGCATTGAACGTAATGACTGAGCTTGCGAAACGGTTGTAAAAAGGCTGGCAAGAAACTGAATAAAACATTAACATAGCCCTTATCGCTTGCTTAAAAAGTGAGTGATAAGTAGCCGCCAAAAGCTAAGTAAATAATTATAAAGAAAGGAATGTTCATGCCTGCGACAAAAAGAAGTAATCGCAAAGAGCAAATACTACAAGCACTCGCACAGATGTTAGAAACTAGCCCAGGCCAACGTATCACAACAGCAAAATTAGCTGCTGAGGTAGGTGTTTCTGAAGCTGCGCTTTATCGTCATTTCCCGAGTAAAGCACGGATGTTTGAAGGCTTAATAGAGTTTATTGAAGACACTTTGTTGTCACGCATAAATCTCATTCTTGAAAACGAAAAAGAAACTCAAAGCCGTATCTATAATATTTTATTATTACTGTTGGCCTTTGCTGAAAAAAATCCAGGGATCACCCGCATTTTAACTGGTGATGCTCTGCAAGGTGAACAAGAACGGTTACGTGAACGTGTACAAAGCCTGTTTGAAAAGCTTGAAACTCAGCTAAAACAAGTACTGCGTGAACGAAAACTACGCGAAGGGAAAACCTTTCAAAGTGATGAGCTAACCATCGCCAACTTTTTACTTGCCTATATCGAAGGAAAAATGAATCAATTCGTACGCAGTGACTTTAAAGCTAAACCTAGCGCACAATTTGAAAAACAGTGGTTAGAATTACAAAAAATATGGCTTTAGCGCCTAAAATCGTCAACGTAAACCACACTCAATGCCACCAAAAGCTGATTGATTTAGGCATTGCAACCCAAAATAAATTGGCTTGCAAGGTCACATTGTTATCAAAGTGTCTTTATGATCACCCAAACTGATATGTTCAAAGCTGCGGTATCAGGTGCCCCCGTGTTTAACATGACCAGTGCATATAGCGGCATTTAATTAAAATCAGGTTTAGCGCATCAATTCCAATATGAAACTGGACAAAGCCGTATCGGTAAAACCTTATTTAAAACGCCAAAGCTTTACATCGAAAACTCATCGGTATTCTTAGCTGATAAAGTAAATGCGCCGAATTTAATCATGTTTGGTGATAAATACACGCCACTTTTACAGTCTGAAGGTAAAGCTCACATTGAATGGTGAGCAAATAGTAACCAGCCACAAACTAAAACGCCCAACAAATGCTGGGCGTTTTAGTTTGGCGTAAAGTTACCTAGCTCGTTGGCGGTTACCACCCACTCTTGGCTTAGTATTAGCCTTTTTAAACTGACTAAAACCGGTATGACGACTCAGTGCAGGGCGACCGCCCTTGCCTGCTTTAAGCGATTTTTCATCACGGGTTTCTTCTGGCACTAAACAGTTTGGCCCTTTACCAATCAACTTGGCTTTCCCCATACTGCGCAGTGCTTCACGGATCATCGGCCAACCTGCTGGATCGTGGTAACGCAATATCGCTTTATGTAAACGACGTTGACGCGCACCTTTTGGCACCGGTACTTGCTCAGTATTATTTTTAATATTACGCAGCGAGTTCATCCCAGTGTGATAAATCGTGGTAGCATTGGCCATCGGTGACGGATAAAAATTTTGCACTTGATCTAGTTTAAAATCGTTCGACTTTAACCACAAAGCCATGTTCACCATGTCTTCGTCTTTAGTGCCAGGATGCGCAGATATAAAATAAGGGATCAAGTACTGCTTTTTACCCGCTTCTTTTGAGTATTTATCAAATAGCTCTTTGAACTGATCATATGCGCCCATACCCGGCTTCATCATTTTCGATAATGGACCGTCTTCGGTATGCTCTGGTGCTATTTTTAAATACCCCCCCACATGATGGGTTACTAGCTCTTTTACGTAACGTGGGTCTTGTACCGCTAGGTCATAACGTACGCCTGAAGCAATGAGGATTTTTTTCACCCCTTTTACTTCGCGGGCTTTTTTATATAACTCGATTGTTGGCGTATGGTCGGTGTCCATATGCTTACAAATATCTGGATACACACATGATAAACGCCGGCAGGTACTCTCTGCTTTTTTGCTCTTACAGCGTAGTTTATACATGTTGGCAGTTGGGCCGCCCAAGTCTGATATAACCCCGGTAAACCCTGGTACTTTGTCACGAATTTGTTCTATTTCTTCAATGATCGACTCTTGCGAGCGGCTTTGAATAATGCGCCCTTCATGCTCTGTGATAGAGCAGAACGAACAACCGCCAAAGCAACCACGCATAATATTGACTGACGTTTTAATCATATCGTATGCAGGGATCTTCGCATCACCATAGCTTGGGTGCGGTATACGTTGATACGGTAAACCAAATACGGCATCCATTTCATGTGTTTCAAGTGGATATGCGGGTGGATTCACCCAAATAGAGCGATCACCATGACGTTGGAATAACGCACGAGCACAACCAGGATTCGTTTCTTGGTGTAAAATACGTGATGCATGAGCGTATAGTGGTTTATTAACACTGACTTGCTCAAACGCAGGTAGCTTGACGTAAGTTTTTTCCCATGGCTTAGGACGCGCAGGCTGAATGGTAATTGGTTTTGCCGCTTCTGCTTGTAAATCAATACCCGCTTTTTTAAATTCGCTTTTACTACAACCCACATCATCCGCACCATATGGGTTTGGAATTGGGTCAATTTTACCAATTTTATCAATCGCGGTGGAATCACTACCACGCCAGCCCGGTAATGGCTCTTTACGAATAACCGCCGTCCCACGGATATCTTGAATAGTATCCATAGTTTCGCCTGCGGCAATACGATGAGCAACTTCTATTAACGGTCGCTCAGCATTACCGTAAATAAGAATATCAGCTTTGGCATCAAATAAAATACTACGACGAACTTTTTCTTGCCAGTAATCATAATGGGCAATTCGACGCAGGCTGGCTTCAATACCGCCAATAACAATAGGTACGCCTTTGTAGGCTTCACGACATTTTTGAGAATAGATCATCACCGCGCGATCAGGGCGTTTACCGCCGATGTTACCTGGGGTGTAGGCATCATCATGACGCATCCGTTTTTCAGCCGTATAACGGTTGATCATCGAGTCCATATTACCGGCTGTAACACCAAAGAATAAATTAGGCTTACCAAGTGCCATAAAGGCATCTTTTGATTGCCAATCAGGCTGCGCGATGATACCGACTCGAAAGCCTTGTGCTTCAAGTACGCGGCCAATAACCGCCATACCAAAACTAGGATGATCAACATAGGCATCGCCACTAATTATGATGATATCGCAGCTATCCCAGCCAAGTGCATCCATTTCTTCGCGTGTAGTTGGTAAAAATGGTGCGGTGCCGTAACACTCAGCCCAATATTTAGGGTATGAGAATAACGCCCGCTTGGCTTTAAGTGCGCTCATAAAAGTAACCAATTGCTTTAAAAAAGGTCGCAAAGTATACCCGAATAAATGAATAAGCGATATTAGCTATTTACGATTGCGCCCAATAGGTTGCAACACTAGTGCTATTTTTTACTTTCAATATATTGAATAAGCTCAACTTCTGGCATTGGTTTAGCATACATAAAACCTTGCACTTCATCACAACCTAATTGTTTAAGAAAATCGGCTTGAGCTTGTGTTTCAACCCCTTCTGCAATGGTCTTTAACCCAAGCTGCGCGCCAAGAGCTATAACCAGCTTGGCAATTGCACCGCTGTCTTTTTCGGGTAAATCTTTGACAAATGCTCGATCTATCTTCAACCTATCCAACGGTAATTTTTGCAAATAACTGAGTGATGAGAAACCAGTACCAAAATCATCTATAGCCACTTCAATACCAAACTCTTTTAGATCTTGTAGTGTTTCAATAACCATCGAAAGCTCATCCATCACAACACTTTCAGTGACTTCTAATTCAATATTTTTTGGTTTTACCTGGTATTTCAGTAAGGTATCTTTTACTTGTTGTGCGTAGCCTTTCACTTTAAATTGCGGCACCGACACATTGACAGCTATGCAAATTTCAACACCTTGATTTTCAAGTCGTTTTTGCTGCTGGCAAGCCTGTTCTAATACCCATTGACCAATCGCAACAATTAGCCCAGCATCTTCAGCAAGTGGAACAAAGATCTCAGGGGAAATATAGTTACCTTGTCCCGATGGCCAACGTAGTAATGCTTCACAGCCTTTTAATGACATATCACTAAACGCCAACTGCGGTTGATACCATACTTCCAATTTATTATTTTCAAAGTCTTGGCGAAGCTGACGAATAATACCTAATCGCCAAGTCATTTGTTCTTCCATATCGGAAGTATAACAAACGACATTTCCTTGATTACCTTTCTTAGCGTGATTCAGTGCGATATAGGCAAGCTTAAGTGTTTCAATACCACTGATTTGAAAGTCCTGTTGCTCGCACAACCCTATTTTAAAATTAGCTGGTAACAGATGCTCCGCTGCTGCAAACGGCAAATTTAAATTTTCACTTAATTCGTTTAAATCAAATCCATCGCGTTCAACTAAAAAACCAAATACATCCGCACCAATTCGTGATAGCAATTTAGCACTTGGATATTCTTGCTTGAGTCGTTCAACGATTGAAGTGAGTAAGTGATTTCCTACTTCTTGGCCTAAGCCATTATTGATATCTGAAAAGTGTGCTACATCAATTAGGATAAATAGATACTCGTTACTATTTAATCTATGATACTTTTCAATCTGTTCAATAAAATCAGTCCTATTGGCAAGACCAGTTAACACATCTTTGTAAGCTGCATCTCTGAGTTTATTAAAAAGTCTGACGTTATCTAAGCCCACACTGACATTTGTTAAGAAAATTTCCGCAAATTGCAATTGTGTTAAACTTGGTTTGCTAACATACTCTAAGTAAATAGCTGCCTGACGGTTTTTACTTTTCAATAAAAATGTAGTGTCGTGATCAGTGTGCTGATGCTCGCCAAACTTAAAACAATTTTGCACTTGCAAAATAATTCGCCCATCATCAAGTTGCTCTACACCCTGCCCAATAAAAGCATTAAACTCAGCACAACCTCCCAGCACTTGAACCTGGTAGCTATCATCCAAACTACCACACACAACCCCTCTTGGTGCACAATCTAAAATTACCGAGAGCTGCTTAATCACCGCCATAGTAAATGCTTTGATGTCGGTAAAACCTAAAATAGCCTTTGAGGCTAGCAGAATATTATTTAACGCTTTGCTTTGATATTCAAGCTGGCAAACTTGCTCGTATGAGCGAATCGCTGTAACTAAGGTGGTAACTAGCTTGCTGCGGGTGAGTTCGGTTTTAGTTTTATAATCATTAATATCGTATTCACGGATCACTTGCTCTTCAGGCGCATATCCAGGCTGACCTGTCCGTAAGATAATACGTACGTTATGGTTTTTCAATATATCACGCACTTCTTTGACCACTTTTAAGCCCGCATCATCGGATTCCATGACGACATCTAGCAGTAATACCGACACATTATTAGTGTTAGCTAACAGTTCAACAGCTTCAGTGCCAGAATAAGCATGATGAAAACGCAGTGTTCTCCCCCAAAACTCAACGCCTGATAGTGCAAGTTCCGTTACAGTGTGAATTTCAGGATCGTCATCAACAATCAGAACATCCCAGTAATCCTTAGGCACATCTTCTTCCTGAGGTTCGTCTTCATGGTTGAAAAATAAAAAATCATTGTGTTCTGACGTCATTCCAAATCCTTTAAATTCAAATATTACGCGCCATCATTTAATATTGAGACAATTCAGTTATTGACTAATAAGTTATCACTATTTAACTTATGATACAGTATTAATATCGATGATTAGTGAATATTGTTTTACAGATTATAGTCGATATTCAGCACCTTGCTGCGCGACAGTAAAATTATAACTTAAGGAACAGTCATTAATATTTTGCCCAGGATTACTAAATTTATTTTTCTGATTACTTTAATTATTTTGGTAATTGGGCTGCTATTACCACAGCAATACCAAATCCAAAAGAGCATTAAAATTCATGCTCCGCAAACAGATATCAGCCCATTGCTTAGTGATTTTACAAAGTGGTCTAGCTGGTCACCTTGGCAAAAAGTAGATCCAAGTATTGTTTTCACTCTTGGAGAGCCTAGTTCTGGTGTTGGTGCTCATCAGTTTTGGCAAAGTAACTGGGGGTTTGGTGAAATGACCATTACCGATATCAGCAGCACTAAAATCAACTTCAATATTCTCTTTAATGAAGAGTATATTGTTACAGGCGTGGTCTCTTTTTCACCACTAGCTAATGGCAATCAAGTGACATGCTTATTAGAGGGTGAAGTTACCACTTCGATTTTAGGTGGTTATTTAGCACTATTTAGCCAATATATTTTGGCTAATACGGTGAGACTTGGGCTTAATAACTTAAAAACGACTGCACAGCTGCAAACAGCCACGCACAGCGAGAAGATCTATGACGATTCAAACAGCCCAAGCAAAAATTAACCTTGCCCATATAATTGAAACCAAACTTGGTTACTCTATGAGTAAAACCTGTTCCATTCGCCTTTCCAGTGCCAGTGATGACAGTTATGGTCCTCAAGGGCAAAGTAAACTGCCCTATCAAGTCAATAGTGATAATTCAACCCTTAATAGAGCCCAATATCGCCAACAATTGCTCCTTATCAAACAACAACAAAATATTGAAGCAATTATGGCCATGGCAATGGATTTTTGTCCAGACGTAACCAGTAAAGGGCAGCCTGACAGTGATTGGGTCGAACGCTTTATTGCCCTATGTGAAGATACTTCAAACGAATCAATGCAGAAGCTGTGGGCAAAGATTTTAGCGGGAGAAACGGTATCCCCAGGAACATTTTCAATTAAAAGCTTGCAAACACTTAAACAAATGACCCAGCGCGAAGCGGATGCACTACAAAAATGCACCGCGATTTGTGGCTATAATGAAAAGGATAATAGCCATTTAATTTTATTGGGCTTTTATAAAAAACCTTCGCTATTTGATTTGCTACGCAAAGGTAATAAAGTGTCATTTAACTTAGGTAAGGCTGGGATCAGCTTTCCTGATGTATTAACTTTGATGGATATCGGCCTAATCTACCGTAAAGAAATTGAGTCTGCAGCGCTTAAGGCGGGCCAAGAAATGAATCTGACATTTTTAACCCAACAGGTCGTACTCAAACCAAAAAATAACGATTTAGTGCTCAGCTACTATAAATTCACGCAAACGGGTGATGAACTTCGAAAATTGATTAACACGCCGATTAATAAGGCTTATAAGCAACTGCTAATCAGCTCACTTGAGGAAGAGTTTGAATTAGCGTGGCACACAATTAAATAACAGCGCCACGCTAAAGTGAACAAATTAGAAGTGAATTTGTATACCTGCAAATGGACCAGATGTATCGATATCAGTATATAGGTTATCAATATCATCAAGCTCTAGCGTCATTTTACGGTAACCCGCTTTGATATCTAAATCTACCGCTAAGTTATCAAGTAGAGCCCATGCAATACCCGCTTGATAGTCTTGTACTTTACTATCATCGATAGCAAGTAAGCTGCCTTCAAAGAAGACACTTAAACCCGTTAAAGGTAATCCTACTTCAGCACGACCATAAACTAATGGCACAAAACCTGAAAAATCGACAGTTTCTGTTGTTGTTTTGCCATTAGCAGTACCGGTAACAACAATATCGCCATCAAACTGCTTAGCATTTACGCCTAAGTCGATAGACAATAAGTCATTATCAAATATTTCATAGTACAAAATATAATCAACGTGTGATAAATCACTGACCGTAGTTGCAGTAGTATTGGTTGTAAATGAAGTACCACCAAACTCAAACGTTTCATCAAGCAAGGTTGAGCCATTTAACTCAAGCTCGGTATACTTTAGCTTAATATTTGGTACTAATGGAATTGGATGCTCAAGCGCTGCGTAGTAACTGATGAAGGTTTCATCTTCAAAATTAAAGTCTTGCATATTACCGCTATCAGAAAAGCTACCTGAATTATCAGATTGCCAGCCATCAACACCAACATATAAACCTAAAAGGGTGTCAGCGTGAGCCGCTGGAGCCAAAAATGCCATCGAAAGGGCAGCGGCTAAACAGTACTTTTTCATGTTTTTTATCCTTGCGCTAAAAGTTCGCTAAGTTCAATAAGAGCCGCATTGGCTCTTGATATATAATTTGCCATTACTAATGAGTGGTTAGCAACAAAACCAAAACCATTACCATTTAAAATCATCGGACTCCAAACAGTCTCTTGGGTTGCTTCCAGCTCACGTATAATTTGTTGTAAGCTCACACCTGCATTCTTTTTCTCTAATACATCAGCAAAATCATATTCTACTGCTTGCAAAAAATGTAATAAGGCCCAAGTTGCACCGCGTGATTCATAAAACACATCATCAATTTTCCACCAAGAAGTTTTAATTTGATTTTGTAATGGAGCATAAGTTGCTTGGTGTGCTTCTTTATCACCAGCTAGATCAGTATTTAACCGATCTTGACCTACACTGGCACTTAAACGCTGACTTAAACTACCAAGGCGTTTTTCAGCTTCTTTTAACCAGCCACGTAGGTTGTCTGCTCGCGCGTAAAACTGGCTGTCACGGCTATTTTGGTCTGCTATTTGAGTACGGTAAACAATTAATAAATCAATGCCTTTTTGGTACTCACTTTCGGCACTTGGCCACGCCCATGCTTCTGAACTGATATTAAATTGTGGTTGAGCTTTTTTTAGGGCTTCATGTTCGGTCGATTGCGACTGTGAACGGCTAAAGTCTTTACGCATTGATAGCGCCAAATCGCGTGTCATTTCTAATGCGCCATATTCCCAAGCTGGCATATTATCCATAAGAATGCTCGGAGGTATTACATCATTTGATAAATAGCCGCCAGGTTTATTCAATAATGTGCTAGCAACATTAATCAAAGCAGTGGTCGTAGTGTAACCTGTTACTAGTTTTTCGCCACGCTGCTGCGCATCCTGTTTGGCTTGCGTGATCACATTTACACGGCTTGGCTCAACACTCCAATACACTGATATCGCATAAAATAAAATAAAGACTAATATTAGCCCAGATATAATTTTCCCTTTATGTTGTGACATTTAACCTCCTAGTGATGTGTATGGGGCTGCTTAGATTGTGATTCTTGTTCTACTTGGCTTTCTAATGAAATCACTGTAGCTTGATTAAAGACACGATCTCCATTGCTAAAATATAGCGTGAGTTTGAGTTCTTGACCTATTTTTAACGGCTCTTTTGGTTCAAAAACCATTAAATGATAACCGCCTGGTTTAAAGTCTAGCTGTTGATGTGCTTTGATCTCTAAGGCATCTACTTTTTTCATTTTCATCATGCCATTAACATGGCGGTGTTCATGCACTTCAACTCGTCCTAAGCCCTCAAGGCTAGCCTTTATTAATGTCACTGTCGTATCTCCATGATTAAAAAGCGTTAAATAACCAACACTGGATTGACTCCCAGGTAAAAACCCCCTTACTTGAGCATTGCTAACTACAATATTGCTTGCTGTATCATGTTGATGCTCTGCATGAGCAAATAGCGCTGATGAGTATAGGCCTATAGCTAAAAAAGCCACTGTAAAAATAGTTAGTAATGGTTTAAGAGTCATGTCGATCCTTGTTATAGTAATCACTTTAAGTGCTAAATTTAGCATATTTGCGAAAAAATAGTCAGCTAAATTAGTATTTAAGATAACCTCTTTGTGACAAACTATGCGACCTTTTTATTATCCGCGACTAACCAACACAGAAAAACAATCAGCAGTAGCGGCCATGCGATCATCACAGAACCAAACAACAAAGCCAGCATCACGCCGACTCCTATTATTAGACCTGCGCCAATCAAACCAACACTAACCAGCGCAATAATGGCAATAACGACCACCACAGCCACTAATGCACCAAATAGTTCAATGCCAACCCAACTCAAGTCAGCAATCCACAAAGGGAGCTGCCATGAGTCAAACTGCATTATCTCAAATGGACTAGCAGCGATAAACAATGCTGCTAGTAGACACAGTGCAATAATTTTCATGGCGATCTCCTAATAAACCTTGTTGTCTAAACAACAATGTGCAATTAAATAACCCGCACCTATAAATAGTGGGAACTGAATAAACAGTACAATAGTTGCTAATCGAGTTGCCCAAATCGGAAATTCAAACCGACGCGCTAAGCCACTACATACTCCCGATATTTTTTTATTTAATGGATCTTTACACCATTGAGTATTGTTATTAAATGTATTCATTTTTATAACTCCTAAGCCGACTGTTTTACTTTAGCTTTAAGTGCTGCAAGCTCTTTATCCAAGGCTTCGTCTTTAACAAGCGCATCAATTTTCATTGCCGTGTCAGATTGATTAGCTGTTGTCGTTTCGTATGTTTCCACTTGTGATTCAATTACCTCAACTCGGCGCTCAATCACATCAAAACGCGACAGTGCATGTGCCACTTTATCGCTATGCAACTGTTGATTAACTCGTACTCGTGCATTTAAAACACTATGCACCTGAGTTAAGCTTTGCTGCTTTGCTTTAGCAGCACTAAGTTTGTCTTGTAAACGCTGTGCATCGTCAGCTAACTTGGCCAATGAATCAGTTAATTTAACAAGCTCAGGTTCAACAGCTGCCATATCAGTGGCTACACGCTGCTTTTCTTTTAATGCGGCTGTGGCTAAATCATCTCGGCCTTTACTGATGGCTATTTCGGCTTTTTCTTGCCATTGTGCTATGGATGTTAACTTATCGCTTTGCTGGCGTTTCAATGCTTTTTCTTCACACAAAATCGCTGCAGCGGTAGTACGGCACTCATTCAGAGCTTGTTGCATCTCGATAATAAGTAAATTAAGTAGTTTTGCTGGATCCTCTGCTTTATCAAGCACAGTGACTAGATTTGATTGAATTAGATCATTAACACGATTCATTAGGCCCATGATTTTCTCCTGTTGATTATGGGTGATTACATCAAAGAGATTCCAAGACTTATGCCATGTCGTTAAAAAAACAACTAAAACAATAAATAACAATAGGATAGAAAGGTAACATCAATTTAAAAGTGACTTTCAGCTAAATTAAAATACGTTAAATTAACTAAAAAAGTGATATTTTGACTAAATTTTAGGATCAAAAAAAGCCACTAAAAAGTGGCTTTTCATATTCAAAATTTCAGCTACTCAGGCACAAAACTTAAAGCTTTATCCATTACTGATAAATCGGCTTGCTTACCATGACCGTTTTCAGATAAATGACGTCTAAATCCTCGCGCCCCTGGTTGGCCTTGGAAAATACCCAACATATGGCGAGCTATGTGCCAAAAATTAGCGCCTTGGCGCATTTCATCTTCAATATAACTATACATTGAGCGCACCACGTCATGACGAGATAATGCACACGCAGTATCACCGTAAATCTTCTCGTCCACTTCACTTAATATAAATGGATTACTATAAGCTTCTCGACCTATCATTACACCATCGATATGGGCTAAATGCGCAAGACTACCTGCAATCGTTTTAACACCACCATTTAAGCTCAAATCAAGTTGCGGATAATCTTTCTTCAGTTGATAAACACGCGGATAATCAAGTGGTGGAACTTCACGGTTTTCTTTCGGACTTAATCCCTTTAGCCATGCTTTACGGGCATGAATAATAAAGTCATCACAGCCAACTTTATGACTCGCTTCGATCAGCGCACATAAAAACTCATATGAATCCTGCTCATCAATACCAATGCGTGTTTTCACCGTAACAGGAATAGTAACCTCTGCCTTCATTGCTGCAATACAATCAGCAACAAGCTGTGGCTCCCCCATTAAACACGCACCAAAGCGACCATTTTGCACTCGATCTGACGGGCAACCAACATTGAGATTTACTTCATCATAACCGCGTTCAGCAGCCAATTTTGCACACTTTGCCAAAGCTTCAGGATCAGAGCCACCTAATTGCAAAGCAACAGGGTTTTCATGTGTATTAAAGTGTAGATAATCACCACGCCCAAATAAAATTGCACCGGTTGTTACCATTTCGGTATAAAGCACCGCATGCTTGGTCATTTTACGATGAAAGGTACGGCAATGGCGGTCTGTCCAATCGAGCATCGGGGCAACGGACATTCTACGAAAGCTTGTTTTTACTAGGTCACCAGACATTACAACACCTTCAAGGGTTTCTTCATTCATAAAATTACTGCTCCGAGTTGCTTTGAATTGCCCTGAATTACCTTGAATTACTTAGATGGGCCCCCTATAGGCACCCTCGCAGAGTAGGACAGATCAATAGCTTACATAGCTTTGCTAGTTGATAATTGAAAATATTAAATTAGGTGGGGATTATACACAAACAGACTGTGAAAATGCAGTATATCTAGCGTTATATACCATAGTGTCTGAATTATTAATCAATTAATAGAAGGAGTGATGATAACTACCAACTACAACATGATGTGGTGAACACTCACTCTTCCAAAATATGAAATAAAGTTAGCTTGTTAAGCCAATAAGCTAACTGCGATTCAGTAAATACTTTTAATTAAACTGAGCTTTCATTTTCAATTGTTTAGTTACTTTCGTCCGGCGTTGTTTCCATTCGATCATAACGCGCATCATCAAAATGGTTTTTATAATCAAAATTATGTAAGTTGGCATGAACAATTTCTCTTTGTGGGATAGAGATTAAAAACTGGCTAATATCTGCACCCTCATGCTCTTGAATTTTTGCTATCACAGGCTTGTAATCAATTAGATAAATAAGATCTTTTTTATCATCATCTCTATAACCACTAACAAGAGGCAGTATATTTAAGTCATTAGTGTCTATACCTGCTTCGACAATATAACCTATATAAACTTTACTATTAGATAAAGTAAACGCGATAGGTAAACCTTTTTTCCATGAACTAAACATTATTGATGAGAACTCCGGGGTAGAGTCTTTTTTCGCTGCTGCTTCCCATGTTTCATATAGTAAATTTTTTCTTGCTGCATACGATGCAATTAGTTTGGGGAGTTGGAATCCAAGATAAATAGACATAAGATACACTGCAATTAGATTCATACCGCTTGGACTGGCTGCTACCTCGGGCATTAATATATTTAGAAAAGATTTAAATGCACCACCTAATATTCTTCCAAACTCGGTTAGACCGAATAGAGAAACGAGTACATAGGAAACACAAAACAGGCCTAAACCCCACGAAGCAGCTAACAAAAAGGTGTGATAACCCTGGGACTTTTTATAGTCAGTTATTGTAAAGTGGTTCGATTACAAAAAAGGTGGCCTGCAATGGTGATAACGAGGATGAGAATAACTGTAGGTTTAATCATTATTATTTTCGCGTATAAAAAGCGCCATACAGACGCTTTCTTAGGTGCTAGGTATGGCTTCTTTAGCCTTTTTGACTTGTCGCTGCACGACTTTACTATTAACAAGTGAATCAATGTCTACAATAAAGTAGCTATTACCAGACATGTTAACTGCTATTTCATGTGTTTTGGTATCAGCAGGCTCATTACTAGATGGCTCTACTATTTTGCGTTTAAAAAACATTATAACTCCCCCCTAAAACACTTTAAATGAGTGTCTCAAATTGAAAGATAACTACTACAGACTTAAGCTATGCTTTAGTTATATCCCATTCAAGCTGGAGTGCTATCGCAGCATCCACCAACTACTACATCAAAAATCATAAATATACTTACTATCTTGGTAGGATAGTACTAAAAGCAACCCAAGACAACTCAAATATTACATACAGAATGTTATAAAACAGTCCTGCTATACTCTATTAATCAAATTGACTGTACTACTTAGTATGATTACCTCTAATTTAGATGTAGGAGCATGGAAGGAATTGGCATTTTTGATGGTGATATAATAATTATTGATGGGCAGCAACAGTTAAGTATAGCGATGTGATTGTTGCTGTTTTAAATGGCTTGTTTGTTTGAAAAATAGCAGATTTAAAGAACAACCAGCTTTTATCAGTTAACCCTGATCACCCAGCGGTCAAAATAACTGAGTATGATGAATATAATTGTGAAGGTGTTGTTGGCCAGTCGATAAGATTACACAGAACGAGTAATTTGTTAGGGTGACTAAAACCCGTCCCCCTTCCTTAATACATTGAGTCCCCCAATGGGCACCCTTGCACTGCTAAACACCTTTAAATACTTACTTATCTGTCCAATCGAGCATCGGGGCCACGCTAAACCGTCTAAACCCAGCATTACCTGCTACTGCTGGGCTAGAGCCCTTATTTAGTGTGTTACTCATATAGTTTGAATTGCCTTGAATCGCCGCGATTTTCGATATACAGTCCCCCTCATAGGGTTGGACTGACCAATAACTTAGGGTTAAATCATGGCTTCATATAATATCGAAAAACGCCGTCTTGCTTCAGGCGACTACACGACAATAAATGCGTAGTACGCGAGAAATCTAAGGGCTGGATTATACACAATGAAAGCAAAATATTCAGTAAAAGAGTGTTGGCCTAAAGTTAGGACAAAAACAAGTTAACGGATATTTTATATGTTATGTTTTTTATCTAATAGAGATGAATCCAGTCACTCTTATTGAGCTTAAATTGCCCAAGGTTCCAGACTTTTCCTATACAGAGAGCAGAGATGCGCGATTAAAGCCCCATACTTATGTAAAAATATAGCTGACAATTCATTTCAGATATTACGCATGCAGTGGTTATTGTTGATCACGCAAGCTCGTATATGAGCTAGATGCGGAACAGAGAATTATCAAATAGTACTATTATACCAATAGAGCAAGTATGGAGTTGGATACGGCAACACTGTTTATCTAATCGTGTGTTTAGTGGTTATGAAGAAATAGTCGAACAGGTTTCGCAAGCGTGGAATAAATTCATTTCTGTTCCTGATACGGTTAAAAGCATATGCTCTAGAGACTGGATAAAATTG
>NZ_JAGPYN010000043.1 GCF_018069805.1 Pseudoalteromonas ostreae
GACTCAGGGCAAAGAACTGCTACGTTTGACCTTCAAGATATTAGAGTTGAGGGGTTAGAGAAGGCTATGGTGAGAAAAAGTTTGTTAGAGAATTTCAATGTACCATTAAAGGATTCATATGATGAGGTACACGATGAAATTTTCGATAAAATAATTGAGACTGAAACAGCATGATGTTATTTGAGCAAGTCAGTAGACCTTTTGGATTTCTCTTTATAAGAGGTATTAAAGGAAAGTATTTGTATGACTGGCTTTTACCAGTTCTGCTGACTGTTCTAACGATTATTTTGATTTGTAGTTCAGATATTGCTAGCTATTCGAAAACCAATGACTCTGTTATTAACGGGATCGTTGGGTTTATCTCAAATCTACCTGGTTTTTACATAGCCGCTTTAGCTGCAGTAGTAGCCTTACAAAACAATCTACTGGATGAGGGGCTTGATGGCACTTCTTCTGAACGTCCATACGTTTATATTAATATTATCAACGAGAATAGAGAAAAAGATACTAAGAAGCAGCACCTTACAAGAAGGCATTTTTTAAGTTCAATGTTTGCTTTTTTAACTGCTGAAAGCATTGTAATCACGATGTTGAATAAATTATCTCCATTGTTTGAGCAGTACAATAGCGTTATGGCTGTTTATGTAGTTGTCATGCTTTTTAGCCTCTGGCAACTTATTGTAGTTACATTGTGTGGACTATATTACTTAGGCGAGCGTTTACACGTGAAGTAATAATGACGCATTCAAGTGTCTTTTCATTCTAGCAATTTCCACCCCTCGAAGTCATATCCATTGATACAGTGAATACTGTTCATCATATGTGTCTAATGGTACTCAAAGTGAAAGCTTGGATTGGAAACAAAGAGTTATTCGCCCAAGAAAAAATCAAAGAAGGTGATGTTTATAAACATCCTTTCGATATCTCTCGCTTACTCGCTCGATATGACGACGAGGAAGATGGTACACAACAAGTAGTAGGACGTATCTACGATGACTTGATGACTGTTGTGGAAATGTTCAAATCTTCGGATGAACAAACATTACTTGAAGACAACCATGGTGGACAAGAATTACCAACAGCTTATTCTGATGCCGCAGATATGTTATCTCAAATATTCGCAGTGAAAGAATAGATCTCCCATTCAATAGCGGCTGTAATTTGATAGCCGCTATTCCCTACTTTTTCCAACGTATTAATTTATAACTGAAGATGCGGCTAATGACGGCTCAAGCTCGATCAACTTCAACCGTTGGTTGTTATAATATTCAACAAGCCTTTTGTTTTTGATAACAGCTTCTTCAGAGGTGTCACCACCCCAACTTGCTCTTTCTTCACCCAGCTCAACAATATTCGCTTCTACTGCTTTAAATGCAGCATTTAAATCACTGAATTTAGCTACTTCGGCAATAATCTGATTCTCATTACTCATAACCCTTCTCCTGTTATTCCAATACGTTATTTAACTATTGCAATTGGCTCTTCGCAGTGAGAACGCTCACCCAAAAAAATCAACTTATTTCCTGTAAATTTCCACTTTTCAGCGACTTTTAAGTCATCTTCAAAGTGGTTTTGTCTTCAAATTCGTAACCATCATCCAGTTTATCAGCATGAACACACAACTTAAGTTCTAGTTCACGGAGGATGCTAAACATCGAAGCTAAGTCTTTCACATTTGGATAATATAGATAGGCGCCATTACCCTCATTAGCTTGCATAATATTCAACAAGGCTTTTTTATTAATAACTTCTTGAAAAGTGTCACCATCCCAATTGGTTCTTTCTTCACCCAACTCAAAAATATTAACTTTTATTGCTTTAAATTGATAATTTTTATCACTAAAATTAACCAAAGGTAGTATTTTTGGAGGAAGAAGTGGCTGCGTACATCAAATATTACAACTTAGGCGTCTACATTCAGCGAATAATGAGTTATCGCCTGTGAAGTTTGAAAATAACCAATTTAAAGTGTCCAGTTTGAGTTGACCAGAACAGTCGCCACAGCATCCGATATATAGCACTGAATAATTTGCTTAAGCACATAATGTTGTCATAATAACTTTGCATTTGCTTGTACTTACAAGCTAAAAATAATATAGAGTGCACTATCTAATTTATCATGTTTTGAGTACGCATTGACTATCAGTGAATAAACTTGAAGCCCGCAGATTTGCAGAAAGAATATTAAATACTAAAAATAATTTAAATAATTATTAGCTAGGTACTTAAAAATAGTTCGATCACACTAACGAAGGAACGTGTTATTAAAACTGAAAATAACCCCATGCTAGATAACAAAATATCTAGTCAGCTTAATTCAATGGCATTTTCTACCGCGATAGGAATGCTTTCTGTCATTGGCTTCAACCTCGTCGATACCTTATTTATTGCCCAGTTAGGGGTGGGTGAACTCGCTGCTATTTCTTTTACTCCAGCCATTATATTTAGCTTAAGTAGCTTAACAATTGGTTTAGGTATCGGGCTATCCGTGGTCATCTCAGCGGAAAGTGAGCATCAAAACAAGCAAAAAATATGTACGTATTCAATCTGGCTGTCGTTGATATTTTCAACGCTGTTTGGCTTGTTAGGCGCTGCGACGATTGACCCCGTATTTTCGTTACTAGGTGCATCAGGCAATGTGCTCGATCAAGTACACAAATACATGTTTATTTGGTATCTGAGTATGCCGCTGATGGTGTTGCCCATAGTAGGTAACAGCGCTATTAGGGGCCTTGGTAATGCCAAATTCCCTGCAACGTTAATGTTATTCTCCAGCATACTCAACTTAATCATTGATCCTATATTGATATTTGGGCTTGGTCCAATTGAAGGCATGGGTATAGCAGGCGCAGCTTGGGCTTCAATGATTGCAAGGCTGATATCCACACTCATTGCGATTCGCTATTTGCACTATAAACTAGATTTGCTTACGCTATCTTTCAATACGCTACAAGATGTACTTTCAATCTGGCAACGCGTTTTAAAAATAGCTATGCCTGCAGGCGCATCTCGAATTTTAACACCTTTGTCTATGGGCATTGTGACCATGATAGTCGCCAAGCATGGTTCTGAAGCGGTAGCAGCATTCGGTGTCGGCGCCAGAATTGAGTCATTAACGATGATTTTTATTACGGGTCTGTCGACCGTCATTGGCCCTTTCATAGGCAAGAACCTGAGTCATTCTGCGACGGATCGAGTCAATGGCGCCATCAATTACGGTTTAAAATTCTGCCTAATTTGGGGAGGAGTCAATGCGGTTGTGTTGATGCTACTTGCAAAACCTTTGGGGCACTTGATCAGCGATGATGCCCAAGTAGTGGAATATAGCATTTGGTACTTATACATTATCCCTATTAGCTTAACTGGTTTAGCTACGCAAATCATCGTATCTTCATGCGGTTACCCATTAGGAAAACCCATGCTGGGACTACATCTTAGTATGCTCAGAATGTGGCTGTTTTGTATTCCTGCGGTCCTCATTGGCAACCACTTTGGTGGTGTAGTAGGCATTATGTGGGCAATCCTCATAGCTAACATCCTTTGTGGGCTTGTGTCATTCATCGTGATTAAAAAGATACAAACTCAAGCACTGACAACTCATTTGGTTGCACCACAACGTGTTTCCTGATGTAAATAAACTATTGGCATTAAAGCGGCCCGACCGGGTCGCGATCGCGCCAAGCGGGAAAGTAATAGCCTATACCCAATTGGTATCAAACCTAGAAAAAAACCAGTTTGATCGATGTTGTTGGTGTTACAACACCGATACTTTAGAACAACAACAAATCGTTGACCATGGTGATATTCGTCAATTACACTTTCTAGATGACACAAGATTAGTTATTTTATGGGACGATGGTCGATTTGATGGCAGTTATCTGCTCTATCTTATTCATACTTCAGGGGCTGAAAGTAACCCTATATTGCTCAGCCATAAACACGTGTCCATGTTTACTCCCTTTCGCTCAGGTGTCCTTTATACATGTACTAACAATACACAGTTAGAATACAAGGTAGTTACAAAAAGCTACTTAGATAAACCCGACTATACCCTTAAAAGTCAGGCTCGAATAATCAATATTGTCTCAAGCAAACCCTCTGCACTGCATGCTGTTGTCACGCTAAAACAGGCATCCAACCCTTCACTTATCGCAAGGGTTGAACTCACAGAGCAACATGGCTTAACCCTTATACCAATTCACTCGCCGCCTGCACATCAGCTCATTGCAAAAGCTATCAGTGAGTGCGGGCAAAAAGTGTATGCTCAAGGCTGTAACAATAATGCTCGCTATGCTCAAAAAGATACCTGGGAAATCACGCATGATCAGGCGTCCTGTTTAAGTGAGCATATAGACAGAGACACTGAGATCATTGGCCACACGACAAATGGGTTGCTGATTCGTTTTGTCGATGGACTCACAGCAAAGTTAGGGTGGCTCGATAAACACCATATCACATTGCTCGATATCAATGGGCTCAGTAGCAGAATAGATGCAGAACTAACAGATAACGCGCTTGTTTTCATAGGTCAAAGTGCCAAACATTTCCCCGATGTCTTTTGCTTTAATCTCAATAAGCAAAAAGTGATCAATGTTTCGGGTAATCATACGCAACTCACAGGCCTTGATTTTGGCCTAGCTAAAGGATTCAATTGGTGCTCTGAAGACGGCTTATCGTTGCAAGGCGTACTGCGTTTCAGCAAAAACCAGTCAAATCTGGCGCAAGCTCCTGTAGCAGTGATTATTCATGGGGGCCCGAAAGACTTTTCTGAATTGCAATTATTCAGCGATCACCACTGGTATGCCCCCTATTTGCCTCTTTTAGCTGCTGGATATGTGATTTTTGAACCGAATTACCGTGGTTCTATTGGTCAAGGGCAAGCATTCGCACAGATAAATGTGGACCATCTAGGCCGCCTAGATATGCAAGATATTTGCTCTGGTATCAAAGCTTTGCATAAACAGTATGCTATCGACTTAAAACAGGTAATAGGTATAGGCTGGAGCCAAGGTGGATACATTTGTGCGTATACAGGGTGTCACAGCAACGCATTCACTAAAGTAATTATTGGAGCGGCAATCAGTGATTGGCATACTTACCAGGCAGTTACCGATATTCCTGACTTCGTCAGTGATTATTTACCGAGTAACACTGCCCGATTAGAAGCATCGGTTATCAATTCACCGCCCACTCATAAACCAGACATGCTCATTATCCATGGAACAAATGATTTTCGAGTGCCCATTCAATGTGCTCAACAACTCAGTGAATATGCATTTAAAAATAAGATTACCCATAGATCATTATTCATTGAAGGAATGAAACATCGTGTAAATAAACCATCTGAATTAAAGTCAATATGGACAAATAGCTTAGAGTGGATAATTAATTAACTATCTACTCTAAGCTCTATTATTTTTTAACTTTGAGACTTTAAATAGGGAGTGAATGCTTCAGAGTGATGCTCTGAGAAGGTGCCATCTAAGTTCTTTGTAATAAATAAAGCTGCTATATTATGTTCATTCGCTAAGTTCATTGCCTTATCCAACCCCATAATCATAAAGGCTGTCGATAAACCATCTGCAACCATGCAAGATGGTGAGATTACAGAAGTCGAAACCATTCTATGTGTTATAGGACGTCCTGTTTTAGGGTCAATCAGATGAGAGTAACGCACATTATTTTCTTCGTAGAAGTTTCGATAATCACCAGCTGTTGCAATCGCATTATCTTTGGGCGTAATAACACGCTGAATAGCACGCGTCTCAGACACGGGCTTTTCCACCGCAATGACCCAGTTTTTATTTTCTAAAGAGGTCCCTTTAGTGCGAATTTCGCCACCAATTTCCACCAAGTAGTCATGGATACCTTTACTATCAAGTAAGTCGGCAACAACATCCACCCCATATCCTTTGGCCAGCGTAGATAAATCGAGGTATATATCTGGATTTGCTTTGCTAACCGTTGTTCCCTCTATCGACAAAAAGCGGATGCCAAATTTATCTCTTGCTTGCGCTATCATTTCATCGGTGGGCGTTGTTTCTGGACGGTTAGCAGGGCCAAAGCCCCACAGGTTAACTAATGATCCAATCGTGACATCAAGATAGCCATTAGTGAAGCTTTCTAGGCGAATGGCTTCGGATAGCATTTCGCGAAACTCGTCGGAGGCTGCAATGGGAAGAGTTGATTTTTTAGCATTGAACAATGACAACTCGGAGTCTTCCATATAAGTCGAGGCAATTTCATTAACACCAAGCAGCGCTTTATCGACTTTTATCTGAATATGTTCTACCTCAACTGCATCTGACATTGCTTTAAAGGTGATATGATAAGAAGTCCCCATTGTTGTACCTGTCAATTGAAACTTCTTCTCTTGTGCAGGTGAACACGCCGAAAGCAAATTCACAAAAATTAGTGCGATAAAAATAGCGTATATATGCTTAAATTGACTCATTGCAACTCTCCTTAGATAAATGGCTCATTATTAAAGCCAAGCTTTTAAATGATATGACCCATCTTATCTCTTTTTACGGATAAATAATTACTATTATGTGTGCAAGCTGCAATTTTATGTGGCACTCGTTCCGACAAATTAATACCTAGCTCTTCAATCGCCTTGAGTTTAGCTGGATTATTTGTCATCAGCCTTAATTCAGAAATATTAAAATGGTCACACATAAATTTTAATATTGAATAATCTCTTTGATCAGCATCAAAACCTAACTTTAAGTTTGCTTCAACAGTATCAGCGCCATTATCCTGTAAATCATATGCCTTTATTTTATTTAGTAGCCCTATTCCACGTCCCTCTTGACGTAAATAGAATATAACCCCTCGTTTTTCCTGCGCAATTAGCTCTAATGCGGATTCTAGTTGAAGGCCACAATCACACCTCAAACTAAATAAAGCGTCTCCAGTCAGACACTCAGAGTGAATCCTTGCCAAAACAGGCCCCTCACTACTCAAATCTCCCATAGAAATCGATACATGTTCTTGATCATTATTGATATCTTTAAATCCATGCAGAGTAAATTCTCCCCAGCGAGTGGGTAACTTTGTTGACGCGACATAACAAAAAGACAAAACCAAAAGCTCCAAATTAAATCATGGATGGGTAAGTATTCCTTACAATAAACCACATAATGCGAATGCCGTATTATGGCTATATATTCATTTACATCCAAGTAAAAAAATGAGTCCAAGAAAAATTAAAAACCCTAACAACCCCTGAATAAAAATGCGAAATGTTAGACTAATAAATTTACTATTTACCACACTCATTGAGAAATGCACGACTAATAAAGTAGTTGTGTGAAAGCTCTAATTGAGAGCAGCCGCGACAATATATCTTTCATAATATTTAAAATCAATCAAAATGGAATACAATTTAAAAATGAGTAAAATATCGTAACAATACAACTTTTTACTATTTACAAACCATATCAAATATTTTAAATTCCATACCCGCAATGTTTTACAATCCCTTATTTTAAATAAGAAATATATGAACTGGCCTTAAAATGCCACATATATTATTGCGATTAACAAAATAACATAGGTTGTTAATTATTTTGTTTTTATAAATTTTTTAAACGAGCAAGCAAAGGAAATTAGCTTGCTTTGCAACGTTCAAATAAGGAGGGTTCACTAATGGCCTATGAAAAACCAGAACGGTTTCCCTGCCCATTTTGTGAATGTAATACAGGCCGGATACCCAGTGCTATTGTATTCGAGAGTGAACACGCTATTTCGTTTATGGCAGTAAATAGGCGCAGCACAGGAGCCGTCCTAGTTACACCTAAACGTCATGTGGAGCAAATATCAGACCTGACGCCCGCAGAATCCCTAGATGTCATGGAGATATTGCAAAAAACAGCAAAATCCGTGTACTCAGCATACGGTCCTGACGCGATACATTCTTTCTGTAATGCTGGGATTCGAGCTGGACAGTCCGTTTGTCACATGCACTTCCAAATCCAAACTCGCTTTAACAGCAAAGAATACTCTTTCGCACCAAGTATCGACATTCCCTGGATAGCGGTAGATGAACTTCGTCAAAACGCTGAACGAATTAAAAGTGCAGCACCTGATTTAGTTGAGTATCAACCGAAATTCACCACGCCTGACGCAAAAATGGAAGAATTCACATCACCGATGACCCGCTTAAAAGAAGATGGCGTTTTAATCAGTGAAAGTGAGCATTTCTATGCCGTTACGGCGGAATATAGTCGTGTGAAAGGGGCGATTGTAATCTTACCAAAACGTCAAGTATCCAATTACTTAGAACTATCTGTAGAAGAAAGTAATGACTTGATGTTGCACGTAAGAAAGCTCGCGCGCGCAACTGAAAAAGCATATGACCCTATTGGCCTGAGCGTTTGGTGGGAGACGGGTACTGAAGCAGATCAATTCTTTGACCATTTGGTTGTAGAGATCACGCCTTATTTCGAAGATATCGAATACAAGTATCAGCCTCGCTCTGAGCTGACTCAAACACCTTTAGAGCACAGACAATCTTGGACTCAACACATTATTAAGCACCTGGAGCCGTAACATGCATGGAAATTGGCTAGATAAAGATAGATTCTTACACTTATTAGACAACCCTTGGTATAAATTACTTGCCGAGCTACAAAGCTATATTTCGGTAGAAACTTACCGCTATTGGGACTCTCAATCTTTAAAAACGTTGCATTTACCCATAACAACAAATGCAGTTTCAAGCCCTATGGGACTGGGTAGTGACTCACTACCAGTAAAAATTGATCTATTTGGTATCGAAACGTATTTAGCAGACTCAATGCAATTTATGCTTGAGTATGGCTGTCGTTTCTTTGATTCAGGTAGCTACTACGTAATGCCATCATTCCGTGGTGAGAACGCAACTAAGCGTCATTTATGTCAGTTCTATCACAGTGAAATAGAAGTACCTCGCGATTTAAATGCAACCATTGAGATGGCTGAGAACTATATCAAGCACTTAGCAAAAGGTATATTAGAGCAGTTTGGTGAGCAAATTAACGGTTATTCAGGTTCTAGCAGCCACCTAGAACAACTAGCAAACCATGAAGGTAACCTGCCTCGCGTCACTTTCGATGAAGCAGCAGAAATCCTGGAAAACAATCCAGAATACATCGAACACCATGAAGGTGGCTGGAGAACGATTTCTCATGCAGGTGAGCGAGAAATGATCAAGCACTTCGGCGGCTTTGTATGGATCACACATTATGACCACCTTTCTGTGCCATTCTATCAAGCCTATGCTGATGAAACTAAAAAATCGGCGGCATGTGCAGATTTACTCTTCGGTTTAGGCGAGATCGTTGGCTTGGGTGAGCGTCACCAGACCGCTGAAGAAACCATCGATGCACTAGAGCTACACGAAGTGCCAGCAGAAGATTACCGCTGGTATGTTGAAATGAAACGTAAGTCGCCATTAAAAACATCAGGTTTTGGCATGGGTGTAGAGCGTTTCTTAATGTGGGTACTTAGCCACGACGATATTCGTGACATGCAAATTTTGGCACGTTTCAATGATGCGCGTACTGAGCCATAAGTGAGCGAAAGCTCACCTTAAGAGTAAAAAGGGAAAATTTATGAGTCTTATTTTTGCTGGTATGGATGGAGAAATGACCGGCTCGCGTGTTGAAGAGCATGAGTTGATCCAAATTGGCTTAGCCCTTTCTGAAACGGAAATCTTCTGTTCTCGCATCGGTTGGGAGTCATTTGCATATGATCCTGAATCACTTGAAGTGATTGGTGTGACTAAAGAACAAGTAAAAGAAGGGCACTCCGCCGAAGAAGTTGATGAGCAACTCGTCCAATGGCTTGAATCAAAAGGAGTTGCCAAGCATTCGATTGTCCCCGTTGGCTGGGAAGTCGCTGCTTTTGATAAACCTTTTATCAAAAAAACACTCCCAAAGTTTTTTGAGTACTTACACCACCACTCGGTTGAGCTAAATAGCATCATGTATACCCTTGGCGATACAATGCCGTATCAAGGTGTTAGACCAAACGGTTATGTGTGGAAAAAAATGACAAAGTTTGCAGCAACATTCAACATTAAGTGTGAAGATGCTCGTTGGCCGAAGAGGCATGATGCAGGTGAAGACGCGATCATGGGTCTACAATCTTGGCGTTGGGTTAGGAATATTATTGCAGCAGGTAACCCTGGGTTGCTTGATGTGGAGCCTAAGCAAGCTG
Source organism: Pseudoalteromonas ostreae (assembly GCF_018069805.1). Taxonomy (GTDB): domain Bacteria; phylum Pseudomonadota; class Gammaproteobacteria; order Enterobacterales; family Alteromonadaceae; genus Pseudoalteromonas; species Pseudoalteromonas ostreae. Next base: position 10,204 of record NZ_JAGPYN010000043.1, read on the forward strand.
AACTATATGGTCGCATTACCAGCATAGATGCGACCCGTGGAAGATCTAAGTAATATGAAAACACATTCTAAAACAGTCTTACAGCAGTTATCTGATTATCCAGCGTTGAGCAAAACGTTCAAACATTGTCTCGAGTTTGACTATGAAGGACTACAGCTAGACTTTGCAGTGAAAGGAAGCTTGGTAACAGGTGAAGTTGATGCATTGTCAGATATTGATCTGTATATTAACGTACCGGATGCCAGCCTTTTGGGTCATGTACAAAACACATTTGTCGATTATATTGAAGGGTTCACTCAGGTACTGACATGGTTCAGAGCCGAACATATCAATATGCCCAACCTTTTAGTGTTTTATTTAGTTGTTGATGGTGAAATGATTAAACTTGACGTCGAAATCATTTGCCTACAACAACAACCCCAAGCATTACCTGAAAAGTTTCTTGCCTTAAAAGAGCACACAAACATTTTTGAGTCTCAAGAAAAAGAAACACCTCAAAGCGCAGACTTCGAGTTTATTCACCGAAAGTTCTGTGCTTGGCAATGGTTTATCTATTGCAAAATTGCTAGAGGCGAATTGTTCCAAGCGGCGCGCTCGATTGATTTTAGCCGAGAAAATGCGTTACTCGTGATTATTCGAAAGCACTTTGATCTGGAGCCTTTTGATGGGCATAGACGAATCGAGCAATTGCTACCAAGCGACACCCTAACACAGCTGTTCAAAACCTACCCAAATAGCTTAACTAAAGAAGCTATGCTGGATAGTCTCACGCAGCTATCAAACATGTTTGAGTATTATTGGGGTCAGTTCATACAATCGACGCCCGTTGTTCATGATGCACAACTACTCGAAATAATTAATGAACAGATCAGCAATCATTTCGCTAAACACCTCAGGTAAATCTTGATTTTAATTTTTAATATATAAGTGGAAATGAACTTGCGTCACTCACTTTAATAGGGACATTAGTACGGGAAATAAGATGTTTACAGGCATTGTAGAGGCAACAGGTTACTTAATGGAAGTCACTAAAGTAACTGGTGATTTATCCGTAAAAATTAACAGCGGTATACTCGATCTATCAGATGTAAAGCTTGGAGATAGTATCGCAACCAATGGTGTTTGCCTTACCGTCACTGAACTATTTAATCATGGTTACAGTGCCGATATATCCCCAGAAACCCTCTCTTTAACTGGGTTTGACCGATATTCTATTGGACAAAAGCTGAATCTTGAAAAAGCTCTCACAATCAGCACTAGGCTTGGAGGGCACTTAGTATCAGGACACGTAGATGGTATTGCACAAGTAACACGTATTGTCCCTAATGCCAGAACGACTGAGTACTGGCTAAGTGCACCTATAGAGTTAGCTAAATATATTCCTTTGAAAGGCTCTGTATGTATTGACGGCATTAGTCTCACTGTAAACGAGATCAATGCTCAACAATTCAAACTGACGATTGTGCCACACACGATTGCTCATACAACAATAGCTGACTTTCAAGTTGGCAGTTTGGTGAACCTAGAAGTTGATCAAATCGCCCGCTACTTAGAACGTTTACTGAGCCCTTCGACTGAACAAGCGCCAGCATCAGACCTATCAATGGCACTTTTAAAAAGTGCAGGATTTGTCCAATAGCACAACAGCTACCAAATAAGAGGCATTTTTCAAATGAAAATGAACACCACAGAAGAAATTATAAGTGATATTGCCGCTGGTAAAATGGTCATTATCATGGATGACGAGGACAGAGAAAATGAAGGCGATTTAATTGTTGCTTCAGAGTTTATTACACCCGAAATCATCAATTTCATGGCAACTTATGGCCGTGGGTTGATTTGTCAAACAATGACAGCAGAACGCTGCGAGCAGTTGAACCTGCCAATGATGGTACAGCAAAATGGTGCGCATTTTGCCACTAACTTCACGGTTTCAATTGAAGCCGCAGAGGGAGTGAGCACGGGTATTTCAGCTGCAGATCGTGCGCGTACAGTACAAGCGGCTGTCGCAAAAGACGCTAAGCCTACAGATATAGTACAACCGGGTCACATCTTTCCACTACGCGCACAAAATGGTGGTGTGATAGTACGTGCAGGCCATACCGAAGCAGGTTGCGATTTTGCACGCCTAGCTGGTTTAGAGCCAAGCGCCGTAATCGTTGAAATACTCAATGAAGATGGCACGATGGCAAGACGCCCAGATTTGGAAATATTCGCTAAAAAACACGACTTGAAGATTGGCACAATTGCGGACCTCATTGAATACCGCAACTTAAATGAATCTAGCATAAAACGTGTTGCACAATGTCATTTCCCAACTCAGTTTGGAGACTTCAATCTAGTTACTTATAAAGACACTATTGAAAATCACCTTCACTATGCCCTCATTAAAGGCGATTTAGACAGTAATACACCAACTTTAGTCAGGGTGCATTTACAAAACACACTGCAAGGCTTAATTGCACAAACAACTGAGAATAATGACAGTTGGTCAGTGCAAAACGCCATGAAAAAAATAGGTCAAGAAGGTGGGGTTTTAGTCTTGATCAATGGTGAAGACAGCACAGAGCAATTAGCTTCTCTTTTACAAGGTCATGATGTACTGAAAACTGAGCTCACAGTGCCTGCGGCAAGTCGAGCAAAGCATACTGGACTTGGTTCACAGATCTTAGCCGACCTTGGCGTTGAAAAACTCAAACTCATGGGTCGCAAACGTAAGTATCCGGCATTGTCTGGCTATAAGCTTGAAGTGATCGAATACCTTGAGCCTAAAGCTTTAGTAAACGCTATGGCTGAAGCTGTCGCAATTTAATTAAACCACTTAACGCAATTTTATTTTTATAGAGATTACAGAATGAACATCATTGAAGGAAACAAATATACACCAGGTAAGAAGTACGCCATTATCATTTCAAGATTTAATGATTTTATTGGTAGTAAGTTACTTGAAGGTGCGATGGATGAATTAGTACGCACAGGTGGTGTTAGCGAAAGTGATATCACAGTCATCAAAGTACCAGGTGCCGTAGAGCTACCATTATGTGCTAAAAAAGTAGCGAGCACACAGAAGTTTGACGCAATCATTGCTCTTGGCGTCATCATCCGTGGTGGTACGCCTCACTTTGACCTTGTAGCTAATGAGTCAAACAAAGGCTTAGCGCAAGTATCTCTTGATCACCAAGTTCCTGTTGCATTTGGCGTACTAACGACCGAAAGCATTGAGCAAGCTATCGAGCGCGCCGGAACAAAGATGGGTAACAAAGGTGCAGAAGCTGCATTGGGTGCGCTTGAAATGGTTAGCGTAATGGACGCGCTAAATAGCCAGTTAGCATAACAAAAGCAGCGGTATCGAATACCTATGGAATTAGTTCAAGGTTTACATAATATAAGTACCGAACACCATGGTTGTGTTCTAACTATCGGCAATTTTGATGGTGTTCACTTGGGCCACAAAGAAGTACTGGCTCAAGTGAACTCGTTAAGCGAAAAATACGCTCTTCCAGCTGTGGTGATGGTATTTGAACCTCAGCCCAAAGAGCTGTTTATGAAGCATAAAGCACCTGCTCGGCTTTGCTCCATTAGAGAGAAATACACCCATTTGAAATTGCAAAAATTGGATCGAATGGTGTGTGTAAACTTCAATGAAAAGTTTGCCAACCTCAGTGCAGATGACTTTATTAACCTACTTCACGAAAAATTAGGCGTAAAACACCTGATAGTCGGTGACGACTTTCAATTTGGCCGCGATCGAGAAGGCGGTTATGCGTTACTTCAAAAAGCAGGTAAAGAGTTAGGATTTAGTGTCTCGAACACTCAGAGTTTTGTTCAAGAACAACTCCGGGTCAGTAGCACGGCCATTCGAGACGCGCTCAATCAAGGTGATTTAAAAGCCGCTCACACTATGCTAGGTAGGCCATTTAGTATTTTAGGGCGAGTCAGTCATGGCAACAAGCTAGGCAGAACAATCGGCTTCCCAACGGCCAATATTCCGTTGAAACGAGCATGCCCTCCGCTTAAAGGCGTTTTTGTCGTGCGTGTTAATGGTGCCAAAGATAACCCTGTTAATGGAATTGCTAACATTGGCAAACGGCCAACAATGGATGGTGATGTGCATGTCCTTGAAGTTCATTTATTAAACTTTCAGGCTGATATTTACGGGCTACATATTGAAGTCGAAGTGCTGGAAAAATTACGAGATGAGCATAAATTCGATGACTATGAGCAGCTAAAAAAGCAAATTGAGATAGACGCTCAACATGCAAGAGAGTGGTTTATTAATTCAGCATTGTGATACGTAGATACTATCTTTTCAAAGTACTCGTAAGCCAAATTTTATGCTAACTCAGATTGGTATTTTGTTTGGTTTTTTATTACATCAAAGCAGATTTGAATTAGCTTTATCATTGCAGCTCCTAAAAGTTTACATCTTTAGTTGGCGCAGCACCATTTAATCGTGATGTAGCATCCAAATCATTGCAATCAATAAGTGGGTATTTCTAAGAAAGAAATTATCATTGTCATTTTCATAATTTGATTTTGTATTTTTGTCTTTAATTTCTTCGTTCGCCATAAATTACTCCAAATTCCAACTATAAATAGCCGCCACTCTTTAAAGCAGCTTTGATTTCATTTTTCAAAAATATAGACCAGCCTTCACATGGCTTGTGAGCACCATAAAATACGCTTTCTACAATCGAGTCTGGTAAAACACCATTTTCGCCAATTTCTGATGATTTATATGTATATGTAAATGAGGTGTTTAGTCCGCTGTAGTCGCATATGCCTGTGATGCGCTATCGTATTTTAAATCCTAATAAAAATGGATATTCAGATTATCCGGTTGATAGCAACATTGCACGGTACACCTTCACGAGCTTCACATATCCACCGGGCGGACGCTGAGGTTATTGAGAATATCCTCGTTTTCTAATTGCACTCCAAGTAACCAAAAGTCACTATCGCTAAACAAACAATGAGAAGCACGATAAATACTCTCCAATATTTAAAGTTTATCAGCTGTATACTGACTAGAATGAGTGTCATTAGGTAACTGGATAAAAACATACCGACGTTCTTGATAGTCACTAATGCCTATCTTTTTAAATGAGGACTTGGCCATTTCCAAACCGCTATTTAGATGTGAAGCTATTCTATTAATATCAGAGCCTTGCCTTTCATCAGGATAAATACGATATTTATGAGGTTTAACATTTTCAGTTGAAATTGAAACTTCAACATACGTCTCGAAAATATCTACTGCAAACTCTTTTACAGATTTTTTTGCCATATTTATTTTTCCTTTTTCCGATATCATTTAAAAATTGTAGAAAGGGCTGCCACAAAAACGCTGATAGCCACTATAACTGCCATAGACATCGTATATCGTTTTTTATGGATATTCACGCAAAATTAGAAGAATAAGGGTTTTGGCGTGCAAAATCCAAAGCTTCTGATTCTGACGCGCATTCGGTCATATATTTAACGCAAAGAGCGCCCGCATCGCTTATAGCTTGTTCTGCAACTTTCCGCTGTACTTTTGATAGTTGCTCGGTCGCAGTAAAAACTACGAATCATGTGTGGATAGTCGTCAGGGCGTACAAGAATGCCGTTTTCAATTGATCTATCGACTAAATGCGCGGCTTGGTTATACCTCTGGATTCGGCTAATTCCAAATGCGCCAGAAAGTAGCTCATGGTTTATATTTGCAAGTAACAGTTCGTCATCTTGCTTATGAAATTCATTAAGTTTTGTTAATGGATCCATGATTCCACCTGATTTCCCATATTAAAAACAAAATACAGTTCTGATTAAGTTTGTCCCAAAACCACGTTTGCGTATTCTCATGACTTTGATCACCGATTCTCATCAGCTTTGATCACCTGATTTATCATTTTGTAGAGCCGTTTTTAAATTAGCTTAACTGATCATCATCAGTCAATTTATTTAGTTGTTTTCGTATCGATTCTCCTTTTAAGTTCAACTTAATCGAACCATGAATTAGCCTATCTAAAATGGCGTCAGCATGGGTTGATTCTCCAATCATCTCATGCCAGTTTTCCTGCGGGAGCTGACTTATAATTATGTGTGATTTATACCCATACCGCGCATCGATTAATTCGAGTAAGTCACCTCGTTGCTGTGCACTCAGTGGTTCAAGCCCCCAGTCGTCTAAGATCAATAGATCATACTTTATTAACTTCGTCAGTAATTTCCGGTAACTACCATCTGCTTGTGCTAGAAACAGGCTTTCGAGTAGTTCTTTTAATCGAATATAGTAAACACTTTTTCCTTGTAGACAGTGCTCATGTCCTAAGGCACACGCAAGGTAGGTTTTTCCACAGCCTGTTGCCCCAGTGATTAAGATATTTTGATGTAAGTTTAGCCAGCTATTTTGGCTTAAGTTACGTATCTGTGCTTTTTCTATATTACGTGTTGGTGAGTAAATCAGTTGATTTAACTGAGCCGGTAAGCGGAATTTAGCGTGTCGGACTAGCCGGTCGATTTTTCTTTGCTCACGCGTATCAATTTCATGAGTGAGCAATAAACTGACGCGCTCTATAAAGCTTTGTTCTTGATATAGATTTGGCTGTTCAAGCTGCTGCTTGAGTGCTTGCTTTATACCCGATAACTTGAGTAGTTGAAGTTGCTGGTTAATGGTGTCTATCATGTTTGCATTCCTTAATGGTAATAATCTGTGCCACGTATGTTGCTATGTGTAATTGGCTTTTCTGGCTCGGTTTGCTGTGTGGGTAACGGTTGTTGATCCAACCCTTTTTTCAGCATCTGCTTAATTGATTTGAGTGTTGTCGTATTCATCACGATGGCGCGATAGCACGCTTGCTCAAGCCGCTCTTTTGAATAGATTTTAGCTAAACTCAACACCCCTAAACAGACGCGATAAGCGTGCTCGGGGTGACGTCGTCCACTGAGCTGTAATTCAATAACTTGGTGGGTATACTCCCCGATACTTAATGCCCATGAGCGTAAATTTATCGATGACTGCTCATGCTGTTTTTGATGCGCCAGAGGCATATGATGAGACTGTGTTGTATGCCCACCTAAACGATGTGAGCGAGGATGC
>NZ_JAGPYN010000044.1 GCF_018069805.1 Pseudoalteromonas ostreae
TATAGGACCATTAGTTGATAATGGTGTAGACGACTTAACTATAAGAACTAGTATAAATACAGTGATCGTTGAGCCTCTATATAAAGAAGTTAGCTTAGCTGGGGGATACATAACATCTGATCTTATCGAAGGGATGTTATATTTTTTGACTGAAAAGTGTCATGTGGAGTGGGTGTAATGATAATCTACCATCCTGCATATGATGTGAATCATTGCTCTTACCGAATCCTAAATATTTTATATGCTTTGAAAAATCATAAGACTAATTGTGATTTGTTAAAAATAATCAACTTTTACTATGTATATCCACATCTAATAAAACGGATGAAAAGCCTTCCAAGACCTTTGAATTATAAATCAAAAGTTATTAATAGTATTAACGAACCATTTGAATTGACACCAATCCCAAGTACTTTATTTTTTGAAATGATATCAACGCATGAGGCCTCTATACAGTCGCTATTACAAAAATCACTTATCTATATTGATGAAAACGAAATTTTTCTTGAAATTACAAATCTACCGAAGGGACTTATAGAAATATTTCAAAATGATGAATTTAATAAAAGCAGTATTTTTAAAATTTTAGTTGAGTCTTTTCCTAAAACCAAGCTTGATGGAGAGAATGGACTTAAATCAAAAAGTGGACTAATGGAATATAAATATGACTAACACTAATTTTTTTGTAGAAAGGTTGGTAATTTTAAAATCAGGATTTAGTGTTTATGATGAAGATTTTCATCGTGGTATAAATGTTATTAGAGGAGACCACTCGGTCGGTAAAACTACAATATTAGAACTATTGTTCTATGTTTTAGGTGGGGAAATAAAAGAAAATCAATGGTTGTACCCTGCTGACAGGTGTGATGAGGTATTTTGTCAAATAAATATAAATAATGAAACTTTTACTATTAAAAGGGATATTGAAAAAGGCGCGATACCACCCATTCGTATTCAAAGCGGTACATATGAAAAGACACGCTCAACTAATCTTGGTTGGAAAAAGTTTGGTCCGAGAAGAAGTGAATCTGGTGAAAAATACTCTTTTTCACAGCAGTTTTTTGATTTACTTGGTTGGGACAGTCATAAGTCGGATGATTATGCAAATTTAACGATGCATCAAATACTTAGGTTTTTATATGTAGACCAAGAATCGGGCTCAACTAAAATTTTTCGTGCTGAAGATAATAATCGAGGAGATAGCGAAGGTATACGTATTGCTATTGCTGAATTTTTACTAGGCTTAGATAATCTCGATACACATAAATTGAGGCAGCAACTTATATTAGCAGAGCGCGAATTCGAAAAAATTTCTTCAGAATTAAATGCTATGTATAAGGTCTTAGGTACTGATTCGAGTTTAACCGTTGAAACTTTAAATACCTATATTGTAAAAAATTCTAACGAAATAAATGTTTTATTAAATAAAGATGTTGAATTTAAAGAACCTCCAAAGGAAGATAGAATTAATACTAAAAAGTATAAAGATTTGGAGAAAAAAATTGAAATACTTAATAGGCAGCTCCAATCCTTTCATTTGGATATACAATCAACTAGTGGTGAAATTATTGATTGCGAATTATTTGAGAAGTCTCTTATTTTTAGAAAAAAATCACTTCTAGAGTCGAGGGCTGCTTATGATAATATTGGAGAGATGAAATACACGCATTGCCCGTGCTGTTTAGAAGAAATTACTACTTCAGATGTAAATTCTTGTCACCTCTGTAACGCAACTAAAAAGGAGTCTTCTCACTCAAATAATTATATGCAGATTTTGACCGAGCTTGATTTTCAGATTAAGAGTAATAAAAAGGTACTTTATGACTACCAAGAGCATTTAATAGGTCTTCAGTCGGCTATTATTATCGCGAAAACTAACCTTGAAAATACTCAAAGTGAGTTGCTTGCCATTGCTAAAATAGTAGATGTTGAAACACAATATTTAATTGAAAGGGCGAGAAAAGTTGGACAATTAGAATCAGAAAGTAAGCAAATACAAAAGCAAATAAGTATTATTAAAGACTTAGATAAATTTAAATCAAGAAAGTCTGAGCTAAATAAATTAATTTTAGGTTATAAAGAAAAAATATCTTTCGCTTCTACATCTACTAAAAAAAGACGAGATAAAGTTAATGCTGGTATTTGTAATAATATGTTGGCTATTCTTCGCGCTGATTTACGTGAAAATGGAGAACCTTATGAAGAAGTTTTTAAAAAAGCAGATTGTTCAGATATAGAAATTGATTTTTCAAAAGATAGAACCTTAATTGATGGACGTGTAAAGTTCTCAGGTAGCTCTAACTATATAAAAAAGAATGCTTTCTTTCTTGCTGCTTTATTTGAGTCATTATCAGATCCTCATTATCGACTTCCAAGGTTTCTTATGTTGGATGCTATTGAAAATGGCGGTATGAAAGCATGGCGTAGCCATAACTTCCAACGCTCTATAATTGAAATGTTTAAAGGCAAAGAAAATTTTCAAATAATATTTTGTACTTCAATGGTTTTAGATGAGTTAAATAATGACGAATATGGTGTGGGCCCTTACTATACTGATAATGTAATTAGTATATGAAGTTAATAATGTATTGATGGTTTTTTACATCATATAGTTATCAACTATTTTTACTTATTAAGGCAGTATGTTTTTTCATTTGTCCATTTGTAAAACATGGTCTAATTAATTGTAAGTCGTCATTTGACATTGAGTAAATAGAATATTTATTGTCGTCAGAACGTAGGCTTATTTTGTAATTCTTGGGGTCATAACTTATGTTTGATGAATCTAAAAATTTAAATATGTTGAGTAACTCAATTGGCGTAAAGCCTGATTGCAGTTTGTAATTTCTAACGGCTCGTTCAATGAACAGCCGTTCGTCATCATTCCTGTCTCTTACTTTCCAGAGCTTGCGTAACGGATCTAGCATTTTATCTTCTAAGGCTTTTTTTAGCATACGATTTAGTTCTTTACTACGTGATGACTTATCGATAAGACGATTTCCATCTTCATCAAAAACACCGATTTCTTGAAAGCGTAATATGCAACTAGAGCCAACCCATAGAGAACTTTTTTTAATTTCATTTTGTATTTCAAAATGATAGCGTAACTCTGGGTGTTCACAGAGTTCACAATCTTCTGTTGCATCTCCGTAGTCTTGTACTTCACCTGTAAAAGTCCATTCTTTCAAAGCTTCTATAAATTCATCAGCTAAACTTAATGGAATAAGGTTTAGTTTTGACTTTTCTAGCCACGGGTTAGTTCTCATATTAAATTCCTTTTAGCGCATTAAAAACAAATCATCATCCAACAGCCAATTTCCCTGCCTCGTGCCACATTTCACTTGGCATGGGGTTGGTTAACTCCCACGTTATATTCATCGGCTGGCTGCCGTTGTGGCTTTGGTATTTAACCTCGCCGTAGTTTACAAAGCCCATAGTTCGGCCGTTTTCGTCTTTGCCTTGTTCGCGTACAAATAACAGGATGGTTTTGCCTGTTTGTTGGTGCTGAATATAACTTAGGCCGCGGCCGTGTTCTGGGCGGGCGCTGTTTTGCGTTTGCCAATGGAACAGGGTGGGGCTAATTGCGTAGTCGTGATAAAGCGTGGTGGGCGAGTAGGTTTTTTCGCACTTGTTGAGTGTTACAAATAACAGCTCTAGGTTTTGATTTTTAAATTCTAAAACACCTTCGCGGGCGGTCGATTTTTTATCAAACGAGTGCGCCCCAAACGCGGCGAGTATTTGTTGGCGCGTGAAGCGGCTGTGTAATTTGATTGCGTGATTGGATAGGCACGTTAAATCGCTTTCTTGCTGGTGAATGCGATTTATTAACAGCGTAATTACTTGGGCAAGTTCCTGCTGTAGCTCTTTGTGTTTAAGTGCCTGTAAGCTTTGCTCAAGCGTTTTAAAGCCTAAACTTGTGCCAGTGGTATCCCAAAAATTGTAATGCGCCATAAGCGCGTACTGTTGATTTTGTGGCGTTGGGGTAAAGCTAAAGTCGTTGTTACATAAATCACGTAAAAAGCATAAGTAGCTGAGCGAGTCGCAGCCGAGTAATTGGGTGTTGATAGCGCGATAATACGCGGCGTAAATATCGGCTTGCTCTGTGGGTATTTCATCGCCTTTTAACCAATGCCAGCCGCCGAGCTTTCTGTCTTTTGGTTTGTAAATATCTTCCAGCGTGACTTGCGGGTTTATGCGTAAAAAATTACTGAGCGTAAGCGCATCATTAGTATGTTGTGGATAGCTATTTATCAGCTGCTGTAAACGGCGTTTAGAGTTTATAGCTTGCTGAATATTTTTTAATATTGTTTGTTGTGTGCGCTTTTGTAGCTCTATGCGGCAACCCAGCGGTAAGTGCGGGAAGTTGTTTTCAATCTCGGTTTTTATTGGTTGGTTACTTTTACCAATGAGTGCGCGGAATTTACTGGCAAAGTCGTATTCTGGACGGGCATTACCGACAAAGTCGAGTACGGTACAGCACTGCTTTGATCTACCTAAAGAAAAGCTGTTGTCGGGCAGGCGCAGGCCACGGCCGAGTTGCTGTAAAAACAGGGTTAGGCTTTCTGTTGGGCGTAAAAATAACAGAGTATCGACCTCTGGAATATCGACACCTTCGTTAAAAATATCGACCACGCAAAGTATTTGTATTTCACCTTGGCGCAGTGCTTGCTGCTTGGCCGTACGTTCATTAGTATTTTTGCTAGTAAGCACATCGGCGTTTATGCCTGCTAAGTTAAACTTAGACGCCATAAACTCTGCGTGCTTTTGGCTTACGCAAAATGCCAACGCTTTAATGTTGTGAACATTTGTCACTATATCAGCAAGGCTGGATATAATTTTGTTAGCGCGGTTGTTCTCGCCTGTATAAAGGTTACTTAGCTCGCTTATATCGTAACGGCCACCACGCCATGTTATTTGACTTAGGTCGGTGTCATCATCAAGGCCAAAGTACTGAAATGGGCATAAGTGGCGTTGATTTATTGCCTCTGGCAAGCGAATTTCAGCGGCTATCACGTCGCAAAAATCATCGAGTATATTGGCACCGTCTTGGCGCTCTGGCGTGGCGGTTAAGCCAAGTAATATTGTGGGCGTAAAGTGATTCAAAATAGCGCGATAACTGGCGGCGCTTACGTGATGCACTTCGTCTATCACAATGTAGTCGTAGTAATCGTGGGTTAGATTAAGCGATTCAATTTGGCTATTCAGCGTTTGGATTGACGCAAATAATTGGTTATAGCGCTGTGGTTTGTAGTTACCCACCCACAGCTCACCAAAGTCGTTGTTTTTAAGCACGCCACGATAAGCGCTTTGCGCTTGTTTGAGTATTTCTTCGCGGTGGGCTACAAACAAAAAGTGTGCGTTTGGGTTTTTGTCGTAAACGGCTTTGAAGTCAAACGCCGATATTATGGTTTTACCTGTGCCCGTTGCGGCAACCACTAAGTTTTTAAAGCGATCATGAACGCTACGTTCAACGCTTAGTTTTTCTAAAATAGCGAGTTGATGGGTTTTTGGTGTTATATCAAAATAAAACTGGCTGCTTGCTTGGCCAACACCACGTTGCTCATTAAGTGAATTTATGAGCTTTTCTTTACATTCAACCTTGCCAGTAAATAGCTCGAAATCTGGCGATTGCCAGTAAGTTTCAAAGGTGCTTTTAGTTTTGGCTATGATGTGCGGGATCTCTTGGGCGGTAATTTTTAAGTTCCACTCAAGGCCGCTGGTAAGCGCTGAATGCGATAAATTAGACGAGCCAATATAACCGGTATGAAAACCCGTATTACGCATAAACAAGTATGACTTTGCGTGTAAGCGCTCTTGCTGATTGTTGTAGCTAAGCTTTACCTCGGTATTTGGCAAGTTTGCTAAAAACTCCACCGCTTTAGCATCCGTTGCGCCCATGTACGAGGTGGTAATTACTTTGAGTTTATTGCCACTTTTGGTAAACGCTTCAAGCTCATTTTTAAATATGCGCAGCCCCGTCCATTTTATAAATGAGACAAGCCAATAAATAGTGTCGGACGATTTAATCTCGCGTTTTAGCTCGGTTTCGAGGGAGATCCCCGCATTCGCGCCGCTGAATAATTCGCTTTGGGTAAGTCCTGTTAGCGGGAAAATATCTTTGGAGTAATCTTTAAGATTTGCAGCAATAGGGTTTTGAGTATTAAACAGTGCAGTAAGAATACGGCCTTGGCTGTCGATAAGGTTTTCGTTGATCAGCTCGTCATCGCGAATATGATCTTTAAGCCAAAGCACAAGGCTGTTTGCTAGGTTAATTTGTTCCTGTAAACGCTCGTTTGAATTAGGGATTGCATCAATGGCATGTTCAACAAGTTTACCTAAAAAGCGCGAAAGCCACGTAGCCGCCTCAGCCGATTCTAGCTGGCGTTCGCCCACATAAAATTGGTCACGATTTAAATTTTGTTCAATTACTCGTGTAATTAATTGCTCGTAAATACCAATCTGTTGCATTAAATCGCTCCCTGTTTGCGAGCATTCAGTTTACTAAAAAATGCAATGTAAACAAGCATTAACTGATAGTTGAATTAAACGCAGCTGCTAAGACAATTCCCCCCTGAACACATACGAAATTACACGGTCTTAAAATAATTTTATTTTCACCTGTTCAGTTTAATTCTGTACAAAGAGTGTCAATTTAATAATTTTTGTAGTATAAATGGGTAAATGGAATTTGGAAGTATAAAGTGTTGGAATCATTTGATTTTATTGCAAATTTTAAGTTCATATCAATATTAGTCACATTACTGATATTTTTTGTTGGTCTACCTTTGTTAGTTTCTCGCCTTAGGGTAACAACTCTTAAGCATCAAGTTTTAAGTTTAGACTTTTATATGAAGTTGAAAACACTAATAGAAGATGATTTTGAAAAGAATTATTCAACGATATTAGTTGCTTTATATGGCTATACAAAATGCGAGCTAAATCAGTATGAGATACTGTGGTTTATTAGGACTCCGGGGGCATTTAAGCTTCTTAGGCAGTATACATCATGTAGGAAGTACTTGATGGTATGTGAAAAATCAAAAGTGATCAAATTAAAAGCAACCTACCAGAAGAAAAAACCTAGACTTGTAGAGAGGTTGAAATATTTTGGATTATATTTACTTTTTTCATTGTTAGCGCTTATTGTTTCAATTAGTAGCCTCTATTTTTATTCTACCTTAATTGTTCCTTTTTTGTTTTTTGCCCTAGTAATAGCAGTTTTCTTTTTAGTTACAGCATTTTATTGTCTAAATAAATCAACTAAAGTTGATAGTGCAGAAAAGTTAGTTAAAGTAACTTTACCTGATAGGGTGAGCATTATCTGAAATCTGCATGTGTCTCAAATCTTATTTACTCGAAAGCGCTTTTCGCGTCAGCAAGTTTAACGCCTACATTAAAATTTAAAGACCGCTGCCAAGACAATACCCCCCGTGATCACACCCGAAATTGAATTAATGATGAGTAATTTACAGCATGGATGCTGTGAAAAGGCGTAGCTTGGCCACGGATGGCCTATCTACGCTGTTTACGTTCATATCATTAATTTAAATTGAGGAAGTAGTGTGATCCTCGGGGCGCCGTGGGGTTCCAAGGGGCGTACGGCGCTATGCGCCCCTTGGTTGCCGTCGCCAACGCGACATATATTAATAAAGGCGACGAGCATCGAGTTGCGGAGATCGGGTTTTGATATTAAAAGGTGCGCTTTTCGCGTCAACAAGCTTAACGCCTACATTAAAATTTAAAGACCACTGCCAAGACAACTCCCCCGTCATTTTGCCCGAAAAGACTCAATTGATGAGTAATTGATTGCATGGATGCAATCAAAGCCGTGACAGGCACATGGATGTGCCTTACACGACGTTTACGTTCATATCAATTAGACTTTGAGGAAAGTGCAAAATGCTCGGGGCGCCGAGAGATTCCAAAGAGAAGTCGGCGGTTACTTCTCTTTGGTTGTCGTCGCCAACGCGACATTTATAAATAAAGGCGACGAGTATCGAGTTGCGGGAAGCGGGTTTCAAGCTATTTAAAGCTGCGCTTTTCGCGTCAGCAAGCTTAATGCCTACAGTAAATTTGAGCGCTGCTGATAAGTTAATCCCTCGTTACTTTGCCCTAAAACTCAATTGATGAGTATATAGACTGGATGGAGGTATTTAATTTCCTCATTGATTTTTAGTCTTTAAATATATACATTGAACCTAAATTAGGAAATATAAAAAAGGATTTTTGCTATGTTGAAAGTACATGTTTGGCTACCTAATGGTAATATGGTTGGCCATGCCTCAATCTCATTTGGCACAACTTATATTAGTTTCTGGCCGGCAGATGGCGCTGGTAAAAAAGATTTAAAAATAAAACGACGCCAGCCAGGGCATTTTATGCAGGCTTTGGAGGAGGACATACAAAGCGAAGGCAACCGCTCCCCTATCACTGTTACGTTAAATAATGTTGATACTGTTTCGTTATCTAAGCATATACAAGAATTGCAAAGAGCGGTACCTCAATATCAGCTAGCTAAATTTAATTGTTCCCACTTAGTTGCTGACTGTTTAAAAGTTGCTTGTGGAATAGAGCCAACCTTTAAACCGACGGCTCAAGATTACGGCCGTTTAGGGAAGGTTTTAGGGCGTGGAATATGGACACCCCATGAAATTTTAAGGTATGCTCAAGAGTTAGCTAAAAGTGAGGTAGCATAAATGAAGCTAATTTATGATCAAAATTATAATTATAATTTAGGCGTGCTGAAATATCTTCACCCCTTTGATGGTGAAAAATTTAAGCGGGTGATGGCGGAGTTACAAGATGTTGTCGTGGATAAATTAGCACCTTTAAAAGCTATAAACCTAAATGTTGTTGATGAATATCTCAATGAACTTATGAGATTAAAAATACGGGATGAGGTTTTTATTTTCCGTGCCCTTGAAGTTCCAAAAATTCCTTTTGTTGGCTTTGATTTTCTAGATAAAAAAATTCTGACACCTATGCGCTTAGCTGTTGCTGGTACTTTATTGGGTGCTGAAAAAGCCTTGGAGTCTGGTGAGATTATGTGGAACTTATCAGGCGGCTTTCATCATGCTAGTAATTTAAATATGGAAGGTTTTTGTATTTATAATGATATTGGTATTAGCTATCAACAATTGCGAAAAAATGGCAAATTAAGTGAGACAGATAAAGTATTAATTATCGACGTTGATGCTCATCATGGTAACGGTAATGCGTACTCATTCAAAGACAACGAAAATGTACATTTATTGGATGTATATAATGAGGATATTTACCCGACCTCAGTATTTACTCGTAACAGAGTAAACTTTCCAGTTCCGCTTAAAAGTGGTGTAGAAGGCTGCGAATATTTAGAAAAGTTAACCCAAGCGCTTGAGTTAATAACGGGTAATTATGCTTTGGCCTTTGTTATAGCAGGGACTGATGTATTGGCTGTTGATAAATTAGGTGGTTTTAAGCTTAAAGTAGAAGATGTTGCTAAGCGTGAAAAAATCATACTGTCTCACTTAAAAACGCTTGAAATACCAACAGTGGTTACTGGTGGCGGCGGATATTCAAAACAAAGTGCTGCTGCCATAGCGGCTGCAATTAAGGCATGCTCAACACTATAAGCTTACTCATTAAAAATATAATAAAACCTAAGCGCGAGATAAACTCCCGCCTCCAATTAAATCTCTTCGGGTTTATTCCCCGCCGCTTGCGGCGTAGTATTGAGTAATGAGCGAATTTATACATAAAAGCCACAATGTGACAGTTTTACTTTATCACTTAGTTTTCCCTGCAAAATATAGAAGAGCAGTTCTTGATGTGGGAGTTGATAGGGCAATCACAGAAATTTGTGTTGAAATAGAAAAACGTTACGAAATCAAATTTTTAGAAATTGGGACGGATGAAGATCATATTCATTTTTTAGTTCAGTCAGTACCAACCTACAGCATTACAAAGTTGGTAACGATGATTAAAAGTTTAACGGCAAGAGAGGTTTTTAAAAAGTACCCTCATGTTAAAAAGCAGTTATGGGGTGGAGAGTTTTGGTCAGATGGTTATTTTGCAAGTACGGTAGGCAAACATGGTGACGAATCAATGATAAGAGAGTATGTGAAAAACCAAGGAAATAATTATGACCAACTCCATTCGGATCATCAGTTAGCTATGTTCTAACGAAATACCCCGCTCACGAAGTGAGTTCTGCGTAGCAGAAGGGCTTGCCCCAGGGATGTTTATTAAACAGCGGAATATTACTGTCAATAAAGGCATGAATAAGTTGACCTTACGTGGACAAACGAAAGTGAATGCCCAATGGCAACTGTATTGCTTAGTTCATAATCTAGAACAGCTGAGAAACACGATGCATTAATTAGCGTTAGCCCTTATCACCTCAAATAATCCACTCAAACACCTGTGATACCTTCCAAAACGCCCATTAAAGCAACAGCAGATCCTCTTTTATATTTTACGTAAAAGTCAGTAACCGATTGAATCAAAATAGGAACTCGGCTATGGTTAATGCATCAATAAAAATAAATCAAAAACGAGTTATTCTATAGGCTCGTTAGCTTATGTGGTTAACCTTCACACATTTAAGGAAAATGATGTTTTTTAAGTTTATTAAGTTGGCTTTTTGCTGTTGTTATTTTTTCTCTGTGCCGCTAAGTGCCAAGGAAAGCACCGAATTTAAAATTCGAAATACGGATACCCTGCAAATAAAATCTGAAGTAAGCGGACTGGAGTACGAACTGTATATCCGCCTACCTAACGATTACTCAGAAAATAACAAAAAATACCCATTGGTATTATTAAATGACACAGGTTATTCAGTTGCAGTGGCGAGCGGCATTGTGCATCTCATGGCAGGCCGGGATATCGAGGATGTTATTATTGTAGGGATTTCATATTCCAAAGGCCATAACCCTTTGCTTAGTCGCACCAGAGACTACACACCAACATATGCCCCAAATGAAAAAAGGGGACATTCGCTCGAAGTTCAAAAGTATTCAGGTAAAGCTAGTCAATACATTAGATTCATTTCAGATGAGGTTTTACCTCTGGTTAGTCAAACATACCGAATCAGACAGGATAAAAAAGTATTTGTTGGTCATTCATATGGTGGATTGCTAGGCGCCAAGATATTGATCACAAATCCCGAGTTATTTGATTACTACATATTAGGTAGTCCATCGTTCTGGTACGACAATAAAGCGATGTTTCGGCTGGAAAGTGACTATGCAAAAAGTAATAAGAGCATGAAAGCAAAGGTGTTCATGTACATAGGCAGTCAAGAGGGTAGTATGGTCGAGCAAATGCTTGCATTTGAGAACCAATTGAAATCAAGAAATTATCAAGGGTTAAGTGTGCGATCCAAAGTATTGTCAGGATTGACTCATCACAGTGCTTTTGCAGTGTTATTAACCGATGGGCTTCAACAAGCGGTTCCAAAGCAAGGCAAAGGCAGCTAATCGGGTAGCCGGAGGTTTCTAACCTCCAGCCCCCACACCACCCATCATGCGGGTCCGCAATGGGCGGTTCACCTCCCGTAATGAATATTGATCCAAATATCTCTCAGTGACACTAAACCTTTTGACGCTAAATAGTCATTGCCTAGCGCAATGTTAATTCCTTTTGTTTTTGAGCTTCGACAAGGCCCCTTGCTGGTGATACCACATGCTATGGCTAGTCTCTCACTGACCCCCAATTTCATTAAACTGCGTACTTTGGTGCGAGGTTTACGCCATTGCCGCCAGTAGCACATTCTTATCCTACGTCCGATCCAATGATCTAAATCCACCGTTAGCTGATAAGCGTTGGCTATCAGG
>NZ_JAGPYN010000045.1 GCF_018069805.1 Pseudoalteromonas ostreae
ATATGTGTACAGTGTGGTTGTTTGGCTCCCATATTCAAGAAAATGAGCGACGAGCGCATTTTCTTTTTTCTGAATATCTTTAGCAACAATAAAAAATTATAGCTGGCAATACATTACGTTATTTGTTAACAATAGATTTATTAATACATGAGCGTGGCGTCGGCAGAAAGATGCGCGATGAGCGCACTATAAAATTGTTAGGGTTTCATAGCATTTGAATTTAGGACGATAACTAATGAGTAGTAATGCAGGTGGCGCAGCCACAAATGCAGGAATTGATTTTCAGCAGCGTATATCAGCCCTTTTTATGACGCATATGCTAATGGATGTAGCCTTCATTGACGATCTAGGCATGGAAAGAAATTCCAAAATTCAAAGCTTGCAATTTGAATCAGATGAAGCCATTGATGATCTAGTGGTAAGAACTGATCTGGGAACGGTATATATCCAAGCGAAAAGATCAATCAACTGTTCACAAGTTGAAGGATCAGAATTCTCTAAAGTTATTAAACAGTTTGTCGAACAGTATTCTCGCGAAACCTCTGATAATGATAAGTTCGTACTTGCAACTACATCAAAAGCCTCTTCAAAAATAACACGTGATCTAAGGAAGATTACTGAAAGTATAAAGCTAAATGATCAAGGCTTTATACAAAATCCGTTAAATCAATCTGAGCAAAGTGTTTACGATACGCTCAACAATCTTATAGATAGCCACTATTTACTTTCTAGTGGTAATGAAATAACTGAAGATATAAAGATGGATATTCTGAGAAGAATACATATATCTGTAATTGATGTGGAGGCTGGGATGCCTCTGGAAAAAGCTGTGATGACTTTAATTTCTGGAAATTCAGTCGTTTCTGCCGAATTATTGTGGTCGGCATTAATTAGTTTAGGATTATCGCTATCAAAAGAACGGGGTTCAATCAATAAGCAAGGTCTTGAAGATCGAGTGGGTCGATTTGTTGGGGATCTGAAACAAATCGATAAAGATATAGCTAAGAAAAAACTAATTCAGATAGAAACGAAAAGCTCCCTATCTTCTGGTAGAGAGGTGCTTGTAATAGAGTCTTTTGATAAAGATTCTGATTATATGATAGTAGAGTTAATTAGATTTGAAGATGACGGAAAAAAAAGACTTAATTTTTACAATGATAAAGTCGAGCTACTGAATGGCAGTACATGGAATGTATTGTTTCGAGCTTCTACATATGCAGGGGCTGAGAGATACATAGCGGGAAATTCTGAATTATTTGAGGGTAAAAATTTAGCAATACTTCCAATAAACTCTAAAGAAGAATTAGATAAAACTCCGATATCGCTAAGTCACTCTGAGCTATGCCAAAATATATTTAATGAAAAAGCCGACCCTTTAATGTGCATCCATTGTGGTGACCCAATATCAGGTGACAAATCTCCCTATATAGAAATTGATGAGTGTGACGCTGAGCATGACGTTGGTTTTTCTCACGATGATTGCCTTTCGCCAATAGATCGAGTACTGGGTTTAATTGACTCAGCCCTTTTTAGGGAAAATCCGCATATTAGAAATTTTGATTACGAAACTTGGTATGTCACCCTTTCCAAGGGACAAGGCTTTTTTGCAGGTATGTCTAGCATGCCAAAAGATACTTATCCAGTCGCATGGAAGCCTGATTACAACAATATATCTAGGGGAAAATATTGCATAAAAATAAATTTGGAGGATGGTAGTTCTAGATATGTTCATGATAGAGGGCGTGTTGTAAGGGAAACTTTAGCTGGAGCAGAAGAAAAATGCGAATTTTTTAATACTGCATTTAAAGAGGGCAAAGAAAGTAAAGATCCTCATTGTTACACGTCTAAGTCCGAAGCATTTACTACTTACTCTGTTGCTATGAAGAATAAATCGGATGATGAGGATTGCTTAATATGTATAAATGCAGAAGTAGCTACTTTCACAAATGCCATTAACAAGGCGTACAGTGCTTTTGATAACTTTTATGCACCTCTGGTTATGTTCTTAGAAAAGGAAAGTGGCCTACCAATAGTCTTAGAAGAAACAATGCTTATGATTTCTTCCCCCTTGAACCTTGAAAGTTACTTAACTAACTGGAAGAGAGCTGGTATTGAACTGCCAGATTACACGTTGTCAATCATCGATAGTGATGCAGCTTTCGACAAGTTAGTAAGTGAACTCAAGTCTGATGGTATATCTATCATTATTGATCCTGAGGTAGACATGCGGGGGCAGATGACATCAGGCTTGATCATTGAAAACATAAATGAAATCTTCAATACGTCGGAATGACCCCTAACAAGTCAAAGCACTCGGACTTGGTGAAGCTGTCACCTTTTTTTGTACCAAAAAAGGCGCCAACTTCACCAAGCCGGTGTTTGAGGCGTTATTTGGGCGTTATTTGGGCGTTATCAAAATAGGGAATGCCAAATATTATGGTGAAAATGACGGTAGTATTGATGGCTGTTTTGCTATCATCATGCGGGTATTCGCAAGACAATGCGACACGTTGGCAAGAGGATGTCGACATTTATGCAAAAAAACTGATCGAAGGGCATATAGATCCTTTTCACACACTTACACAAGAACGTTTTGACAATGAGATCGTCAGGATTAGGGAAAGCATACCCCACAAAACAGAAAACGAAATACTGATAGATCTGATGAGGCTAACACGGAAAATTAACGACGGACACACCTCTTTTCCACTATGGGGGCTGGAGTATGATAGCTTCCCTCTAAAGCTGAAATTGTTTGGCAATGACTTATATGTGCTAAGTACAACAAGCCAACATAAAGACCTTCTGGGATCGAAGCTTGTCTCCATCAATGGCGTATCCTCTCTTGAAGTTGTCCGTCTTCTGTCAGAAATAAGCCCTTTCTCTGAAAACGAATTTTCCACTGCAATAAGAGCTGCTAGCTATTTCCCGAATGTTGCCATTCTAAGAGGGCTTGGAATAGTTGAGAAAGAAGACGAAGCAAAATTCGTGTTCGATATTCAAGGGGAAAAAAGGGAGACTAACCTTGAATCCAGCCGTTCACCAAAGCTTGATGCTCGAATATCACACTTCAACGACGCAATATTCTCTGCTGATGAGAAGGTTGATAAAAATCTTTGGTATGGATCTTCATCAGATAATAAAACCGTATACGTTAGGTTTAGAAGATACACATCCATTTCCAGAATGGAACGATTTTCGAGGAGCCTGCTTGGATTTATCGACAAAAACAAATCGGAAAACCTCATTGTCGACCTTAGAGACAATTATGGTGGAGATTTCTTCGTAGGCCTGAAATTAGCACAACAGCTGGTACTCGCAGATACCATTAACTGGAAATCGGGAGTTTACACACTAATCGACAACGTTACATTTTCCGCTGCAATGAGCAATGCGGCTCAATTTTCTCAAATATTAAACAGCAAGCTGGTGGGATCTCCAACGGGTGCTAGACCCTCTGGGTATCAAGATATGAGTCAGTTTACACTTCCAAATTCTGGACTTGAAGTCACCTTTTCGAAGCGGTTGTATAGCTTCAAAGACACTCAGCGAGACGCGCTGTACCCAGATGTACAGATTGATACATCTATCCAGGATTACGCGGATGCGTTCGACAGGCAGTTGAGATGGGTGTTAAACGATATTGAAGAAAGAGGTGTCGCTGATAACAAAGCATTGCAGCGGACAGACCGCTGAATGCGACGTTGAAGTTTCAATCACCGACATGGAGTTCATGTGAATAAATACCTATTAATAATCTCTTTAGCTATTTCATCGTTTAGCACTCAAGCATCAAATTTAATCAATGATGAGCGAGTAACAGATCAAAAAAGTTGCTTTACTTGGATTTTTACTGATTACGCTTCATGGCGTAATGGCATGGAGAAAAAATTCAAAAGAAAAATAAAATCAGAGGAAAAGCTTAATCATGCCTTGACTCGGTTTGATTCTCGTTTCGGCAAAGAAAAATTCGATTTTTACCAGAGTAATTTGTCTTGTTCTACCTTTAATTATTCTGTCGATGGAAATACTGTAAAAGGCTATGTAATCAAGCCCAAAGTATCAAAAGGTAAATTGCCGGTATTAATTTATAACCGAGGTGGTAATGGTAACTTTGGTGGTGTCGTTTTCGGCTCAATGATGCATAACCTATTTCCTATTGCTAATGAAGGCTTTGTTATTATCGAGTAAAAAAGGAGTAAAAAAGGACAGGCACATTTTTTTTGCAAAAATCATAGCATCAACTACTGTTATTACATACAGTATCTGATGAAGTTGATATATTATGACTCGCGCAAGAAAAAAGCTTATTGATTTAGCATCGACATCTTATTATCACTTAATCTCACGATGCGTGAGACGTGCATTCTTGTGTGGTGATGATAAATACACAGGTAAAAACTTTGATCATCGTAGGGAGTGGTTAGTAGAGCGAATTAAGTTATTAAGTAGTGTGTTCGCCATTGAAGTTGCTGCCTACGCGATTATGAGCAATCACTACCACCTTGTTGTGAACGTCAATAGGCGTCAAGCACTTGATTGGTCCGATGATGAAGTAATTAAACGCTGGTATCAGCTTTATAACGGCCACTTTTTAGTCGACCGCCACTTAAAAGGTGAGCAGTTAGATAAGCCAAGTTTGCTCTTTTTTAATGAGATCATCGCTAAATGGCGAGAAAGATTGTATGACATCAGCTGGTATATGAAAAACCTCAATGAGTACATTGCCCGCGAGGCCAATAAAGAAGATAACTGCACGGGTAAGTACTGGGAAGGGCGCTATAAGTCGCAAGCATTATTAGATGAAACCGCAGTGCTCAGTTGCATGGCCTACGTTGATTTGAACCCTATCAGAGCAAACATAGCCGATACGCTTGAAGACAGTGATTTCACCTCAATTCAAGAACGTATAGCGCACTTTAAAGCCTTTACCACAGACACGGTTAAAGCGAATAAGCTTCTCAAACAAAAAGATAATATTCAGCATGAAAGCCAACCAGCACAGTTAAAACCATTTGGCGGCAATCACATTAAACACACGATCCCCTTTGCCTTACTGGATTATATTGAATTAGTCGACTGGAGTGGCCGCCACATAGATCCAAAGAAAAAAGGGCATATCAACAAAACTATGCCAAAAGTGCTCCTGACTTTGAATATAGAAGAGGCACAATGGCTTGAATCAATTCAACGTTTTAGGCAGCAGTACTCAAATTTTGCAGGCAGCAAACAACGGTTAAAGCAGCAAGCCGCCAGTAATGATGTAAAATGGTACAAAGGCACAGGCTGAACAGTTGCATCATTATTAGGTTGTTTTAAAAATACACTATTGAACAAAGTGACGGCCTAGCTTCGCCTAAAATTCTTTCCAAGCACCTCAATTCTAAGCTCTGTAACTAACACTAATAGTGTGCAAAAAATAATTATGCGATTATCCACAACGGGAGAGGTGCTAAATTTTCTGACACAAAATATGTGTCTGTCCTTTTTATTTCTACATCCTTTTTATTTCTTTTTATTTCCGTTTCTATTTCCTGCAGTCATCTTCATGCGTGTAATTTAGGTTTAATAGGGCTAATGATTTATTTAATAGGTGAAATAAAAATAACCCCGCAATAAAAGATAAACTCTGAACCTGAAAAGCAAATTTAGTGACACAGTTTTATTTGTTCAATTAGAGTGGCTCTCTTATTTAGTTGCTGCTGAAAGGTAAAGGGTTAGGAAAGATAGTCGACGCTGTACCAATAGTGAAAGGTCATCAAATGTTGAAGACAGAGCTGTTCCAGATCACTGGGAGGTGGACTTGAACCAAGGCTCAGAAAACAGCTTTATCGCGACCTTAGTTGAACGACATTCTAGGTATGTAATGCTAGCGAAAGTACCTAGTAATAAAACAAAGCCAGTAATCGAAGCATTGATTAGACAAGCTAATAAGTTGCCAGCACTGCTAAGCTAGTATGTTGCGATTAATTTAGATGTAGCGACAAATTAAATAGTTCGAACGAGTTAGCGGCCTAGCTTGCTGCATCAAATCAGCTAATTAACCTGCTTAACTGCTCAGGTCAGTAACGACTGTGCATACGAAAAATATAATTGCTTAAGGGTTAAACATTAGGTTTAATGGATAGATAATAAACACTGAGTAACGCAGGGACAGCATAGATACGACAGGCACACCAATTAAATTTGCTTGCTATAGCTTAGGTCATAAAAAGCCTTTCTATATATGTAAAGTCCATAGCATAAACAACACCAACTCTACACATCGAGCAGGTAGCGCCTCAGTCCGACAAGCGATTATGCAACACAAACTGCGTGTCGCATAAATACTAAAATGTTATAGCGCAATTGAAATTCAGCAAGATTCGGGTCGGCATTAGTCGTTCGGCCTCCTAATATAGCATCTGTTCGGGCATATGCCCTTTAATTGTCAGCAGAGCTAGGAGAAATAATCGATGAACATATTGGCCAACAAAGTTGCTATTGTTACTGGTGCCAGCACCGGCATTGGCTACGCAGCCGCGAAGCTTTTTGCGAGAGAAGGTGCTGCCGTAGTGGTGGCAGCAAGGAGACAGAAGGAGCTTGATGAACTGGTGGAATTAATCAAGACTGAAGGTGGGCAGGCACTGGCACTAGCCGGTGATGTTGGCGAAGAAGCTTTTGCCAAAGCTTTGGTAGATAAGGCTGTAAGCCACTTTGGTGGCCTGGATATCGCTTTTAACAATGCTGCTATTTTGGGCGCTATGGGCCCTGTGCCGCAGATGTCGCAAACGGATTGGGATCAGGTTATTGCGACGAACTTAACCAGCGCATTTTTGGGCGCAAAGTACCAACTGCCGGCTATGGCAGCCCGAAAAGGAGGTTCGTTAATTTTCACCTCTACCTTCGTTGGTTACACCGCAGGTATGCCAGGCATGGCTGCCTACGCAGCCAGTAAGGCTGGTCTTATTGGTTTGACTCAAGTGCTGGCGTCAGAGCATGGGCCTCAGAATATCCGGGTCAATGCCCTTTTGCCTGGTGGTACTGATACGCCAGCGGGACGTGAGTTTGCCAATACGCCAGAAGCATTGGCGTTTGTGCGTAACCTGCATGCGCTCAAGCGTATGGCGACACCAGATGAAATTGCTCAATCCGCATTGTACTTAGCATCCGATGCATCCAGTTTCACAACTGGTTCTGCGATGTTGGTAGATGGCGGTGTATCCATAAATCGTGTCTGAGAGGCAGAGTGTGTCAGACTATGACCGTATCGCACGTGCTATGGCATACTTGGTAGATCGTGCAACTACCCAGCCCGCTCTAGAAGAGATAGCCGCCCATGTGCATCTGAGTCCGTATCATTTTCAGAGGTTGTTTTGTCGTTGGGCGGGTACCACGCCAAAGCGGTTTTTGCAGGTCCTGACATTGGAGCGTAGCAAGGAGTTGTTGGATAAATCCCGCTCTCTGCTCGACGTTTCACATGAGATTGGCTTAAGCGGTAGTTCAAGGTTGCATGATCACTTTGTGCAGCTGGAGGCAGTGACACCGGGGGAGTATAAAAATAAGGGTAAGGAGCTACGTATCGAATACGGTGTGCACCCTACACCACTGGGGCCTATGTTTGTAGCTGTAACACAGCGTGGTGTTTGTAGGGTTGAGTTCATGGACTTCAATGACATTGAAGAGCTGCTGGATGACTTGCGTAACGCTTGGCCATTGAGTTCGATTGTAGAAAGCATCACATCTACGCACTATGTTATTGATGCGTTTTTTAGTAGTGATACAGCTGCCAAACATGGTCCGCTGTCGCTTCATGTGAAAGGTACGAATTTTCAGGTAGCTGTGTGGCGGGCGCTGCTGAAAATACCACCGGGCGCAGTGGCTAGCTATTCTCAGGTAGCCACAGCACTCAATGCGGCCCAATCTGCAAGAGCGGTTGGTAACGCCATTGGAGCAAATCCTGTTGCTTTACTGATCCCCTGCCATCGGGTAATACAGCACAGTGGTGCGCTTGGTGGTTACCGTTGGGGGCCAGCCAAGAAGCTTATGGTACAAACATGGGAAAAAATGCGTGATGAACCTGTTTCGCTATAACAATGACATGCAGCTGACGTTCTTATCTTACCCCGCGCGGCAGATGGCGGGCGTTGAGGCTGTAGAATTACTCTTTACAGGAACGAATGCACCTACTTTTAGTTGTTCAACTTTCAACCTTGAATCTACTATCAAGCTATGATCTAGTAAATATTATTCACCCACGGTAAATTGTTATGGCTCTTTCGTTGGGTAAGGAGTCAAGCCTGATTTATCCTGCCAAAATAAATTCATTCCTATCAATTTCGCTGAGCAAATTCTGCCAGGTACCTTTGAGTATGCGCTTTGTTATATTGTCGAAAATAAACTCGACTTGTCGGGCTTTGATGCGTGGTATAACAATGATAAAACGGGCGCAGCTGCGTATCCGCCTTCAGTGATGCTAAAAATTATTTTACTCGGCTATGCACATGGGTTTGGTTAGTAGCCGCCGTATTGCTAAGGCGTGTGAGACGAATATTTTGTTCATGAGTGTGTCGGGTGATATTCAACCTCATTACACATCTGTAGCGGGATTCGTG
>NZ_JAGPYN010000046.1 GCF_018069805.1 Pseudoalteromonas ostreae
ACTTGCTCAACACCCAACACCGACTGCCAAATCTGCGCCAATAGCATCTCCAACTCCCCTTCTGGTGCTGCATAAGCTATCTCGCTTTGGAGTTGCGCCTTTGGTAATGCCTTTCTATCTATCTTGCCGTTACTGTTCGTTGGCAGTTCCGGCAGTGCCATTAACACACTCGGGACCATATAATCGGGTAATTGCTGGGCTAACTGCTCTTTTAGCACCACCACATCTAATAAACCTTCTTCATGTCCTGATACATACCCCACTAAACGCTTGCCCGACGGCGTATCATCCGCTATAACAACCGCTTCATTCACACCCGCTGACTTACGTAGTAAAGACTCTATCTCACCGAGTTCTATTCGAAAGCCTCGAATTTTAACTTGATGATCAGTACGTCCCAAGTACTCCATTTGGTTATCTTCATTCCAGCGCACCAAGTCTCCTGTGCGATATAATCGTGAGCCATTTTCTTTAAATGGGTCCGCTACAAACCGCTCTGCGGTTAAATCTGGTCGATTCAAATAACCTCGCGCTAACCCGATCTCTTCCGCCATGTATAACTCACCTATCATACCCGGTAGAACTTGATTCAATTGGCCATCTAATATCCATGCTTGACGTTGCCCTAACACCTCTCCTATCGGCGCATACACACTGTCAAAGCTGCTTCCTGGTAATGCTTTCCACGTCAATGGCGTCACAACCGTCTCTGTTGGACCATAACCATTAATAAAAAACGCTGGTTTTAAAACCCGTTGAGCAAGTTCAAAAGACGCTTGTGGCATCGCATCTCCACCAAAGCAATACACTCGAACCGGTGGCGGGTTGCCTATTTGTTCAACATACGCGGCCAACTCTCGCAAGAAGACTGGCGGAAATACCACCACACTTACGCGCTGTGCGTGCATATTTTCATACGTTTCTTGTAAGTCCCATTGTTTTTCTGGCCTAATAACCACTGTACCGCCATGCGTGACTGCTGATAACCAACGTTCATGTGCCCCATCAAAACAGAATGACATGAATATCAATTCTCTGTCTGACGCGCTTAAGCCATAACGACGCCCTATTGAACGACAATGCATCCCTATCGAACCTCGACTTACCAACACCCCTTTTGGATTACCCGTTGAGCCCGAGGTATAAATAACATACGCCCCTTGTGCTGGATAAACCGTCTCCATTTGCCAGCTATCATGGAGCGTTATCTCTGGTAAACAATGTAACTGCGCCTCTCCTGCCAATTCAGCAATGCGGTTATCTGACACCAGTATGTGCTGCATCTGACTGTCTTTTATCATATAAGCTAAGCGTTGCTCTGGATAGCTCAAGTCCATCGGCACATACACTGCACCCGCTTTTAAAATGGCTAAAAATGCCACCGGCAAATCTCGGCTTCGCTCTAGTGCAACACCCACTCTTTGCTCTGCAACTACCCCTTGCTCACGCAAGTAATACGCCAATTGCGATGATCTTTCATACAGCTCCTTAAACGTATAACTGAGGCCATCACACGTAACGGCTTCTGCATCGGGTGTCTGCTCTGCCAATTGATTTAATGTTGACACCACATCTTGATATTGCTCTGGGCGTAAAATCGGGGCATCGCCATTCGGAAGATATATCGGTGTTTCTACCCCCACTAAATAAGGTGTAAACTCATCACCAAACCCTTGTACTTGTAACGAGTCTGCTTGCGCTGATGTGACAAGGGATAGCTCTGACAAGATTGGGGTTTGGTTCGCCACCATCGCTAAAATCAAAGACCCCAGCTGCTCTGACAGCCTGCTCGCACTGGGTGTGCTTACTTTGTCACTTTGATATGTCAGTGTTATTTTCAATAACGCTGCTATATCAACCTCTACTGAGACAGGGTAATTGGTTTCTTCTTCAGAATGAACAACATCAAATGACGTATCTTGTCTTTCTTCACTTTGCAGTGCTTCTGAGATCGGGTAGTTCTCAAATACCATTAAGGTATCAAACAACCCTTCTTTATTGAGCTCCAAATGCTGCCCTGCTTGCTTTTGAATATCATAAAGCGGGGTAAATTCACTCTCTCTAGAGCGAACATTCGCATTTTGAATTGACTGTAACCACGTTGTTAGCGACTGAGCGGGATCTATTTCAGTGATCACTGGGATGGTATTGATAAACATCCCCAAGCATGTGTTACTCCCATTCATGTCTGTCGGTCTACCCGAGGTGGTTGCCCCAAAGCATACTGTGTCTCGATTTAAGTATCGCGACAGCAACAATGCCCATGCACCTTGAATAACGGTGTTAACTGTTACATGGTTTTGCTTAGCAAAGTCTGTTAAATGCGTTGTTTGTGTCTCATCAAACTGAATATGTCGCTTAGCATAGCGCTCAGTTTCTTCAGCGCCACTTAATACCGACGTCAGGTAACTTGGGTCCGTCAGCTTATCCGTTTCATGCTGCCAATATGCTAAATTACGTGCCGCATCTTGTTTTTCAAGATACGCAATATAGTCTTTATATTGCACCGTACTTTTCGGT
This sequence comes from Pseudoalteromonas ostreae, assembly GCF_018069805.1. Lineage (GTDB taxonomy): Bacteria > Pseudomonadota > Gammaproteobacteria > Enterobacterales > Alteromonadaceae > Pseudoalteromonas > Pseudoalteromonas ostreae. The sequence continues at coordinate 2,521 of NZ_JAGPYN010000046.1, forward strand.
AACGTTATGCCTTTATATGCTTGTAGCACTTCGCCCATCATGGCGGATGTGCTCCACCCATCGGTTAATAAATGATGATTGGTCCAAATTAAATAATGCGCTGACACGCCCGTTTTTATCAGTGTTAAACGCGTCAAACCTGGCTCGTTAATAAAATCAAACCCTCGCTCTCTATCCGCTTGCGCTGCGTGTATCACTGCATTTTTATCTAACTGACTATGCTGCCAATCTAGCTCCTGCCAATCTTGTGCACGCTCTTTAGCAACAAACTGTAAGTTCATTTTATCTGTACATACAAACCCTGTTCGCAGTACATCATGACGTGCAATGACTGATTGCCAAGCCTGTTTAAAGCGCGCAACATCTAAGCCTTTCACCTCAAAACAAATCTGATTAACATACGCGTTGCTTTGCTCAAACATGCTGTGGAATAACATGCCTTCTTGCATCGGGGATAGTGGATACAGATCATCCACATTACTCAGGGTAAGTGGCAACGCAGCTAATTGTGTTTGCGATAATTTAGCCAATGGGACATCTGATGGAGTCAATGTACCGTGTGCTGTTTGGCAATGCGCCACAATCTGCTGTAATGCAGCCTCAAAGTGTGCGGCAAACTGCGCCACATCGTCATTATTTAAACGCGCTTGTGAGAAACTTACTTCAAAAGACAGTGCCCCATTCAACACTTGCCCATTAACCGTCAATTCGTTATTAAGATCGATGTTATCACTCGTTGCTTTCCCTGAGCTTTCCGATGCTAAACGCCAAATCGATGTACTATCCTGTACTGCGCTGTTATCAAACTGCCCCAAATAGTTGAATTCAATTTGACTGAGAGAGCTCTGCTGCAACTGCTTTTGTTCTTCATCTGTGCCATTAAATTTAAATGCACTATATCCTATCCCCTTGTTTGGAATCGCCCGTAAGTTTTCTTTATTGGCGATGATGGTATCCGCCAACGAGGGCATACGCTGTAATACAATAGGATAGAGTGTGGTAAACCAGCCCACAGTCCGACTTAAATCTACGCCCTGCTCCCATGGCTCTCGCCCATGACCTTCCAAGTTGATAGACACTTCTGATTGACCTAACCATTGATACAAGGCTTCACTTAATGCGCTCAGTAACAAGTCATTTATCTGTGTACGATATACTTTTGGCGCTTCATGTAATAATGACTCAGTACGCACTTTATCTAAATTGACGCTGACCGCTGCACGATGCAAAGCCAATTTACTGCCCTGTGCATTTAAGTTAGGTAATTGTAATGGCTGAGTGACTTGCTCAGACCAATAGGCAAATTCCGCTTCAAATTGACTTGGGTACTCACGTACACGTTCAGCCCAATACTGATAACTGTGACTCTTTAATGCCAAGGTAAGCGCTTTGCCTTCGATAGCTTGCTCATAAGCTATCGCCAAGTCATCCAATAAAATCCGCCAAGACACACCATCAACCACTAAATGATGGATCACTAACAACAATCGATATGTGCCATCAGTGACTCGCATTTGTACAACTCTCATGATAGGCCCATGAGTAATATCTAGACTTTGCTGGGCCTGTTGTGCATATTGCTCGATGTCAGCTACACCCACTTCATGTAACCACTTAGTGTGTTCTACAAGCTGCTCGCTATGTGGAGTATATTCCTGATGCCATGTGCCGACCTCATTTTGATAGTATCGCATACGTAACGCATCATGCGTTTCAATCAATGTGCTAATTGCTGCGTTAAGCGCCACTTCATCTAATACTTGATCGCTATGTAACATAACCGCTTGGTTCACATGAGAGCGTTCAACCATCTCCTTTTTAAAGAAGCTTGACTGGATGGGCAATAAAGGTACTTGGCCCGCCACACTTTGCTCAATTAAATCGTCGTCTTGTAACAGGACTAAGTGCTTGGTTAAAAGCGCGATCGTTTGTTGTTCAAACACCTGCTTAGGTGTGATCAAGTATCCAGCCTGACGAATTTTGGCAATGATCTGTAAACTGACGATTGAGTCACCGCCTAATTCAAAGAAGTTATCAAAACGGCCC
>NZ_JAGPYN010000047.1 GCF_018069805.1 Pseudoalteromonas ostreae
ATTAGCTTTACAAGGTTTAGTGTCATTGAGAGATATTTGGATCAATATTCATTACGGGAGATGAACCGCCCATTGCACTTCCTATAATAAAAAGCGCATGATGGGTGGTGTGGGGGCTGGAGGTTAGAGACCTCCGGCTACCCGATTAGTTGCTTTTTATAAGTCATATACTTTTACTATAATTGCAGATGCGGCCATCAACGCTCCACTAGACATGAACCAACAAAAAGCAAAAACAAACCATTTTTGAATGTACTTAGGTACATTATTTCTTTTTTCGAGCATTCCATAACGGCTAGCATGAAAGGACCAAAGGAATACTGTAGCGTATTGTAGAACCCCATTGCCTGAAAAAAAGATATTAAGACTATAAAACCTAACACCATCATCAAGAATATCTTCTAATAAAGTCAGCCACTTACTCTTTAAGTAAATAACCATACCAATCCAAATAAAGATACCAATGCCACCAGCAATACCAAGAAACATTACAATTTTTGTTAATAAGCTTAATTCTTCCATTTAAGTTATTTCATTCCTGTTGAAATATATAATTTTTCACCTATAAAATCTCCACTATTACTACCGATATTACCGCCAACGTAACCACCAGCACCAGCTACAACAGCACACCAAAAAAAGCTAGTTCCGCCTGTTGGTAAACCAAATACAATTGAGTAAGTAGCCCAAGTTGCAGCTGCACCACCAAAAGCTCCTCCAACGATACTGCCCGCAGCCTTACCCGTTTGTGTATATTTCGATTTACTGCATTGAGAATCATCACCAACGGTACAAGCTTTTTGAATGTTAGATACTGCATCAACACCTGTGAGCATGATTCCTAAATAGCCCACACGTTTCAAATTACGTGACATTTCAGCTACTGCTGCATAGTTCTTATGAAAGTTGGGTACAGTTGTGGCATTTGCAGGCTGCTTATTCCACTGATGAATGATGCTTTTACTGCTTAGTCCCAAATTACTACGGATATCACCAGCTACAAGTTTTCCACCTAAACTTGGTTGTCCAAAACGACTTAATGCTGCATCTAATCTAGCAAATTGCATTTTACGTTGAATGAAAAAATTCTTATTATGTAAGTTACCGCTTAATTTGTAACCAGTAACATAAGTGCGCTCTATATCTTTCAAAATAGATTTAACTTGAGCAGTATGGGCTTTCCATGCAGTATTGCTTACGCCAATCAATAAACCGTTATAACTTGCAACATTTGAGAAAAACTCATATCTATTTACTAGCAATTGCTTTTCTGAGTTACTCAGTTTTAATCTAGGAAGTTAAATCCACTGCTTTAGCGACATTTAAAAATTCAGCTTCCTCAATTGTGCATTCTTGAGCATCTGCTGGAGACAGCAATACAACCTGTCCAACTTGAACAATTCCATTCTTAATATGGGAATTAACCATTTTAAAGTGTTTGTAAGTATTCTCGGAGGGTGAGTTATACATAATCATAATCAGTTGATCTACAGGCATCTGTTTTTCAACTATATGTATTGCTTTTATATGTATTGCTTTATTTTGTGTACTAGGTAGTGCATCCATGTTTTAATCCTTTAATTTCCATTGTAATTTTGTTGAATCCACAACAAATCGGTTGAGATTTTACTCAATAAGTAACTATTAGTAAAGTAACCACTTCTAACTATCGACAACCTCCGTAAATAGTTTTATCGCAAGCAATTAACAATCTTATTGAACACCATTTTGGTGGTTTATAACACACCAAAACGGCTTATATTACGTATCCTGTTGATTTCATCAGTAATTACTTTTGTAAACAAGTAATTAAAATAGTATGAATTCAAAGCTTGCTATTTTTTACCAAAATGGCGGTTAATAATGTTATCGGACAAAATAGAATTCTACTCATCAATACAGGTCTAAGTTTAACATTTTCAATGTCCGTTTCTCGCTCTTTAACTGCCCTTAACTTAAATCTAATTCCTTCAATATTCTTTAGTAATTTCATGTGCATTTTGTAACCATTAAATGCTACGTTAGATATAACTATATTGAAGGAATAAATTATGAAACTTGAGTCTTTAGCGCTGCATCACGGTTATGAATCTGAGGCCACAACTAAGTCGGCGGCGGTGCCGATTTATAACACCTCTTCGTACACTTTTGATAATACCCAGCATGGGGCTGATTTATTTGATTTAAAAGTACCTGGGAATATTTATACCCGAATAATGAACCCGACCAATGCGGTGCTTGAGCAGCGTATTGCGGCAATGGAAGGGGGGATTGGTGCGCTGGCGGTGGCCTCGGGTATGGCGGCGATCACCTACGCAATTCAATGTTTATGTGAAGTGGGCACTAATATTGTAAGCACTAGCCAAGTGTACGGTGGTACTTACAACTTATTTGCCCACAGCTTGCCGCGCCAAGGTATAGAAGCGCGAATGATTAAAGCTGATGACTTTACAGGTTTTGAAAACGCTATTAACGAAAACACTCGCGCGGTTTTTTGTGAGTCGATTGGTAACCCAGCAGGGAATATTGTTGATATCACTCGATTAGCTAAAATAGCCCACAGTAAAGGAGTGCCTTTAATTGTAGATAACACCGTAGCTACGCCGTATTTATGCCGGCCATTTGAGTTAGGTGCCGATATTGTGGTGCACTCGCTCACTAAATATATTAACGGCCATGGTACCGCGATTGGCGGCATAATTGTTGATTCAGGTAAGTTTGACTGGAAAGCCAATGCTACTCGTTTTGCGATGATGAATGAGCCTGATCCGTCGTATCATAATGTGGTTTATACCGATGCGTTTGCTGAAGCGGCGTTTATTGGTCGCTGCCGCGTTGTCCCTCTTAGAAATACCGGTGCGGCACTTGCGCCTAAAAACGCCTCTGACATTTTAATTGGTCTTGAAACTTTAGGGCTAAGAATGCAGCGCCACTGTGAAAACGCACAACAGCTTGCTGAATACCTAGAGAATCACCCTAAAGTGCTTTGGGTTAATTACGCGGGGTTAAAATCAAGCCCGTATAACGAAATGAGCCAAAAAATTACCAATGGTAAAGCGTCAGGTATTTTAAGTTTTGGTATTGCCGGTGGCCTTGAAGCCGGTACGCGGTTTATTGATGCCCTGAATATGATTTTACGTTTAGTTAATATAGGTGATGCCAAATCGCTGGCGTGTCATCCGGCATCAACCACTCATCGTCAATTAAACGATGAAGAGCTGGCGAATGCAGGAGTAAGCCGCGATTTAATTCGTTTATCGGTGGGTATCGAGAGTATCGACGATATTATTGCCGATGTAAGTCAAGCGCTTGATAAAGCGTAAATTGTTTAGTATTCGAAAAATAGTGCGTAGCTACATGACGCTATCAATTTTTCTTGGGTTAGCAAGAAAAGTACCTCACTTAGGCAATTAATTAGAGGCTTTAAACACGACCCGTTGCAATGCACCTTTATTAGCTATGGGTTATTAGCATCTTCTCTGGGGGTGCCTAAAATAGCTTGTTTCTCTTGGTCAGATAAAATAATCCAGTCAAATATTTCGTCGCTAGTACGGCCGCAGCCGCCGCAATAGCCTTTGAGGCGGTGACATTTACCAATGCAGTCTGTTTTTAATGGCAATGAACTTTTTTGAGGTGTTGAATTCATAAATCCTGAGCCTAACAGGTCAGCATTTACTGACCTGTTTATGGTTTTAATACTATTTATTTGCTATCGATTTACCTACTTCAAATGAGGTAGACCATGGCGTTGAGCGTGATAAGGTTTTTCCTGTATGAATTGAAATAGCTGGATTCTTTTCATCAAGTACAAAGGTTGTACGTAATGAATCAGCAGATTCTTTTTGTTGTACATGCCAGTTATTTTGCGCTAAACAAGCTCGGGTGAAGTCAACGGCCTTTTGATGAATGGCAACCGCTTGCGTTTGTTCTTTGTAGTTGTCTATACAACGATAAGCCACTGTATCAGCATCCAGAGCACTGATTTGGCATGCTTTACCAACGAGATTGTATTTAGCTGTCCAGGTTTCTGCGTACTTTGTATTTACGCGGGTGCGCTTTAACCCCTCAAAACGTGAGTTGTAGGCAACTAATAAACCATTGATTTTTTCACAAGCTGTAAGGTTATCAATACTTGCTTTTTGCTCAGTGGTTAAGCTGCTACAACCTGATAAAATAAAGCCTGTTAATAATACCGATAAATACTTTTTCATAGTGGACTATCCTTTTGTGATAGCTAATCCTTCGAAGTTGCTTAAAGGATACCTAAGGGCTTGAATAATTGCCATTAAAGACGTGAAAATAAAATTATTGCATGACTCATATCAAACGTTTTTAGCCGAACCTGTTTGATTTTTACCTCAAAACTAAGTTTTACTTTAAGTAAATGTATTATAATAGACTACTGTATACTTAA
>NZ_JAGPYN010000048.1 GCF_018069805.1 Pseudoalteromonas ostreae
ATCTTTATGGAAGTTTGTTTTTAAAATGGAGAATGATCGAGCTTCAAGTAATAGAAATATAAATTTCCAAACTTTAAGCTACCTATATAAAAAACACTCTTCCCAAGCGCTTGAGATGATCGGTAAAGAAATTGATTATTTCTCTGATATATCAAAGGAAAGAAAGACGGTTTCGACCTTAATTAAGCTGCTTTCTCGAAATCCTGAAATATATAAGAAGCTAAACAAGAGTGCCACGATAATAGTTGATGACATTGTTGAAAAAAAAGAGAGAGATTTTTATTATTCAAACTTTAAATTTGATAGCTTGACTGATTTTCATAAAGAACTTCTTGATTATTTGCTTGATGATGGCGGTAGCATTTTAAAATCAGATCTGGCGCATTTATTTACGCTTTCTGATTCTCTTGAATGGAAATCGAAAGTAAGAATATTAAGAAATGCTTATTATGGAGAAAGCGGAAGCTTTGACTCAGCAGAAACTCGCTATAATAAATTCATTTCTCCAGTTCTGAAAAAATACAAAGAAACTGAAATGATTGATCTAATTGAAAGAATCAATAGTAATAGTCAGATTTATGATCGAAGCTTCAATAAATATATCAATAAACGAGTAAAAGAGGCTTCTGATAAACTACTGGGTGAAAAATATGATTATTCCGCATATCCCAACTTTTTAAGGGCAGTAGAATAGGAATATAACAAGTTGTTGCACTCGCCAAAGTTAGTCGCTGCACTCCTAATTTTCCGGTGAACAAGGCGTTGAGACTGTAGAATTAATCTTTTTAAAGAAAAACAGCCTGTTTCATAGGTTTCAAATGCATTACCTGATGCCGTAAAAGTGCTTAGGGTCGATTACAGGAGCTAGTTTTTTTAACCGTTTCGGCTGTTAGACTTATTCTACAGCCTCGTTATGTTCTAGGAGGAACTTTGACAACAGTATCTAAAGAAAATGCGGAACATTATCAGTGGGGCGAGCAGTGCGATGGTTGGCATTTGGTAAAGTCTAAGAATCTCAGTGTAATCCAAGAACGAGTACCTCCAGGTTGTAGTGAGGTGCGTCATCTACATAAGGAATCAGAACAGTTTTTCTTTGTTTTATCTGGTTGTGCCATATTGGAAGTAAATGGTGAAACTTTTGAGCTAAAAGAGAATCATGGATTCCATGTGCCAAATAACACACCACATCAGTTAAGTAATCGTTCTCAAACAGATCTGCATTTTATCGTGACATCTGCTCCACCAAGTCACGGTGATCGCTTTGAAGTACGAGCATAACACTTAAGCGAGCGTTGCCATTCTCTGCAAGTGGCACTTTCCCTCAATCAATAGTACCTGGCGGCTTGGTTAAATTTATTTAATTACGCTAGATTTTGTTGCACTCAACCCAACCAATATTCAACGAACTTAAAACCTTTTTCCTGATACCTTTCACCTTTAACCTCGTTGTGTAAACCCCCGTTACATTTTGATTAAAAAAGCCACACCTCAACATGTGTTAAAGTGTGGCTTTTTTGTAGCAGCTATAACTAAAAATTAAGCTACATTCACTGCTAATAGTTCGTTACGTACTAACTCTGCGCCTTTGCTAAGAGCGTTGAGTTTACCGTTTGCGATGTCGCGGGGCAGGGGTGCCATACCGCAGTTGGTACAGGGGTAGAGCTTGTCGGCATCAACGTATTTAAGCGCTTCGCGTAGGGTTTTGGCCACTTCTTCGGGTGTTTCTATGGTATTGGTGGCTACATCGATTGCGCCCACCATTATTTTTTTACCGCGCACGAGTTCTAGTAGCTCTATGGGTACATGTGAGTTTTGGCATTCGAGCGAAATAATATCTATATTCGATTTTTGCAGCTTAGGGAATACTTCTTCGTATTGTCGCCACTCGGTGCCAAGGGTTTTCTTCCAATCGGTGTTGGCTTTAATGCCGTAGCCGTAGCAAATATGCACGGCGGTTTCGCATTTTAGCCCTTCTATGGCTCGCTCTAGGCAGGCTATGCCCCAGTCGTTTACGTCGTCAAAAAACACGTTAAAAGCGGGTTCATCAAATTGGATTATATCAACCCCTGCGGCTTCTAGCTCTTTGGCTTCTTGGTTGAGTATTTTAGCAAATTCCCATGCTAGTTTTTCACGGCTTTTATAGTGATCGTCATACAGGGTGTCGATCATGGTCATTGGCCCAGGCAGTGCCCATTTAATTGGTTGGCTGGTTTGCTGGCGTAAAAACTTGGCGTCTTCAACAAATACCGATTTAGTACGAGACACAGGGCCAACCACTGTGGGTACGCTGGCGTCGTAACGGTCGCGAATTTTAACTGTTTTACGGTTTTCAAAATCAACGCCATTTAAGTGTTCAATAAAGGTGGTTACAAAGTGCTGGCGAGTTTGTTCGCCATCGCTGACTATATCTACGCCTGCAGTTTGTTGCTCGTGCAGGGAAATACGCAGGGCGTCGTGTTTGCCATCTACTAGCTCGCTACCTTGTAATTTCCACGGTGACCATAAGGTTTCGGGCTCAGCAAGCCATGACGGTTTTGGCAAGCTGCCTGCTGATGATGTGGGTAATAGTTTTTTCATAATAAATGCTGCCTTTAATTTTGTTGTGTGATTAAGCGATACTTGCCGAGAACTGCTGCAGCACTGACTGATAAGGCTTAATAAAGTGCTGCTCAGTAAATTTGCCTTGCTCAACCGCTAATTGACCTCGTTCTGCGCGGTCATACACAATTTGCGTTAACGAATGGTCGTCATTTTTTAAATTCGGTTTATAACGGCTACCAGCGGCGGCGTTGGCGTTATAAATTTCTGGACGATAAATTTTTTGAAACGTTTCCATGGTGCTAATGGTGCTAATTAGTTCAAGGTTGCTGTAGTCGTTAAGTAGGTCACCAAAAAAGTAAAACGCTAACGGCGCAACGCTGTTTGGTGGCATAAAGTAGCGCACTTGTAAGCCCATTTTTTTAAAATATTGCTCAGTTAACGACGACTCATTAGGCTGATACTCTACGCCTAAAATAGGGTGTAAGTTTTCGGTTTGCTGATAGGTTTTGTTATCAGACACGCTTAAACAAATAACCGGTGGCTTTTTAAAGTGCTGTTTATAGGTATTTGAGTTTACAAAGCATTTAAACAACTTGCCGTGTAAGTCACCAAAGTTATCGGGAATGCTAAATTGCGGTTTGCTTTTGTTATGCTCAAGTAGTAACACGCTAAAGTCGTAGTCGCGCACATACGATGAAAAGTTATTACCCACCATGCCTTCAATTCGCTCGTTGGTTTGACGGTCAATAATATTGGTTTTTAATACCTCAATTGACGGAAATGCTTGACCACTGCCTGCAATGTCTAAATCAACCGAAATGATCTCGAGCTCAACCTCGTAACGATCCCCTTGTGGGTTATCCCAACTGGCCAGAGCATTAAAACGATTGTTGATCATTTTTAGGGTATTACGCAGGTTTTGTTGGCGGCTTTCACCCCTAGCTAAATTAGCGAAATTGGTCGTAATACGTGTGTTGTTTGAAGGATGGTAGTTTTCATCCAAGTTAGTGCTTTTAATAGTAAATGTAAGATCAGTGCTCATAGCCGTATCCTTTCAATTTGAGTTGTTACTGCTTTTATCAATGACACATTACTCGCTGTTAAAACCAAACTAACGGGATAACTGTAATGGTGCTTTGCAGAGTTAATAAATTTATACGCGCTATGTAGCATGAAGAAAAACGGTATTATTTCAGGTAAAACATGAGCCAGATTCATTCTTTAACAAAGTTGAATGGATAAATTAGGCTAGTAGACGCTCCCACTCAGACAAAACCCACTTTAGAAGTCTAGATTTCTAGATGTTTTTACGGTCGTTGTGATTTATTCATACAAAACGTGAGTATTATTCAATGCTCATAAGTACTTAAAGTGCCATTTGCATAAACGGTTGTTGATATACTCGAATAAACCTTGGTGAGCTTAAGCACTTTATTAAGCAGCTCGCCGTCGCAGAACTTTCCACAATATAAGAAGAGACAAAAGGAATGAGTGATTTAATAGTGTTAAT
>NZ_JAGPYN010000049.1 GCF_018069805.1 Pseudoalteromonas ostreae
CAAATAACGGGCTAAAATCGAGCGAAACGAAGAGCCTGCAGTTTTAGTCCTGTTGATTTGCTTGTTAGTCGGTTTTTTAAAACTGAACTATTTAATTACTTTTAAATGTTTTTTCTTATTACTCTTATCTATAGCAATATCTTCAGGAATTGATTTCTCTGGCATTATATCTGAAATATTTTTTGGACCTGCAATAATTCCTTTTTCTAATTCAGCTAATTCAGGAGGCATTTCTTTGGCAAATAATTTTTCAGCTCTTTCTTTTGCTCTTTGCTTTAGCCACTTTTCGAATTCAGGAGTATCAGGTTCTGGTTTTTCTGTCATAATTAGTACCTATTTATAAATTACGCCATAAATATGATGGTGTATTACTCGCTTTACCTTGTCGATAAGTAAAACCATGACTTTGATAATAGCGGATAAGCTCTATATTTAAAGGTCTCATTATACGTATTTGATCAGCACCAATTAAATCAGCGTAAGCTTCAGCAGCAGATATAGAAATTGAAACTATTTTCCCTTTTAATGGATGATTTAACGGGGAGCCTTCAATTACATCTAATCGTAACCTCGCTCCTGTAAAAGTAGGTTTACCTATACAGAGGCCACATAGTTGAGCATTAGCATACCATATTGCTAAATCAAATCTTTTAGGATTGCGGTATGAATAGTCAGGTATACTATCTTCCCATAACCAATTAGCATCATCTTTTCTAGTTTCACTAATTTCCCACCTTTTTGAGTGACTTAAAGATAGAGAGTCTACAGGCTTTAAATTAACTACATCAATTAGACCTGCTGGTAATGCATCTTGTGCAATTTGACGGCTTACATTTCTAAATTTTTGATACTTATCTTCAGTTTTTTTATGTGTGACTTGTTAGGCTGATTTTGGCAGCTGATATATGTCCCTTAATAAACCGTCTGGAAACACTTTCCTATCTACTTTTTTACCACCCAGCTTTTCTACCAGAGAGCGTGCAGCAATATTATCGTCATTCATATAAGTTTCAACAGTTCTCCATTTAAACTTAATATAAGCATGCTCTATAGCGGCCTTTGACGCTTCAGTAGCCACACCTTTTCCTCGACCTTCTGGCATAACCCACCAAGTAAGCTCTTTTGACCAATCTTTACCTTTCCAAAAGCCGCAAGTGCCAATAAGACTATCATCAGATTTTTGCTGTATAACCCACACTCCATAACCTAATAAGTACCATGAACCTATATCGGCTTTTAACCTAGTCCAAACTTGTTCAAGACCTATAGGCCCACCATACATTTCTGACGCAATTACATCAGTATAAAATGATTTGTATAGTTCAAAACAATCAAGACTTGGTGGTATTAGTCGAAGTTGCTGTGTCTCAATGCTGGGAATCATATTGTTTCACCAACGCCTTGCTCACCGGCACATACTGCGGAGAGCGTTTTGTGTGATAATGGAGCGCAGCGATAGACACAAAACGAGTGTAGCAGTATGTGTCCGTGTGCAGCAATTTGTTAGGACTTCTTTAAGCTCAGCCAATTTTTATGAAAAACTGACATTTTTCTTTTAACTGGGTACTTGTTATTGAAAAAAGCGTACTTAGGGTGTGAATATACTTTCAAAACCCACTGCTCATCGTTATCAAAAAACGAAAACATAATATCTCCTGAATCAGAAAGAGTAACATTTCTGAGCATTCCTTCCGAATACATTGCAGAAAGCTCCAGTGAATCCATGAGATGTAAACTATTGCTAAAATAGTATACGTATAGCGCCTCTTCGAAAGGGTTTCCTTCCGTGACCAGAACAAGGAAGTTTTTTCCAATTCGATACTGTGCTTCCAGCACCTTTCCTGAAACCTCAAATTGCTTTTTTAAATTTTTGTTTTCAAGCAACACTCTTGGCGTTTCATTAGGTTTTTCTATCGTATCTATTACATGAAATTCATTTGTTTCCTTTGTGGGCATCAGAAAAACCACCCAAAAGTAAAATCAGCACCTAGCGCACCCAATGCGCCTCCTACAAACACCCCGATAGTGACACAAACAGGAGCACCCGGCCCACAAGCGAGTCCTGCCACCGCACCGCCAGCAGCGCCTCCGGCGAAACCTCCACCGATTATTACTCCCTCTCTCGCCGTAGCAGTTACCTTATCTTCTGCAACAGCGATGTTGTAAACGGCAACGCCGATAGTAACAATCAACAATCCTCGGCCCAGCTTACTATATTTACTGGCCGCTGCATTCATAGATGGTCTTGGTCTACCAGAACTTTCTATAATCTCGAGATATACCCTATTTTTATTTGCTGCGGATAAATTCGAAAACGATTTGCCAAACATGCTCTTCGCATATTTATCAGTCAATTCTGATAGTGTTAATCCCGTCTTCTTTAATTTTACCGCTATCGCCTTTCCTACATCACTTGTTCGTAAACGTTGTGCTTCAAGAATTTGGTTTCGTATTCCTTGAACCTGCTTTGCTGCTTCTTCTGCCGTTATTGCTCCAGAACTAACTTTTGCGCGGTATTCTTGAGCCAATTTTCTGGTTTGGTTGATGTAACTCATCCGGACCTTGCCATCATTTATAAACCTTTGGGCAAAATTCAGTGCGGCTGACTCCATTTGAGATAAGGAGCCTTCCAATAAACTTCTATCATAAACCTGATTCATTCAATTGATCCTCTTGTAGTCCTAACGCCGCAAATAAACGGCTAAAAATAGTGGACTATAATTTGTGAGGTACGAACAAAGCCCACTGTTTTTTGTCCGCACTTTTAATTTGTTTTGTTAGGTTTACGATAACATACAGAAAACCAGAACACTGTTGTTAAAGTAACACCAAAAACTGCATAAGTTATTATTGATTCAATAATTAACCTACCCGTTGCGTCCGTAAAAGAAGGTATAAATACAAATATAATAGAAGGAACAAGACCGACCATTAAATAGTAATGTAAACCAACTAGCTCACTACGGCTTAACCAAAGGTGTATAGGCAGCATATAAAAGACTAACGCAGATGCACTTACTAAACCACCTAATACTGAAGCGTAAAGCAAGTGAGAGAAAAGCACATTAAAGTCTGCTAAATACCACAAATATGCAAAAGACAATCCCCAACCTGTAAGGATTGCATTTCTTAATCCTTTGATAACTAAATTCAAACTAGTAAACC
>NZ_JAGPYN010000050.1 GCF_018069805.1 Pseudoalteromonas ostreae
ATATAGATACAGCCATTAGTATTTCCCCACTTTTTATTGAATGATTAGTTACTTGCAAGCGCAAATACTCGTAATGCTGAGCCCGTACCACCACGTATTTTAAGTGGCGGTACAATGGCAATAAACTCATAGACTTTTTCTTTTGCTAGCTCCTCAAGGAACAAGTTTTCTATTATGTAAATACCGTTATCTGCTAATAACATCATATGTACTGGAAAAACCTGAAATGAGGGTTCTGTAGCAATGGGGGGCCTCTTTTCAAATGTTAGGGTGTCATTACCCACAACACTTGCACCAGCCTTTATTAAAAACTGTGCACCACTTACACCAACACCTGCCGCATTATCAGCAATGTATAGCTGTGGGTTATCACTGAAATATTGCCCCCATCCAGTTCTAATAAAAACGGTATCACCCTTTTTAATTTTTACCCCTTGTGATTTTGCTGTGCTTTTTAAATGTGAAGCCGTTATGTCAAAACCTGCTACCAACGGGGTATTATCACCGTTAATAAAGCGTGCCACATCAAGCAATACAGTTCGGTTACTCAACAAGCTAACAGGGTAATGATCGATTGCCAGCTCGCCCCCTACCCCACTGCGTCCTAGTCCCCGGCGATCATTGGTCGCTTGCGTAGCATTTACTCCACCATACAATAAACCGTCTCGGCCAATATGACCTAAAGCATCAATAGTAGGACCTCCATGATGACCACTCCATTGCATTATTTCTGACGTGAATGAGAGTTGGCCGTTATCAGCAAATGTACCGCGAGTATCAGCATGAGTTGCATTAAGCGTCATTAAGTATTTTGGGTTAACTGAAGCTATGGGGGAGTTTTCATCCCAAACATGTGATAGGTCATAGGTTTTAGACTGACTGACAAGAGTAATAAACTCTTCAGTTTGCTTAGATTTACTTAATTCTTTGCTATTGGTCGCTAAACTTGAACAACTAATTAGCAAAAACATAAACGATATCAATATTGTCTGTTTCATAGTATTTCCTTATTTCTAGTGTTTTTAATTAGTGGTTTAATCATTTTCAAAGGTAGAGCAACTTTTTGTCGCTGTAAAATAAGCTACTAAATTAACGGGGTTATAAAATGGGTATGGAGTATTAATGATAAAAACTTAAATAAACTTAGCAAGATTGACTAAGTACTACAAATAAATGTTTATAAAGCTAAATATTGCCCGAATGTAATAAAACGCGATTAATCAAAATAATAACAAAGATATTTGAAGCCCAACCGTTAAAGTACATTGAACAATGAACTTTTCAATTGTTAAAATGCCCTACTTTTTCCCATCAAGAGCTATAATGGCAAACTTCAATACTCATCTTAATACTGCGGTCATCATCACTGGTTTGGGTTCAGCTACCTTATTATCTGCTGGGCATATTGATTTAAACGGCGCGCTTTGGTTATGGTTTTTAGGCTCAATTGGCGGTTTATTACCAGATATAGATTCAGATAACTCCACATCACTCGATACTATTTTTAACTTATTTGCACTTAGCGCCGTATTACTGGTGCTGCATTACATAACCACAGAACTCATTGTTAAAGTTAGTTTTATCGAATTAATCATTGTGCCTTTATTGGTTTACGGATTGATGAAATATATTATTAGGCCACTTTTTGAATGGATCACAGTACATAGAGGGAGTTGCCACTCTTTACTATTTTTACTGATATGCGCGTTATTAACGACTCAAGTAACATGGCAACTGAATGACCAATCAACCGCACAAGCAGCCACCTTTGCCTGGTTAACGGGTGGTTTTATTTTACTCGGAGGATTAATTCATTTATTGCTGGATGAAATTTACAGTGTAGATTTAAGTAATGTCACAATTAAACGCTCTTTCGGAACCGCTCTAAAAATAGCTGACTTCGATAATAAAGTAATTACAGTGTCGTCAATTATTGTCATAGCTGGTTTAATCTATGTTGCCCCCCCTACAGAACAAACTATCACAGCGTTAAGTGATTGGTCTCATTTTAGGTTTCTATCCTAACAAAATAGACTTTAAGGCCTTGTTAGCTGCTAGTATTACTCAGCAACTGCTTAAGTACACCATGCAGATAATCAGGCTCTGGAAACAAAACTTTAGAATAGAGCCAGTTTCTTCTTGGGCCAAGAGTAAAAGTGCCTGTTTTAACCTTATACCCAGGATTAACATGATAGTTATTGGTGTTTAATATTTCAGACGCTTGTGTTCTTGTAAGAGTCCACTGAGGCCCACCTTTACCTTGGCGAGTATCATCAATATGACAACTTAAGCCTTGGTTTGAAACTGAAAGCCAAGTCTTTTGTTTGGACGTTTTAAAGACAAGAATTCTTTTGAGCTTTTCTTCAGCGTCATCACTGAAGGCTTCATCCGGTTCATTTTCAGATGATTGTTCCGGTGGCTGTAGATATGTTTTATAACCCAAAAAAGCCATGACTACTGCAGTTGCAGCAGTAACGATTTGTGTAATTACTTGGACCCATTCAGTAAAATTCATATCGAAGAACATCCGTTTTCCTTTTGGCCGT
>NZ_JAGPYN010000051.1 GCF_018069805.1 Pseudoalteromonas ostreae
GTAAGCGTCTAGCAAAATGCACCTGCCAGTCACTCGTCAAAATGATTAAGCTATTTCCGAATTTCAATGAGGAGATAGCCATGAGAAAAATGCGTAGCCTTGAGCAGTGGCGCAACATTATCGAAGAACAACAAGCCAGCGATTTAACTATTACTGAGTTTTGCCAGCAACATGCCTTATCAAAAACAAGCTTTTATGCGGCACGAAGTAAGCTTAATACTGAATCCGGTAGTTTTGTTCAAGCAAAAGTCACTAAACACGTCGCCCCCACTGAACAGCAACAGCCGATCACGCTTGCTATCGGCAGCGTAAAAATTAGCTTACCACCCACAATGCCTGTCGCCTATTTGAGTCAATTATTACGTGAGCTTGCCTTATGAAAATGTTTGTTGAACCAAAGTGTATTTACTTACACCGCGATGCTGTGGATTTTCGAAAATCCATTGATGGTCTGGTCGCAATCGTTGAGGGTGAGCTTGAACGTGATGCCTATACTGGCGCTTTATTTTTATTTTGCAACAAAGCGAAGGATAAACTCAAGCTGGTTTACTGGGATAAAACGGGGTTTGCTTTGTGGTACAAGCGATTAGAAAAGCAAAAGTTCAAATGGCCAAACAAAGCCAGTCTGCAAGAATTTGAGCTCAGTCCAGAGCAACTGGATTGGTTGTTGTCGGGATATGATGTGCTTGGCCATGAAGAGTTGCGGTATCAATCGATGATCTAATCGATCATATTGGCAGTAAATGATCGTTGCCACACCGTCTGTTTTATCTTTGCGTCAAGCAAGAAAACACCGTCAAATTCTGTTAAATTGCGAACATGAAAATTGATGCACACTCATTACCTGACGATCCTGTACAACTCAAGCGCATGGTGCTTGAGTTGCAACAGCATATGGATGAAAAGTTAGCTGAAAAAGACGCGCAAATTCACGAATTGCTACAAGCTTATAACGCGAAACTAGCCAAAGAGTACGCCAAAAAATCTGAAAAGATGCCGGGTGCAGGCGAAGTATTCAATGAAGCAGAAGACATTCTTGATGAACATGATAAAGCGCTATTGGCCACATCGGCCTCAGTAAAGACAGAAAAAGCCAAACCGAAACGCCGCCCACTGCCGGCTCAGTTACCCCGAGTTGAGGTCGTTGTTGACCTTGATGAAGGTGATAAAAAGTGTGATTGCTGTCAAAGCCCCCTTCACAAAATGGGTGAAAGCAGCAGTGAAGCACTCGAATTTGTGCCAGCGCATATCAAAGTCATCAAAACCATTCGTCCAAAATATACGTGCCGTCACTGTGAGCGAGAAGGCATTGAAAGTGTGGTGAAAACCGCAAAAATGCCCGCAACAGTCATTCCAAAAAGCATCGCAACGCCCAGCCTGCTGAGCCAAATAATCATGTGTAAATACCAGTTTGGCTTACCGCTTTATCGCCAAGAAACGTTATTTTCTGATATCGGTATTGAGTTGAGCAGGCAAACCATGTCGAGCTGGATGTTACGCTGTGCTGAATTGTTGTCACCGCTCTATCAGTGTTTAAAAGAAATCTTGTTATCTCAAGCGGTTATTCATGGCGATGAAACCTCGTTAAACGTTATTAACGCAGAGAAAGCGACCAGCTATATGTGGCTGTATTGTTGTGGCGATGATAAGCAGGGTAAAGGCACTAATATTGTCCTGTTTGATTACCATAACAGTCGCGCAGGCCACTGTGCGGTTGATTTCCTTGATGGTTACGAAGGCTACATGCACGTTGACGGCTACAAGGCTTACGAGCAAACGAATGCAACACTGGTTGCGTGCTTAGCCCATATGCGCCGTAAATTCATCGAGGCTAAAGGCAATAATAAAAAAACCGTCAAAGCAGATGTAGCACTAAACCTTATTCGCAAGCTCTACGGTATTGAGCAAGCCATCAAAGATAAATCGCACGATGAAAAGTTCAAGATTAGGCAGAGAAAAGCCAAACCAATCGTTGATGAATTGTATCAATGGTTGATAAAGCATAAAGATAAAATCCCACCTAAAATGGCGCTAGGTGAAGCAATTACCTATGCGATAAATCAGTTTGAGAAATTTCGGCGATACCTAGATGATGGCAGGCTCAGTATTGATAACAACCGTGCAGAGCGAGCTATAAAACCGTTCGTAATAGGGCGAAAAAACTGGTTGTTCTCAAATACCAGCAATGGTGCACATGCCAGCGCCATACTCTATAGCCTTGTTGAAACCGCAAAGGCAAATGATCTTGTAGTGCATGACTACATCTCAACGTGCTTGCAACATATTGCAGAGCAGCCAAATAACCTTGAGCCACTGCTACCTTGGAATATTAAGCAAGGCTAGGTGTCGTTAGCTATACGCTTAC
>NZ_JAGPYN010000052.1 GCF_018069805.1 Pseudoalteromonas ostreae
ACTTGTGTACGCCCGACATGGGCATTGACTTATGAGGTGAAAGTCCTCTGTAGGAAGATCACCGTTTAAATAACACACTGTTATTAAACGATAACTACTAGCGAATGGCAAGGGCTAAATCGCGAGAGATAGTCTGGAGGAAGCCGCTAGCAAATCTGTGAGCTGATGAACAAAAACATCATATGAGGCGTAGTCTGGAGACGAGCTAGCACAGGATAGCGAAGTCATGTGATCTAACGGCCACCGTAAATGATGCAGTTGTGCAGAGAAAGTCGATGCACCTTATTCGGGGAGATCTGATAAACACGCATCCGCGCTAACGCTTGGAGATTACCAGTTAGGGACTGGTTGTTCAACCCTTGGCGCTCTGGTTGCTGCGACCTATAGCGAGCGAAATAGCAGTAAAACAAGCGTTAGTTTAGACGCGCTTTATCGAGTAATCGCTAGAGTGATTTATCAGAAGTCAGCAGACGGCATAGTAGCCAAACGCCCATCGTAATAGAGGGGACACGGTGAAGGCCTGAACATCTTAACCAGAGGAGAAACTACAAATGAACTTGAATTCACATAGATCACCGTGTTGTGATAGTGATGAACAGCGTTCGACTGTGAATAATACCTCGAATGAATATAACCAAACAGATCATGACCTTATGGCAAGGGTACTAAGCAACCACAATATTAGCGCAGCATGGCAACATGTTAAGCGCAATAAAGGGGCTGCGGGTATTGATAATATGAGTATTGAGGAATTTAATCACTTCGCTAAGTTACATTGGCTGGGTATTAAACAACAATTACTTAACGGCACTTATCAACCCTTGCCAGTCAAACGCGTGATGATACCCAAACCTGATGGCGGTGAGCGAATGCTTGGGATCCCTTCTGTTATCGACAGAGTGATCCAACAAGCCATTGCTCAAGTGATCAGCCCTTACTTTGAGCCTAAATTTTCACCACATAGTTATGGTTATCGCCCTCATAAAAGAGCCAGTCAAGCAGTGAACCATGTTCAGTCTTGTATTAAACAAGGTTATAAAACAGCGGTTGATATCGACTTGTCTAAGTTCTTTGATGAAGTAGACCATGACATGCTGATGAATCGTGTTGGCCGTAAAATCAAAGACAAAGCACTCATGCGCCTACTCGGTAAATACTTACGAGCGGGGATCGCAGAGCGCGAAACAGGTCTGTGGTTTGAGTCAACCAAAGGAGTCCCCCAAGGTGGGCCATTATCCCCTTTACTTTCCAACATTTTACTCGATGAATTAGATAAGAAGCTAACCTACAAACACCTTAAGTTTGCACGTTACGCTGATGACATAATCATTTTAGTAAAAACCAAAAGCGAAGGACTAATAATACAACAGGAAATTACTGCGTTTATCACTAAGCGATTAAAGCTCAAAGTGAACGAATCGAAAAGTCGGGTAGGTCCTGTATCAGGCTCGAAATTTCTCGGGTTCACATTTCGTTACGGTCAAGTGCAGATCCACGAACAGGCGCTAAAGAAATTCAAAGCAAATGTCAGGGAGCTCACTAACCGTAACTGGGGGATCTCAATGACCCTACAAATTCATAAACTCACACAGTATTTACGCGGCTGGGGACACTACTACCTGATAGCCAACGCTTATCAGCTAACGGTGGATTTAGATCATTGGATCGGACGTAGGATAAGAATGTGCTACTGGCGGCAATGGCGTAAACCTCGCACCAAAGTACGCAGTTTAATGAAATTGGGGGTCAGTGAGAGACTAGCCATAGCATGTGGTATCACCAGCAAGGGGCCTTGTCGAAGCTCAAAAACAAAAGGAATTAACATTGCGCTAGGCAATGACTATTTAGCGTCAAAAGGTTTAGTGTCACTGAGAGATATTTGGATCAATATTCATTACGGGAGGTGAACCGCCCATTGCGGACCCGCATGATGGGTGGTGTGGGGGCTGGAGGTTAGAGACCTCCGGCTACCCGATTA
>NZ_JAGPYN010000053.1 GCF_018069805.1 Pseudoalteromonas ostreae
AGGGTCAAAGGGTCAGGTCTTGCATCTTGCCTTTTATTATAAAAGTCAAAAAGAAAGACCTGACCCTATTAATTCTTTAGGTCTTGCATCTTGCCTTTTATTATAAAAGTCAAAAAGAAAGACCTGACCCTATTAATTCTTTGACCCTATTAATTCTTTTGACCCTATTAATTCTTTCCATCCAAACACGGCCGCTAGTGCAGTGCTCAGGCACTTCGTTAGCATTAATACGCACAAGTAACCCTGAACTAATACTGGTCATATTCGTGATTTTTCCACTAGCATGACCTTTGCCAACAGCAGCGATTGCATCAGCAGAAAATAAAACACCAATAAATGTAAACACTCTTAATAACATTGAATTTAATATCCTTATTAAAAATAAACCTCATCACCTAAAGGCAAAAAAAGACCTGACTCTATTTATTTCCAAAAAGAAAGAGCTGCTCCCATTAGTTCCCAATTACTTCTTAGGTGGTGGAATTGGAAATAAAGGCAGCTCACGCTGGTATTTATAATGTCCATTAGTTGAGGCCTTTAACTGCTCCACCTTATGAATACAACCTAAGTATTCAATCCTCCAACGAGTGTTTGGTGGTTTATCTTTTATGCAACCACTATCAAAGATGCCTTTAACTGTATAATATACTCCATCTATATCATTGAGTGTTATTTCTTTGGGTAAATTGAAGAGAAGAATAGTTTCTTCAGCTCGGCCTGAGCGAGCTGCATCTTCACCATACTTTAAAAAAACTGGATTTTCTCTATGACTACGTAAAAGTAAACCCGTTATTTTTATTTTTTTTTTGTCATACATTTCAGGGAAAACAACTAATTTCATAAAAGGCACATGCGGTACATCCTCTTGTATTTCCGATTCATTGACCAAACTGTTAGTTTCTCCTGGTTTGGAGAAAAGGAGTAACCCTATAAAGATCGTCAAATTTAGTTTATTCGTTACCAATTGCATGAACCACCTCCTTCTATTATTGTTATGTTGATGCATAAAGTACTTTGATTATGTTTTTCTGGGCTGTTAAATGCTCCCCCATTCATTTTCCATAATGTTCTTCCTTCACCATAAAAATCAGGAGTGGAAATATATTCATGTTGATAGCCTGCATTATATGCAGCACCTGTATCTGCATCGCTACCTACAGAAGGCCATGCAACGGACCCATTTGTTCCATGGCTATGCCAAACCGATACAGCATCTTTTTTAACATGTAAACTTATAAGATTACCAGGGCCATTTGTTTGCAAATCACCTAACCTAATATCTCCTTCACTGCCATACATTGCAGCACCAACTTCAATATCGTACTCATTTAATAAATTTTCATAAACATTTTTATGTAGCCACTTTGCAGCATCATCAGTGTTATTAAACTTACCTTGAGCATGCACTAATTTCTTCGCATTTTTAAAGTCTTCTTCAAACCCACCTTTTTCCGCATTATACCACCATTGCATTGCTGAGGTGACGGCGCCATTGGCAAACTTTCCACCCGTAAGTTTAGACACGGTGCCGCCCACAACCCCTGCAATCGCGGTACGGCTATATGCATTACCAAATTCAGTGGTTTTCGGATTCATAAATCCTTTCATACTGGCGGTGACTAAGGAGCTGACAAAGCCATGACCAAACTTTCCTCCTTGAAGAACAGCAGAAACGCCACCTACCATCGCATGCGATGCAACATTTTGAACAGCAGTCCACCCACCAAGATCAAAATCTAAGTTAGCACCGATGTATTGAGAAATAACTATTGTAGCCGACGAAATAACGTAAGCTTTCAAAGCTGCACCAAAACTACCTGTGACTGCATAGGTTTTTAAGCCTTGATATAACGGTAATGCATAAGGTGCCCAAATCCCTATTGCTATACTTACTGCC
>NZ_JAGPYN010000054.1 GCF_018069805.1 Pseudoalteromonas ostreae
AGTGGTAGGGGAGCGTTCTGTAAGCGGTTGAAGGTGTACCGGGAGGTATGCTGGACGTATCAGAAGTGCGAATGCTGACATGAGTAACGATAATGCGGGTGAAAAACCCGCACGCCGGAAGACCAAGGGTTCCTATCCCATGTTAATCAGGGTAGGGTAAGTCGACCCCTAAGGCGAGGCCGAAAGGCGTAGTCGATGGGAAACGGATTAATATTTCCGTACTTGGTATAATTGCGATGGGGGGACGGAGCAGGCTAAGCAAGCATGGCGTTGGTAGTCCATGTGAAAGTGAGTAGGGCGTTTGTTTAGGTAAATCCGGACGAACATTAAACCTGAGACACGAGACGAGTCACCAAGGTGATGAAGTTGCTGATGCCATACTTCCAGGAAAAGCCTCTAAGCTTCAGATTATACCGAATCGTACCCCAAACCGACACAGGTGGTCAGGTAGAGAATACTAAGGCGCTTGAGAGAACTCGGGTGAAGGAACTAGGCAAAATCGTACCGTAACTTCGGGAGAAGGTACGCTCCTATCTGTGATGAGACTTGCTCTCTAAGCGGACGGGAGCCGCAGTGACCAGGTGGCTGGGACTGTTTATTAAAAACACAGCACTGTGCAAAATCGCAAGATGACGTATACGGTGTGACACCTGCCCGGTGCCGGAAGGTTAATTGATGGGGTTAGTTTTCGGACGAAGCTCTTGATCGAAGCCCCGGTAAACGGCGGCCGTAACTATAACGGTCCTAAGGTAGCGAAATTCCTTGTCGGGTAAGTTCCGACCTGCACGAATGGTGTAACCATGGCCACGCTGTCTCCACCCGAGACTCAGTGAAATTGAAATCGCAGTGAAGATGCTGTGTACCCGCGGCTAGACGGAAAGACCCCGTGAACCTTTACTACAGCTTGGCACTGAACATTGAACCTACATGTGTAGGATAGGTGGGAGACTTAGAAGATGAGACGCTAGTTTTGTTGGAGTCGTCCTTGAAATACCACCCTTGTAGTTTTGATGTTCTAACGTTGGCCCCTGAATCGGGGTTACGGACAGTGCCTGGTGGGTAGTTTGACTGGGGCGGTCTCCTCCCAAAGAGTAACGGAGGAGCACGAAGGTTGGCTAAGTACGGTCGGACATCGTACGGTTAGTGTAATGGTAGAAGCCAGCTTAACTGCGAGACAGACACGTCGAGCAGGTACGAAAGTAGGTCATAGTGATCCGGTGGTTCTGAATGGAAGGGCCATCGCTCAACGGATAAAAGGTACTCCGGGGATAACAGGCTGATACCGCCCAAGAGTTCATATCGACGGCGGTGTTTGGCACCTCGATGTCGGCTCATCACATCCTGGGGCTGAAGTCGGTCCCAAGGGTATGGCTGTTCGCCATTTAAAGTGGTACGCGAGCTGGGTTTAGAACGTCGTGAGACAGTTCGGTCCCTATCTGCCGTGGGCGTTTGAGAATTGAGAGGGGTTGCTCCTAGTACGAGAGGACCGGAGTGAACGAACCGCTGGTGTTCGGGTTGTCATGCCAATGGCATTGCCCGGTAGCTACGTTCGGAACTGATAAGCGCTGAAAGCATCTAAGCGCGAAGCAGGCCTCGAGATGAGTTCTCACTAGACTTTTAAAGTCTCTGAAGGGCCGTTGAAGACTACAACGTTGATAGGCAAGATGTGGAAGCATAGTGATATGTTAAGCTAACTTGTACTAATTACCCGTGAGGCTTAACCATACAACGCCAAACGCGTTTTATG
>NZ_JAGPYN010000055.1 GCF_018069805.1 Pseudoalteromonas ostreae
ATCATTGACATGATAAGTATCTAAGAAAATGATTATAAGAACACACGATACTAAGCAATGAATAGCTAATCCATTAAAGCTTTCTGAAAAAACAATTCCAATAGGCATGAATAAAAAATAAATTACAAATGAAAATATATTTAACTTACTCATATTTGAAAGAATATTACAACCTCTTAAACTCAACTCCCCCACCCTATTTAAAGAAACATAAAAATAAATAACAATCAATAAAGTTAGAAAATATATTAGAAGCAAACCAATTACAACCCCCTCGAGTATAGAAAAAAATATAATTGATATGGTAATTATAATAAGTGCGCATATTACCTTTTGTACACAGAGGTTAGACCGCAAAGTGAAATCATCAAACTCATTACATATAAACTTCTTAAAATCTAATGTTATTGAAAAAACAATAGCTAAATAAACAGAAAATGTAACTAAGTAAAAATCACTAAAAAAGGATATACATAAAATTAAGAAAAGCGCTAAAGCTCTAAGTGTACTAATATTTTTTCGGAAATATGAAAATTTTGTGAAAATCATTTAAACACCATTGTTATTCTAATCACAACAGGCTTCTAATATTAGAAACCTGTTGCTATTAACTTTTAACAAGCTACAACTTGATATTCAATCCAACGAGTACAACCGCCACCAGTACAAACTGAATGATGACTTCGCTCAGTACATATGCTGCCGCCGCTGCCGCCGCCACCTAAGCCGCCAGAACCAGAACCATTATCGCCACTAGAATCACCATCCGAGTTCTCTTTTTCACAAGTTTTCAAGGTATTAAGTGAGTCTTCCCAACTTACGTTACAAGCTAACTTATTATCTTCATATGCTATTATTGAACCAACATATACAACAGCTGCTGCTGAACATATTAACTTAGTTGGGTCTATAACGCATGATGCGAGTGTTGCCATGCCTGAACCAACAAGAATGACCCCCGTACCTAAAGTGCATCTAAAGAGTGAGCTATGTCCATTATACGCTCTATTATTAAAATTAGACCTCTCTGAACTGCAAGATTCTGATGAAGTGCTCATCTGTCTCGAATCTGAAAACAATTTTGATGCATCAAACTGGTTATAACTATTGCTACCAAATCCACATGGAACTTTAATTTGACCATCATAACAGTCTTCTTCAGGTATTGTTGGCATATTGGGCGTTTTAGTAAAGCTTTCGTAATAGTCGCCTATATTTTTTACTTGATTATTAACTTGCCAAGGAGTTTTATATAAGTTTTTAAAAAGGACAGTTTCTGATTTCCGTGTCTGCGCACTATAACGTGTTATCTTACTTTCTTTGGGTTTAATGTGTATATAACTTCCATCTGGATAATTTAGCTTCTGCCCTTCTGAGTCTACTTTTATTTCTATATTATCTACTCTGCTTTTAAATATAAATAAATTTTTAGTCCCATTACTTGAAAGTGTTCCATATGTATTTTCTTTTATTAAAATTCCATAACGCGAAAAAGAAAAAGCGAATAATAATATCAATATAAAAAATTTTATTTCAGTCCTATAATTTAAAACTTCAAGAATGGCAGTCTAATTGGGCACAAACAAAAATTCAACATTAAATTTAAAATTAATTTATTTAAATTACAACATTAACATTGTCATGCCCAATGCCAGGGCGCGAGCACACTTTATTAATGATGTTAACA
>NZ_JAGPYN010000056.1 GCF_018069805.1 Pseudoalteromonas ostreae
CGGAGTTTTTCAAGTTAGTTGTCGCCTCAAGCGGCATTTTATGCCGCCCGCACTTCTTCTTTTTTCTCAGGGTTTAAATTTACTTCATTTATCATTGACCAGTCTCGTGACTTTCCAGACCAACGACTTGGATTATTCAATTTAGCTGCATCGTTTACCTGCTGTCGCTTGGCTAATATCTCTTTATCTAAACCTGAATGACGTTGGTTTGGCGTCACAAATTTTATACCACTGTGTAGGTGCTCATTATTGTACCAATCAACGAACCCGCTTACCCATTCTCTTGCTGCGCTTATATCTTCAAATGCCTTTTCTGGGTATTCTGGGCGATACTTTAACGTTTTAAATAACGACTCAGAGTATGGATTGTCATTACTTACTGATGGTCGACTAAATGATGGCACAATCCCTAACTCCTGTAATGTTGCCAACAATGTCGCGCCTTTCATTGGGCTGCCATTATCTGAGTGCAACGTGACTTGCTCGCGCTTTATTTGCTCCCGACTGCAAATATCCTTCATTAAATCTGCGGCTAACTCACTTAACTGTGTGTCGTAAACCTGCCAGCCAACAACCTTTCGACTAAAAATGTCCATCACTAAATATAAGTATAAAAATTGCCCTTTCACGCTCGTTGGTAAATAGGTGATATCCCAAGTATATACTTCATTTGCACGCACTGCCTTCAATGCCCTTGGCTTTTTCATCGGCTTAGCTGGCTTTACTTTTTCTCTATGCGTTAATAAGTTATGTGCCTTCATGACACGATAAAACGAACTTTCAGACGCTATCCATATGCCGTTATCAAGCAGCTTAGGGACTATTTTACTGGCCGGTAAATGCCCATACTCAGTTGAGTTAACCGTATTAATAATGCGCTGCCGCTCTAATTCTGTGAGACGATTTGGCGGCCGTTTTATCGTACTTGTTCGCTTGTCAGTCATATTGTCAGCTTCAATCCAGCGCTGAACGGTTCTTACCGTCAGCCCAAGTAACTCACATGCTTTTTCTTTCCTTGCCCCTGAAGCCTGTGCGCTTGTGATAAGCGTTATTAATTCATGTCGCTCAGTCGCTGTTGTTAATCGTCCTCGTTGAAACCCCAGAGTGCATCCGCTTTTTTTTTGAGCACAAGCAGAGCGGCTGTTTCAGCCAAGGCTTTATCTTTACGATTCAGTTCTTTTTGCAGTTGCTTTATTTCTTGCTTAAGCTGTTTACTGTCTGACTTTACTGTTTTATTTGAAGGGGGTGTTACTAAGTCTTTCTTCCATTGCTGAATATGATGCGGATAAAGCCCTTTATTACGGCAGTATTCATTTATGGCGGCTTCATCTAAACTTCCACACTCAATTACCGCGTTGAGTCTTTCTTCTAAACTCCAGTCTTGTGGTCGTTTTTCTGCTGTCATTTGGCTACCCGTCTGGTGTGTTTCAAGTTGATGTTTTTTTGCAAGTGCTATCCAGCGTTGTAACGTTGAATAACCGACACCTAAATCATCTGCAATATCTTCTAGACGAACATCATCACATTGAGATAATGCTTTTTCAACAGCTTGAACTTTAAATTCTTGTGTAAATCGACGTCTCATTTTATTTGCCTCTGCTAAATGTTAGAGGCGACAACTATCCTGACACAGGGGG
>NZ_JAGPYN010000058.1 GCF_018069805.1 Pseudoalteromonas ostreae
CGCAGTTTGTAGAGCAAGGAAAAGGGCTGGATCCTTGGGGTAATATTTCAAATCAGGTATTTTTAGGTAATGCTGAGTTTGTAAAGGAGCATTTAGAATTGCTTAAAGAGCAGCAAGGCGATTTATCGGAAGTACCCCAAAAGCAAAGGCGCAGGGCAGCGTTAGCATTAACAGAATACGCTCAACAGTGTAGTAGTCGTAATGATGCTATAAGAGCAGCTTATGCATCCGGTGGGTACACGTTGAAAGAGGTTGGCGACTATTTTCAGTTGCATTATTCTCGGGTCAGTAAAATTGTCGCAAAAAGAAAGACTTTGTTCTGATTAATCGTGATGGATTCACAAAAAACGTTGACTTATTACTCCCCGCTGAGCGTGCAGTCCACTCGTTCAATTAAATCATAGAATATTAATATTGAATTACGACTTATTCAGTCAGGTAATCCGTAACAAAGTGCTTATGTAGAACGGTTTAGCCGCATGGTTAAATATGATTCGCTTAACCATTATATTTATAGTGGTATTATTGAGTTGCAAGATAGATTGGTTATGGACATACAATAATGAACAACCTAACATGAGTTTAGGGGATCACCCCTAGTCAGGACTGAGCGGCTGAAAATTAGTCAGTGTCGTAACACAAGGCTATGGAAAAATGACTAAAAAATTATTGAATTTACTATGTATATTGGTGCTTTTATTGGGGAGTTTGGGCACATTTAAGCTAATGAGTAAGGAGATAGATATTGCATTTGGTCAAAATCGGCCACCTTATGTTTTCCATGAACTCGGTGTTTGGAAAGGCATTGAAATTGATATAGTTCGTGAGGCATTACGCTTTAAAGGGTATAGTTTCAACAATGAAATTCATGTCGTCAATAAACGCTTGAAAAGAGCGGTGAGTACTATGGGCTTTGATGCTTCTGTTGCCGTTCAGCAACAAGAAGATGGCACATACTATTCTGACTTTTTTATTACCTATATTAATTATGCGATATCGAGAAAAAAAGATAACTTGATTATTAATAATATAAAAGATTTGTCCAAATATACGACTGTTGCTTGGCAAAATGCATATATAAATTTGGGAGAGGAATATGAGAGTTACTTTGGACTAAATATTGAAGAAGCAACTCAAAGAAAATATGCAGAATTTGGTGATCAAGAACGGCAAAATGCGTTTTTCTGGATTGGTCGAGCTCAGGTGATCATTGTCGATAAATTTGTATTTGATTGGTTTAGAAGTAAGTTGTCAGTAACCTATGATACGAGTGATGAGGTGGTTTATCATGATATTTTCCCAAGCCATACTTATTATCAAGTTAACTTTAAAAACAAATCTTTACGAGATGATTTTAATAAAGGCTTGCAACACCTTCGAGACACTGGTCAATACCAAGAAATTATTAAAAAGTACCTCCATTAATTGATCGCAAGAAATTAAAGTTAACGATAACTCGACACTGTTGAGTGGT
>NZ_JAGPYN010000059.1 GCF_018069805.1 Pseudoalteromonas ostreae
AGCTATGGTTAATGCATCAATAAAAATAAATCAAAAACGAGTTATTCTACAGGCTCGTTAGTGGTAAAGTAATAATTCAACCTCGGAGTCAATAATTATCAAAACTATCTGTAAAGCTATTTTAATCTTATTTGTCTTAACTTCCTGCAAAGCCACCATGGATAAAACAATTCCTCTCTCAAGCGAGTTTGAGTCAAGTTCAACAGTTATTACTTTAGATAATCCTAGCTGGAGAATTCCAGACTCAATTTATAATATAAATCTAGGCCCTTATGTTACCGAAAATTCTAAAACTTCATGGAGAAGCTTGGATAGCACTTTAGTAGGTAGAAAAAAAGATACTAGTTTTATAAATTACATTCTCTTTGATGATGCTCTTTCTTTTATAACGGAGGAGTTTGAAGTTGAAAGTACTCAAGTTTATTCTTTTAATCTAGTACAAGATGCCACATTAATTTCTACATCTAAATGTGAAGTTTTCTCACAATCTACAGCTGAAGAAACAGTGTCTGGCGATATTCTATATCCTAAGAAAAGTTCAAGTTCTAGCCATAATACTAGACAGAAAACTTTTTTGGTGTGCGCTATAACTCATAATAATAAACTATGGGAGTTCACTCTCACGTCGTATAATGAGAAGAAGGTTAAGGCACAATTAAGAACTAATAACCTGTCTTATGAAATCAAAGGTGTGTCGAAAACTATCAGTTTAGTGAAAAATGGAAATACAGTAGAACGAAGGAATTCTCCACCATGGCTTGCACTAAACTCTGGACTTGAATTTTTTAAAAATAAAAAACAGGTCGCAGCTTTATCCTTTGTAGGAAAACCTAAAATTTGGTTGAAGCAAAACTTATCTACTGAATCAAACGAGTTATTGCTGACTGTTAGTTACAGTCTAACAATGTTTAATTGGTTAGATAGTGAGTGGAGATGACAACTTTACCACTAATACATATGAGCCTTAACTCTGTCAATAGGCACTAGTGTTTTATTTGACCGTTTTTATATAGTGACGGTCAATTCTAAACCAATAAACAAATTCGTTTACTTCGTCTGTCGATACGGCTGTTAAGCAAGTAGCTTACGGCAAACACATATAGAGGCTCTCTTATTGCGATCTCATCGCAGCCAGGTTTTTCCCATATCCTTTTGGGGTTGCTGGGGCACTAGACATTCATCGGTTAACCTCATCATGGCACTATTCAAGGCGGCTGGTTTCATCATTATGATCCAGTTAGTTTCAGGCTCAAGTCAGGTGTAAGCGGCTTTGTTTATTGTATTAATGCACGCGTACTGAGCGTCTAATCAAGACAGGTGGCTTAGGTCTGTAGGCATATAATCAGGTAAAACCCTGTTGG
>NZ_JAGPYN010000060.1 GCF_018069805.1 Pseudoalteromonas ostreae
ATGGCAAAAGCAAAGTTTGAACGCGTAAAACCGCATGTAAACGTAGGTACAATCGGCCACGTTGACCACGGTAAAACTACCCTAACTGCAGCAATCACTAACGTACTTGCAAAAGTATACGGCGGTGTTGCTAAAGATTTCGCATCAATCGATAACGCTCCTGAAGAGCGCGAGCGCGGTATCACAATCTCAACTTCACACGTTGAATACGATACGCCTACTCGTCACTACGCACACGTAGATTGTCCTGGACACGCCGATTATGTTAAAAACATGATCACTGGTGCTGCTCAAATGGACGGCGCTATCCTTGTTGTTGCTGCGACTGATGGCCCTATGCCACAAACGCGTGAGCACATCCTTCTTTCTCGTCAAGTTGGCGTTCCTTACATCGTTGTATTCATGAACAAATGTGACATGGTTGATGACGAAGAGCTACTTGAACTAGTAGAGATGGAAGTTCGTGAACTTCTTTCTGAATACGACTTCCCAGGTGATGACTTACCACTAATCGCTGGTTCTGCGCTTAAAGCGTTAGAAGGCGAGAAAGAGTGGGAAGACAAGATCATTGAGCTAGCAGACGCACTTGATTCTTACATCCCAGAGCCAGAGCGTGACATCGATAAAGCATTCATCATGCCTATCGAAGACGTTTTCTCAATCCAAGGTCGTGGTACTGTTGTAACTGGTCGTGTTGAAGCTGGTATCATCCGCATCAATGACGAAGTAGAAATTGTTGGTATCAACGATACAACTAAATCTACTTGTACTGGTGTAGAAATGTTCCGTAAACTACTTGACGAAGGTCGTGCTGGTGAGAACATTGGTGCACTTCTACGTGGTACTAAGCGTGAAGACGTTGAACGTGGTCAAGTACTAGCTAAGCCTGGTTCAATCAACCCACATACAACATTCACTTCAGAAGTATACGTACTTTCGAAAGATGAAGGTGGTCGTCATACTCCATTCTTCAAAGGTTACCGTCCACAGTTCTACTTCCGTACAACTGACGTAACTGGTGACGTACAGTTACCAGATGGCGTAGAAATGGTAATGCCTGGCGATAACGTTAAGATGACTGTAAAGTTAATCTCTCCAATCGCAATGGATGAAGGTCTACGTTTCGCAATCCGCGAAGGTGGCCGTACTGTAGGTGCTGGTGTAGTAGCAACTATCGTAGAGTAATAATTAACTTATAGAGTTAATTATTAGAAAAAGGTCACTTCGGTGGCCTTTTTTAATG
>NZ_JAGPYN010000061.1 GCF_018069805.1 Pseudoalteromonas ostreae
AATCCGCAGCTTCGGTGCATAGTTTAGCCCCGTTACATCTTCCGCGCAGACCGACTCGACCAGTGAGCTATTACGCTTTCTTTAAAGGATGGCTGCTTCTAAGCCAACCTCCTGGCTGTCTGGGCCTTTCCACATCGTTTCCCACTTAACTATGACTTTGGGACCTTAGCTGGCGGTCTGGGTTGTTTCCCTCTTCACGACGGACGTTAGCACCCGCCGTGTGTCTCCCGGATAGTACTTTACGGTATTCGGAGTTTGCAAAGGGTTGGTAAGTCGGGATGACCCCCTAGCCTTAACAGTGCTCTACCCCCGTAAGTATTCGTCCGAGGCTCTACCTAAATAGATTTCGGGGAGAACCAGCTATCTCCCGGTTTGATTAGCCTTTCACTCCTAGCCACAGGTCATCCCCTAACTTTTCAACGTTAGTGGGTTCGGTCCTCCAGTTGATGTTACTCAACCTTCAACCTGCCCATGGCTAGATCACCGGGTTTCGGGTCTATACCTTGCAACTAGTCGCCCAGTTAAGACTCGGTTTCCCTACGGCTACCCTATTCGGTTAACCTCGCTACAAAATATAAGTCGCTGACCCATTATACAAAAGGTACGCAGTCACAGAACAAGTCTGCTCCTACTGCTTGTACGTACACGGTTTCAGGTTCTATTTCACTCCCCTCACAGGGGTTCTTTTCGCCTTTCCCTCACGGTACTGGTTCACTATCGGTCAGTTGGGAGTATTTAGCCTTAGATGATGGTCCACCTATATTCAGTCAAAGTTTCACGTGCTCCGACCTACTCGATTTCACTTAAAAGGGATTTTCATGTACGGGACTATCACCCTGTATCGTGGCACTTTCCAGAGCCTTCCATTAACACCAATTAAGCTTAAGGGCTGTTCCGATTTCGCTCGCCGCTACTTTCGGAATCTCGGTTGATTTCTTTTCCTACGGGTACTTAGATGTTTCAGTTCTCCGCGTTCGCCTCGTTAACCTATGTATTCAGTTAACGATACCTGCAAGCAGGTGGGTTTCCCCATTCGGAAATCCTAGTCTCAAGTGCTTTTTACTAGCTTGACTAGGCTTATCGCAAGTTAATACGTCCTTCATCGCCTCCAACTGCCAAGGCATCCACCGTGTACGCTTAGTCACTTAACCATACAACCCAAACGGGTCTT
>NZ_JAGPYN010000062.1 GCF_018069805.1 Pseudoalteromonas ostreae
GCGTTAAGTGGTGAGCAACGCCTACCACCCTACCTAAACCATTGTGATATAAACACTTAACTTAAAGTAAGCCGAAAACGCCAAGCGTTGGGAATCCGTCTTAAACGCTTTGTTAGTTTTATTGCTGGCGACTTAGTAGCAGGCTTGCCCCAGACATAGCTAAAAAGGTAGCGCAGCCTCTATTGAAGCGCTTTGCCATTTTCGGTTTCGTGAACCACTGCCTCAAATATATTCCGAATATGGCATAAATAGATATTGCACCCATTTCTAATATTAGGAACGTCACCCCTAAAACGAAGAACTGTTCATTTACATTAGCCGAAACATCAACGAACTGTGGGAGAAATGCAGTAAAGATTAAGATTGCCTTTGGATTACCAGCGGCTAACAAAAATTCTTGTTTAGCTAAACCTAGTCGGTTGTGAGTGCTTTCTAGTTCAACGACGGGACTTGACTCCGAACGCCAAAGATTAAAGGCAATCCATAACAAGTACGCCGCACCCACAATTTTAATGATTAGAAATAGAGTCTCAGATGCATAGAGAACGACAGCTAAGCCTGAAGCTGCCAAAGCAATCATTACAGAGAATGCTGCTATTCGACCCAGACCAGCAATGAAAGCAGATTTGAAGCCGTAACAACGAGCATTATTCATAGACAGTAGGTTGTTTGGACCAGGGGTCATATTGAGCGCAAAGCACGCTGGTATAAAGAACAATAACTTCCAGATTTCCATAATATTTCCTCCATGAAAACTAGACATAATGACTCCCACACGGTGTTAGCCTCCGCTTTCGTGGGTTAGCTTAATTCAAAGCCAGAGCCATAATTAGTTTGTCAAATAACTAAACAGCAGAGGCTAACATGAATAAACATAGCATACTTTTTATCGGTCTTGATACACATAAAGAATTCAATGAAGTTGCCTATATTGAAGAACATAGAGGGGCACAACCTGTTCACCTTGGTCGATTCTCATCTTCCAAAGTGGCCGTTCAAAAGCTTGTTCGTCAGTTTGAATCTAAATACCCTGGCGCAACGCTACACTTTGTTTATGAAGCCGGCCCTTGTGGTTATTATTCGTATCATCCATGATACTCACTAAAGCCCACTTCGCGGTTCAAATTTATTCCCTATAAATTTG
>NZ_JAGPYN010000063.1 GCF_018069805.1 Pseudoalteromonas ostreae
ATAAGTGATCAAAGTTAATGCCATTGGGTGATCAAAGCTGGGGAGAATATGCAATACTTATCAAATATTTCTTCCCAGTTTGAAAATGAATAAAATAGAAACATCATCAATAACTCACTTTCACCATTGGATTTTTCGATGATAAAAGAGTCTCGACTGTGTGTAGTCGAGCTAGTTAACTTATCGACTCATACGGAAGGTGCGTTATATAAAGCATTTTCACCGCAAGAAGCACGACGTATTTTAAATAAAATAGAGTTCCATTACACACCTAAACATGCGAGTTGGTTGAATATGGTCGAGATAGAAATTGGCATATGAATAAGCAATGCTTAGATCGGCGCATAGCAAGTATGGAAGAGTTAAAGACAGAGCTCACGGCGTGGGAATGGCGCCGAAATAAAGAAGGCGCCAGTATAAATTGGATGTTTAATGTTGATTCAGCACGTGAAAAACTAGAGAGAGCTTACGGTGCTCTCAACTAGTCAAAATTTGTGTGACGAAGTACTAGAAATTTTTATTAAGCCTCACATATGCCAACTCACAGTTTGGGCTCCCCTCGTTAATTCGGAGTTGAATCTTAGAATCTGACATGTAGGCAGCCAACAAAGATGAGTATATTTCTTTGGCGTTCGGTGACTCCGGGTTTAATACAAAATAATTTCCCGCGTAAGCAGTACAGTTTGCTTTAGTTTCATCTAACGGCGTACTTATATATATCAAACCACTTGAATTTGTATAAAGGCTTTCAATAGTCGATATGCAACCCGCTGATGTACATTCATCCGCCTTCGTTATACTGGGTGATAATGCTACGGCTAAAGCCATAATAATTTTCATATTCATTTATTTCTCCGATTTAGTTTAAAGCTAACATTTTATAGTGCGCGCGTCGCGCATCTTTCTGCTGATGTCACGCTCATGTATTGATAAATCTATTTTAATAAATCACGTAATGTATTGCTAACTATAATTTTTTTATTGACGCTAAAGAGATTCAGAAAAAAGAAAGTGCGCTCGTCGCTCATTTTCTTGAATATGGGAGCCCAGCAACTAAACTGTGTATTCATGGCTGTGTTGTAGTTGAGTGTGGGTATTGAAAATTCATATCATAATGCCTCTTTTA
>NZ_JAGPYN010000064.1 GCF_018069805.1 Pseudoalteromonas ostreae
TTTAGCCTCACAAGGTTTAGCATTGTTGAGAGGTATTTGGATCAATTTTCATTACGGGAGGTGAACCGCCCATTGCACTTCCTGTTAATAAAAAGCGCATGATGGGTGGTATGGCTGCAGGTTAGAGACCTACGGCTACCCGATTATGTGCGGTTATTTGTCTAGCCATGGTGGCCTTACATAAACTACTTTACTTTCGTAGTCTAAATCTTTAACCCAAAATCGATCTCTACAACCAAGCTTCCATAATTTAGCACCAGCATCCATTGTGTAAGGGGCTAGGTCTTTTTCGTTCGACAAAAAAGGCCACATTAAATAAGTTGCAACTTCGTCACACTTAGTAAGATAGATCGCCCAGTTTTTTAAGGCTTCATAATGCATGCGTTTCCTCCTGAATCTCAGCCAACAGGTCTGTAACCCCAATATCCACGCCTGCCTGCGATAGCAATGTAGAAACTTGGCCACGATGATGAGTCTGATGGTTAAAAAAATGAAGAACTAGACTCGAATATCGTTTGGTAGCGGAGATCCCCTTGGTGTTTTGGTAGCTGAGAATGAAATCCAGATCACTTTCAGATAGCTCGGTTGTCCAGTTGATAATTATCCGATCCAACCAGAACCTGTGCTCAGATAGGCGAGCAATATCATTGAAGACTATGTGATCCAGGCTCTTTGGATTTGGAATATCAGCTACCTCCTGTAAAGACCGCAAGCAGGCTGGATGGATAGCAAACCGTTTTAGCCAGATAGTATCACCAACAATGATGTGATTAAGTGTTCCGAGAATGGAACCAAAAAGGCCCCACGGTCTTGGGCCAGATTTGTTGCACAGAGCTGACTCGAAGCCTTATACACCTTTAAATTCATCCGCTGATTATAGGCCGCCAGCAATTCAAAGTGATCTTTCAGGCTCATCATAGATCCTTATCATGGTTAACGAGCCTGTAGAATAACTCGTTTTTAATTTATTTTTATTAATGCATTAACCATAGCCGAGTTGCTATTTTGGTTCAATCAGTTACTTCTATTTCACGTAAAAAAATG
>NZ_JAGPYN010000065.1 GCF_018069805.1 Pseudoalteromonas ostreae
ATTTAATTCATGATCTATTTTAATTACCTTCTTTTTATGATCTAATACTCATAAATTTGTCATTATCATTGAGTCTAGCTTGTCTACTATTCCTAACTTCCCGTATACCAGAGATGCCCGATTAAAAACGCGTTATGAGGTTATTCGCCTCTTTCTCGAAGTAAAAAATCGTACTGTTGTCGCTAAAACTACCCGCGTTAGCCGTCGACTGGTTAATGAGTGGGTTACTGCATACTTATCCGATGGACTTAAAGCGCTTGATATTAAAAAACAATCAGGTCGCCCTTGTGGCTTAACATTAAAACAAAAGTGCCAGCTTAAAGATTATATCTGTGCGCACGCAGTGAAAGAAGAAGGTGGGAGGCTGATAGGTGAAGATATACGCAAATACATTTACGATACATTTGATGTCCAATACAAACTCAATAATGTCTACCGTTTGATGTGTGAGCTTAATCTTTCATGGATAACGTCTCGTTCTAAACATCCTAAACAGTCAATTGAGGCACAAGAAGACTTTAAAAAATTTCCATTATAATACGATCATCACAATTCCAGGCCACGTGGCGCTTGATAGAGTGGATGTGTGGTTTCAAGATGAAGCGCGATTTGGGCAACAAAATACCACCTCAAAAATTTGGGCTAAAAAAGGCACTAGGCCACGTGTTGTGAAGCAACAGCAATTTCTATCCACTCATATTTTTGGTGCAGTATGCCCCGCAACAGGGCAAACAGAGGCGATTATAGCCCCTTATTTGAGTAAGGATATAATGAAACAACACTTACAACTCATTTCAGATACTACGCCATGTGGACGGCATGCAGTGGTTACTGTTGATCGCGCAAGCTGGCATATGGGTGATGTTGGTGAAGGGATTAAAAATGTGTCGGTGATACCGTTGCCTCCTTATTCACCAGAACTTAATCCGGTTGAACAAGTATGGGCATGGATGCGAGACAGAGAGTTATCAAATCGTACTTTTTCAGATTATGACGACATTGTG
>NZ_JAGPYN010000066.1 GCF_018069805.1 Pseudoalteromonas ostreae
CCTATAAGGGGCTAAAAATTGTTGGCCAAAATCCGCGAGGCACGAGCAATGGCCAACTGTTTTTAGTCCTTGTTGATTTGCTTGTATGGCAACTTACATACCAGCCAAAATTATTACGAGAATACCCATAATTACGGCTAATAAATTTTCATTTAAATGCTTATGTATGATTCCAAGCAACAACTGCATAGAATACGTTAAACCTAAAAAAATATAAAATATAGGCAACAAAATAATCCAGAATTGTACATACGGAATAACGATATATACAACAAAGAAAATGAGAGACAAACTAACAGCAAAATACCAACGATTTCCCTCTAAAAGCTCATAAAGCTCTTGTATCGGTGGAATAGAAAGAAAAACAGATAGAAAATCTATTTGATAAAAAAGCTCTAAACCTAAAGATAATATCGGTGTGGCTGGAATTAACAATAAAGGTGAATTAAGAACATACTTTTTTATTACGCTAGAATGATCAAGGTTCCATGGAATGGAAACATTAATCAACAAAGTGGATATAAAAATAAGGCTCCAATTTAAAACAAATTCTTTGGGTAGTGGTTTGAAAAAAATAGCCGCTAAGAAAAATATTAAAAAAAGTAATACATTGACCCAAAATAAAGTTTTACTTGCCTTAAGAAGAACTTGCTTCACAGGCTGATTTTTCAAAGAAAATAAAAAACCGTTGATTTTAAAATCAATTAAATCAAAAAATGACTTTGCAGGATCTTTTGCTGCAATTAGTTTTGTTGCACCATATATGGCTACAATAATTTTGAGTAATACTATGAACATTCCATGTTGCCCTAACGCTTTGCTAAGAGGAAAATAATGGTTGGCTATAATCGCGAAGCGATGGCCAACTGTTATTTTTCCTTTTAAGCA
>NZ_JAGPYN010000067.1 GCF_018069805.1 Pseudoalteromonas ostreae
CTTTGGTAAACCTTCTTGTCGTTTTTGCATATCTGTCGATATATTTGCCGCATACCGATAAGTGTGTGCACCTTCAACAAGAAGACGCCTTGCTCGGCCATTCCCGCATTTTGTGATAGCGCCAATATGGCGTTTGCCACCACTCGAGTGTTCACTGGGTACAAGACCGAGGTAACTCATTAATTTACGGGGATGGTCGAAGCGCGTTAAATCGCCCAGCTCAGCAACAACGCCGGTGGCGACCAACAAACGAACGCCACGCATAGCTTGTATTGCTTTTACTACAGGATAATAACGCCACTGGTGAACGTGATGTGTTAGTTCATTATCTAGCCGCTCAAGTCGGCTTATTCGTTCGGTAATTGTTTGTAAAAATTCTTGTAAGACGATGTGCTGAGCGGGATGCGGAAGCACAAGTTCAGTGAGCCAACGTAAATGTTTTTGTGACCAATTAGCGGTGCCTTTGTAATTAATATTATTACGAAGCAGCAGCGCTTTTAATTGATATTTAGCATCTTTTAAATCTTTCATGGCCACTTCGCGTGCACGAGATAAATCACGAACGGCTTCATCTTCAGGCTCGGGAACATAAATAGGTGTTAAATCTTCAGATTTAAGTAATTTAGCGAGCTTGAGGGCATCACGTTTATCGGTTTTAATTTTCTCACCAGGTTTTTTAGGAATAAGAGACGGGGCAACCACATAACAGCAATGGCCAAGGCTGGTGATTAATCTGTAAATCCA
>NZ_JAGPYN010000068.1 GCF_018069805.1 Pseudoalteromonas ostreae
TCCATGTTTGATCTGAATACTCAGTGTTATCTTCCATAAACCTAAACCAGCTTAAATAATTCTCAATGTAGTCTGTACCAATGCCATTAAAACGTCTTAACCATGCCTTCCAGCGCATCATATAATTATTAAGAGTTTGGATATGGTAAATACCTTCTACCACTCTTTGGTTATCCAACCTAATCAAACGTTTATGGTCAATATCGAGTTCTTTAGCAATCCCTTTATACGATAAGTTTCCATCAGTACAAAGCACTGAGCCTGATGATAATAAAGGCTTCAATTGTGCTTGAATATTTTCTTTTGTATTTCGTTCTAAAACCTTGTGAGATATAGCACCACTACGATCAAGAGCAATGAAAATAGGAACTTTTTCGATTTTTCCACCACCACGTTTACGTGACTTACGGTTAATAACCCTCTTACCTTTAAAAGATTCTGGTAAAGATGTTTCATCAGCTTCAATTACACCCGTTAGTACTGAAGGATTAAAGCTGGCAGGGGCTTTAATAAACATATGTCGCCAACGAAATGACGTTCTAAGTGTTATATCCAAAGCTTTAGCTGATTTTCTAAGGGATACGCCTTCCCACATTAATTTGGTATATTCGATCCACTTCTCAGCCTTTTTCATTCGGTAAAGTGGTGAGTCTGCAAGTGCATTAAATGTTTTGTTGCA
>NZ_JAGPYN010000069.1 GCF_018069805.1 Pseudoalteromonas ostreae
TATGCTTTTAGTTCAACGAAGCGCTATTATCTTTGTTAATATGAATTTTTATCGTTTCTCATAAAAAAGGATTTATATGAAAAACTGGGAAGAACTTTCTCT
This sequence comes from Pseudoalteromonas ostreae, assembly GCF_018069805.1. Lineage (GTDB taxonomy): Bacteria > Pseudomonadota > Gammaproteobacteria > Enterobacterales > Alteromonadaceae > Pseudoalteromonas > Pseudoalteromonas ostreae. Next base: position 103 of record NZ_JAGPYN010000069.1, read on the forward strand.
TTTTCAAAAGCTCATAATCGGCTTTGCAATTATAGCTGTTGCGGTGCTAGCTCCAGAAATAGCCATGCTATTGCAATTTGGCGGCATTGAAGTCGCGTTTACATTTCTCCTATTTAGTCTGAAACCTGCACTTCACCTCATTAAAAACTGGTACTCAAAAATAGAAATTGTCGCTGCCACGGTGGCTATAAGCTGGCGGCACAGCGCCTCCGCTAAACCTAGTGTGTTCGCATTACAAGCGTCATTCTGTTTGCTAGCTATTGCGATGACTGGCTCTTCTGCTTTTGCTGTAAGCTTCTTTATGCCTGGGTTACTTCTTAACGGTGCTCTTATTTAGCACGCATATAACAAACACATTAAGCCGCTCGCAGGCTCGCTGGGACAGTAACACGTGGGCTCTGTCGCTTCGCTCCAAATTTTAGCCCACGTATTACTGCCCCTTATGTGGGTGTTGAGGCTGTAGAATTACTCTTTTTAGGAACTGGTTCTACACAATTGACTTGATTGTTTTTTAACCTTGAACCGAGTTGGTTACTGTGATCTAATAGATATTATTCACCCACGGTAAATTGTT
>NZ_JAGPYN010000070.1 GCF_018069805.1 Pseudoalteromonas ostreae
ACATCCTCGTTCACAACGTTTAGGCGGGCATACAACACAGTCTCACCATATGCCTCTGGCGCATCAAAAACAGCATGAGCAGTCACCAATAAACTTACGCTCATGGGCATTAAGTATCGGGGAGTATACCCACCAAGTTGTTGAGTTACAGCTCAGTGGACAACGTCACCCCGAGCACGCTTATCGCATCTGTTTAGGGCTGTTAAGTTTAGCTAAAACCTATTCAAAAGAACGGCTTGAGCAAGCATGCTATCGCGCAATTGTGATGAATACGACCACACTCAAATCAATAAAGCAGATGCTGAAAAAAGGGTTAGATCAACAACCGTTACCCACACATAAAACAGAGCCTGACAAGCCAATTACACATAGCAACATACGTGGCACAGATTATTACCATTAAGGAATGAAAACATGATAAACACCATTAACCAGCAACTTCAACTACTCAAGTTATCGGGTATAAAGCAAGCACTCAAGCAGCAGCTTGAACAGCCAAATCTATATCAAGAACAAAGCTTTATAGAGCGCATCAGTTTATTGCTTACACATGAAATTGACACGCGTGAGCAAAGGAAAATCGACCGACTCGTGCGACACGCTAAATTCCGCTTACCGGCTCAGTTAAATCAACTGATTTACTCGCCGACACG
>NZ_JAGPYN010000071.1 GCF_018069805.1 Pseudoalteromonas ostreae
TAATCAGCATTTCGACTGATTAATTGCTTCAATGTCTCTTTTTGACAATGTAGAGCATCTAACGTGATGAGAGTGTCATTAATATCAAGGGTTTGTAGTAATTCTCTTACTGCGGGTATTTCATTTGTCTTACTTCCGACCGTCTGATGAAATAAAGTTAATCCTGCTTCACAGTCGAATGCAGAAACAAGATGTAGCTTATCCGCTATATGCTTGCTTGCCCCGCGAATAGTTTTACCGTCAAACGCAATAATAGGTTGATTGGATTTAATACGATGTTGGTTGACCCAGCTGTACATGCTCAGTAGCAATGAGTCAGTATCGACCGTTCGAAATATTCTAGCAATGCTATGTCGTGTCGGTATGCCATTATTGAAAGGACGAAATTTTTTTAACCAGTCAATCTTGCTTTCACCAAATACTTCAATATCTTGCCATCCTTCGCATCCAGATGTTACAGCACTAATAATAAGGAAAAGCACATCGACAAGGTTGTGATGTTGGTTGATAGTTGAGCGGTTATCTTTTACAAGTTCTAAATGGGAGAATAAGGACATAAGGAATATAACGTAATGAAATTTATAATATTAGATCATAAATTATAAATGTTTACAAAGTGTGCTCCTGCCCTG
>NZ_JAGPYN010000072.1 GCF_018069805.1 Pseudoalteromonas ostreae
CAAACTTACGTCTGGCTATTGTTTTATACTTTGCAAATTGCAGTAACATTTTATCTACCTCAAGCCATTGGGGAATAGGCTCTTGACCCATTACATAATTCCAACTACTCCAAGGCCACTCCGATAGGCTATCGGCCATTTTCGCTCTAATTGGGTTTAAAACAATATACCTATTTAGCTCTAATAAATATGCATCCTTATCAACCAAAATTGCCTTATAACGCCCTTGGAATAAATGCCCTACTCGTCGATGTTTTCTATTAAACCATTGCGTATATACACCATTTAATTGCCGCATCCCTTTGCTTAAATTCGCATCCGGCGTTTCGACTAATAAATGGTAATGATTGGTCATTAAGCAAAAAGAATGGATCACCCAGTTATAACGTTCACATACATCTCCTAAGATTGTTAAAAAACCTTCAAAATCTGATTCATCTAAATAAATAGGTTTTCTTTCATTACCACGCGAAGTTATGTGATATAACGCACCCGCAAACTCTAATCGAAGAGGCCTTGCCATCTTTTCACCTATCAATTTGTATAAATTAATATCTAAAGATTAGCCGTAACTAACAAAAAGGCAAGAAGAAAGACCTGACCCCATTTTTTT
>NZ_JAGPYN010000073.1 GCF_018069805.1 Pseudoalteromonas ostreae
TGCGTATTCTCATGACTTTGATCACCGATTCTCATCAGCTTTGATCACCTGATTTATCATTTTGTAGAGCCGTTTTTAAATTAGCTTAACTGATCATCATCAGTCAATTTATTTAACTGTTTTCGTATCGATTCTCCTTTTAAATTCAACTTAATCGAACCATGAATTAGCCTATCTAAAATGGCGTCAGCATGAGTTGATTCTCCGATCATCTCATGCCAGCTCTCTTGTGGTAGCTGGCTTATAATTATGTGTGATTTATATCCGTACCGCGCATCGATTAATTCGAGTAAGTCACCTCGTTGCTGCGCACTCAGTGGTTCAAGCCCCCAATCGTCTAAAATCAGTAGATCATACTTTATTAGCTTCGCCAGTAATTTTCGGTAACTACCATCTGCTTGCGCTAGAAACAGGCTTTCAAGTAGTTCTTTTAATCGAATATAGTAAACACTTTTTCCTTGCAAACAGTGTTCATGCCCTAAGGCACATGCGAGGTAGGTTTTTCCACAACCTGTTGCCCCTGTGATTAAGATATTTTGATGTAAGCTCAACCAGCTATTCTGACTCAGGTTGCGTATCTGTGCTTTTTCTATATTA
>NZ_JAGPYN010000074.1 GCF_018069805.1 Pseudoalteromonas ostreae
TCAGGGTCGGTAATATTACTTTTAATGGGCTTGCCTTTGCTGCCTGTTTTCTCTTCGTGGGTCGCTAAGAACTCGGTGATTTTATCTGCACTTTTATCCAACTTTTCTTTTTGTTTTAAATCCTGTGTTATTAACTCCTCGCCCAGCCCATCTTGCGATTGGTAGCGTTCGATAATACGTTTACTCGCGCGTTCTAGTTTTGCTTTTTTACGCCCTAACTCATCGAATGTGCCGCTCCATTCTTTGCTCGCATTCGACTTTAACTTACAGCCATCAATGGCAAACATGTTACGCCCTATCAAGCCTTCTTCGTCGCATATCATCAATACTTGCGTAAATAGTGGCTCAATCTGTTCATGCATTTTGGCCACGAAACCCGCGATTGATGTGTAATGCGGCTGGATATCACCCGACACACTCATAAATAAAATATTAGTCTCACACGCCTTCGCAATCCGACGGCTACTGATAAAACCATGTGCATAGCCGAGCAAATAATCTTTAACATCACTGACGGCGGATACGCCGCCGCGCCTGTTTTGTCGTTGTTATACCACGCGTCAAAGCCCGACAAATCGA
>NZ_JAGPYN010000075.1 GCF_018069805.1 Pseudoalteromonas ostreae
CAAAGCCTAAATTTAATATTGCATTGTAACCAGCTTCTTTTGCTAGCTTTGTTATATGCTCACGGCCTTTGTTAGGATCTTTAAAAAAGCGAGTATTTATCGTGTTTCGCAGTTCAACTTTACCATGCTTTGGTTGATTGTTTTTGCTTGTGAAAAAACTGACAAGTTGATCTTTAAAAAAGACCTCTGGAACTTTAACTTTTTTAGCTGCTAATCCTTTAGGGCTTGGAGTTGGATCAAATTCAATCACAACACCTTTAATTAACTTATTTTCATCTGCTTTATTGAGTAAGGTAGAAAAATGGAGGAAATAACTTTCTCCATCATCCCCATTAACAAAGCCAAATTTTTTATTTCGTACGTAAGATACTACTTTTCCTTTCACTACTGATTCCTGTATATATGGTTAAGCGTAACAATTTTCACTTAGTGCCACTGTTAAAATTAAACAAATCATGTTGTTATAATATAATAAACTCATTCAAAAGTTATATTTCATTCACTCAATTCATCTAAATTTGCTAAGCAATTTTTCTCAAAGATATCTAAATATTTGGACTTCTGGT
>NZ_JAGPYN010000076.1 GCF_018069805.1 Pseudoalteromonas ostreae
GAATAACAATTCTTCTCTAAAATCATCGTCATAACACGCTCTTACGCACTTACTTCTTATTGAGTTCTTACTTTTCGTATGTTGTTTTACCATGTTTCTAACCACTCGACGAAATAACGCCATATGTTGTGCACTTAACGGATCGTGTATTTGAGATGCATCTTCTTTAAACACGACATCCAATATCCAGTGTTGTTGGTTTTCTATCAACCAATGATGTCTAATCGCTTTACTAATTAGCGCGTTATCTGTGACTGATGTCAGGTAAAAGTGAGTGTCTATACTCGTTCTAACTCCTTTTTTCCTTTCCCTTTGTACTGCAATGATTGTTTTAATTGACGGCCAATTCTCTTTTATTTCAACAGGTAATAATGAAGCATCAAGGCAATCCACCGTTCTTACTTCTTGACGCCCATGCCCTTTATCTTGTGTTACATGGCTTATAATCCCCGAATCTTCAGACTCATAGTGCTTCATAAATAAATCATTAATAGCGCTATACAGCTTCTTTTGATTACCTTTAACCTGCACAAGG
>NZ_JAGPYN010000077.1 GCF_018069805.1 Pseudoalteromonas ostreae
TTTGATGATTTAGTTTCAAGCACTTCGCCTTTGAGTCCATCACCAGTAGCGCCTTTACCAAATACAGTGATTACTTTGCCTGCCTCATTTGTATTTTTATATAGACTAACAGGCTGAACATTGCTTACTGGGCTCGATAACTTGATTAATGCGATGTCGCTTCTGGCTTTTAAAAAGCTCATTAAAGGTGCTAAATCACCGCTTAATAGACTTTTACTCGGTTTTTTAAATTCAGGGTGAATAAACACGTTTTCTATTTGATAGTGGTTTAAACCAATTTTTAACTCTTTACCTCTATAGTCATAAAAAATAGTGTGTGCCACAGTGACAACCCATTGCTCATGAATTAATACTCCGTGCCCCTCGTGAGGCAAGTCAATGAGATATTCCGGTGCATCATTTAATAAGTAGTTTTCAGCGGGAACATCATGCCTTTTGATAACTGCATGACTACCTATAGAAAAAACACACAAAAAGAAGAGAAGCCCAGCTTTCAAAATTCGTCCATGATTATTTAGAGTAGAGCC
>NZ_JAGPYN010000078.1 GCF_018069805.1 Pseudoalteromonas ostreae
ATGCCCCACAACGCAGGAAAAACGGACTGCTCAAGTGTTTGTTGCCGTGCTCGGCGCATCAAACTATACCTATGCTGAGGCAACGTATAGCCAGCAACTTGAAGACTGGGTGATGAGTCATGCCCGTTGTTTTGCGTTTTTAGGCGGTGTTCCAGAGCTTGTTATTCCCGACAACTTAAAAAGCGCCGTTAGTAAATCCTGTCGCTACGAGCCTGATCTAAACCCCACTTATCATCAATTAGCCGAGTATTATAACGTTGCTGTCATACCCGCTAGACCTTATAAACCCAAAGATAAATCGAAGGCTGAAGTCGGTGTACAAATTGTTGAGCGTTGGATCATGGCACGTCTGCGTAACCAAACCTTCTACAGCTTAGCGCACCTAAATCAAGAAATAACAAAGCTACTTGATGTAATGAACAATAAGGTGATGAAGCAATATCAACAATCACGTAAACAGCTATTTGATAGGGTAGATAAAAGCGCATTAAAGCCATTGCCTGAAAAGCCCTATCACTAT
>NZ_JAGPYN010000079.1 GCF_018069805.1 Pseudoalteromonas ostreae
ATGCCCTACAACGCAGGAGACACGGACTGCTCAAGTATTTGTTGCCGTGCTCGGCGCATCAAATTATACCTATGCTGAGGCAACGTATAGCCAGCAACTTGAAGATTGGGTGATGAGTCATGCGCGTTGCTTTGAATTTTTAGGTGGTGTGCCTGAGCTTGTTATTCCCGACAATCTCAGAAGCGCTGTCAGTAAACCCTGTCGCTACGAGCCTGATTTAAACCCCACGTATCATCAATTAGCCGAATATTTTAATGTCGCTGTCATACCCGCCAGACCTTATAAACCCAAAGATAAGTCCAAGGCTGAAGTCGGTGTACAAATTGTTGAGCGGTGGATCATGGCACGTCTGCGTAACCAAACCTTCTACAGCTTAGCGCACTTAAATCAAGAAATAGCAAAGCTACTTGATGTAATGAACAATAAGATGATGAAGCAATATCAACAGTCACGTAAACAGCTTTTTGATATGCTGGATAAAAGCGCATTAAAGCCATTGCCTGAAAAGCCTTATCACTAC
>NZ_JAGPYN010000080.1 GCF_018069805.1 Pseudoalteromonas ostreae
ATGATTAAATTAGTTGAATTGTTTTGCGATGTCGATGATTTTTGCAAAGTATTTATACCCCAATGGAAAAAACAATTACTCGAAGATGGCACCCAAAAACGTCAGCGAGCAGGCCGTATGACGACCAGTGAAATTATGACTATTGTTATTAGTTTTCACATGTCACATCATCGTGATTTCAAAAACTACTACCTTGGTTATGTATCACTTATGTACAAAAGTGAATTTCCTAACTTACTCAGTTACACACGATTTCTAGCCGTTATGCCGAGAGTAATTGTGCCAATGTGTGCCTATTTCACTTCACTTAAAGGTAAACCCACAGGCGTTGAATTCATTGATTCTACATCTATTAAGGTCTGCCATAACATTCGTATTCCAAGACACAAGACCTTTGATGGAATAGCCCAGCGAGGTAAAGGAACGATGGG
>NZ_JAGPYN010000081.1 GCF_018069805.1 Pseudoalteromonas ostreae
CGGCAGGTTTGTGTTGTTTCATCATAATGGAAGTCCTCTGAAGTAAATAAGCGTGGCTTGCCTTTACTGCGTTTTAGTCGGCGCTTTTCTTGCTCTGTCTCATAGGTTTCACTTTCTTTAAAAAGCGGATTTCGTTTTCTAAATTGGTTATCCGCAATGTAGGCATCAAAGCCACTTTTCGCCATAAACTCAAGATTCACTTCGCTGTTAAACCCACTGTCTGCGGTGAATTTGATGGCGTGTTTATCTGAGGATTCATCTGTGCTCAGTTTATCTAACTGTTGTTTTAATTGCTTAACCGCTGGCTGCAGGGTTTGCTGCTCGCCCACTGAACCCCATGCCTGTGCTTGCAGTATAATTTGATGTTTATCGTCATTTATCGCTATCCCGTTGTAGCCTTGGATTGTACCTTTTGACGT
>NZ_JAGPYN010000082.1 GCF_018069805.1 Pseudoalteromonas ostreae
AAGAAATGAATAGGGGTCAGATCACTTGCTTCATAATACTTTGTCATAATTGCTCAGTGACGGCTGTTCTGATGCAGGCATATGAGTAGTGTTATGAAGTGACAAACCTGACCCTGTAATTCTTAAAGCTAATATTTTTGCTTCAATACTACAAATAGCGCTATAAAGACTATTATTGTCAAAATAACCAAACAACCTGTGTAATTTTTTTCTAATTGCTTTCTTCTGGCTTCACTTTCTTGATCATAAGTGGCTTTAAACTTTACGGCAGTTTGTTCTAATTGTGACTTTAATGAGGCTTCACTTTTAGCTTCTTGCTCTTTAGTGTCACAAGGTATTTTTTCTGTGACTAAAGCAAAATCACCTTTAAATGCATGTACGGTATAATTGTAATTCCCGTCTGCAAATGTATTTTTT
>NZ_JAGPYN010000083.1 GCF_018069805.1 Pseudoalteromonas ostreae
GTTGCCGCGGAATGAAGTGAATGCATTCACTTTCGTTTGCCCGCGCAAGGTCAATTTATTCATGCCTTTGTTAACTGTAATATTCCGCCTTCTATTTAAAGTAAAGCAGGCTCTATACGGCCTAGTCGTTTGCCATTCCTTCTATAAAAAGCTGTCGTCGCCCCATTGGGCTCTCTATTTTGGCCTTCATTTTGTCGATATAACTTAGCTGTTTACGCGATTCATCATTTTTAAACTGTACTTGCCGCCCTGTTTTTATCGGTGGCTTTCGCATGCATTGCTGTTGCAGTGGGCATACTTTGCAATCTTTTAAGTAACCGCAGAATCGCGTGTATTTTTGGTTGTGGCTTTTTACATTGATACCACTTCGCCACATGTCATTGCCTGCGGGACAG
>NZ_JAGPYN010000084.1 GCF_018069805.1 Pseudoalteromonas ostreae
GCATCAAGTATCGGAATACTGGCAATAGCTTTGAGGATTGAAGTAAGCCCCGTTATTTTCATTAGCTTTTTCAAGAAATAACCGCTGGGATCGTTATAGGTCAGTGGGTTATTTAGCACATAACTATAGCGGTTATGACTTTGCGTTAAATTAGGGAACTGTACAAATGGATTTGCTTGTAGAAATTACAACCGTCAGGTTTGTTGCTTCATTACACTACTCATATGCCAGAATCAGAACAGCCGTCACTGAACAATTATGACTAAGTATTATGAAGCCAATGATATGACCCTATTTGTTTTAAAGCATGTGACGAGTTAAAGTTCCTTAACCCTCAGTTCACAACGATAGAAAAACGCTTGTGAGCAATACTTGATACCTATAAAAAAGAAAT
>NZ_JAGPYN010000085.1 GCF_018069805.1 Pseudoalteromonas ostreae
AGAGATACAAAAACCTCTCAAAATTAAACACACTCTATTCTCAGGCGGTTAAGCTGCCCGATAAAAGAATATTTATTTTTAAGAAGTAAGTGGTGGAGCTAAGCAGGATCGAACTGCTGACCTCCTGCGTGCAAGGCAGGCGCTCTCCCAGCTGAGCTATAGCCCCACATATGCTGGTACTTATTGTTTGTAGACCTACTTTGTTTCCAGACAAGGCATGGTAAAACGACGTTTAGTCCACTAAACGAGGCGTGCCATAACGAAGCATGGGAGCAAAGTGGTGGGTCTGAGTAGATTTGAACTACCGACCTCACCCTTATCAGGGGTGCGCTCTAACCAACTGAGCTACAGACCCAAACAATAAGTGTTTGTTCTCTTTACAA
>NZ_JAGPYN010000086.1 GCF_018069805.1 Pseudoalteromonas ostreae
AAAACACGCTCAATGAATTCTGAATTTATTTAATATCTTTCGATATTGAATTGACTGTGCTGCAATTCTTTTCTTAAGTAAAACCTAAGTAAGTTATTGCTGTTGGTCACTCAGTTTCAATTGAGACTCTAAATTTTTTTGCGTCATCTAGCGAACTAGAATCTGCTGTTAGAACTCAATCTGTACGAGTGCCCACACAGATGATTGCTTTATATTGTTAAAGAACGTTGCGACATTGTCGCTAGGGATGCGTATAATACATCCTTTATTTTTCGAGTCAACACTTAGTTTTAAACTTTCTTGCGAATATTTAAAACCGAAGTTTTACTTAACTCTCTGAGTTGTTCGTGCCTCGCTA
>NZ_JAGPYN010000087.1 GCF_018069805.1 Pseudoalteromonas ostreae
ACTGCCATTGCGCATTCACTTTCGTTTGTCCACGTAAGGTCAACTTATTCATGCCTTTATTGACAGTAATATTCCCGAACACTGGCTCTATACACCCGAGTCTTTTACTGTACTGTCGTCGTCCCATTGGGCTGTCTATTTTGGCCTTCATTTTGTCGATGTAGCTTTGCTTTTTACGCGATTCATCATTTTTAAACTGAACTTGCCGCCCTGTTTTTATAGGTGGCTTTCGCATGCATTGCTGTTGCAGGGGGCATACTTTGCAATCTGTTAAGTAACCGCAGAATCGCGTGTATTTTTGATTATGACTGTTTACATTGATACCACTTCGCCACATGGCATTGCCTGCGGGGCAA
>NZ_JAGPYN010000088.1 GCF_018069805.1 Pseudoalteromonas ostreae
AGATTGGCAAGAGTACCCGCATGATAAACGAATTAGAGTTAGTGCATGGGATCAAGCATCGGGTGTGGCACAACCACCGACGGCGTTAGGATGGCAATGCAGCTAACGCTGCATTGAACCACGAACATAGACTGAAGACAGGTGCCACGACGAACTAAGTAAGGTCTGCTCTGTTACTAGAAATAGTAATAACCAACGAATATCAGCAAGATAACCGACGACATTACTTGCTTCATCCTATGTATTAACTCGCTCTAATTCGAGCTGAAGTAATTATGGCTTAAAAAGTTAGGCAAGGATCAGTGCGTTTAACTTGACAGTGGGAGTCATACCAACGCC
>NZ_JAGPYN010000089.1 GCF_018069805.1 Pseudoalteromonas ostreae
AAGTAATATACACCTACCATCGTAGGAGAGCGCTTTAGCGCCGAAAAGCTTTAACATAGAGCTAGCTCCATAACACCATCACGGCTAAAGCCTGTTCCTACAGATAATATACACCTACCATTGTAGGAGAGCGCTTTAGCGCCGAAAAGCTTTAACATAGAGTTAGATCCATAACACCATCACGGCTAAAGCCTGTTCCTACAAAGCAATATACACCTACCACCGTAGGAGAGCGCTTTAGCGCCGAAAAGCTTTAACATAGAGCTAGATCCATAACACCATCACGGCTAAAGCCTGTTCCTACAAAGTAATATACACCTACCATTGTAAAAGAA
>NZ_JAGPYN010000090.1 GCF_018069805.1 Pseudoalteromonas ostreae
TCTCATTAAGCTTTGATCACGAAAATCACTCGATAATGATCACTTTTGTGTTCTTAATGATTTTGCCGATCAAAGCTTAATGCCACTCGTTACCGAGTTCACGTTTTATCATTTTTGTAGGTATGTTAAACCGTTATCTAAATCATTTGATGAGGATAACAATAATGTCAACAAGACCTATATCTATGAGTAAACTACATGCTATTTTACGGCTGAAATATTCAGCAAAATTATCCCATCGAGAGATTGCCAGAAGCTTAAATATTTCACCTGGCACTGTGGCTAATTACGTTAAAAAGGCCAATGAGTTAGGCTTAAACCAATGGCCGTTA
>NZ_JAGPYN010000091.1 GCF_018069805.1 Pseudoalteromonas ostreae
ATAACCACAAGGGCCGGCTTCATAAACAAAGTGTAGCGTTGCGCCAGGGTATTTAGATTCAAACTGACGAACAAGCTTTTGAATGGCCACTTTGGAAGAAGAAAGTCGACCCAGGTGAACAGGTTGCGCACCTCTATGCTCTTCAATATAGGCGACTTCATTGAATTCTTTATGTGTATCAAGACCGATAAAAAGTATGTTATGTTTATTCATGTTAGCCTCTGCTGTTTAGTTAATTGATAAACTAATTATGGCTCTGGCTTTGAATTAAGCTAACCCACGAAAGCGGAGGCTAACACCGTGTGGGAGTCATTATGTCTA
>NZ_JAGPYN010000092.1 GCF_018069805.1 Pseudoalteromonas ostreae
ATGTTTGGTATCAGATACTCAACCCACGCTACGGTGTATAGGTTGGCACTGTGCGGCTGATAGCTGACGGCTTAAAGCTGAGAGCTCTAATTTTCTTTCAGACAACAAAAAACCCGTCACATTACTGTAACGGGTTTCTCTTATTTGGATCCTGGCAATGTCCTACTTTCACATAGCAAATGCTACACTATCATCGGCGCTGTTTCGTTTCACTACTGAGTTCGGCATGGGGTCAGGTGGGTCCAAAACGCTATTGTTACCAAGAAAATTCTTTTCAATTTTCTTATTTTAATTGTTAAGCTTTAAGTCCTACGACTAA
>NZ_JAGPYN010000093.1 GCF_018069805.1 Pseudoalteromonas ostreae
ATGATGGTCAGTGTGGGGCCACAATAATCCACAAACAGCTTTTCACCGCCTTTATGATGCTGACGCATCGACAACCGTTGTTTTCCCAACCATTGCCGATAGGCGCGGCAGAAGTGGCTATAGCTGTAATAAGGCTCACCAACTTTCTCACGTAATTCATCGAATACTAACTGCAACGTTAAATGTTTGTGCTGCTTTAAATCCCTGTTGATAGCGAGCCAATCAGGTGTTGGATATCTTTTCTGACGGGTTGAGAAGTCCCTGACTTTTGTCTTAAGAAACGTACCGTGTTGTTTATCTTCAGG
>NZ_JAGPYN010000094.1 GCF_018069805.1 Pseudoalteromonas ostreae
ACTGAGATAAGCAACACAGTACTTTTCTTAATACAAAAATCAGGGACTTCTCAACCCGTCAAAAAAGATACCCAACACCTGACTGGCTCACCATCAATAAGGATTTAAAGCAGCACAAACATTTGACGTTGCAGTTAGTATTCGATGAATTGCATGAGAAAGTCGGTGAGCCTTATTACAGCTACAGCCACTTCTGCCGCGCCTATCGGCAATGGTTAGGAAAACAACGGTTGTCGATGCGTCAGCATCATAAAGGCGGTGAAAAGCTGTTTGTGGATTATTGTGGCCCCACACTGACCATCAC
>NZ_JAGPYN010000095.1 GCF_018069805.1 Pseudoalteromonas ostreae
AACAGGCTTTAGCCGTGATGGTGTTATGGATCTAACTCTATGTTAAAGCTTTTCGGCGCTGAAGCGTTCTCTTACGATGGTAGGTGTATATTATCTGTAGGAACAGGCTTTAGCCGTGATGGTGTTATGGATCTAACTCTATGTTAAAGCTTTTCGGCGCTAAAGCGCTCACCTACGATGGTAGGTGTATATTATCTGTAGGAACAGGCTTTAGCCGTGATGGTGTTATGGAGCTGGCTCTATGTTAAAGTTTTTCGGCGCTAAAGCGCTCTCTTACGGTGGTAGGTGTATATTACTTTGTAGG
>NZ_JAGPYN010000096.1 GCF_018069805.1 Pseudoalteromonas ostreae
GTCAGTGATGTTAAAGATTATTTTGCTCGGCTATGCACATGGTTTTATCAGTAGCCGTCGGATTGCGAAGGCGTGTGAGACTAATATTTTGTTCATGAGTGTGTCGGGGGACATCCAGCCGCATTACACATCAATAGCAGGTTTCGTGGCCAAAATGCATGAACAGATTGAACCACTATTTACGCAAGTATTGATGATATGCGATGAAGAAGGTTTGATAGGCCGCAACATGTTTGCCATTGATGGGTGCAAATTAAAGTCCAACTCAAGTAAAGAATGGAGCGGG
>NZ_JAGPYN010000097.1 GCF_018069805.1 Pseudoalteromonas ostreae
CCGACACGCTCAATGAATTCTGAATTTATTTAATATCTTTCGATATTGAATTGACTGTGCTGCAATTCTTTTCTTAAGTAAAACCTAAGTAAGTTATTGCTGTTGGTCACTCAGCTTCTCTTTCGAGAAATCACATTGAGACTCTAAATTTTTTGCGTCATCTAGCGAACTAGAATCTGCTGTTAGAACTCAATCTGTACGAGTGCCCACACAGATGATTGCTTTATATTGTTAAAGAACGTTGCGATTAAAGCGTTAAACTTTAT
>NZ_JAGPYN010000098.1 GCF_018069805.1 Pseudoalteromonas ostreae
GCCACCAATCCAGCCACTAAATTCAACATAAAGCCGTTCATACTCCGATGTCTCGAATGTTCAATGAAGGATATATTCTTGAGTTGGTCATTAATTGTTTCGATTATAAAACGCTTTGAAAGCATCGCTCTATCCCATAATGACATCGCTTTTGCCTTCATATTTTTGCGAACCGTCGTGATCAGCTTTACCCCTTTATCGAGCAAATCCGCTTCTAAAGCCTTACTTAAATATCCTTT
>NZ_JAGPYN010000099.1 GCF_018069805.1 Pseudoalteromonas ostreae
TGATTTACACTTAAAGCGCTGAATTCCTTGCTTTGTCATTCCCCAACGATTTAGATTATGTGAATCACAATGGGGGCAATGAGATATTGATTCCTCATGGTCGGCAATAGCTTGACCTACTTGGTTAGTGGCAATATTTGATTCAACTTCGTGGCGAAGCTTTTTAAGTTGAGCGTAATTTAAGTTGGTAATGTGATGTAGTATATTTTGAAACTGCTTGGAAGCCATGTTG
>NZ_JAGPYN010000100.1 GCF_018069805.1 Pseudoalteromonas ostreae
TCAGGGTCGGTAATATTACTTTTAATGGGCTTGCCTTTGCTGCCCGTTTTTTCCTCGTGGGTCGCTAAGAACTCCGTGATTTTATCTGCACTTTTATCCAGCTTTTCTTTTTGCTTTAAATCCTGTGTTATCAACTCTTCGCTCAGGCTATCTTGTGATTGGTGACGTTCGATAATACGTTTACTCGCGCGTTCTAGTTTTGCTTTTTTACGCCCTAGCTCATCGAATGT
>NZ_JAGPYN010000101.1 GCF_018069805.1 Pseudoalteromonas ostreae
AAAGAGATAAGGGGTCAAGTCACTTGCTTCATAATACTTAACTTAAAACAAAGCTTGTCAATTCGACATGACGCTCTAACTTAGTCACATACTCTCTGCTCTTGCCCCTATCACATCGGCTTCATGTTCTAATTTTGGATCATCATTCACCGCTTGCCCTGCAAACTGAGTAGTGGCTTGTACGCGACCTTGCATTTGCTGGCCAATGTG